>JAXLQL010000023.1:0-138562 GCA_046331625.1 Bryobacteraceae bacterium
TTCTCCTCCGATCACGACCCGGCGCGGATGCGCTGGTTCGGTCCGTTCTCGCAATTGGCCGGTGCGATCCTGGTGCAGATCCAGACCGATCAGGGCATCACTGGCTATGGGATGGGCGGCGGAGGCGGCGCGGCCTGCTACATCGTCGAGAACCACCTCAAAGACCTGCTCCTCGACGCGAACGCCCTCAATGTCGAGTTGCTCTGGGACCAGATCTTCGCCTCCACTTCTTTCTACGGGCGGAAGGGAGTCGCCATTCAGGCGCTGAGCGGCATTGACCTCGCGCTGTGGGACATCGCGGGCAAGCACGCGAATCTCCCGGTGTGGCGACTGCTGGGCGGCGCGGCGCAGGAGAAGACGCGCGCCTATTTCACCGGCAAGAATCTCGAACTCGGAATGAAGCTCGGCTTCACGGCGTTCAAGCTTCCGATGGAGCTCGGTCCGGACGACGCCGATCGCGCGAAGATCGTGGAGACACTGAAGGCGGCGAGGAACACCGTCGGTCCCGATGCGCTTCTGATGATCGACGTGCTCTGCCGATGGAACGTGCCGTTCACGCTCGACGTCGCGCAGCGCCTCGCGGACGCCGGCGTGAACCTCCACTTCATTGAAGAGCCGATCCTGCCCGATGACATTCCTGGCTACGCGAAGCTCTGCCGCGAGGTGAAGGGCACGCGCATCGCCAGCGGAGAGCACGAATACACGCACTTCGGCTTCGACCAATTGCTGCGCCAGCAAGCGGCGCACTTCCTGCAACCGGATCTCACCTGGTCCGGCGGGCTGACCACGGGCAAGCGCATCCTGCCTCTGGCCGCATCGCATCACGTGCCCGTGATCCCGCACCGGGGCGGCAGCGTCTTCGCGATGCAACTCATCGCTACTGGTACGAACTGCCCGCTGGCCGAGAGTTTCGGCACCGGCGAGCCCGGCAATGAGATGATGCAGATTCTCACCGCGCCCTTCGAGAAGGGCTTCTATCGGCCTCCGGAGGGTATCGGCATGGGGTTCGACATTCCCAAAGGAGTTCTACAAAAACATGGGCTCTTGTAGCGTCACGCTCCGCGCCGCGCCTGGTCATCCGGCGATCGCCGAACGGCTCGGTAAGAAGTGATCCGCGGCCTGCGCTGGTACATCGGGGGACTGCTCTTCCTCTCGACGGTCATCAACTACATTGACCGGCAGACGCTGAGCGTGCTGGCGCCTTACATCAAGACCGAGTATCAGTGGTCGAACTCTGACTTCGCGTGGTTGGTGATCGCCTTTCGCGCGGCGTACTCGATCGGGCAAACTGTCTGCGGCCGACTTCTCGATCGCGTGGGAACGCGTCGCGGGCTTTCGATCACGGTGCTCTTCTACTCGGCGGCGGCGATGCTCACCTCGCTCGCCAGCGGCATGAAGAGCTTTTGCCTGTTCCGATTTCTGCTAGGCGCCGGCGAGGCAGCCAACTGGCCGGGAGCAACGAAAGCCGTGGCCGAGTGGTTCCCCAAGCGCGAGAGCGGATGGGCCGTGGCGCTGTTCGATAGCGGGTCGGCGCTCGGTGGAGCCATCGCTCCGGCACTCGCACTCGCTGCGTTTCACTGGTTCGGAGACTGGCGGCCCGTGTTCATCTTCACTGGGTCGCTCGGTCTTGCGTGGCTACTGCTTTGGCGATGGCTCTACCACGTGCCGGAGTCGCATCCCCGGCTTTCGCAACGCGAGCGTGACTACATCCTCCGCGAGCGCGCCGACACGGGCTCCACGGGCCCCGCGAGTAGTCTGCCCTACTCCAAACTCCTGGCGATGCCCAAGACGTGGGGCATCATCATTGGCAAGGCGCTGACGGATCCGGTGTGGTTCTTCATTACCGATTGGTTCGCGATCTATCTCGTCTCCAAGGGATATCGCCTGGAAGACAGCCTGCTCGCCTTCTGGGCGCCGTTTCTCGCCGCCGACATCGGGAACTTCGCGGGTGGCGGATTCTCGAGCTGGCTCATTGGGCGCGGCTGGAACGTGGCGGCTGCGCGCAAGTTCGTGGTGGTGCTGTCAGGGATCGGCATGACGTTGCTCATCCCGGTGATCTGGTTCCAATCGCTCGCCTGGATCGTTGCGTGTTTTGCCGCATCGACGTTCGCGTACGCGGCGTTCTCCACCATGGTTCTGAACCTGCCAGCGGACTTGTATCCCACCGGATCGGTCGCGTCGGTCAGCGGAATGGGCGGAACGGCCGCGGGCCTGGGGACCATCGCCGCCACCTACCTCACGGGAGCAGTCTCCGACAAGTACTCCTTTGAGCCGATCCTGATCGGCGCGAGCCTCATTCCCTTGCTCGCCATGGCCGCGATCCTCATCCTCGTGAGAGATGACGCGCCGGCCCAGTAGCGCGGACTATCCCGCCGTCACTTCGGAATCGTGGACGAACGCCGCCAGCTGCCGCAGCAGCGGCTCCGGAATCTCGGCTTCGACCACTCGCGTCTCATCGCGCCACTCCTCGCGCAACACGCGGCCGTACTCGTGAACCAGATGGATCGCCGCTCCTTCCGATGCGGGAAAGTGCAGTTCCACGCGGCGCATGGGGTCGGCGGGAAGCATGGCTTCGATGCGTTCGAGCAACAACGAGAGCCCATCGCCGCTCTTGGCGGAAACGGCCACCGCCGGTACATCCGCTGACGCGTGGCCTATGTCGAACAGCAGCCGGCGACCCGCGGCTTCGGCGTCAAACTCAGGCTCGAGCAGATCCTTCTTCGTGAACACGAGCAACTGTGGCGTGTCACCGGCGCCGATCTCGCGCAGCACATTCATCACGTGCGCGGTGTGCTCGGCGGCGTGGGGCGAAGAGAAGTCCACCGCATGCAACACCAGTGCCGCCTCAGTCACTTCTTCGAGCGTTGCGCGAAAGGCTTGCACCAATGTGGTGGGAAGGTTGCGGATGAATCCGACCGTGTCAGAAGCCAGAGCCCGGCGTCCGCTGGGCAGAGCGAGTTGGCGCACGGTGGGATCGAGCGTGGCGAACATCTTCGCATCCGCAAGAACTCCCGCGCCTGTCAGACGGTTGAACAGGGTCGACTTGCCGGCGTTGGTGTAGCCAGCCAGTGCGACGGTGGACAACGGCACGGCTTGGCGCTGCCTGCGCTGCACGGAACGATGCGAACGCACCGACTCGAGCTGCTCGCGGATGCGCTGGATCTTCTGATTGATTCGGCGGCGATCCGTCTCGAGCTTGGTTTCGCCAGGGCCGCGCGTGCCGATCCCGCCGCCAAGACGCGACATCGCCGCGCCACGCCCCGTGAGCCTGGGCAGCAGGTAGTTGAGCTGCGCCAGTTCCACTTGTAGCTGGCCTTCTCGTGTCCGCGCACGGCGCGCGAAGATGTCGAGGATGAGCTGCGTGCGATCAATCACCTTGCACGGCAGTGCCTTCTCGAGATTTCGCAGTTGGGTGGGGCTGAGGTCGCGATCGAACACCACCAAGTCGGCTTCGAACGCTTTCGCCTCTTCGGCTAGAGACTCTACCTTGCCACTTCCTACGAGCGTGGCAGCTTCCGGAGTATCGCGCGCCTGGAGCGTTTGCGAGATGACACGAGCACCCGCACTCTCGGCGAGCACTCGCAACTCATCGAGCGATTCCGCGGCGTCGAATTCGACTCCCGGCGCTTGTGCGGCTCCACGCACACGCTTCACGTCTAACCCGACCAGGATCGCTGCTTCGCCAGCGCTTGCCTGCTGGGTCGAAATCGGACTACGCGACAATCAAACTCCTACGACTCGCCGTGTTCCGGCACCGGGACTCCGGGTGTATGCGAGCCGCCGCCCGCTCCCGCCCCCGCCGCCGAATGCATTGGACCGCCCGCGTGGGTCGGCCTGGCCACTACTACAGTCGAGATGGCATGCTTGAAAATCAACTGTTCCTGATTGTTGGATTCCAAGATCACCGAATACTTGTCAAAGCTCTTGATACGGCCGGAAAGCTTGACTCCACTCATCAAGTAGATGGTCAGGAAGATCCGTTCCTTACGGGCACTGTTCAGGAACGCTTCTTGAATGTTCTGGGCTACCTTTTCCATGTTGTTTTCGGTTTCCTTTCGCCCTGGATTCGGTCAGACCTATTGTACACCAAACACGTGACTTAGCACCCGGTGCACATGCAAACTGCTACTCCTCGAGTTCCGCCTCCGTACCAGAACCGGCAGGACCGAGCAAGGCGGCCAATTCGTGCCTCGAGCACTGTAGGACAGATGTACTTCTTGCCTCCTGGCGGCCGAAAGTAGCGGCGGCGGCGAGTTCTTGCTCGAGATTGACGTCTAGAGGCCCGTTCGAGCCCGGGATCCGGGCGACGCCACGCTCGTCGACTACGCACGTCATCGAGTTCGAGAGTTTGAAGTGAAATCGCATCTGCCGCTTGATCGCGGCTCGGCGCAGGTCATTGAGTGTCATCGCTAAGTGCGCCAGCTCACATCACGAACGAGAAGCCGGCTGAGATCTCCAGTAGTTTGATCATTCCTGACTGGTTTGGCAAATCAAATGGCTTGCCGCTCCAGTATTGGCGCCCGTCGAGCCGGATCAAGAACTTCTCGCTGACGCGCACCTTGACGCCACCGCCCACATTGAAGCCGAACTTGTTCGATCCGCCACCGTACTGCACGGATCCGCCTGGGAAGATGAAGTTGCTGAACTGGCCTCCTCCGGTGGCGAACGGACGCACGCGCTTGCCTTCTGGGGTCGCGTAGACGAGAAAGTTGTAGATGCCTTGGTGGATCGCCGTGCCAATCTGCTGCTTCGGCGAGCCGTACTCAAACTGGGTTCGGTTGTAGCCGTAGCCCATTTCATGCCCGAAGTACGCCCAGTTGTTCAGGGTTAGGCGGAACCCGAAACGGAATCCATCACTCAGCGTTACCCGATCGGTTCCGTCCACCGTGAGCGTGCCGATGTCGCGGCTAGAAAGCCGGCTAACGCCGCCGTGCATCCCGATCTCGAACACCTGCGCACGCAACGACACGATACCCGCAATGCAACAGGCAAGCAAACGAAGCATCCATACCAGTACAGCATGAATCTCCGGATCGCGTGTGTTCAAATAGGAGCAGCCGATGAGTGCCGAACTGCTCCCGCTGCGATGGCCAGACGGATGGGACGACTGGAAGCTGCTCGACTCCACTCCGTTCAATTGTGTGCTGGTGCAAGGCACGCAAGCGGGTGCTCCCGTTCGCGATGGACTCAGAGTTTTGACACAAGCACCGCGCGAGGTGCAAGTGGTGAAAGGTGCGTGGCCAAGGGTCCGCTCTGCGCGCGATGGCGGTGCTGCCGGCGCCGGCCCCACCGGGAGACCGTGGGTTGACGCGAACGGATGGCGGATCGAGATCGCGCGTGCGGCCAAGCCCGGGGTCCCTGTCTGGCTCGATCATGCGCCGCCAGAAGGCGACGTCGTAACTGCGAAGCAACGCGTGCGGGCCTTGGCCGAAGCCGAAGGCTACGGTGCGCACTGGATCGCTGTGCCGGGCACGCCTGCGGATATTCCGGTTCTCGCAAAAGCAGCCGCGTTCTTCGCGTCGCATCGCCAATGGCGCGGGTGGAAGCCCGTCGCGTGGGTTGGCTTGGCGGCGGACTTCAATGGACCGAAGAAGTTTCTCGCCGGGGAATTCCTGAATCTGTCAGCTCGCCGGGGACTGAGCGTGCGGATCGCATCGCCTGCTGAAGCCGGTGATTTCGCTGCGCTGGTTACCGTAGGGGTGAAGGCGAGCGGGGCGAACGTGATCTCGGCAGACCGCTACGACGATCCTTATCGGCTCGTACAAGACGTGCACTTGAAGATCGGCCGCGAGCGCGATCTCATCCGGCTCTACAACGGCGGCAGCATCAACATGCACTACTTTACGGATTCGGGTTCGAAGCGTGGCGTGATCCATCTCATCAACTACGCCGATGGAACGGACCCGATCACCGTATCCACCAAGATCAAGTGGCGCTCGGCGAAGATCCATACCTTCACGGGCGGCGCTTCGCTTGAAATGAAACCCATACCGGTTCGCTACGGCGTCGAGATCCCGCTACCGGACTTCGGCGTTTACGCAGCCGTGGAATTGGAGGCTTGATATGAGTATCTCTCGCAGAAGTTTTCTAGCATCGGCGACTCTGGCTGCCGCCGCCAAACCAGCTCCCGCAACGCGTGTGGCCATTTCTCCTTGCCGGACATACGGCTCCGAGCTCGAGCCCACGCTCAGGAAGATGTTCGACCAGATCGGCGGACTGGGGCGCATCGTGCGCAACAAGACCGTGGCCATCAAGATCAACCTGACTGGCGCACCCTCGTACCGCCTGGGTCACGCGCCCGCTGAGCTCGCACACTGGACGCACCCCGCCGTGATTGGGACGGTGTGCAATCTCATGGGCCGCGCCGGAGCTCGCCGCATCCGTCTGCTCGAAAGCCCATGGAACACGGCCGATCCGCTCGAACAATACATGCTGGAAGGCGGCTGGGAACCCTCTGATCTGCTGGGCGCCGCTCCGCGCGTGGAGATGGAGAACACCAACTACCTCGGCAACGCGAAAACATATTCGCGTTTTGCTGTGCCGGGGGGCGGGCACATGTTCCGCGCCTTCGATCTCAACCACTCCTATCGCGACTGCGACGTGTTCGTCTCCATCGCCAAGCTCAAAGAGCATGCCACCACTGGCGTGACCATTTCGATGAAGAATTGTTTCGGCATCACGCCGTGTACGATCTACGGCGAAGGCGCGCCGAAAGACGAACCTTCGCTCGTTCCGCGCGGCGGCCGTGGACCATTCCATGCCGGACATCGCCAACCAGCGGCGAGTTCGCCCGCCGAAAACGACCCCACCACACCTCGCGAAGGCGGCTACCGCGTGCCACGCGTGGTCGCTGACCTGGTGGCCGCGCGGCCGATCGACCTCGCCATCGTCGACGGCATCGAAAGCATGTCCGGAGGCGAGGGTCCCTGGATTCGCAACCGGCTCGCGCGTGTGAGCCCAGGGGTGCTCATTGTGGGAACGAACCCCGTGAACGTAGACGCCGTCGGAACTGCGCTGATGGGCTTCGACCCTATGGCGGATCGCGGTATCGCGCCGTTTGAGAAGTGCGACTCGACGCTGCGCCTGGCTGAGCAGCACGGCGTCGGCACACGCGACCTGAAGCGCATTGAGGTGGTGGGCGGCGAAATCTCGCGCCTGAAGTTCGACATGAGAAAGGCTCCCGCAAGCGCCTGATGGTCCACGTGTTGCGATTCGCTTTTCGCGCACTCTACTTGGCCATTGTGGGCTGGATCGTAGCTGCGGTCGCGCTCTTCGTGGCCATGTTGCAGCCGCCGGAAAAGTTCGCCGCCATCGCCGCCAAGATCCCTGGTCCGGTGATGGGCATGGCGCTGCCGTTTCAGACGCTTTGGACGATCGCGCGCAAGGGGAGCGTAGCCGTCGGCGACCCTGCTCCCGATTTCGACCTCGAGCGGCTGGACAAGTCGGGTCGCGTCAAGCTCACTTCTTTCCTCGGGTCGCGGCCCGTGGTGCTGGTTTTCGGCAGCTACACTTGACCGCCCTTTCGGCGGGAGGTTCCCGTCTTGAACCAACTCTACCAGCGCTACAAAGAAAAGGCGGCGTTCTTCATCGTGTACATCCAGGAGGCGCACTCGAGCGACGTGTGGCAGATGGCGGTGAACGAGAAACAAGGTGTCGTATTCGCCGAGCCGAAGACCGGCCCCGAGCGTGAAGCGTTGGCGAACTCGTGTGTGCGGAACCTGAAGATCGACCTTCCGGCATTGGTCGACACCATGGACAACGCGACCGAGCGCGCGTACACAGGCTGGCCCGACCGGCTCTACGTGGTGGACAAATACGGCCGCGTTGCATACAAGAGCGCTCCTGGGCCGTTCGGCTTTCGCCCCAAAGAAATGGCAGACGCGCTTGTCCGGGTGACAGCCGAGTAGCATGAAGACCAACGCGATTCGCCAACTCGATAAGCTCGGAATCCACTACGAACTGCGCGAGTACGAAGTGGATCCGAATGACCTTGCCGCCGAAACGGTGGCCGCCAAGGTAGGCATGCCGCCGGAGCAGGTGTTCAAGACTCTGGTGGCGCGCGGCGATCGTAATGGAGTGTGCCTTGCGGTGATCCCCGGCAACTCGCTGCTGGACCTCAAGGCGCTCGCACAGGCCACGGGCGACCGCAAGGTGGACACCGTGCCGCTGGCCGAGGTGCAGAACCTCACCGGATACATCCGCGGAGGCGTCACGGCGCTGGCGTGCAAGAAAGACTATCCGGTGTGGGTGGACGAGACCGCGCAACTGTGGGACGTGATTTCGATCTCCGGCGGTCAGCGCGGCTTGCAGATACTGCTGGCGCCCGATGACTACCTGCGCGCGGTGAATGCCGCCTACGCGGCCATCGCCAAAGACAAATGAGCTTGCAGTCAATGGAGCGCGCCTACGCGCAGCGCGGCAGCCGGCTGAGGCGTTGGCTCGCGCCGCCAGCGCCACTGATCCACAATCCGCGCGAGATGATCGATGCTCCGCTGGGACGGTGGAATCTCTACATCGGCGGCGCGGACCGGCGCGTGGATGGCTACGTCAATCTCGATATTCTGGCGGTGCCGGGAGTGGATGTGGTGGCCGACGCGCACCGGCTTCCCTTCCCCGCGGACCTGTTCCAGCGTGTGGAATGCGACGCGGTGCTCGAACATGTAGTAAATCCGGCCCTGGTGATGAGCGAGATCCAGCGTGTGCTTGCTCCGGGCGGATACGCGCATCTGGTGACGCCATTCTGCCACCCGTTCCACGAGTACCCGGCTGATTATCGGCGCTTCTCGCTCGACGGGCTCGAGCAACTGGCCGGCGATCTCGAGGTGGTGGCCAAGGGTTGGCGTACGGGTCCCACGGCGACGCTGCTCGTGTTTACGATCGAGTATTGGAAAATGCTGCTGCCGTGGCGATGGTGGCGTGTGATGGTCCACGGCGTGGCGGGGTGGCTGTTGTTCCCGCTGCGCTATTTGGATCTGATTTTCTTCGGCCGCCGGGATGTGGGGCGTTTGGGCAACCACTGCTACGTCTGGTTGCGCAAGCGCTAGCGTTACTCGAACAACGGCGCTGCAGCGGCAGCCGCGACGCGAGCGGATTTGGCACGCTCTCGCCGCGGCTGCTCCAACACCAAGGCCCACTGCGCGGGCGTGAATCGCTCTCTCCACTCGGTCATCCGGAGAAGCGAGTTGCCCGCGCGCAGGCCCAAGTGATCTCGTGCGCTGGACCAAGCCCAGGTCTCAGCGCGGTCCACGATCCGCTCGCGGACCGGCGCCAGCTCCATGTCGCGCAAGGTCCACCAGACTTCGTCGCCCGAAAGCGGCTGCTGAAAGAAGCTACCGCGCCACGGGACCGACGCCGCCAACTTGCGCGTGCGCAGCCACTCGGTGTGATTCGCGCGGACAAACGCGAGCATTCGCGCCACCGCGGCAGCGTCGTCTTCATGCACCAGGAGCCGCGCTTCGGCGCGCAGCAAACAGTAGCCCGCCACGGGGACCATTTCGCGCGGAGCCGCCTCCCGCAAGATCCCGAGGAAGGCGCGGCGGTCTTCGTCGGAGAAGAACACCTCGGCCGCAGGGCGGGCGTTTTGGCAGATGAGCAGCGCGCGGTCCATTCGTAATAGAAGTGGCTGCTCAGCCTGAAAAATCTCGAGCGAAGTTCGATTGACTCTTGACACGTGGCGAATAAAAGGCGAACATGGAGATCCGAAAGGAAACCCAACCATGTCCCTTGCCCAACAATGTCTGGCGGAACTCGCCTCGAGCCGCGAATTTTTCAACCGCTCAACCCGAAACCTCACGGAAGCTCTCTCTGGCTATGCCCCGGCCGACGGTCTGATGACCACGGCCCAACAAGTGGCTCACGTCGCCCAAACCGTCGATTGGTTCATGGAAGGCGCCTTTCGGCCGGAAGGCTTCGGTATGGACTTCGACGCGATGATGAAGTCTGTCTTCGCCGTTACGTCGCTTGCAGCCGCGCGAGCTTGGTACGAGAAGGCGATCGCGTCGGCCTCATCGACGCTGGGCGCCAAGTCCGATGCCGAACTGATGACACCGCTGCCAGCGGGCCCGATCATGGGAGGAGCTCCGCGCATGGCGATCATCTCGGCGCTCGTGGATCACACAGCCCACCACCGCGGCGTTTTGACCATGTATGCGCGGTTGAACGGGATCGTGCCGCCGATGCCTTACATGGATATGTAATCCGCGTCAGCTAGCGGTTTGCCCCAAACATCGACAGCAGATAGTGGCGGGCCACGTTCTCGGTCTTGACGGAGCGCCATTTCGAAAAAGCGTCCTCGGCGAGTGCGATCGCATCAGCGACGTCTGTCGAAACGATGTTCCACGAGAGATCGTAGTCCGCCCGATGTCTATCAGCCTGAAGTTGGCGGAAGGCGGTCCTGACGCTTTCGATCGCGGCTTCCGTCTGGGTAGGGCGCGTTCTGTCCGCCGGCTCCAATCCCGCGTCGCGCATTTTTCGGTGATCGAACATCCGCGCGAGGCGTGCACGCTGATCCGCCAACGGCCACTGTGCAACAAAGTCTTCAATCAGGAGGTGGAACAGAGCGTAGTATGCAGTCGAGATCGCGCGGCGTCGACAAGACGTTCGCTGTTCGGCATCGCCCTTCGCAGCAAGGTGCCGGGCGTCTTCGAGCAGGTCGTCAGCCAACATCTGTCAGGCCCAAGCCGGTTCCTGAAGGGCGGCCTGCTCAGAAGCGCTCCTGAAATTGTGATAAGCAAGAACTCCCATTGCGGTGAAGTCCAGACTTCGAGCCAGCCCCTCGACTACCTGGCGTCGCAAGTCCCGGATCCGAAATTTGGCGGCATCGTCGGAAAGCACGATGCGGAAGAAGATTGCCCACTGGTCGCTCCAGTCTTTGGCAATCTCGTAACGGATGCGCACCACGTTCGGCGCAAGGGCGCGCTCGAGTTCGTCGATGGCGGACTCGATTTTCGACTGCTGCGTCACTGCGGCTGGAACGTACATCTCGATTTCAGCGTACCTCTCAATAGCGTCACGCTACAAGATCAACATGCAATCGCCGTAGGAGTAAAAACGATAGCCTTCGGCGATTGCGTGATGATACGCGGCCTGCATCAGATCGGCGCCACCGAAGGCGCAGACAAGAACGAACAGACTCGATTTGGGGAGATGGAAATTCGTCAGCATCGCACCGGTCCAGCGGAACTGGAATCCCGGCCGGATGAAGATACTGGTTTCGCCCTGGCTGGCCCGCGGACCTGCACTCTCGAGCGTACGAACCGATGTGGTGCCGACGCACACCAGCCGCTGCGCCGCGCGCATCTTGGCAGCTTCGGCTTCTTCGATGCGATACCACTCCGAGTGCAGCTTCACCTCATCGAGGTTGTCGGTGTGCAGAGGCTGAAAGGTTCCGAGGCCGACGTGCAGCGTCACGCGCGCCACGCTTGGACACGCCGCCAGGATCTCCGGAGTGAAGTGCAACCCGGCCGTGGGCGCGGCTACCGAACCGCGGTCGCGCGCGAACACGGTCTGGTAGCGGTCACGATCGGTGACAGTGTCGTCGCGCCGAATGTAGGGAGGCAGCGGCACGTGGCCGAGACGTTCGAGATGCAAGAACAAGTCGCCTTCGCACTCGAAGCGGACGATGCGTTCGCCGTGTTCGCTGCGTCCGAGCACCTCGGCGGAGAGCCCTTCGCCGAACACGATTCTTTCCCGGCTGCGGACCTTCTTGCCGGGGTGAACGAGGCAGAGCCAGGTCTTCGGGTCCTCGCCGGAGGGGCGGACCAGGAAGACCTGGACTCGGCCTTCGAACCCATCGCGATGTCCGAACAGTCGCGCCGGAAAGACGCGGCTGTCATTGATCACCACGCAATCGCCGGGCGCGAGCAGCGAGGGAAACTGGCGGAATTGGCGGTCTTGCCACGTGCCCGTTTTCCGATCGACCACGAGCATGCGTGAGGCGGATCTGTCGGCGAGCGGCTCCTGCGCGATGAGCTCGGGCGGAAGCGCGAAGTCGAAACCCTGCAAGCAACTAAAATAACAAGTTGAACCGAAGCCTTCGGATTCTGGGCATCGAAAGCTCCTGCGACGAGACTGCTGCCGCGGTGGTGGTTGACGGACGCGAGATCGCTTCGTCTGTTGTGGCTTCGCAGATGGAAACGCACGGCAAGTACGGAGGCGTGGTGCCGGAGCTTGCTTCGCGGGAACATCTTCGGGCGATCGTTCCGGTGGTCCGCGAGGCGATGGAGAAAGCTGGCTGCCAGTGGAGCGATCTGACGGCCGTAGCGGTGACGGAAGGTCCGGGATTGGTTGGCTCACTGCTGGTCGGGATCACGTTCGCCAAAGCGATCTGCTTCACGCATCGGCTTCCGCTGGTTGGCATCAACCACGTGGAAGGCCATATCCATGCGGTGGTGATGGAGGCTCTGATGCAGGGCAATCCCGTGACGTTCCCTGCCCTGGCCCTGGTGGTGAGCGGGGGACACACCCATCTCTTCGAAGTGGCCGAGGGCTTTCGGTATCGGCTGCTGGGTAAGACGCGCGACGATGCAGCTGGCGAGGCGTTCGACAAAGTAGCGAAGCTGCTCGGGTTCGGTTACCCGGGTGGTCCGGTGGTTGACCGGCTGGCGCCCTACGGCGATCCAGAAGGCGTTCGCTTCACGATGGCGAAGATGAAGGGCAACCCGCTCGACTTCAGCTTCAGCGGGATCAAAACAGCGGTGTTGCGTTGGGTGGAGCAGCGCGACATGGGCGCGGAAATCGAAGCTCGACGGCAATTGCTAAAGGCGGGAGTTCGGCCGACTGTGGAAGAGTGGCTCGCCGTGACGCCGCAGGCGACGCGCGATGTGCTGGCTTCGTTCCAGGCCACGGTGATCAAGGAAC
Organism: Bryobacteraceae bacterium; assembly: GCA_046331625.1. Classification (GTDB taxonomy): domain Bacteria; phylum Acidobacteriota; class Terriglobia; order Bryobacterales; family Bryobacteraceae; genus JAXLQL01. Next base: position 12,859 of record JAXLQL010000023.1, read on the forward strand.
TGCTGAGCCGGGTGCGAGTCGCGATGGAGGAGTCTGCTGCGAGTTCCGTGATCATTTCGGGCGGAGTTGCTTGCAATACGGGACTGCGCGCAGCGGCGCGGTCTCTGGGGCCGGTGTACTTTCCGACGCCCGCGCTTTCCACGGATAATGCCGCGATGATCGCGGCCGCTGCGTTTCCGAAATTGGCGGAGGGTCGCGTGGCGGGCTGGGATCTGCGCGCGAAGGCTAATCTGGCGCTGGCATGAAATGACTCCAACACTCGAAGCACGGCTTGACGCACTCCCGCTGCTGTCGCGGACTCCGCTTGCGTGGGGTCACGCAGCGATGCGCGATCCGGTGGCGCTGCTGATTGACCAGGCGTTCCTCGAGAAGAAGGCCGCGAACAACGCGCTCGAATTGATGACGCGATGGCCGAACGAATGGGTGCCGGGATGGGTGGACACGATGACCGGTGTGGCTCGCGATGAGGCGGCGCACCTGGCGCAGGTGACGCGGTTACTGGCCCGGCGCGGAGGGAAGCTGGAACGTGTCCACAAGAATCCGTACGCGAATGGGTTGCGGGCGCTGGTGCGCAAGGGCGAAGCGGCTGAAGCAATTGACCGGCTTTTTGTTTCGGCGCTGATCGAGGCGCGGTCTTGCGAGCGGTTCGCGGTGCTGGCTCGCGTGGTGGAAGACGCGGAATTGGCGAAGTTTTACCGGGCACTCGTGTCGTCGGAACTCGGGCACTACAAGGTGTTCCTGCGGCTGGCGGGCAAGATCGCGGGCAAGGCTGGGATGGAGCAGAGGTGGAAGCAGATGCTCGAGGCCGAGGCACGAATCTTGGGAGAGCAGGAACCGGGTCCGCGGATTCATTCGGGGATGTAGGGCGGGCCTTTGGCCCGCGACGGGACCTGTGGTCCCGTCCTGCCAGCAGCACCAGGGGCCACAGGCCCCTCAGCGGACCACAGGTCCGCCCTACAAGGCTGTTGTCAGTAGCTGGCGAACAGCGCGGTACAGTAGAGGGTCATGGCGGAAACGAAGAAGCTGCGTAGCAGCACCTGGTTCGATTCGCTCGAGTATTATTCCTTCGCCCGGCGCGCCTACGTGCGCTCCGAAGGTCTCACGCGCGAGAGCTTTCATGGCAAACCCGTGATCGGGATCTGCAATTCCTGGAGCGAACTCAATCACTGCAACATCCATTTGCGAACTGTTGCGGAGGCGGTGAAGCGCGGCGTGTGGCAGGCGGGCGGGGTGCCGTTCGAGTTCCCCACCATCTCACTGGGCGAAGTGTTCATGAAGCCCACCACGATGCTGTTCCGCAACCTGATGGCGATGGACGTGGAGGAGTCAATCCGCGCCAACCCGCTCGACGGCGTGGTGCTGTTGTGCGGCTGCGACAAGACCACGCCGGCGCAGTTGATGGGCGCGGCTTCGGCGGACCTGCCTTCGATCTTCGTTACCGGCGGTCCGATGCTCTCGGGGCAGTATCGCGGCCAGGAGATTGGCTCGGGTACGGACATGCGCAAGCTGTTCGACAACTACCGCTCGGGCCAGATGAGCGAAGAGGAGTTGTGCGAGTTCGAAGGGTGCGCGGCGCGCAGCCACGGCCACTGCATGGTGATGGGCACGGCGTCCACGATGACAAGCATCGCCGAAGCGCTGGGCATGACGCTGACCGGATGCGCGTCGATCCCGGCGCCGGATTCACGCCGGCTCGCGATGGCCGAGCAGAGCGGCCGGCGGATTGTCGAAATGGTCCATGAGGATCTGCGCCCGTCGAAAATCATGACGCGCAAGGCGTTCGAGAACGCGGTGACGGTGGACATGGCGATCGGCGGATCCACCAACGCCGTGGTTCACCTGATCGCGATTGCCGGGCGGCTGGGGATCGAGTTGAAGCTCGAGGATTTTCACGACATCTCGAGCCGCACGCCCTACATCGTGAACGTCAAGCCTTCGGGCAGCTATCTGATGGAGGACTTCTTCTACGGCGGCGGGCTCCCGGCGGTGATGCGCGAACTGTTGCCGTTGCTCAACCGGGACTGCATCACGGTCACGGGCAAGTCGATCGGCGAAAACGTGGCTGCCGCGGAATGTTTCAATCAAGACGTGATCCGCCCGTTGTCGAAGCCCTTGGCTTCGGAAGGCGGCACGCTCGTGCTCTACGGGAACTTGGCGCCGCAGGGGGCGGTGATCAAGCACACCGCCGCGTCGCCGCACCTGCTGAAGCATCGCGGCAAGGCCTACGTGTTCGACCAGTACTACAAGATGCTCGAAGAGCTGAATCGCGACGATCTGCCTGTGGACGAGAACACGGTTCTGGTGCTGAAGAACGGCGGTCCGCATGGCGGTCCCGGATTCCCGGAGTGGGGGCACATTCCGATGCCGAAGGTCTTGCTGAAGCGCGGGATCAAAGACATGGTTCGCATCTCGGACGCGCGCATGAGCGGGACGAGTTTCGGGACCGTGGTGCTGCACATCGCGCCGGAGTCGGCGATCGGCGGTCCGCTGGCCATCGTGCGAACTGGAGACGAGATCGTGCTCGACGCAGCGGCGCGAAGGATCGACGTGAATCTTCCGGACGAAGAGATCGAAGCGCGGCTCGCCGAGTTCGTGCGACCCAAGCCGCACTACGAGCGCGGGTACGGAAAGCTGTTTCTCGATCATGTGACGCAAGCTCCGCAAGGCTGCGACTTTGACTTCCTGCACGCCGTGAAGAAATAGATATTCGATGCGCAAGGCACTCGCCGCAGTTGCCATCGCCGCTCTCTGCTTCGCCTTCTGGGTGGCTCATCGAGGCGCGTATCAGGGCTATTTCTTCGACGACGACCTCGACAACATCTCGTGGACTCGGACGATGCCGCCGGCTGAGTTCGCCACGGGCGCGATCTCACCTCGATACTTCCCGCAGCACTTCCGGCCGCTCGGCCATTTCACGTACTATGCGCTCGCGAACACGGCGGGGCTCGATTACAAGCCCTACGTCGGCACGATTCACGTGCTGCACGGCCTCGCCGCAGTGGCCGTGTTTTTCCTGTTGCGGCGGCTCGGACTCGACGAACTCGCCTCCGCCCTCGGCGCTACCTACTTCCTGTTCGCCGTCGCCGCCTTCGACGCGTTGTGGCGCCCGATGTATCTGTTCGACGTCTGGTGCGGCTTGCTGTGCGCGCTAGCCTTGCTGAGCTACGTTTCCGGACGCACGATTCTGGCGGTAGTGTGTTTCTGGTTCGCGTACAAGGCCAAGGAACAGGCCGTGATGCTCGCGCCGGTGCTGCTCGCATACGAGTGGCTGGTGGGCAAGCGCGAATGGAAACGCGTGGTTCCCTTCCTCGTCGTCGCCGCCAGTTTCTCGATCCAGGCGATGCTCCACAACCAGGAGCAAGGCCCCACCTATCGGCTCCAACTGACGCTGCCCGCGCTCGTGCAGACGAGTTCCTACTACGCATCGCGGATCCTGCTGGGGCCGTATCTCGGCCTCGCCATTGTACTCGCGATCTTGCGGTTTGTGCCGGACCGGCGTGCCCGCTTCGGCCTGCTCGCCTGCTTGCTGTTGTTCGGTCCGATGTTGTTTCTGCCGGCGAAGATGTCCAACGCGTATATCTACGTTCCGCTACTCGGCATGACGGTGGCCATCGCTACCGCGCTCTCGAAGTTGCCGCGCTGGGCTGCTGTCGCGGCCATGGGCATATGGCTAACGATGAGCTACGGAGTGCTGCGCGACCATCGCAAAGCCCACCTGACTTACGCGCAAGAAAACCACGCCTACGTCGACGCGCTACGCAAGCTGGCCACCGAGCACCCGGACGCCAGCCGCTTCGTCTATGACGGCAACCCGGCCGAGATGCGCCCGTGGGGCATTCAGGGCGCACTTCGCGTGGCATTTCGGAATCCGAAGGTCGAGGTGGTTCCCGCCGACGAGAAGGGTCTCTCGAAGCTGTTCGAAGGAGGTCCGGTAGCGCTGCTGCACTGGGATCCGATCTTCCACAAACTCAGCACCGCGGTGCGGTCGCCAGGCGAGCCAGATGCTTCCTATCTTTCGATGGAACGCGTGATGCCGATCTGGCAACTCGAGTCCGGCTGGTATCAAGCTGACGGGAAGTTTCGCTGGACGCAGCCCAAGGCAGTGGCACGGCTCTGGCGGCCAGCAGATGCCAAGCAGTTCGAGATCGCGGTGAACGTGGGTCCGCAGTACATCTCCGATGTGAAGGTCTCGAGGATCCGCGTGCTGCTCGATGGCAAAGAGATCGGCGTTGCGGAGTTCCGAGAGCAGGGCTGGCAGACGAAGCAGTTCGCGCTCGCCGCGGCACCCGCGGGCACAGTGCGCGTGCAGCTCGAATGCGAGCCGCCCTACATGCCGCCTACTGAGCAAGGCGGACGATTCCTGGGCTCGGCGATAGGAGGCATCGGATTCCGGTGAGGATCCCTCGCATTGCGTGGATCATTTCGGGCCTCCTGTTCTTGGCCACGATGATCAACTACGCTGATCGCGGCGCGTTGGCCATCGTTTCCGTGGAAGTGCGGAAGGATTTCCATCTCGACGAGCGCGACTACTCGCACATCCTGACGGTGTTCATGGTGGCCTACGCGATCATGTACGCGGGCTCGGGCTGGGTGCTTGACCGGTTGGGGACCAAACGCGGCTTCGCTCTGTTCATCACCGGATGGTCAGTGGCGCAGTTGCTGCATGCATTCGCGATCGGCAAGTGGAGCCTCGCGGCGGCGCGATTCGGGCTCGGGCTGTTCGAACCCGGCAACTGGCCCGCGGCCGCGAAGGCAGTGGCCGAATGGTTCCCCGCTTCGCGGCGCGCGCTGGGAATCGGGATTTTCAACGCGGGGTCGAGCATGGGTTCCACCATCGCGCCGCCGCTGGTGGGCTTGCTCACGATCCAGTACGGCTGGCGCGGCGCCTTCATCGCAACGGGCGTGCTCGGATTCTTGTGGTTGATGGCGTGGCTCGCGATTTACGATCCGCCGCATCTGAGCCGGTGGCTTTCGCGCGAAGAATACGACAAGCTCAAAGACCACGTGCGGCCGGCGCAGGAAGCAACGGCGGCCGTGCGAGTTCCCTGGGACCGGATCATTCGCATGCGCGGATGCTGGACGCTCATCCTGGCGCGCTTCTTCACCGATCCCGTGCTCTACTTCATGATCTTCTGGCTGCCCGAGTATCTGCGCAAGGAACGCGGCTTCGATCTCGCCATGGTGAGCAAGTACGCCTGGGTGCCTTACATCTTCGGCGACATCGGCTACATCTTCGGTGGATGGCTCAGCGGGAAGCTGATGGATCGCGGATGGCCGCTCGCGAAGGCGCGCAAGTTCGTGCTGGTGCTCGGCGCGGCATGCATGCCCGTAGCCCTGCTCGCTCCGCAGGCGCCGAATGGATACTGGGCGATTGCGGCCGTGTGCTTCATGATGCTCGGACATTCGCTGTGGATCTCGAACCTGCTGGCGCTGCCCACCGATCTGTTCAAGGCGAACGAAGTGGGAACGGCATCGGGATTCACTGGCATGGGCGGGGCGATCGGAGGCGCGCTGGCAAATCTCGGCACGGGCTACGTGGTCTCGGCTTTCTCCTATGCGCCGGTTTTCCTGGTGGCGGGCCTGATGCATCCGTTGGCGCTCGGCCTGGTCCTGTTACTTCTGCCGGACCGCAAGTTCGCCGTGAGCCGATAGCGGCCTGCGTTGCGCGTGTCTGGGTAGAGGTTACACATGCCCACCCTACGCTTCACACTTGCGACTATCGCTATCGCCGCATCCGTCTGCGTGGCAGCGCCCGCTCGGGTCGGCTCCAGCCGAACACTCATTGAAACGATCCGCTCGGGAGATCTCGACGCAACCCGCGCGATGCTCGACACCGGCGCAGATCCGAACACGAAGGATGCCGAAGGCACGCCCGCGGTCATGAACGCCGCTTTGTACGGAACCGCGGCGCACGTCAAGCTTCTGCTCGATCGCGGCGCCAAGCCTGACACTCCCAACGCGACCGACTCCACGGCTCTCATCTGGGCCGCCGGTGATCCTGACAAGGCGAAAGTTCTCATCGCCGCAGGCGCCGATGTCAACGCGCAGTCGAAATTCGGCCGCACAGCACTGATGGCGGCGGCGGGCGTTGCGGGCAACGCTTCCACGGTGAAGCTGCTGCTCGAGAAGGGCGCAAAGGTCGACGTGCGCGACAACATCGACGCGATCCCGGTGCTGCCCACCGGCGGCGGCAAGGGCACGGCACTGATCGACGCGTCGCGTTCGGGAGACGTCGAATCGGTGCGCGCGCTGATCTCTGCCGGCGCAGATGTCAACGCAGCCACGCCCACCGGCGTGACGGCGCTCAGCGAAGCTGTGATGTTCCAACGCGCCGAGATCGTCCGCGTGCTGCTCGACAAGGGCGCCTCGCCGGCGAACCCGGCCAGCGTGTTGCGATTTCCGATTCTGAGCCTCGCGGCCATGCGTCCGAGCACGGAGATTGCGTCGATGCTGCTCAAGTCGGATGCGGACGTGAACTCCGCCGATGTCAACGGCAATAAGCCGCTGATGTGGGCCGGCGCCAACGAACAAGGCAACTCGAAAATGGTGGAACTGTTGATCAAGGCCGGAGCGGATGTGAAGGCTCGCAACAAGGCCGGAGAGACCGCCCTTGACTGGGCGCTGCGGCGCGGCGAGACAGCCGTCGTGCGTCATCTGCGAGCGGCCGGAGCCACTCGCGGATCCATCACGGCTCAGCCAGTTGGCCAAATGGAAGCCGCCAACGCCGCCACCAGCCGCGACGCGATGGAGCTCGCGATGGGCGCGCTGAATCGTTCGATGCAGGTCAGTCTGAAAAAGGGCGGCTGCGCCACTTGCCACAACCACACCCTGCCGTTGAAGGCGGCGATGATGGCTTCCAGCCATGGCGTGGAGGCCGACAGCGAAATCATGCGGAAGGTAGTAACGGCCACGAAAGGTTTCCTGTATCCGGCGTCGGCCGTAGTGCTGGAAGGCAGCGACGCCATGCCTGACGTCGCCGTCAGCGGCAGCCACTTCCTGGAAGGCCTGCACGCGCAGAATTATCCGGCTGACCGGATGACCGCCGCGGTGGTGCACAAGATCGCGCAGAGCCAACTCGCCGACGGACATTGGGCCGGTTGGGCTCCGCGGCCTCCGCTCGAGCACGGCGACATCCAAGCGACGGCGTTGGCGATCCGTGCGATGACGCTCTACCCGATTCCGGGTCGCGTCACCGAAATTCGGCGCCGCGTGGCGCGGGCACGCGTTTGGCTGTCCGCGACCGTTCCCGTAACCACCGATGAGCACGTAATGCGGCTGCGCGGCCTGATCTGGAGCGCGGCCGCCGAGAAGGACATTCGCGAAGCAGCGCGGCGGTTGACGATGTTGCAGCGCAACGATGGCGGCTGGGCGCAATTGCCGAACCTCGGGTCCGATGCGTGGGCCACCGCCAACGCGATGATCGCTCTGATGGAAAGCGGCGCTACGTGGGCCAACATCAAGGGCGGCGAGCATTTCCTTCGCGAGACGCAATTTGCCGACGGTTCGTGGCGTGTACGCACCCGGGCGTATCCGTTTCAACCGCTGGTTGACGCCGGGTTCCCGCATGGCCGCGACCAATGGATCTCGGCCGCGGCTACCAGCGCATCGGTCATGGCGCTGGCGATGGCCTCTCGCTGAGGCCGCCGTACTCGACGCTCACCAGGAACAGTCCGGAGGCAGGCGCGCGCGGGCCTGCCTTCGGCGCTCCTGGAACCGGATTCAGAAACGCGCGCAGTTCCTCCCGCCCCAGATTGCCCTTCCCCACCTCGAGCAGAGTCCCCACCATCATCCGCACCATGTGCTTCAGGAAGCCGCTCCCGCGGACGCGATAGAGCAAACGCAGTCCGTCTTGTAACAACTCCGAGCCGAAGATCGTCCGTACCTTGGAGCGGCCGAGCGCATCGGCGTCGTCTGCCGCGGCGAACGCGGAGAAATCGTGGTCGCCTTCGAAAATCGATGCCATCTCGCCGATGCGGGAAACATCCAAGGGATACGGATGATGATGCACGTAGAGCCGCTCGAACGGCGGACACACCTCGCCGCGCCAGATGCGGTATTCGTACGTCTTGGCGGTGGCGTGGCGGCGGGGGTGGAAATCCGGCGGCGCTTCCTGAACATCGAGAATGCGAATGGCTCGGGGCAACAGGCGATTCAGCGCGCGGCGGAGGTTATCGGTGGGAATCGGATTCTTCAGGTCGAAGGCAGCCACTTGCGCCAGCGCGTGGACCCCGGCATCGGTGCGTCCCGAGCCCGTAACGTGCACGGGCGAGCCCTCGATTTCGGCCAGCGCATCCTGGATCGAGCTTTGGATGGTGACCAACCCCGGCTGCACTTGCCAGCCGTGAAACTCCGTTCCGTCGTAGGCGACGCTGATCCTGATTCTACGGGTTCTGTCCACTGCGGTTGCTCAGCGGCAAATGGTTACTATACCATTGAGGATTCAGCGCGACTTTCGCGGAACCTTCGCCCTCCGTGTCGTCGTCTTCACTCTTAAACCATCATGCGAACTCATCTGAGCGTATTGTGCGCCCTTCTCATGCTGCAGGCGCCGCTGGCTGCCCAGCAAAACTGGATCGTCAAGATGCCCGAGAAGCGCACCTTTCGGGAGAAGATCACGAGCAACTATTACTCCGCCGAAGTGGCTCCGATCCGGTTGTCGAACTCGCCACGGATCGAATCCTTGCTGCGCGCGGGACGCCTCTACCTCTCCCTGCAGGACGCGGTTGCGCTTGCGCTCGAGAACAATCTCGATATCGAGATGCAGCGCTACGGCCCAGAAATCGCCAAGGCGAGCTTGATGCGCGCCGAAGCGGGCGGTCTGCTTCGCGGCGTGCCCCCCACGGTGCAGCAGGGCGCGCAGAGCGCGCAGGCGCAGGTGCTGGGTAGCCAGACAGGCGGCGCCCCCACAGCGGGCAACGCAGGAACCGGAGGCGGTGGCGGCGGAACCGGTGGCACCGTCATTACGGCCACCGGCACGGCGCTCCAAAATCTCGATCCCGTTTTCGTGAGCACGTTCAGCTCCGGCCACACCACCAGACCACAATCGAACACGGTGACCACTGGCCTGACGGCGAACATTTTCGACAACCTCAGCCACTCCTACGCCATTCAGAAGAGTTTCCTCACCGGCACCACGACGAGTTTCGGATGGAATAACACGCGCGCCAAGGGCAACAACCCGCTGAGCGACATCAACCCGTTTGACTCGGCCAACTTCCAGTTGCAGGTCTCCCAGCGCCTTTTGCAGGGCTTCGGACGTGCTGTCAATGACCGCAACATCCGTATCGCCAAGAACAACATGAAGGTGACCGATCTGCAGTTCCGCGCGCAGTTGATCACCACAGTGGCCGCCGTGGCGAATCTCTACTGGGACCTGGTGAGCTTCAATGACGACGTGTCGGTGAAGCAGAAGTCGCTTGCGCTGGCGAAGAAGCTGTACGAGGACAACAAGAAACAGGTCGAGATCGGGACTCTTGCCCCGATCGAAATCACCAGCGCCGAAGCCCAGGTGGCGCGGCGGCAACAGGAACTGCTGGTTTCCGAGACTGTGTTGCTGCAGCAGGAGACGATCATCAAAAACGCGCTCTCGCGAACGGGCGTGGCGAGCCCGGCCATCGCCGAGGCGCGCATCGTGCCGACGGACCGTATTCGGATGCCCGAGAACGAACCGATCCAACCGGTGCAGGACCTCTACGCATCGGCCGTTGCCGACCGGCCGGACCTGCTGCAAACCCGCATCAACATCGAAAACGCGAAGATCGGATTGAAGGGCAGCCGCTCGCAATTGATGCCGTCGTTCGACGTCCAAGGCAGCCTGCAGAACAACGCTCTCGCTGGTGACGTGAACAGTCTGCTGCTTCGTGGGCGGCCCGTCACTCGTGCCGTGGATCCCTATTTCGTGGGCGGCTACGGAACGGCGCTGGCGCAGTTGTTCCGGCGTAATTTTCCCGACTACTCGGTGGGATTCACGCTCAACGTGCCGATCCGCAATCGTTCCGCCCAAGCCGACATGATCATCGATCAGTTGAACGTGCGCCAATCGGAACTCGCCGAGCAGCGGACACTCAATCAGGTTCGGGTGGACGTGCAGAATGCCGTGATCGCACTGCAGCAGGCACGCGCGCGTTACCTGACTGCGGTGAAGGAACGTGAGTTGCAAGAGCAGACGCTGGCCGCCGAGCAGAAGAAGTACGAGTTGGGTGCTTCGACGGTTTTCCTGATCATCCAATATCAGCGCGATCTCGCACAGGCGCAATCGAATGAGGTGGCGGCGCTCAGCTCATATGCCAAATCCCGCACCGACCTCGATCGAGTGACCGCGCAGACGCTGAAGGTGTACAACATCGACGTGGTGGAAGCGATGGCTGGCAAGGTGAGCCGTCCTCCGGATCCAATCCCGGCGCAGGCGCCGTAGGGGTAGGAGTCAGGGGCAGGCTTCAGGAGCCACCGCGAGTCCGCGCGGCTGGCCGCGGCTCGAGTTCCGCACGGAGTCGTGCCCGCGCGGATGCCCAAGGCCGGTCGCGACAGGGCGGGCTCTGGAAAAGTCGGCTCATCGCCCTCCGGTAGCGCTGAGCTGCCGGAGGGTGCTATTTGCGGATTTCTCGATGCGCCATGGCTCGTGTAGCCCCCGAGCCGAGATCTTGGGCATCATCAACGCGAAGCCGCCCGTAGGGCGTTCCTTGTTCCTTCCGAGTGGGGCTCCCCGCTCAGGTCCTGGCAGGAGATGATCTTGCCCCGCCGGCCCGGCAACAATTTGAGAACGGAGGCGAAATCTTCGCGCCTGGCGAAGAGACTCGAGGATAGTAGTACAGAGAGCCAAGCAACATCGGCGCGCTAAAACGCGTAGCGCAGGACCAATTGCATGATCCGCGGAGCGCGCGTGCTCGTGATAATCCCGAACTGCGTCGGTGTCTCGGCGTTGGTATTCGCGCCGCCCCACTGCGTGTGGTTGAACGCGTTCAGCATCTCCCAGCGAAACTCGAGCGACTGATTCTCGCGGATCCTCGTGTCTTTGAAGACTTGCAGGTCCCACTGATTCACGCCCGGCTGGCGTAGGATGTTGCGGCCCGCGTTGCCGACGCGCCGGTCCGCTCCACCCGCCGCCAACAACCGGAACGCGTTCACGTCGAACCAGCGCTGAATCGTCTGCTCGCTCGACGGAAGGTTCCCGTCGCCGACACGATCGGGCCGGGCGCTGCACGCAGCCGCGCAGATGCCAGTACGCGAGAGGGCCATAGCCGGACTCGTAGGCAACCCATTCATGAACTGCGAGATTCCGCGCAGTCCCCAGCCACCCAGCACCTTGTCGCCGGCGCCCTTCAGTTCGAACTTCTTTCCCTTCCCCACCGGCAGTGCGTACTCGAACGCCGTGGTGAAGCGGAGCGGCACGTTGAAGTCTGAGGGGCCGTAGGCAGTTCCGCGGTTGAACGGATCCACCCAAGCCGGACCGGCATTGAACGTTGATGAGTTGTCGATCGACTTCGAGTAGGTGAACGACGCGAGGTATGACAGTCCGTGCCACGGACGCTGCTCGAGCTTCCAGCCGAGGCCGTGGAACTTCGAAAGCCCCCACATGTCCTCGTTCTGGATGCGTGCGAAGTAGGGCATCGGCAACAGCGCTTGCACGTTGCCTGGTCCCGGCGCGCGGAAATCGATATTGTCGAACCCGAGCAAGTTGACTCCCTTCGCTCCCGAGTACTGCACCTCGAACACCAGCGTCTTGCTCAACTGCTGCTGCAGGGTGAGATTCCACTGCTGGATCTTCGCGTACGGGAAGTTTCTCGAGATGAACGGGAAGATGGTGAGCGGAGCCGTAAGCAGAGCACGCTCGGCCGTGGTAGCGCCCTCGGGGTTGTATCCGAACGTGGGGAGCGCGGGCGCCGGAGCCGCAGTCCAAATCGGACGTAGCGTGTTCGGCGCGAAGTCGTTGGTGGAAGCCAGCGACTGGATCTGCGGCGAGTCATTGAAGATCGCGTAGCCACCGCGCAGCACCGTGTTCTTCGCCAAGCTGTAGGCGAACCCGAAACGCGGCTGGATGTTGTTGACGTCCGCGTTGTAGGGCGCGCGGTTGTCCACGATGCGAAGCCCGATTTCCGGACGGATGGACTTGTAGAAGTCCTGGATCGGGCCCAGATTGGTGGCGGACTTCGACACCAGCATCACGCGGTCTTGCACGTGCCATCCGAGCCCGCCGTTATCGATCTGCCGCAACGCGCTCTCCACTTCATAACGGATGCCGATGTTGAGCGTCAGCTTCGAGGTCACCTTCCAGTCATCCTGGATGAACGCGCCCACATACTTGACGTTCGAATTCCACTGCGTGGCGCGCGCGGTCTTGCCGGCGCTCGAAGCGTATCCCAGCAGGAAGTCGGCCACGCCCGACGCCAGTAGCGACCGCCCTTGGTTCGTGTAGTAGTTGCCGAACGCGGTGTTTCCATTGCCGCCCGTATAGAACATGTAGGTCTTGATCAGCCGCGTGTCGCCGCCGACCTTGATGTTGTGGCGGCCCTTCTGCCACAACAGGCTCTCTTGAATCTGGTACATGTTCATCGTCCGGTAGTTGCCAGTGATCTCACTCGTGGTGAGGTAGCCGGGCACGGAAATGACCGGCGTGGCCCAGAACAGCGGCTCCGTAGCGGAGAGCGTGTTGGTGATGCCAGACGTGGTCACGTAGTCTTTGATGAACGAGTTGAGCGTGCCCAGCCGATTGCGATATCGCGTGTAGCCGAGGTTGAGGTTGTTGACGAGCGTGGGGCTGAAGACGCGATTGTAGTGAGCGCTGGCAGTCTGCGCGCGGAGCACGAAGTCGCGGCCGTTTGAGTTGGCCGGCGCCGGTAGCTGCGGAGACGAACGGAGCTTTTCCTGATTCAACAGGTACCGGCCAACCAGCGTGTTGTTCGCATTCAGGTTGTAGTCGACGCGGCCGGTGACGTACTCGCGGCTGGAACGGCCGGAGGGCACATCGCTGAAGATGAAGTTGCGCGCCGGATCACTCGGGTTGTTGGGCAACGGATGGAGATCGACGATCTTGCGTGATATCGGGTCAATGCGGTTCTGCGGCAGCGTGTTGTTGGGGAACGGCGCGTTGCTCGCGAATGGATCGAGAATGGGATCGCTGAAAATCCCCTGGCGCTCGTTCTGCGTGAATACGCGACCCACGGGGGGATTGCCCGTTGAGGCTTCGCGGAAACCCTCATAGTTTCCGAAGTAGAGCAGCTTGTTCTTCTTGATGGGGCCGCCGAGCGCGCCGCCGAACTGATTTCGCTTGAGCGGCGCGGTTCGCGTGGAGAAGAACGGCCGCGAGTCCATCTTGTTGTTTCTCAGGAACTCGTAGACGGAGCCGTGGACGGAGTTCGTGCCAGTGCGGGTGACTACGTTGATGATGGCGCCGCCACCTCGCCCGAACTCGGCTGGCGCGAGGCCTGTCTGTACGCGGAACTCGCTGATGGCTTCGATCGACGTGTTCAAAGCGAGCCCGTTGCGGCCGCTCTCGCGGTTGTCGATGCCGTCCACCTGGTAGTTGTTCTGCTCCGGACGCTGGCCGGCTGCTGAAGGCATCGGGGCGTCACGAGTGTTGATCTCAGTGGAGCGGAAGTCGCCGCCCGCGGGAATCGCCATCGGCACCAGGAACGCGAGTTGGAGGTACGAGCGTCCGCCGAGCGGCAGGTTCACTACCTGCTCCTGCTTGATGGTCTCGCCCGCCGACGATGTCTCTGCTTCGAGCAAGGCCGATGTCGTTTCCACAGTGATCGAATCGCTGACTTGGCCGACCTCCAAAGTGAAGTCGACCGTTCGCACCTGGAGGATCTCGATGCGGATTCCGGTTTGCGTCTGGGCCTTGAAGCCCTCTCTCTCGACGCGAACAGTGTATGCAGCGGCGATAGGCAGGAAGGCGAAGCGGTACAGGCCGGACTCGTTGGTGCGGCCTTCACGGACGAAGCCCGTTTCCGGGTTGGTCACGCGCACTCGCGCATTCGGAATGACCGCTCCGGTGGGATCTTTCACGGTGCCGGCGATGGAACCGGCGGTGTCTTGCGCAAGGATGGGGAAAATGGCAAGCAGCAGCATCGCTGCGATTCTGGGGACTCTTGACATGGCGATCCTAACCTCTGACCTGGATTTAATGCTGAACAAAGTATGACTCCCTGGTCGAGCGGTTGCAAGCCAAGCCGTGCAACGTAGAGACAGCCGCTCTGGGTTTGAATAGCCGACAGTGCTGGTCAGCTACGTTTTCGTGCCTCTGCGCATAGTGCTCGTCGTCATCCAACTATTCGGGATGGGAATCGCATTGATCGATATTTTGGGGTCGCAGGGACTTGATTTCAGTACCACGAATGCCCAAGCGTGGCATTTGAGGGCGATTGCGGGCGCTGATCGTGATCGCCGCGAAAATGATCAATCGCGACCTTCGCCCGTACTCTCACCCTCGGTCATGATGGGAACGCATCCCACTGCGGCCTCACTCGAGAATGCTCAAACCAGGCTCTGGAGTATGTACTTCCAATTCCTACTTTCTCAGTCCACCGCCGCCGACACCGCCATCTCCACGAACGCGTTCCGCTCATCGCTCCCGCCCTCGCGGTGGATCATGAAGATCCCGATCATCTCGCGCTTGGGATCGATGAAGCAGTACGTGCCATACCGGCCACCGTGCCCATACGTGCCTGGCGAGAGCATCGTCAGCGTGCCCGTATTGTCGCGGACCACGGCCCATCCGAGTCCGTACCCCATCCCGGGACCACCCGCCGCGAGGTTACCCGTGTGCACCCGCGTCATCACGTCCACCGAAGCCTTCGAGAGAATCCGCGTCCCGTTGAGCGACCCGCCATTCAGCATCGCTTGATATAGCAGGAAGAGATCGCTCGCCGTCGAGTAGAGTCCGCCTTCAGGCAGCGGATACTTCGCGCCCACGCGGAACTTCATTGCGCCCTCGCCCAGCGGGTCCGCCGTGTACTTCACGGGTTTGCCGTCTTTCAAGATGTACGCGGTCGGCATCCGATGATGTTTCTCCGCGGGTGGATACGTGTGCGTGTCGTGCATGCCGAGCGGCTTGAAGATCCGATCCTCGAGATACTTCTCGTACGCCACGCCGCTCACCACTTCGATCACGCGCGCCAGAGATGCGATGCCCGTATTGCTGTATGACCACTTCGACCCCGGCTCGAACAACAACGGCTGTTGCGATTCGATGGCCACCACATCGGCCAACGACCGATGCAGCGCGCCGTGCAACTCACCGATCCCCGGAGGCGGATTCAGCGGCATGCCCGCCGTGTGCGTCATCAGGTCGCGAAGCGTAATTGCGCGTGAAGGCTTCTTGAGCACGATCGAGCCGTCTTCATTGCGCCTGTCGATCATCATCTGCCCGCGAAACTCGGGCAAGTACTTCTCCACCGGATCCACCAGCGCCAGCTTGCCGTCTTCGGCCAACTGCATCACCGCGATGCAGACGATCGGCTTGGTCATCGAATGAAGCTGGAAGATGTTGTCTGTCTTCATGGGCTGCCGGGTCTCGATGTCGGTGTAGCCCGCCGCATCGAGCGCCGCCACCTGGCCTCGCCGCGCCACCAGCGTCACGGTGCCCGCCACGGTGCCCTTGTCCACGAACGCCTTCATGCGAACTGGGATCTGCGCCAGCCGGGCCGGATCGAGTCCGGTCTTGGCTTGGTCCTTCACTACCGCGACCGGAGCCGCCAAACACACGCTGATTGCGACGAAAAATGCGGATCTGAGCATCAGCGCCATTCTGTCATACTGTGTGGGTGCTTGCATTGCTGCGGCCGGAGCTTGCCGGCCGCGCTGACGAACTTCGTTCCCAGTTTCGCTCGAACCCGCCCTTCCCCCACCTCGTCATCGATGACTTTCTGGCGCCTGAGTTCTGTGCGCTCCTCCAAGGCGGATTCCCTCGATACGATGCTTCGGTCGCGATCAACGAGGCGGGCCGCGTGGGAGGCAAGGCGGTGTTCCAAGACGTGGCCAACCTCGGGCCCGCGTACGCCGAGTTCGACCGGCTCATCCAGTCCGGCGAGTTCTTGCGCTTCCTCTCGCAAGCGACCGGCATCCCGAGCCTGCTCTACGATCCCGCCTACGTCGGAGGCGGTTGCCACTTGAACCTCCACGGGCAAGACCTCGAGACCCACGTCGACTTCAACTATCACCCCCAGACGAAGACTCACCGGCGACTGAACCTGATCCTGTTTCTCAACAGCGACTGGCATGAGGAGTGGGGAGGCTGTCTCGAACTCCAGAGCGATCCGCACGGCGCGCCTGAAGCGAATCAAAACGTGAAGGTGATCCCGTGTGCCAACCGCTGTGTGATCTTCGAGACCTCGGAGCGTTCGTGGCACGGCTTCGAACGGATCGATCTTCCCGAAGAACAGCGCGTCATCGGCCGCCGCACGCTCGCCGTCTACTTCTACACGAAGGATCGGCCCAAAGAGGAGACCGCGCCGTCACACGCGACCTTCTACGTGCCGCGTCCGCTTCCCGATCGCTTTCAAGCGGGAATGACGCTTTCCGAAGCCGACCTGCACGAGATCCGCGTGCTGCTGCAGCGGCGCGATGACATGATCCGCTTTCTCTATGGCCGCGAACTCGAATTCGGGCGCATGGCGGAGTCGCCCACGTTCCGCTTGGCGCATGCGATGGCGTGGCCCGCCCGCAAGCTGCGCGACTTGCTGCGCAAGCAGTGAGTTCGCTGGAACAGCGCGTTACAATCGGAAGGAAATGTCCGCGACCGCAGTGGAGGAGCTCGAACGCCGGAACGCAGAGCTGGAGAGCGAGATTGCTCGCCTTCGGAGTCTCGAGCGTGATCGCAAGGATGCCAACTTCCACCTGTTGGCGCGCGGCTTGGCGCACGACTTCAACAATCTCCTCGGCGGAATCCTGGGGCACGCCAGTTTGATCGAGGCCACCGCCGATGCCGGATCCGAGATGCAGGAATCGGCGCAAGTGATCCGGGAAGCCGCCGAGCGCGCCGGCGAGTTGACGCAACAATTGCTCGATAGCGCGGGCGGCCCTCGATTCGCTCGGGTCGATGTGCATGAGACTGTGCGCGAGGTCGTCCGCCTGGTTGCCCCGACGTTCGCTGCCGGGCAGCGCGTGGAAACCAATCTGGCGGCGCCGATTTCCACCGTTTCCGGAGACGGTTCTCAGTTGCATCAGATGCTGCTCAACCTCGTGCTCAACGCGCGGCAAGCGCTGGGAGAATCAGGCGCGGTGTCGATCGCGACATCCGGCGGCGAGGGGCGCCTCTACTTGCGTGTGACCGACACTGGCCGCGGCATGACGGCGGAGTTGCGGCGGCGAATCTTCGATCCGCTCTTCACTACACGCGCGCTCCAGGGCGGCTCTGGGCTCGGGCTCGCGGTCGTGCGGCGTGTCGTGGAGAATCACGGCGGCAAGATCGAGGTGGACTCGACGCCGGGCACGGGAACCGAGTTCCGCGTCTCGCTGAACCTCAGTTTCTCTGAATCTTGATCGAGCCGTTCGAGGTGCTGAGATCGATCAGCGGACCACCGGAACCGATCGTTCCTTCGAGGTCGGTGCGCTTCTTGAGTTGCACGGCGTTGAGATCGAAATCGGTGGTGATCGAACTGTTGCTGGTATGCGCCCGGATGCGCGCGTTCGCCGCGGAAGGCAGCCGCAGTGTGATTGCGCCATTGCTCGTGTGAGCCTCCACTTCGCCATCGAGCGGCGCGTCAATGGCGAGGTCCACCGCGCCATTCGAAGTGCGGAGCTTTGCGCCGTGCGCCTTGGGGCCGACCAGCCGGGCCGACACGGATCCGTTGGTGCTGGTGACGTTCAGGGCCGCTGTTGCGCCATCGACCTTCACGCGCCCGTTCGATGTCTCCACTTGGGCTTCCCCGGTACAGTCTGACATCTCCACACCGCCGTTGCTCGTGTTGATTCGCAGATTGCCGCGGTACTTCATAGCGCGAACGGCGCCGTTGCTGGTACGAATCACACCGTTGCCTTCGAGCGAGTCCAGCCGCACCGAACCGTTGGAGCTGACCACTTGCGATAACTGCGTCTTCACGGGAACGTGAATCCGGTACTTCGCGCCCGAGTTCCCCCAGCGCCTGCCAGCGATGCTCGGTCGAACGGTCCGAATCTCCACGGAGTCCGGCTTGGCGGATACTTCAATGCGGATCTCCTCGAGCGCGTCCTTGGTGGAGGCATACTTGGTGCCGTTGATTTCCACCTCGTTCTTGTCCCAACCGTATATTTCGATGGAGCCGTTGAAGTTCTCGATGGTGAGCCGGCCGCCTGGCGAAAGGGAATGGCTCTGGCGAAAGTCTTCGGTGAAGCGCTGGGAGTCGGCCCAACCCTCCATATGGCAGCCGCTCAACAGGAGCATCGCCGCGGGGGCGCAGAAGAACGTGAGTTTTCGTGCGTTCATGATCGCTCGATTCCTACCTGAATACGATAGCGGATCGCCAGTTGTTCCGTGCTAGATTGAAATTCTCGGGCCTCGTTCGCTTCACCCACAATCCTCATGCAGAAACTCCTGGCCCTCAACCGGGGCGAGATCGCCATTCGTATTTTTCGAGCAGCCAACGAACTGGGCCTCCGCACGGCTGCCGTCTTTTCGCAGGAAGATCGGCTCAGCTTGCATCGCTTCAAAGCCGACGAGGCTTATCTCATCGGCGAAGGCAAGGGTCCGGTGCAAGCCTACCTCGATGTGGAGGGCATCGTTGCGCTCGCGGCCGAGAAGGGCGTCGACTACATTCACCCGGGCTACGGTTTCCTCTCGGAGAACCCTGCCCTGCCCCGCGCGTGCGAGCAATACGGGATCACCTTTATCGGTCCGAGCGCAGAACTGCTCGAGCTACTGGGAGACAAGACGGCGGCGCGGCGACTGGCAGAGAAGGCGGATCTCCCCGTCATCCCCGGAACCGAAGTGGCGGTGAAGACGCTGGCTGAGGCCGAGAAGGCGGCCAAGCGGATCGGCTTCCCGCTGATCATCAAAGCTGCGTTCGGCGGAGGCGGTCGCGGAATGCGGGTAGTAGAGATTGCCGCGGACCTGCCAGGTTTGCTCGCCGAAGCGCAGGCCGAAGCGGCGTCGGCGTTCGGCAACGGCGCGGTGTTCCTCGAGCGCTTCATCCGGCGGCCGCGACACATCGAGGTCCAGATTCTGGGCGACCGCCATGGCGACATCATGCACCTCTACGAGCGTGACTGCTCGGTGCAGCGGCGGCATCAGAAAGTGGTGGAAGTGGCGCCAGCATTGAACTTGCCTGCCTCGACGCGCGATGCGATCACGGAAGCAGCCGTGCGGCTGGCTCGCGAGGCGGGTTACTACAACGCGGGCACGGTGGAGTTCCTGCTCGATTCGGAATCGGGCGAGTGGTTCTTCATTGAAGTGAACCCGCGCATCCAGGTGGAGCACACGGTCACCGAGATGGTAACCGGCGTGGACCTGGTGCGGGCGCAAATTCAGGTGGCGCAAGGGCACGCGCTGCATGGGGTCGAGATGAACCTGCCGCGGCAAGACAAAGTGCCGCTGCATGGCTTCGCGATCCAGTGCCGCATTACCACCGAGGACCCGGCCAACAACTTCATTCCCGACTACGGCAAGATCCACACCTATCGTTCACCGGCTGGATTCGGGATCCGGCTCGATGGCGCGTCGGCATATGGCGGCGCCGTGATCACGCCTTACTACGATTCCCTGCTCGTGAAGATGACGGCGTGGGGCATCGAGTTCAAGCACGCCTGCCAGCGCATGGATCGCGCTCTGCGCGAGTTCCGGATTCGCGGCGTCAAGACGAACATTCCGTTCCTCGAAAACGTGGTGAATCACCCGGATTTCCAGGCGGGAACCGTTACCACGCGCTTCATCGGAGACAATCCGGCGCTGTTCCAATTCACACCGCGCCGCGACCGCGCCACCAAAATCCTGAGCTACGTAGCCGAGGTGATCGTCAACGGCAACAAAGAAGTGGCGGGCAAGAAGAGGCCGGCGGCGATTCGGATGGCGCCGGTTCCGCCGCATGATCCGGAGGCCGCGCCGCCAGGGACCAAGCAGCGGCTCGAGGAATTGGGTCCCGAGGGCTTCGCGCAGTGGATGAAGCAGCAGCGTGCGCTGTTGCTCACCGACACGACGTTCCGTGACGCGCATCAATCCCTGATGGCAACGCGCGTGCGCACGCATGATCTGCTGGCGATTGCGAACTTCGTGTCGCACCATCTGCATGGGCTCTTCAGCCTGGAAATGTGGGGTGGCGCGACGTTCGATGTGGCGCTGCGATTCCTGCACGAGGATCCGTGGCAGCGCCTGGCCCGGCTGCGCGAAGCGATTCCGAACATCTGCTTCCAAATGCTGCTGCGCGCTTCGAACGCGGTTGGTTACACGGCGTATCCCGACAACGTGGTGCGCGAGTTCGTGCTTACCAGTGCGGCCGAGGGGATCGACATCTTCCGCATCTTCGATTCACTGAACTGGCTGCCGAACATGAAGGTAGCGATGGAGGCGGTCCGCAAGACGAACAGCATCTGCGAAGCGGCCATCTGCTACACGGGCGACATTCTCGATCCCCAGCGCGACAAATATCCGCTCGAATACTACACGCGCATGGCTCGCGAACTCGAGAAGATGGGCGCGCACGTTCTCGGCATCAAAGACATGGCGGGCTTGCTGAAGCCCTACGCCGCGGAGAAGCTGGTGAAGGCGTTGCGGGAAGCTACTGACCTGCCGATCCACTTCCACACGCATGACACGTCTGGCATCAATGCTGCGTCGATTCTCAAGGCTGCCGACGCAGGCGTACATGCGGCCGACGCGGCCGTGTCGTCGATGTCGGGGACCACGTCACAGCCGAACCTGAACTCGATCGTGGCGGCGCTGGACAACACCGCGCGGGCAACGGGGCTCGACCGCGAAGCTCTGCAGCGTTACTCCGACTACTGGGAAGTGGCTCGGAGCTGGTACGCGCCGTTCGACAGCGCGCCGAAGTCGGGCACGGCCGAAGTCTATCTGCACGAGATGCCCGGCGGCCAGTACACCAATCTCAAAGAGCAAGCCGAAGCGATGGGGTTAGGCGAACGCTGGCCCGAAGTGGCGCGCGCCTATGCCGACGTGAACATGGCGTTCGGCGACATCGTGAAGGTGACGCCATCGAGCAAAGTGGTGGGCGATCTGGCGCTGTTCCTGGTGAGCCACGGCATGACCACGCGCGAGTTGCTGCGGCTCGATGCCGGCCACAGTCTCAACATCCCGAATTCGGTGGCCGACATGATCGGCGGCTCGCTTGGAGAGCCGATGGGCGGGTGGCCCAAGAAGGTTGTCGAGGTGGTGTTGAAGGGCGGCAAGCCGAAGCGCGGTCGTCCGGGTGCACAGTTGCCTAAGACCGACCTGAAGGCGGCAACAAGCGAACTCGAGAAGAAGATCCACCGCGAGCCTTCGCGTACGGACTTGATGAGCTACCTCATGTACCCGGAGGTGTTCCTCGAGTTCGCGCGAAACCAGGCTGCGTGGGGAGACGTGGAGGTGCTGCCTACACCGCAGTTCTTCTACGGTATGCAGAAGGGCGACGAGATCGCCGTGGAAATCGAGACGGGTAAGACGCTCATCGTGAAGTATCTCGCCACGGGTGAGCCGCATCCCGATGGCACGCGTACGGTGTTCTTCGAATTGAACGGGCAGCCACGCGAGGTCACAGTGCGTGACCGGTCACTGCGCGTGCAGCGCGACGAACGTCCGAAGGCCGATCCAGCGAACGCGGGCCACGTGGGCGCGCCTATCCCGGGTGCGGTGAGCAGCATCGCCGTGGAGTTGAATCAGCCGGTGAAGAAGGGCGATCGCCTGCTGGTGATGGAAGCGATGAAGATGCAGACCACGGTGAATGCTCCTGTAGCGGGCAAAATCAAACAACTGGCTGTGAAGACGGGCCAGAGCGTGGAACCGAAAGACCTCTTGGTAGTGATCGAACCGGAATGATCAAATGCGTAATCTTCGACCTGGGGAACGTTCTTGTCCCCTTCGACTTCGCTCATGCCTATGAGCGGATGGAACGGGTATCGGCGTTGGATCGGGGCGAGATCCGGAAGCGGATGCTCGATTCGGGCTTGGCGCCGAGGCTCGAGAGCGGAAAGATCGAGCCGCATGACTTCGTCGCGCAGGTGAACGCGTTGATGGGCGTGGACCTGTCGTTCGATGAGTTCCGCGACATCTGGGTGTCGATTTTCGAACGGCGAACGTTGATTCCCGAGCAGACGCTGGCTTCGATCCGGAGCCGCTATCGCACGGTGCTGTTGTCGAACACCAACGCGATCCACTTCGATTGGGTCGCCGAGAATTATCCGCACTTGGGGCACTTCGATCAGTGGGTGTTGTCGCATCGGGTGGGGGCGATGAAGCCCGAGCCGGCGATCTTCGCGGAAGCGATTCGCGCCGCGGGGTGCGCGCCGGGCGAGTGCTTCTTCACCGACGACGTTCCCGAGTATGTGGCGGGTGCGAAGGCGATGGGGATCGACGCGGAGCCGTTCGTGGGATTCGAGGCGTTGAAGCAGCATCTCGTTGCGCGCGGAATTTCATTCGAGTGACCATCGCACCCGGGTGCGTCCGATCTTCAAGTGCGAGTTGGGCTTCGGTCCGGCCTCTGGCCGCAAGTCACGGCTCGAAGGATCGCGCGGGAAACCGTTCTTTGACATCGGCAAATATATATGTGACATTGTCAAAGAATGGGTTCCTCGCCTGACATCGCCGCCATCCGCCGCTTCGGCCGCTTCTACTCACGCCAGATCGGTCTCCTCGAAGAAACACTCCTCCGCTCCCCCTACTCCCTCGCCGAAGCCCGCGTGCTCTGGGAGATCGCCCAGCGCGACGGCGTCACGGCCACCGAAATCGGCGCGCAACTCAATCTCGACGCCGGATACCTCAGCCGCATGTTGCGCGACTTCGAGCAGCGCAAGTTGATCCGCCGCAAAGCTTCGAAGGCCGACGCCCGCCAGAGTCTGCTCTCGCTCACTCGCGCCGGACGCAAGGCTTTCCAGGCGCTCGATGTGGCGTCGAACTCCGGAGTCGAGAAGATGCTCGCGCCGCTGACGGAAGAGGACCGCAGGCGGCTGGTCAGCGCGATGGATACAGTGGAACGATTGCTCGCTCCCGGGCCGCGTACGCCGAAGGCGTTCTCACTGCGCCCGCATCGGAGCGGCGACATCGGCTGGGTGGTGGAGCGGCACGGAGTGCTCTACAACCAAGAGTACGGTTTCGACCAAACGTTCGAGGCGACGGTAGCCGAAATCGCGGCCAAGTTCATTCGCGATATCGATCCGGCGCGTGAGCGAAGCTGGATCGCCGAGGTGGACGGCGAGCGCGTGGGCTCGGTCTTCCTGGTGCGGCACGCGAAGCAGCCAGGAACGGCGCAGTTGCGGTTGCTCTTGGTAGAGCCGAGCGCGCGCGGTATGGGAATTGCCAGCAAGCTGGTGGCGGAGTGCACGGCGTTCGCGCGCGAGGTCGGGTATCGCAAGATCCGGCTCTGGACGAACAGCCTTCTCACCGCAGCGCGGCGGATCTACGAGCAGGAGGGTTACCGGCTAGTGGAGGAGGAGCCGCATCACAGCTACGGGCAACAATTGGTTGGCCAGACCTGGGAACTCGATCTGACTCAGCCGGAGTCGCGCTGACGGCGAAACCGGAACAGTAGCAGAGCGCCGGGTGCCACGGCAGCCAGCACCGAAACCCAGTCGAACCAAGTGACGCGGTTCCTTCGATGCACACGCTCAATCGGCTCCAACCGGATATCCGCCCCCGCAGCCTTTCGCAACCCCGCCTCAGTCAGGAATTCGCGCACTGCCCCGGATTCGGTATCGAGCAGGAAGAACGTCTCGTTTTCTGCTTGCCGTCTGGAACCCGCGATCCACGCGCTGCCTACCTGCAACGAACACACAGCGATCGAAGGTTTGTCCGAGCCCGGCGGCGCCAGGATCGATCCGCAGTTCGGTTCGTCTACGAACTCGAGGCGATAGCCCTTTCCGAGAGGGCAGCGCCAAGTGTCCCATAATCCCTGGTCCAAAACATAAGCGTCCACCAGCGTGCGCACGAAAATGACCGCGCCAATCCAGGTAAGCACACCGAGCCAAGGGCGGCGCGAAGTCCGCGGCAAAAACACAGCCAACGCAAGCGCCACGACGGCCGCAACACCCAGGCCGAGTCCTGCGGAGAACAACACGCCCACGTCCGCATTCTATCTCCCGGTGGGGTCGGAATCGAGTTAGCATAGGGGACGCATGAAAGCGCTCCTCTCGCTCCTCGTCGCAGCATCGGCTCTCGCGCAGACTCGCTATCAGCCCACCTGGGAGTCCGTCGACAGCCGCCCAACACCGCAATGGTACGCCGAAGGCAAGTTCGGTATCTTCATCCACTGGGGCGTCTACTCGGTTCCGGCCTACGCTCCCGTGGGCAATTACGCCGAATGGTATTGGAACGCGCTCAGCAAAGGACCCGTGGAGAAAGGCAAGCCCAACGCCACCTGGCAATTCCACTCGCGCGTCTACGGCGAGCAGTTCCCCTACCAGAACTTCGCCCCGATGTTCAAAGCCGAACTTTACGACCCTGACTACTGGGCCGACGTCTTCGCCAAGTCCGGCGCCAAGTACGTGGTGCTGACCTCGAAACATCACGACGGGTTCGCGATTTGGCCGAGCGCGCAGGCCGACGCCACGTGGAAGCGCCCATGGAACAGCGTTTCCACCGGCCCCAAGCGCGATCTGCTCGGCGACCTCACCAATTCCGTGCGCAAGCGTGGACTCAAGATGGGTTACTACTATTCGCTCTACGAGTGGTTCAATCCTCTGTGGCAAGCCGACCGCAAGCGCTTCGTCGATGAGCACATGATTCCCCAGTTCAAGGATCTGGTGAATCGCTATCATCCGTCGCTCATCTTTTCCGACGGCGAGTGGGACATGCCGGCCGAGGATTGGAAGGCGGCCGAACTCCTCGCTTGGCTCTACAACGAGTCGCCTTCGCGCGGCGATGTGATCGTGAATGATCGCTGGGGCAAGGGAGCTCGGCACAAGCACGGCGGCTACTTCACCACCGAATACACGGCGGGGCTGGAAGGTTCCAAACACGCCTGGGAAGAGAACCGCGGCATGGGATTCTCCTACGGCTACAATCGCGCCGAGCAACTGAAGGACTATCGCACCGGTCGCGAGTTGATCCTGATTCTCATCGATCTGGTGAGCCGGGGCGGCAATCTGCTGCTCGATATCGGTCCCACTGGCGACGGGCGAATTCCCGTGATCATGCAGGATCGGCTGCTGCAGATCGGCCGTTGGCTCGGAGTGAACGGCGAAGCCATCTACGGAACCGAGCCGTGGGATCGCACGCGGCAATGGAGCGAAGGCGAGCAGGTCAAGCTCCAGACCGGCGAGTTCATGACGAAGTACGACATTACGGATTACGTGGACCGGAAACGCTCCGGCCAAGCCGTGATTGAAACATTTTTCACCAAGCACGGATCGGACGCTTACGCCATTGTTCCGGGATGGCCTGGAACCAAGCTCCGTTTGAAGGGCGTCACCGCACCGGCTGGGATGAAACCCGCGCTGCTCGGGCGGCCAGGAGCCCTGCAGTGGTCGGCGCAAGGAAAAGACGTCGTGCTCCAGATGCCAGATGCAAGCGCTGACGCCGCCTCGGCTCAGTACCCATACGCGATCAAGTTGCCGGGGCTCCGCGCGACGAAGTAAACCGGAACACGAAACGCTCGCGCTCCCGTTGCCAGATTGCGCCTTGGCCGGTCACAGTCAGGTGCCAAGTCTCGCTCCGCAAGGGGCGCTTCGGACGCAGCGCTGCAGGCCGGAGAACGGCTGCGCAATCACCTGTCTCCGGGTCACGGACCGAACGATAGCGGACAATGTCGAGACTCGCCTCGCGAGCCAACTTTCCCAACATCTGCGTGGCGCCGTAATCGTTTGGATCCATCCAATGCGACTCGAAGCCGCTCAAAGGCGGTTCGCGCAGGTCAGCCAAGGCGCCGCGAGCGCCGATCTCGAACAACGTTTGCGGCGCGGCAGGAGTTCCGGGCAGTCCGGCGTCACAAGCGAATCGCCAGCGCCAATAGCCCATCTCGGCGCAGGCCGTTCGCCGCTCGGATGCCGCGTACAATACGCCTGGATCCTGCGCAGCGCGAAAACGCGAACCGTGACGGTGAGACGGATAGCGGAATGGCGTCGCGAGCAAATAGTGCAGGCCTCGCGCCTCGCTGGGAATCGGCGGCTTGGATTCTTCGAGGATTCGTTCGAGCAGTTCCTGCTGTTCCGGATCGTTGCCGGTGAGCCGAAGCGTCGAGACGACGTGCTGCGCCTCCACGGCGCGCCAAGCCCGCACTGTCGCCTCTACCCGGCAAGCCGACAGTGCGCGCGTGATCCACGCCTCGGAAGGTGAAGCCCGCCGTTCAGATCCGTGCCCGCGAGGCATCCAGATACTCGACTACGCGCAAGAAGGAATCGATTCGGCCCAGCAGCGCCGCCGGCACGGCAGCCAAAGCGCGATTGTGGTTCCGGAGCCATGCTCGGGATACTTCATCGTGGCCACCGGCGATGGTGTCGAGAGAGCGGAACAGCCGCACGAAGAGCGCGGCGAGTTCCCACTCCTTTCGGCCCGGATGAAGCAAGTAACTACCCGATGCCATGCGCGAGACTGTAGCGGGACTCAGCCCCAAGATCCCGGCCAACTCGCCCTGAGCCACTTCCAGGATCTCGGCTGCTCGAATCACCGCACAGGTCAGGGTCTTTTGTGCCGCAACGGACTGTGTACCGGCAGCAGCCTCTACAGTTGCCCTTTTTGCTGGCATTTCTTCTGAAACAATTATAGCTGCGGCTTTCTGTGGAAAGCAACGCTACAGCTTCGGCGAAAACTCGAATCCTACCTTCTCGAGCTTCGCCCGGACGTCCTTGAAATACGACCCGAGCCCAATCACATCCGCTCCGCAATTGACGAAGCGCGCGCCCATCTCGAGGTACTTCGGCGCCGACTCGGTGGAAACCGGAAGTCCCCAGTGCTTGCCGTACTTCTTGCAAGCCGCGGCCACGTCTTCGATCGCCTTCGTCAAGCGCGGGTCATTGAATTGCCCCGGAACACCGAGCGCATGCGTCAGATCCGCCGGTCCGACGAACAGCACATCCACGCCCGGCGCCGACGCGATCTCGTCGATCTGGTCCAGTGCTTCGGGGTCCTCGATCTGCACCACCACGAACGTGTTCTCGTTCGCCAGCCGCAAATAGTCATGCATCGGGATCAAACAATATGCGCCGTCTACGTTTCCGCTATCCAGCGCCCGGCGGCCCAGCGGCTGGAAGCGCGTGGCTTGCCCGATCTCGGCGGCCTCGGCCGCGCTCTTGCAGTGCGGCACCATGAGACCAGTGGCGCCGAGTTCGAGTGGCCGGATGAAGTCGCA
The DNA here is from genome assembly GCA_046331625.1 of Bryobacteraceae bacterium. Classification (GTDB taxonomy): domain Bacteria; phylum Acidobacteriota; class Terriglobia; order Bryobacterales; family Bryobacteraceae; genus JAXLQL01. The sequence continues at coordinate 40,260 of JAXLQL010000023.1, forward strand.
GTAGGAGCCCTTGTCCACACGGACCATCGTGTCCATGCCGTGGACGGCGCCTACGCGGCAGAGATGATCCATGCGGTCCCAGTTGATGCCCGTGTGTTCGTTGCAGATCCACAGGCAATCGAAACCGAGCAGCCCGATGATGTCGGCCACCATCGGATCGAGCGTATTCATTTTGGTGCAGATGACGGGTTTGTTCTCCGCCAGCTTTTGGCGGACACGGCTGATGCGCATGGATCGATGCTATCTCAGTTGCCGCCCGCGATTTCAACCCAGTGGATTTTGCCAGCCTTCGCCGAATGCACATCCACCACCACCGGACCCGCCACCGGCCCCACCCGCCAGCACGCAAACTCGTTCCACGCAGGAGCGGCGGGCACCGGATCAGAGCCATTCACACGCACCGTGAGCGCATCGGCAGTCATCCCTTCGATCTGCATTCGAAGAACAGCGCTCCCCATCCGCGGACCAACGTGCAACCGGAAGGAAGCCCACTGCCCAGCGTCCACTTGCTTGGGAAGTTGCGCGCCCGATGGTTCACCGGGAGCATACGTATCCGAATACGTGATCACGTGGCGTCGCGCTTTACCCTCGAGAGTCACCAACGATCCGCACTCGCGCAGCACGCGCGGATAGTTCTCCAGGTCTTTCATAGCCGTGTCGGAGTCCATGTAGTTGAACAGATAGATCCGATCCGCGCCGCGCGAAAGCAAAGACGCCGCCGCGCCGCGCACCGTCTCGAGCGTGTTGAAGCCGAGCGGCTTGTATGAGTGATAGGGACGCAGCAGCAACTCGAGCCCCGCGGCAAGAATCACGCGATCGCCAACCAAGCGTCGCCACAACTCGATCGGCATGTCGGTCTCGATGCTTGCCCAGAAAGGCGTCACCACCAGCATCTGGACCAGCCCTTCGCGAGCCCAACGAGCACCATCGAGCCCGAGGTTGATCGCCGTCTGCGGACGCGACGGCACTCGCGCTCCCAGCAGGATCCGATGTCCGCGCCGCTTCTCCCATTGGTCGAGCAGACGCCGCGCGCGCCGCGTGAACTCGGTCAGCAGTTCCCCGCCCTCCCACTCATGGCCCGGGCGAAAGTGGAAACCGAAGCGCATCCAGTCGAGCTCGAGCCCATCGAAGTCGTAGCGCTCGCAGTACTCTTCGATCAGCTTGAAATGATACTCGCGCACCGCGGCATGGCCGAAGTCGAAAGCGCGGTCGCGCCAATCCACCGCACGCCACGGGAGCCGCCGGTATTCGGGATGCTCGCGCCAGAAGGTGGCGTGCATGTAGCTATCCGGATCGTCCACGTTATGGAGATCGTTCATGCGCATCGAAATCCAAGGCGAGAGTCCCTTGGTGCGGGCGCGCGCGATCCAGACTTCGTAGGGGTCGATCTTCTGTTGCGCCAGTGACCACGCCGTGTGGACCCACTTCCGCGACGTCACGCGCGCTTCGGCAGGTGTGGAGCGAAACAGCGGCTGATCATCGGGACCATCGGGATCGTAGCCTTTCCAGATCGGGTCCCACACTTTGCTCGCGTAGCTGGTTCGCTGCGAGTTCGCCGAGAGCAACAGTTCCCGCACCTGAGTGCCTGCGTACTGATCGACGAACGACGCAACGAACTGGCGGCTGAGGGGCTTCCCCGCGCGCGCCACAAACCAATGGCTGTTGTCCTCATTCAGACTGAGTGCGGTGCGAGGGGGCGCGGCGGCGCCCAGCAGTGCTGGAGTCGCAAAGAATTCTCGGCGCAGCATGACGCTTCACTCCCCTCCTTCGGGCTCGAACTTCAGTTCGTCTCCGATGCGCAGCACCTTGCCGATCTCCGATCCTGGAATGCGCGTGTTCACCGTGAACCGGTAGAAGTGATTGAAGCGCGACCGCTGTGCCCACTCCGGCAGTGTCGCTTCGCGCTTCTCCGCGAACGTCTTCTGAAATCCCGCCATCGCAGCCGCGCTATAAGGGTCGCGCGACGGTACCGCGCAACGCTGGCACGGATTCATCCCCAAGAACAGCACTCCATTCACACGGAATCGCAAGGGCTTGCCAGCGGCGCCATAGAGGCACTCTTCCCAGAATGCCGGCACACCGTCGAACTCGAGATTCGTGCGGAACCTGCGGCGGACGCCCTCGGCATCCATCTCCGGGAACCACTCGCGCACCGCATCGAACGAAGCTCTGCTCACGATCGTGGGGCCACTGGCTTCCTTGTCGTCAGGGAAGCCGCCCGATGGATTGTGTGCGATCTCCACCGGCTCAGCCACTATGTCTGAGAGCCACTCGGCCAGTGCGTCGAGTTGCGTCACCAGCGATGCTTCCGGACCGCGTTCGAACCGCACGCGCTTGGCGGCAAGGTCGAACTCGCAACGCAGCTTCTGCAGCGCCGCATTGCGCTTGGCGTTGATGAACTTGCCCGTGGAATCGAAAATCGCCCAGGCACGGTCATGCTCCAGTCCGCCGCCGGCAGTGACGCGAGCCGAGGGAACAATGACAGGATCGAGCGATTTGATGGGGTAGATGCGGATCTCGCGCAGAACGGGATTCATTCGAGGTTGTTTCAAACATTCTCGCACCTCGAGCGCTCGCCGAATTTCGAACGCGCCGAACTACTGTCCGCAGGCCCCTTCCAACAATCCGTAAACCTCGATCGAACCCGTGAAGTTCGACACGTAGACGCGGCCATTGGCGATCGTCGGCGTCGAGAACTTCGCCGCGATCCCCAGATGATCTTCCTGATCGTTCAACGCGCTCGACCACAACTCGCGACTCAGATCCCCGGCATCGTAGGCATGCAGCACGTCGTCTTGCGAAGACATCCAGAGAATCGCCGTACCCGGAACAGCGCCATTCGCGGTAACGGCCATGCCCTGATACGAAATCCCATCCACCGGCTCACTCATCGAAACGGGCTTCTTGTCCGCTCCGTCTCCGGTCAGCCGGTACGCCATCACGGGCGCGTCAGAGCCGCGTACGTACAACAGCGAATCGGCGCCGCGCGGCCAAAGCGCCATTGAGAACATCCCGAACCCGGTGGCCAGGAACGTCTGGCCGATCGGCTCGTCTTCGCGGTCGAGCCCATACATTGCGTTTGCCGAGACCACGTGCAGCAGGCCCGCCTTGCCTCCGGTCACGATCAGATCGGTGCCGGGCACCAGTATTGCGCCAGAGGATCCAAGATCGAAATCGGTGTCGTTGAGGAACTCCCAATCGGCTGGAGTGAAGCTCGACTCGACGGTAAGATCATCGGCACGTAGCCGCAGGATCGAGTTGCCGAAGTTCGTTTGGCCGTCGTAGTCGCCGTTGGCTGTCACCACGACGATGTTTCCAGCCGCATCCACGGCCGGAGCGCGCCCGCCCTGCCACAGCGCCGACGCTCCGCCATCGGGACTCGCGTTGAACACCTTCTTCACCCGCCGCACATTCGCGGCATCGACGGCAATCAGCCAGCCGTGGTAGTCACCGGTATCGGAGTGCGATCCGAATCCCACGTAAACGTTGCCATTCGCCAGGGCCAAGCCGGGGCGCTGCAGATGATCGAATGCGCGAAACGGCAAGCGCCCATTCACCGAATCGGGCGCGATGCCGTCCACCTCCGCGGAGATCGTCGAAGGGCTTCCGTTCTTGTTCGCTGCCGTTACCAAATCGAGCGCGTAGAGCCGGTAAGAGAAGGCGCCAGACTGGTATTGGTTGGAAACCAGGTAGATGGCGTTCGACTCGACATCGATCACCGGCGTCGAGAGAATACCGATCTCAGGCTCGATATCGAAGAAGTCATACAGGTATGACGGCACAGCCGGGCCGAGATTGATTTGCCACAGAATGTCACCCGTCTCGGCGTCGAACGCATAGACGGTATTGTGCATCGTAGCCACGAAAAGCACGTTGCGGGTGCCGTGGCTTCCCATTGTCAGCCCGCTCACGTAGAGCGGTTGGGCGTACACTTGGCCATCCACGGGAATCGAGAGAACCTTGCCGAACGTGCCGGGCCTTACGTTCGAGTGATTCAGGAACTTTTCATTCAGATTCGAGTTTGTGCGGGCTTGGTCATAGTTGGCAGTTACGACTTGAATGTCGCTTGGGCACAATGCCAGCGAGACGAATAAAGGAAAGACCATCTTCTGTCTCCTGGGCGAGCAGGTTTCGTTTGACGCGGGCGCTACGGGGCGGGACGCCTGATTCGTTTTTCTTTCATTTTACCGGATTGCCACACTCAGGACAAGACATTTCTCGAAGGCTGGGCGCTTCCCACCGCGGCCCCGGGAGTGGGAGAATGATCGCATGCAGCGATTCTCGAGACGTCAACTCCCCGCAAGGCTCGCCGCCGCAGGCGCCACCGTTCCCTTTCTGACGGAAGCAGCCTGGGCTCAGCGCGCCGCAGTGCAGGGCGTGATTCCACCGGACACCGTTTGGCTCAATGCCAACGAGAATCCCGAAGGCCCCATCAAGCCCGCAATCGAAGCGATGACGCAGGTGTTGCCGCAGTCGGGCCGCTACCACTATCAGGAGTATCAGGAGTTCTACGCGCGCGTCGCCGACAGCGAAGGCATGGACAAGAGCGAACTGCTCATCGGCTCCGGATCGAGCGAAGTGCTGCAAGCCGCGATCCACGCGTTCACGAGTCCTACGCGCCCGCTCATTCAGCCCGCGCCGACGTATGAGTCCCCGGCAGCAGTCGCGGAAGCACTCGGGCGCAAAGTGATCCGCGTGCCGCTGAAGCCAGACTATTCCGCGGACGTCAAGAAGATCGCCGAAGCCGCGGACGCTTCCGGCGGCGGACTCATCTACCTCTGCAATCCGAACAACCCGACCTCGGCCATCACGCCGAAAGGCGAGATCGCCTGGCTCGTCGCGAACCTGCCCAAGAACACGATCCTGATGATGGACGAAGCCTACATCCACTTCTCGGAGTCGCCCGAGATGGAGAGCGCTTTCAAGTACATCAAGCAGGGCAAAGATGTGATCGTGACGCGCTCGTACTCGAAGATCTACGGCATGGCCGGTTTGCGCGCCGGCGCTGCCTATGGCCGGCCGGACCTGATGCAGAAGATGGAGCCGTTCCGCAACAACGTCATCTCCATCGTGGCCGTGCGCGCGCTGCTCGCATCCGTGGGTGAGAAGCAGATCATTGCCGGCCGCAGGGTCCGCTACAACGGAATTCGCAACAGCCTGTGCGCGTGGCTGAAGGAGAAGGGCGTCGGCTACATCGAGCCCAACGCCAACTTCGTAATGATCGACGTGGGCCGTGACGTGCGCCAGATGATTCCGAAGCTGGTAGCCAAGGGTGTGGCGCCGGGCCGCCCCTTCCCTCCCCTCGATCGTATGCTGCGCGTGTCCATCGGTACCGCCGCCGACATGGAAAAGTTCCGCCGCGTGTTCTGGGAAGTGTACTCGTCATGATGAATCGCCGAACTCTACTCGGGCTCTTGCCCCTCTTGCCACAGGCCGCTCGCGCCGGCGGCCCCACGCCGCTCTTCGATGGCTCAACGCTGCGTGGATGGTCCATCCAAGACGGACCCGATTCCGCCTTCTTCGTGCGTGATGGCGCCATCATGGGCAGCGTCACGGCCGGATATCCGGCGTGGCTACGCTCCGATCGCCAATTCGAGAACTTCGACCTCGAGTTCGAATATTTCCTGCAGGGCTGGATGGACGGCGGCGTCTACTTCCACGCGCCCGAGCACGGCACGCGCTCGCGCTGCGGATTCAAGGTGAGCCTCTTCCATCAACTCGACAAGGAACCGCGAACCAACTCGGCGGGCGCCATCTTTCCGGTAATCGCGCCGCGGTTGGTGAACGTCAAGTCCAAGGGCGAGTGGAACTCGATGCGGATCCGGATGGATTGGCCGAAGCTCCAGGTGTGGTCGAACGGCGAGGTGACGCACGATCTGGACGTGACCAAAGCGCCGGAGCTGCGCCATCGCCTCCGCAGTGGCTATCTCGGCTTCGAGACGCTCACGTATCCGCTGCGCTTCCGCAACATCCGCATTCAGGAATTGCCTTCCACCGACAAGTTCGAGGCGCTCTATGAGCAGCCCGGCGATCTCGCGAAGTGGCATGTCACGGAAGCCAACGAGCGCTCGCCCGCGAAATTCGACACGCTGGGACAGGTGCTGCGAGGCGACGGACTCGGCAATCTCACCACCAACGAGAAATTCCGCGACTTCGAACTCGAGCTCTACATCCGCGGCGTCGACCATCACAACGGAGGCGTGCTGTTCCGCTCGCAGGGCGGCCGCGAGCGTTATGAGATCCAGCTTCACGATGTCGAGGAAGCGCACTATCCCACCGGGTCGCTGTACTTCTTCAAGCGAGCCAAATACGTGCGCGTGCCCGCGGAGAAGTGGTATCTGCTGCAGTTGGTGGTGAAGGACAAAACCTGTCTGGTGCGCGTGGACGGCGAGACAGTGCTCGAGTACGATCAACTCGAGAACCTGACGGCCGGATCGATCGAGCTACAAGCGCATCAGGTGGGTAAGTGGATCGAGTACAAGCACATTCGCTTGCGCCGATTGTAGTCCAGTAGCGTACCGCCCGCTTTTCGTTAGACAGTCGCCAGCGCAAACCGTCGCGCGAACTCGAGATCCTCTGGCGTGTTCACGCCCCTGGCCTCGGCCGCATCCTCGATCACGAACGTCCGCGTGCGCCACCCGGCCCGCGCCAGATGCACCAGAAACGGCAGAAAGTTCACCTCCGCCGTCTTCGACCCCAAATCACAACTGCTCAGATATGTTTTCCACTCGCCGGTCAGCCCAGTGGTCGACAATGCGAACAGCCCCACGTCGCTCCAGCCCCGAGCGTCCGTCTGGTCCCCTTCCCGAGTCTGCCGGATCCGGTCCAGCCGCCCCTCGGCGCCGAAATCGTACTGCACATACGGCCGCTCGAGTTCCACCAGCGGAAACGCCACTCCGCGCTTGCCCGCCGAAGCCTGCCGCTCGAGGCACTCCGAGATCGTGCGCACCGACAGGTTCACCTGGTCACCCCACACCACAAGGATCCGGTCAAACCGCGACCACACCATCTCGCCCGTGAAAACGGCGTCCCCCATCCCGCGAGGCTCATCCTGCACCACCACCGAAACGCCCGCTGGCAGCCGCATCGGATCGAACCAGCGCGAGCCATCCGGCGAAAGCACCAGTTGCACATGATCCACCAGTGGCCGGAGCTTCTCATGCAGAATGCTCCAGACGGTATGCGGCCCGTCGATCGGCGCCAGAATCTTCGGACGGTCCAGCCCGAGCCGTGAGCCTTTGCCCGCCGCGGGAATGACCGCGCAGGTTCTCACAGCAGCATCCTGCGTAGCGCTGCCAAATCGGCGGCAGAGATCTCCGCCGACGCGCCCAAAACTGGATTGTTCACCACAATCACATCGATCTCAGCGGCCTTGCACGCGGCCACTCCCGACGCTGCGTCTTCCACCGCGACACAGCCTGCGCGATCGAGCCGGAAGCGGTTGAGCGCAGCCAAGTACAGGTCTGGCGCTGGTTTCGCATGAGGCACGTCTTCGCACGTCACGACGCCGTGGAAGTAGCCGCGAAGCCCGGATGCCTTCAAAGCCGCCGTCACGGATTCCTTGCTGCCGCTCGACACTACGTAGAGCCTTCGGCCTGCCGAGGAAAGATCCTCGAGCAACTCGAGCGCGCCTGGAAACGTGCGCAGCCGGCCTTCTTCCACTAGCTCGCGATAGCGAGTTCGCTTGGCCGAAGCCAACCGCGCCAGCCGCTCGGCATCGCTCGCGCCGAGCAACGCGAAAGCTTCCTGCGTTGCCAAGCCGCGCACGCGCTCATAGTCGAACTCGGCCAGCGCCTGTGGCCACAGAGGCTCGAGCGCTTCGCGGAAGGCCCGCGCATGAAGACCCGCCGAGTCCACCAAAGTTCCGTCTAAATCGAAGAGAACGTCTGTTTTCATCGCAATATCCCTAACAGTCCACGCAAGCCGCGCCGGATGCGCCAGCCCGGCTTGGTGAAACCCGCGAACGTCCGATAGTGCACCGGCACTTCGGCAATCTCCACACCGGCGTCCAAGAGCAACCTCGTCACCTCAGCCGCCGAGCGTGGTTTCTGCTGCTCGAGTTCCAAGCGGAACCGCTCATTCAACCGGCTCCGCTTGTAGACGCGGAATCCGGTGAGCGGATCGGAAAGCACCACGCGAAATCGCATCCCGTAGGCGAGCGACACCACGAAAGCTCCTAGCCAACTCGCCGCCCGCAACACGCGGCTCTCACCATAAGCCGACTGCAACGACCCGAGAAACTGCCGCCGGCTCTGCGTGCGCGATCCATGCACCACGCCGAACAACCCGGCCTGGAAAACCTCTCGCGCCAGGAACGCATCGCGCATGCGATACTCACCATCGCCCGTCAGCGTCACCAGGTACGCGCTGGTACCCTTGGAAAGCCAGTCCGTCAGCGCATCCACTTCCGAGTAACCCTCGGGAGAATCCGCGGCCTCCACTTGCAAGTGCTCGGGCAACGCCTGACTCGGCTTCTCGTTCAGCCGATTGACGCGCAGCCGCACCGAAGAGAAAGCCCTCGTCCAAGGAAGCTCGAAGAACTCCTGCAGCAGATTCCCCGTCGCCTGCGAGCGTTCGAGCAGATCCACGTAGACATCGAGCGACTCGGCCGCGGCCGGCTGCGACTCGCGCAGGGCGAAGATCTCGCGCACCACCGAGTACCCGCTGTGCACGCTCGGCTTCACCGGATTCTCGAACTCGCCCCGCACGATCGACACGCCCTTGTAGGTGCCGCGTTCGGGATCCGACTCGTCGAGCTTGATGCCCTTGGCGCGCCCCAGGCTCGGCCCGTTGTAGAGTACGTGCGTGATCAGCCGCGACTGGTTTACTTCGTCGCTCATCATCTCGAAGGCTTTGTCGAGCAGCCTGGTCACCGAGAGTGACTGGATGTCGAAATCGCGATCCAGATTCGCCACGAACACCTTCGGGGCGTGCGCATTGCCGCGCAGTGCTTCGGTGATGCCCTCGGTGCGATAGCTCGGGAACAGGGACGAGAACTGCGTCCCAGGGCCGTAGACGATTACGTCCGCCTCAGCGATGGCCGCAGCCGCCTCCTCGGAGAGCCGCACTGGCGACTCCCACTCGCGCAGCAGTTTCCGCTTGGCCTCCACTTCGAGCTTCTCGAGTTGTCCTTTGCGTACCGAGGTCAGCGGCTCCTCGAGAAAGAAGATGTCGAGAATTGGCGAGTCACTCTGCGGCCCCACGATCTCGGCTTCGCGCGTCAGCAGTTCGCCGTTTTCCTTGAGCGCGGTCAACGTGCGCGCTTCGCCCCGGGTGACGTTCACCACGTCCGCCTGCACACCGCACAGCCGTGCCAGCGCGTCCACGGAAGAGTTGAAGTCGCCATTGGCGGTCAGATAGGCTCCGGCGAAGACCAGGTTTCCGAGCGAGCAATCCCCGAACGGAAACGGCTCTGGCTGCCGCGACTGGTAGTCGAAGAATCGCGAGAGGTAATCCAACACGCGCTGCCGCAGCCGGGGTCCGAGCGCCGCGAACAACTCGTCGAGGACTCCGGGCAGCGGCTCTTCCCGCCGCTCGCACACGTACCTTCGTAGGGTGTCCGCGTCTTTGGCGGAGAAGCCGCTCGGCAAGCGGTATTCGAGCAGCCGCTGCAAGGCGTACTGCTCGGAGGAGTGCAGGTCGAGCAGGCTCGACAGGTTCTTGCGGAAGTCCGAAGGCCCGAGCATGTTCGGAATGAAGCGCCGCAACTCGCCTGTGGACAGCCCGTCATCGTATGCGTTGACCAGCAGTGACAGCTTGACTTGAGGCCAGCGGACCAGCTCGCGGATGATCGTGTTCGATCCCCTCCCGCCGCAAAACAGGGCCACGCGTACCGCCGGTGACGCTTCCCGCGTCTGTTCCGCGCGGCTCGCGCTGCGCGGTTTCGTTTGTACCGCCGTCATAGCCATGCCTCCGCAATACCTGTTTCCGAATGAGCGCCTGCCGCATCGCCAGCCAGGCCACGAACAGGAACCGGTCTCTCGCCGATCGCCACGCGCGCCCGCTCGACACGCCCGCCACGCGCGGCGCATGCTCCACGGGAGCTTCGGCGATCCCCACGCCCGACTCGATCAGACGCGACGTGATATCGGCCGAGTAGTTGAGCCCGCGCGCATCCAACCGCAGTGACCGCGCCAGCGGACCCTCGATCAACTTCAGAGCGCAATTGAAGTCGTCGAAATCAGTGCGATGTGCCAGGTTGCACAACGCGCCGCTCGCCCACGATCCGAACCGCGTGAACAACGAGTCTTTCTTGCCGCGCCGGACGCCGATCACCGCGCGCGACCCGCGCCGCTGCGCAACATCCCACAGGCCCACCAGGTTCCGCACCGGATATTGCCCGTCGGAATCCATCAGCAGCACCCAGTCACCGGTCGTGTTGGCGATCGCCGTGGCCAGCGCCGCCGCCGCGCCCTGATTCACCGTGTGATGCACCGGGCGCACCAGCGGATACCTTCCCGCGATGCGCCGCAGAATGTCGCCAGTGGCGTCTTTGCTGCCGTCGTTGCAGACGACGATTTCGAACTCGGCAGCCACGGCCAGCGGACGGATCCCTTCGATCCACGCCATCACCACGGCTTCGAGGCCAGCCGCCTCGTTGTAGGCAGGCGCGGCAATCGAGAGCTTCTGGATCATTGCGCTACGCATGCCAGCTCGCTCCTCAGTTCTTCGAGACCTTCGGCGAACGAGACTCGCGGGCTCCACCCGAGCATCCGCTGCGCCTTCTCGATCGACGCCAGCGTCTCCTTCGAATCGCCTACCCGGGCCGGACCCTGTCTTTGCTCCGGCGAGATCATGTCCGCCAGCTCCCGCACCGAGACGTTGGCGCCGCTGCCGATGTTGAATACCTCGCCGCGCACGTCGCTCTCGAATGCGAGAAGGTTCGCCTCCGCCACGTCGCGCACGTGGATGAAGTCCCGCCGCTGCTCCCCCGTCCCGTGGATCTCGAGTACCTTGCCCTCGGCCGCGCGCTTCAAGAAGATCCCGAGCACCAGCGCGTAGGCCCCCGTCTCAGGCTGCCGCGGACCGTACACGTTGAAGTACCGCAGCACCACCGTTGGCAGGCCGTACAGCTTGTCGAACATCAGGCAGTACTCCTCGCCAACGTACTTCGACAGACCGTAGAAGTTCAGAAAGTCAGGACCCATCCCTTCCACATGCGGTACCGGCTGGCTTCCGTAGTAGGTAGACGATCCGCTGTAGACCACCTTCTTCACCCCGGCCTCCTGGGCCGCCGTCAGGATGTTCTGCGTGCCCAGCACGTTGCTCGAGGTGCAGGTGGTGAAGTCGTCGAGCGAGGCGGCGGAGCGGCTCATCGCCGCCATGTGAAACACGCTGTCGACACCGTGGCAAGCTTCGCGGCAATCAGCCAGGTTGCGGATATCACCCACCAGCAGTTCCGCCTGGGGCAGAACCCACGCTCGCTTGCCGTAGGAAAGGTTGTCGAGCACCCTCACCCGGTAGCCGCGGCACAACAACAGCTCGCATAAATGGCTCCCGATGAATCCGGCCCCTCCCGTTACTAGAACTCTCTGTGTGCTGGGCATGGAAAAGCAGCATGCGCGGACACTCGTTCCGCACCCTGGCCACAGACTAACATCGGTGGAGAAGGAAAGAACTAGGGGAATTCCTGAAAGCGGCGCGGGCTTTCACCTTGGCTTTCCGCCCCGGCGCCTACCGTACGTAGAACAGGCTCAAGCGGGGCAGGCCGGCCCGCTCGAGCAGCCAGCGGTCGAGGAACTGCTTCTCGAGCATGGCCAACTGCGGAGCGCTCATCTTGCTGCGATAGGGCTTGAGGTGGAAATCGAGTTCGCGCCGCGCGGCCACCAGGTCTTCTTCTGACTGGGCGGCCCGGGCGATGGCGATCATCTTGTCTTCGAGCGCCGAGAGCGTCGACTCGAGGTCTTCGAGCTTCCGGTAGCGCTGCTCGGCATCGGCTAGCGCCGCCGCGAGAGCGTCGCGCACGCCAGCCATCTCCGGGCGCGTCAGCTTCGCCACGCCGCGCTGCAAGTGTTCCTTCAGCTCATCCAGCGTAAATGGCGCTTCCAGTTCGGCTTTTGGTTCGTCCGGAACCACGCCTTCCATCTTCTGCGCCTCTTCCACCACGGCCTGCGTGCAGTAGGCGAGTCCGTTGATCATCCGGACCTTGGTCTTCTTCTCGCGCCACTTCTCGAAGGCCACATCGATGCCGCGCAACACGGCTTCGAGCGGGATGCCGGCGTTCTTCCAGGTCTCCACCAGCGCCCAGTCGAGAGTCGAGAGGCAGAACAAGGCTGTGCCTCGGGCCCGCTGGAAGTGCTCCTCTACTTCGGTGAAGTAGTTGTAGTAGTTCAGATGCCAAGGTTCGTCGTTCGAGCTCACTCATCTACTCCCAGAACGCTTCGTTCGATCGCCATGCCCCGGTGTGGGGCAGGCTTTAGCCTGCGCGGGACTTAAGTCCCGCTGCCGATCGACGCACATGCGCTCGTCGAACGCTCCGAACGCGGACCTTGGATCGTGGTTCAATCTCCGTGTAGGGCGGGCTTTAGCCAGCGCGGGACTTAAGTCCCGCTTCCGGAACCTTGCACACCCGTCCAGGTGCCACGCTTCTCCACGCAGGCTCACAGCGGTCGCACGCCTCCCGCCAATATCCGAACTCGCTCACCGTCATCCTTACGAATCCAAAGAAAGCCGTCGTCATCCAGCCCATCGGTGACTCCGCGCAACCCAGCATCGGCCGTGACGCGCTTGCCCTGCACATAGCTCGAAGAGCGCGAGAACTCGTCGATCAGACGGCGGCCACCCTCGGTCCCGGCGCGGAGCACCCACGCATCGAGCGCCTGCAGCAGTTCCACCAGCAACGCCTCCCGCTCCACGAGCCGGCCAGCTTCGAGCAAGAGCGACGTGGCGGGCGTAGCCAACCCCGGCGGAAACCGCTTCTGCGAGACGTTGACTCCAATGCCAACCACCGCGGCTCCAGCTTCGATCTGCGTGAGGATGCCGGCGACCTTCCGCTCGCCCGCGAGCACGTCATTGGGCCAACGCAGGTCGCACGTGAGGCCCCCGGTGGTACGAATGGAGTCGCGCACGGCGAGTCCCGCAGCGAGCGTCAGCGCGGGAAACGTCTCGGCGGGAAACGGCAGCCGCAGGACCACCGACACATACAGACCCGTACCCGGAGGCGAGTGCCAACTGCGGCCATGGCGGCCGCGCCCGGCGGTCTGCTCGTCCGCACCGACGGCGGTCCCCGAAGGGCACAGTTCGCGGGCGAGGCGCGCGGCCTCGGTCATCGTCGTCGCGATGGTGGCGTGCCATTCAATGCGGCGTCCCGGAAGGGTGGCGCGGACGCGGTCGAGGTCAAGGGTCATATCGCCGGAAGGTTCGAACGGGGTGGAATTTCGAGGATAGCGCAGCCGCCCACCACGCTGCTCCTCGCGCTTGATACGCTTCGAATGGATATGCGAGTCATTCGAAGACACGCGGGCGCAGTAGCCATAGCGCTGCTCACATCGCTACCGGCGACAGCGGGCGCGAGACATGACTTCGATCGCGCAGTGTTCTTCTACTCGTTCCATCCCGACGTGCCGATGTCGCGCTTCATCGCGGGCGAGATCGGGATCCCCGAGCCTAGCCACGCGTACATTTACCACTTCGCCGCGTATCGCTACTTCGAAGGCAAGCCGCTCACTCGGGCCGAGCAGCAGCGATGGCTCGCCGTCTGGAAGCCGCGCGCCGAGATGAACTGGTTCGGCGGGTCAGATGACCGGCAGCAGTGGCTCGCGCAACGGGCGCGCGTGAAATTGCCCGCGGCCGAGAGCAAGCCCCAATACAGAGTCCGGGGGGACTTCGTTGCCGAGCCGGCTTGTGCGCAAGACGCGTTCGATACGGCCGCTCGCACGCTTGCCGCCCGCATCTCGCGCTTTGGCGCCGATAGCGCAGAGGTGCGGTTCTGGACACAAGGGCAGGACGTTGTGTTCGCCGCTTGTGCGGGCAAGGGATACGCGGGACTCGATCGCGCACCAGCCGCGATGCCCGTACTGATTCGCGCCGATCGCGACTACCAGATCGCCGCGGCACTCTTCTATGCGAGCCGGTACGATGAGGCCATCTCCGCCTTTCGCGCTATCGCGAAAGACCCATCTTCGCAGTGGCGCGTGTGGGCTCCGTATCAGGTGGGGCGCACGATGCTGGCACGGGCGCGGGCCAAGCAGGGCGATCTGCGTGACGCGGAGAAGCAATTCCGAGCCGTGGTCGCGGACCCGGCCCTCCGCGAGACTCACGCCGCGGCGGAGCGTTTGCTCATACGGTGCGTGATGATCACCGATCGCAGAGCCGCCATGGCGCGCTTGAGCGAACGACTGCTGAACGGAACCTGGAGCGAGAGCGATCTTTGGATGTACCTCGATGGCCTCGAGTGGCTGGCGGGAGACCCCTGGCGCCGGCCCCCAAAGCCGACGGTTCCCGCGGGCAATCGTCCACCCGATGCGCTGAGTCAGTGGATCCTCGCTTTCCGCTACGGCGTTGACGCCAGCACAGCGATCTCCACATGGAAGAGAACCGGATCGCGCGCGTGGTTGTACGCGGCCCTGTGGTACTCGCGCGAGAGTGCCACGCCGGAGCTCCTGGATGCTGCGCGGCAGCTCCCGCAGCCGGTGATGCATTACGCCGCATCGCGGGTGCTACTCGAGAAGGGACAATTCGACACTGCGCGGGAGCTTGCGGACAAGGCCGCCGCGCAGTTGGCGATGCTGCCATCGGCCCACAATCGCGCTCTGCAGTTGCGCGCGCAGTTGTCGGCGACCCCGGAAGAGTTCGCCCGCCTCGCGGCGCGCAAGGTGGTGGTATCGTCGAGCGAATTTGACCCCGCCGAGTGGAAGTCCCACGACGACCGCAGCTATTGGGAGCGGGGAGCTGACCCATCGGAAATCGACAAGTTCGCGGCACGAAGAAGAGCGCTCCGAGTGCTTCCGCGATTCGACGACCGCGCCGCCGACATCTTCAACGAGCGCATTCCGCTGCTCATCCTGGTCCGTCTCGCCGAATCTGGCGACCTGCCACCGCACATCCGTCAAGAACTCGCCGTCGTCGCGTGGCTCCGCGCGGTGCTGCTTTCGCGCATCGAGGTTGCCCGTCGAGCCGCCCCTTTGGTGGCCAAGGCGATTCCTGCCGTGGCTCCGGCAGCGCAACGATACCTCGCCGCGCCTTCCGGCCAGAATGCCGCGCTGGTGCTGCTCGAATTACCCGGTGCGCGGCCGTATGTGAGCCGGGGCTATGGCCGCGCGCTGCCGATCACCGAGTGCGAGGAACTCGGCAGAAACTGGTGGTTCCGTCTCAACGAAGAGCAGATGCACGGAATCGACATGCCCTACAACCGCGCCGGCAGCATGGGCCGCGAGCTTCCTTCGTCTCCGCTGCTTCCGAAACGTTTGCCCTTCTTGACTGACGTCGAACAGCGCGAAGCTGCCGCGGAAAGCGAGGCTCTTCGGAGTACGAAGGGCGGGGTCCAGTATGTTTCCGAGTACACGATGGACGCCCTACGCAACAACCCTAGCCGGGCCGATGCGCCACAACTTCTCCGCCGCTTGCTGGACGGGGCTCGACGCGGCCCTTGGCCAGTGGCTCCTGACGATGACGACAAGTATCCGGCCCTTGCCGAGGCGTGGCGGCTGTTTTCCACCCGCTATCGAAGTTCGCCGTCGTTCCGCAACTTTGATCCGTGGGAGCTGCCCTACGGAGTCGTGCAGTAACATGAGACGCGATGCTCCTCGCGCTTCTGCTCCTCCCTTCCCTGGCCTTCGCCGCCCTCCGCGCCGGAACTGGCCGCGCCGACATCACTGACCGCGACGCGGGCCCCGTCAACGATCCTTCCTACGTCAAAGCTCTTGCCCTCGACGACGGCGCCACTCGTGCGGTGGTCATCACCATCGACGTCGTCGCCCTCGCCGAGATCGGCCGGCTCGACAACGGCTTCATGGCGCGAATCCGTGCCGAACTCGAGCGCGATCCCGGCATCCCCGCGCGCAACGTCATCGCCAACGCGAGCCACACGCACTCGATCATCCGGCGCGATACCGACAAGCTCACCGTCCAGGCAGTACGCGAAGCTTGGCGGAACCTCACGCCCGTGCGCGCCGGAGCTGGCCGCGGCCACGAGGACCGCATCTCCGAGAACCGCCGCATGTACTTGAAGAGCGGCGCGCAGGCAGACATGCGCCGCGCCTATTCGATGCCGCGTGACCAGGATGTCGCGAGCACCGGCCCCATCGATCCCGAGATCGGCCTCCTGCGGTTCGATCGCCTCGACGGCAAGCCGCTCGCCGTGGTCTACAACTTCGCCGCCCATCCGATCATGGCCGTTCCCAACGGTGGCAACACGGCGGACTATCCGGCCTTCGCGTCTCGAGCCATCGAAGAGAACCTGGGCGACGGCGTGCTCGCGTTCTTCATCCAGGGCTGCGGCGGAGACATCAATCCGGCCAAGTACAAAGACACGCACGTTCCTCACGATGCCGAACCGCTCGGGAATCGCCTGGGTCTCGCGGCCCTGCGCGCGGTGCGCAACATCCGGACTCGCGACACCGCGAGTTTCCGACTCATCAATGAGACTCTCACGATTCCGCGCGCGGCCGACTTCGAACAGCGCATGTCCGCCGTGCGCGCCAAGCTCGATGGGCTGGTGAAATCGCTGCAAGGGACCAACCTCAACTTCAAAACATTTCTCGAACTTTACGTGCAGCAGAAGCTTGCCCCCGATGCGCCCGCCTACTACGTACACCGCTACCAGCACGAGAAAGCGGTTGGCCTCCAGGATCTCGCCAAGATGGACGCCGACAATCGCGCCGATGTCGCGGCGTACCTGCGCAATATTGAGACCATGGAAGAGATCACGCGTCTGCAGACCAACCTGGCGCTGCTCGAGAAACATCACGCTGAAGCGGCCGGGCGCAAGACGATGGACGTCGAAGTGGTGGGCCTGCGAATCGGCGATTTCAACCTGGTCACGTTCCCCGGTGAGCTCACGGTCGAGATCGGACTCGGCATCAAGAAGCGGGCCCGGGCTCCGTTCACCTTCGTGGCCGGCTACACGAACGGCTATCTCTACTACACGGCGACTGCGGAGCAACGTAAGAACTCGGGTTATGCGCAAGAGGATTGCGACGTGATGGTGGCGCCCGAGTGGCAGGCGATTTTCGAGAGCAAGGCGGAGTCGATTCTGGGTCGGCTCGCCGCTCAGTGAAATTCGGCTTGTGGGGCAGGCTTTCAGCCTGCAGCGGGACTTCCAGTCCCGCTGACAAAGCGGAACGATCCAAATTAACTCGCCGGCCATCCGCGCAGTGATACATTGGACCTCTGTACTCCAATCACAGAGGAGCCTCGAAATGGATCTTGGTTTGAACGGCCGGGTGGCCGTGGTCACCGGCGGAGCGAGCGGCATCGGTCGCGCCATCGCCCGCGAACTCGCCCTGGAAAAAGCCCGTGTCGCGATCTGGGACTTGGCGTCGAACACGGTCGAGGTCGCCGCTGAACTCGCGAAGGAAACCGGCGCCGAGACGCTCGGGTGCGTGGTGAACATCACGGATACAGCCACGATCGAAGCGGCACGAGCGGCCACTGTGGCGAAGTTCGGTCCGGTGGACCACGTCGTCCACGCCGCCGCAATGGGCTCGGGCAAGTTCGGATTCCCGTTCACCAACTTGACCGCCGCTGATTGGCCACGCGTGCTCGACGTGAACATCATGGGCATGGTCCACGTGGCGCATGCCATGGCCCCGGCGATGATGGAGCGCCGCTCGGGCTCTTTCGTCTTCATCGCTTCCGTTGCGGGGCAAATGGGTTCGCCCACCGATCCGCCCTACAGCGCTTCCAAGGCCGCGAATATCAACTTCGCGCAATGCATGGCCAAGGATCTGGCCAGCTACGGAGTTCGCGTGAACACCGTCTGCCCCGGCATGGTTCAGACGCCGCTCAACAAGGCGGTATGGAAATCCTGGCACGATCAGCAACCGCCCGATCAGCGTCAGGACTACGAGACTTGGGCCGGCGAGAAGGTGAAGAAGGTGGTCCCATTGGGCCGCTGGCAAACGCCGGGCGACATCGCCAACATGGTGGTGTTTCTCGCTTCACCCCGCGCGGCGCAGATCACCGGACAGACCATCAACGTGGATGGCGGCTTCGTCATGCACTGGTAGGAACTCTCATGAAACATGCAATCCTGATTCTGACAATGGCCGGCCTGGCTTCGGCGCAGGCGCAGTATGATCTGCTGCTCAAGGGCGGCCACCTCATCGATCCCAAGAACAAAATCAGTGCTCCGCGTGATGTGGCCATCAAAGACCGCCGCATTGCCGCCGTGGCGCCTTCCATCCCCGCAGCGCAGGCGCGTAAAGTGGTGGATGTCTCCGGACTCTACGTCACGCCCGGACTCATCGATCTCCACGCGCACGTCTTCGCCGGATCGCTGGGCGGCAAGCTCGCGGGCGGACACACCAGCATTTTCCCCGACAACTTCGCGCCGCGCGTGGGCGTAACCACCGTGGTGGACGCGGGTTCGTCCGGCCGCCACAACTTCGCCGAGTTCAAGAAGACCGTGATCGATCAGGCTCGCACGCGCGTGCTGGCGCTGCTCAACATCGGCGGGCAAGGCATGCAGGGCGATCAGCACGAGCAGGACGTCTCCGATATGGACGCCAAGGCTGCAGCGGACCTCGCCATCGCCAATCGCACGACGATCGTCGGCTTCAAGGTGGCGCACTATCGCGGGCCTGACTGGACTCCGGTGGAGCGCGGCGTCCAGGCAGGCACCGCTGCCAACATTCCGGTGATGATCGATTTCGGCGAGTTTCGTCCCGAGCGCCCCTTCCAGGATCTGGTGTTGAAGAAGCTGCGCCCGGGCGACATCTACACGCATTGCTTCTATGCACCGGTGCCGATGGTCGATGCGAACGGGAAGTTGCTGCCCTACCTGTTCGAAGCGCGCAAGCGCGGCGTGATCTTCGATGTCGGCCATGGCGGCGCGGCGTTCGAGTTCCGGCAGGCGGTGCCCGCGGTGAAGCAAGGTTTTCCGCCGGATTCGATCTCCACGGACGTGCACAGCGGCAGCATCAACGCTGGAATGAAGGACCAGCTCAATGTGATGTCGAAGTTCTTGAGCATGGGCATGCCGCTCGATGAAGTGATCCTGCGGTCGACATGGAATCCGGCCAAGATCATTCATCGCGAGCAGATCGGGCATTTGTCGATCGGTGCCATCGCCGACATCGCCGTGCTGCGGCAGGAAAAGGGCGACTACGGTTTCGTCGATTCCTACGGCGCCGGAATGCGGGGAGCACTTCGGCTGACCAACGAACTCACGGTCGCGTCGGGGTTGGTGATCTTCGATCAGAACGCGCGCACAAGGACGAACTGGGACAAGCTAGGGCTGTATCAGGGACAGGGCGAACCGTACTGGGATGGCTCGCGTGGCGGTGGCCGCCCGATGCCGCTCCAGTAAGGCGGACCTACGGTCCGCTCAGGGACGTTCCGTCCCGGCGGCGGGCGACCACAGGTCCCCCAGCGGACGACACGTCCTCCCTACGCGACTAGCGTTTTGCGGAGCCAATCGAGGGCGGAGTTGGTGGCGAGGGTGCGGACGCGGTCGCGATCGCCGAGGAACTGCAGGCGCCGCGCTTTCGTGCCGTTGGGCGTTGCGAGCCCGATGAAGACGACTCCGGTGGAGAGATTCGCTGCATCCGGACCCGCGTATCCGGTCACCGAAATCGCATAGGTCGCCCCAGTCTTGGCGCGAGCGCCGTCGGCCATGGCGATCGCGACTGGCTCGCTGACGGCGGTATGTTCGGCGATCAGTTCCGCGGGCACACCGGCGAGCGCGGACTTCATCGCATCTGTGTAGGTGAGGAATCCGCCAAGGAAATAGTCGGAGCTTCCGGCGACCGAAGTGATGCGTTGCCCGACCATCCCGCCCGTGCAGCTTTCGGCGACTGCAACCGTAGCGTTGCGCTCGCGAAGCATGCGACCCAGGGCAGCTTCGAGGTCGGAGCCGTCCCGCGAGTAGATGCGGTCGCCGAGCAGTTCTTCTATCTTCGGCCCCACCTCATCTACCAGCGCCTGCGCCTCTGACGCGGTCTTGCCGCGAGCACGCAAATGAATGCTGATATCGCCTGCGCCCGCAAGGATCGTAGTCACGGGGTTCGCGTACTGGGTGTAGACGGGCGAGATCAACTGATCCAGGTCAGACTCGCCCATCCCGGCCACGCGGAAATGCACGGTGGCGATATGGAGAGGAGGAAGCATGGCGCGCAGACGAGGCAGGCACTCGTCAGTAAACATGCCCTTCATCTCGCGCGGAGGCCCGGGGAGCAGCGTGATCACGCGCGGCCCCTCGAGCGTGCGCCATTGTCCGGGCGCCGTCCCGCGCGGATTGTTCAGTGCCTCAAAACCGTCAATCAGGTTCGCCTGGCGCTTGTTGTTCTCGGCCATGGGCCGCTTCATGCGGGCAAACCGTTCGGCAATCGCATCGAGCAATTCCTGACGGAACTGCTGCCCGCATCCGAGAGCTTGCGCTACAGCGTCGCGAGTGACGTCGTCCTCGGTGGGCCCGAGCCCGCCAGTGAGGATGATGATCTCGGAACGCGCCAGTGCCTGCGAAATCATCGCTGCAAGGCGCCCGCGATCGTCACCTACGATGGACTTCGAGGCCACCTCCACCCCGAGCAGGTTCAACTGCTCGGTAAGCCAGAGCGAGTTGGTGTCGATCTTTTCGGGAGTCAGCAACTCCGAACCGACGGCAATGATTTCCGCGTTCATCTCGAGTCTCAGGCCAGGTTCGGTAGGGGGCGGCCCTTCACGCCTGCATTGATCCGGAAGAGCGCCGATGTAGTGGTGATGTAGAGATACGTGGGGGCGGCGAAGGCGAGACCGACTATGTTGGGCCCCGAGAGGAACAACTCCGGCTCGGCGTCGCGGTTGAACCGGACCACGCCCCGTTGCCCACCGAGCGACGCGGCCACATACAACCGGTCATGGATATCGAACGCCATGCCTTGCGGCCGGCCGAGTCCGCGATAGAACACCTGCACCTCACCGGCGGGCGAGATGCGGAAGATCGAATCGAAGCTCGACGTGGTGGGTCCAGTGACGTAGAGAAAGCCGTCGGGTCCGAAGGTGAGGTGATACGCGGCGATCGACTGTTCGAGTGTAGCGAAGACGTAGATCTGGCGCGACCGGCTGATCTTGAAGATCGTGCCGCTGCGGTCGCCGACGTAGAGATTCTCTTCGGCATCGAACGCGATCCCCGTCGCGACGCCCATCCCTTCGACATACACTGACATCTCGCCCTTTGGCGTCACTTGGTAGACCACGCCGTCGTATCGCGAGGAGACGTAGAGCAGGCCTTCGCGATCGAAGGCGAGCCCGGTGGCGTTCATGAGTTCGGAGAGGAACGGCTTCGCCTGGAAGCTCGGATCGACCTTGTACACCGAGACCGGCGTCTTCTGGCCGCGGGAGCCCGAGAACGTGGTGAAGACGCCGCCATGCGGATCGACGGCGGGGTTGGCCACGGGATGGAGCTGGTCGGCCACCTGGACACCGACTTCGCAGGTCCAGGGAAGGCTGCGATCGGTGTCGTTCTCCACGAACATGGGACCGAACATGGTGCCCTCTGGCACGCGCGCGACGACGAAACTGCTCGATCCGACGAGGATCGGCGCAGTGGTGTCGCCGATGGTGACGCGCGGGCGATCGGCGCCCGACAGTTGCGATCCGCGGATCTGGAATTCGCCTCCGGGAATGGCGGCTTCCGGATGCACGCGGTCGATGATGGGTTTGTTAGCCATTGATCCTCAAACTGACTCTCAATAAAGATTCAACCATCCAAGCAGCAATAACACAAGGGCGGCATAGGCGCCAGCGGCCATGTCGTCAGCTACGATTCCTGTTCCGCCGGGGAGATTTTCGAGTTGGCGCGCCGGGAATGGCTTCCAGATGTCGAAGGCCCGGAACAGGCAGAAGGCGAGCAACCACGTCTTCCAGTTGAGCGTCATGGCGCCGCCGAGGGCCATCCACTGGCCCACCACTTCGTCGACCACGACGATTTGCGGATCCTCTGAACCGAGCGACTCGGCTACGCGGCCCGCCGCTTTCACGGCCGAGGTGACCATCAGCAGCGCCAACGCGAAGAAGTGCCAACCGGACCACCCGAGCCACACATGCGCGGCGTAGGCGATTGCCAGGGCCGCAAGCGAACCAACGGTTCCAGGGGCAACAGGCGAGTATCCGCAACCGAACCACGTGGCCCAGAGCGTGGAGAACATGCCAGCGCGCGGAGAGGCTGCGGGTTGCGCGGCGGGCGCGGCCTCAGTCTTCTTCGGGGGGCTCTGGGATTTCTTTTTCATCGGAGTCTTCGAGCGGCGTGGAAAGGACGTACTTCTCCGAGGCCCAATTGCCCAGGTCGAGCGTGCGGCAACGCTCGCTGCAGAAGGGCATCTCGGGATCGGAGGCGCTCACCGGTTTCTTGCAGATAGGACACTTCATTGGCCACGAGAGATGGATGCCGTGCTATGGCTGGACAGAATGGGAAAGAGCGGCTGGGCGAGCGGCTTCCAGCCGGCTTCGGGTTGGTCGACGATTTCGCCGATCAGATCGTAATCGTGCGCTTCGGTGACGCGGAAGCTGCGGATTTCACCTGGGCGGAGGGGGTGGCCGCCATCGTCATTGATGTAACAGACGCCGTCGATTTCGGGCGCCTGCGAGGGCATGCGCGCTTCCCAGAGTAAGTCGGTTTCCTTCGACCGGCCTTCCACCAACACTGGAAATTCCCGCCCGATCCACTTACGATTATTGGACTTGGAGATTTTGCGCTGCTCCGCCATGAGACGGCGCTTGCGGTTGTAGATGGTGCGGGCATCCACCTTGGCGTCAAGCGCGAAACTGGCGCTCGAATCCTCGTCCGAGTAGGAGAACACGCCGAGCCGGTCAAAGCGCGCCTCGCGGACGAACTGGCAGAGCTCGTCGAAATCGGCGGCGGTCTCGCCTGGGAAACCTACGATGAAGCTGGACCGGATGGCGACGCCGGGGATGGTCTTACGGATCCGCTCGAGCAGCTTCAGGAAGAAGCCGCCATGGGAGCCGCGCTTCATGCGCTTGAGCACGGAAGCGCTCGCGTGCTGCAGAGGCATGTCGATGTATTTGACGAGGGCCGGATGCTCGGCGATGGTGTCGAGCAGCGACTGCGTGACGCGGTTCGGATATGCGTAAAGAAAGCGGATCCAGACGGGGTGCGGCGTCTCGATCTTGGCAAGGCGCGCGAGGAGCGTAGCGAGACCGTCGCGAAGGCCGAGGTCCTCACCGTAGAAGGTGGTGTCTTGCCCGATGAGGTTGATCTCGCGGACGCCTTGCGAGAACAGGCGGCCCGCCTCAGCCACCACCGATTCGAAACGGCGGCTGCGAAACGCGCCCCGGTACTGCGGGATGACGCAGAAGGTGCAAGGGTGGTCACAGCCTTCGGCGATCTTGATGTAGGCCGAGTGCTTGGGCGTGGTGAGTACGCGCGGCGTGGCTTCGTGATAGAGGTAGGGCGCTTTGTCGCTCCCCTCGATTCCGGCTTCGCACGCGGCGACGATTTGCTCCACCTGATTGGTGCCGACCAAGGCGTCGACCTCTGGCATGTCCCGGCGGATATCTTCGCGGTAGCGCTCGACGAGGCAGCCCGCGACGACGAGGCGCTTGGCTCGGCCGGTTTCCTTGTACTTGGCCATCTCGAGGATGGTATCGACCGATTCCTGCTTGGCGGGATCGATGAAGCTGCAGGTGTTGACGACGATGACGTCGGCGTCATCGGGGGATGGCGTCAGTTCGTGGCCGCGGGCGACGAGTCGGCCCATCATCACCTCGGTGTCGACGAGGTTTTTGGGGCAGCCGAGACTGACGAATCCAATTTTCACGCAGGTGGTCCTGGGGTGTGGCGGGGAGCTTTCAGGATAGCAATTCGTGGTCGGGGGAGGTCCGTTTGGCGAGGGGTGATGTTGGTAGGAATGGGGTTGTGGGCCGGCTCCCGCAACCGCGCTTGGCGTAGGTGCGAGATCAGTCGACGAGTTCCACGATGAGCGCGCGCTTGAATTCGGGCTCGAACTGGGTGAGAAGGAACCGATCACCAATCCAGTGAGGGTGGGCCATGGAGGGATAGGAATCCCGAGATCCGGATTGGACCCGAACCACCTCTTCGCCGGTGGCTACTTTGAACACCTGAAAGGTTGACCTTCCGTACGTGAACTGGGGAGCACTGCCGCCGAAGGCGAAGAAGCCGAAGCTTGGTAGGGCGATTTCGCTGGTTTCCAGCGAGAAGACCCAGAGCCACTTGTTGTTGGCTGTGTGGCGCACCAACACATTCTTCGGTCCTGCTGCTCGAAAGACACGGTGGTCGTACGTGATCTCGGAGCCGGTGTCTCCCCAGGAAACCCACTCCACGACCTTCACTGGAATCTCCTGTGCAGTCTGCCACTCTTCGTCGCCGCAGCGGCGCGCGATTGCCGGTGCCGAATTTTGCCCGGGTGTCCGCAGGTCATAGCACTCAGCCGATATGGCGGCGCTGTCGGCGGGGCTGGTCCGCATCAACAGCCTGCCTTCGGTCTGTCGAACAACTAGCCGCTCTGGCAATTGCCGTTGCCAACCTCCGAGAAGAGGTAGGGCCCAGTCGCCCGGAAAGTCAACCTGCCAGACCGGACCGCGCGCGTTCACGACGGTGAACTGGGGTTCTGGATGCACCAGTGCGAAGACCAGCAGCAGGAGAAGAAACAGCGCCAATGCCAAGCCACGATAGAATTTTCTCATCTCACGCCTCCGACCCGCCTATTAACTTGGCAGCCTTTAATCGGCATAATCGCGGCGGTCAATCGGACTCGTCTGCAGTGAAATTAGTGGGTGGCGCTACCGCAGTTCGGGGATTTCGTGGAATGCTGCCTGTCAACGAACAGCCAAGGCTACTGAGCCTTCCGTCGAAAGCCGAACATGGTAGAGAGACCTGCCCACCATTCCTGCGAGTCGGCTTGTCTCCAGAGTAGAACATGTCACCAGTGAGACCCAATCATGACACGACAGCTTGGAAACCACCGAACTGGATTGCCGGTGCGGCAGGTTTTGTGGTGACTGCTGGCGTTGCGTTCCTCAGAAGATCGGATCTCGGGGACCCCGTTCGGCGGTATCTGCTCCTGCTTTGGACTGCCGGAATGCTGCTGTTGAACTTCGCGACGGTACTGAAGGACGAGAAGCGCCTGCGGTGGTTCGTCGTGGGGCTGGGACTCGGCTTGACCGTGGCAGGTGGGGTTGGATTTGCTTTGCTTCTTTGACTACACCTGGATCGGATGAGTCAAAGCCGCGTCGCCGAAGGTGCGGACAAGCAGGCTCGTGATCTGATCCGCCGTGCCGGGCGCGAGATTGCCGCCGGGGTGCCGAACCCGACCGCCTGCGATGAGCCCACGCCGGCGCAGCAACTCTTTGCGGATCGCAAGCCCCGGCTGCTGTTCGAACACGATCAGCGGCAGGAACCGCTGATACACAGACCATGCGCCGTCCATATCTCCAGCCTTCACGCATCGCACGATCGCCATCAGCACCTCCGGAAACGCGAAGCCAGTGTTGAAGCCGTCCGACCCGCGCTCCAGGTCGAAGAATCCGTAGAGGGCGCCGAGGCCGGTGAGGATCGTAACCGCGCGGTCGCCGAGGCCGTTGCGCATGGCCGCGATCTTGACAGGACTCGGAGGCGCCTCCGCCTTGATGCACACCACCGAAGGCACCTCCGCCGCGATGCGCAGGATCAGCGGCGCGGGCATGTGCACTTCGGTTGACTGCGGATGATCCTGCAGCACCACCGGGAGCCCGGTCTGCTCGCCCACCCGCCGGTAATACTCGAAGACCACCTCGTCACTCGGGGCCGGTTGCTTCGACGGCGCCACCATCACGGCCGCCGCGCCAAGCTCCGCGGCTTCCCTGCCCAGCGCGATGGTTGCCGCAGTACCGGTGTGGCTGGTGCCGACAATGACTGGCAGCTTGCCCGCAGCCTTCACAGCAGTCCGGACCAGCGCCGTGCGCTCCTGGTCAGTGAGGCGGTTCGATTCGCCCAAGACTCCGAGCACGGTCACCCCGTCAACACCGGCTTCGGCGAAGAACCGGATCATGCGATCGAGCGAGGCGAGGTCGAGCGATTCATCGTCGTGGAAGGGCGTCGCCAAGATCGGGATCACGCCTTTCAGCGGTGGCAAGGTGGGATTCATGGTGTCTACTCGGATGCAGGATAGCAATTCGCGGTACTTTGTCCCGCTATCCCGGTCCGATCAGTCGAGCCCAACCAACCATCGTGAAACGCGATAAACCGGCGACAACAAGACCGCCGGAGCGAGCGTGAGCGTCGAGAAGACGCCGGGCCAGCGAGCGTCACGCAGAGCCTGGAAGAATACGTAGAGAAAGAGGGGCGAGACGGGCCGGCCAAAGCCGATCGCTTCCGCGAGATGGGCCTCGTGTCCGAGCATCAGACCCAGCGCCGCGAACAGGAACACGGCGATGCTGACGGGCGACCGCTTCGCTGTCGTGGCAAAGAAGAGTCCGAAGGCGAGGGTTGCGAGGAGACCGAGAACGGAAACCGCGTCCACGGAGCGAGCGATCGCGTCGAACAGTGAACTCGGGTGCAAGGGGAGGGACGAAAGAAGCCGGAGAGCAAGCCCATAGATGGGGCGGTCAAAAACGAAACCCGCACGTGATGGCTCGGTACGTGCGGCAACATACGCGAACCAGCACAGTGCCGGCACTGCCGAGGCGGCTGCGATCGCCGCCTGCCGATACCGCCGTTGCAACAACTCAGAGCCGGCCAAGGCCGCTACCAGGATCAAGCCGGTCTCGCGGTTGAGCGCTGCGAGGCAGGCGACTATGCATGCGCTCGCGAAGGATCCGGACTCGGCCGCTACGATGAAGCCCGCGAACAGCGCGGTCGCTAGTCCGTCGAGCAAGAGCCGCGTTATGGAGGTGAGCGGCCCTGGCATCGCGAGAAACAGCAGCCCCCACACGGGCGCGGCTCCAAAGCTCGCAACATGCATCGCGGACCAATACACTCCGAGCGCGAGCCCCAGCGCGACGACAGCGATATACGCGGCATCGATCCAATCGCGGCGTCCGAGTGCGAGCGCGTGCGCAAGCGCGGGCAAGAGGATGCGGCGGCAACGCAAGCGAGCGTCGTCATAGGATGTCGAATAGTTGGAGATCCAGGGATCGTGAGCGAGGTAGCGGTAGAACTGCGCGTCGTAGCCGGTCGAGCCTCGATGCACGTAGGTGGAACGAGCGAGATCATCAGGAACGGAATAGTAGTCGCCGGTGTAGAACAGCGCGTTCCAGTGTCCTTCGAATTGGGATCGAACAAGCAAGGCTTGGCAGAGCAGGACCGCCGCTACTGCAGCCACGGCCAGAACCAAGCAGATTCGTCTTGTAGCGACGCTGTTGGCGCTAGCGCTCACCTGGGCATGAACTGGCGCAGGTACGATCCGCTCTGACGCAGCGATGCCTTGCGTAACTCGAGCGAGCCTTCATACGCGCGATCTTCCACTTCGATACACACCGCGCCCGTGTAGCCCGACTGCGTGAGCACGGCGAAGAAGCGGCTCCAGTTCACGTCGCCGAGGCCGGGGAGCTTGGGCGTGTGGTAGCTGTTCGGGAAGGCGAGGATGCCTACTTCGTCGAGCTTCTCAGTGTCGACGTGCACGTCCTTCGCGTGGACGTGATGGAAGCGCGCGGAGAACTCGCGCATCGCCTTCAGGTAGTCCATGTGTTGCCAGACGAAGTGCGAGGGGTCGAAGTTGAGTCCGAAGTGCGCGTCGGGGATGTCGTTCCACATGCGGCGCCAGATGGCGGGCGAGCAGGCAAGGTTCTTGCCGCCGGGCCACTCGTCGCGGGTGAACGACATGGGGCAATTCTCGATCCCGATTTTGACGCCGTGGTCGGCGGCGAACTTCACGATCGGCTTCCAGGTTTTGAGGAAGCGCGGCCAGTTGTCGTCGACGGACTTGGTGTAGTCGCGGCCGACGAAGGTGTTCATCACGTCTACGTCGAGCATGCGGGCGGCTTTGATGACGCGCTTGATGTGCTCCACGTAGACTTTGGCAGCTTCCACGTCGGGATCGAGCGGGTTGGGATAATAGCCGAGTCCGCTGATGGCGACGCCGGACTTGGCGGCTTTGTCACGGATGCGAGCGGCATCGTCCTTGGTCATGCCGACGACATCGACATGCGTGACGCCGGCGTAGCGGCGTTCGGCTTTGCCCTTTGGCCAACACATGAGCTCCACGCAGGCGAAGTGGTTGTCGGCGGCGAAGGCGAGGACTTCGTCGAGGGAGAGGTCAGGGAGGATGGCGCTTACGAATCCGAGTTTCAGCATTGGGTTGAGTTTTCCTTTTTTGTGGGCGGGGCCAAGTCGGCGGGCGGGACTGAAGTCCCGCGCAGGCTGAAGCCTGCCCCACATCGAACTGAGTCTTGTTCTTCAGATGGAAGAGGTGAGCCGGCGGGCGAGACTGAAGTCTCGCGCTGGCTGAAGCCCGCCCTACACGGAGACGAGTCTTCAGTCTCCGACCTGCAACCGTCAGCGAGCGGCGAAAAACCGGGAGCCGTGCGAACACCGAGCCGGAGATTCCGAACCAGCAGCGCCGCTGTGATGGCGAGTGGGGGGAGCATCAGGACCAGGATTCCTTTGTTGAGGACGCTGGCGCGCTCGGCGTTTTGCGCCTCGGCCGTGCGCTTGCACATCACGCACTGGGCTCGGGCGGCGTCGGGCAGCAGGCCGAGCAACGCCAAGATGAGGATGATCACGGGAGGGAACAGGCTCAGCGGCAGCCAGCGGCTCTCATACTTCATGTGCATGAAGTAGGCAATGATGTAGGCCGACTTGGCCACCGAGAGCGTCACCAGCGCCGCGAGCATCACCTTGGCCGAAAAGTTCACGTAGGCCAGCCACACTTCCACCGCGGTCAGCACCACGAGGAAGATCCAGACTCGCACGAAGAGCTTCATGATTTCACGCTCATCAGATAGATCATCGGGAACACGAACATCCAGACGAGGTCGACGAAGTGCCAGTAGAGTCCGCTCACCTCGACATCCTCTTCGCTGAACTTGTCGCGGAAGACACCGGCGGCAATCACGCCGAGGTAGATGACGCCGGCTGTGACGTGGAGCATGTGGAGTCCGGTGATGCCGAAGAAGGCGGCGCCGAAGAGCGGCTCGCCCCACGGGTTCGACCACGGAGTCACCTTCTCATCGTTGATCAAGTGGAACCACTCGCTCAGGTGGAGCATGATGAATCCCACGCCGCCGATCATGGTGGCTCCGAGCCAACGGATGGTCTTGCTGAGTTCGCCCTGCTGCATCGCTTTCACGGCAAACACCATCGTCAGGCTCGAGGTGAGCAACACTAGCGTCATCACCGACGAGAAGAGAATGCTCGGCGAGAAGGTGAACGGATGCGGCCACGCTTTCGATGAGAGCCGCACATAAGTGTACGAGATGAGGATGGTGGCGAAGGTCAGCGCATCGGAGCAGATGAAGAGCCACATGCCGAGCTTCTTCGAGCCGATGCCGAATGGCGAACTGCTGGCGACCGAGTGTTCCGTCATCGATTCCCCCAAAGCGCGAACAAGAGCACGAGGTAGATCCAGAGTCCGGTGAGGAAGTGCCAGTAGAGGCGCGCGAATTCCAGCTTGCCCCAACGCAGCGCGACGAGTCCGCCTAGCACGTGCAGGGCGTGGACCACGGTGAACACGATGAAGAACGAATCTCCCGGCGTAGCGGCGATGCGGATGCCGCTCCAGATCCAGGCTTGGCCGGCGAGGAAGAGCGATCCGAGAGCCAGCGCAAGGATGCGGCGGCCGGATTGCAGCACCAGGCTCGATGCGACGAGCAGCGCCGTGTTCCACCAGACGAACGCCGGCATGGGAATGCCCGCCCAGTCATCGCCGAGTCCGCGCCGGACCACCATCGCCGAAGTGAACGCGGCGAACATCGTGGTGATTGCGCCCAGAAGCGCGAACATTCCCGTACGAGAGGCGCGCACGGTCATTGGGTCCACTCCCGGCTTGGGGCATCCCAAGGATTCTCCGGCGCGGGTTTGCCCTTCTTCATGCTCCAAAAGAGATTGAACAGAAACACCAGTTGAATCGCCGCAGTGAGAAACGCCGCATGCGTCATGAATGTGTGCATGCCCTTCAGCGGCGCGAGGAACTCGAACTCCTTGAAGTCCGGATAGCGGCGCGGGTTCCCCACGATTCCGGCCAAATGCATCGGCACGAAGATCGCATAGACGCCCACGAACGTGACGAAGAAGTGGATCTTGCCGAGCGCTTCATTCATCATGCGGCCGAACATTCTTGGGAACCAGTAATAGGTTCCGGCGAGAATGGCAAAGATGGCGGCCACGCCCATGATGATGTGGAAATGGCCGACCACGAAATAGGTGTCGTGCATGTAGAGATCCACCGCGGGCTGCCCGAGAAAGATCCCGGTGATGCCGCCGCTGACGAACAGCGAGATGAATCCGAGTGCGAACAGCATCGGGGTGTTGAGCCAGATGCGGCCACCCCAGATGGTGCCGATCCAGTTGAAGGTCTTGATGGCGCTGGGAACTCCCACGGCCATGGTGATGAGCGAGAACGCAATCGCCGAATACGGACTCATGCCGCTGACGAACATGTGGTGGCCCCACACGAGGTATCCGAGAATGGCGATCGCCATCATGGCGTAGACCATCGCCTTGTATCCGAAGACGGGCTTGCGCGAGAAGACACTGAGCACAGTGGAGATGATGCCCATGGCGGGCAGAATCACGATGTAGACCTCGGGGTGGCCGAAGAACCAGAACAGGTGTTGCCACAGGAGCGGCGATCCGCCATGGAACGGTTGGATGCGATCGCTGACGACGAGATCGGACGGGAGGAAGAAGCTCGTCTTGAGGTTGCGATCCATCAAGAGAAGGATGCCGGCGGCGAGCAAGACAGCGAATCCGAGCAGGCTGATCACGGCGGTGGTAAACCACGCCCAGCAGGTGAGCGGCAGCTTCCATGGATCCACACCTTCGGCTCGTAGATCGGAGAACGTGGCGATGAAGTTGATGGCGCCCATCAGCGAACCGGCGGAGAAGAGAGCGATGCTGACGATCCACAGATCCATGCCGAGGCCTTGTCCCGGACCGGCGATTTCCCCGACGCCACTCAGAGGCGGATATGCGGTCCAGCCGCCGAGCGGCGCGCCACCAGGGACGAAGAAGGCAGCGAGCAGCACGATGAGGCCGGCGAGTGTGGTCCAGAAAGAGAGCGCGTTGAGACGTGGGAACGCCATGTCAGGCGCGCCGATTTGCAGTGGGAGAAAGTAGTTTCCGAAGCCCGATTGCGGCGCGGCGGTGAGCACGAAGAAGACCATGATGGTGCCGTGCATGGTCATCAGCGACAGGTAGAGCTCCGGAGTCATCACCCCGCCGGGAGCACCGTCTCGCCAAAGCCAGGCGAAGAGTTTCACCTTGGCGTCCGGGTAGCTGAGATGGAAACGCATCACCGCGCTCAAGACGATTCCGATGACCACGGAGAAGAGCGCGAGGAAGAAATACTGCTTGCCGATCACCTTGTGGTCCGTGGAGAAGATCTTCATCGGACCTCCGGCGCTGCCTGATACTGCTGCATCACCTGGGTGTGCATTTGGTCGAGCCAGGCGTCGAAGTCGGCGGGCGGCAAAACGATGAGCATTGTCTTCATCTGGTGATGACCGAGTCCGCAGAGTTCGGAGCACGCGACCTCGTACTCACCCGGCTTTTCCGCGGTGAAGCGAAGCGGGATTTCCATGCCGGGTACGAGGTCCTGCTTGAGGCGCAGTTCGCGGACGAAGAAGTTGTGGATGACGTCGCGGCTGCGGAGGAGGAGCGCCACGGGACGGCCGGCGGGCACACGGACAGCGGCAGTGGTGATGTCGTCGCGGCCGGCGGGGTCTTTGTCGTCAATGCCGAACGGATTGCCGCTGGCATCGTTCATCTTGCGGATGTCGGTGCGGCCGAACTTGCCGTCGCGGCCGGGGTATCGAAAGCTGAAGGCGAACTGCTTGCCGAGCGATTCAATGCGTAGTTCGTTGGGAGCAGGGTCGCCGAGGTGGACGCCGGCCCAGATGCGCGAGGAGAGCAGCGCGACGCCGACGAAGAGGATTGCGGCGGCCGATGTCCAGAGAAGTTCGAGTCTGTTATTGCCGTGCGAGCCGGTGATCTCGCCTTCGGTGCGGCGGTAGCGGACGATCACCCAGCCGAGCACGAGTTGTGCGGCGATGAAGATGAGTCCGGTGAGCCAGAGCGTGAGGGTGAAGTTCGAGTCAAAGGCGCGGGCGTGGCTGCTGATGGCTTGCGGGAACCACCAGGGTCGCGCGACGAAGAGCCAGACGATGGCGCCGGCTATCGCCCAAATCAGAATGGCCAACGGCATGAGAGAACTCTACATCGTAACAGCTTGTGGCGGGACTGAAGTCCCGCGCTGGCTAAAGCCCGCCCTACACGGAGACTGAAGCTGGCACCGGAAGGTCTGCGCGGCTGAAGAGGAAACGGACGGATAGTAGTACAAGCGCTCAAGCGGCATTGGGAAGCTCCGTATCGGGTAAGATGATTCCGGCTTTGAGGGCACTGAGCTTGGCCATGGTCCAGCGGGACTCGGCGGAGAGGCGGCGGCAGAAGGCGTCGTTGGCGAGGTCGGGTAGCGGTTGGGTTTGTTTTCGCAGAGTGGCGATGTCGGCGACGGGAGGCCGCGTTTCGGCTGGTTTCGCGGCTGCTTCACGGAGCGCTCGTTCGGTCTGGAGCTTACGGAGTTCGGCGAGGGCGCGATAGTAGGCGCGCTCGAATTGGGCAGTGTAGCGAGTGTAGCGGTCGAGTTTGGCTTCGTTCTGTTCGAGGAGCGCTTCCGCTTCCAGGCGGCGGGTTTTCTCGGTTTTCCAGGCGGCTTGGACGAGGTTGGAGAAGACGAGTTCCTCATTGATGCCCTGGGGGCGGAGTTCGTCACGCTGGAGTTCAAGAAGGATGTCGAACTCGTCGCGGTCCTCTGGGGCGACGGCGAAGGTGGCGGAGAAGAGGCCGTGGGTGACGGCGTTTCTCGACGAGACGGATTTGCCTTCAGCGGTTTTCGGTCCGGTGGATTTCTGTGCGTTGGCGCGATTGGCTTCGTTTTGCGCGGCGGTGGCGGTGGACATGACGATTGTCTCCTCTGGTGTAGAAATGCAAAAGGCGGCCCAGACGCGAGGGTCCGTGCCGCCTTACGATTTCAGTGTCGCATCCGGTGTCAAGAGGTTTGGGGTGTTTTCGGGAGCGTGGTAGTGAAAACGAAGGAGAAATTTCGTTGGTTTGGTTGTGACCGTTAAGCGGCCAAGCGTCGGGCGGGACTGAAGTCCCGCGCAGGCTGAAGCCTGCCCCACAAAACTCAACAAGCCATTTTGGCGAAGGCTATTTGCGCTCGCCGATGGCGTTTGGCTCGAGGGAGGCAAAGCGGTGGAGGCGGAACTCGGGTCTTGCAGCCGCATTCCCGAGCACCAACTGCGCGACATGCTCGCCTAGCGCGGGCGCGAACTTGTAGCTGTGACCGGAACCGCCGCCGGCGATCCAGACGTTCGCAGAGCCGGGAAGACGGTCGACGATGAGGTGGCCATCGGCGCTCATTTCGTACTGGCATACGCGCGTTTCGGCCACAGGCGCACTGGCCAGCGCGGGGAAGCGCATGGCTGCGTAGTCGCGCAGTTCGGCGGCGGCTTCGCGCGAAACAAGACGGTCCTGAGAAGTGGGATCTGTCGCAGGACCCGGCACATCCTTCGCAACCTTGAACCCCCGCCACTCGTTTCCCGGAATGCCGTAGAAGCGGACACCGCTGTTGTCGACCCACGCGGGAAACGAATCCTCGTGAAAGCTCGCGTCGCCCGATGGAGTGCCGAGGTAGATGAGTTCCTGACGTGTGGGTGTGAGCACGTGGCCGAGCACTTCTGGAAGGAGTTTGGGGAGCCACGGTCCGCAAGCGAATACGAAGGCGTCGGCCTCGAGGCGTGACTGATCGTGGAGTTCGAGATGTGACCCGGTCCAGTGCGCGGCGGCTTGGCGATAGGCGCCGCCTTCGGCGATGAAGGCTTCCTGCACAGCTTGGCATCCGCGGCGAGCCATGAGGAATCCGCCTTGCGGCTCGTAGACGGCCCAATCGATTCCGCTCCAGTTCATCTGCGGAAAGCGGCTGCGGCCGTCCTTGGCGCTGAGTTCCTCGACCGGCATCCCGGCGGCGCGAATGTTTCGGACTGACGCTTGTTCATACGCGTCCTGCGCGCCCGCCATCCAAATCGAACCAACCTGGCGCAGTAGCTTCACGCCCCAGCGGCTCTGGTTCTCTTTCCACATCGGGAGCGAGCGCGCGACCATCTCGGTGTAGATCGCATTGGGACCATACGAGCCGCGGATCACACGCGTTTCATCGCCGGAGGTTGAGCGGGAATTGCCGGGTCCCCAGGCATCGAGGAGCGTGACGCGCGCGCCCGAGCGAATCAGGTGAAGGGCGGTCCAGCCGCCGATGGCGCCTGCGCCAACGACAGTTACAAAGAGCGGCACGACATGGTCCTCCAATGGCGCCAAACCATCGAAACCGGTAAACCGACAACGTTGAAATAGCAGCCTTCCACGCGATCGATGAATTTCGACGCGAGACCCTGGATGCCGTAGGCGCCGGCTTTGTCCATGGGCTCGCCGCTTGCGACGTATTCGGCGATGTCGGCGTCGCTGAGCGGGAGGAAGCGGACGCGGGTGACCTCGCAATCGGAGACGAGTTCCCTGCCCCGGCGGAGACAGATGCCGGTGAGGACCTCGTGCGTACGGCCGGCGAGCAAGCGGATCATGCGGGCGGCATCGGCGGGGTCGGCGGGTTTTTCGAGGATGTGATTGTCGACGAGGACGGTGGTGTCGGCAGCGAGGACAATCTCATCGGGCGCGGCGGCAACGGCGAGGGCTTTCTCGCGGGCGAGGCGGATGACGTAGTCGCGCGCGGGTTCGGAGGGGGCGCGAGTTTCGTCGATGCGGGCGGGCCGGACGGTGAAGGCGATTCCGGCGGCGGAGAGGAGTTCGGCGCGGCGAGGGGAGGCCGAGGCGAGGACGAGCATAAGGGTCCATGATAGCGGGGGGTCGTGGTCGTTCGATCACGCGAATTGAGCGAGGGCGTTGCCCTGACGCGGAGCAGAATTTGACGGGCCGCAAGATCGCTATTGTGGTGCTTACGAACTCCAGTTGGCGCGTCGTGCGGCGGTACGTTGACCGCGTCGCCGGCGCCATCGACGCAGCCACGCCTGGGAGCTACAGCGAAGTTGCAATCCCGCGTGAATAAGCGCTGCATTGGGTCGCCCGTCATTTTTGAACAATACTTCCGCGCCGCTCATCCGCTGCCTTCCTGCGCCTCTCGCTCGTGAACCCATGACCGGCGGGGCGTCAGCGCTGTCGTCGCCGTCGCTCGCGATTGAACGGTCTCTCGAACTGCCCCGACGCCGTTTCAATCGCAACAGCGTTATGTCGCATCGGGCGTCGTGCCGGGTGCGCGTGATGCCGGTGGTGCAGACGGTTCCCCTTGCGCTCGGCGCTGTGCGTGCGGAGCTTCTCAAAAGCAGCGGGACCATCGACGAATTCCCCACGATCAGCTTACTGGCTGCCGATCAGAATCTCCTTGCGGAGATCCACAGGCTCGGGCTGTTTCGAATTCATCATGCCGCGAACAAGGACTGCTGCACCGGCGCCGCCGGGACCTCCACCGGCCGGATCGGAATCACCACCGCCGGCGGCTTCGCCACCGGACGCTCCACGCCTTGGATCACGCTCTGCATCTGCAGCGCGTTGATCACGCTCTTGCCCGAAGCGTCGTTGTTGAAAATGACGTAGGTCGCTTCGGCGTGCGGAGCGAAGCGAGCGATCCGCGCCTTCCACTGTTCGAGCTGCGCGAGCGAGTACAGATAGTCGTTGCCAGTCACGCGATAGGAGCGATCGTCAAACGCATCATGCGCGGGACCTACCTGCCGCCCATGCAGCTTCACGTAGCCGAGCCGCCACGTGAGATACGAAGTCGGCGGCGTGGCGCGCACGCCTTCCGGCTGATCGAGATTGCAAAACGAAATGTGATAGTCGATCAACGTGCCGACGCCTTCTTCCGTGGCCCAGGACCCGTGGCGGAGTTCGGCCACCAACGGAAAACGGTGAAACTCTCGCCGCAGGCGAATGAGGAAATCTTTGTTCTCCGCGTTGAAGCGGAATGCAGAGGGAAACTGCATGAGTACGCAACCGAGTTTTCCCCGCTTCGCCAGCGGTTCGAGCCCCTCCGAGAATGCCTTGATCTTCGCCGCGTCGAGACTGCGTTCATGGGTGAAGTCGCGATGCAACCGCACCGTGAACTGGAAACGCGGATTGTGCTCCACCTTCGAGGCCCAGAGGCGGGTCAGTTCCGGCCTCGGATAGTCGTAGAAGGGTTGGGGTGCTTCGACGACATCGAATCGCTCGGCCAGGAACTCCAACGGATGGAAGCTCCGGGGCTTGGGTCGAGGATAGACATAACGGTCCCAATGCGGGAACTGCCATCCGGCGACGCCAACTCGAACGATGGGGGAGGACGGGGTCGAAGACATGAGGCACCTTCAGATTCGCTTTTTCTTCGCCACCAGAATATACCCATGGGAGCGGGAGGTCAAGAGGAATCTTTCGCCTTCTGTTCCCCTATTGATGAACGAACTTTAACATTGCGTAGGGTAACTGGAGTGGGGGGGGGCAGCGCCTTATCGACATCCCCGTTACGACAGCGGGCACCTCACCCCTCATCACCCAAATCCGGTGCCCGCTACTCCAACCTTAATTTCCCTTTCCTGAAAGACCCCGAGTAACAAGCACCTGCCTAGCGTAGCCGCTGAAGCAGACTCGGCACGGACCTCCGGCAGCGGGACTCCAGCCGCTGGCTAAAAGCCCGCCGTACACGGGAGGGCGAGTGCTGGCGCCGGAACCGAATGTCTCTCGGGTCTCGGCGCGACAATCGGCAGCGGGAGGTGTAGTCGCGCACTGGCTGAAAGCGGAGGCCTGCCCCGCATCGCGGTAGGGCCGCAACCGCAGATCGTCTGTGCTGAGACCGCCGAGTAGTACATGGACGATAGCAATGCCCGGGCTCAGGATCTGGGCTCCCGAGTCCGGGCTGTTTCTGGCGGGCGGGTTTGGATACGCGAAGCGGACTAGCGCTTGCGCTGACCCTTCGCGAGCTTCTTGACCTTCTTCTTGACGGAACCGCGCGCAACGGAAGAGGCGCGCTTCGGCTTGGGAGGCGCCGCCTTGCGAGCCTTGCGCTTGGCCTTCTTACGTTCTTCTTTATCGGTGATGTTCTTCGTGTTCATTAGTCGAGTTTCAATCCTGCGTACTTAGCGATCAGCTTCTTGAGTCCGTGTCCGGCGAACGAGACGGTCAGCTTGGCGTCGTCACCGTCGCCTTCCTGCCGCAACACCGTGCCCCGGCCGTACTTGGGGTGCTGGATGGTGGCCCCTTCCCAACCGCGCTTTTTCTTGGCGGCTCCGAAAGGCGCGGCCACAGGGGGCTGCACCGGTCTCGGACCTGCCGGTTTCGGAACAGGCGCAGGAGCAGACAATTGCGGCGCCACCGGCTTGGGCGCCTGCTGCGGCGCGGCCGGAGAACCACCCGGCGCTCCACGCGCGGGAATTCCCCGGTCCCGAAAGAACTGGGAAATGTTCTCTACAGAATTATAAGTCTTTCCCGAGTACGGCTGCCGGGCAGCGTTTTGCCCGGGACGTTGCCATGGTTTGGCGGCTTGGCGAATCTGGTCAGTGGTGGAGCGCACGTTCTCGCGAACGAACGAGCGTTCGGAGAACAGATCGATTTCGTCATCGCCTTCGAAGCCCTCCGCATCGAGATCCACCGCGCCCTGAAAATCGCACAGTTCCTTGGGAATCTCGCGGAGGAATCGCGACGGCATCGCCGGCTCGAGCGGACCGCCGCCATAACGCCTGCGCGCTCGGGCGTGGCTGAGCGAAAGCCTCTGCTCGGCTCGCGTCATGCCCACGTAGCAGAGGCGGCGCTCTTCTTCCATCATCGATGGGCTGTCGAGCGAACGCGAGTGCGGGAACAAGCCCTCTTCCATTCCAGCAAGGAACACGAGTGGAAACTCGAGCCCCTTGGCATTGTGGACGGTGAGCAGGGAAATCTGCGCACGCGCGTCGACACTATCGGCATCGGCCACCAGCGCCGCGTGATCCAGGAAATCGGCCAAACCTTCGCCGCGCTCGGCGGCTTCGGCGGCGGCATTCAGTAGTTCGTCGAGGTTTTCGAGCTTGCCTTCGATGCCCGGAGTTTTGTCCTCTTTGAGCATCTGGCGATAGCCGGTCCGCTCGAGGATCGTGTCGAGCAACTCGTGGAGCTTCACCACGCCCATCTTCTCGCGCAGCGTCTCGATCAAGTGGCGGAATGCCGCCACGGCAACCTCAGCCCGCCCCGGCAACAGCTTCCTCGAGAGCATGTCGTGGATCGCGTCCCACATCGACATGTTGTTCTCGCGGGCGTGAAGATCGATCTGCTCCACCGTGGTCTTGCCGATGCCGCGCGCCGGAACATTGATGATGCGCTGCAGGCTGATCGAATCGGTGGGAACCAGCAGCAGCTTCAGGTAGGCGAGCATGTCCTTGATCTCGGCTCGCTGATAGAAGCTGAGTCCGCCCACCACGTTGTAGGTGAGGCGGTAGCGGCGCAACGCCTCTTCCACCTGGCGCGACTGGGCATTGGTGCGATAGAGCACGGCGACGTGGGTCTTGGGATCTTTGCGGACCGCGGCGGCGATTTGGCCGGCGATCCAGAGTGCCTCGCCCTCGCCTTCCATCGCCTGGTAGATGGTGATCTTCGAGCCGGCGGTGGACTCGGTCCAAAGCCATTTTCCCTTGCGCTCGGTGTTGTTCGAGATCACCTGGCTGGCGGCTTCGAGAATGTTCTTGGTGGAGCGGTAGTTCTGCTCGAGGCGGATGATGACGGCGTTCGGGAAGTCGCGCTCGAAGTCGAGGATGTTCTTGATGTCGGCGCCGCGCCACGAGTAGATCGACTGGTCCTCGTCGCCGACGGCACCCACGTTGTTGCCGGAGCCGGCGAGCAGGCGGGTGAGCTCGTACTGGGTGCGGTTGGTGTCCTGATACTCGTCGATCATCAGGAACTCGAGGCGGCGGTTCCAGGCCTCGCGCGTTGGGGCGTCGTGTTTCAGCAAGCGCACGCTTTCGATGAGTAGGTCATCGAAGTCGAAGGCGTTGGCGCGGATCAGCGAGTCATTGTACTGCTCGAACAACGCGGCGATGTGGCGCGCCATCGGATCGCGGTCTTTCGCGATGTCCTCGGGGCCCTCGCCCTTGTTCTTCGCGGCGGAAATGGCGGCCAGCACGCGGCGCGGCGGGAGTTGCTTGTCATCGATCGATTTCGCCTTGTAGAGCGACTTCAACAGCGACAACTGGTCGTCGTCGTCATAGATGAGGAAGTTGCGCGTGAAGCCCGGGCGGAACTCGGCCAGGGGCATTCCATCACGGCGCAGCAGGCGAACGCAGAACGAGTGAAAGGTGGAGAGCACCGGACCGCGGCCGGGCGGAAGCGATCCGGCCAAGAGCTTGGCGATGCGCTCGCGCATTTCCGCCGCGGCTTTGTTGGTGAAAGTGACGGCCAGGATCGATTCCGGAACCACGCCGTAGTTGGAAACGAGATGGCTGATGCGATGGGTGACGACGCGCGTCTTGCCGCTTCCGGCGCCAGCCAGGATGAGGAGTGGCCCCTCGACGTGCGCGACCGCTTGTTGCTGTTGCGGATTGAGCCCGGAGAGGAAATCCATGAAAGGGAGATCGGGGACGGCAGCTTCCGAGTCACCACCGGACCACCACAGATTGTAGCATGGGGTGGCAATACCCTCACTTACGACACACGAGGTCCCCATCTAAGTAGTTAGA
The DNA here is from genome assembly GCA_046331625.1 of Bryobacteraceae bacterium. GTDB lineage: Bacteria > Acidobacteriota > Terriglobia > Bryobacterales > Bryobacteraceae > JAXLQL01. The sequence continues at coordinate 80,247 of JAXLQL010000023.1, forward strand.
CTTAGTACGCCTAGTACTATATACTGGCTCCATGACCAAACCTGCTGCCAGTTCCAGAGCATCGGAGTCGGTAGACCGGACCTTGAAGCTTCTCTATGCGAAGAGGGCTTATATTGAAGGGCTGATTCGGTCGATTGAGCAGTATCGGAGGCTCGACACGCGAATGACGCAAGTGCTCAAGCGCGTTGCCTGAAGGGAGAACCGAGGGGTCGCGAATTCAGCAATACGGCACTGGGGCGGTGTCATCCTCCAGTTGTGTCGAGTATCCTGAATGTTCCATGCGACACACGACATTTGCGCTGGCGAGCGCAATCGGCCTAGCGGTAACCCTGCCCCTGTCAGCGGGGCACACCGAAGTGGCCATCCACGGCGAACAGTTCCTGATCAACGGAAAGCCCACCTACCAGGGCCGGACGTGGAATGGGAACAAGATCGAAGGCCTACTCATGAATTCACGCATGATCCAAGGAGTCTTCGATGACGAGAATCCCGAGACCGTGAACCGGTGGAAGTATCCCGACACCGGCCGCTGGGATGCCGAACGCAACATGCGCGAGTATCGGGCGGCGATGCCCGAGTGGCGCAAGCATGGCCTGCTTGCGTTCACACTCGGGATGCAGGGCGGGAGTCCGGAAGGCTACTCGAAAGTGCAACCTTGGCGCAACAGCGCCTATGGGACAGACGGCGCGCTGAAGAAGCCGTTCGCGGCGCGGCTGAAGCGCATTCTCGACAAGGCCGACGCGCTGGGCATGGTGGTGATTCTCAACTACTTCTATTTTGGCCAGGACGAGTGGTTCGCCGATGCGGCGGCGTCCAAGCGCGCCGTCACCGAGACCACGCAATGGGTTTTGCGCCACGGCTACCGGAATGTGATCGTGGACCTGGTGAACGAGTGCGACAACCGCAGCTATGACCGCCCGGAGTTGCAGGCGGCGAATCTTCATGAACTGATCGAGCACGCCAAGTCGATCCAGGTGAAGGGACGGCGGCTTTTGGTGGGCACGAGCTTCAACGGCGGCCGGATTCCGCTGCCGAAGATCGTGGAGGTGTCTGACTTCGTGCTGCTGCACGGCAACGGAGTGAAAGATCCGAACCGAATCGCGGAGATGGTAAAGACGGTGCGCGCGATGCCGGTGTGGAAGCCGAAGCCGGTGCTGTTCAATGAAGACGACCACTTCGATTTCGATCGGCCGGTGAACAACATGCGAAAGGCGATCGAATCCTATGCCGGGTGGGGTTACTTCGATCCGGGCAAGGGCGACTACTCCGACGGCTACCAATCGATGCCGGTCAAATGGAGCATCAACAGCGAGCGCAAGAAGGCGTTCTTCGCCTTTCTGAAAGAGGTGACCGGACAATGACGCCGCTGCGCGGGGGCGTGATCGGCTGCGGGTTCTTCGCGCAATTCCATTTGGATGCCTGGCGGCGGATGCCGGATGCGGAGATCGTATGCGCGTGCGATCCGGATCTGGAGCGAGCAGCGCAGGCTGCTCCCCGGACATACGCTTCGGTGGCGGAAATGTTCCGGAACGAGCGGCTCGATTTCGTCGACATCGCAACGCGGCCGGAGACGCATCGTGACTTGGTGGAAGAAGCGGCGAGCCATGGCGTGGCGGTGATCTGCCAGAAGCCTCTGGCGCCCACGTGGGTCGAAGCCGTGGCGACGGTGAAGGCGGCGGAAGCGGCGGGGATTCCGTTCATGGTCCACGAGAACTGGCGCTGGCAGCCGTGGTATCGGGAAGTGGGCAAGCGCATTGCCGCGGGTGACATTGGCGCGCCAGTTACGTATCGCTTTCGGATCCGCAAGCGCGACGGGCACGGAGACGCTCCCTACGCTGCCCAGCCGTACTTTCGCCGGATGCCGCGACTGCTCATTTACGAAACGATGGTGCATCCGCTCGACACGGCGCGGTTCCTTTTCGGCGACATCGAGCGGGTGATGGCGTCGGGGGCGAAGCGGAATCCGGTCATCGTGGGCGAAGACTTCGTGCAGATTCTGGTGCGGCACGCCAGCGGCCTCGACGGGATCGCCGACGGGCACCGTTTTACAGACCTGGCGCCGGACAGTCCTCCGCTGGGCGACGCGAGTTTCGAAGGGGACGCGGGCGTTCTCGAGGTGCTGCCCACTGGAGATCTTCGCCTGAACGGCCGATTGATTCATGAGAACCGGTGTTCCGACGGATACCGGGGCGACAGCGTGCGCGCCACGCAGCAGAACTTCATCGATGGATTGCTCGGCAGGAGCCGGTTCGAGACGGGTGGCCGGGATTACCTGGGTACGGTCGCGGCGGTGGAAGCCGGGTATTTGTCGATGGCGCGAGGCGCGGCGGTGAATCTTTCGGAGTTGGTGAGCCAGATCGGGCAATGAGACTGACGATCCCGGAGCAATCGCTGGTGGTTCTGATCGGAGCCCCCGGCTCGGGGAAGTCCGCGTTTGCGGGCCGACACTTTTCCCCCACGGAAGTGGTATCCATCGACTTTGCGCGGCAATTGGTGGCCGACGACGATGAAGACTCGGAGGCTTGGCAGGATGGCGCCCGAACGCTCGCCTTTCTCGCCGAGAGGCGTCTGCGGCGTGGGCTGATGACAGTGGTGGATGCGCCCAATAGCGAAGCGGAAGCGCGGGTGGGTCTGCTCGAAATCGCGGCGCGCCACCATGCCATTCCAGCGGCGATCGTGCTGCGTGCGCCTGGATCCGCGGGAGCCGATCTCGAAGCTTTACGGCGCGAAGGGTTCCGCTGGGTGTACGACCTCGATTCGACCGAAGCAGTAGCAGCGGCGGAGATCGTTCGACAGCCGCTGTGGAACAACCGGCGGGACGACAAGGGTCCGTTTGACGTGATCGGCGATGTGCACGGCTGTTATCGCGAATTGTGCACGCTGCTCGAGAAACTGGGTTACCGGATCGAACGGGGCGCGGCTCTGGACACCGATCCGCCGCGGCACTTCATCACACCGCCGGAGGGGCGCAAGCTGATTTTCCTGGGTGATCTGGTGGGGCGCGGCCCCGACATCGCGAGCGTTTTACGGCTGGTGATGGATTCGGTGGATTCCGGCGCGGCACTGAGCGTTCCTGGCAACCACGAGGACAAGCTGGTGCGGTGGATGCGCGGATTTCCGGTGGAAGGCCGGTCGGGGTTGGGCGAGACGATCCAGCAGTTGCGCGCGACATCGGAGCCGTTCCGCACCGAGGTGGAGGCGTTCCTCGATGCCTCGCCGAGCCATTACGTACTCGACGGCGGAGCGCTGGTGGCGGCGCACGCGGGTATGCCTGAGCCGATGCAAGGGCGCGGGTCGGCGGAGGTACGTCAGTTCGCCCTGTACGGCGAAACGGGCGGCGAGACCGACGAATTCGGGCTTCCGGATCAGCGCTGGATCCGGTCGTATCAAGGCAAGGCGAAGGTGGTCTACGGGCATACGGCGGTGCTCGAGCCCGAGTGGATCCACAACACGATCAACATCGATACGGGCTGCATCTTCGGAGGGCGGTTGACGGCGCTGCGATATCCGGAGATGGAGTTGGTTTCCGTGCCGCAGCGCGGGCGCGCGCAGCTGGTTTCCGGCGCAAAATTCGACAGGTACTCGCTGGCCATCACCCGCCAGGAGCGGAAACCGAAGTGGAAGCCCGCAAGCACCCTTCCGGAGAGGTTAAGGTTCGGTTCCAGGGCCTGGGCGCTGGGCATCGACAGCGGGACTGAAGTCCCGCGCAGGCTGAAGCCTGCCCCACAATCTGAACCATGGAATTTTGCGCCGGAAAGTAGCTAGAGGGCAGAGTAACTGCCGTTTCTCGGATCAGGCCGTGAAGATTCGCCCCCCCTCAGCGCCAGTGTCCACCAAAGATGGCGCCACCGCTTGCGGCGGCTCGCACCGCTCCCAGCCGTCGAGCAAAGTCACCAGCAGCCTCTCCACTTCGGCCAAAGGCTCGTCGGCTTGCTGGAAATTCGCCTCCTGCAGCCGCCGGCCCATGTAGTCATACAGTTCGAGTAGACGCCGGGCCAAATCACCGCCGCCCTCGAGATCGAGCGACTGCGCCAACTCGCCGAGGATTTCCATCGCACGCGTGATCTGCCGCGACCGGGCCGCGATCTCCTTGGCGCGAATGTGCACCCGCGCCTTCGCCACTGCATCTACGGCGGCGCGGTAGAGCAGCCGCACCAAGTGCAGCGGATCCGCCTGCAACACTTCGCCTTCGAGGTACGCCTGCTGGAACTGATTTGCCATCGCCTCGTATTCCCCAAGAATCGCATTTCCAGAACGTCTGGCCACTCAACGGACCACCCGATCGGGGCAGCTCGAGCGAGGCATCAGGCCTCGGCCGCAACCCTTCGGCGCATCTCCTCGGCCATCCGAACCACGTACTCGGGTGGAATCTGCCGGATCAGTTCATTCGTCTTCTTGTCGACGATCCGAACCAGCGCCCTCCCCGTCTGGCGATCGAGCGCGAACGTCAGTTCGTTGTCGTCGCCAAAAGCATTGGCCTCGTTCAATTGCCTCACCGCGGTGGTCACTTGCCGATTCTCTGCCCGCGCCTCCGCAGTCACCGTGCTTCGCTGTGCTCCATAATCCACAGCTTGGCTCACATCGTATGCCGACGAGATCTCCATCTTGGACCTCCTACGAGGAAGAATTCCATTCTCCTCACACCCCCTCATCGGCCGCTCCCGATACCTCATGAGCGTTTTTCACTCGCCATCATCACACCGGACCATAATCAGAAAGATGCCGCACAAGCCCGAACCCCTGGCCCGCCGCTACCGTATCACCGGCCGCGTACAAGGGGTGGGCTTTCGCAACTTCGTCCAGCACGCCGCCTCTGGCCTCGGCCTTTCCGGCTACGCCAAGAACCTGCCCGATGGATCCGTCGAGGTATATGCCATCGGCGAGGCCAGCCTACACTCCGAACTCTCCGCCGCCCTCCACACCGGACCGCGCTGGGCCGACGTCCGCTCCGTCCACGAACAGGAAGCCGCCCTCGAAGCCTGCTCCGGCTTCCGCATCCGGTGAGCGCTCCCAGATCAGAACGCCCGTGCCATCCTGAAACTTGACCGAGACGTTCCGAGCGCTGCGCCACCGCGACTTCCGGCTGTTCATGCTCGGCCAAGTCGTGTCACTCACCGGCACCTGGATGCAAGGCGTCGCCCAAAGCTGGCTCGTCTACCGCCTCACCCACTCCTCGGTCCTGTTGGGAACGATCGGATTCCTCACTCACCTCCCCGTTCTCCTCCTCGGACCCGCGGCCGGCCTCGCCGCGGACCGATGGCCCCGCCGCAACATCGTCCTCGTGGCCCAGTCGGCCTTTCTCATCCAGGCGTCCACACTCGCCGTGGTCACGCTCACCGGCGCCGTCACCGTGCCGCATCTGCTCGCCCTCGCCGCCATCCTCGGAGCCATCAACGCCTTCGACATTCCGGCCCGGCAGTCACTCTACGTCCACCTCGTCGGGCAAGACGATCTGCCCAACGCCATCGCCATCAACTCCATCACCTTCAATGCCGCCCGTGTCGCCGGCCCCTCCATCGGCGGACTCTTCGTCGCCACACTCGGTGAGGGGATGTGTTTCGCCGCCAATGCCGTCAGCTACCTCGCCGTCATCGGAGCGCTCCTCATCATGCGCGCCCGCGAAGCTCCCCGCAGCGAACATCCCCCTGCTCTCGAACATCTACGCGAAGGCTTCCGCTACGCGTGGACGAACCCACTCGTCAAGACGCTTCTCCTGCTCACCGCGATCGGCAACGTTGCCTCCACCCCGGTCAGCGTCCTCGGACCCGTCTTCGCGGGCGACATCTTCCAGCGCGGGTCCCGTGGACTCGGCTTGCTCGTCGGCGCCATGGGTTTCGGCGCGGTCATCGGCATGGTAGTGCTCGCGCGCAGCCGAGATGCGAGCCAAATGCGGCCCGTCATCTCCGCCAGCGTCCTCGGGACCGCGGGTGCGTTGGCCTGCTATGCCCTCTCGCCCTGGTTTCCGCTCTCGCTCGCGGCCATGGCCGTGCTCGGATTCAACCTCTTCCGCCAACTCGGCGCCACCAACACTCTGATCCAAAGCGCCATATCCGATGAATACCGCGGCCGGATTATGTCACTCTATTCAATGACAGTGGTGGGAATGCTGCCGTTGGGCAATCTCCTCTCTGGGTTCGCCGGGCATTGGCTCGGCGCTCGGGGAACCGTGCTCGCCGGATCCGCCGTCAGTATCGCGGCCGCCGCACTGTGGTTCTCCCGCAAGGACGCTAACCGATGATTCGCCTCACCTCCCTCCTGCTCGCCGCCCTCGCCGCCGCCGCACAAGACAACCAAGAGATCCTCTCGAAGCTCTCCGAGATCACCGGACTCGCCGTGCTGCGCCCCGTCGTGCAGCACAACATGAAGCGCTCCGAGCTCAAGAGCTACTTCGAAGCCCGCATCGCCGAAGCAGTCAAGCCGGAAGAGATCCGCCTCGAAGAACTCGCGCTCAAGAAGCTCGGCTTCGTCCCCGCTGACTTCGACCTCAAAAAGACCACGGTCGAGCTGATGAGCGAACAAGCGGCCGCATTCTACGACTATCGGAAGAAGAAGATGGTCATGCTCGAGGAGACCGGATCCGGCATGATGCAGGATCTCGCTCTCGTGCATGAACTGGGCCACGCCCTCGCCGATCAGCACTTCAACCTCGAGAAGTTTCTGCGCAAGTCCGGCGCCGATGACGATAGTTCCCTCGCCCGGATGGCGGTGATGGAAGGCCAAGCCACGTGGCTCATGTCCGAGTACATGGCCAAGCGCATGGGCCAGTCGCTCCTCGAAAGCCCGAGCATGGTCGACATGATGACGCGCATGGCCGGCGCGGGCGGATCCGGCTTTCCGGTGTTCCAGTCCGTGCCGCTCTACATGCGAGAAACCCTGGTGTTCCCGTATGCGCAGGGTATGGCGTTCCAGCAGAAGCTGGCAGAAAAGCTGGGCAAGCAGGCCTTCACCGAGATCTTCAAGCGGCCTCCACAGTCCACCCAGGAGATTCTCCACGCCGACAAGTATTTTGCTCACGTTGCTCACGCCAAGCCCGCGTTGCCCCAGCTTGCCAACGAAAAGCAGTGGAAGGCGCTGGTGGAAGGAATCACCGGCGAACTCGATCACCAGATCCTCATCAAGCAGTACGCCCACAGTTACGAACTCGCCGCCGAACAGTGGACGGGTGGTGTCTATCGCCTCTGGGAGAACAAGAAAGACAGGCGCGTCGTGCTCGCATACGCCTCGTCGTGGTCCAGCGAGAAAGCAGCCACTGATTTCATGGGCATCTACAAACGGGTACTGAAAGGCAAGTGGAAACAGGTGGAGTTCAGTGACGAGTCGGAGAATCGGCTCGCGGGCAAGAGCGAAGACGGCTTCTTCGTCACGCTACGCAACGGGTCCACTGTCACCAGCCTAGAAGGCCTGCCATCGGCAGGCGGCGCAAAGGGCATGTAGAATCGTCACCATGGCCGCGCGGTGGATCGCTTTTGTCCTCGCGTGCGGACTTGCGTCCGGTGTCGCCGCTGCGCTTGCGCAGCAGGCGCATTCGGGAAGGCGCTGGCAGCAGTACGAGCACGAAATGCAAGACCCCGCCGAAGACCCACCAGACGCCTGGGAAAAAACTGAATTCGCCTTCGGCCGTCTCCGCTACCGCTCCAACCGCCGCGGCTGGGGCGGCGCGCGATGGGGAGTCGACGCCAACAAGTCAGACCGCCAGTTCATCCAAGGCGTGCGCCGCCTTACGCGGATCCACGCGCGCTCCGTCGAACAGATCGTCGATATCGATAGCGACGAGATCTTCGACTGGCCGTGGATCTACGCGGTCGGAGCCGGCGACTGGGTCTTCACTCCCGAACAAGGCGCGCGCCTGCATCGCTACTTCGAGCGCGGCGGCTTCCTCATGGTGGATGACTTCCACAACGAGCGAGAATGGGCTCGCTTCATGGCCGGAATCGAGATGGCTCTCCCTGGTTACGAAGTCGCCGACTTGCCCGATGACGCGCCCATTTTCCACACCGTTTACGATCTCGCCCATCGCTTTCGCGTTCCCGGACTCAACGTCGTCCACGGTGACCAGATCGAACGGGGCGGCGTCGTGCCCCATTGGCGCGGAGTGATCGATGCCAAGGGGCGGGTCGTGGTAGCCATCTGCTTCAACATGGACTTGGGTGATGCCTGGGAATGGGCGGACCTACCCGACTATCCGGAGAAGTACGCGTCCATGGCCTATCGCATGGGCGTCAACTACATCATCTACGCGATGACGCACTGAGGAACGAACTCGCGAACCCTCGCGCGACGGCGCGTTCGAGCAGGGCATGATTCGCAGCCGGCCGGTTGACGCAATCTCTGAGAAAGTGTTTCCGACACGGGTGCGCGCATGCAATTGGTGCGTCGTGACCGGCCGCGGCCAGGCCTTCGGCGCCTTCGCGGCGATTCTTCCAGCGGATAACGATCCCCGAACCGCTCGCCCACCGGGCGGGCTCGGTTGCCGAGGTGGAAGGCCGCACTGGACTCGACTTCCTCCACACCTTGTCCGGAGCCGAACAAGCGCGACGCGAGTCTGCCTCCGAGTTTCTTCCTAAACTCGAGAACACCGGCCCGGAGAGTGCCAACGCCGAACGCGCGCCGCGCCAATCGTGACCACGGCCGCGCACATCCTAACCTCACCCAAAGGGGCAGTTGTACACGGGCAGGCAGCCGGGCTGAAACCACGCGGAGGCGTACGTCTGCCCACACTCTCTTATTTGCCGAGAGATTCTTCTAGCAGCGCCTGGAGGTTCTCGAGGGCGTCAGCGTTGGACTCAACATCTTCCTTGACGTGCTGCACGTCGTCTTGCATCGTCTGGGAAGCATCGCGGATGGCCGCCAGGAGGGTGTTGGCGCGGTGGAGTTGCACGAGCATGAAGGCGTTCTCAGCGACCAGAATCACTGCCAGCGTAGAGAGAACGACGAGGAAGGCGCGGGGGCTGAGCGGAGGCGGCGTCAAGGTCCCAGTGTAGTGAACTTTACCCCCGAGGCGGGGAGAAGAGGTACGCACTCCGGTGGTAGATGGTCCTCAGGGGCGTCTCCCGAGCCCCGTTTCGGGCTTCTGCCGGAAACGCCCTAGTCATCGTCTAAGGCGCTTTCCTAGGAGGGACCGGGGACGCCTCCCGAGTGACGCACCTAGCCCTCTTCTCTCATGCTAGGACTACAAACAAACGTATGCGGAGGAGTCGCGTATCATCAGTGCACGGCTCGCTTGGCCCCGAACGGGCAGGCGAAGCTACTCTCACAGGTCCGCCGGGGCCTCGTGGAGTTGTCTCCCAGTGGCGGACCGGGGGACTTGTAGCCGCCGGCTACATGACGGCAGGAGGTTCGAACGCCGAGCGGAGCGGCGAGTGTGGGCTGGCCCGCTTGACGCAGCAGATGCTGCTTCAGGGGACCAAGTCAAAGGGAGCCTTGGCGATCGCGCGCGAGATAGACGAGCTGGGCGGAACCGTAACCGGCCGTACTGCATCGCGGGGCGCGTTGCTGGTAGGGCTAGTGGAGCACAGGCAATGGGAGCAGGCGATCGAACTGCTCACCGACCTGGTGAACAACCCGCGGTTCGACGCCGATGCCCTGGAGTTGGAAAAGCGGGCAATGGCGGCTGAGGCCGAGCACTGGCGGCGGCCGACGGCGGGCCGAGCGCGGCGGATGCTATTGGCGGCGATCTGGCCCGAGCGGCACGAATACGCAGACGGCGTGGGGGAGATCGGACGGTACACGGTGGCCGACGTGCGCCGGTTTTTCGAACGCACCTATGCCGCCGATCAGCGCGTGGCGGGCGCGGTAGGGGCGGTGGACTCGGAAGATCTGGCGAAGTTCGCGGGGAACTCCTCGGGGAGCTCCGCGCGGACCGAGGCAAGGGCGATCCCCTGCCCGGAGCCAGCATGGCACACGGTATCGCTCTACGAGGCGGCCGAACTGGGGCAGTCGCACGTCTGCCTGGCGCTTCCGGCGCCGATGGCGGGCGATGCAGCGTTCCAGGCACTGCACGAGGTGTTGGGGGGCGGCGTGGGATCGAGGCTGCAGGCGAAGCTGGCCGGCCGGCAGCCGGTACGGCAGATCCGCTCGGCGATACAGAGCGACGGAGCGGGAAAAGCATGGTTGATCGAAGCATCGATCACGCCGGGCGGCGAGGCAGAAGGGGTGCATGCGATCCTCTCCGAGCTGCGAGCGGTGGGCGGGAGTGATCCCGTGCGAGACGAAGAGCTTTGGATGGCGCAGGAGTCTGGCGCGGCGTGGGCTCGCCAAGTGGCGGCAAACCCGCTAGCCGAACTCGAGCGGCTGTTGCAGGCAAGGCTCACCGGCGAGCCACCCATGGATGGGAAATACGACCAGACCGGTTTGGCGCAAGTGCGGCAAGCCGCGAAGATCTGCATCGAACCGTGGCTACCCCAGGTAAGCGTAGCCTGTATCGGCCCGGCACGCGGGACATCCCCCGTGGCCCAACTCCACCACATCGTGGATGCGCACCGGCAGGTCATCGGCCGGCAGTCACTGAACGGGAGTCACTGACCGTGAGCTATCAGGAAAGTACCGCAACACCGGCGTCGACGGCGGCGCGAGCGAACGAATTACTGCGGCAAGCCGTGGTGGCCGCCCGGGCGGGCGAGAAGCGCCAAGCTCGAAATCTTCTGCGTGAACTGTTGGAGGTGTGTCCGGATCACGAGCAAGGATTGCTGTGGGCAGCGGCGTTGTCGGAGACGATGGATGGCGCATTCTGGTTCCTGCAGCGGTTGTTGCAGGTGAACCCGAACAACCAGCAGGCGGCGAACATCCTGGCGATGCACGAGGCGCGTTTGGCCTTGAAGAGCACGCCCAAGCCGCGCGCTACGGCTCCCCCGGCGCCAGCCGCGGCCGAACAACCGGCGGCGCATCCGGCCCAACCGAGGCGGTGGCAATGTCCCATCTGCTGCGCCGACGCAGCATCGGCGCCGAGGCGGTGTCCGCGATGCCGGTCGATTCCGCTGCTGACGGATCTGCAGACGATCGCGCGCAACGAAGGCGTAGACGAGAAACTTTTGATGGAGGCGCTGCGCGACCTGCAGAAGAAGGCGAACACGGAGCCGACGTTCGATTCCTATGTGAACCTGGCGCTAGTGCTGCTGAACCTGAAGCGATCCGCCGAAGCTCTGCCGTGGTTGCGCAAGGCAGCCGAAGCGCGGCCAGCGGAGTCCACCGTGATGATGGTGGCGCATCTGCTCGAGCAGCGAAAGCTGGTGCTGTGCGTGGACGACAGCCAGACGGTGCGGCGAGTGGTATCGCTGATCCTCGAGCAGAACGGCTACCGGACATTGACGGCGGCGGACGGGATGCAGGCGCTGGCGCGGATCAACGAATCACTGCCGGACTTGATTCTGCTCGACGTGAGCATGCCGCGGATGGACGGATACCAGGTGTGCAAGACGATCAAGCAGAACCCGTACACCAAGACGATTCCGATTCTAATGCTATCGGGAAACGACGGATTTTTCGACAAGATCAAGGGCAAACTGGCCGGATCTACCGATTACCTCACCAAGCCGCTCGACGAAGACTCGCTTCTACAGGCGGTAGAGAAGTATTTGAAAGTGACGGCGGCGGCGTCCAAGTAAGGAGTTAGGAGAACGGAAATGGCCAAACGAATCATGGTTGTCGAGGACAGTCCTTCCGAGTTGAAGCTGATCCAGGCTGCCATCGGCAATCGGGGCTACGACATTGTCACGGCGGCCGACGGTGAGCAAGCGCTGACGCTTGCGACTTCGAACCCACCGGATTTGATCTTGCTCGACATCATCCTTCCGAAGAAGAACGGATTTCAAATCTGCCGGCAGTTGAAGAGCTCACCGGCGACCAAAGGCATCAAGATCATCATGCTGAGCGGCAAGAACCAGGAAAGCGACCGATTCTGGGGCTTCAAGCAGGGAGCCGACGAATACCTGACCAAGCCGTTCGAAGCAGCGCAGTTGATCTCGAGTATCGAACGGCACCTGTAAGAGGAAAGTCATGATCGATCGCACTCCCCAGGACTGGGCGCGCCACGAAGAGGGCCTCGAGCCGCTGGCGGCGCTTCTCGAAGACTTGCTACATAGCTGGGACGTTGCAGCGTCGGGCGAACGGAGCGACGCAGCCAAGCAGCCGGCGCCGGGCGGCAGCGAGCAAGGCGAGGTGGAGCAGTTGTTCGCCGCGTTGTCGCAGCGCTTGACGGCTCCCGAACAGACGGCGGCGCCGGCGGGTACGCCGGCAGCCAAGCGTATGATTCCGGCGGGCGGAGAAGAGAGCGCGTTCGACGAGTCATTCGAGCTATCGCCTCGGGGGTCCGAAGCCAAACCTCCAGCGGGCTTCCTGTGGCTGTCGGAGTTGCCGAACGCAGTTCCGGCGGAGTCTTCGAAAGTTCCCGAGCCTCAGGAGCAGCCGGCGGTGAACGTGGTTTTCCAAACGGAAGCCGCGGCGCCGGTCGAGACAGCGCCAGTGGCGCCAGCAGCCGCCATGGAGGCGGAGACGGAAGTCCCGATCGAAGCGGCGGAAGTTGCCGAAGTGCCCGAGGCGGAAATTCCCGAAGCGTTCGTGGCGAGCGTGGTGGAACAAGCCGCGGCCACGGCGGCGCCGCTCCCGGTGATTCCCGCAGAGGCGGCGTTCGAAGGGGAAGCACCGAGCTTCGAGGAGTTCGTGGCGCTGGGCACTCCGGCGGAAGAAGCAGCCGTGGCGGTAGACAGACGAGCCGAACCCACGGAAGCGCCGAAGGCCAAAGCGAACCTGGCTTCCGACGGCGGCGAGGTAAAGGTGCCGATTTCGGAGTACGCTCCGAACGATCGCTACCTGCTCTTCCGCATGTCGGGCAGTCTGTTCGCACTGTCGCTACCGGCAGTGAGCGAAGCCGAGCGGCAACCGGCACTGACCCCGGTGCCGGGGATGCCGGGCTTCCTGCGCGGGATCTTCAGCCACCGCGGAGAGATCGTACCGTTGGTGCACTTACCGGAGCTGCTGGGCCTCGAGCAAGAAGAGCATCCGGGAGCGGCGGGCAAGATCATGATCGTGAAGTCGCCGCATGGTCCGCTGGCGTTGGCGGCGGAATCGTTGGAAGGGCTATCGGGAATCTATCCGCACGAGATCGATCACCTGGCCGAGTTGGGCGGAACGCTGCGGCCAGCGGTGAGAGGCACCGCGCGGCTGGGCAACCGGTCAGTGTGCGTGTTGGATCTGGAGAAGGTTTTCGCACTGGAAAAACTGAAGGACTTGGTGGGCGCAGATTCCGCCATGACCGAGAGCGTTTGAATATCGCGAGGAGCGCCGAATGTTTACGTCGTTGAGAATCTGGCAAAAACTCACGTTGCTGGTATTGCTGATGGGCTTGCCCGTCACCGTGCTCTTGCACGCCTACTTGAGTTCACGTAACGAGCTATTGGTCTTCACGGACCAAGAGCAGGAGGGCGCGGCTTACTTCAAGCCGCTGAACCGCGTACTGTTGGGCGTGGAACAACATCGCGCCGCCGCGCATGCATGGCTGTCTGGCGGGGCGCAGTTCCAGGCGCACGTCAAGGAAGTGGAAGCGCAACTGGATCGGGACATCCAGGAAGTGGACAAAGCGGACGCCGCGAGCGGCGGTCCGCTGGGCACCACGAAGGCATGGGGTGACTGGAAGTCGAGGTGGCAGGAACTGCGGTCACAGGTGGGGCAATCCACCGCGGCTTCGAGTTTCGAGAAGCACACGGCGCTGGTCGCCGGGCTGGCGGAACTCATCGTCCAGGTGGGCGACCGATCCAACCTGATTCTCGATCCGGAAGCGGATACGTACTACCTGGCATCGACGCTGTTCGACCGCTACTTTCGCGCAGTGGAAACCAAGAGCCTCGCCGACGCGTATGTGTTGGGCTTGACGGTACGGGGCCAGGCATCGGCCGAAGAGACGGCACAGGCCGACCGGCTGGTGCGGCAATCGCAGTCGTCATTCGCGGACCTGAGCCGGCAAATCACCTCGGCGGTGAAGTACAACGGCGAGTTGGGGCCGGGCGTGACGACATTCCTGACTCCGCTCGCGACGGCATCGGCCAAGCAAAGCGAAACCCTCCGCAAGGCGATCGCGGACAAGGCCGCGGCGGCGCAGTGGAAGAGCGCGACCGACTCGCTCGGGCAATTCTCGGAGTTCGCCGAAGGGATCCGGAGCCAGCTCACCAGCCGATTGGGCGGCCGCGAGAGCCGAATTCGCAAGGAGAAGTACGGCCAGTTGGGCCTGGCGGCGTTGGCATTGGTGCTGGCGGCATTCGGGGCGTATCAGATTTCGAGCCGCATCAACCTGCAGATCTCGGGCATCTCGCGAATGTTCACGCGAATCGACGCGGGCGACTTCAAGGCGCGTTGCGTGGCGGTGACGGGAGACGAACTGGGATCGATGGCGCAATCGCTCAACAGCGTGATGGACAAGACCCTGGTGCTGATTCAGAGCAGCGACGAGCGCGACCAGATCCAGAACAGCATCAAGCGGCTGCTCGAAGAAGTGAGCGGCGTGGCCGAAGGCGACCTGAGCAAGGAAGCCGAGGTGACGGCGGACATTACGGGCGCCATCGCCGACTCGTTCAACTACATGATCACGGAGTTACGGCAGGTGATCGCGCAGGTGCAGACGACGGCGAAGCAGGTGTCCAGTTCGTCGAGCAACGTGCAGAACGCGGCCGAATTCCTGGCGCAGGGCTCCGACCGCCAGGCACGCGACATCGTGAGCGCGTCGAAGTCGATCGAGCAGATGGCGACCTCGATTCAGCAGGTGACATCGGTGGCCGGTTCGGCGGCCGAAGTGGCGCGCACGTCGTTGAACAACGCGCAACAAGGCGCCGAAGCGGTGAACAAGACGATTCAGGGCATGAGCTCGATCCGGCTGCACGTGCAGGAAACCTCGAAGCGCATCAAGCGGCTGGGCGAGAGCTCGCAGGAAATCAGCGAGATCGTGGAGCTGATTCGCGACATCGCGGACCGAACGAGCGTGCTGGCGTTGAATGCATCGATCCAGGCGGCGATGGCGGGCGAGGCCGGCAAGGGCTTCGCGGTGGTGGCCGAGGAAGTGGAGCGGCTGGCGCAACGAGCAGCCGAGTCGACGCGCCGCATCACGTCACTGATCGAGTCCGTGCAAAGCGACACGGGCGAAGCGGTGGCCTCGATGGAGGCGACGACGCTGCAGGTGGTGCAGGGATCGCGGCTGGCGAACGAAGCGGGCCAGAAGCTGCAACAGATCCAATCGGTATCGAAGGAGATCTCCGAACTGGTGCGCAGCATTTCGAGCGATTCGACGGCGCAGGCGCGGCACTCGGTGGACGTGTCGCAACAGGTAGTATCGATTTCACGAATCAGCCAGGATACGGCGGAAGGTACGAGGCGCGCCGCAGCATCGGTGCGGCGGCTGGCCGAACTCGTGGAAGAACTCAATCTCTCGGTAAGCCGGTTCAAGCTACCGAAGGAGCAGACGGCGACGGCCGCCGGCTGAGGGCGATCCAAATGAGTCCACTGGGAGACTGCGATGGCTAGAGTCGACACTGAGCTGATGAAGGGCTTCTGGGACGAAGCGCGCGCCTACCTCCCGGACATGGAACGGCGTCTGGGCGAGTTGCGGGTGGACCCTGCCAATTCCGAAGCGCGGACGGAGATGTACCGGCTGGCGCACAATCTGCGCGGAGCAAGCGCGATGATCGGGCTGGACGAAGTGTCCCAGATGGCCGAGACGCTCGAAGAGCTGCTCGAACAGGTGGGGACGGGCTTCATCCGGTTCGACGCCGAGACGGCCGACCTGGTGGGCGAAAGCCTGACGCACATGCGGATGTCACTGCAAGAGCCAGGCGCCCAGAAGCCGCAGAGGGCTACGCAGCGGCCCGAGACGGAGACTCCGGAGGCCTCACCGGAACTGGTGGAAGGCTTCGTGGAAGAAGCCGAGGAGCATCTGCAGACGTTCGCTCACCTGATCGGGAACCTGCGGCCCAATTGCGAGGGCAGCGATTTCCTGCAGGAGATCCGGCGTTCGGTTCACACGATCAAGGGCGCGGCGGGCATGGTGGGTCTGAAAACGGTGAGCCAGTTGGCGCACCGGATGGAAGACGTGCTCGACCAACTCTACGAGGGGACGGCGGCGTTCTCGGAAGCGATCAAGGATACGCTGCTGCGTTCGCACGATCTGCTGGCCGAGTTGGTGGAGGCTCGGGGCCGGACGCACGGACTCGAAGCGGCCATCTCGGCTCTGTTCAACCGCTACGAAACGTTGCTCAGCGAACCCGACAAGGCTCCGGGCGCGGCGGCGGAAGCAGCAGTGACGACGGCTGCGCAAACCGCGCCAGCTCCAGAAGAGCCGGAAGCCGAGCGCAATCCGCAGGTCGACTCGAACAAGCTGGTGAGGGTGCCGCTCGAACGGTTGGAAGACCTGGTGCGACTGTCAAGCGAGCTGTTCATCCATCGTTCTTCACTCGAACAGCAACTCACGCGGTACAACCGCGAGTTGGGCGAACTCAACCTCAGCTTGCAGCGGTTGCGGCGGTTGACGGCCCGGCTGGACACCGAGCACGCTTCGCTGTTCGCGATGAGCCAGTCATTGCCGGGGTTCATGGGTGCGGGTCCGGACCGGTCTGAATTCGACGCGCTCGAGTTTGACCGGTACACGGAAGTCCACCTGATCGCCCGAGAATTGGCCGAGGCGGTGAGCGACATCAGTTCGGCCTCGTCGCAATTCTCGTACTTCGCGGTGACGTTCGAAAACTACACCGGCCGGCAGGGCCGCCTTTCGGGCGAAGTGCAAGACAAGGTGATGAAGCTGCGCATGGTGCCGCTGGCGACGCTGGCGAGCAGGCTCGAGCGCACGGTGCGCGTTACGGCGCGTGAGCGAGGCAAGCTAGCGCGGTTCGTGCTGGAACACGGCGAGGCGGAGATCGACAAAGTAGTGCTCGAAAGGATCGCCGGTGCGCTCGAGCATCTGTTGCGCAATTCGGTGGATCATGGAATCGAGGCTCCCGATCTTCGGATCGCGTCAGGCAAGCTCGAACACGGTTTCGTGCGGCTCAGAGCCGATTACGACGGCACCGAAGTGACGCTGACACTCAGCGACGACGGAGCAGGTATCGATACCGCGAAGATCCGGCAGAAGGCACTGGAGTTGGGAATCCTCAACGCCGACGAAGCCGAAGCATTGACCGAAGACGACGCGATGCACCTGGTGTTCGTACCGGGTCTGACCACGGCGGCGACATTGAGCGACATCTCGGGACGGGGAGTGGGTCTCGACTCAGTGAAAGCGACGGTGGAATCGCTACGCGGCGCGGTGAACGTGGAATCGAGCCGGGGAGAAGGAACGACGTTCCGGATCCGGCTGCCGCTGACCCTGGCGGTGACGAGCGTGACGATGGTCCGCAGCGGCGGCAACCAGTACGCGTTGCCGGTGACGGGGCATACGCGGTCAACCGCGGTGCCGGCAACGAGCATCGTGAAGGCCGACGAGCGGGAGACGGTGGAGATCGACGGGCAGATCCACCAAGTAGTGCGGCTGGCCGACGCACTGGGTCATACGGCCGGCAAGCAGGCAAGCGAGGTCCCGATCGTACAGGTACGGTTGACGGGACAGGATTACGCGCTGGTGGTGGACGAAGTGCTGGAAGCCACGCAGGTGGTGGTGAAGGCGCTCAGTCCGTGGCTGCGCAAGGCGCCGTGCGTATCGGCGGCGACCGTGATGGGCGACGGGCGGGTGGTACTGATTCTGAACCCGACCGAGTTGTTCCAGCGGCGCATCCGCAACGTGACTCCGCTGCAACGGCGGCAACCGCAAGTGCCAAAGACGCTCGAAGTGCTGATCGTCGACGACTCGATCAGCGTGCGCCGCGTCATCGCGAACCTGATCAAGAACACGGGATGGAACCCGTCGCAAGCCAAGGACGGCGTGGAAGCGCTCGAGTTGCTCAACCAGGGCGACTACAGGCCAGACGTCATCCTCATGGATATCGAAATGCCGCGCATGGACGGCTACGAGCTCACCACGCGGTTGCGCGCTACCCAAGCGTGGCGCAACGTACCGATCATCATGCTCACTTCGCGCGCCGGCGACAAGCATCGCGCCAAGGCGTTCACGGCGGGCGTGACGGACTACCTGGTTAAGCCGTATCAAGACAAGACGCTGCTCGGAGCGATCCGGCGGCACGTGGACGCGGCGAAGGGGAAGACCGCAAGGTAGCGGATCTCCTTCGCGGGTCCCGGTTCGGAGGGGAAGCCAGGCCGGGCCGGGCAGGTGCACCGGTGCGTCAGGCCGCGCGAAGAGAGCGCGGTTCGAATATAGTGGCCTGATGCACTATCTCGATTGGCTCGAAAGAGCCGTTGGACCGAAGCTGGCCGAGGGTTCGATCGGCCGGCTGGTCTTTGCGCGAATCGATCTGGAACTGACGGCTGACCACGGGCTGCTCGGGACGTTGGTGGCGGCCGGCGCCGAATCGGTGACCAGGTGGTTGGCGGCATCGCCCCGTAGCGTGTATGCGCAAGGCGGAGCGCGCATGGGCTTCACGAGCGCGCTGATCGAATTCGCAAACGGCGCTACAGCATTGGTGAGCGCGAGCCTCGCGCACGACGAGCCTGCTGCTCGCGTGCTGGTGGTGGGCCAACAGGGCACGCTGCGGTACGACGATTTCCCGGAGCCGGCGCAGATGGCTGATCCACCGGCGCCGGGAGTGGCGTGGACCGGGTGGATCGAACAATCGCTGACGGCGGGAAAAGCCGTCGCGGCAGCGCGTCAGTAAGGAGACGAACGATGCCTATCGGAGTGCTCCTGGTCACTGGCGGGATGAGCCATCAGGAAGGGTATGCGGCGGGTTTCCGAGCCGACCCACGGGCGAAGATCGCGGCCGTTGCGGATGAGCGTGACGTGGACGAACGGCGCGCCCGGCTGAATCGCAAACTGGCCGCGGATCTCGGTGTGCCGTATATCGCCGATCTGGACGACGCGCTCGCCAGGGCGGACGTGCAAGTGGTGTCGATCACCACCGAGCACCACCGGCAGGGGCGCGTGACGATCCGGTGCGCCGAGGCAGGCAAACACCTTTACGTGGACAAACCGCTCTCGGGCTCGCTCGAAGATGCGCGGAGGGTGGAAGCGATCGCCAAGGCGAAGGGCCTGCGGACGCAGATGTTCACGCAAGTGCTGTTCCCGCCGGCACAGCGGGCGCGGCGCATGCTGGCGAGCGGACGGCTGGGCGAGTTGCGCGCGATCTTCACCGATCTGCATTTCGCCAAGGGCTACGCGGGCGATTTCGCCGTGGCTCCGCGCAAAGAACGGGAGAAGCCGGAAATGTTCTTGTTCCCGGACGCCAAACGGGAGATGTTCAACATTGCCGTGTACTCGCTGGCGATGATCCGGTGGTTGGCCGGGCGGAAGAGCTTTCGAACGGTCAGGGCAGTGACGGGCAACTACTTTTTCGAGGAAAACAAGCGGCGAGACTTCGAGGACTTCGGCGTGCTGGCGGTGACGCTCGAAGGTGGAGTGGCGGCGACCGTTTCGTCGGGACGGACGGGATGGAAGTCGCATCCAGCGGGCGGACACCACCGGATTCGGCTGGTGGGATCGAGCGCGAGCCACTTCATCGATGCGAGCGCGGTGCGGGGAGAAGTACAGTCGGCACGGCAGACGTTTTGGAAGACGCCAGCGGCGAATCCCGAGGATCCGATGGGGTTCTGGGCGAGTTCGGATCAACGGAAGACGGGGGCTACGGAATGGTTCGCGCCCGGGGTCGCGGTGAATCTGGATCAGTCGGCGTTTCTCGATTGCGTGGAGAGGGGACGAGAGGCAGAGGTGACGGTGAGCGATGGTGTGAGGGTGCTGGAGGTGTTGATGGCGGCGTATCGATCGGCGTCTAGGGGTGAAGTGGAGGGGGTAGAGAGGTGAAAGAAAAATGTGGTATATTTTCTTACAGGTTCGAGGCGATGATAGCGCAGCAACTGTCCGGAATACAAGCACTTGCGAGGATTAGGGGGCATGGGATGGGGTGGGCGTTTTCGCAGGCGGATTTCAGCGACCTGGGAACGAGGCGAGCGATTGATACGGAGTTGCATAGGTTGGCCAGGAGAGGTCAGATCCGGCGCGTGTTGCGAGGCGTCTATGACTTTCCGCGATACAGCAGGGTTCTCGAGAAGCATGCTGGCCCAGATATCGATCAGATCGCGCATGCCATCGCGCGCAAGTTCGGATGGAGGATCCAGCACGATGGCGCAAGCGCTCAGAACTTGCTAGGCCTATCGACGCAAGTGCCGGCTCGAGTGGTGTATCTTTCAGACGGGCCTTCGCGTGTGTATCGGGTAGGAAAGTCGGCGATTCACTTCGAACACACCCTGCTCAAAGAGGCAGGATTCAAGCTTCGAGAAAGCGGGTTGGTGGTTCAGGCGCTGCGGGCGTATGGCAAGGGACGCATTCCGCAGAAGGCGATCTCGCGAATTCGGAGCCAGTTTCCTCTAGCGCTCCGGCGCAAGATTCTGATCGACACCAAGACAGCCACGGGTTGGATCCACGCCGCGATCCGGCAAATCGCGAAGGACGACAATCGTGCGTGACGTGGCGCTGTTACCTGCGCGGGATCGTCGCGATCTGTTCGCGGAGACGGCTACCCGCATGGGTATCGGGCCCGCCATCGTGGAGAAAGACTTCTGGCTCTGCCTCGTCTTGAAGATCCTGTTCACCGACTCGCCCTACGCGCCGAACCTCGTCTTCAAGGGTGGCACTTCGCTTTCGAAAGCGTACGGCCTGATCCAGCGGTTTTCCGAGGACATCGACTTGGTTCTCGATTGGACGCTGCTCGGCTTCGGGGCCGAACTTCCCGTACGCGACTTCCCGTCGAAGACGCAGCAGGATCGCTTCAAAGGAGGTGAACCGGCGGGCGGGCGAGTTCATCCAGGCCCGGCTGCACCCGGAGTTGGACCCGCTGTTCGGCGGCGCGGGCCTGGTCTCGATGATCGACGAGCGCGATCCGCAGGTGGTCAGCATTCGCTATCCCGCCGCGTTTTCGCAAGCCTACATTCGCCCGGACGTGAGGCTCGAGATCGGACCTCTGGCATCGTGGGTTCCGTCAGCGCCGCAACCGATTCGCCCGTATGCGGCGGAGGTTTTTCCTCGCCTGTTCCGCGATCCCGTGGCCAGCGTGATCACCATCGCGGCCGAGCGGACTTTCTGGGAGAAGGCGACGATTCTGCATCAAGAAGCGCACCGCCCGGGCCTGCCACCGGAACGTTATTCGCGCCACTACTATGACCTGTACAAGCTGGCGGCGAGCACGGTTCGGCAGCGGTCGCTTGCGGAGATGGGACTACTCGAGGATGTGGTCCGATTCAAAATGCGGTTCTACCCGTCACGCTGGGCCCGTTACGATTTGGCGGCGCCCGGAACGTTTCACTTGCTGCCCGCAGATGCAGCGAAGATCGCGAATCTCGAACGCGACTACCACAGCATGGAGGTGATGCTCTTCGGCGAGGTTCCAGAGTTCGAAGCGGTGAAAGCCGGATTGAAAGGGCTTGAAGCCGAGATCAACGCGAGCCGGCCAGTGGTGAAGGCGCTCGAGTTCCGTGCTGGCTAGCTTGCGACCTTCGGGGACAAGCTTTCGAGGGAAACGGGACGCTGGCCACTGACCGAGGCCAGGCCGCACGGAATGCGGCGAGGCGCCGATACGAGCGCAGCAGAACTCGCCGAGCACGGTTCGGGTGAGCCCTACCGAGTAGTTCCGCATGAGGCGGAGCAGGACTGAACCGCCGTTGCGGGGCAACCGATCCAAGCGCTTGAAACACGCAGCGCCAAGGCAGGGGGACCAAAGTCCAGCGCTGGTTCCGGCGGCGTTTTCATCCTTCGGCTAGTCCGGCCCTCAGGCGCGCGAGCCCGTCTTCAAGCGTTGCCCCGCTCGAAAAAGACACCCGCAGCGTGCCTTCCCCGCCCTGGCCGTAGGCGGCTCCGTGGATCACGACGACGCCGTGCCGCTCGAGCAGGCGCTTGCGGGTCTCGTTCGAAGACTCGCCCAGGCCTTTGGTGTCGACCATGGTGAAGAAGCCGCCTTCCGGAGGCATCGCGGTGATGCGCGGGACACCCGACAAAGCTTCGAGTACACGAGCGCGGCGGCGGGCATACTCCGCACGCATGATTTCGACGCACTCCTGCGGGCCGGTGAGCGCTTCGGCGGCGGCGTCTTGCACGAACATGGCGGGTCCACGGCTCGATTGTTGGAGTACCAGAAACATGGCGTCAATGATTTGTTTCGGGGCGGCGCAGTAGCCCACCCGCCAGCCGGTCATCGCGTAGGTCTTCGAGAGGCTGTTGACGAGCACGATGCGCTCGCGAAGTTCGGGCGAGAGGGTCACGGGTGAGATGTGCCGGGCTCCGGCATAGGTGATGGTCTCGTAGATCTCGTCGGATATCAGTGTGAGTCCGCGCCGCAGGACAAAGTCGCCGATGGCGCGTAGTTCGTCTTCGCGGAAGACGGTCCCCACTGGGTTCCAAGGCGTGTTGAGCAGGAGGATCTTCGCCTTGGGGGACCATGCCTGTTCGAGGGACTCGACGGAGATGGCGAAGCGGCCGTGGTCGATGTGCGATGCAACGGCGCGGGGCTCGGCGCCGGTCATGCGAATGGGCGACTGATAGGCGTCGTAGATGGGGTCAGGCAGAAGGACTTCGTCGCCGGGGTCGAGAAGGGCGGTAAGGGCACAGGCGATGCCGAGCGTTGCACCGGTGGTGACGAGGATTTCGGCGGGATCATAGCCGCGCTGAGAGGCGATGGTTTCGCGGAGCTTGATCTCGCCGCGATTGTCGGGGTAGGTGGTGCGGCCGGCTCGAAGTGCGCGAACTGCCGCTTCCACGATGTGCTCGGGGGTGCGGAAGTCAGGTTCCCCGCGCATGAGGGAAACGACTTTGACGCCTTGGGCTTGCAGGGCTCGGACCTCACCCAGTACGGAGTTCACCGCGGTGGGGCGCAAGCGTGAAACCACGCTACTCGGCATCCATTCAGGGTACACCGTGGGTGTAAAGACCCGATCGCGCAAGCTGGCGAGACCGGAAAGTCTCGTACTGTCTGGGCGCGGCCCTGCAGGAGAGTGTCGGCCCTCGGATTGCTCTAAAGAAGGCCGTTATGAACTTCGACGAGTCTCCGCTGCTGGTGATCTGGGAAGTGACGCAGGCGTGCGACCTCGCTTGCGTGCACTGCCGGGCGTGCGCAATGCCCAAGACGGATCCGGAAGAGTTGACGACCGAGCAGGGGTTCGCACTGCTTGACGAGATCAAGTCGTTTGGCAATCCGCTAATGGTATTCACTGGTGGCGATCCGCTGAAACGGCGCGACCTGTTCGCTCTGATCGAACACAGTGTGAAGCTGGGGCTGCGAACGAACGTGACCCCGAGCGCGACACCGCTGCTGACCCCGGCTGTCATCGACAAGTTCAAGGAACTGGGCGTGTCGCGGTTGGCGCTGAGCCTCGATGGTCCGGACGCGCTCTCGCATGACTCGTTTCGCGGTGTGCCGGGCACGTTCGATTGCTTCCTGCGAGCGGCGCTGCACGCGCGCAAGATCGGGATGGAGACGCAGATCCAGACCACGGTGACGCGGCGGAACATGGACCGTCTGCCGGAAATGGCGAAGCTGATGGAAGACATCGGCGCGCGGATGTGGAGCTTGTTCTTCCTCACGGTGATCGGGCGCGCGAGTGAGTCGGACGACCTGACGGCGGAAGAGTACGAGAAGGTGTTCGAGTTCCTGTACCGCACGTCAAAGACAGCGTCCTACGATGTGAAGACTACCGAGGCGATGCACTATCGGCGGTATGTAGCGCAGCAAATGAAGAACGAGCATCTGCGGCCGGCGGATGCGGAGAACGCAGGGAAGATGGCGTTCCGCACGGCGGGCGTGAGCGATGGCCGCGGGTTCGTGTTCGTGTCGCACAAGGGCGACATCTGCCCGAGCGGATTCCTGCCGCTGCCGGCGGGCAACGTGAAGAGCGATTCGCTGGTCGACGTGTATCGCAATTCGACGTTGTTCCGGGAACTGCGCGATCCGGCACTGCGGCACGGCAAGTGCGGCGAGTGCGAGTACGTGAAGATCTGCGGCGGGTCGCGGTCGCGGGCGTATTCGCTCACAGGGGACTATCTGGCGGCGGATCCACGCTGCATCTATGAGCCGCATGCCGTGGCGAACGTCGCGTAGGCGCCGCTTCCGATTACGGCTGAGCGAGCCCGAGTGAGCAGTACCGGGCGCCCGGGCTCTCGATCCAGACTTCGAGGGGACGCGGTGGGTCGAGCGGACGCGTGTAGGCAACGAAGCCGGAAGTGCGCAATGTGGGGTCATGGAAATGGCGTTCGACGTCCACCCGGAGCATGCCCACGTACCCGACGCCTTCCACGAGTTTCGTCAGCGAATCGACGAGCAACACCCGATGCCCTTCGTTGCCTGCGGCAGGATTCCAACTCCATCCGCTGATGGCTAGGGCGCTCCGGCCGTTGGCCGGCACGGGTTTGATCTGCTCCACCGCACCCCGGCACGCCTGGCCGGCCGGGAACTGCGGCGCCGGATCGCCAACCGGAGAAATGCCGCGGTGAGCGTAAGCCAGCCGGCCGTGACGCTCGTAACCGGCGAGGAGCTTCCGAACCCGAGGAACATCCTCGACGATGTAGGACCATCGCTGTTCGTCGAACACTCCCAGGCGAAGCGCGGCGGACTCTTGCCAGAGCGAAACCGCGCGCTCGCGGCAGAACTGTCCCATTTCGCGGTTGGCGGGAAGCGTGGCGGCGGCAAGAATGGCGATGAGTGCGCCCCAGGCGGCCGAGGTGGCAGGCCGGGGTCCGGCGCGGAACAGTGTCGCGGTGAGCAATCCGATGAGGCTCGCCCAGAAGAGAAGTTCGAGCGTGACGTAGCGCGAGGCCAGCGCGGTCGAGATGCCCATGTTCATGCGGCTGATGGAGATCACCAGTCCGGTGCCGAGACTCAGCGCCATCAGCGGGACATAGAAATGTTCGTGGAACGAGGGAGCATTCGCGCGGTGGTAGCGGAACAGGATCCAGGCGAAGGCGAGGAGTCCGGCAAGTGCCACGAGTGCGGGAAGCGGGTTGGCGCGAGGCGAGAGAAACGCCACCGGCGCGCCGGTGATCTGCTCGATGATCGCGGCGGGAAGAAACGGCCGCGCCACCCACATGAGGAAGTAGTGCACGATGCCGAGCGGTGCATCAAACGAGCGAAGCGGCGAGACATGATGCTCCGGAGTCTTGTAGCCAATCGAATATGCCGCGATGCAAATGGCGCACACAGCCACGAACACCGCAACATCGCGCCAGCGCCGCCGCGCCGCTGAGGCAAGCGCGAGAGCGGGCCACAACAGGAATCCGTTGCCAAAGGTGAACGTTGCGACGACGCCTAGCGCTGTGGCGGAGGCAATACGGCCGCGCGCGAAGCACCAACATGCGGCCACCTGCAGCAGATTGCAGAGCGTGGTGTGGAACTGCAGGGGCCAGCACAGGTTGTCGCACTGTTCGAGCCAGGTGGCCCATACGAGAAACAATCCGCCAAGCGCGCAGGCAGCCGGCGACGGCAACGTTTCGCGGCGAAGCAGCGGAGCCAGCAACCACGCGAACGTAGCGAGTTGCGCGGCGATCAGCAGCACCTGCACGAAGGCTCCGGACGCATGGAACCACTCGATGTCGGCGGCGAAGAACGGCGCGGGCACGATCCAACGGTGCTCGTTGAACTGCCCGAGCATCACCGCGCGCAACCCGCCTTCGGCGTAGCGTACCTGCCAATCTGCTTGGTCCCAGAACGGGAGCCGCCACCAGTACTTCCAGACGAAGAGCAGGTTCGAGGCGGAGTGCACGGCGCAGAGCGCGAACAGCAGCAGACCAGCGGCAAGCCCGATCCGGCGGTTCACTCGGTGCGTCCCTCGGCGATGAAACAGTAGCGGCGCTCGTCGAGCTTGCCGTAGAGGCGCAGGGTGCGGCCGGGTCCGATGGGCTTGGTGGTGGCGGCGAAGCCGGCGGTCCAGCGGCGCGGTTCGTGGAAGATGCCGGCGAGATCGTCGCGAATCATGCCGGGCGTGCCGGCCCCGACGATTTCCCATTGGCCAGACTCGACGATGAGCACGCGCTCGACATCGCGATTGTCGAACTGGTTCCAGGCCCAGCCGAGGAAGAAGTACGCCGGGGCAGTGGGATTTTCGATGCGGCGCGTCACGTCAATGTGGCCCTGGCAATCTTGCGGGAGCACGCGCTCGGGCGGGATCCTTTCGCCGACGGGAGCGACGGAGGCATCGTCGAAAGGCGGCATACGCTGAGCAGAGTACCACGGCAGCAGAAAGTCGCCGAAGAGGCCCGCGTTCGGTACCAGTGCGGACCAACGTTCGCGATCATAGACGCCGAGGCGTAGCGTGAGGCGCTCCTGCTCGATCGCCATGGAGCGCTCGCGGCAGAAGCCGCCGATTTCGCCATTCGAGGCAAGGGAGATCGCGACGAATCCGGCGAGGGCGAGGCCCCAGACGGCGCAGGCAAGGGGCTTGGCGGAGGAGCGAACCAGTGCAAGTCCGGCGAGGGCTGCGATGGAGAACCAGAAGATGGATTCGAGAGTGGCGTAGCGCCCGGTGAGCAGCGCTTCCGGTGGGAAATCGAGACGACCGAGCGCGGTGATCACGCCGCTTGCGAGCGCTGCGGTAGCGACGGGGATCAGGAAGTGCTCTTCGGGCCAGGGGCGCTCGCGGCGCGCGTAGCGGAGCAGGAACCAGCCGAGCGCGAGGATGGATGCGACGCCGATCGCAATCACGAGGAGCCGGCCAGATCCGGCGAGGAAGGCGGGCGTGCGGTGGTGGATCTGATCGAAGATGGCGGGCGGTAGAAACGGGCGGGCGATGTAGATGGAAAAGAAGAAGAGCAAGTGGAGCGGGCGGCTGAGCGAGGCGAGCGGGTCGGCGTGATGGGGTGGCGTTTGGTAGCCGCGCAGATAGATGGCAAGCGCGGCTGCGCAGGCGATCGCGAAGACCGCGACAGCGTTCCAGCGTTTGCGGAGCGCGGCGGTTAGAGCGAGGGCGGGCCAGACGAGGATGCCGTGTCCGAAAGAAAAGGTGGCCAGGATCCCGAACATAATGGGCGGACTGAAGTCCGCCGCAGGCTGAAGCCTGCCCCACATCTTTTCCGACCGGGCCATGCCTCGGGCAAAAAACGCACAGGATGAAACAATCGCGAAGTTGCAGAAGATCGTGTGGAACTGGAAAGGCCAGTAGAGGTTTTCGCATTGTCCGAGCCAGGTGGCAAAGACGAGACAGGCTCCGGTGGCCACGAGCGCTGCGGCCAGGGGGACGGCGCGATCGCGCCAGAAGGGTCGAAGCAAGAGTGCGAATGCCGCCACGTGCGCGAGGGCGAGGCAGGTTTCGGTAAACCAGAGTCGATTGCCGAACCATGTGAGGTCGGCCCAGTAGACGAGGCTCGGGAAGAACAAGCGATGCTCGTTGAGATTGCGCGACATCACATGCCAGAGGCCGTAGTCGTGGTAAAGCATCAGCCAGTAAACGTGGTCGAAGTAAGGTAGCCGCCACCAATGCAGCCACCAGGTGACGGCATTCGAGCCCGCGTACCATGCGCAAGCGGTGAGGAACAGCGCGGCTGCGATGCGGGCGGTCATGGCTGCATGGTCCCGATGCGACAGTAGCGGTTGCCACCGAAATGGGCCCAGGTTTGGAACGGCTCCGGATGATGCGTGGGCCTCGCGTGCGCGGTGAAACCGGTGTTCCACATGGCGGGCTCGCTTTGCGCACCGGTGGACATGAAGTAGAAGGCGCCCGGGTAACCGGCGCCGACGATGACGCGATCACCGGGGCGGACGAGCACGATGCGTGAGGCTTCGATGCGTTGCGACGGGTCCCAGGCCCAGCCGGTGACGACACGCGCGGGGCCCTCGGGAGTTTCCACGATGCGGGTTTTGTTGATCTCGCCCTGACATGGCATTTCGCGAAAGTCCTGTGGGAGGGCTTTGGCGACGGGCGCGACATCGCGGCCGCTGAAGGTGGTCTTCCCTTCCCGGCGGAGGCGAGCGAGTTGCGGCATCCAACTGGGCGGGTCCCAAACCATGAAGCGCCAGCCGAACTCGTCGAAGATGCCCAGGCGCACGGCCAGGTTCTGTTGGGCGAGGTTGGCTGTGTGTTCGCGGCAGTAGGATCCCATTTCGCGATTGGCGGGAACGGTACCCGCAACAAGTGCTGCGATGGCGGCACACCAAGCGGCCTGGGTCCACAGTGGGCGTTCCTGGCCGAACCAGTGCAAGACACCGAGAGCAGCCAGCGGAAGCCAGAAGAGCAGTTGGGCGCTGACGTAGCGTGACGCGAAGGCTAACCCGGCGCCAGCGTAGGCGCGGCCGATTGCGGTGAGCAGAGCGGCTCCCACTGCGATGACGGCGACGGAAAGATAGAACCCGCGCTCGAAGGCGGGTGGGCGGCGAAGCAGATGGCTCGCCAGAAAGAAACACAGCACGACCAGGCCCGAAATCGAAGCGACCCAGATCCACGGGTATGTAGAAAATGCGATGCCATCGGAGAGCCTGCCCAACATGCCATCGAAGCTCCACGCGGGTGCGAAGGGCCGGCCGAGAAAGACAAGTGCGAAATTGACGATCGAGGCGAGATCGGTAGACGGCGTGGAGTGGACTCCGGCGGCGGCATATCCGCTGACCACTGCGGCGCCGCCGAGCGCCATCACCGCGGCCAACCGGAACTGACGCGCTGCCAGCGAGAACATGGCGAGGGCGGGCCATGCCGCCAAGCCGTGTCCGAAGGCGAAGGTGCCAGCAGCGGCACACACGACCGGGGCCAGGGCAGAGCGAAAGGCTGAGGTCCAGGTGAGGATGGACGGTCCGGCCCATAGCCGCGATGCGAACCAACACGCGGACACGTTGCCGAGATTGGCGAGTGTGAAGCTGAGTTCGAGAGGCCAGCACAGGTTCTCGCACTGCAGCAGCCACGTCGCGCAGACCATGGTGAGGCCCGCCATCGTAAGAACAACAGGACGAGGCAACGAGGAACGGCGGATCGGCTCAAACAGCAGAGCAAACGCTCCCAGATGGGTGAGCAACACGAGGCACTCGAGGACCACCTGGCTTCCCGAGAAGGCATACCAATCGAAGAGGAACAAAGCCGAGTGCGTCAGCGGGCGATGCTCGTTGACGGCGAGCGTGAAGGCGCTCCAGGCGCCGCCGCGATAGAGCGCGTCGATCCAATGCCGTTGGTCGCTGAAGGGCTCGGGCCACCAGTATCGATACACGAAGAGGAGGTTCGAAGCGGCATAGACCGCGCACGCGGCAGCAAGGAGCCATGCGAACATGCGGAGCGGCTTCATGGCTGCACCGGTCCTATCTTGCAGTAGCGGTAGCCGCCGAGGCGCGCCCAGACCTGGAACGGTTCGGCAACGGGTGCGGACCTCGTGTGCGCCATGAATCCGACGTTCCACTTGGCGCGGTCGGCGGTAATCGCCGGCTGGTCAATCAGCATGGTGCCGGGCAGGCCAGAGCCAATGATGGAGCGGTCGTCTGGTGACGCCAGCATGATCGCCTCGACCTCGCGGGACTCCGCCCGGTTCCACGCCCATCCATTGACGGCACGCGCGACTCCCGAGGCAGTGGGAATCGAGCGCAGGCCCAAGATCGCTCCATCGCAGGCGGCCTCTTCGAAGTTGCCGAGCTTTTCCCCGAACCGCGTGTGCAGCGCAGTGGCGAAGAGATTCTTGCCGTCGCGTTGCATCGCGTCGAGCGAGGAGCGAAATCGCGGCGCGTCGAAGACGATGAATGACCATGCGTACTCGTCGAACACGCCGTTGCGCACGGCGAAGGCTTGCTGCTCCATGGCGACCGAGCGCTCGCGGCAGAAGGCTCCCATCTCGGCGTTGGCCGGCAGGGTGTGCAGCGCGAGCGCGACAACCGCGGCGGCCCAGAACGCGATTACCGGAGCGCGAGGCGAGCGAAACACGGCCAAGGTGACGAGGGCGAGGAGGCAGAACCAAAGGGTCCATTGGACCGTGACGTAGCGCGAGACGAACGCGACTTCCACGCCGTAGATGGCGCGCGTGAAACCGGCAAGGAGCCCAGTGACAGCGATCGCGATGGCAAGCGGCAGGTAGAAGAGCGTGTGGCGATGGCGGCCGCGGCGCAGGAGATAGCGGAACGCGAAGAAGAATAGCAAGGCTCCAATGACGGCCGCTACCATCCAGAGCCAAGGCATTTCAGAGAATCGGACGTTGCCATGCAGTTGCCCGCGCAACGAACGGAACAGCCACGCAGGAGCGGCGGGCCGCGCCCAGAACGCCAAGGCGAAGTTGACCACGTCAAACGGATGCGGGCGAATGGATCCCGCGGCAGGCGGTTTGTGTCCTGCGCCGTGGAGCAACAGCACGGCGGCTCCCGCGATGGTGAAGATCGACGCGAGTTTTCCGCGGCGTTCGAGCAAGGAAAAGCCCGCGAGCAGGGGCCAGGCCAGAGCCGAGTTGCCGAGCGAGAATGTGCCCACGGTGGCCCAAAGGGCAGCGGGAATGGCTTGGCGCAATGCGCCGGTCCAACTGGCGGCCGCAGGCGCGATCCAGGCACGTGAGCCATGCCAGGCAGCGGCAATGAGCGACAGGTTTCCGAGCGTGAAGTTGATCTCGAAGGGCCAGCAGAGGTTCTCGCATTGGAGCAACCAAGTGGACCACACGGCCGCGATCGCGATCATCATGCGAGCCGCCGGCGGGGGGATCGCGCCCGAGAGAAACGGGCGCACGAGATAGAAGAACGTGCCGGCCTGGGCGGCGACCACCACCACTTCGAGCATCGCCTGCCGGCCCTGAAACAGATACCAATCGACGAGATAGAAGAATGCTGGGACGACCGGGCGATGCTCGTTGAGGTGGCGCGTAAGGGCGTACCACGGACCTTGCTGGTAGAGCGCTTCGATCCAGAGTTGCTGATCGGCGAAGGGGAGCGGCCACCAATAGCGGGCGACGAAGATCAGGTTCGCGCCAGCATGGGCGAGGCAAGCCGCGAGGAAGATCCAGGACGCGACACTGGCCGCGCGGGCCGCGCTCATGCGCGCCTCGCGCTGGCTCCGCCGAGCAAAGCGTAGGCTCTGCGCGCCACTACGATCTCTTCATTCGTCGCCATGGCAAGCACGGCGACCTTGGAATCGCGCGAGGAAACGACGCGGTCTCCGGATTCCGCGTTCCGGTGCGGGTCGAGTTCCACGCCGAGGAATCCGAGTGTGCCACAGACCGCCGCGCGGAGGCGAGCAGAGTTGAGTCCGATGCCGCCGGTGAAGGCGATCGCGTCGAGTCCGCTCATGGCTGCGGTGAAAGCTCCGATCGCCTTGGCCACCTGATATTCGAAGGCGCGGAGCGCCATGCGCGCCTGCTCCGTACCGGCGGCTTCGATGTCGCGCAGGTCGCCGCCGGGGACTCCCGACAGCGCGGCCAAGCCGCACGCGCGCGAGAGTTGGTCGCGGATCTCGGCGGCGCCGTGTCTGGTCCACTGCATCATGGCGAGCACAGCGAAGGCATCGAGGTCGCCGTGGCGGGAAGCGCTTTCGAGTCCGGACTGGGGGGAGAAGCCCATGGTCACATCCACGGAGCGTCCGTTCGAGATGGCGCACACCGAGGAACTGCCGCCGAGGTGGCAACTGACCAGCTTCGCGAGCGGCCGCCCGGCGATGGATGGCGCCGTCTCGGCCACGTATTGGTGCGAGGCTCCGTGAAATCCGTAGCGGCGCACACCCGCATCGTGCCACGCCGCGGGAACACCGTAGCGCGAGGCGAAATCGGGAATGGTGCGGTGGAATTCAGTTTCGAAAGCCGCCACGCGAGGCACTTGCGGCAGCATCTCGGCGAAGGCGCGGATTCCGGCGAGGTAGATGGCGTTGTGCGCGGGCGCAGCCGGCAGGAATCGCTCGAGCGCTGCGATCACCCCGTCATCGATGAGGTAGGTTCCGCAATAATCGGGTCCGCCATGGACCGCTTTGAACGCCACTGCATCGACGGCGTGATCGCGAAAAGGAATGGAGGCTATGGCCGAGCGGTAGTCCGTGACGCGTTCCACCGCGCCACGAGCACGTTCGAGCCCCGAGGGCATTTCGAGGATCCGGTATTTGAGCGATGTCGACCCGAGGTTCGGGACGAGTATGTTCACTTCAAGCCCGACTGCTGCTGAATGACGGCGACGTTCTTGGCGGCCTGGCCGGCGAAGGGCGATCCCTTGATGGCGGCGGCGCGGCGCGAGAAGTCGAGCGCGTCTTTCATGCGCTTCATGTCGGGCTTCTTGCCTTGCGCCATTTTGTAGTTCGCCAGGCCGAGGTTGAAGAGGGTGGGCCCGAGCAGCGCGTCATTGCCTTCCATGAACGGCACGCCTTCGCGGAGCACGGTGTCTGCGTCGGCGAGCTTGTTGTTGCCCATGAGCACCATTCCCTTCAGGAACAGTCCGGTGCCGATCGACACGTTCTTCTTCTTGGCCCAAGCGGCGGCGTCGACTCCCTGAGGAGCGTCCTTGGTCTTCATGAGATTGACCAGCTTGTCGGAGTAGTCCACCACTTGGTCATTCTGTTTCTTTTCGAACGCTCCGCTGGCGAGCAGCAGCAGCATGTCTTCGTTGGCTGCACCCTTGGCGGCCAACTTGGTGGCGAGGTCGATCGCCTTGTCGTTCTGCCCACCTTGCCGGAAGGAGTTGAAGGCGCTTTCCTCGATCTGTGGGATGAACTTGTTGCCGGGAGACATCTGCTCGAGGGCGCTGGCCAGTTGGATCTTCTTCGCCGGGTCTTGCGCGCGCAAGCCCGCGGTCATCACTTCGTACTGGGCGCGCTCCTGCACCTGTTGGGAGAACTTCACTTTGTATTCCCAACTGGACACTTCGTCTTCGTTGGAGGGTTTGGGCAGTTTCTCGCCCTTCTTGGCGGCATCGATGACGGTGCCCGCCCACTTGATGATGAGGTCGGTGTCGTCTTTGCCGACCGCCGCCTGCAAACCCGTGTAAGCCATTTCCGCGTCGGTTGGATCGAGAGCGACGAGTTTCTCAGCCACCGGAAACACCTTGTCCCATTGCTTGGCCTTGACGTAGGCGGGAGCCTCTTGGCCCATCACCCAAGCCATGGCCGGATGGGCCGAATGTTTGGAGGAAAAGTCCTCCATCAGCTTGAGTTTGGCGGCTTCGTCCTGCTCCTGACCGATCTTTTGCAGAAGCTGCCCTTCTGGAGTTTCGGTGTTGATATCGATTTTGTGCCGGGTCTGCGCCGACGCGGCCAGGGCGCTCAGCAGCAGTATTGCCAACCTCGAAGCGAATGGGATCATGGCGGCCTCCTTGCCGGATGTGTATTATACAAAGAGTCGCTCGTTGGCCGCCAGTCGGGGCGCGAGCGGCGGCGCGGCCTCCGGAACCTGCTGCTCCGGAAGTTCCGCAGGAAGAATATGTTACGTTGCCTGACGATCCTTCTGGGCGTTGCGATCGCCCTGCATGCCGAGACCGGCAAATTTCTCGGTACATGGTCTTGTACCGCCACCACACCCAACGGAGACGAGGTCCCGTGGACGCTCGAACTGGCCCAACCGGATGGCAAGTTGAAGGTTTCGATCAAGAGTGAGCGTGGGGACTTGGCGGTGCCCGATGCGAGGATGGACGGCGACACGCTTTCGTTCGACGTGACCGTGGGCGAAGGCAAGTTTCACATCGAATTGCGTTTCGAGGGGGACAAAGTGAAGGGAAGCTGGAAGGGTGGAGACGACAGTGGCACGATGAAGGGAACGCGAAAATAGATGGCGATCCCGACGACTTACCTCGCGGCCCTGCTGCTGGCGATCTCGAGCATGCTTTGCTGGGGCAGTTGGGCCAACACGATGAAATCGGTAACCGGCCCGAAATGGCGGTTCGAACTTTTCTATATCGACTACGCGATCGGCCTGTTGTTGTGCGCATTGTTCGTGGCGTTCACGTTCGGGATGCTGGGCAGCTCCATCACTTTCCTCGACAATCTGGAGATCGTGCGCAAGCGGCAGCAGGTGATGGCCGCCGCGGCGGGCGCTGTGTTCAATCTCGCCAACATGCTGCTGGTGGCGGCGATTTCGGTGGCGGGAATGGCGATCGCGTTTCCGGTGGGGATCGGCCTCGCGCTGATCATCGGCGTAGTGTGGAGCTACATTCTCAGCCCGCGCGGCAATCCGCTGTTCCTGTTCGGCGGATGCCTGTTCGTGCTGGCGGGCATCGTGGCCACGGCGATCGCCTACTCGGTGCTGCAGAAGAAGAAGGCAGCCGAAGCGCCCAAGCAACCACAGCCGCAGCCCCGGGATTATCATCGCGGGCGGTCTTCCTCGTCCGCCAAGCCGAGCCAGTGGAAGGGGATCGTGCTGAGCCTGGTGAGCGGCGTGTTGATGGGTTCGTTCTATCCGTTGGTGGAACAGGCACGCCGTGACGATATCGAAATGGGCGCCTACGCAATCGCGGTGTTGTTCGCGGTGGGTGTTTTCCTTTCTACGCCGATCTACAGTTTGTTCTTCATGAACCTGCCGGTGCAGGGCCAGCCCGTCTCGCCGTTGAAATACTTGAAGGGCACGGGGCGGCAACACGCGTTCGGACTTCTGGGCGGAGCGATCTGGTGCGTGGGGGCGATCGCCAACTTCGTTGCGGCGAGCGCGCCGCCGGCTGTGCAAGTGGGTCCAGCCACCAGCTACGCGTTGGGCCAAGGAGCGACGCTGATCAGCACGCTGTGGGGGTTGTTGGTGTGGAAGGAGTTCGAGGGAGCCCCAGCCACGGCGCGCAGTTTCATCGGCGGAGCGCTGGTTCTCTATGTGATCGGGCTTGCGTTGGTGGCGGCTGCCCCGCTGTTCGCCTGACGCGGAATTGCCCGAACGCGGCTCAATCATCTCAACGAAAAGATCCAACCGGCCCTTGCTCTGCGTAGACAAGGGTGATGATAGCTTCGGCAATGATGAGCGCAGGGTCGGGCCCGATCCCGATTCGCCCCGCCGAACCCGATTGGAGCGGCCTCATCGGCCGCATCGCGGGCGGCGAGCAACAGGCACTGGCGCAGTTCTACGATCAAACCAGCCGGTTGGTTTACAGCATCGCGTTGCGGGTGGTGGGGAATCCGGCCGATGCGGAAGAGGTGACGCTCGACGTCTACTCGCAGGTGTGGCGTTCGGCGGCGGATTACAGCTCGCAGCGCGGAACACCCACGGCATGGCTGATCATGATGGCGCGCAGCCGGGCGCTGGACCGGGTACGGTCGCGCGAGGTGAGGCAGGGCCGCGAGACCGGGCTTGACGCGGTGGCCGAAGCACGGTCGAGCGGAGAGTCCGCCGAAGAGTCGGCGCTGATGGGCCAAATGAAACAGCGGGTCCGCAGTGCGCTGAGCTTACTTTCGGCTGAGCAGCGGCAAGCCATCGAGATGGCGTTCTTCGGCGGACTGTCGCACTCGGAGTTGGCGGAGAAGTTGGGAGAGCCGTTGGGAACGGTGAAGACGAGAATCCGGTCAGGAATGTTGCGCCTGCGACAAGCGTTGTCGGCGAAAGGAGGTGTGCAATGACGGAACGCGAACTGCTCCAACAGCAATGCGACGACTACGTCTTCGGCACCCTCGACACGGACGAACGGCAACAGTTGGACGCGCGCATCGCGGCTGGGGACCGGCAAGTGCGCGAGTTGGTCCAAGAAGCGCGGGAGACGATTTCTCAGGTGGCGTTCAGTGCGCCGATGGTGGATCCTCCGGCGTTGCTACGAGGGCGGCTGTTGAGCGGCATCCGAGCCAACTCGCCGCCATCTTCGCGATTCCGCACCATCATGTCGATCGC
Organism: Bryobacteraceae bacterium; assembly: GCA_046331625.1. Taxonomy (GTDB): domain Bacteria; phylum Acidobacteriota; class Terriglobia; order Bryobacterales; family Bryobacteraceae; genus JAXLQL01. The sequence goes on from JAXLQL010000023.1 coordinate 116,014, forward strand.
CGGCTGGGCAGTTGCCGCTGCCCTGGCGGCGATCGCTATTCACATTTACCAGGACCGCTCCTCCACCGAACGCGAACTGGCGCAGGCCAGGCTCGAGGTGGAATCGCTGCGTTCGACCGCGGCACGCAGCCGCAAGGTGCTCGATGTGTTGCGGGCGCGCGATGCGCGCTTCGTGCGGCTGTCGACGGCCGAGCAGCAACCCACGTTCCGCGCTTTCTGGAGCCGCGAAGCGGGCTTGCTATTGGCGGGCTCGAACGTACCAGCGCCGGCCACGGGCCGGACCATGCAACTGTGGGTGGTGCCGAAGAAGGGCAACCCCATCAGTGCGGGCGTGTTCGCACCGGAGTCGAATGGCGAGGTGTTGTTGGTGGCGCAAGGCGTGGCCGATCCGGGCGACGCGGCGGCACTGGCGATCTCGGATGAGCCGGCGGGCGGGAGTCCGCAGCCGACGACAAAGCCGGTGTTCGTTGGTCCGCTGGGAGAGTAGAAGGGCGCCGCTACATGCGGCAACTGCGCGCGGGCGGCCGGGTTCCCACTGGCCGCTTCGCTCGCAGCATTTGAAACCGCCCCTCGCGAGTCGCGTCGTGATCCGGCAGATCGCGCACAACCTCGTCGTAACGGTTGGGCACCAGGAAGTCGCGATCGGGACTCGAGCGGATCAGCCGGCCGAGGTCAGCGGTGTCCTGGAAGGCGATGACACTGGCGAGAGCTTCGTCGTTGGGCAAGCCCCAAGCTCGCAGTTCGGCGGCGTAGCGTGGCCGGTGCTTTTCGAGGTCCAGGAATTCGGCCACGGGCATCACGATTCCCATGCTCCGAAAGTCGAGGGCGAAACCCTTCGGGGGCTGACCGCCGCCGGGGAAAGCATACCGAACCTTGTGGAGCGGCAGCACGGTGGCGTGGAAGTTGTCGATGCCATCGACGATGACGAGTTCCCGCTGGCGGCCGGCTTCGCAGAACTCGTTGAGTACGATGCCGGGGCCTAACGCCTGGTTCGAGCCGGCGGCGATCCTCCAAAACAAGAACCATGCGAAGCAACCCGCCACCAGGGAGACCATCATCAGGCGCCTTTCGCCGTAAACGTTGGCTGCGGCGACAGCCACGCAGAGCGGCAGCAGGTAGGTACCGTTGCGGTATTGGAAGGATACGATGGCCAGCGACATGACGGCGATCCAGACCGCCACCACCACGGCATCGGGCTCACGCTTGCGGACGGCTTTCGCCAAGCCCCAGAGGGCGGCCGGCGCCACCCAAGCGATCATCGGATAGTGGTTCAACAGCACCGAGCCATAGAACTTCCAAGCGCTTTCGGCGGCTTGTTGCGGCGGCGCGCCGGTTCCGTAGGCGAGCAGTTCCACTTGCACGAATTCGGTCCAAAACCAGCGGGGGTGGATTGAGTATTGATAGGCGAACCAGGGCGCGGCTAGGAGAAGTGAGCCGGTGCTGATTGCGAGGATCCGGAGCCATGGCGGCGATTGGCGGGACTGAAGTCCCGCGCAGGCTGAAGCCCGCCCCACATTTGGCGAGGCCTTCCTCCAACGGACGAGTTTGAAGCTACCGAGGATCAACAGAGGGATGAGCCCGGCAGTGCTCTTGAGCAGGATCGCGGCGACCGTAGAGACACAGAACGCTACTTGGCTGAAACGCTTGTCGAGGGCTGGGTCGCGGGCTAGGACGAAGCAGCAGAGGGCGATGCAGAAGGTCAGCGGACCATCGGTGAGATTGCGGCCTGTCAGTTCGAAAAACCCCGAGCCAACCAGGAACATCGTGGCGAGGATATTTTGAAAGTCACTTTCGCGCCCCCAGTTGACCAGGATCAGGAGACACAGGGCTCCGGCCAAGGCAGACGGCAATCGAAGAGCCCAGACAGAAACGCCGAAGACCTTGACCGAAGCCGCCGAAAGCCAATACACGAGCGGCGGCTTGTATAGGAAGAAGCGGCCCAGGAAATACGGCGTGGACCACTCGCCTTGCGTTGCCATTCGAATGGCGGCGTTCGAGTACACGGCCTCATCCTGCGGTTCCACATCGTGGACGCCGTCGAGCGTTCCCACGCCAATGGAGTCGTGCTTCTGGAGGATCAGGACCGTCCAGAACAGCAACCATGCGATCGCGAGAAGCGCCAGGGTCCGGCGGGAGAACATATTGCGGTTTTACCGCATCGGCCGGAAAGTCACCAACTCCGCCATCTTCTCCAGCGGGAGGAACACGTCGATTCCTGTGGTCCGCATCTGGTCACCAGTGACGGTGAGCACCCTCGGATCGGTTGCGAAAGTCACTTGATAAGAGCGCCCAGGGACCAGTTCGCCGAGGATCAACCGGTAGGTTGGCGACGAGGATTCGTCGCGCGTCACCACGGCCACGGCCGAGTCGAGCGTATCGTTGTAGGCCGCGATCGCATCGGTGACGCCTGCGCCCGGGGCCCCGGTGAGGTGGAGGATCTTACCGCCGCGCACAATGTCGCGTGTGCTCTTGAACCGGCCCACTTCCGAGGAGGCGAAATCGAACTCGCCACCGCTGAAATCAGCCAGGCGATTCATGAAGACCCACGGGCCGCCGAACATGTAGCTGCGAGTGACGTAAGGGTCAAGGAGTTGTTCGGGCATGTAGCGGTCCGCGTAGCGGGCTGGGAACGGGAATGTGGAGCCGTAGACGCCTTGGCGGGACCCGCGCGCGCCGGAGGCGTCGTTGACGATCGAGGTGACGTAGTGCTGCACCATGCTGAACGTCATCAGGTTGCCGCCGTTCTCGCAGTTCTCCCACATCACGCGCGGGCGAGCCTTCTGCACTTGCTCGAGAGCGATGGCCAAGCCTTCGGCGCCAGCGGAGTTGGAGTCGAGCGATTCATGGGTGTGGCTGGTCTTGCGGCATTCCTTGACCATGTTCTCGCCGTCTTGGAGGATCCAGTCGACGTTGTAGTCATCGATGACGCGGATGATCTGTTGCACGATCCATTCACGCGCGGGGCGGTGGGCCAAGCACAGGGATTCAGCGCCGAGATAGCTGCCGGAGTTGGTGGAAGTCCAGTCTGGATTCTCGTCAAGCACGGGTGCACTGGAGTCAACCTCGGCCCAGGCGATGTGCAAGCCGAACTTCATGCCGAGGGAGTGGACATAGTCTGAGAGCGCGCGCAGGCCGGAGGGGAACTTGGATCGATCCTCATACCAATCTCCGATGCCGCGCGCCCAACCGAGGTCCACGACAAAAGTCTCCATGCCCATTCGAGCGGCGATCTCGGCGTTCCTGCGGAGCGTCTTTTCGTCGATGGCCGCACCGTAGGCCCAAGAGTCCCAGGTGACGAACGGGAACGTGACGCCTGAGGGCAACTCCTTGGCGAGGGCGGTCTCCACGAAGCGGTGCGTGACGGCGGCGGCATCATCCCAGGCGCCCTGATAGAAGGCGAGAAAGGCGCGGGGAATCTGGAATTCTTCGCCGACTTCGAGCCGCCGGTACAACTCGTCGACTGTAGCGCTCAGGCGCAAGGAACGGTCGCCAGCGGCGTGGGAAGCCGACATGCGAGCGCGCCCATCGAATTCGAGGCCGAGCGCGAGCCCCTGGTTGTCGTCTCCTGAGATGGCGAGCCAGGCGCAGTGCCGGCCATGGGCGCCGGACTCGGCAGTGACGCCGGAAGCGTCCACCACGCCGACCAACGTCCGGAATGTGGCGGGATTGGTGGCCAAGGGCAGCCACTGCTCCACGCGCATGGCGGTGAAACGCCGGTACGCGGCGTCAAAGGTCCAAGGAGCCATGTCGGCTTCTGTGATCACGATGGCTTCGGAACCGGTGTTGCGATAGCGTGCTCCGTAACGCAGCACGGGCAGATCGGGCCACATTTGAAACTCGAGCGTGATCTCGCAGTCTCCGGCGGGGCAGCCGAGCAGAATCGTCTGCATGAAGCTGCCGCGGGCGGCTGGACGGGAGCTCTGGCTAAGCAAGCGGTAGCTCGAACTACCCCGGTAGGCGACATCCCCGGCTTTGAGGCGGATCAGAGAGGAGGAACCGGGAGCTGGAATCCAGGCATTTCCCTGAGCAGGGGTCATGGCTTCGAGTTCGAGTTCGCCGGCCGGAGTGAGCTGGATTACTGTCTCGAGGGCTCCATTCGAAAGCGACCAGCGTCGTTCGGCGGAGTCAAAGCGAAAGTCAAACCCGGCGCTGGCGGGCAGCGCAAGAAGAGCGGCAAAGAGAAGGCGAAACAATCCGTTCCGAGTGTGGGGCATTCAGGTTCACGAACCCAAAGAGGCGTCGATATACATATCGACTCTTCTGGTGAAAACTTCGTTACAACTATAACGGCGGAAACGAGGGAAGTGTTCCGCCCGAGGAGGGTAAAGTTTTGTAATGAGAGCGGCGTCCGGGCCAGACACGATACAATTGGGGAGTTGACTGGCTCGGAATGAAGGCGCCGAGTAGTAAGTCCTCGCTGCTTGTGGATTTTCAAGCAGTCGGCATGTGCGTGGCCACGGTGCCGTGCCCAATGGACGCCAAGCTCGAACGCGGCGGAGTTGCGTCATGAGCACCGCGGGCGACGCGTCAATCCTCACAGACGTGTGGAACCTGGGCCCCACCATGATTTGGGTTTCAGACCGCACCCGCGGGTGTGTCCAGTTCAACGCCAGTTGGCTCTCTTTTCGGGGGCGTACGCTCGAACAGGAGTCGGATTATGGCTGGGCCGACGGCGTGCATCCGGACGACTTGGCGGAGTGCGTCGAGACCTACACTCGCTGCTTCGATCTCCGTGAGCCGTTTCAGATCGAGTACCGGTTGCAGCGCCATGACGGGCAATACCGCTGGGTGACGGATCATGGAATGCCTCGCTTCTCCCGTGAGGGGGACTTTCTCGGCTACATTGGCGTCTGCTTCGACATCAACGAAAGCAGAATCGCGCAGCAGGCGCTCGAGGAAAGCGAAAACCGATATCGTTCGGTGATCACGGCTATGGCCGAGGGCGTACTCGTGGTGGACCAGGGCGGCGTCATCTCGGCATGCAATCCCGCCGCGGAAACGATGCTGGATCTGCCCAGGGATCACGTAGTGGGCCAGTCAATCCTGCGGGCGTTTCCGCATACGATCACGGAAAAGGGCGAGCCCTGCGAACCCGCCGGGTGCCCCATGGAGGCCACACGGCGCACGGGCCAGCCTCAGCGAAACGTCGTGTTTGGGCTGAAGCACCACGACCGGCGTACGGTCTGGATCTCGGTGAACACGCAGAGTCTGGAGCCGGATTTTCCCGGAACCAAGCCGCCGTATTCAGTGGTAGCCACATTCTCCGACATCAGCGAGCGAAAACGGGTGCAGGAAGAGTTGGCCTACCAGGCGCTGGTGCTGTCTCAAGTCAACGAAGCCGTGATCGCGTTCGACGCCGCCGGGGCGGTCCAGCATTGGAATGCAGGGGCCGAGCGATTGTTCCGCTGTCCGCCACGCGCGGCGCTCGGCAAGCGAATCGAGTACGTCTTACCGCTCAGCTCCCGGGAATCCCGGAAGATCGGACTTCTGGCCGCGGTGAAACAAAACGGATATTGGCAGTGGCAGGGACCGGGCGTCAGGGCCGACGGTTCCGAGTTCTGGGCTGACGTGTCGGCAGCGGCCATTCGCGGGCGATCTGGCGAATTCGTGGGCGCAGTGGTGTCAGTGCGGGACGTCACCCGGCTGCACAACGCCGAGAAGTCACTCCAGCGGACGGCGGAAGACTTCAAGACGCTCTTCGACGCGGGTCCCGTACCCGCATTCATCGAGTGCGTGGAGGAAGACCGGATTCTGGCCGTAAATGAAGCCGCGCTGCACGCCTACGGGTACACGAGGGAGGAGTTCGCCGTCCTTTCGTTGTTCGACATACGGGCACCCGAGGAACGCCCCACACTCGAAGCGTACCTGGCCGAGTACGGCGAGTGGCCGCGGAGCGGAATCTGGCGGCACCGCCGCAAGTCCGGAGGGATCTTCGAAGTCCAAGTCACGGCGCGGCAGGTAGAGTATTTGGGGAACAAGGCTCGGCTGTGCCTGGCCCGCGATGTAACGGCGCAGCGGCGCACCGAACGCGCACTCGAGGAAGCGCGCCAGAAGGCCGAGCAGGCCAATCGCGCGAAGAGTGAGTTCCTGGCCACGATGAGCCACGAAATCCGCACCCCCATGAACGGGATTCTCGGCATGACCCGGGTACTGCTCGACTCGCCATTGACCGGCGAGCAACGGGCCTGCCTCGAGACCGTGCTGAGCTCGGCGAGCAACCTCATGCAGCTGCTCAACGACATTCTCGACGCCTCGAAGATCGAGGCTGGAAAGATCGAGCTTGAAAACGTGGAGTTCGACCTGCGCGAGTGCCTGGAACAAGCGATCGGACTGCTGAGCCAGAGTGCGCGCGAAAAGGGCATCGCGCTCACATTATCGTTCGGCGCGGGCACGCCGAACCGGATTCACGGAGATCCGACGCGGCTGCGCCAGATCGTACTCAACTTCGTCAGCAACGCCGTGAAGTTCACCGAACAAGGCTACGTGATCCTGGCGGTGAGTGCCGAGCCCACCAGCAACAATCGCCACTTGTACGAGATCTCGGTTCACGACACCGGCATCGGCATTGCAGAGTCTCAGATTCCTCACCTGTTCGCGCCGTTCAGCCAAGCCGACACATCCACCACGCGAAGGTTCGGGGGCTCCGGGCTGGGTTTGTCGATCGCCAGGCAACTGGCTTCGCTGATGGGCGGGCACGTTCGGGCCTCGAGCCGCGAAGGCGAGGGCTCGACTTTCACGGCATTGATTCCGTTGCGGGTCAGTGAGGAATCGGCAGGGCCGAGCCACAGCGTCTTCCCGCCCGTGAGCGCTACGCCGGTGCTATCTGGACTGAGGGTCCTGGTGGTGGAGGACAATCCGGTGAACCAGAAAGTCGCCTGCCGCCTGCTCGAGAAGCAAGGTTGCCAGGTGGACCTCGCCCGCAACGGCATGGAGGCCGTGGAAATGGCCGCGGGCGTGCGCTACCAGTTGGTTCTGATGGATTGCCAAATGCCCGGCATGGACGGCTTCGAGGCAACGCGGCGAATCCGGGAGCGCGAGTCGGCTGGGGAACACCTTCCGATCGTGGCGATGACCGCGTATGCGATGAAAGGCGATCGCGAACGGTGTCTCGAAGCGGGGATGGACGACTACATCACCAAGCCGGTGCAACCGGAGGCGCTGTACCGGATCGTGGAGACGTGGAGCCCGGGCGCGGCGCGCAAGGCTGCTTCGGGGACGTAGGGAGCCGGCGGGTGTCCTGATCAGGGTGCGTGAGCGAGCCGGAGTTGGGCTTGTATCGTTCTACGAGCGCGCGTTGACGATCCCGGCGACGGAACTCGTGGGAGAGGATTTGGCACGGAACTTCGGCTGCGGGACTGAAGTCCCGCAGTCCGCCCTACACGGTAAGGCGTCTGCTTAGGCCGGAACCGGCAAGTTTTCGCGCGCGCTCGACGCGAGCGCGGGCAGCGGCGAGCCCGGCCACTACTTCAGAATCGTGAAGAGGTTCGAGTAGTCGTCGGTCCAGAGCCCCACGGCCGCCTGTACGGTTGGCTTGTGGCCGCCTTCGAATTCCGCCCGGCGGAATACCGACTCGTCATTGGCGAAGAGAATGAACGTGGTTCCGAAGCAGTTGCCGCTTTCGTCTTCCTCCGATTCCACCAGCAGCGCCGGCTTGCCGATGCTCTCGGAGATGCGGGCGAGCACGGGCTCGAGGTCGAGATACTTGTTCGAAATATGCATGGCGATGACGCCATCGGGTTTGATGTGGCGAAAGTAAAGGTCGAAGGCTTCACGGGTACACAGGTGAACGGGGATCGAGTCGCCCGAAAAGGCATCCATCATCAACACGTCGAAATTGTTCGGCTGTTCGCGTTCGAGCGAAAGCCGCCCGTCTCCCATGACGATCTGCTTCTTGGCTTGCGTGTCGGGGAAGAAGGTGAACGTGCCGGAGCTCAACTGCGGAACCAGCGGGTTGATCTCGTAGAACTTGATCTCGTCACCCGGGCGGCTGAACGCGGCCATGGTGCCAGCGCCCAAGCCGAGCACACCGATCTTGCGCGGTTGCGAGGCCGGGAGCGAACGAATCGCTCGCCCGATGCCGCTGCCGCCGCAGTAGTAGGTGAGCAACTCGCGGCGGCGCTGTGGATGGGTCCACTGTTCGCCGTGATTGATCGAGCCGTGGAGCAGCGTACGATAGCCTTCCCACTTGCCGCTGTCGTTCTCGCGCACGCGCAGGGTGCCGTAGAAATTGCGCTCCACCAACAAGTAGCCCCGGACCATGTCTCGCATGGTGCGGCCGAGGAAGACCCACAGGCCGAGGACGCCGAGCGCCAGGCAGATGCTGGCTACGCTGAAGTACTTGGGTCCGGAGCCGAGAGACGGCGCGTCTTCATCGGTGTCGTTCACCGCCACCACCCAGGCGAGCAAGCCGCACAAGCCGATCCCGGCCGGAAGTTCCCAGTAGGAAGAGAACAGGTACGGCGCAACCACGCCGACGAACAGGCCGCCGAGCGCTCCCCCGATCGAGAGCATCAGGTAGAACGAAGTCAGGTGTCGCGGAGCGGGCTTGCGCCCAGCCAGTTCGCCGTGGCAGACCATGCAGCAGACGAAGAAGCACAGGCACAGCAGGCCCACCGTCTGCGGCATCGTGGGAACCTTGGGCGCCTCGGACCATTGCAGATACGCCATGCCGCCCAGCGCCGGGGCCAGCAGCACGAGGAACAGGTTCCGGCGGTACCATCCACGCGCGTCAAACGTGAGAATGAAACTCAGCAGGTAGATGCTCAGCGGAGCTACCCAGAGGAACGGGATGGCGGCTACGTCTTGCGTGAGGTGATTGGTCACCGCCAGCATGAGCAGCGAAGGGCACGCGGCCAGTGCGATCCACAGCAGTTTCGCAGACAGCCCAGGAGCGTCGCCTTCCGCCTCCGATTCCTCGGTCTCGCGCGGTTCGATTCCGGCTGACCCGGCGCTCCGCCAAGCGGTGGCGGCACAAACGATCGCGAACAGGACGAAGCCGGCGGACCACGTCCAGGCTTGGCTGCGCGTGGCCAGGCGCGGCTCCACAAAGACCGGATAGGTCACCAGGGCGAGCATCGATCCGAGATTCGAAAGCGCGAAAAGGCGATACGGAGCAGCGCTTTTTTCACGCCGTGCGTACCAGGCTTGCACGAGCGGCCCGGTAGTGGAGCAAAGCAGGTAGGGTAGGCCGACGGTGGCGCCGAGCAGCAAAAGAATGCGCAACGTGGGGTTCTCGAGGCCGGTCGGCTTCCACGAAGCAGAAGGGATGATCGGCAGCAGGAGCACGGCCAAGCCGAGTAGCGAAGTGTGAACGATCGCTTGTGTTCTGGGCGCGAGCTTGCGGACTACCAGGTGCGAATAGAAGTATCCCGCCAGCAAGAGGAGCTGGAAGAAGAGCATGCAGGTGGTCCAGACGGCAGCGGTTCCGCCGAACCAAGCCAGAATCGTCTTGGCGATGAGTGGCTGAACCTGAAAGAGAAGGAAAGCCGAGAGAAAGATGGTGATCCCGTAAACAAGCACTTCCCGATAAGGTAGCAGAGTTGTCTCGTGGCAGGTGCATTGGCGTAGTCCGGACGGCAGTACCCCTCCTAATGTTGGGGCAGTACTCGCCCGGAAACGGGGAGACTTCCACCCGCAAAAGCCTTTGCCAATAAGCCCTGTCTTTCGTTGACCATGCAAAGAGCGGATGTTATTCTGCATGGCGAGTAACCCAATGGTCCTAGACATTGCTACATCCATTGATGCCGAGATCCAGCGGATAGAGGAAGACTGCCGGCAGCGCGTTCAGCGGCTCCAGGAGTGCAAACGCGTGGTGGCAGATCCGCAGACTCTCGAGCTGCTGATGAAGTTTCTGAACGCCACCAATGGCACGGCGGCTCCCGCCGCGATCGAGCAGCCCGCCGCGGCTGCCGAACCGGAGCAGCCTGCCACCGCTGCGGCGGAGCAAGCGGCCCCAGTTGCTGAGGCCTCCGCCGGCGCGAACACCAGCGAGCCGCAAGCCTCCGCGGCGTCCGCAAAGGCGGTCGAGACCCCAGCGGACACGGCCGCGAGCCGCATCGCCGCGATCCACAGAGCGCTTTCCACGGAGGAGAAGGTGACGGAGAAGGCCCTGGCAGCCAGCGCTGCCTGAGAAAGCCTCCAGCAAAGAGTCACCCTGAGCCGTGCCGGTACCAAATGGAACCGGTGCGGCTTTTTTTTCGGCCATCAGTGGACCGGCGGCCAGGATCATTGACCCCGGAGTATGGATAACGCTATAGTTTGGCGATGAGAGTCGCTTCGTTCGTTCTTTTGGTGGGGGCTTGGGCTGGGGTGTCGTTCGGCCAGCAGTCGACGGCGCGGATGCTCGGATCCGTAAGGGACCAAACCGGCGCCGTGGTACCCGGGGCGAGCGTGAAGGTAGTGAACACAGCCACGGGCCAGGAGCGCACGGCGCAATCGAGCGAAGAAGGAGAGTACTCGATTTCGCTGCTGCCGATCGGCGACTACACGGTGACCGCGGAGGCGCAAGGATTCAAGCTCACCACCGTGCGCGGCGTGGTGTTGCAGGTGAACCAGGAAGCGCGCGTGGACCTTACGCTGGCGCTGGGCTCGACGTCGGAGACCGTAGCCGTGGAGGCCACCATTCCATTGCTCGTCACCGATTCGGCCACGGTGGGCCAGGTAATCGAGAACAAGTCGATCCAGAACATGCCGCTCAACGGCCGCGCCTTCTGGCAACTGGCGCAACTGACGCCGGGCGTGGTGTTCACACCGGGCGGCTCCGACATCACTTCGGGCGGACAGGGAATCCGCGCCACGCGGATCGGACTGCGCATCTCGGGTAACAGCCGGCTGGCGGGCGGATGGTATCTCGACGGGTTCGACATCACCGAATACGAGTTGGGGGCCACCTCGATCTCGCCCTCCACTGACGCGCTCGAGGAATTCAAGGTCCAGGCAGGCGGCATGAGCGCCGAGTACGCGCTGCCTTCCACGATCAACGCCGCGCTCAAGAGCGGAACCAACCAGTTCCACGGGAGCTTCTACGAGTACCTGCGCAACCAGAAGCTCGAAGCGCGGAACTTCTTCGCCAATTCGAAGACGCCGCTGAAGCGGAATCAGTTCGGCGCAACGTTGGGCGGGCCGATCAAGAAGAACCACACCTTTTTCTTTGCCGACTACGAGGGCGGGCGCACGCGCCAGGGCACCGTGTTCAACAACGTGGTGCCGACGGTGAACGAGTTGCAAGGCAACTTCGCCGGAGGCCGGCCCGTGTTCGATCCGCTGACCACGCGCGAAAACGCCACGGTGGCGAATCAGTTCCTGCGCGAGCAATTTCCCGGCAACGTCGTTCCCGCAAGCCGCATGGTTCCGCAAGCGCGCTACTTTCTGCCCGTCTTCCCGACCCCCAACTCGGGCGATACGCGCTACATCTACTCGCCAGCCCTGGCGCTCGATTCCGACAAGTTCGACGTGAAGATCACGCCGAGGATTTCCGAGCGCGACAATCTGGTATCGCGCTACTCGTACTCGAACAACACCGAGAGCGATCCGGCGGCGTATCCTGGCCTCGGCGGATATCCGCTGAAGAGCCGCGCGCAGAACGTAGGCCTGTCGTGGTACCGCACGTTCAAGCCGAACCTAACGGGTGAGCTGACGTACAGCTACTACCGGATGTTCTTCTACTTTCTGAACGCCAGCAACTTCAACGGCAAAGACGTGGTGAAGGACGCGGGGATCACGGGCTTCGACGGCGTGTCGAACCTGCAGCCGGCCTATCCGATGATTAATCTTTCCGGCTACCGCGCCATCGAGGGCTCCACCGACAACCGGCCGAAGGCGAACCGGATCCGCACGTATCAATACCGCGCGTCGCTCAGTTGGAACCACGGCAAGCACGACACCAAGTTCGGAGCGCAGTTGAGCCACCAGTCGCACGCGTTCCTCAACGGCAACGCTTCGCAGGGCATTTTCAACTTCGACGGGCGCTATACGCAGAATCCTCTTTCGGCGGGGAACTCGGGCAACGCCTTTGCCGATTTCCTGCTGGGATATCCCAACAGCGTGCAGCGCGCCTTCCCGATCCAGATCTTCGGCAACACCGGCGACTTCTGGGCCTTCTACGGTCAGGACAACTATCGCGTCACGCGTGATCTCACCATCAACATCGGCTTGCGCTGGGAGTTCAATTCGTTCTTCAACGGGATCCGCGGGCAGACCAACGCGTTCGATTTCGCCACCGGCAAGGTGATCATCCCGACCCGCAACGGCGAACCCGATCTCGACGTGCAGCCGGGCGTGCGGCAGATCTGGCCCGTGTTCCGGCCACTGCTCGAGACGAGCGAAGAGAAAGGGTTGCCGTGGTCGATTCGATCGCCGAGCTATCGCGACGCAGCCCCGCGAATCGGCTTCGCGTGGCGTCCGTTCGGCAGCACGAAGACGGTGGTGCGCTCGGCGTACGGCATCTTCTACGTCTATCCGGATTCGAACATCACGCTCGGCCAGGTACGAACGCCGCCGTTCCTCATTCTGCAGGTGATCAACAACGACGTTCCTACGCGCACTACGCTGACACCGAGCCGCAACCTCAGCAACTATTTCCTGGGCCAGTCACTGGTGGACCGCAATGCAACGCCCGCGATTTCCACCGGCGGCACCGACTACCGCACCACCTACACACAGAGCTGGAACTTCACGGTGCAGCGCCAGTTCGCCAGCAACTTCGCCGTCGAAGCGGGTTACGTCGGGAACAAGGGAACGCGCACACAGCATTCCACGAACTACAACGTTCCGTTCCCTGGAGCGGGTAACGTGCAGGGCCGCCGCCCGTATCCGGTGTGGGGTGTGCTCGACTACAAGATCTGGGGCGGATCGACGACGTTTCATAGCCTGCAGGCAAAGGCCGAGAAGCGGTTCGCGCGCAATCACTCGTTCCTGGTTTCCTACACGTGGTCAAAGTGCCTCGACGGGCCGGGCTCCGAGGAGGGAACTTCGCCCGCCTACTATCTGGACAATCTCAACAAGGGCCCGTGCGCGTTCGACGTTCCGCACAACTTCGTGTCAAGCTACATCTTCGAACTGCCTTGGATGAAGACCAATCGTTTCCTGGGCGGGTGGCAGTGGCAGGGCATCAACACGTTCCAGTCTGGCGTGCCGTACTCGGTAGGCATCAACGGCGACCGCGCAAACACCGGCCAAGGCGGGCAACGGCCCGACGCTATCGGTCCCGTAGTGGAGCCGAATGATCTCAATTGTTGGTTCTACGTGTCGGCGAATCCGGCGTGCAAGGCGATCGCGCCCAATGCGACCGACGCGTTCGTGCTGCCGGCCAACTTCACTTACGGAAACGCCGCCCGCAACACGCTACGGGGCGATCGGCTGATGCAGATCGACATGTCGCTGATCAAGAACTTCAAGATCACCGAATCGAAGAGCGCCGAGTTTCGCGCGCAGGGATTCAACATCACCAATACGACGTCGTTCTCGAGCCCGAGTTCGACTATCAATTTGAACACGGGCGGGTTGGTGACGTCGACGCGCAATAAGGCTCGGGTGTTCGAGTTTGCGTTGCGGTTTGCCTGGTAGAAGGCTGGATCCAAATCGGTTACGGCTGCGCCAGCAGGGCGCAAAATGTGGGGGCTTGCCGCCCGGAGAGGACCGCCGCTACACCTCGTCGAGGGCCTTCTCCGCATCCCCGAACTTGCCAGGACGGTGCTCCATCTTGTCCATCATCGAAAGGAACAAGCGGCACATCTGGCGATCCGGCTTTTCGAGATAGTCGAGCACGCGCCCGCCCTTGACGCGGCCACCCGCGCCGCCCACCAGGATCACCGGCAACTGTCGAGCTTCGTGATTGCCCGTAAGCATGCTGGAACAATACAGCATCATCGTGTTGTCGAGCAGACTCCGGTCGCCTTCGCGGATCGCATCGAGCTTCCCGGCGATGTAGGCCACCTGTTCCAGGAAGAAGCGGTTCACCTTCAGCCAGTCGGCCGTATCCGAGTGCGAGAGCAAATGGTGGATCATGTAATCCACGCCGAGATTCGGAAACCGCAGCGAGCTGTGATCGTTGTTGAGCTTGAGCGTGGTGATGCGCGTGGTGTCGGTCTGGAAGCCGAGCACCAGAATGTCCGCCATCAGCCGCATATGCTCGGCGATGTCCTGCGGGATGCCATCGGCCGGCCGCTGCATGTTCGGCTTGTCGAGAGTGGGCCGCCATCCCTGCAGTTCGCCCTTCTTGCCCGCGTTGGCGATCCTTTGCTCCACGTCGCGAACGGAGTCGAGATACTCGTCGAGCTTGCGCTGATCGCCCGAGCTGATGTTGCGACGCAGTTGCCCGGCGTCAGCCAGCACTGCATCGAGCACGCTCTGATCGCCCTTGCTCGCTTCGTCTTTGAACAGCCGGTCAAACGCCAGCGCCGGATAGATCTCGAGCGGGGTCGGCGTTGTCGGCGAGCTCCACGAAATGTGCGAGCTGTAGAGCATCGAGTAGTTCTTGTGCACCGACGGGTTCGACTTCTCGCACCCCAAAACAAGACTCGGAACTTTTGTCGAGTTGCCGTATTTCTGCGCCAGCAGTTGGTCGATGCTCGTACCGGACCGGATCTCGCCGCCCGATGCCAGCGGCGCGCCCGATAGCAGGTTCCCCGTCTGTGAGCTGTGGATGTTCCCCTTGAGCGCCTCGGCGTTGAACAACCCGCGGATGAACAGCATCTTCTCGCGGAACGGCAGCATCGGCTCGAGCACCTTGCCGAGTTCCATTTGCTTGCCTTCGCCACGAGCCCACCATTCCTTGCTGTGGAACCCGTTGCCCGAAAACAGCACAGCCAGCCGCACCGGAGCGGTGCTGGCCGCGGCCTTGCGTGGCTCGTCACCCCACACCGGAACCGACTCTAGCCACGGCAGCGCCATGGTGACGCCCATGCCTCGCAGCATCCTGCGGCGCGAAAGCTCGTGCCTACTCGTGTTCTTGCTCATGGTCTTTTCCTCGAATCTCGCGGAATTGGCGGCTCGTCACGATCATATCAATCGCGGTGCCCACGCGATACTCGTTGGCGGCGAGTTGCGTTTGGATCTCGGCCAGCAACGGCTCGTCGGAAAGCACCACGGCACGGCCCAGCGCATAGCCGAGCAGCTTCTTCGTGAATTGATGCAGAAACGCCGGCCGGCCCTTGCCGAGCACATACTGCTTCAATCCCTCGAGGCCATCGATCACCGTTCCGTCCTTCACCGTGGCGCGATCGTCGATCGGCCGCCCGCCCAAGTCCTTGTCGCGTAGCTTGCCAACGGCGTCGAAACGCTCGAGCGTGAACCCGAATGGATCCACACGTATGTGGCAACCCGAACAGCGTGGATCTTTCGTGTGCCGCTCCGTCATCGCCCGCATCGATAGCTCCGGGCCTTCTTCCGTGGGGAGCGGCGGAACATCCTTCGGCGGACGCGGGAGCTTTTCGCCAAGCATCACCTCGAGCAACCAATTGCCGCGCAAGATCGGGCTCGTCCGCGACGCCCCCGCTTGCTTGGCCAATACCGCCCCTTGCCCCAGCACGCCGCCGCGCGAGTACTTCGCGACGCCATCCACGCGGCGAAACTCGGAGCCTGCCACCCCCGGAATGCCATAGTGCTTGGCTAGAGCCTCGTTCAAGAACGAGTGATCGGATTTCACGAGACTCAGCACGGACCCGTTGTTGCGGAACAGATCCGCCAGGTACTCGATCGCTTCCTCATACATGGGCGCGCGCAGGTCACGGAATTCAGGGAAGTGACGCTCGCTCTTCTCATCCAGCGTGTCGAAGCCGTAGATGTGCAGCCACGCCGCGCCGAACTCGGTGGCGAGCCTGCGCACCCGCGCATCGCGCACCATGCGCCGAGCCTGTTCACGCACACCCGCGGCCGTTGCGAGCTTGCCGCCTTCCGCGGCGGCACGGAGCTCCGCGTCCGGTTGCGACGACCAGAGAAAATAGCTGAGGCGGCTCGCGATCTCGTCACCGCTCACTGGCGTCGCGAGCTTGCCGGGCTTGGTCTGCTCGGTACGGTACAGGAACGCGGGTGACACCAACACACGCGCCAGCATCAGGCGGATCGCGTCTTCGTGCGGCAACTCCTGCTTGCGAAGTTGCGCGTAGAGCCCCCGCAGTTGCTGTTCTTCCGCCGCTGTCACGCGCCGCCGGTATGCACGCCCGGCGAACTCCACAACGGCATCCACGTGCCGCGGTTCACTCACCGCCAATGTCTTCCGGAACGCCGCCGCCCGGTCCATGATCGGCTTTCGCAGCGGTTCGAACTTCGATGGATCCGCGTCCTGAGTGGCGTACTGCCACAGTTGCTCGAACGCGTCCACGAGCGTGATCGCGTCGCGACTCACGTAGTGCAGTTCGTCCCACAGCCGGTCAAGCTTTGCCTTCTCGGCGTCATTCAGAATCAAGCGCGAGAGATGGGTGTCTTCGCGGTGGTAGAGCGTGAGCGTCACCACTTCGTCCACTGGAACGATCTTCGTGTAGCACAGCGACGCGGGAAACACGCGCCGGAACTCTTCGAACGCCGCCTCCATCTGCTTGCGCCCCGCTGCCGCTTCATTGGCGATGACTGGCATCGCGTACGACACGGTCTGATTGTTCGAGCTCCACGTGCCCTTGGCGTCGCCGATTCCCGTGCCAGCCACCAACAGCTCGCTGCGTGCACTCGGTTTCGCCGTGGTCACTTCCAGTTGCACAGTGCCTACGGTGGTTCCCGTGGTCACGAACTCGCTGTTCACAACCAAGTCCGCCGGCAGTCGAAGCTCGGTTACTGCTGGAGCCTGCACGCGAATATCTGCGGGCTCCCGCGTAGCCGGCGCATTCACGCCCGCGAACAACGGTCCTGCGAGCGAAGCCAATTGCCGGTAGAGCGCCGCATCCGGGGTCGCGTCTCGGGCCGTGGGAGCGGGTCCTGTGAGCAACTTTTCGAGTGCCGCAGCCAAGCGCCGCTTCTCGCTGGCATCGTCAGCCGACTGCCACCGCGCCAACAGCGACCCCGCGGGGATTACGGTGCCGCTTCCCTCCCCTGTCACAGGCTCGGAGTAGAATCGCCAGACGCCGTTCGGGTTCCCTGCGAGAACCTTACCGGAAACATCCGCCGCCAGCGACCACTTGTCGATCCTCACCTCCACATCGGTGAGGTCGCACGAATGATTCGCTTCCCTCGGGCCGATCAACAGCGATATCAGATCGCCCTCTTGCACCTGCACCCGCTCGAACGGACCCACCGTCACCGCGGCCGCGTTCCGCGCTTCGCCTTCGGCCAGCCGCTGCCGCGTGCTTCCTCGCCGCATCTCGAGCGACCATGTGATCCCGTTTCCGCATTCCGGATGCGCGCGCTGCAATCGCGACTCCACCCGCACCGTGGCCGCAACCGGGCTGAGCCAACCCGCCGCCGCATAATGCGTAGGCGAAGGATGCATCGCCACCCCGTGCGGCTTCATGTTCCCAGGTACACGCACATGCCGATCGGATGAATTGGCGAGCAGGGTGACCGGCCCTTCCGACCAGCCCTGCACGAAATCGTAGTTCGACGACTTTTCCACCTTCTTGGCGAGCAGCGCGAGCTTGTACTCAGCCGGTGCGCCCGCACCCAAATAGTCGAACCACGCCTTCGTGGCGTCGTCGCTCGGGGTCCTGGATCCCTCGGCCACTGCGTTCAATGAAGCCGCCGTGGCGGCGAACACCTTCACGCGCCGCGCGCTCAATTCCGATAGAAAAGCGCGTAGATCGCGCGCCAGAATCGGAGCCCGGCCTGCAATTGCGATGCGTGGCTCGTGCCACACTACCGCATCACCGGTGGCGCCGTCTCCGGCATTGTGCGCCGCCAGGTACACAGTAGTGTCGGCTCCGTCGGCAGCGGGCAGCTTCACGCGAAAGTCCTGCTTGGCAACAATCGGCGTCACTGGCTCCATCCACGCCTTCGGACCATCCACCTTTCCGATATGCCCCACGCTCGAGAACTTCCACAGCGTGTTCTGCCACAGCTCGATTTCTTTCGCCGCGCCGTCAACATCGCCCTTGCGCCACTTCGCGCGCACTCCATCGAGTACTGGAGACTTCCCGTTGGCCGCGAGCAACGCCACGAGCGTAGCCATGTACTTCGGGCTGAGCGAGTGGCGCTTGGCAACGGTCGCGATGCGCTCGGCGCTCGCTGCGTCTCGCAGTTCGAGCGAAGCCGACAAATATCGTTTGAGTGGAATCGTTCCGCCTCGATTCTTATCGAGCGCGATGCCTTGTTGCGTCACCGTGTCGACGCCGCCCGCTTCGGTGTGGCGCGAATAGAACGCGCGGATTTCGGCGAGCAGTTCATCGGTCCAGTCGCGGCGCGATGCCGCGGCCGAGAAGCGAATTCCCGTGGGAGTCAACATCGCGTGGCTCGCGATCGCCTTGCCCGCATCGAGATACTTCGAAACCAGCGCGGGCGACATCGAGAGCGCGTTGCCTGTGTTCATGAAGCCTTCGCCCGCGGCGCCGTCAGCCGGAAACTCCTTCGCCGGATCGAGCGTGGCAACGCCTGTCAAATCGCGCACCGTGTAGGTGTACTCAGCGTTGTCGAGCCTGCGCAACACCACCGGACCCGGATCGCCTGCCTTGGCTCGCGCCGCCACCGCCAGCGCCCCGTTCACCCACGAGATCAGACTCGCGCGCTCGGCAGCGGCAGGTTGCGGCATGGCCTTCGGCGGCATCTCGCCGAGCGAAAGCTGCTCCACCATCTTCTGCCACGGCCGCGTGTCTTTCGCGATGTCGGCTTCCGTGCGGAAGCGTTCGAGATCCAGATCGCCGACGTGCTTCGCCGTCGAGTGACAGGTGAAACAGTAGCGAACGAGCACCGGGCGCACATCGCCTTCGAACGTGGCGGCAAATGCAGCCGCCGCACTCAACACCAACAGAATCCGTATCACGCCAAAAGCTCTTTCACCACGCGCCCGGCTACATCGGTCAACCGGAATTGCCGGCCCTGGAATTTGAACGTCAGCTTTTCATGATCGATCCCGAGCAGGTGCAGGATTGTCGCCTGCAGATCGTGGATGTGCACGCCATTCTCGGCAACATTGAATCCGAAATCGTCGCTTGCTCCGTGCTCGTGGCCCTGCTTCACTCCACCACCCGCCATCCACATCGAAAAGACGCGGCCATGATGATCGCGACCGTAGGAATCCGGCTTCACCGGACCTTGCCCGTACACCGTGCGCCCGAACTCGCCGCCCCAAATCACGAGCGTGTCTTTGAGCAGCCCGCGCTGTTCGAGATCCTGGATCAGGCCCGCCGAAGCTTGATCGGTATCGCGCGCCAGTGGAGGCAACTTCTCGGTCAGCCCGCCATGATGATCCCACCCGCGGTGATAAAGCTGGATGAATCGCACGTCGCGTTCGGCCAGCCGCCGCGCGAGCAGACAATTCGCCGCGAACGTACCGGGCTTGCGCGCCGCTTCGCCGTAAAGATCGAAGACGTGCTGCGGCTCCTTTGACGTGTCCACTAGATCCGGAACGCTCGTCTGCATCCGGAAAGCCATCTCATACTGCGCGATCCGCGTTTCAATTTCCGGATCCCCCACCTTGTCATGCAGGCGCTGGTTCAACTCGGCCAGCCCATCGAGTTGGCTGCGCCGGCTCTCGCGCGTGACGCCCGGCGGGTTCGAGAGATGCAGCACGGGATCTCCGCCCGAGCGAAACTGCACGCCCTGATGCCGGCTCGGCAGGAACCCTGAGCCCCACAACCGCGCCAGCAAGCCTTGATCGGGCATGCCGTTCGAAGGCAGCGAATTCAGCACCACAAACGCTGGCAGATTCGCGTTCGCGCTTCCCAAGCCATAGTCCACCCACGATCCCAGGCACGGCCGGCCCGGCAACTGGCTGCCGGTCTGAATAAACGTAATCGCCGGATCGTGATTGATGGCTTCCGTGTTCAGCGACTTCAGCACGCAGATCTTGTCCGCCACTTTACCCATGTGCGGCAGGAGCTCACTCAACCAGCGGCCGCAATCGCCGTACTGCCGGAACGGGTACATGGTCGGCACGATGGGAAAGCGGTCCTGATGCGCCACCATGCCCGTGATACGTTGGCCGCCGAAAATCGAGGGCGGAATATCCTGGTCAAACCGGCCTTTCAACGCGGGCTTGTAGTCGAGCAGGTCGAGGTGCGAGGGTCCACCGGACTGGTGCAGAAAGATGACGCGCTTGGCTCGCGGTGCGAAGTTCGGAAATGCCGTTGCGGCTTTCGCTGGGCCGTTCAAGAGCGAGCCCAGCGCAGCCACGCCCAAGCCGTACCCGGTCCGCGCCAAGAGTTCTCTTCGTGAGTACATGGTCATCCCTTCGTCACCACTTCGTCCAAATTCAGGATCATGTTCATCACCGCCGTGTACGCCGCGAGTTCGCTCACCGCGATCGAGTCATTGCGTGGCGAAGCGCCCACGCCGATCAGCTTCCGCGCCGCATCTTCGTTCGCCGCATAAGCCGCCATCTGCTGCTCGAGCACCTTGCCGAGCGTCCGCATCTCTGCGCTGTCGGGCGCGCGGCCCGTCGCCAGTTGGAATGCATATGCAAGCCGCGACTCCGGCGCACGCCCGCCCTCTGCGATTGCGCGCTCAGCGAACCTTCGCGCTGCCTCGACGAATATCGGATCGTTCAACAGAGTCAAGGCTTGCAGCGGTGTGTTCGTGGTGGACCGGCGCACGATGCAGAACTCGCGATCCGGCGCATCGAACACCGTCATCGTCGGATGCGGCACCGTGCGCTTCCAGAACGTATAGAGACTCCGCCGGTACAGATCATCGCCGCGGCTGTCGGTCCAGGAGGTTCCCGGATAATCCGCCGCTACTACGATGCCGTTGTAGAGCCCCGCCGGCTGATACGGGAAGACGCTTTCTCCGCCGACCCGATGCTTCATGAGCCCCGCGATGGTGAGCGCCTGATCCCGGATCACCTCAGCCGGAAGCCGGAACCGCGGTCCCCGTGCCAACAGCGCATTCTCGGGATCGCGCGCGATCAGTTCTAGAGGCGCGGCCGAGTCTTGCCGGTAGGTTGCCGAGAGCACCATGCGCCGCATCAACGCCTTTACGTTCCACCCCGAGTCGACGAACTCGCGAGCGAGCCAATCGAGCACCTCTGGATTCGATGGCGGCGAGCCTTGCACGCCGAAGTTCTCGCTCGTCTTCACCAAACCCTGCCCAAACAATTGTTGCCAGAAACGGTTTACCACCACGCGCGCCGTCAACGGATGGTCCGGTTTCGTCAGCCACTTCGCCAGGCCGAGGCGATTCTTCGGAGCCCCCTCCGGCCAAGCGCCCAGCAGGGCTTCGGGAACGCCGGGTTCCACTTTCTCGCCCGGCTGGTTATATTGGCCTCTCGCCAACACAAACGCAGGTCGCGGCGTGGGCATGTCTTGCATCACCATTGCGGTCGGGATCTCACGCCGCAACGAAAGCCACTCGGCTTCGAGCTTCTCGCGCTGCGCTGCCGCCTCTTCATATGCCGGGTCGTGCGCGCGCAGTCCCGCTTCTCGCAGCCATCTCTGCTCGGCTGCCGTTGCCTTGCCCTCGATCATGCGCGCGGCCGCGTAGCGCAAACCCGCGCCGCCGAACATGCCGCGAAGCTCATCGGCGTTCAGCCGCCGCGACCACACGCCTATTGAATCGAGTCGCCCATGGAAACGCGTCACGTCGTTGCCGGGGTGGTTGTCCCAGCCGAGCCGGAACTTGGTGGACGATGGCTTGTCAGACTTCTCGTCGGGAATCTGCGCACCATCGTGAATCACCGTCATGGGCAACTCGTGCCCATCTACCCAAACCCTTACCCAGGCTGCGTGCATGCGATTGGCCGGCTTGCCGCCGGAGCCTACATAAGCCAGCGCCACGTGCCGCCACTCGCCGCTCGCGATTTTCGCGCCCTCGCTGCGCACCCGGATCGAATAAGCCGGGAATCGCTGCCCAAAACGAAACTCGATCTCGCCGCCCACCAACCGCAATTCGATCCCGTTGCCATACGTGGTCGCAGCCGGATTGCGCGCATAGTCGATCGCCGAAAGCAGCGGAGCGTCGGTGTCGCCTTCGGCTGGGTTCAACCACATCGCGAACGTCGTAGCCCCGCGCTTCGAAATCGGCACTGGCGGCATTTCGGGTTTGCCCCTCGACACGCATGCCTTACCTTCGATTCCCTCCTGCAACTCGTAGCCGGTCTCCGCCTTCTCGCATTCGAGACGCCACACAGCGCCGCCGGGGACCGTGCTCGAAGCGTCAACCGCCTGGCCGTTCCACTTCCACGATTGCTCCCGCCCCGCCATGCGCTCCGACAATCGCGCGATCGCACCCTCGATCTCGCCGAGCTTCTTCTGCTGGTCGCGCGTCGGCGCCGGAATCATCGGCACCGCGTTCGCCACGCGACCGTCTTCGCCCAATTCGGGAACGCTGTTGAAGAACGCGAATAGCCGATAGTGATCGCGCTGTGTCAGCGGATCGTACTTGTGATCGTGGCAGCGCGTGCATTCGAGTGTGAGCCCGAGCCACGACATTCCGAGCGTTCGCACGCGATCAGCCACGTACTCCACCCGATACTCTT
>JAXLQL010000024.1:0-116229 GCA_046331625.1 Bryobacteraceae bacterium
ACCCGGCTTCGAGCAACTACTGGGAACGCTCGAAGGCGAGATCGCCGTAATGGCGCGCGGCCGGTCGCATGACTTCTACCGCATCCGGCCCTACCAGCACGGCGAAAGCGCCCGCACGGTCGACTGGAAAGCAACCGCTCACACGAGCCAACTGCAGGTACGAGAGTTCGCGCGGAACGAGGATCCGCTGGTTGAGCTGGTCCTCGACCTCGACGTTCCGCAGGGTCAGTATGCCGCCTTCGAACGTGCTGTCGATTGCAGTGCGTACCTGTGTTGGGAACTGACGCATCGCGGTGCGCGTCTCCGCTTTCGGACGCAGAACTTTGACCGCAATTCGCCAATCGAAGGTGACGTCTACGCGATTCTGAAATATCTCGCGTTGGCCGAACCGCTCCGAAGCCGAAATATGATGGGACCCGGCAGTGAAGAGAGTGTCCAAATCATCCTCAGCGCAACGCCAGACAAATGGGCTTCGAATGGCTGGCACTCTGCTAGGCTGGTGGGATTTGACGCGCTGGGCGCGGAATCAGAAACCCGCTCCGCAGCGAAACTCGAGGTACGGCAATGAGAGCACTCATGGGCCCTTACATTATGAAACTCGCGTTGGTGCTGGCAACCGGCGCTCTCTGGGCGCAAAGCAAAGACGAAGCCGCCATTCGCGCGGAGATGTCGCGCCAGGAAGCGGCTTGGAATCGGGGAGACGTGAAGAGCTTCATGGAAAGCTACGAGCGCTCGCCCGACACGTTGTTCGTCGGGTCCAATGTAACGCGCGGGTACGATCAGGTGCTCGCCAACTACATCAAGCGCTATCCAACTCGCGACAACATGGGCACCGTCGCATTCTCCGAGCTCGAAGTGAAGATGCTCGGCAAAGACCACGCGTTCGTGTTGGGTCGATTCGCGTTGAAGCGCCCACAGCAAGCCGGCGGCGACACCGGCGGCCGATTCACGCTGGTGTGGCGCAAGACGAAGTCCGGGTGGAAGATCATTTCGGACCATACCAGTTCGGGGTCGTGAACGCGCCGTTTCCGGCCACGTCCCAAACCTCGAGCCGGATCCACTTCGCGCCGGGATTGGCCGCGCTCCACTGGAAGGTCTGTTCTCCGAAAGCGCGCGTGGCGTCGAGAGGAACGGCCTCGCGCTTCACTGTTGTGCCGTCTCCCGAGATGACCACTGCCTGGGCCAGCGGCAGCGTCCATCGCACCTTCGCCTCTACCCTGCCGACCGGCGCGAACTTCACTTCAGGCAAGTGAACCTCACCCGTTGAAGCAAAGTAGTCTCCACGGCCAAGCGCCTCGAGCATCTTCCCGTAGTCGTCCCACTTGGGCAGCGCATCGATCTTCACATACGCCGCGTTCATGTGCGCATAGAGCTCGTGAGTCGAGTCGAGCTGGAACATGTCCACTTCGGGAATCAGCCGCTTGCGAAATCCCCAGTTGGCTAGGTCGTCCACTAGATTGAGCGCGCGCAGGCCCATTCTGGGAGTCGACAAATTCGCTGGCATTTGTTTCCAGCCTGCACCGAGAAAGTGTGGATCGCGGAAAAACTCGCTGTCCTTGTACTTGTCGGGGTAGCCGAGCGAGCCTTTCGTGCGCGGATGCGCGGTGTAGGCGATGCCGTTCTCGCGCTTGATCAACTCGAGCATGTCTGCCGAGTTTCCCGTGCGATAGACCTTTCCGTACTTCGGGTGCTGCTCTTCGAACGGCTGTCCCTCGGCGCGCGACATGAACCAGAGCACGGGCTTCGGAAACGAAAGGATCCAGTGGCCGCCGAAGTGAGCGTTCGCTTCCTCGCCCGGGATGATCAAAAAGTCTCCGTCAGACTGCGCCTTGGCCACGCGATAGTACGCATCGAGCTCCTTCAACCGCAGATCTGTCTTGTCGGCGGGATGGCCGTCGCCGTGGAAGTCGGCGATGAGCGCGGCGTCGATTCCCATGTCCTTCAGCACCGGTTTGAAAGGCGGAACCCACGCGTCGCCGTACTCCATCGCTTGCACCGTGTAGGCAAGATGCCAGTGCGAGGCAAGCGTGCGGTAACCCGGCAGGCGCGGGAAACGATCACGATTGGTGTAGCGCAACACCTCCTCGAGCACCACCGCAGGCTGGTCCCGCGACAAAACCAAAAACATCGACAAATGTTGCTCGCTGCCCGGCGGCGCATTCATCCACGGATAGAAGATCCAGTTCTCGTCGGGGAGCTGGCGAATGCCGAGTGCCGCCGTGCCGCGGAACGAGCGCGCCCACAGATGCGCGAGATTGCTCGTGAAGTCGCGGGGCATGAAGTACTGATGCGGCGAAGGGAACACCGCCACCGAGCCATTCGCCGTGGCCGCCGAGAGCGTGCGATATCGCACCGCGAATGGCTGGCGCTCACTGGCGAAGAAGTTCAGCATCTTCGTCTGCAGGTGATTCTCCTGGTCATACCAAGCCACCCGCGTTTGCATGGTGTTGCCGGGCTTGCGGTCAGACTCGGCGGCCCACTGGATTCCGGCGTCGTAGAAGAATGCAGTGTCGGGCTCCTGCGTGGAGACGCTCGCCTCCTGTTGCACCAACCGGCTTCCCGGGAAAAATGTGTAGACGATGGCGCCCGAAAAGATCCCGAGTTGCAGCCCTTCCACGCGAACTTCCACACGGTCGCCTTTCGTGCGCGCCTTCAGTGCGGCCGGCGTAAACTGCGCCTGAAAGCGCCGCGTGCCGTCGGGATGGCTGGGCGGATAGTCGAAGAACTGATCCCACCCGCCGCGCCGTTTTCCGGTCTCGACCGTGTAGTAAGGCTGCGCGCGATCGAGCACCACTGCGCCGGCCTGCGAAATCGCGGAGATCAGCGGCTTCTTCGGATCGAGAGAGAACTCCGCGGTCCACGGCTGGCCGCGATCATCGGCCCAATCCACCCGCACCGCTTCGGCCGCGGGTGTCACACGAACCGGTCCGGGGCGAACCCCCGTGAGGTCCGCCGAGATCACGGCGAAGGCGAACAAGAACGAAGCGGCCATAGCAGGTCTACGCTATCATTTGTCCTAATGCGAACGCCAGCCCTTGCGATAGCCGCGTCGGCGTTGGCGTACGCGCAAGTGACGGCGATCACCGGAGCGCTGGTGATCGATGGCAGGGGCGCAGCGCCGGCAAAGGCGACGGTGCTGATTCGTGGCGATCGCATTGTTGCCGTGGGGCCATCTGTGGAGATTCCCTCGGACGCAACGATTGTGAAGGCCGAAGGCCATACGCTCTTGCCCGGCCTGTTCGATCTGCACACGCATCTGCCCTACTCCGCGGTCGACGGTTGGCTGGGCGACTGGGGCAAGGTGCTCGCGGCGTACCTCTATTGCGGCGTGACATCGGTGGTCGACTACGGCACGTACCCGGAAACCTTCGAGCCGATGCGGAGGCTACTGCGCGACGGCATCATAGCCGGACCGCGAATTCATTTCGCCGCTCGCATCACCACTCCAGGAGGCCACGGCGCGGAGGCCGGTCGCGGCGACTTCTTCAGCCTCGAAGTGCTGACGCCGGCCGACGCACGAGCCGCGATGAAGCGGCTGCTGCCCTACCGGCCCGACGCGATCAAAGTCTTCACCGATGGTTGGCGATACGGCAGCGGACACGACATGACCAACATGGAGGAAGACGCGCTCACCGAAATCGTGAAGCTGGCCAAGCCCGAGGCCATGGAAGTAATGACACACACTGTGACGCTCGAGCGAGCCAGGATCGCCGCGCGCGCCGGAGTGGGTGCGATGGTCCACGGGATCAGTGATCAACCGGTGGATGCCGAAACCGCGGAGTTGTTCCGGAAGAGTGGCACAGCTTATGTATCGACGCTAGCCGTGTATGAGATCAAGCGCTGGGCCGAGCCTGCATTGTTCGCTTCGATTCTCGAGCCTTCGGCTCTGCGGCTCTGGCGCGAACGTTCCGAGCCGCGGCTTACGGGTGCGCGCGAGAGACGGTGGCACAACCTCACGAAGAACCTTACGGCAATGCGCGACGCTGGCGTGGCGATTGCTTCGGGCACCGATGCCGGCGTCGTCGGCACGATCCACGGGTATTCCTCATTGCGCGAGCTGGAGTTGATGGTGGAAGCCGGCATGGAGCCGCTCGCGGCGATTCGCGCGGCCACCCAAACGAGCGCGAAGACGCTGCACGTGGAAGGCGAGCGCGGCGCCATCGCGCCGGGCCTATTGGCTGACCTCGTGCTGGTGGAGGGCCGTCCGCACGAACGCATTCGCGACATCGAACAGGTGCGTCGCGTCTGGAAGGGCGGCGTCGAGGTGGACCGCGAGAAGCTCGCGAAGGTGATCGGGAACGACTCCACGACGCCGATCCCGGCGCTGCCGGCGACCGCCCTCATCGACGACATGGAAGGCGAGCGCACGCGCCTCGACACGCTGCGCGTCAACGCCACGGATTCGGGCCATGACCACACCAAGATGATCTTCACGCGCACGCTGCGCTCGCCGGGCAATCATGCGCTCACGATCCAAGCCACGATGAGTGAAAAGCGCAGGCCCGTCGCCCAAGTGGTGTTTCCACTGAGCAAAGGCGCGGTGGAGCCCGTGGACGCAAGCCGGTTCGAGGGCATCGAATTCGATGCGCGCGGCGATGGGCAGTACGGAGTCGTGTTTCAACGCAGAGACGTGCGGCGAACGGGCGGCTATCCGCGACAGCAGTTCTCGGCCGGACCCGAGTGGGTCCGCGTGAGAGTGCCGCTTCCCGCCACCAAAGCGGACCTGCAGGCGCTGGCGTTCGAGATCGCGAGGCCGCCCGGCACGCAGGGCTGGCTCGAACTGGACAATTTGAGGTTCTACTGACATGCGAACATTTCCCACCATTCTTGTTCTATCCATTCCTGTTCTCTCAGCGGCCGTTGCATTCGCGCAGCGCGCAGTGGACTTCGAAGGGCGCCCGGCCACGGCGCTCGAGAATGACCGGATCGAACTGCAGATTCTGAACAAGGGCGGTGCGTTCGCCAGCCTGATGCTCAAGAGCGGCACCGAGAAGATGAATCCATTGTGGAACCCGATCCGGATGGCGCGCGAAACGGGTGGCGACGCGCGGTTCGGCGATAGCATCGGGCACTTCGTCTGCGTAGACGGGTTCGGGCCCACCTCGAAGGAAGAGCAAGCAGCCGGGTACCAGGGCCACGGCGAAGCGCATCGCCAGCCGTGGGAGCGCGTGAGTGCGACAAAGGAAGGCGGCGTGACGAAGATCAAGTTCCGCGCCACGCTACCGATCATGCAGGAGGTGTTCACGCGGCAGGTGGAGTTGGCCGACGGCGAGCAGGTGATCTACGTCGATAGCGAACTCGAGAACCTTCTCGGATTCGACCGGCCTGCGAACTGGGCCGAGCACGGAACCATCGGCGCTCCGTTCTTGACGCCGGAGAAGACAGTAGTGGATGCGTCCGTCGGCCGCTGCCAAGTGCGGCCGCACAACAACCAACCTCGCCACACGCTCACGAGTGGGCGCGAGTTCGTTTATCCGGTAGCGCCGCAGATGGACGGCACGATGCGTAGCACACGCACCGTTCCGGCGAATCCGAATTCAATGGATCACACCGGATGTTTGATGGATACGGATCGCCGGTTGGTCTACGTCACTGCCCTGCGCCCGGACAAGCGCTTGCTGATCGGATATCTGTGGCGCCGCGCCGAGTATCCGTGGCTGCAGGAGTGGATGAACTATCCGTCGAGCGGAGCACTGGCGCGCGGACTCGAATTCGGCACGCAACCTTATGACGTTTCCCACCGCGAGACGATCGAGATGGGCAACCTGTTCGGAATGCCGGCGTTTCGCTGGCTTCCCGCGAAATCGAAGATCGGCACGCGGTTCGCGATGTTCCTCACCGAGGTACCCGAAGGGTTCACGAAGGTGGACGATGTGCGCCACGAGGACGGCAAGATCATCCTCGAAGACAAGAAGGCCGGCAAGAAAGTGGAATTGAAGGCGTCGCTGCCGTTGTAGCCTTACGTCGCAGCGGACGCCAACCGCACCGCGTTGAAGCACAGCCGGAACTTGCCATCGCGCTGTCCGAACTTGTTGAAGAAATCCGGATTGTAAGCCGTATGCAGGGGCATGTCCGGAATGAAGAACGGCGATGAGTTCATCAGCGACGCGGCGGCCTTCATGATGGGATCGATGTGTTTCTTCTTGATGTACTCGACGTCATCCATCCATCCTTCGGCGCCGAACAGCACGCCCTGTTTGATCTGCTCGGCTCGCGTCATCACGATGATCTCACTCAAGTCCGAGCACGCGAGCATGTAGGCGCCCATCAAGGGATACGCATTGAACAGCCGGCAATCGATGATCCCCTGCGCGAGTAGCGTGCGCGCCGCGCGCGTTTCGAAGTACTCGCGGCCAAGCAAATAGAGCTTCTGCACCAGCTTCGACAACGAGCTCACCACGCCGATCACCGAACCCGAGATCACCCCGAAGTCGGCGCAAGAGGCGGCGGCGCGGGCCGTGAAATCCGCCGTCTGAATCGACGCGGAAACTTCCTCCTGGTGGACCTTGCGCAGCAGCAACCGCTCGAGCGCCTCGAAAGCTTCGCCCATGTCGCCCGAGTTCACGAAGGACTTCTGGCTGCCGACGTCTCTCTGTTGGTACACAGCCTTGGCCAAGCGGATCCACGACACCACCATGCTCACGCCGCTCGAAATACAAGAGATCAGCGGCACCACGGACCGCGCCATGTCATCGAGGCCAAGTCCGGTCTCTTTCAATAAATGAAAGCTGATGTCCTTGGGACTGTGCACTCCGCCGAACAGTTGCGTGATCAATTCCTTGAACTCGTTGGCGCCGCTGCTGGCACCGGCCACACCGAGCGTCTGTTCGCCCGCCACCGCGCCGGCTCCTTGCGCTACGAGCCGCTGTATTCCCGCGGCGGGTCCGCCGATGCCGTTGATCACGCCACGCGCGGCGTTCCACTTACCGTTCTGGAAATCGTTGCGGTTCTGGAGTTGCGATCGCATCCGCGCCATGTCCGGATCGAGCTTGCCGTCATTCCCCTTCTTGACCTCTTCCATCTCTTCGAGCGCTTTCCGCAAACCGGCGGTGGTATCGTTGAACGCTTTCCAAACAATCTCTTTGCCGTTGAAGATTTTCTGCATGCGAAGCGCTCGCATCTCGTCTTGATACTGGAAGGCAGTGAAGTCCGCCGGCGTGAACTGAACCTGCTCCTGCAGCGTGCCGCGGAGCAAGGCCACGATGTCGTTCACGTTGCGCTCGTGCGAACGCCAGTTTGGACCCACCTCGCCGATCCACTCGCCGAGAGCGCGGCGCAGTGTGCCTCGCTTCTCCTTGCTTTCGCCGCTATCCCAGTACGACTTCAGCGCGTCGTCAACAGCCCGCAGTTTGAATCCGCGAACGGTCCAAGCGACCGCGGTGGTGTCCATCCATTCTCGATAGGTGGGAATCTGACCTGGCATGCTTGTCTCATCGGGCGCGCCGCTCACTGCCGACACGGCATCGGTCTGCTTTGGCGACAAACCAAGGCGCCGGTGTCCGGAATCCGGGAGAATCTCCGTGGCCATCTCGTACTGCGGTAATTTTCCCGGCACTCGCGTGAGCCGTGACGCTCAACGGCGTCGCGTTTCCAAAGAAGGGCTCGTCGAGAATAGAATCTTAGGTATGCTTCGCGCCAGCATATCCGCGATTCTCACCGCAGCGATTGCGCTCGCGGCGGCTCCCGTCAAGATCACCTTGAGCCCGCAGAACCCGCTGATGTTCGGAAAGGGTTCTCTCCAGCGCATGTCGGTGATCGCGCACTATGCCGATGGTGCAACTGCGGACGTGACCACCGATGCGCGCTTCGACTCGAACCAAATCGCCGTTGCGGCTGTTGCGGGCGATGGCGCCGTCACTGCGCATTCCGATGGCGCGGCGGTCATTCGTGCCAGCTACGCGGGCCGGCAAGCCACCACCATCGCGCTCGTGCAACGCGCTTCGGCGCCGGCGCCTCCGAGTTTCGCGGCGGACATACTGCCGATCCTCACCAAGCTCGGATGCAACGGTGGCTCGTGCCACGGGGCACTCAAGGGCCAGAACGGCTTCAAGCTTTCGCTGTTCGGATACGAACCAGCCGAAGACTGGGAAATGATCGTCAACAAGCACGACGGCCGCAGACTCGACAAGCCGGCGCCCGAGAAGAGCCTCTTGCTCGCCAAGCCTACGTTCGCGGTGAAGCACGGTGGGGGAAAGGTTCTGCGTGCGGACTCGCCCGAGTACGGCACGTTGCTGGCATGGATCAAAGCCGGAACGCCGCGCCACGCCGGAGAGCGCCGCATCGCGAGCCTTCGCATCTGGCCTGAGAACAACCTGATATTCGGCAAAGACTCCAAACGCCGCTTGCTCGTGACCGCACGCTACACCGATGGCACCGAAGGCGACGTGACGCATCTCGTCAAGTTCACCTCGAACGACGATTCGATCGCCTCCGTCTCGCCATCTGGAACGCTCACCGCACTGCGCGGCGGCGAGACGGCCATCGTCGCTCGCGCGCCTGGAGTGGTGGCGGCCACCAAGATCGGAGTAGTGCTCGAGAATCGCACGGTGCCGAAGCTCGAAGTCTACAACTTCATCGACAAGCACGTCGGCGCGAAGCTCGAAGCGCTGCGGATTCCGCCCTCGGCCCCCGCAACCGAGGAAGAGTTCCTACGCCGCGCTTCGCTCGACATCATCGGCGTCATCCCAACCGCAGACGAGGCTCGTGAATTCCTCGCTGACAAGTCCGCGAACAAGCGAGCCAAGCTCGTCGGCGATCTGCTCACGCGCCCGGAATACGCCGACTACTGGGCCATCTACTGGGGCGACCATCTTTCCAACACCCGCCAGCTTCTCTACAACAAGGGACCCTATACGTTCTCGCGCTGGCTCTATGACGCCTTTCGCAAGAACCTGCCCTATGACCAGTTCGTGCGCCAGTTGATGGTGTCGAGCGGCAACATGTACGAAGCGGCGGCCACCAGCTACTTTCCGCTGATGCGCAAGGAACTCGACATGGCGGCGATGACGAGCCAGTTGTTCCTCGGTGTATCCATCGAATGCGCGCGCTGCCACAACCATCCGCTCGAGAAGTGGACACGCGACGACTTCAACGGCATGGCGGCGGTGTTTTCGCAGGTCCGCTACAAAGGCGCCGGGCCGCGCAACAACGAGCGCATCCTCTACCTCGACTTCGAACGCGAATTCCAACATCCGGATACAAAAGCGACCTACGCGCCCAAGGCTCTCGGTGGTCCTTACCTCGAAGCGAAGGCTCCGCTCACGGACCGCCGCGAGTTGCTCGTCGACTGGATGACCACGAAGAACAATCCCTACTTCGCACGGGCCATCGTCAATCGCATGTGGCGGCAGTTTCTCGGGCGCGGCCTGGTGGAACCGGTGGACGACTTCCGCGCCACCAATCCACCGACGAACGAGCCGCTGCTCGCGGAACTGGCGCGGGACTTCGCCGATCACGGCTACGATTTGCATCATCTGATCCGGCGCATCACGGCGTCGCGCACCTACCAGACCTCGTCGATTCCAGTGCCCGGCAACAAAGACGACACGATGGCATATTCGCGCTACTACCCGAAGCGGCTGGCCGCCGAGCAGTTGCTCGACTCCATCGGCCTTTCCACCGGCGTGCCCGAGAAGTTCAAGTCTCTCTATCCGGGAACGCGGGCGATGCAGGTGCCCGATCCCGAGATCGAGTCGTACTTCCTCGAGGTGTTTGACCGGCCATCGCGCCAGTTGATCTGCGAGCGGAAGAACACTCCGACACTCAACCAGGCGCTGCACCTGGTGAGCGGAGACTCGCTGCAGCAAAAGATCGGGTCACCCGCTGGACTTCTGCACAAGGCGCTGGCAGCCGGGATCCGGCCGGAACAAATCGCAGAGAATTTGTACTTGGGTACACTTGGCCGATTTCCGGACGCGGGCGAGCGCGAGTTGGCGGCCGAGGCGGTCCGCAAAGCGGGCGATGCACGCAAGGGCTTGGAAGACGTGTTTTGGGCCCTTCTTTCTTCCAAAGAGTTCCTATACAATCATTGACGGCGAGGGCATTAGCGAGACAGGCCATGCGAATCACCAATCAAACCGACATTTTCGGACGCCGCGACTTCATGAAGATCGGCTCGCTGGGAGCGCTGGGCCTGAATTTGCCCAACCTGTTGCGCGCCGCCGAAGGAGCCAAACCGAAGAAGGACATTTCGATCATCCTGCTTTGGCAATCGGGCGGATGCGGCCAGCAGGACACGTTCGACATGAAGCCCGATGCGCCCAAAGAGTATCGCGGTGAGTTCAACCCGATCTCGACGACCGTCCCGGGCATCCAAGTTTGCGAGCATCTTCCGCGCACGGCGAAGATCGCCGACAAGCTCACCATCTTGCGCTCGATGCGTTCGCGCGAGATCAACCACGAGCGCGCCATCAACTACCTGCTTACCGGATACCTGCCACTGCCGACCATCGAGTTCCCAAGCATCGGGTCAGTGATCTCCAAAGAACTGGGTCCGAAGAACGGCATGCCACCGTACGTGGCCGTGCCCTACACGTTCCCTTCCTACGGCGCGGGATTTCTCGGTGGCGAATTCAATCCCTTCATCGCGGGTGACGCCAACGTCACCGGATACAAAGTGAAGGATCTGACGCTGCCCGTGGACGTGGATTGGCAGCGCGTTGGCAATCGCCGCCATCTGGTGGAGCAGATGGACAAAAAGTTCCGCTCGATCGAAGCGAGCCCGGACTTCAAAGCTCTCGACGGCTTCTATCATCGCGCTTACGATCTGCTGAGCTCACCAGCGGCGAAGAAGGCGTTCGACATCGAACAGGAGCCGGCCAAGCTTCGCGAGCGCTACGGCCGCACACCAGTGGGCCAAGGCGCGCTGCTGGCGCGGCGGCTAGTCGAATCGGGCGTGCGTTTCGTGACCATCGCCAAGGGCTGGCTCAACTACGATACGCACGGCGACAACTTCAACACGATGAAGAAGGTGCTACTGCCGGAGTTCGATCCCGCGTTCGCCACGCTCGTCGAGGACCTGGATCAGCGCGGCATGCTCGACACCACGCTCGTGATCACCACCGGAGAGTTCGGCCGCACGCCGAAGGTGAATGGCGACGCCGGGCGCGACCATCACTGTAAGGCTTGGTCAGTCGTCTTCGCCGGCGCGGGGCTCACCGGCGGGCGTGTCATCGGCGCTACCGACAAGACGGCTACCGAAGTCACCGACAATCCGGTGGAGCCGGAAGACCTGATGCACACGCTCTACACGATGCTGGGTGTGGATCCGGCCAAGGAATATCACACCGTCATCGGGCGTCCGGTGAAGCTGGCCAACGGCGGCAAGATGATTCCCGGGCTGCTCAACGCTTGAAGAGCGCCGAGGCCTCTTTGTTCGTCAGCACCCATAAACCATAACCGCCCAGAAGTGTTCCCACCGGGAACTCCCAGATTCCAGCGACACTGGCCACGATGGCGAGGATCCGGGCCCATTGCTTCCAGTAGAGCAGCCCGATCCCTGCGGCGAGTTTGAACACCGAGATCAGTGTTCCGAGGCCGAGTGCGAAACCGAGCCCTCTCGTCAGCACGGGCACGGTCATTCCAATGGGAATCAACTCCCGCTCGGTAAACGCGGCGAGCCCTCCGAAAAACAGAAGCCCGGTCAGGCCGAAGGTGAACAGCAATGACGCGTGGATGATGGTCAACACGCCGAGAGCCCTTACGTGCGATTGCATGAAGTATCAGTGTGGCAGAGACGAAGGCAGATACTCGACCACCAGCAACGTGACATCGTCTCGCTGCGGAGCGCCCTGAGTGAATCCCGCCACGGCCTCGAGCACACCGCGGTGGAACTCGAGGCTGCCCGTGCCTGCCAGAGCTACGAGCAGTTGCTCCAGTTGACTCGGTTCGAGGAACTGGCCCGCGGGATTCTGCGCTTCGGAAAGGCCGTCGCTGAAGATCACGATCTTGTCGCCATTTTCCAAGCGCGTGGTTTTGACTTCGAAGTCCGCCTCTTCGAGCATGCCCACCGGAAGCGAAGTCGGATCCATGGGCCGAAGTTCGCCGCGATCGTTCACCAACGATGGTGAGCCGTGGCCGGCATTGCACCAATGCATCTCGCCATTCCGATGCACGGCCGCGTAAAAGATGGTGGCGTACTTCTCGCCTTGGGTGCGCTCGTAGAGATAACGGTTGAGACGCACGAAGAGGCTCCGAATCGCCTCCGGTTCATCGGGCGCAAGCAGGAACGTGCCTTGCAGCAACGCCGCAAGCAAGGCGGAACTCACGCCCTTGCCACTCACGTCAGCCACCAGAAAACTCCAGCAGTCCGGAGTGAGTTGCACCACGTCGAAGTAGTCTCCGCCGACGAGTTCTGAGGGAAGGCTCGAAGCCGCAGCGCGAAACCAGCCCGTGTTCGGCAGCTTGTCGGGGAGCAGATCCTGCTGGATGTGCCGCGCGATCTGCAACTCGCTTTCCATGCGCTTGCGGTTGCGGTCATGCTCGAGCAAGCGGGCATTCTCGAGCACCGTGGATGCTTCGAGCGCGAGCGTTTGGAGAATCTCCTGGTTGCCCGATGAAAGATCGGCGGCCTGGACTCGCGAGTCGAGGTAAATGAGCCCGATCGTGTCGGCCGCGGTGGAGACGATCGTCTGATGGATCTCGCCCGTGCCCACTTGCACGAGCGGAATGCAGATGGCGCTACGCAGTTCGAGCGCCGCCACAGACCGGTCGGTTTCGTGTCCGGCAAGAGGATCGAAGTTCATCGAGAGCAGGTCGCGCCGGCTCTGGAGAGCTTGATAGATGATCTGCGCTGGAACCTGAAGATCGTCTTGCGAGAGCGGGTTGTTATCGGCATCCCGAGCCACTTTGAGCTGCAGCTTGTCGCCGCGGCGGAGGAACAGGAAGCCGCGATCCGATGTCGTGACGGCGAGCGCGGCGTCGACAATGGACTCGAGCACCTCCTGCATCGAAAGTGAACTGTGCAGCGCGCGGGCCACCTCCACCAGCGCTTTCAGCTTGGCGAGGTGCGTGCTGAGACCCGGGGCCGCCACCTGGTCCACCAGGCGCGTGATGTCGCGCTCTTCGTGCTGGAAAGTCAGCGTGTAGCCGTCGGCGAATCCGAACGTGATCTGGTCGCCATGCTCGAGAGTCGCAGTGCCATCGAGTTGCTTGCCGTTGATGAAGGTGCCGTGCCGGCTCTTGAGATCTTCGATTGTGTAGTTGCCGCGTGAGTGGTCAAACCGCGCATGGACGCGCGAGACGCGATTGTCTCGCAGCACGAGATGGTTGTCCGTCTGGCGGCCAATGAGAAAGGGGAAGCGGTTGAGCACCACGCGGCTGCGTTGTCCGCTGGGGTTGACCACGATGAGGACCGGGGGTTTGAGAACGGAGGATACGGTTTCCGGCATGGGTCAGCTCACCGCCAGCACGCCGTGTGGGGCCTGCAAGTCGACTCCAAAGCGAGTGCGGCAGGTTTGCCGGAAAGCCATCCGTTAGCTCTTGCGCGCCAGCACGCGCCGCGGAGCCTCTTCCTGTGCTTCCGCGATGCCCTCTTCCGACATCTCTCGCGCCCGCAACACCTGGCAGTGCGAGCAGTAGCCGCCGATCTCGGTTCGCGCCAGCAGAATCTGGAAACCGAAATGATCCTCGATCTGACGCCGCAGCCGCTGCAGCGGCTCACCGAAGAACTCTTCCACTTTCCCGCAGCGCAAGCAGATGACATGCGCGTGTTCCTGCTTCATGCGGGTCTCGTAGTAATGCTGATCGCCGCCGTGATGCATGAGGTCGAGTTCGTCCACCAAACCGCCCTGCTTGAGCATCTTCAGCGTCCGATAAACGGTGACGCGGTTGATTTTGGGATCCTCGGCGCGCGCCAACTGGTACAGACTCTCGGCGTCGAGGTGCTTGCCGGACTTGTCGATCAGGTCGAGCAGGATCTGCCGCTGACGCGTCAGTCGAATGCCGCGCTCCTTGAGCGACCCTTTCATGCCGTCAGTAGTGGGCAAAATGTCTCCGTTTCCCAAATCTACCACGCAGCCGGGGTTGCTACAATCGGGGTTTCATGTTCGCCAAGGTCCTGGTGGCCAATCGGGGTGAGATCGCGGTACGGGTGATGCGGGGCCTGCGCGAGTCGGGTATCCCCAGCATTGCCGTCTTCTCGGAAGCAGACCGCGCCGCACTCCACGTTCGAATGGCGGATGAGGCAGTGGCGATCGGTCCGGCAGCGTCTTCCGAGAGCTACCTCAACTTCGATCGCATCCTCGGTGCGGCTCGGGCAACAGGCGCCACGGCCATTCATCCCGGCTATGGATTCCTGAGCGAGAATGCGGATTTCGCCGCGGCATGCGAGCAAGCAGGGATCGTGTTCATCGGTCCGAGCGCAGCGTCGATTCGCGCGATGGGACTGAAGACCGAAGCGCGCCGCGTCGCGATGTCGGCGAACGTGCCGGTGGTTCCAGGAACGGAATCGCCCGTCGAGACTGCGGATGAAGCGCGCCGCGTCGCTGCGTCAATCGGCTATCCAGTGATGCTCAAGGCGGCTGCTGGCGGAGGCGGCAAGGGCATGCGCCGCGTCTACGCCGAAGCGGATCTCGAAGCCGCGTTTCGCGA
This sequence comes from Bryobacteraceae bacterium, assembly GCA_046331625.1. Classification (GTDB taxonomy): domain Bacteria; phylum Acidobacteriota; class Terriglobia; order Bryobacterales; family Bryobacteraceae; genus JAXLQL01. The sequence continues at coordinate 14,590 of JAXLQL010000024.1, forward strand.
TGCATCGAGCGAAGCCGAGAGATCGTTCAAGAGCGGCGCCGTCTATCTCGAGAAGCTGATCGAGCGTCCGCGTCACATCGAAATCCAGGTGCTGGGCGACCGCTACGGTCACATGATCCATCTCGGCGAACGCGAGTGCTCGCTGCAGCGCCGCCATCAGAAGGTGGTGGAGGAGTGCCCGTCGCCGCTCTCGGCGAAGTATCCGGAACTGCGCGCTCGCATGGGGGAAGCAGCCGTTCGCGCGGCACTTGCCGCAGGCTACTACAACGCGGGAACCGTCGAATTCCTGGCCGATCAATCGGGTAACTTCTATTTCCTCGAGATGAACACGAGACTTCAGGTGGAGCATCCTGTAACGGAACTGGTTACGGGAATCGACCTGGCTTGGCAACTCCGCATCGCGGCGGGTGAGCGATTGCCGATCCAGCAGCAAGACGTACAATGGCGCGGCGCGGCGATCGAATGCCGCATCTGCGCGGAAGATCCGAACCGCCAGTTTCTTCCTTCTCCTGGAAAGATCGAGCAGTTGGCTGAGCCATCGGGTCCGGGCATTCGCGTAGATTCGGGTGTCTACAGTGGGTGGACGGTGCCGATGGAGTACGATCCGCTGCTGGCAAAGCTGGTGGCCTGGGCTCCCACGCGCGAGTTGGCGATCGAACGAGCACTCAGGGCCTTCGAGGAATACTGGATATTGGGGATCCAGTCAAACACGGTTCTTCCTGAAATTCTTGACAGCACAGGATTTCGCTCCGGAGCGCTCGACACAGGGATGCTCGACGATTGGTTGAAGAATCGCGCCAACCGCACCAGAACGCGAGCACTTGCTGGTTGCGGCACTGGTGGCCGCCTGGCACTCTCGTTCGGAGAATTCCACTGTGCCCCCCCCGGCATCCAAGAGCCGCTGGCTTTCTGAACGCAGAGCGGAGCAACTGCGATGAAGCGCCGTGTGGTGGTTCACGGAGAGACACGCGAAATAGAGTTGTCGCCGAACGGGAGCTCGGTCGCGTTCACCACCGGAGACGACAACGGCTCGTTCGCCATCGTCGAGACCGAACCGGGAGTCTGGTCCGTGTTGCTCGGCGGCAGGAGCTACGTCGCGCGCGTTCACGTGGGCCGGCAAGGCACGGTGGTGGAGGTGGATGGGCACGCGTTTCCGGTGAAGGTGGCCGATCCGCGCGAGTGGCAGGAAGGTTCGGACGCGGGCGGAGCAGGCGGCAAGCAGAAGATCGAGGCGCCGATGCCTGGCCGCGTGATTCGACTGCTGGTGGAAGCTGGTCAACAGGTGGAAGCGGGCCAAGGCGTGATCGTGGTGGAAGGCGATGAAGATGCAAAACGAGATGCAAGCCACCCACGCCAAGGTGACGCGATCCGCGTGGAGGCGGCCTCAGTCAGCGCCGCTACGACGTGTTGGTGGTAATCGAATAAGCTGGAATCATGGTGGAAGCCGAAGTCTGCGCCAAGTGTAGCGGCACCGGCTGGAGGCACGTCGACAAAGACGGGATCTCCGCGGTGGAACGCTGCGACTGTCTCGACGCGCAGCGCATGGTGACGCTCGCCGAGCGCGCGCAGATTCCGCCTCATTATCGCAACGCTTCCTTCGACAACTTCACCACCCGGCCCGATAATCCGATCGCGAGCAAAGCGCTGCAGAACGCGATGACCATCGCCAATTCTTACGCCCGTGAGTATCCGATGCTCGAACGGCCGGGGTTGATGTTCATCGGCGATCCAGGCACGGGCAAGACGCATCTCGCGGTGGCCGTGGCGAAGAAACTGATGGCGCGCGGATTCGAGTGCGTCTTCTTCGATTACCAGGACCTGCTCGAGCGCATCCGCGGCAGCTACGACAAGGCGTCGGGTCTGGCGCAGCGCGAAGCCTACCAGACCGCGCTCGATTGCGAGATTCTGCTGCTGGATGACTTGGGCGCGCATCGCGCGTGAGCGATTGGGTGGAAGACACCGTCACGTCTCTGATCACGTATCGCTACAACAACAACAAGGCGCTGATCACCACCACCAACTTGCGCGATCAGCAAGCCGGTGACGCTGCCCTGCCTCGGGGTTGGCGGGTGAAGTCGCCAGCCGCTACTATCTCGCCGAGCGCATCGGGATGAGAGCGAGGTCGCGTTTGTTCGAGATGTGCCGTGTGATTTCCACGCGCGGCGTTGAGGACTATCGGATCCGGCGCGGTCCGCGGCCGCAGTAAGCTCTCGCGGAGTTGCAGAGCAGACTTCGGCCCGCGCGGGATCCTCCGGAAACTCGCCGTCGGCGCGCTACTCACGGCAATCGGCTCGTGAGGCAGGCTTTCAGCCTGCGGCGGGACTTTCAGTCCGCCTGCCCGAAGCACCAGGACGCTCAATGGGCCCCGCCGTCTCACGAGCGCAGCCATGCGATCGCGGAGTCGGCCGTGGCCTTCATCCTCGCTTCCAAGCGCGAACGCATCTTGCGCAAATCCGTCGCATGCGCGGAATCGGCGGAAAGGTCGCGATCTTCGTGCGGATCGGCGGCGAGGTCAAACAACGCCTGCTTCCGCGATTCCCATAAGACATACTTGAGCGATCGCGTACGCACGGCCCGATACGGCTCCACAGCTTGCATGATGGCGAGGCCTTCGGGTCGCCCATCGTTCCAAGAGGCGAACGCGGCATCGCGCGAGAACCGGTGGCCCGCGAGCACGGAGCGCAGGCTGGTCCCGGCAAGCGCATGGGAAGGCTTGACGCCGGCGTAGTCCAGGAAAGTCGCCGGCAGATCCACCGAAGCGGCCATCGCGTCACTCCTGGCCGCCTTGTGCACCAAGCCGCCGCTCAAGATCAAGGGAACGCGCACCGACGGCTCCCACGGGTGGACCTTCCCTTGCAATCCCTTCGCGCCGCACAGATAGCCGTTGTCGCCGAGGAACACCACCAGCGTGTTCGCCCACTGCCCCGTCTTCTCCACCGCATTGACCACGCGCCCCACTCCTTCATCCAGATGGCTGATGACGGCGTAGTAGGTTTCCCAGTCGAAGCCACGGTCACCGCTGGCGGGCGGCTTCGGATGCGCAGGAGGCGCGAGTTCGCGATTGCGTCCGCGATAGGGCGCGAGGTACTTCTCACCCGCGTACCAGGGCGTGTGCGGCGCGTTATAGGTGAGCCACAGCAGGTACGGTTGGCGCGCGCTTTCGATTACATGCACCGCAGCGTCCGTGAGGAGATCGGTAATGTGACCCGGCACCGTCGCGTCCCGCGCGTCCAATCCGGAGCGCAACTTCGGATCGCGATAGACACTCGCCCCTCCGCGCAGCCACAACGGCGCTTCGGTGAATCCGCATTCGCGCGGCATCGGATCGACGTGCCACTTTCCCACGAGCGAGGTCTGGTAGCCGGAGCGGCGCAACTGCTCCACGATGGTCTGGCCATGGAACGTTCGGAATGCCGTGTGTCCGTTGCTATCGAGCCCGCTCTGGTACGACTCGAGTCCGCTCAGGAGCACGCCTCGACTCGGACAACACTGCGCACAGGAGATGGTGGCGTTCGAGAAGTTCACGCCGCGCGCCGCCAGGCGATCGAGCGCGGGAGTGTGGATGTTCGGATTGCCGGCGGCGCCCAGACATTGCCAATGATGGTCGTCTGAAACAATGAAGACGATGTTCGGACGGGGCCGTGCAGTTGCAGCCGCGAGTAAGGGAGTCCCCGCCAGGAACTCGCGCCGCGAAGGAACGACGTTCATGGCGGGGATTGTACCGCACGCGACCTACCGCGCGAACGAAATCCCGAATCCCGTGGTGTACAGGAAATCGTCCTTCTTGCGGCCCGGCACTGGATTGCTCAGATAGCGATTGCTGAGCGCGATGTTCCAGGTGAGCCACTTGAACACCTGCGTGGTGGCGCCGATGTCGGCGTTGTGGCGATAGACTCCGGTGTTCGAGAGGTTGTTGAACATGCGGAAGGCCTGGAAGAAATTCGTGCGCTTGTTCAGCTTGTAGTTGAAGTCATCGCCCCAATAAGCTTCGGCCGAGTTCCGCGCGAAAGCGGGCTTGGGCGCCGGATCGAACTTTTCGCGGTTCCACGCCGCACCACCCAGCAGGTCGAGACGGGCTCTCTCCGTTTTCCAGACGTGCGCACCGAGACCGCCGCCGAACACCGTCCGGAGGTCGAGGGCAAGGAATTTGTCATATTCCCAATCGTTGAACGCGTTCAGGAAAACCTTGGGATGGATGTTGCGATTGTAGCCCCACCCGCCGCGGACCGCCTGGGCCGTCTGGCGGTTCTTCTGGTCCACCGTGGCGCTGGCGCGGATCGCGTTGAAGTAGAGGGTGGCCTTGTCGGTATTCGTAACGCGGGCGGCGGTGAGCCCCGTGGTGAACGTACCCGTGCGCGCGTTGCCGCTGGTTCCTGCCCATCCGATAGTGGCTCCGCCAGCCCACACATCGAGGATGCCGGGATGCAACAGCCGCTCGTAGGCCTTTTGCTCGGCGTCATTGCGTAGCGCCACGATCTCGGCCGGCGCGACACTTTGCTTGTTATCCTTCACCGCCACCTCCACTTTGTCGCCGGCGGTAGCGAGCGTGCCTTGCACGGTTTGGCCGCCGGGCAAGACCACGTTGAGCGGCTTCTCGGCAATCACGTTCGCGACTTCGGCCCACGGCAGTGTGACCGTACCGAAGTGGACGCTCTTGATCACGAGTTCCTTGGCGTCTTTCTTGACGATCTCACCCGAGACTTTGTCGCCGTTTTTCATGACGACTTGGTCGGCGGCGAGCACCGAAGTCAGCGCGAAGGCCAACAAGAAAGAATGCAGACAAGAATAGCGATTCAGCGGCATTTAGCTCTCCAGGAACGTAGGGAATGAAAGCCAGGATGGATCAGCGCAGGAGACGGCCTGCCAACAGAGCCAGCCCGAGCAACAGAAGGGACGCGGCAGCGTACAGAGGCCATCGGACGTGGCCCTCTTCGGACGGAACGATCGATGTGGCGGATGCGGCTTCCAACGATGACAGGAGCCCGGCTTCGTCTTCGAGCGCCACGGGTATGATGCGAGGAATCGCCTCGGTCAGCAACGAATGAATGCTCCGCAGGGGAACACCGGAACTCAGTGCCACTCGCACCACCCGCTCGGAACCGAAGGCCTCGTCGAGTTGACGCGCCGTCAGACGCGGATTGGTCCGCAATTCGGCCTGCAACCGGGTGCACACCGCAGGCCAACCGCCACGCATCGATTGCGTGGATGCGATCAGTGACCGTACCGCGCGCGCAGTCAGCGCAGTGCTCCCGGTGCCGGCGGCCTGTGTGATCGCCAACAGCACGGTGTCTGGGTCGATAGCGAGATCGCTCGCTGGAATCGGCATCGAGTATGCTAGGTTCGGCACGGTGATTTGGCAGCCAACCGGTCGGCAGCAGATTCACTGACTACCTCTAAGAAGAGTAGCGCAAAACACAAAAAACGCAACGACATTAATTAACTTCAATGTTCGATTGGGCAGCCCGCTATAGTAGCATCAGGACTCTCACTACTTGTAGAATTCAGGCCCCCGGGTAGGTTTGCGCCGGATTCCCCCGGTCTAACGCTGATGGAGCCAAGAACGTCGGGGTCGTTCCCGCTACCTTATTTAGCCAGCGAGCTCGCCACTCGCGCGGCGAGGCGAGCCAAGGACAACTGCCGGTTTCGTGCTGCGATCGCTCCCCTCTGGCAGCCACGTGGCGCCTGTGGGTCGATGCGTGGCCCGAACCGCGGTGTCCATCTTGTTGACATTTTGGCCACCATGCCGTAGCCGCGATATTGTGGCCACTGTGGCGATCCGGGAGCAGGTCCCGGCCAGGTAGCGCCAGCCGCGCCGCAGCCGCTTGGTCGAGCGAGTCAATGATCGGCCCTTCGCCGGGATCTGCCGGCGCTGTGTAGCCGATTCGGCACATTCCCGGCGATCTACATGCCCCAGATGGTAACTGACTTACCATCCGGCGTAGACCCCGGTCGCCGGTAGACCTTCTCGTCCCAACTGATTTCTTTCCGCGGATCGAAGATCACCAGATGCGCGTTGTCGCAGCCGGTCTTGTCCATGTAGCCGGCAATCTGCACCAGCCCCGACTCCGCTGTCTTCTCGAGCGACTTCCGCAGCACCTTCGTTTCGATCACGAATCGCTGCGCTGCCCACTTCACCAACAAGTCCGTGCGATGCAGCCCCAATGCGTACTCGCGGTCGATGGATCCGCCGCCGTTGACGATCCGCTGCAGGAAGGCCTGCAGGATCAAATGCGGTCCGGCTTCTTTGTACTCGTAGCGTCCCAGCCAGCTCTCGGAGTTCTCGCGGTAGAACTGCTGGAAGTTCTCGAGCATTTTGTTCATGTCGAGCCGTCCGTCTGGCAGCACATACCAGGCTTGCCGCTCCCGCGTGAGAAACGCATCCTGCATCATGTGATTCAGCTCGCGCGGAATCACTTCTTTGTAGATGCCGTTGGAGATCTCGAGACCATTGGGTCCGCGCCGGATCAGCCCCAGGTCGATGACGTAGCGAACATGATCGCTGTTGACGAGTTCGAGTCCGGTTTCGTCCTCCGCAGCAACAATGGGCTCAATCACGGCGCGCACGCGTTCTTCTTTCAGCTTGTCCGTCAACTGATCCAGATGCGTCACGCGCTTCAGGATGAGATTCTCTTTTGCCTGCTCGATCAGGGCCGCGGTAACCGGTTTCGATCGATCGGTCTCCAGGCGGAAGCAGGCTTGATCCGCCAGCGCATTCACGAGCCATGGCTGACCCTGAGTGTAGGTCCAAACGAGATCGTAGACTGGCTCCTCGAAGCGCTGCCCGGTTTCCGCGGTGTGTTGCTCGTAGAGCTTGCGGACGTCGGCGGGCGTGAAGTCGCCGATGCGGAGCGATTCGGCCTTTACGTTGAACGCGCTGCCTCCGGTGATCACCTCCCTGGTCCCATGGATCCGGTAATCTTGCAGGTCGCGGACCCCGCACAACACTATGCTCTGGGGGAAACCTTGCGGACGGTCGGCGTATCCGGCCCGCAGTTGGCGCAGTACGGAGATGAGACTGTCGCCCACCAGCGCGTCGATCTCATCGATCAAGAGCACGATCGGCTTTTCCGAGTGAGCGCACCAACGCGTTAGCATGAGCCGCAGCGCATCTGTGCCGTTGCCGCGGCGCACTACTTCATCAAAGATCTGGTCCGGGTAGGGATCCGCCAGATATCTGAGCGCTCGATCGGCAATCACCGACAGGATCGTGCGCATTGCACCCGCGGTGTCATCCCGATTTGCTTGCGCGCCTTCGATGTTGATGTAGAGCGCTTTGTAGCGGCCTGTTTCATTGATCGCAACCATCAGCGCCAGCAGCGCCGAAGTCTTACCCGTCTGCCTCGGGGCGTGCATGATGAAGTAGCGTTGCGCATCCATCAGGCCTAGGATCTCGCGCTGATCAACGCGCTCGAGTGGCGGGAGAAAGTAATGAATGTCGGGCTTGACTGGCCCTTCGGTGCAGAAACGCTTCACTTCGCCTCCCATGGTAGCGGGTTGCTCGGACGGCGGCTACAATATCTTGTTTGTACAAGGGCCAGAAGATCACCGTCATCATCCCCTGCCTCAATGAAGAACAGGGGATCGAGCGGGTGCTCAGGCGGATCCCCGATTTCGTCGACCAAGTCATCGTTGTCGACAACGGATCCACTGACCGGACCTCGGATGTCGCCCAATCGCTCGGCGCACACGTGGTCCGGGAAGACGTGCGCGGTTACGGCCGAGCTTACAAGACCGGATTCCGCCAAGCCACTGGCGACATCCTCATCACGCTCGATGGCGACCACAGCTATCCGCCTGACGCCATCTCGTATCTGCTGGAAGCGTTCCTGCACCTCGAGTGCGACTTCCTCAACGCCTCGCGCTTCCCGGTGGAAGACCGCCGCGCCATGAGCTTCAAGCACAAGTTCGGAAACTGGGTGCTCTCGTTCGCCATGTCCCTGCTGTTCTTCAGGTGGGTGCGCGATTCGCAGTCCGGCATGTGGGTCTTTCGCCGATCCATCCTGCGCGACATGGTGCTCGAGTCCGATGGCATGGCTTTCTCCGAAGAGATCAAGATCGAAGCGCTCCGCAATCGCGTCAGCTTCCGTGAGATCTCCATCCAATACTCGTCGCGCCTGGGCGAGATCAAGCTCAATCCCTGGCGAGACGGCTTCAACAACCTGTGGTTCCTGTTGCGGAAGCGCTTCGCGCCCGGCACGGCGCGCTTTGGCGGCGCGTGACCACGGCAGCCATCATCGTCACCTACGAGTCCGCCGCTGTGGTGGGACGATGCCTCGACTCTCTGCGTGGCCGCGTGGACGAAGTATGGGTGGTGGACAACTCGCCATCCGACTCCACCGCCCAAGTTGTGGCGGGCTATCCCGAGGCGAAGCTCCTCCGCCACCCGGAAAATCTTGGCTTCGCCGGCGCCGTGAATGCTGGGGTCAGGACCTGCTCGGCGGACCTGATTCTGCTCCTGAACCCAGACGCGGCCTTGCTCACGTCCCTGGATCCGCTCGCCGCCGCCTGCTCCAGTCCCCGCACCGGCGCTGCCGCCGGAATGTTGGTTGACGCACGCGATACCCCCCAAACGGGGTTCTCGGTCCGACACTTTCCGACACCCTTTTCCCTGATCTTCGAGTGCCTTGGCCTGAACCGGATCTGGCCATCGAACCCCGTGAACCGATACTGGCGCGCCCTCGACCTAGACCTGACCGTACCCCAGGAGGTAGACCAACCCGCCGGAGCCCTGCTCCTGTTCCGCCGCGATGCCTGGGAACGAGTAGGCGGCTTCGATGAGAGGTTCTACCCCCTTTGGTTCGAGGATGTAGATTTTCTAAGTCGTTTACGGCTGGCTGGTTACGCGGTTAGATGGGAACCTTCGGTCCGGGCAGCCCATGACGGAGGTCATTCCCTGGGGGGACTGACGTCAGGGATCAGACAGGAGTATTGGTATGGTAACCTCTTAAGGTACGCCGCCAAGCACTTTGGTCCTCTGGGTTTGAGGGCAACGGCGGTAGCGGTTCTGGTAGGTGTCGTAGCCCGGAACCTGGTGACGGGGAACCTCGGAAGCTTTCGTCCAGGTCAACCTTTATACAGGGTGTTTAGGCTAGTGATGCGGGTGATGTGGAAAGGCTCGCGCGGCGCTGATCGGGGCTCGGCGGAGAAGTAGAAAAAAACAAAACAAGACCTCAGTGCATGGCTTCTAACGGGCTCGTATCGGTCACGGTTGTAACCTACAACAGCGGACGCTTCATCCGGCGCTGCCTCGAATCGGTGCTCGATCAGGACTATCCTGACCTCGAGATCGTCGTCATCGACAATGCCTCCACCGATGGCACGCCTGACATCCTGGAGCACTTCGAACACCGCTGCCGCATCGTCTACAACCAGGAGAACTCGGGCTTCGCCGCGGCCCAAAATCAAGCCATCGCGCTCTCGCGTGGCGAGTGGGTGTTGACGCTGAACCCGGACGTTCTCTTGCTCAAGAATTTCGTCTCGGAACTGGTGGCAGCCGGGCAGCTCGATCGCAAGGTCGGCACAGTCTGCGGCAAGCTGCTTACGCTGAAGTCGAACTTCGAAATCCCTGACGAGGACCGCGTTGATTCCACTGGCATCTTCTTCAACCCGATGTTGCGCCACCTCGATCGCGGCAGCCTCGAGGTGGATAATGGCCACTACCGGAGCCACGAATACGTCTTCGGCGCCACGGCCGCGGCCGCGCTCTACCGCCGCAAGATGATCGAAGACATTGCCATCGACGGCGAGTTCTTCGACCCCGACTTCTTCGTCTACCGCGAAGACGCCGATGTGGCCTGGCGTGCGCAGTTGCTCGGGTGGAAGTGCCTCTACACGCCACTGGCGCTCGGCTACCATGTGCGCAGTGTGGTTCCCGGCAAGCGCCGCGCGCTGCCCGCCGAGATCAACATGCACTCGGTGAAGAACCGCTTCTTGATGCGGATCAAGAACATCACGCCGCGCGTGTATCGCAAGAACTTCTTCTCCATCACGTTGCGTGACTTCGTGGTGCTGGGTTGTTGCGTGCTGCGCGAGCGATCGTCACTGAAGGCGTTCTCGTATCTGGCCACCCACTGGCGTGGAGCGATGGAAAAGCGGCGCAAGATCATGGCCCGGCGCCGGGTCGACGATGCCTACATCGAGCAGTGGTTCGCCTATGAGCCGGTGAGTTTCCCCGGGCCGAAGCTGACGGGCAAGACCAAGCTCAGCCAACTGCCCGTGCGCCCGGTGGGATCGTCCCGCCGCTAGCGGCCGATGCGTATCGCCATCGTCGGCACCCGGGGCATTCCGGCGCGCTACGGTGGCTTTGAGACATTCGCCGAAGAACTCGCCACGCGTCTGGTGGCGCGTGGCCACTCAGTTACCGTCTACTGCCGGCAGCGACGCGACGAGCCGCGATATCGCGGCGTTGACTTGGTGACGCTGCCGACGATCCGCCACAAGTATCTCGACACGGTGGCGCACACGTTTGTCTCGACGCTTCACCTGTTGTTCCACCGGCCTGACGTTGCTCTCTACTGCAACGCAGCCAACGCGATCTTCACATGGATGCCGCGGATGGCGGGCGTTCCTGTGGCGCTCAATGTCGATGGGCTCGAGCGCAATCGAAAGAAGTGGAACGTGCTTGGGCGCGCGTGGTATCGCCTGGGAGAGTGGCTCTCCACCTTCTGCCCAAATGAAGTGGTGAGTGACGCCGAGAACATCGCCGCCTACTATCGCGAGCGCTACGGGAAGGCGTCGACCTTCATTCCGTATGGCGCAGACACCGCCAAGGCCGAGGGCACGGCCACGCTCGCCCAACTCGGGCTCGAACCCGGCCGATACTTCCTCTACGTCAGCCGCATGGAGCCGGAGAACAACGCGCTCCTGGTGCGCCAAGCGTTCGAGCAGGTGGAATCGGACATGAAGCTGGCGCTCATCGGAGACGCGCCCTACGCTGCCGAATACATCCGCTCTGTGCGCGAGACCACCGATCCGCGCATCGTGATGCCGGGCGCCATCTACGGCGAGGGCTATCGCGAATTGACGTCGCACTCGTTCGCCTATATTCAGGCCACCGAAGTCGGTGGCACCCATCCGGCGCTGATCGAGTCTATGGGACGCGGGGCCTTGACGCTCTACCTCGACACTCCCGAGAACGCCGAAGTGGCGGGTGGAGCCGCGGTGGCGTTCACCCATGACAACTTGGCGGAGAAGCTCCGCGAGGTGCTGGCGATGACCGAAGACGAGCGACAAGACTTGCGCCGCCGCGCCACCGCGCGTGTGGCCGAGCGCTACGGGTGGGCGTCCGTCACGGACGCTTACGAGCGTCTGTTCCAGAAGATGAAGTGACGGACCTTCGGCTCTTGCGGATCGAGAAGTGATGCAAGATCCGCCGTAGGTGCCGAATGTTGTAAGGTTTCGAAAGGCAGTCTTCCATGCCCGAGATGCGGCACTGATGGCGCTGCTCGACGGTGGCGGTGGCCGATACGCCGATGATCGGAATTCGCCGGATGGCGCCCTTCTCGTAGGCACGGACTTGGGCCGTAGTCTCGGCGCCATTCAGCCCGGGCATGTGGTAATCCATCACTACAAGATCGAATCCGTGTTCCGCGCCTGCGCATAGACACTCGATGGCTTCCTCTCCGCTGGCTGCGATCGCAACCGAGCACCCTTCGCTTTCGAGCAAGTGCTTGCCGACTCGTTGGTTCACCACGCTATCCTCAACCAACAACACGTGGAGACCGGCTCCCGAACCGCCTTGTGGGATGTCAGCTGCGCCGGAGATTTCAATCATGCTGAACATATCGTCACGGCAGCGTATGGTCTACTGGGGAAATGACGCGTCGCACTTTCGTAGGCTTCGGAACAGCGGCGGTGGGCGCCGCACAGAACGCGCCTCAGCGTGAGCGGCCGAACCTGCTCATGATCATGGCTGATCAGCACCGCGGCGATTGCCTCGGCAGCGAGGGGCATCCAGTGGTCCGCACCCCGAATCTCGATCGCCTGGCCCGCGAAGGCGCTCGCTTCGCCCACGCCTACTCATCGACCCCGACATGCACGCCCGCTCGGTCCGCGCTGCTCACCGGACTCTCGCCTTGGCGTCACGGCATGCTCGGATACGGCCGCGTAGCCGATCGATATCCCTTCGAGAAGGCTCGCGCGCTTTCCGAAGCCGGCTACTGGACCGCATGCATCGGCAAGAATCATTTCTCCCCGCAGCGCAACGCACATGGCTATCGCCAGGCGCTGCTCGACGAGTCCGGCCGCGCGGAGTCAGTGGACTTCCGCAGCGACTATCGAAGCTGGTTCTATGCGCAGGCGCCCTCGCTCGATCCAGACTCTACCGGTATCGGCTGGAACGATTTTCGCGGGCGTCCTTACGCGCTGCCCGAGAACCTTCACCCCACCGCGTGGACCGGCGACGTCGCCAGACGCTTCCTCGAAACCTATCGCTTCAGCCAGCCGTTCTTCCTCAAGGTGTCGTTCGCTCGCCCGCACAGCCCCTACGATCCTCCTGAGCGCCTGTGGCGTCAGTATGGCGAAGCAGCGATCCCGAAAGCAGCGGTGGGCAAGTGGGCTTCGCGCAATGTCGCCCGAAGCGATCAGACCTTTGACTCCTGGCGCGGTGACCTGGGAGAAGCGCAGGTGCGCGAGTCGCGGCAAGGCTACTACGGATCCATCACGTTCATCGACGAGCAGATCGGGAGGATCCTCGAGACGCTCGAACGCACCGGGCAACTGGAACGCACCCTAATCGTTTACTTCTCCGATCACGGCGACATGACCGGCGACCATCACCTGTGGCGCAAGAGCTACGCCTACGAAGCCTCGGCGCGGGTTCCGATGATCGTACGCTGGCCGCAGGGACTCATCGCGGCAAAGCGCGGCTCGGTCCTTGCCAATCCCGTGGAGTTGCGCGACGTGCTGCCAACGCTGCTTGACGCGGCTGGACTTTCCACACAGCGGGAACTCGACGGACAGAGCCTTCTGCGCACAATCGCAACGGGCAAGGGGCGCGAGTTCATCGATCTCGAGCACGACATCTGTTACCACGCCTCGAATCACTGGAACGCGCTCACTGATGGCCGCTGGAAGTACATCTTTCACGCGCGCGACGGCGAGGAGCAGTTGTTCGACTTGGCCAAGGATCCGAACGAGACCACCGACCTGGCTGGTGCCACCGCCCACGCCCCGGAACTGAAGCGCTGGCGCGAGCGGATGATCGCGCATCTTGCCGAGCGCGGTGAGACGTGGGTGAAAGCAGGCAAGCTGTCGATGAGGCCTGAAAGTCAACGCTACTCGCCCTGGTTTCCCAAAGTCACCGGTTGACCGCGGCCGTCGCTCGAATGTTTCGCGGAGGAAAACGGCCGGTCTTGCGCCGCTCCGATTGTGGAGCAGGTCCGGCTCCGCCTTGCGCGGGAGTGCAGTCGTGTTGCCGGCTCAACCCCAGGCCCCGAGTTTCAACCGCTCGAATTGGCTCTCGACCGCAACACTGAGATTGAACATCGCAGCCATCAGTGGCGCGGACCTGAACGCTCCCATGAGCGAACGATCTCACATCTGGCCGCGCATAGTGATTCGGCCGGGTCCCCGGCGTTGGCGGCTTGACGCGGTCTATCGGGCGCCAGACAAAGGCAGTTCGTTCCGGTGCAGTAAGAGGGTCGCCGCCGAGCACACAAACACCACCAGCGCCAACGCGAACAACTCGCCATGGTCATCCACGTCAGGCAAAGCAATGCCGAGCTTGGTCAAGTGGCTGAAGATGGCGCCGGAGATGATCGCCAGCGAAAACGCGGCGCCATACACCACCGTGCGCGGCCACAGCAGCAGGATCGAAGCGATCAATTCCGCCACGCCGCTTCCGATGCGTCCCCACGGTTCGGCGCCCAGCGTGGAGAATATGTAGACCGACTCTCGGGCTCCAGTGAATTTGAAGAAGAGAGTCTGAATCAGGATTGCCGCAGCTATCAGGCGCAGGGCCCAACTTGCGTAGGTGAAAAGCTTGCCGTGTTTCATGCCGTGGAAATCCCGCACGGCTCGGCGTTATTCCCGGCGAATGGTCGCGAGGTCTGCATGCAGTACCAGCCATTCGCCTCCGGTGGTGAACAGCCCCCCTGAGATCGACACAGGTTCGGCGGCGTAGTCGAGTACTTCGTTGCGGAGTGCTTCGCCGTGAGGCCCGGCCAGCAGAACATAGAGGAAGTCCATACCGTCCCGCACGATGAGCACGGGCGGAACCCCGCCGCTGATACATCGAACGGCACAGCTCCGGTGAACCTTGCCCGATCCCGGATTCATCACGCCGAGAAAGCACTTGCTGTCGACGATCTGCCCCTCGAGTCGCGCCGCTCCGAGCCAGCGCTTGGTGGCATGCGGCCCGTGCGCCTCACCTTGCGCGATGGGCTCGCCCACGATCTCGGCCATCCGCCGCCCCTCGCGCTCGATCAGGGAACCCGTGATTTTCACTTGCCTGCCGGCGAGCGGCCGCATCGTGTCGTCAGCTCCGTGCTTGCCCGGCGCTACGAGCAGCAGATGAGATGCTTCCGGTTCCGGTCCGAAGCGCAGGGCAGGATAAGGAAGCATCTCTACCACGCCGGTCCACTCGCGCTGCTTCCCGTATTCGAACACTGCGGCAGGCAGCGGGTGTTGCCCCAGCCAGAGCAGAGCCGCCAACGTTCCGAACAAGCAGTTGACAACCAAGACGAGGAGCGTCCACCGGATCCTGTCACGATGCACGGCGGACCTCCTCGGGTTCCTCGATGAGACTGGGCGGCACCCGCGTTCCGCCCGGCAGGGGCCTGCGATTGACCCAAACCACGCCGTCTTCGATTCTTGTTTCAAACACGGGCACTTTTTCTTGGAACGGCGGAGGGGATGCGCCCGTTTCCGGCAGGTACTGATATCCATGCCAAGGGCACGTGATGCAGCCATCGATGATGCGGCCTTCGCCGAGCGGCCCGTTCTGGTGCTGGCAGACGTTCGAGATCGCGGAAACGCGGCCGCGGTGGCGGAAGATGGCAACGCGCTCTCCGCCGATGCAAGCGACTACGGCGCGATTCTCGGGAATGCTGTCCACCGGGCAGGCGGCGACGAACTCGTCCCGCCCAGCGGCTTCCTCGTCCTTCGCCCTCTCCCGGAACGCCGCTGCCAAGTGCAGGGAAACGACCAGCGCAACTCCGGCCGCCAGCATCGACGCCAGCAGCGGACTGGTCTCGTCCTGCAATGCCCCCAAGGCGACGTGCCCCACCAGGAGCGCGTACGCCAAGTAGACCATCATGTGCAGCCTTTTCCAGACTGGCGCGGTGAGATTCCGCAGCCAGAAGTCATGACTGGTGGCGGCCATCACGAAGAGAATGGCCAACGCCATGGCGCCCAGTGTCTCGAACGGAAAGCCGCGTAATGAGTCATATCGTGCATTGCTCGTGAACACGCTCACGATCGGATTCTCATCTCCCAAAGCGTGGAACTGTACCACCGAGAACACGCCGTGCACCAGCGCGAGCAGGAACATCGTGACACCGAGATGTCGCCGGTTGTAAAGAAGAGGGAGGAATCGTTCGTCGAGCCGCGCCAGCGGACCGATACAGAGGATCACGTGGAGCAGAAGCAACGCCGCCGTTCCGAAGCCACGGATGAGTAGGGTCTCGATGGTAACGTTGGGATCGCGAATTGCGCCGATGCCTACGAACAGCGCCAGGTACCAGACGACCGACCCGGCAAGCACCGCGTCATAGATCTTCTTTTCGCGATTCCAGTAGACGGCTTTGTATTGAACGCTCACGCACGCCTCCTCAACGCCTGGCTGCCAGGGCCACGGCTAGGATCGCCGGGATCAGGATGGCCAGAAGTGACCACGCAATCCGGTGGAGCCTGCGCAGCCTTCGGGTCATGGACGCACCCGCGCGGCCCGCCGGTGTTCGTTTGCCTCCATTGGCACGCCGGACTCCCCGCGCAGCCAACGGCGCAGCAGCAGCGGCCAGAAGATGGCCACGCCGGGCGTGATGATCAGCCGAAAGCTCCAGGGCGCGCCGTGAGCCTGGGGGTCGATCGCGCCGGCGCCGCGGATGGCGAACGCAACTCCGAACAGCAGTCCGGCGATCAGGTAAACTGCGGCTGCGACAAGGGCAAGATCGATCCAGCGCATGGGCTCCGGTGTGGGAATCCTGACACAGCGGTCGTCTATTCCCGCAGACCGCGAAAATAGATTGCAGGGGCCGGAATATCCCGGTGGCGCGGCGGTTTGTATACTCAGACCATTGGATGGCGCCCGTTCGCCCCGGCGCCATCGCATTGAAAGAGGTGGAATGTGCTGTTTCGCCCATCGCGCAGGATTGAAGACTTCGAAGAAGCTGCTATGCCGCACATGAACGACATCTTCCGAACCGCTTGCCGGCTGACCGGTGACCGTGACCGGGCCGGCGATGTGGTGCAGGAAGTGTACATGCAGGCTTGGAAAAGCTTCGACAAGTTCGAGATCGGCACCAACTGTCGTGCCTGGCTGTTCAAGATCCTGTTTCATACGCTGCACCATTTTCGGCGCAAGTGGTTCAACGCGAGGATCGTCAAAGACGGCGAGGATGTGCTCGAGTTCGCGCAGGCGGGCCCGGCGCCACTGCCGGACAAGATCACCGACAAGGACATCCTGACAGCGCTGGATCGCATCCCGGCCGACTTTCGCTCCGTGGTGCTGCTGGCTGACGTGGAAGAGTTCGCTTATAAAGAAGTGGCCGGGATTCTCGAGATCCCCATCGGCACCGTGATGTCGCGGCTCAGCCGAGGGCGGAAGTTGTTACGAGAGTTGCTGGCCGAGACCGCCGTCTCCTATGGGGTGGTGAAAGGAGAGCGCAGAGTGGAGGGGCAAATCGCATGAACGTCATTCGCTTCGACAAGAAAGACTGCGGCCAGTTTCGCCGCTACCTCGATTCGTGGGTCAGCGGGGAACTGCTGGTGGAAACCACGCACTCGATGACCGAGCATACCGAGACCTGTGCGCAGTGCGCCGAGTTGTACGCCGGCGAACTCCGGATGCGAACGGCCGTTCGGGACGCCGCCCGCACGGAAATGATGCCGCCGGAGTTGCGCGTCCAAATCAGCGAACGGCTCCGCGCCACGCCGTCTCGTGGCTCGTGGTTCTCGATGCCGCAGTGGGCGCTGGTAGCCGCGTCGCTCGCTTTGGTCACCGGCACGGCTTGGTATGCTCTGCACGATACGCATCCGGTTCTCTATGAAGTCAGCGCTGCCGAGCAGGAGACCTTCATCCAGAAGGTGTCGGCCCGTGTGGCTCCCTTGTTCCGCGCCGGGCTCCAGGATCACCTGCACTGTGCCGTGGCACGCAAGTACCCGCAGGCCTACCCGAAACCCGACCAATTGAAACCGCAGCAGCAACTCGGGCCCGAGTTCGAGCCGCTGAAGCCGATCGTCCGCGATCTGGTTCCGGCTCACTACAACTTGGTGCTCGCGCACCGCTGTGGATACAAAGACCGGCGCTTCGTCCACTTTGTCTTCCGCGATTCGGTGAAACAAATCTCGGTCATCTTGTCGCAGAAGCAGACTGGAGAGACCTATGCCAACTCCGGACTCGCTCCGGTGCTGCAGGAGTTCGGCCAAGGTCTCTACCAGGCACGGGTTTCGCACTACACCATCAACGGTTTCGAGACACGAGAGTACCTGGGCTACGTGGTGTCTGACCTCGGGCAGGAAAACATGGAACTGGCTGCGAAGATCGCTCCGAAGGTGGCTGAGTACCTGAATCGGATCTAGGATCTCTTGAAGAATGAGCTAGATGCATAATTTCATGAAATTATGCATAGATACGGATATAGATTATGATATGATGCGATTGGATGGCAAAACTTCAGCGATGCCTGAACCTGCACGCGCCGTTGCGACACAAGTCGCTCTTCCTGTTTGGCCCGAGGCAAGTCGGAAAGACCACGTTTCTTCGGCAAGCGTTTCCCGGGGCGCGCTACTATAACCTACTGGAAACAAATGTCTTCCGTGAACTCTCCAAGCATCCGGAGTTGATCCGGGAGCGGCTCCGGCCCGATGAGAAGCTCGTCCTGATTGATGAAGTCCAACGGCTCCCGGCGCTTCTCGACGAGGCGCAAGTGATGATTGATCGCGATCCCGAATTGCGCTTCGTCTTCACCGGCTCGAGCGCGCGCAAACTGCGCCGGGGAGCTTCGAACATGTTGGCCGGGCGAGCCTGGCTGTCGCGTATGCATCCCCTCGTGGGTCCGGAGCTCGACTACGGGCACCTGTTGGAACGCCTCAACCGGGGCAGCCTGCCGTTCATCTTCCAATCCGAACACCCACACGAGGAACTGAACTCGTATATCGGCACGTACCTTGTGGAAGAAGTGCGGGCAGAGGGCGCCGTACGTTCGATCGAGAGCTTCTCGCGGTTCCTTCCCGTTGCGGGCCTCGCCAACTGCGAGCAGATCAACTTCACCGAGATCGGCAATGACTGCCAAGTCCCGCCGAAACTGGTGCGCGAATATTTCGAAGTGCTCGACGACACGTTGATCGCGCACCAACTCCAGCCCTTTCGAAAGACGCTGAAGCGCAAGCCGGTGGCGACGGCGAAGTTCTATCTGTTCGACGTCGGAGTGGCCAACGCGCTGATCAAGCGGGGCGTGGTGGAGCCCGGCACGGAGACGTTCGGGAAAGCGCTCGAGCATCAGATCTACATCGAGCTGCGGGCCTACCTCGACTACGGGCGCAAGCTCGACGTTCCGCTGCAATACTGGCGAAGCACTTCGCAGATGGAAGTGGACTTCCTGGTTGGCGAGAGCGTGGGCATCGAAGTCAAGGCGCGCCCGGCGGTGAGCCGGCGCGATTTCAAGGGCTTGCTCGCGTTGGCCGAGGAAGTGCCGCTGAAGAGGAAGATCGTAGTTTGCCTCGAGCGCGAGCCGCGGCGCACGAGCGAAGGCATCGAAGTGATGCCGATCGAGCACTTCCTGCGCCAGCTTTGGGCAGGAGAATTCGCCTGATCAGCTCTTGAAACGAATTCGCCAGATCCTGTTGTTTCCGTCTTCGCTCACCAGCAGGCTCCCGTCGGCCAACTGCAGTAGCCCGACTGGCCGGCCCCACACGTCGCGCGAATCCTCGCCGATCATCCAGCCGGTAAGGAACTCCTCTGGAGCACCGGCGGGACGCCCGCCCTGGAACGGCACGAACGTGACCGAGTAGCCCACGCGCTTGGCGCGATTCGACGATCCGCGATAGGCGAGGAAGGCTCCGTTGCGGTACTTGGCGGGGAACTGCTTGCCGGTGTAGAACGTGAAGTCCATCACCGCCGCATGCGCGGGAAGAATCACGTCGGGCACGATGGTTTGCTTCACCAGTTCTGGCGCCTCGCCCTTGCGGCGTGGTTCTTCGTTCGGACCGAGATAGGCAAAGGGCCATCCATAGAATGCGCCCGGCTTGACTTCGGTGAAGAAGTCCGGCACCAAATCATCGCCGAGCCCGTCGCGTTCCTGCACGGTGGACCACAGCTTGTGGCTTTGCGGATTCCAGTGGATGCTGACCGGATTGCGCAGTCCGCCGGCGAGGATCTGGTGACCCGATCCATCGAGGTTGTAGGCGTTGATGGCGGCGCGATTCTTGGGGTCGCCGGCGTCAATGTTCGAAGCCGATCCGACAGAGACATAGAGCTTGCCCGCCTTCTCGTCAACGGCTAGCGACCGCGTCCAGTGGCCTTTGCCGTAGCCTTTGAGCGAGACCACCTCTTCGCCCGCTCCTAGTTCGAGCTTCTTGGCATCGAGCTTGTAGCGCTTCACCCCCTCAGCCTCGGCTACATAGAGGAATCCCTTGGCGACCGCCATGCCGAACGGCCGGTCGAGGCCGGTGAGCAGTTGCTTCTTGTCCTTGCCGGTGAGGGCGAAGACGCCGCCTTTGGCGACGCTATCGGTGACGAGTACCGTGCCGCCGGGGAGTTGCAACATGTAGCGCGGCTTCTGAAATCCTTCCGCGTAAACCTCGGCCGAGAACCCGGCGGGCAAGTGCAGTTGACGATCTCCTTGCTCGACGACCTTCGGCGGGTTCGCCGCGGAGGGCGTGTGATACGGCGCCGGAAGTTTGGGAGCGTTTTGAGCCAGCGCCAACGTGGCGATGAAGCAGGGTAACAGGTGTTTCATGATGTCGGAAAAGCACAGTCTATCAGCTAACGGATGATCGCGCGGACCTGCCTTGTGGCGGCCGCGCCTTCCACCACCAGGTACGGCGAAACCAAGCCAGGCTGCTTGCCGTCGACCTCGATGCCTTTGGGAATCTGCACAACCAACTGGCGGTTGGGGTCGACGATCATGCCATTGACGAAGTCTTTCGGGATATCGATTCGCATCCAGCCCTGCGGTTCGGCCACCACCGCAGCGCGCTGCAGCTTCGGAGCGGCAGCGCCGCGCCAGCCGGATGGTGCTGCCTGCACGCCTACCATGACTGACTTCGGAGTTGCTCCCTCGCGCGCATGAAGAAAGAGAGTGGCGCGCTCTACGGTCCACGCGTCGACGACTGAGGTCCGAAAGAAAAACGAGTGCCGCGGACCTGCGTTCGAGCTCGCCGTGCATTCGAGGATTGCGGTGGCCGCGGGCGCGAGGGAAACGAACGCTAGCGAAGCGATCAGCGGAACGGAAGCGCGTAAGGCGGGACTGGGCACGCAGTTTCGGCAGCGGGACTGAAGTCCCGCGCAGGTTGAAGCCTGCCCCGCAATCTCACCGAGCCTCCGCAAGAGCCGGATCATTGCTCGCCCTGCGGAATCTCGCGCCGAGTCACCGCGCGAGGACGCCCGTCGCCATTCGCGAGTTCCCAACTGAGCTGATGCACCAGCCGCGCGACCTTTTCCATCTTGGCGTAGTCGATGCGCTCGGGCCGGTCATACACGGTGTGGTAATCCGGATGGAGCCCAGTGTGGAACCAGATGGCCGGAACTCCACGATTGAGAAACGGCCACTGATCGCTGCGGCGCAACAGGTTCGAGCGGTTGTTGTCGTAGCGGCGCAGGAGACGCATATCGATCATGCGATTCGCTTTGTCGACGGCGGCGCTGAGGTCCGGGCTGTAGCTGTATCCGATGATGTTCACCGAGTTCGCGTTCGACGCGGCGGTCTGCAGCTTCAATCCGTTGAAGCGCGTGCCGCCGCCTTCGAGAACCTCCTCGCTGCGCCCGATCATGTCCATGTTGAGCACGGCCACGGTTTTGTCGAGCGGCCAGGCCGGATGCTCTACCCACTCCCAAGCGCCGAGTAGCGGACCGCAGCAACGCTCCTCCGATCCCCAGGCGGCAAAGATCACCGTGCGTTTTGGGCGCTGCCCTTGCGCCGCGGCGAGCGAATACGCTTCGGCGATCTCGAGCAAGCCCACCGTGCCCGATCCATTGTCGTCGGCGCCGTTGTAGATCTGGGCGCCATCGGCTCCGTTGTGATCATAGTGCGCCGACACGATCACTGCTTCTTGTTTCAAACGGGAATCGCTTCCTTCGATCATGGCGATGACATTGCGGTCTTCCACGATTTGCCGTTCCACGGCCGTCTGCAGGGTAACGGGAGCGGAGGAGCGAAGCCACTGCGTTGCGGCCGCCTGCGATTCGGCCTTGATGGCTTGGTCGGCGAGCGATCCGCCGAAGATGCGCTCGGCAAGGGCCGGCGAAATCTGAGCGACGGGTATTTGGATCCGGTCTGCGTATGTGGCGAGAGTGTAGCGCTCGAGATGCTGCGGTTTATCAGGCCAGTAGGTCCGTGCCGCCGATGCGAAACTCGCCAGGCCCTTCTTCGCCTGGCCTGCGTTCACGATCAATACACCCGCTGCACCCCGTTCCTGCGCGGCCATCGCTTTGCGCAGAGAATTGCCCCACTCCGAATTCACCACGCCGTCGAAGGGACTCTTCGGATCGTCGGCGCCGGGGTCGCCTTCGAGCATCAGCACAATGGCATTCGCCACATTCCGATCTTTGTAGTCATCCCAACCGAGCTGCGGATCGCTCACACCGAAGCCCACGAACAAAACTTCCGCCGAGGCTCGTGCCTCTGGACTGAAGATGAGCGGATAGAAATCCTCGCGAAGCCTGCCCGTGCGTCCGCCGGCCTCGAACCGATTGCCGCGAGCGAGCCGCGCCAGCACCAGATCGAAGCGATGCACCAGATTCCCTCCCACCGGTGCGAGGCCCAACCGCTCGAATCGAGACTGCACCCACTTGGCGGCCATCGCGTATTCCGGCGATCCAGTGAGGCGGCCCCGCATGTCATCGGAGGCGAGAAAGTAGAGATCGGCTTTGAGTTGGTCGCGTGAAATCGTCTCGTTTCCCGGAGCTCGCTGTTGGGCGAGCAGGGGTAACGTGAGCAGTGCGGCGGCGAGTCGCATAGATGTATTGGAACACGATTCCAACCGCGAAGACTATTGCTTTCGCGCTGCGGTTTTGGCTATTCTGTCGATGTCCGTCACCTCCACTTCACGCGGAGCGATTCGGCGGCGGCGGCCTTGACGCGGCGGGCGAAGACGCCGCCCATGATCTCGAACGGCCCGATCCTGCCGTGCGCTGGGCGAGGGCAAATGGAGCGCTGATCGCTCGTGTTCTCGAGCGGCTTTCCACCAGCGGGAACGCTTGGCTCGACCTCTGCCACAACTCGGCGACCCGGCTCGACCGAGCGTGGCTGCCTCGCAAAGGCGCGGGGCCATTTCTCAGCCGCACTCCGGCGGGACTCGAGTCCCGCGCATGCCGAAGCCTACCCCACACGCTGGGCCTGAAATCTTCGCGGCCGGCGAAGAGACTGAAGGATAGTAGTACAATCTCGAGCGGCCGGCCAAATCTACCACCGGTAGCCGCCGCGAAGCATCGGGTACAAGCGCGACATATGGCCGCGGATGATGTCGCGATCACGCGGGTGGATCTGATGAGCGTTGGCCAAGTGCTCCATATGGCCGAGCGCGTTGCTCAGCTTGGAGTGGTCGAACCGGCGCTGGCTCGCGTGGTACTCGAAACGCGACAAGTCATCGATCGCGTGGCGGAAATGGTTCCGCTCGTGATGGTCGACGTAGGAGTGAGAAGCGATAGACTGCAGGTCACGCAGCGCGACGCCCACGGGGTCCGGCGCACGGCGCTCGTAGCGCCCACCTCCGGGATAGCGTCCCGGATAGCCCTGCGCGAAAGAAACCGCCGGTAGAACGCCGGCAAGTGCGATGGTCATCAGCAAGCGTTGCATCTTTGCGTCTCCTGGCTGCTGAGACGCGCGAAAAATGCGGCGCGTGTACGAACTTTTGATTAGAGTTATTTCACCGCGGTGAGCACGCGGGAGGGATACCCGGACTGCTTCACGGTTCGTTCGGCGCGCACGCGGAACCCGGTCTCGCGCATCCACAGCGGCACCCGCACGTCGACCTGGCGTCCCCAGAACGCCGGCAACACCGAACCGGCCACCTTGTAGAGGTTGTTGAAGAACTCGGCGTTCTGGCCGATCAGCACCAGCGTGAACGTCCCCTTGTGGCGCAGCACGCGATGCACCTCGCTGAGGGTGGCGGCGATGTCATCGAGAGACAGTAACTCGAGCAGATAGCAGCAAACCACGGCATCGAAGGCCCCTTCGCGGAAGGGAAGGTAGCGCGCGTCGACAGCGTGACAGTGGCTGCGAACCCCGGGAAATCGCTGGCGCACCAGCCGGTGCGTCCGTGCCGCCATGTTGGGAGACAGGTCGACGCCGACGGTTTCGCCACGTGGATTGGCGGCCACGAGCTTGCGAAACATCTCGCCCGAACCCACCGCCACTTCCAGCACGCGCATGCCGTTCTGGATGCCCGACATTTCGAGCGCCGCTTCATGAGCCTTGCTGTGAAAGAAAAAGGTCGACAGCGGATAAACGCCGGCCACCACGTCATAAACGCGGCGGGTCTCAGTGGCGATGGTACGCGGCAGGCGCTCGTCACCGAGCTCCACAACCTGCGTGTCGACGGTCTTCAAAAGGGTTTGAATCATTCACTTTCCTCGGTTACGACGACGCCTTCGCCATGGTGGAAGCAGCGTTGACGGCTCGGGCCGGTTCATGGGCAGCCGACGGGATCTCGAAGCCGGTCCGGGTCCCCTCGCCGGGCTTGCTATCGACCCACATCTTGTAGTCGGCGCCGAACAGTACTTTCAGGCGTTCGTTCACGTTACTGATTCCAATACCTTGTTCGAACAGCTTAGCAAGGTTTGCCTCGGGTATGCCGACCCCGTCGTCTTCCACAACCAGGTTGAGGCGGCCGGCTTCGATCCAACTGCGGAGACAGATGGTACCACCTTCCACCTTGGGCGAAAGCCCATGCTTGAGACAATTCTCGATCACCGGCTGCAGGAGCATGCTTGGAACGTGCTCGTCGAGGGTTTCCGGAGCGATCTCCTTTTTGAAGCGGAGCTTGTCTCCGAAGCGGACGATCTCGATCGATAAGTAGTCGTCGATAAAAGCAAGTTCCTCTTTCAGCGTGGAAAGGTGGTCTTGACGGCGCATGAGCCGCCTGAGGATATTGGACAGGCGGTGGATGACAACGCGAGCCGAATCGGGATCGGTGCGGACGAGCGCCCCGATCGAATTGAGCGTATTGAACAGGAAATGCGGATTGATCTGGGCGGCCAGTGCGCGGAGCCGTGCCTGTTGCAGGAGCCGCTCCTGCATTTCGAGCTTCTGTTCGGCGCAGGCGTTGTCCCAAATCTTGATCGGGAGCAGGATCGCGAACGTGGTGCTGATCCAGATGGCGGCCAGAGCGAGCCACTCGGTGGACTCCTTGGCCGGGTAGACCGTGAACAGCATCGTCTCGTTGCGATTGAAAATGGTGTGGCCGCAGAAGCGGAGGAACTCGACGAGCATGATCGACATCAGGAAGAAGACCTGGAACATGGCGCGCCGGTGATCGGACCAGTTTCGGAACAGCCGGTAGACGGCCAAGTCGAAGAAAGGCGACAGCGAGTAGACTTCTTCCGGTTCGGGAGCAGCGTCGCGGATGAGTCCACCGAGCACGCCCACGGCGGCGAACAGGGGCATGGAGAGCAGCTCATGGTTGAACATGGCCGGGATCGAGACGAGCACCCCGGTCACCAGGCCGGGGAAATAGCCGCCGACGACTCCGGCGATGAATGCGCCTTCCAGACCGAGGTCGGCCGCACTGTAGCCACGTGTAATCACGCGAACAGCGACCCCCGCGCCGAAGACGATCGCCAGCGCCAAGGCAAGGCGGAATTGCTCTCCCGGAGCGCGTTCCTCACGCAGCAGGGTCCGCTTGAAGGCGGAGAACCGCACCAGGACGCTGGCCACCGAAGCGGCAACAGCGACCTTCAGCAGCAGGACGACCAGGCGCTCTTCCACCATGCGATTTCGCGTCGAATCGAACGGGGTACGCGCCGGAGCGCGCCCGCTATAATAGTGTATCCTTGACCAACCCCAACCTCAGCGTCACTAAAGTCGCCGAGGCCGATTTTCCGACCGAGTTCGGGCACTTTCGCATATTCGGCTTCCGCTCCGGCACCGATCCGGCCGATGAAGCCATCGCAGTGGTCATGGGCGCGCTCGACGGCAAGCCTCCGCTGCTGCGCATCCACTCCCAGTGTCTGACCGGCGACGTCTTCCACAGCCTGCGTTGCGATTGCCGGGCCCAACTCGAACTCGCGCTCGAGCGAGTAGCGGAGGAGGGCCGCGGACTGGTAATCTACGAGAACAAAGAGGGCCGCGGGATCGGGTTGTTGAACAAGATCCGCGCCTATGAACTGCAGGATGGAGGCGCTGACACGGTGGAGGCCAACGAGAGATTGGGATTCGAGGCGGACTTGCGCGACTATGAACTTCCGGGCGCAATCCTCCGATATTTCGGCGTGCGCTCCGTACGTCTGCTTTCGAACAATCCAGAGAAGATCCAGGCTCTCGAACGAGCCGGAGTCCAAGTGAGCGAACGCGTGCCATGCCAACCCGAGGCTCCGCGCGCCGCTCGCTACCTGAGCACCAAGAAAGAAAAACTGGGACATCTGCTCGAGGGCTTCTGAGCCCGGCCAGGGGTTGAAACGAGTGCGAATTGCTCTTCTTGCGCTCGCCAGTCTGCTACCGCTGGCCGCACAACAGTATCGAATCTTCTGGGCTGACGCTTTCCACTACGGATACAAATCGCCCATGGAAGTGGACGCGATGGTGGACGACGTGGCTCGGGCCAACTGCAACGCGATCTTCGCGCAGGTGCGCCGGCGCGCCGATTCCTATTACCTGCAAACGCGCGAGGTGCCAGCCGAGGATCCCGCCTATGCACCGGGATTCGACTCGCTGCAATACCTTATCGAGAAGGCGCACGCCCGCGGAATCGAGGTTCACGCGTGGTTCGTGGTGTATCCCTCGTGGGCGCCCACTGGACCCGGTCCGCTGAATCCGGACCACCTGCACTACAAGCATGGTCCTGCGGCACGCGGCGCCGACTACTGGCTCCAGGTGAACTCGAACGGCGTTCCGCAGGGCGGGCTGGACCCGGGGCATCCGGGCGCGCAGGCGTACCTGGCGGACGTGATCACCCAACCGCTGAATCACTACGATATCGACGGCATCCACCTCGACTACATCCGCTACTTCGAACAAACCGGCACCGCGTCGAGCGGGTACAACCCGATGGCGCTCGAACGATTCCGGCGCGAAACACAGACGATGGCAACGCCGGCTCCGCGCGATGCGGCGTGGTCCGATTGGCGGCGGAAACAGGTGACGCAACTCGTGCGGCAGGTCTATCTGCGCTCGATCGAGAAGAAGCCGAAGGTGAAGCTGAGCGCAGCGCTGATCAGTTGGGGCAACGGTCCGCTGAACGATGCGGGATTCCGCCTGTCGGACGCCTACGCAACCGTGTTCCAGGATTGGGTGGCGTGGATGGAAGAAGGAATCATCGACATGGCGACGCCGATGCATTACTTCGACGACAAGCGGAATGCGCAGTTTCTCGACCGCTGGCTCGCGTTCGGCAAGGCGCGCCAGTTTCGCCGTGCCTACATCCCAGGCGTGGCGCCGTATCTCAACGACATCCGCGACTCGGTCGCGCAAACGCGGCGTTCGCTCGAGCCAGGGGCCGATGGCAAGCCGGTCCCGGGCGTTGCCTTCTACAGCTACGCAAGCACCAACCGGCTCAATGCGCAAGGGTTTCCAGTGGTGAGCAACGCCGAGTTCTTCCGCCAGATGGGCTCCTATTTCGAAGGTCCGACGATGCCGCCACCGTTCGAGTGGAAAGAGAATCCGCGCTTCGGCCACATCGCGGGAACAGTGGTGGCCTCGGGAGGGCCAGAGTGGTGGAAAGATGGCGTGAGGGTGCGAGTGTCGTCGGACACGGGCAGCGATTTCTCGCGCGTCATCTCCACTGACGGCACGGGCTTCTTCGGACTGGTGGATGTTCCGCCGGATCGCTACCGCATTCGCTTGGAGCGCGGCGGAAGAACGCTGGCCGATGCGACGCCGCAGGATGTTCGCGCGGGCGCGGTGACGCGATTCGATTTCCGCTTGGGCGTGGAAGACTTCGACGCGGTGATTCCGCGCCTGCGTGGCATGGGTGCAGGCAAAGCGGCTCCGGGAGGCGTGATCGCGCTCGATGGCGCGAACCTCTCGCTGGGAGATGCGTTCTCGATGAACGTGCCGCTGCCCAACGATCTCGCGGGCACGCAGGTGCTGGTGAACGGAATCCCGGCGCCGATCTTCTCGGTCTCGCCGGGGCGGGTGGTGATCCAACTTCCGTATCTCGACGTGGACCGCTGGCGCATTCAGGTTCGGCGTGCGGGTATGGAGACCGAAGTGCGGGAACTGGAATGGGTGCCGGCGTTGCCTGAGATCGTGGACTGGAAGCGAACTTCGGCCACGGCCGTGGAGATCTACGCGACGGGACTCGGCGCGGTGGAGCCTCCGGTTCCCGCGGGCATTGGCGCTGATCCGGCGGTGGTGCTGCCGAGAGTGGTGGCTCCTGTGCGCGCGTTCCTAGGAGACATGGAGCTGCATGTGCTGTCCGCAGGTCTGGCGCCGTTTCAACCGGGGCGCTATCAGGTGAATGTGGAAGTGCCGGCCGGAGCGCGCGGACAGATCCGGCTGGTGGTGGGCGACGCCGCGGCAACGAGTATGATCGAGGAATGAGGTTCCTCGCAGTTCTTGGCTTGGCCGTCGTGCTTGCGCCCGCGGCTACGTATCGAATCGACTCCTCGCACTCGTCGGTTCAGTTCAAGGTGAAGCACCTGATGATCACCAACGTCAGGGGCGAATTCGGCAAGGTTGCCGGCATGCTCGTGTTCGATCCGGCGAAGCCAGGCGAATCGAAAGTGGAAGCGGCGATCCCGGTGGAAACGGTGAACTCGCGCGAGGCCAAGCGCGATTCGGACTTGAAGGGTCCGGACTGGTTCGACGCGGCAAAGTTCCCGCAAGTCACGTTCAAGTCGACGAAGTTCGAAGCGGCGGGTCCGGGGAAGTTCAAGGTCACGGGCGACCTCACGATGCACGGAACGACGAAGCAAGTGGTGCTAGAGGTGGATGGCGTCAGTGGCGAGGTGAAGGGTTCGCGTGGGGATACGCGGATGGGCGCGCAGGCGGTAACGCGGATCAACCGGCGCGATTTCGGGATGACTTCGAGTCCAGCGGCGGTGGTGGCGGACGAGGTGGAGATCACGCTCGACCTCGAGTTCATCAAGCAGTAGCTATCTCGCGCGTTCGGGTTTGAGGGCGCGTGTTTCGGTGGCGCTTTCGTGGAAGGTGATCTTCTCGCTCGCGTTCGCGTAGGCCGCGAGGAAGCCGGGGCGTTCTTCCATACCGTATTCGTAGTCGTCGATGACGACCAGGGCGTAGGATCCGGGCGCGATGCTTTGGATCGAGAAATTTCCGGCCAGGTCTACCGCGGCATGGATCGATCGAGTTTCCGCTCCTTCCGGGACGAGGAGCACGGTGGACCCGAAGGCCGGAGCATCGCGCGCGGTTTTGACCGTGCCACGAGGAGTGGCGGCGCCTTCGGCGAGGATGATGTCGAGGTCGCTGTCGTGGGTGAGTTCAAATGGCGTCGAAGAGACGGCTTGGGAGCCAATGCGAGCTGATTGCAGCCAGTAGCCGGCGGGCGCGCTCACGTGAAGCGAAAACACTCCCGGTGTGAGTCGCGAAAAAGCGAATGTTCCATCTCCGGTGGCGCGAGCCGGGAGGAGGTCGCTGCCGTCATGCAGAGCCAAGATGAGCACGACCTTGCCTGGCACCACCTTCCCGTCGGGCCTTCGAACCCGGGCACGCAGTTTGACGTTCGGCCGAAGGGGTAAGAGCAGAGCGGACAGGCCGGCAGCGGGCATCTCAACATCCGTTCCCGCTGTCACGTCGCCCGCCACGCGTGCCACCAACTCGTAGGAACCCGGAAAGACGCCAGGGAAGACAAACGTCCGGTCCTTCTCGATATTCGCTGACAGCCTCTCGTACGTGATTCCATTCCTCTGAGCAAGCCGAACCGAGCCGGGCGTGGCTTCTCCTCCAATCACCTTGCCCTTCAACTCGTAGACGCGGCCGGACTGTAGCTTCACATCGATGTCACGCAAGTTTCCCGCCGACCCCACTGTCAACCAACCAGCCCGTTCCGCTTGGGCGGTGGAAGGATGAAAGGTGGGCTGGAACCGAGTCACACTGGACTGCTCGACGACGGGATCGGCGCCCCACGTCGTGCCCCAATCCTTGGTCGCATGTATGAGGTATTCGCCGGCGCGCAACCCGATCAGGCGAAATTCGCCGCGATCATCGGTCATCGTTTGGCCTAAGCTTTCGAGGCGACCGCCTTTGCCCTTGCGGATTGCCTGAACGGTGGCGCGTTCCACAGGTTCGCCTTCAGGATCTAGCACTTTTCCGGCGATGGTGGCGTGCGGAATCAATCGAAGGTCTACGCTCTGCCGGCTTTGTTGCGAGCCAAGCTCCGCAGCATCGTAACGCCGCGGGAGAAACCCCCGCCGCAGCACTCGCAGGTTGTACTTGCCACCAACAATCCCATCGAATCGCACCCTTCCCTGAGCATCGGAAACCGCGCGGTAGGACTTGCCCGGTTGGCCCGACAACTCGACCACGGCCTTCGGAAGAACCTCGCCTGTCTCCGAGTTCCGAACGGTAGCGTCGAAGCTGCAGGAATCCTGCGGCGCAGCGCTCACGAGCACCGCCAGCGCGAGCACGGGAAGCACGCGACACATCTCCATTAGCGTGCCCTCGCCACGAGCCGCAGCCGCTCCGAGCCAAGCGCAAAATGGTTGCCCATCGCATCGGCGAGCTTCATATCGCCGAAGCCGGCGGCATCGAGCATCCGGCACACATCGGAACTCGAGTAGATTCGATAGGACGCATGCCGAACCTCACGTTCACCGGCGCGTTCGATCCGATACTCCACGGCCATGCGCCCCGTGCGCGGATCGTAGCTTCGCAACAACTCCACCTGCATCTCCCCAACTTTACCCGACATGCGCGGCTGAAAGCGCGGGAACAGCACCTCGGCGAGCATCTTCATCTCGAGCGCGAATCGCGCTCCGGGCTCGAGAACTTGCCGCACCGCACGCAAGAATGCGCCGTTGCCGGCTTCATCCATATAGCCGAAGCTATCGCCGAGGCAGCAAACGGCATCGAACTTTCCCGCGATCTCGCGCATGTCGCCTTGCACCCACTCGACCGCGAGCCCTTCATCCGCCGCGCGCGCGGAAGCCGTGGCGAGCAGGTTGGCGGAAATGTCCACACCGCGCACCCGATATCCACGCCGCCCCAATTCGAGCGCTACCCTGCCCTCGCCGCAAGGAACGTCGAGGATCGAAGCCCCCGGGGCAACGCCGCACCCCTCGATGACGAAAGCCGCGGCCGACGCCGTTTCCTCGGGCGGCAGGATCGACCGCCACAGGTCGGCGAGCATTCCGGAGAAGTGATCGCGCCACCAATCCATTCCGATGCACCTATCATTCGCATTTTAACCGGCTGGGGGGTGCTATCGTGCCTGCATGGGATGGTTGCTGCGCTACCCCGTTTGGCTGGCCGGCATGTCGCTCTTGTTCGTCGTGGCCGAGCGCATCTGGCCGCGCCGCCCGGCTCAGCGCTTGCTCCGCCGCGGGATTTGGAACGACCTCTTCTACCTGGTGTTCAACGCCGAGTATCTCGGCATGGCGATCGGGATCTCCTCGGCTTGGTTGCTCGCGAAATTCGACTTGGGCCTGGCGCGGTGGCAGATCATGCGTGGCGCTCCGCTGTGGACGCAGATCGCCGTGTGGTTCTTCGTGCTCGACTTTTTGCAGTGGCTGATCCACAACCTGCTGCACCGCGTGCCCGCCCTGTGGGAGTTTCACAAGGTGCATCACTCGATCGTCGAGCTCGACTGGATCGGCGACTGGCGCATCCACTGGGGCGAGATCGTGGTCTATCGCACGCTGCTCTACGTTCCGGCGGCGATCTCTGGGATCAGCGGCGAGGCGATGTTCTGGGTCGGCGTGGTGAATACGTTCGGAGGGCATCTGGCGCATGCCAATCTGAACTGGAACGCCGGATGGTGGAAGTACGTGGTGAATACGCCGGAGATGCACGCCTGGCACCACAACCACCCCGAATGCGGTCCGGTGAACCGCAACTTCGGATTGACACTGGCGGTGTGGGACTGGATCTTCGGAACCGCCTGGCTGCCGGACCACGATCCGGCCCGGCTGGGATTCGAGGGGATCGAGCGCTATCCCTCGTCGGTGCCTGGGCAGTGGCTCGCACCCTTCGCGGGCCTGCTGAGAAAAGAGAAAACCCCCGGAGGCTGACAGCCTCACGGGGGCTTCCGATCCTTACGAGGTCACAACAAGAGTTGACCGGTCCACAAGAACAGCGGTCACTTCACTGAAGTAGCAACCTTGAACGTTAGGAGATCCGACTCAGCAGTCGGCCACCTCCTGCGTGGGTCTCATCTCGGATCTGTTAGTACTGCCTGATTCCATATTTCCTTGGACCACCTCCTTTCTCAGTGATTACCCTCATGTTGCGACAGGAGCCGGATTTTGTCAACAGAAAAAAGGAGTCTCCGCTCGGGGAAAAGGAATGGCGCGGTACTGGCTTGCGCAGAGGTTGCGACGCGAGGGGTTGCACGGTCTTGACCCAGCGGATGGTGGGACTCGGCATAGTCCCCGGCCCTGACGCGCCAATCGGCAGCGGGACTCAAGTCCCGCGCTGGCTAAAGCCCGCCCTACACGGCAAGGCCACTGCCATTGTCGGAATCGGCATGTTTCAAGTCCCGCGCTAGGAGTGGCGGCGCAGGAAGCGGGACATGGTCAAGCCGTCCATCCAGTTGTACGGGAATTTGGCGTTGGTGTAGTGGCCGCACGGTAGCCGGAAAACCTGGTGCGGGATCTGGTTGGCGCGAAAGCCCTCGATGGCCTGGCGCGAGTACTCGGGGCGAAAGGTGGTGTCGTAGGCGCCCCAGACGAGCAGGTGATTCGAACCGCGACCAGCTAGGCGATTCAGGTACGCGGCGGGGCTGATCACGTTCCAGTACCGGACCAGGTCCTGTTGCGTGACGTTGCCCTCGAGCGTCTCGCGAACGTGGCGGCAAGAGACGCCGGTCCAGACCACGTCAGAGAAGTTCAACGAGACGTGGTTGAAGACACCGGTCTTGATGCGATGGTCGTGGGCCATGGTGAGCAGCGCCACGCAGGATCCGAGACTGGTGCCGAGAATTCCCAGCCGATGGTAGCCCTGCGCGGAGAGCCAGTCGAGACAGCACCGCGCATCCAGCACCGATTGCCGGGTGGCGTGGATCGTGAGCCCCAGATTGCTCGAAACGTGGAGATCGGCGCGGCGGGATCCGGCGGGCTTGCGGCGATGATGATAAGCCTTGCTCAGGCGGAGCGCGCTGAGTCCGAACCGGTTGAGCAGGCGGCACAGCGAGATGTGGCTGCGCTCGTCGGAGTTCCACTGCGGAATGACCAGGACGGCGCGTCCATCGTGATTGCGCGCGGGCAGGTACTCGGCGTAGACGCGATTGTTCTCGGGAAATGGCGTTTCCACCGGACTCGCGAACTCGAGCGTCTGTCCCTCGGCGTGTTGCGTGAGCGAGAAGTCACGAGGCGTCGCGTGAGAGAAGAATTCGCCGGAACGCAGGCTGTTGGCACGAGAGAACTCGGCAAGGGCAGCGGCGCTGTGTCCGTTGGCCGGTTCGAGGCCGAGCCAGTCGAGCCCCCACTCGAACGGGCGCGGTTCGCGGTTCGGATCGAGGTTCGCCAGCCGTTCTTCCCAGCGAGAGATCCAACGGGAGTAGAGGCGAGGGCGCAGAGAGCCAACCATGGCCTGGAAACGCCAGTGTAGCAATGGAGGGGGACGAACAAGCGAGGGCCCCGGTTTGATCCGGGACCCTCACAGGAGGCAACTCACACCAAAACGAGCTTGGCATCGGTAGTGCAACTGCAGCGCCAAAGGCAACCCGTGGCGAACCAACGACTTTACACGTGCAAAATATCGGGAATGGAATGTAGGCATGGAAACGGTCCTGATTTCGGAAGCCTGCGCTCGCAGCCCGTGGCGAAAGTCGCGTGGGCCGCGTTGCGAGCGCCCCTGTCGAGGGATGTCGCCAGATGGGAGGCGTGGCCAGGGACGCCATTTCGAAGGAGCCAGAACGAAGCAGATGGCCCCTTGCCGGTGCAACCCTTTGGGCGGCAGGGGTTTGTGCCCACATGCCGAATTGCTCACCGCTCCAGATGGACCGGCATCCGTTCCCAACCGCACCTCGACTTCGGGCCCAGATCGCGCACCGCGCGGCCAGCGGAATCCTCGTCAAGGGCTGCTAGAATACCGGGGTGGGCGCGACTGTGTCCTCCCCCCAGGTGCCCCTCGCCTCGCCACCACCGGCCCTGCATGCGCCGTCTGCGCGCAACTCGCTATCGGTGTTTTTCCTCTCCGGGATGCTGATGAGTTTCCTCGGGGCGATTTTGCCGGCGTGGGGCTATCACTTGCGAGACGACTTCCGCGAGGTGGGCCATTACTTTCTCGCGCTAGCGGCGGGATTGCTGCTGTCGATCCCGTTGGGAAGAGCGCTCATGCGCCGGCGCGGCGTCAGGATCACGGTGATGAGCGGATGCTTCGCCGCCGCGGCCGCGTTCATTAGCCTGGCGTTGGCGGGTCCACCTGTGGATTGGTGGTGGCGTGCCGCGGGAGTCGCGTTCCTGGGCATCTGCGCGGGTACGCTCAACAATGCCGCGTTTCAATCGATCTCGACTGCCTACGACATGGATCCGGCGTCGACGGTGAATCTGGCCGGGGTGTTGTTCGGAATCGGATGCCTGCTGATGGCACTGCTGGTTTCGAGCACCTTCTACGTCTACACGGTGGGCAGCATGCTGCTGTTGGTCGCCGCGATTCCCGGATTCGCCGGAGGCCTGTATCGCAAGGCCACGTTCGGGCAACCGGTAGTGCATGCCGAGCGCCCGGTGCGGGAGATTTGGGCCGAGGTGCGAAGTCCGGGAGCGGTGCTGTTCACGCTGCTGCTGTTCTTTCAGTTGGGAAACGAGTGGTCGATTGCTGGATGGCTTACGATCTATCTGGTGCAGACGGTGGGCGTGAGTCCAGACCGCGCGATCCTGATGCTGTCGGCATACTGGCTGGCGCTGCTGGTGGGGCGCGGAGCGGCGCAGGCGCTGATCCCGCGAGTGGGCCACGGCAAGTTGCTCACCGGGAGTTCGCTGGCGGCGCTGTTCGGGTGCCTGATTCTCGCCGGGACCAACAACCTTTTCGGCGCGTGGACCGGACTGCTGCTGATCGGTGGTGGGTTCGCGATGATTTATCCGCTCGTTGTGGAGCGCATCGGCCACCGGTTCCCCGACTATCATCCGGGCTTCTTCAATGGGCTGCTCTCATTGGGGATCGGAGGCGGGTTGCTGGCGCCTTGGCTGCTCGGATACCTGGCGAACTTGTGGGGAATTCGGACAGTGATGCTGATTCCGGCGATTGGCACGGTGATCGTGTTCGTTCTGATTGTCCTGATTTGGGTGGAGGCGCGGCTGGTGGGCTCGCGGCCGGCATAGATGGCGCTTGTCATTTGGAGCGCGCTCCTCACGGCGGCGATGCAGCAGAATCCATCGCCCATGGTGGAGCACACGCGCGTGCACGGGCGGCTGAAGCAGTTTGAACCGGCAGGACAGCGGTTCGAACTCGACGTGGGGACGCTGTGGATTCCGAAGGCCCGCAGACCTGGGCGTGTGACTCCGCTCACCATTCACTTTCACGGCACGCCTTGGATCGCCGAACAAGCCGGCGCATCGCTCAACGTCGCCGTGCTTGCGGTGAATATCGGCGTAGGCTCGGCCGTGTACGCGGAGCCGTTCCGAGATCCGGAGGCGTTTCGCAAGCTGCTCGGCCAGGCGGAAGAAGTGTCGCGGCGGCACTTTCCGGTGGTGACGCTGTCGAGTTGGAGCGCGGGCTACGGTGCGATCCGGCAGATTCTGCGCAACCCCGAGAATTGGGCGCGCATCGATCGCGTGGTGACGCTCGACTCGATTCACGCAGGCTATCCGGGCGGAAAGCCGGGGCCTGAGGATTCCGAGATCGCACCCAACGATATGGAGCCGTTCGAGATGCTGGCTCGCGAGGCCGTGCGGGGGCGCAAGCGATTCTTAATTACGCACACAGAGGTGTTTCCCGGGACGTTCGCGAGCACCACCGAGACCGCGGACTACCTGATCGCAAAGATGGGGTTGAAGAGGAAGCCGGTGCTCAAGTGGGGTCCGGTGGGTACGCAGCAACTGAGCGAAACGCGGAAGGGCCGGTTCGCGGTTTTGGGCTTTGCAGGCAACACGGCGCCGGATCACTTGGACCAGATTCACGGTCTGGCCACCTTCTGGAGGATGATCCGTTGAGGCGCGCGGCGAGGAAAAACAGGGCCTACCGCCTGGTAGGGGCAAGCCCTGCTCGTGCTGGATATGGTCCAGTAAAGGACCGTGCTCGTGAATAGTGAGCTTCGTGAGGAATTCGTTTCATCTTTTCGTGAGAAAAAGTGCCTGATGCTGGCAATTGACGATTGGCGGGTGGAATATTAACCAGATGATAGATTCTGGGCGATCCGCGGAAGACGTGCGCGTGGCCGTGGCGCAGTTTGAAACGCGCGATGGCGACAAGGCTTACAATCTCTCGGCAATCGAGCGGCTGGCGGCGGGCGCGGCGGCGGCCGGAGCGCAGTTGGTCAACTTTCACGAGTTGTGCGTCACAGCGTACACCTGGCTCGAAACGTTGACGCGCGCGCAG
The DNA here is from genome assembly GCA_046331625.1 of Bryobacteraceae bacterium. Classification (GTDB taxonomy): domain Bacteria; phylum Acidobacteriota; class Terriglobia; order Bryobacterales; family Bryobacteraceae; genus JAXLQL01. The sequence continues at coordinate 50,778 of JAXLQL010000024.1, forward strand.
ACGGCCGCGCTCGCCGAACCGGTACCAGGCGGCCCGAGCACGCAGCGGCTGGAAGCGATCGCGCGCAGTCGAGGAATTTGGATCGCGGCCGGAATCGTGGAACGCGACGGCGAGCGCATGTACAACTGCCACGCCGTAGTGTCACCCGGGGGCTTCGTAGCCAAGCATCGCAAGATCCACGAGTTCATCAGTCCTCATCTCGATTGCGGAGATCGCTACACGACGTTCGATGCATTCGGGTGGCGCTTCGGCATGCTCACCTGTTACGACAACAATTTGCCCGAGAACGGACGAATGACCGCGATGCTCGGGGCCGACGCGATCCTGGCGCCGCATGTGACCGGATGCCTGCCTTCGCCCGCGCCGGGCCGCGGCGTGGTTACGCCCGACGTTTGGCATGGGCGCCACCGCGATCCGGTGCGGTGCCGCATGGAGTTCGATGGTCCCAAAGGGCGCGGGTGGATCATGAAGTGGCTTCCCGCGCGTGCCTGGGAGAACGGCCTGTATGTGCTCTACGCGAACGTGCTCGGCGAAGAAGGCGGCACCATCAAACCGGGTGGATCGATGATCCTCGATCCTTATGGCGAGGTGGTGACCGAGTGCCGTTCGCTCGAAGACGAAGTGGTGGTGGCAACGCTGGTGCGCGCAAACCGGCGGCTCGCGTCAGGCGAAAGCTACATTCGCGCGCGACGGCCCGATCTCTACGCGAAAATGGTGGAGCCGAATCCGCACCTGAGTGCGGACAAGCGGCCCGAAGTGTACTGGCAGAAGATCCGGGAGAAGAAATGAAGCTCATCGCATTGGTTTCGATCGCAAGCGCGCTCGCCGCGCAGGATGGCCGCGTGTTGTATGACCGGAACTGCTCGTTCTGTCACGGCGCCGATGCCAAGGGAGGCGAGCGTGGTCCGGCGCTGGGTGCGCGCGCGGACTTGGCCGCGGTGATTCGCAATGGATTTCCGGAGAAGGGCATGCCGGCCAGCCGGCTCAGCGCGGCCGAGATCGATGCGATGGCAGCGCATGTGCGGTCGATCGCGGGTCCGGCGGCGAAGCAAGGTTCGGGTGGGTTCGCCGCGGTGCGCGCCGGCGATTGGCCCACGTATCACGGCGTGGTGGGCGGCAATCGCCATAGCTCGCTCGACCAGATCAATGTCGCGAATGTGGCGAAGCTCGCGCCGCAGTGGATCTTTACGATTCCCGGAGTGCCGAAGCTGCAGGTGACGCCGGTTGTGTTGAACGGCGTGATGTACGTGACAGCGCCGAACGAAGCGTATGCGCTCGACGCGACATCGGGCAAGCAGTTGTGGCGATTTCGGCGTCCGCGCACGCAAGGCTTGGCCGGCGATGCGGCATCGGGGATCAATCGCGGCGTGGCGGTGCTCGATTCGAGAGTCTTTCTGGTCACCGACAACGCGCACTTGCTCGCGCTCGACCGGGCCAACGGCGAACTCCTGTGGGACACCGAAATGGCCGACGGCAAACAGAACTACGGCTCCACGTCGGCGCCGTTGGTGGTGAAGGATCTGGTGATCGCGGGCATCTCGGGCGGCGATGAAGGCGCGCGCGGATTCCTGGCTGCGTATCGCATCGATACGGGCAAGGAAGTGTGGCGCTTCTGGACGATCCCGAAACCAGGCGAGCCGCTTTCGGAGACATGGAAAGGCAAGGATCTCGAGCACGGGTGCGGCACCACCTGGTTGACGGGAACCTACGATGCTTCGCTCGACTTGGTGTATTGGCCTACAGGAAATCCATGCCCAGACTACAACGGCGACGAACGCATCGGGGACAACCTCTACACTGATTCGATTCTGGCGCTCGATCGGGCCACGGGCAAGCTCCGCTGGTATTACCAATACACTCCGCACGACCTGTGGGACTGGGACTCGGTGCAGGTTCCGATGCTCGTGGATGCTCCCTGGCAAGGTCAGAACCGGAAGCTGTTGTTGCAGGCCAATCGCAACGGGTTCTTCTACGTGCTCGATCGCGAGAGCGGGAAGCTCCTGCGTGCGACGCCGTTCGTGAAGAAGCTCACTTGGGCTTCGGGCATCGACCTGGCGACCGGCCGGCCGCAATTGCTTCCGAACTCGGCGCCCTCGAAGGAAGGCGCGAAAACGTGTCCGGCAGTGGAAGGCGCGACGAACTGGATGTCGACGGCGTACAGCCCGGCCACGGGGCTGTTCTATCTCACGGCGCTCGAGAAATGCGGCATGTACTTCAAGGCGGAAGACACGTGGAAGCCCGGCGAGTCTTACTACGGCGGCTTCACCAAACGCGTGCCCGGCGACAATCCGCGCAAGTATCTGCGGGCGATCGATCTCTCCACGGGCAAGGTTGCGTGGGATCTGGAGCAGGACGGCCCCGCGAGCACTTGGGGCGGAGTGCTCTCCACCGGAGGCGGAGTGGTGTTCTTCGGGCACGACAGCGGAGACTTCGCCGCCGCCGATGCGCGCACGGGTAAATTGCTGTGGCGATTCCCGGCCAACCAGCAGTGGAAGGCGTCGCCGATGACTTACATGTCGGGCGGCAAGCAGTATGTGGCGATCGCGTCGGGTCCGGCGATACTGGCGTTCGCGGTGCGCTGAGCAGGCAGCCCAGTCGCGCCCCCAGAGGGTGTGGTATCCTCGCCGGCACGGAGAAAACGCACCATGCCCCTACTCGACCCACGCAAAGACAAGTGGCTCGCCAAGAATATACTGCGCCCACTTACTATCGCCACGCCGAAAGACAACGATTTCGACGGCGCCGATTACTACGAGATCGCCATGCAGCCGATCCGGCACACGTTCCATCCCAAACTCCGAAACATTCCGATGTGGAGCTACGGCAGCACTTCGCCGGGAGAAGTGATTGTGGCGCAGCCCGGCAAGCCCGTGCGCGTGCTGTGGCTCAACGGACTCGCGGGACAGTCGCTCTCGAGCCTGATCGAATTCGGCGACCGCCAGGGAATGGAAAGCGACCATGCGCTGAGCATATGCCACAACCAGGTGCACTTGCACGGAGCGCGCGTTCCGGGGACGAGCGACGGATTCCCGGAAGAGATCTTCCATCCCAACGAAGGCCGCGCTTACTACTATCCGAACGTGCAAGCGGCATCGACGCTCTGGTACCACGATCATGCGATGGACGTGACGCGGCTGAACGTGTATGCGGGCCTGTTCGGAGGCTACATTCTGCGCGACCCGCAAGAGGACGCGCTGCTGCCCTCGGGGGCACTCGAGATGACGCTGATCTTGCAGGACAAGAGCTTCAGCGGCGACGGGAAGAAACTGTATTATGAGCAGAGCGTCGATCGCACCAAGGATCCCGCTGAAGCCACTCCTGAGTTCCTCGGGGACTATCCGCTGGTGAACGGCCAGATCTGGCCGCTGCTCGAACTCGAGCCGCGCATCTACCGGTTCCGCTTGCTCAACGGCGCCAATACTCGCTTCTTCAACCTGTTTCTCACCACGCCGGACGATCCCACTACTTCGGTGTTGCTCCACGTGATCGCCATGGAGGGCGGGTTCCTGCCGAAGCCCGTACCCACCACGCGCTTGTTGCTCGCACCTGGCGAGCGCGCCGATGTACTGGTGGACCTACGTGCCTACGGCGAGACTGCGCTTATTCTGCGCAACGACGCGCCGATTCCCTATTCGGGCGATCCCGCGGATCCGCAATTTCAGGCGGACGACTACGGACCGCTCGATGCGAGCGACAACTGCGCAGAGCTTATGAAGCTCTCCGTTGACGGGCGCCGCCGGAGCGCCGATGCAGCCTACGACCCCGCGACCATCAAGCTTCCCAAGCGCAAGGATCCTTTGCCGGGGCCGCCGCCACCCTCGAGCAGCGACTTTGCCGCGATCGAGGCCGCCTGCAATGCCGTGCCGATCGATGCACCACCCGCGAACCTAGCCGCGGGGGGAATTGCGTTCAAGCTGAGACGCTTCGTCCTCGAAGAGGTCGACATGGAGATGCCGACCTTGCCTGGCGTTCCGGTGCCGAATGTGCAGATCAACGGGAAGTCGTGGCACGATGCCGGCCCGGTGGAAGTGGCCAAAGACGGCCTCGAGGTTTGGGAGTTCGTGAACCTCACGCCCGACACCCATCCCATGCACCTTCATCTGGTGCAGTTCCAAACGATGAGCAGGATCCGGTTGGATACGAGCACCACGCCGCCCACCTATGTTTCGCCCGCCCCGGTGGACACCTGGGAGCAGGGCTTCAAGGATACGGTGCGCTGCAATCCATCGCAATCGACGCGGCTACTCGTCCGCTTTGACGGCTACGCAGGCCACTACGTGTATCACTGCCACATTCTCGAGCACGAAGACATGGGAATGATGTTCCGGGTCGATGTGGGCGTCTCGCACATTCACGCCAAGGCGGCCCGCGGCGCTTAACACCTCTTAAATGGAACGCGGCTGCAATCCGCAAGTTGCGTGATATCATAATCCGGTCAACGGGATGTCTCGCCGCAGGGTCCTACCAAACGTCTGTATCGCGCTGGGTTTTCCCACCGTGGAACAATTGCTCGCTCACGCCAAGCGCGAAGTGGAGTCTGGCGAGACGTTTCTCGAGTTCCGGCTCGACTATCTGAGCGATCCGGCGAAGGGTGTCGGGGCAATCTCGCGGATGCTCGGTGAGCATCCCGAGGTGACGCTGCTCGCAACTTGCCGCCGCCATCAGAATCACGGGCGCTTCAACGGCAGCATCGAGGAAGAAATTCGCATTCTCGAAGCGTCGATCGATGCCGGAGCACACGCGATCGACATCGAGATCGAAAGCGCCGAGAACTGTAAGCCCGCCGTGCAGCATTTGCGCAGCAAGGCCTGGGTCGTGTTGTCGTTCCACAACTTCGGCGGAACGCCACCGGTGGAACCGATTCTGCGGCGCATGACCAAGATCCCGGCCGACGCGTACAAGTTGGTCACCACGGCGCGCAAGCCATCGGATAACTATCGCGTGCTTTCGCTGGCGCGCACGTCGGCGAAGACTCCGCTGGTGATGCTGGCGATGGGCGAGCCCGGCTTGGCCACGCGCGTGCTGTCGACAGCTTTCGGAGCGGTCTACACGTACGCGGCGCCCAATGCAGCCGAGGGCACGGCGCCTGGACAGATCAGCGCGCGGCTGCTGCGCAATCTCTATCGCATCGATCGCTTCACCAAGGCCGCGAAGATTTACGGCGTGATTGCCGATCCGGTGCGGCACTCGATCTCGCCCGCCGTGCACAATCGCGCGTTCCAGAGCAAACGGATCGATGCCGTGTATCTGCCGTTCCTGGTGCATCCGCCGCAGTTGAAGGATTTCTTCGTGCTGGCTGATCGCTTGCCCATCTCGGGTTTCAGCGTGACGATTCCGCACAAGCAGAAAATCATCCGCTATCTCGACGTGGTGGATCCGCTGGCGCGGCGCATCGGCGCGGTGAACACGGTTTGGCGCAAGGGTGGCAAGTGGCGCGGCGCGAACACCGATGTGGAAGGCGTCCTGGCTCCGCTCAAGAAGCAGATGACTTTGGCCAAGTCTTCGATCCTCGTGGTGGGCAACGGCGGCGCCGCGCGGAGCGCGGCGTTCGCGCTGGTGGACGCAGGCGCACAGGTTTCGGTCACGGGGCGGAACACGGATCGGATTCGCGCGCTCGCGAAGGTGTGCAACGCCACGCCGCTGCAGCGCGAGCAAGCCGAGGGCATGCAGTTCGACGCGCTGATCCACTGCACGTCGGTGGGGATGGCGCCGAACAGCAACGAATGCTTCTTCCGCGACAAGGTTCCCGCGACCCTGGTGTTCGACATGGTCTATAATCCGCTCGAAACGTTGCTGATCAAGCGCGCCGCGGCGGAGGGCCGAACGGTAGTGCCCGGGCTCCAGATGTTTCTCGAACAGGCCGCCCACCAGTTTCAGACGTGGACGGGCGAGGCAGCTCCCCGGGCAGTGATGGAGAAGGCGGCGCTCGAAGCCCTGAACCACTCGCCCGAGCCTATAATGAAAAGCGAGTGAGCAACAAACTGACTCGCCGGAGCCTGGCAGCCGCCGTGCTTGCCGCATCGGCTCCCGCGCCGGCCCAAACCCAGAACCCACCGGCCGAAGAGTTGGAACGAGCTCGCGACGGCGTCCGCCGCAATCGCGAAGCTCTGGCGAAGTTCAAAATCGACCGGGCCGTAGAGCCCGCCTTCCAGTTCAAACCTCTCTAGAACGCGCGTGCCTTCCTTCGACAGTTCGATCTTTTTCTCCACCATTGGCGAACTCAACGCCAAGCTGCGGGCCAAGGAATTTTCCTGCGTGGAATTGACCCGGGCGTTTTGCGACCGGCTGGAACGGCTGGGGCCACGGTACAACGCCCTCGCCCTGCCCTTGCGAGAAGACGCGATCAAGCAGGCCCGCAAGGTGGACGACGATATCAAGCACGAGCGGCTTCGCAGTCCACTGCAGGGGATTCCATACGGCGCCAAGGACCTGCTGTCGGTGGAGGGGCAACCAACGGCGTGGGGCGCGCTGCCTTTCGCCGGCCAAGTGTTCAAGTACAACGCGCGGGTGATCGACAAGCTGGCCAAGGCGGGCAGCGTCCTCACCGGGAAACTGGCGATGGTGGAACTGGCCGGCGGGCCTACGTATCGGTTCGCGGCAGCCTCGATGACGGGCTCTGGACTGAATCCGTGGGACCGTTCGCGCTGGTCTGGTGGATCGTCGAGCGGGTCTGGCAGCGCGGTGGCGGCGGGCCTGGTGACATACGCGCTCGGGTCTGAGACATCGGGCTCGATTCTGACCCCGTGCTCGTTCTGCGGCATCACGGGGCTGCGTCCGACGTACGGGCTGGTGAGCCGCTATGGCGCCATGGCGCTTTCCTGGACGCTCGACAAGATCGGCCCGATGGCGCGCAGTGCCGAAGACTGCGGCATCGTCTTGCAGGCGATCTCCGGCAAGGACAACGACGATCCGGGGTCGGCGGGCAAGAGCTACTACTACTCGCCTCAGTATGCCCGGCAGTTCAGCGATCTCACCATCGGCTACCATCCTGCCGACTTCGAAGAACACGCCGACGAGCCGGCGCGCCCCGCTTTTCGCCAGGCGCTCGAAATGTTCAAAACATTTGGCTCGAAGCTCGTGGAAGTGGAGATTCCGGAGTTCCCGTATGGTCCGGTGATCTCGACCATCCTCTCGGGAGAGGCGGGCGCGATCTTCGAAGACCTGATACAGTCGGGCCAAGTGGACAAGCTGGCCGACGCGAAGCAGATCGCGGGTCTCAAGGCGAGCCAGGAAGTGCTCGCAAAGGACTATTTGAAGGCAATGCGGATCCGTGCGCTGATTCAGGATGCATTCCGGACTCTGTTCAGCCGGGTGGACGTACTGCTGTCCCCGGCGCGAAACGGCGTGGCGAGCAAAGTTTCAGAACCGCTCGATGGCGGCGGACGTGGCAGCGCGGCTACGCCGAAGTCTCGCGGCTTGCAGGGCCTCATCCCGGCCGCGAACCTCGCAGGGCTCCCCGCCCTGTGCCTGCCGTGTGGATTCGCGGACAATCTCCCCGTTGCGATCAGCGTGGTGGGCCGGCCCTTCGCCGAGAACACGCTGCTCGCGTATGGAAACGAATATCAGAAGAAGACGGATTGGCACCGGCGCAAGCCGCCGGTAGAGTAATTCCAAATGGAACCCAACGGAAACGCTCCCTACACGGGAGTGGACATTGAACGCGACCTGGCGCTCGAGTTCGTGCGCGTGGTGGAGGAGGCTGCCATTGCCTCCGCGAGAACGATGGGCCGTGGCGAGAACGACAAGTCCGACCAGGTCGCCGTGCAAGCCATGCGGAAGGCTTTCGAGCAGGTGCCGATCTGCGGAACGATCGTGATCGGCGAGGGCGAGCGCGACAAGGCTCCGATGCTCTACATCGGCGAGCAAGTGGGGACTCCCGCGCCGCCGGGAGTGGAGCTGCCGAAGGTGGATATCGCCGTGGATCCGCTCGAAGGCACCAACCTGTGCGCCACCGGCGCGGCGAACGCGATCGCCGTACTAGCGGCTTCCGAACCCGGGGGACTGCTGCACGCGCCCGATTGCTACATGGAAAAGATCATCGCGGGTCCGGCATGCCGCGGCGCGCTCGACATCGACGCGCCCGTGGAAGAGAACTTGCGATCGATCGCCAGTTGCCTCGACCGCGACGTGCCCGACATCACGATCGCCGTGCTGGACCGCCCGCGTCATCGCGATCTGATCGACCAGATTCGCAAGGCCGGCGCGCGCATCCGTCTGCTCGGTGACGGCGACCTTTCGGCGGGCATCACGGCCGCGGTGCGCGGCATCGGCGCGGTGGACGCGGTGATGGGTAGCGGTGGAGCTCCCGAGGGAGTGATCACGGCGGCCGCGATGCGATGTCTCCACGGCGAGATGCTGGCGCGCCTGGTAGTGAACTCGCCCGAGCTCGAAGAACGCGTGGCCAAGATGGGGATCAAAGATCCGCGGCGCATCTACACGGCGCGCGATCTGGCTCCGGGCAAGAAGATCATCTTCGCCGCGGCGGGCGTGACGCAAGGCGCGCTGCTGCAGGGCGTGCGATTCTTCGGCGAAGGCTGCCGCACACACTCGCTCGTGTTGACGCGGTCATTGAACAAGGTCCGCTTCGTGGATGCGGTGCACCTGAGCCGGCCACCGGGTCCGCGCGGCGTTCGGTTGTACTGAGATGGGCCGGCAGCGGGACTGAAGTCCCGCGCAGGCTGAAGCCTGCCCCACAATACGAAGACGGTGCATGCCGAATGGTGGTCGGCCGGCTAGAACGGGGCTTCTCCGTCGTACTCGCTCAGGTCCGGACGTGTCTTGATCGCCTTTCGGATCACCTTCAAGACGTCCCTCCGCTCTTGACCCGTGATTGGCAAGCGCGGCGCGCGCGTCATCTCCGAGCCGAGTCCCACTTCGGCCATGCACAGCTTGATGTACTGCACCAGCTTGATCTCCGTATCGAGATGCAGCAGCGGTGTGTACCAGCGATAGATCTCGCGCGCTTCTTCCCAGCGGCCGGCCATGGCGAGATTCCACAGCACGCGATTCTCGACTGGGAACGCGTTCACCAGGCCAGACACCCAGCCTTGCGAGCCGAGTAGAACGCTTTCGAGCACGAGGTCGTCAACGCCGCTGAACAAGATGAAGCGGTCGCCGACCGTGTTGATGAGATCGGTGATGCGGCGCACATCTCCCGACGATTCCTTGATTGAAACGATCGTCGGCTCGGCGGCGAGTTCGCGGAACATCTCCGGCGTCACGTCCACGTAATAGGACGGCGGATTGTTGTAGATCATCACCGGCAACGCGCTGGCGCGGCTGACAGCGCGGAAGTGCTCTAGCGCCTCGCGGCCATCGGCCTTGTAAACCATCGCCGGCAACACCATCAATCCGTCGATGCCGATCTTCTCGCAATCGCGAGCGAAGCGGCTCGCCGTGGCGGTGGTGAACTCAGCCACTCCGCTGAGCACGGGAATCCGGCGCTTCACCACCTTCTTCATCTCGCGCAGCACGGTCAGCTTTTCCGCGTAGTCGAGCGCAGTGTTTTCGCCCACGCTCCCGAGTAGGATCACGCCGTGGATCCCCTCGCGGATCATCGTCTCGAGATGACGAGCAGTGCCTTCGAGATCGAGCGATTGGTCTTCGTGGAACTGCGTCGTCAACGCGGGGAACACGCCCCGCCAGGAACAATCGATGGGCGCCTTCATTGCGCGGGCTTCACCTCTCCTAGGAATTTCCATTCAGTCGTGTAGTCGCGGTGGATCCGTTGATCGAACAGCGTGGCGCGGATCATCTCCACCGGCATCGGGCCCAATTGCATCACTGCATCGTGGAACTGGCGGCGCTTTGACTTGACGCCTCCGGTCCACTCGTAGTTCAGCGTGCGGAATTGCAGCGCACCGATCATGTACGCACACTGATAGAGCGGCTCGTACTCGGCTTCGAACGAACGCCGCACTTCGGCCAGCGCGTTCTCGCGCTCGTGTCCGACTTTGTCCACCAGGAAGTCGACGCACTCCTTGGCCGACATCTTCTCGAGGTGGAAGCTCAACGAGAAGATGATGCGCGCGCAGCGGTGCATGCGCCAGAACAGCGCGCCCACGCGATTCTCGGGCGTCTTGTGGAATCCCATGTCCCACAGCAGCATCTCCCAATAGAGCGCCCAGCCTTCGGTCCAGAACGGAGTCTGGAAGATCGCGCGGTGCGTGCGGTAGCGCTCCGACATGAAATCCTGCAGCCAGTGGCCGGGGATCACCTCGTGAAACACGGTGGCACGCGCGAAGTGGATATTGTTTCCGCGCATGCTCATCAGCTTCTGCTCGTGCGACATGCCGTCAGTGGGGAACGACACGCTGAGCACCGGACCGCCCGTGAAGAATGGATTGATCCGTTGCCGCTCGGGCGACATCATCTCCACGCGCCACCCGTCGCGAGCCAGTTGCGGAACCGTGATGAGGTCATTCGCATCCATGTAGCGGATCGCCTCGAGCGCGAGTGAGACCACGAGTCCGGGCTGCTCGCCGGGCGCCACGTGTTGCGACTTCACCTTCTCGAGCGCCTTGCGCCAGTCATCGCCCATGCCCATTTCGCGCGAGGCCTTGATCATCTCTTTTTCGCACCAGGCGAACTCCTGGCGCGCGATGGCGATCAACTGCTCGGGCGAGTAGGGTATCATCTCACTCGCCAGTTCGGCTTCCAGTTCCTTGGCGCCTACGGGGTCGCCGAGGATCGTGTCCTTGTCCTCTTTCTTGATGCCCGCCAGTTTTTCCCGCAGCGTTTCGGAGTAGGCCTTGAGCGCCAAGTCGAGCCGCTTATAGGGCTCAGTAGACCACCACGAGAACAGTGGATGGTAGCCGTTGTGAAAATCGAACCAGTCTTTGAGCGCCTCGCGAAGCTGCCCAGTCATGTCAGCAGCGCGGCGGGCGACGGTCTTCTTGACTCCTTGCTTTTCGGCAGCTTTGGCGTTCAGTTCCTCCACTTGCTTGGCCAGCTCGGTAAGCCGCGTGGCTGCCTTCTGCGGATCCACCGGATCCACCCGTTGCCGTGCCCGCTTCAGTTCCAGAATCGGCGCCGCGAACGGCAGTAACGGCGAGGCCTCTTGAAAGCGGCGCTCGGCCTGATCGATGTGACGAAGTTCGCGATCGAGCTTGTGATTGAGCATCACCCACTCGATGCGCGCGTCGATTCCGAACGCTTCGAACGGCATCGCGTGCAGCGCGTTGTGCCACGAGCGGTAGAACTGCCGCATGGTGTTCCATCGCTCGGGGGAAATCGGCGAGTCGTGAAAGCGGAGCAGCGTTGCTTCGTCGGCTTCGTAGCGCTCGATGACTTGCCGCAAGTCGCCGCGCGGCGGAATCACGAGGGTGGGGGCTTCGTAGGCCGCCGCGGGAGGACGCACCACCGGCTGCGCGAACGCGAGGCTCGCCAGCGCGGCAATCACGAAAATTCGTTTCAAGCTATTTCAGCGCGGACTCGATGGCCCCAATCAACTCGGAAGCGTCGGGCTTCACCGAAGACTCGAATCGCCGGATGACCTTGCCGTCTTTGCCCACCAGATACTTCGTGAAGTTCCAGCCGGGAGCGCCGGCCTTCTCGGAAAGGTACTTGTAGAGGGGAACCTGATCCGATCCCTTCACTGACACCTTCGCCGCCATCGGAAACGTCACGTTGTACTTGCGCGTGCAAAACGTCTTGATCTCTTGGTTCGAATCCGGTTCCTGCTCACCGAAGTTGTTCGCGGGAATACCGAGCACCACCAATCCCTTGTCCTTGTACTTCTGATACGTCGACTCCAGACCGGAGTACTGAGGGGTGAACCCTCAATAGCTGGCCGTGTTCACGAGCAACACGGCTTTTCCTTTGAACTGGGCGAGCGGCAGGTCCGCGCCGTCGATCGTCTTGAGGCCGAATGAATAGATGTCGTCGGCCGCGAGTAGAGTTGTTGCCATCAGCATGGGAATCGCGAGAATTCGCATTCCCCTATGGTGCGACATCGCCTGCCGCCGCGCAACGTCAGTGAACCGGCACCTGCTCCACGATCTCGATTCCGAAACCCTCGAGTCCCACGATCTTGCGCGGATGGTTGGTGAGCAGCCGGATCTTGTTCAACCCGAGGTCGGCGAGAATCTGCGCGCCAATACCAACCTCATGCTGAAGCTGACGCTGGCCCTCTTGCGTCGTGTAGTGCATGAACTCGCGGCTGTGGGCGGCGAGCTTGCCTTCGCGCATGCCGAGCCCGAGTCCCGTCATGTGCAGGTAGACCAGCGCACCCGAGCCATGTGCGGCGATCGCGTGCATCGATTTGCGAATCATCTCGCCGCACTCGCAGTCAGTGGAGCCGAACAGGTCGCCATAGCCGCAGCGCGAGTGCATCCGCACCAGCACGTTGGCCGAGCCCGAGACGTCGCCGCGGACGAGCGCCATGTGCCGCTCGGGGTCCACTGAAGACCCGAAGAGAATCGTGCGAAACGGACCATCCGGCGTATTCACCGTGCCCTCGGCGACGCGCTTCACGATGCGCTCGGTCTGCATCCGGTAGCGGATCAGCGACGCCACCGAGATCATCTTCAAGCCATGCCGCGAGCAGAAAGCTTCGAGCTCCGGAACGCGAGACATGGTGCCGTCTTCGTTCATGATTTCGCAGATCACGCCGCCGGAGCGCAAGCCCGCGAGCCGCGCCAGATCCACGGCCGCCTCGGTTTGGCCGGCGCGCACCAACACCCCGCCTTCGCGCGCCCGAAGCGGGAACATGTGCCCGGGACGAGCGAGATCGGCGGGGCGCGATGCCGGGTCCATGGCTACTTGAATCGTGCGGGCGCGATCGGCTGCGGAGATCCCGGTGGTGACGCCGTGGCGCGCGTCAATGGCTTCGCAGAACGCCGTGCCGAAGTTCGACGTGTTCGCGGGCGACATGAGCGGCAGTTGGAGTTCGTCGCAACGCTCGGGGCTGAGAGCAAGGCAGATCAGGCCGCGGCCGCGTACGGCCATGAAGTTGATCATCTCGGGAGTGATCATTTCGGCTGCTATCGTGAGGTCGCCTTCGTTTTCCCGGTCTTCGTCGTCCACGACCACGAGCATCCGCCCCGCGCGGAATTCCTCGATGGCCTCCGGGATGGTGGCAAAGGGCATAAGTACTATATTAGGAGCCCTGGATGGCATAATGATTCTCTAACGTGCATCAGCACCGACTCGAGTTCTCGGCGGAGCATGATCCCCGCGAAGACCGGCTGGAGCGGATTCGATACTTCGGTTTAGCCGCAGCGGTCGGCGTGTTGCTTCTGCTCAACCTTACCGGCGTCTTCAAGACCATCGGCGGAATCGACACTGCCGCGATTCTGACGGTTATCGCCGGGTATCGCACCTTCTACAACGCGATCCACGGCCTCCTCGAGCGGACCATCTCCGCGGACCTCGCCATCTGCATCGCCGTGATCGCCGCACTGTCGATCGGCGAGTATCTCGCTGCGGCCGAGGCGATGTTCATCATGCTGGTGGGCGAGGGGCTGGAAGGCTACGCGGCCAAGCGGACCTCGACTGCGATCCGCCGCTTCGTGGAGCAGATGCCGCGGCGTGCGCGTGTGGTCCGCGATGGGGAAGAAGTGGAAGTGGACGCGGCGGCGTTGCGCGAGAGCGACATCATCGTGGTCCGCGCGGGCGAACGCGTTCCCGCGGATGGCGTCGTCGCGCAGGGCACCTCTTCGCTAGATGAATCCACGATCACGGGCGAATCGGTTCCGCGCGACAAGCAGCAGGGCGACGAGGTTTTTTCGGGGACACTGAACGGGCACGGGCTGTTGCGGATTCGCGTGACGCGCGCGGGTGACGACACCACGCTGGCTCGCGTGATCAAGCTGGTGGAGCAGGCGCGAGAGCGGCGGGCCCCCGTGGAGCGGCTCGCCGATCGCTACGCGAAGTACTTCGTTCCGGCGTTGCTTTTGGCCGCGGCCGTCATTTACTTGCTGACGAATGACTGGATGCGCACCGTTGCCGCGCTGATCGTGGGATGCCCGTGCGCGTTGATCCTGGCGACGCCGACAGCGATGGTGGCCGCCATTGGCGGGCTCGCGCGCCGCGGAATTCTCGTTCGCGGCGGCACGATCTTACAGGAAGCCTCAAAGATCGACACCATCGTCTTCGACAAGACCGGAACGGTGACCGAAGGGCGCTTCGAGATTCTGCAGGTGATGGCGCTCGCTGGATCAGAAGACGCGCTGTTGGCCCTGGCTGCGGCGGCGGAAGCAGGTTCTGATCATGTGCTGGCGCGCGTCATTGTCGACGAAGCCAAGCGCCGCTCGCTCGTGTTGCCGAACGTGGAATCGGCGCGGATCCTGCCCGGTCGCGGAGCTGAAGCGGTACACGAGGGTCGCGCGTTGCGCGCGGGAAATGCGGCTTTCCTCGCCGAGCATGGGATCTCCGGCGGCGAGGCAGTAGTGGCTGAGGCCGATCGGCTTGGAGCAACGGTGGTGTTGGTGGCGGAAGACTCCGCTCTGCTCGGCGGGATTCTGCTGCGCGATCGCGTGCGCGCCGGGATCAAAGAAGCGGCTCATGAGTTCGACCATCTCGACATTCCGCATCGGATCATGCTCACCGGTGACCGGCGGCGTCCGGCGGAGGTGATCGCGCGCGAAGTGGAGATCCCGAACGTGGAGGCCGAACTGCTGCCCGAGCAGAAGCTCGAGCGGATCCGGCAGTTGGTCTCGCAGGGCAAGCGCGTGGCGATGGTGGGCGATGGCGTGAATGACGCGCCTGCGCTCGCGGCCGCGCATGTCGGAATCGCGGTGAGCGGCGCGAGCGATATCACCGCCGAAGCTGCTGACGTCGTCTACATGGGCCATTCGCTCGACAAGCTGCCCAAGCTCTTCGAGGTCTCGCGCGAGGCTGTACGTACCGCGTGGCAGAACATCATCGTTTTCGCCGGAATCGTCAACTTGGTGGCGATCCTGCTGGCGGGCCGTGGATTGCTAGGTCCGCTCGGCGCGGCGTTTACTCACCAGATTGCGTCGTTCCTGGTGATGCTGAACTCGCTGCGCCTGCTGGCTGTGGAGAGCGAGGCCAAGGCGGAAGACAATCGTGGATGGTTCGAGCGCTTGCGGCGCCCCTGGCGGCTGATCGTTTCGCGTATCGAGCCGTGGGAGTGGCTCCGGCAGGCGTGGAGCCAGCGCGAGCGATACTGGCGTCCGCTGGCCTACATGGCGCTCGCGCTTTATGTTTTGAACGGATTCTACATACTCCGTCCGGATGAGTTCGGCGTCGTCGAGCGGTTCGGCCGCAAGGTGCTGCCCTACAGCGAGCCGGGCCTCCATTACAAGCTGCCTTGGCCCATCGAGACGCTGACGCGCATCCAGGCGAGGCGAGTGCGGCTAGTGGAAATCGGATTCCGCTCGAACGCGACCGCAGGCGACGCCGAACCCGCCGCATACGAATGGAACGTGCAGCATCGCGCGGGCAGATTCCAGCGGAGGCCGGAAGAATCGCTCATGCTTTCGGGTGACCAGAACATGACCGAGCTCACCGCCACCATCCACTACCGGATCGCCAAGCCCGACAACTTCCTCTTCCGCTTGGCCGATGGCGAAGGCACGGTGCGCGCGGCCACCGAGTCGACGCTGCTTTCCGTCATCTCCTCGACGCCACTCGATGAAGCACTCACTACCAATCGTCACGCCATCGAGGCCCGCACGAAGGCTCTGCTCCAGCAGCGGCTTGACCGATACGACTCCGGCGCCGAGATCCTGCAAGTGAAATTGCTCGACGTGCACCCATCGGTGGAAGTGGTGGACGCGTTCCGCGAAGTTTCGGGCGCGTTCGAAGAGAAGAATCGGCTGATCAACGAGGCCGAGGCCTATCGCAACGAACAGGTGGCGCTGGCTCGCGGACGCGGCAAGGCAAGCCTCGAAACGGCGGCTGGATACGCGGCCGGGCGCAAGAACCGTTCGCAAGGCGACGCGTCTCGCTTCACCGAAGCCGAGGCGGCCTTCCGCGCACAGCCAGGAACCACCGAAACGCGACTGTACCTCGAGACGATGGAGCAGGTACTCGCTGGGCGCAAAAAGATGATCGTCGACGCGGGCAAGGGCCGGCGGCATCTGATGCTGGTGGATGACGGAGTCGAGATCGGCGCAGCCGCACCTGCGCTAGCCGCACCACCCGTGCAAAAAGTTCCGATGGAGGATCGCTGAGATGCATCATCACGGACATAGCCACTCTCACGACCATTCGCACGATCATGGCCATGATGATCATGGACACCTCGAGTGGAACTGGATCTCGTGGAAGCCCTGGTTGCTGGGACTGCTGGCGCTGGTGGTCATCTATCGATGCTTCGTCACCGTTCGCGAAACCGAGTTCGTGCTCGTGACGCAGTTCGGCAAGCCCATGTACACCGTAACCGAAGCGGGCCTGCATCCCAAGTGGCCGTTCCAAAGCGCCACGTACTTCGACCGGCGCCTACGCATCTACAATCCGCGGCCGAGCGAGTTCCTGACCAAAGACAAGAAGAACCTGGTCATCGAACCCTACGTCGCGTGGCGAATCGAAGATCCCAAGCGCTTCGTGGAATCGGTGGGCGACCCCGGCGCGGCCGAGATGCGGCTGCATGACATCGTGCTCTCGGATCTGGCGGCGGCGCTCGGCAATCATGAGCTCGAATCGATCATCTCCGCCAACCCAGAAACCGTGAAGGCGTCGCAGATGATGGATTCACTCGCCGCGTTGACCGATCGCAAGGCGCTTAGCGAGTACGGCATCCGCGTCGTGGACGTTCGCCTGAAGCGCCTCAATCTGCCGGAACAAAACAAGCAGAGCGTGTTTGCGCGCATGCGGGCCGAGCGAGAGCGGATCGCGCGCCAGTATCGCGCCGAGGGCGAAGAGCAGGCGCTGGCCATTCGCGCCGAGGCCGATCGCAAGGCCGAGGAGATCCGCTCGGAGGCCTACAAGGAAGCCGAGAAGTTGAAGGGCGAAGGCGATGCCGAGTCCACGCGCGTCTACAGCGCGGCGTATTCGAAGAATCCGCGGTTCTACAAGCTGCTGCGCACGCTCGAGTCATACAAGAAGATCTTTGACGACAAGACCACGGCGATCCTCAGTTCTGATTCGGAGCTTCTCCGCGTGATGATGCGAGGCGAGAACGCGCAATGACGATGCTGCTCGACACCGGAGGTCCCATAGCGAGGCGGCGTGTCCGTCTGCCGTGGGTCGAATCCGAGATCGAGCTGCGTTTGTTGATCGGCGGGCTGATCGCGCTGTGGTTGCTGAGCGGAATCTACCTGGTGCCGGCCGATCAGCAGGCCGTTGTCACGCGCTTCGGCAGCGTGGTGGAAAAGCGAGTCCTGCCTGGGATTCACTATGCCCTGCCCTGGCCGATTGACGAAGTGACGAAGCTCAAGGTACAGCAACTGCAGCGCCTCATTGTGGGTGGTGGAGCATCCGATGCAGTGCTCGGCCGGACGCAGCCACTCGCTTCGCAGTTCCTCACTGGTGACCAGAACATCATCCACGTGCGCGTGGCCGTGCAGTACTCGGTGAGCGACCCGGCGCGGTACCTTTTCACTTCGCAGGATGTGCCGAAGACCGTGGGCGCGGCGGTGGAATCGGAACTCGCGCGGCGCATCGCGAATCACGGAGTGGATGCGGTGTTGACCACCGAGAAGGTGGCGATTCGGAGGAAGTTCGCGGGGCGGCGCAGAAGCTGGCGGATTCCTGCGGCCGGTGTAACGCTGCGCCAGCGTGAACTTCAATCGGCTGCTCCGCCGCCGGAAGCTCGCGATGCGTTCAACGACGTTGCCAGTGCGCGAGCCGACTCCGCGCGCATCGTCAATGAATCGCAAGGATACGCAAATGACGTGATCCCGCGCGCGGCGAGGCGAAGCAAATGCTCGAAGCCGCGTCTGGATACAAACAGCGCAAAGTCAACGAGGCCCAGGGCGACGCGGCGCGATTCAATCAGGTGGCCGGCGAGTACGCTCGCGCGGCGGATGTGAACGGCCGCCGGCTCTATGCCGAGACGATGGAAGCGATCTTGCCGAAGATCAAGAAACTGGTTGTCGACAGCCGCGGCAACCTGGACCTCACGATTCTGCGCAAGGGCGAAGAAGCCGCCAAGAAGGCTCCATGACGCAGCAGCGGAAGGCTCAGGTGCTGACGGGGGTGCTGATCGCGGGGATCGGCGTGTTCCTCTACGCGCGGCAACAGCCCGCCACGAAGATCGCGGACATTGTTCCGGCCGCCGCGGCCCAGCCCAAAGCCGATCCAACGCCGCAAGACGCGATCTACGGCATGTTCGATGCGGCGCGCGAAGGCAACGTCTCCGGCTACCTCGGCTTCTACACGGGGCAAATGGAAGCGGCGCTGCGCCAGTCGATCGCCGAGCAGGGCGAAGCCGCGTTCGCCAAATACTTGCGCGAGACCAATGCGCCCATCAAGGGAATCGCCATTACGGAACCGCAGAAGCTCACTGACGCCGCCGTGAAGGCGCGCGTCGAGTACGTGTATCAGGACCGAAACGAAGTGCAGTTCTTCTATCTCGAGAAGGCGGGCAACGAGTGGAAGATCGCTCGGCTCGATACGACAGAACGAGTGAAGACGCTGGTCCCCTACGGGACCCCTGTACAGTAGAAAGGACATCATGGCCTGGAATTTCGAACTTCTTGACGAACCCTACGGCGGCGTGAGCGAGGGTCCCGCGTGGAACGGATCGGTCCTGTACTTCACCCATATCCAGAAGAGCCGAATTATGAAGTTCGATCCGGCGACGGGCAAGGTCTCGGTGCATCGCGAGCACACCAATTGCGCCAACGGACTGAACTATGACCGGCATGGCCGGCTCTACGCGTGCGAGGGCGGCGAGGCGATCGATGCGCGGCGCGTCGTGCGCTATGAGGAATCGGGCGCGTTGACGGTGTTGGTGGATAGCTACGAGGGCAAGCGCCTGAACATCCCCAATGATCTCGCGCTCGACCCCGAAGATCGCGTCTGGTTCACCGATCCCTACTACGAAGGCGCGGCGGGCCAGTGGAGCTTCGACCGGGGCAACAAAGAGCTGGATCACGATTCGGTCTACCGGATCGATCCGCAGCCAGACGGCACCTTCAAGACAACGCGCGTCACGTTTGACACCACGCGCCCCAACGGACTTCTGTTCAGCCGCGACTTCAAGACGCTCTACGTGGCGCAGAGCGGGCGTGAGCCTTCGGAGAAACGGCAGCTGCGGGCGTATCCGGTGAACGCGGATCGCTCGCTTGGCGCTTGCACGGTGCTCCACGACTTCGGCGAGCATCGCGGCATCGACGGCATGTGCCTCGATACGGAGGGCAACATTGTGGCGACAGCGGGCTGGGAGTTGGGCGGTCCCGGACCGAGCATCTACGTCTTCTCGCCCTCGGGAGAAGTGATCGAGCGGCATCCCGTGCCGTGCCGGCGGCCTACAAATTGCGCCTTCGCGGGCGAGGACATGAGCACGCTCTACGTCACGACAATCGACGGACATTTGTTTCGAACAAAAACCGATCGTCGCGGATGGATTATCTGGCCATGAACCGCCGCATGTTTCTCGCCACGGCGGCGGCCGCGCAGGCCGCACCCGCAAGGATCCGCATCGCGTTCCTCGGCGGAACCCACTCGCACGCCTTCGCCAAAGCGAGCATCTGCAAGACCTCGCCTGATTGGGATCTGGCCGGCGTATGGGAAGAAGATCCGCAAGCTCGCAAGCGCTATGAGCAGGCGGGTATCCCGCTGATCTCGCAACAGCAGGCGCTCGACAAAACGATTCGAGTGGTAGCCGTCGAATCGGAGGTGCGCGATCATCAGAGCCAGGCGCAAATGGCGCTCGAAGCGGGCAAGCACGTGCATGTGGAGAAGCCTCCCGCACACACGCTAGACGGCATGCGCACCTTGGTGAAGTTGGCGCGAGCGAAGAATCTACTGCTGCAACCGGGTTACATGTGGCGATACCATCCGGCCATCAACACCGTGCTCGAAGCGGCTCGGAAAGGTTGGCTCGGCGAAGTGTACATGATCCGGGGGCAAATCAATACGCTGATCAGCGGCGATCAGCGGCGCGAGTTGGGGCGATTCAAGGGTGGGCAGATGTTCGAGTTGGGTCCGCATTTGATCGACCCGATCGTGCGGTTGCTGGGCCGCCCGCAGAAGGTGACCCCGTTCCTTCACAGACAAGGAAGCATTCCAGACGCGCTCAACGACAACACTGTGGCCGTTCTCGAGTATCCGCGAGCGATGGCGGTGATCCAGAGTTCGACGCTGCAGCCGGGAGCCAGCGGGCATCGCTCGTTCGAGGTGTTAGGCACGAATGGAACGGCGATGGTCCGGCCGATCGAGCCCGCGACTCTCGAGATAGACCTGGCCAAAGCGGCCGGACCGTACAAACAAGGCCGGCAAACAATTCCACTCCCGCCGTACAAGCGCTACGTCGACGATCTCGTCGAGTTGGCCGCAGCCGTGCGCGGAGAAAAGAAGCTCTCGGTTTCGCTCGATGAGGAGATGCTGGTGGAAGAGGTTGTGCTGGCGGCAAGCGGTCAGATCTGATTCACGCCGCCTGGCCGGGAACGAACGCTCCGATTTGGATCAGCGCGGCCAAGAAGTCAGCAGCCGACCAGCGCTCCACGCATTTGCCGTTCTCCATTTTGAGAATCGTGATCCCGTGAAAGCGGACCGGCTTGCCCGTTCCAGGGATGCCGAGAAAGGCGCCGCGATGCGTGCCGGCGAACTCGAAGCGCACGATCAGGCGGTCGCCGCATTCGAGCACTTCCTGAACGTCCACTCGCGCATCGGGAAAGGCCGCCCACATGCCGTTGTAGAAGTTCCGGATACCATCGCGACCGGGTTCCACGCCCGCATAGCCGTGGAGGGCTGCGTGATCGGCATAGAGGTCGAGGTACTGGTCGCGGCGTGTGGGATCGGCGAAGGCGTCGAGGGCTCGCTCGAGAATTGCGGCATTGGTCATGAATCAGTGTACGATCTCCGAGTGATACCGGATTCCCGCCCCGCCAAAATCAGTGTCGACCAGTTGCCGCAATCGAAGGAGTGACCAGCGGAGGGGGGAAGCCCGAACACCGCACTTCGCGCGAACGCGCTCCCGCCAGCACCGCGTTGCGCTCGAGCCGGAGTATCACGGCGTCTAAGGCAAGCTATGACGTACGTCGCCCGAAAACGCTTCCAAGAACGCGGTCAGCGCCTTTTTCTCGTCGGCGGTCAGCTTCAACGGGCGCATCTCGGGATCCGCGTTCGCAACGCGCTTGCCGCCTTCGTCGTAGTGCTCGATCACGTCGGCGAGTGTCGCCAGGCTCCCGTCATGCATGTAGGGCGCACGACGGGCTACTTCGCGAAGGGTCGGCGTCTTGAACGCGCCGTGATCCTCTTGCTTCTTCGTGGCTGCGGCGCGACCTTCGTCTTTCGATCGCTCGGCGAGCCCCGTGTTGTGGAAGCGTTCGTCGGTCAGGTTCGGACCCACGTGGCAGGAAGCGCAATTCGCCTTGCCGCGAAACAGGCGCAAGCCCGTGAGTTGTTGCGGTGTGAGCGCGGTCCGGTCGCCGTTGACGTAGCGGTCATAGGGCGAGTTGCCCGCCAGGATGGTGCGCACGTACGTAGCGAGCGCGCTGGCCAACTGACGCGCATCGATTCCTGGGTAGTGTGGCTTGATTATGTTCACGGCTTCCGGCAGCGTTAGGTCCATTTCGTCGGGGTTCTGAATCGGCAACACTACCTGCTCTTCGAGCGTTGCCGCACGGCCGTCCCAAAAGAACGACTTGCCGTAGGCGCGATTGACGATCGTGGGCGTGCGGCGATGGCCCTTGCGTTGGCGAAGTCCCACTGCGAGCGGCTTGTCGTCTGTGAAAGCGCGATCTGCTTCGTGGCACGTAGCGCACGAAACCGAACCATCGCGCGAGAGCCGCTTGTCTTCGAAGAGGCGCTTGCCGAGTTCGGCGACATCGCGGCGGATCGGGTTCGCTTCAGGCGCGGGAACGTAGGCGTCAAGCCCGAGGGGCACCGTCAACTGCAGAGCCAGCAGCCAGATCATCGCGGAGTAGTCTCGAGGGTCCAGACTTCGGGAACAGCGCGGCCGGCCGAGAACAGGATCGACTTGCCATCGGGATGAATGCTAACGCCATCGATCGCGGACGCTGCCTTGGCGATGCGCGTGGCCGTGCCGTCGATGCGATGGAGCCACAACTCGTCGCCTTCCACGCTGACCACGGCGGTGCCTTGCGGGGTCCACGCGAGCGCCGTCACGGGCTGCGCCGTAGGCGATTGCCGCTCGCCGATCACGAGGGACTTCGCGGTTCCCACCGCCCACTTCTGGCCATCCGCGGAGAGAGCCACCGCCTCCACTTCTTCTGCCGCTGCGCGCACCGTCTTGTCTCCGATCCACACGGATCGTTCCTTCGCGTAGGCGACACCGCGAACAGTGGCGCATGCGGGATAGCCAGTGTGCGGACCACCGGGCTCCTGCGCGATCACCTTCACTTCGCCCGATTCCGGGCTCACTTCGAAGACACCGGCGCGGCCCTTGCCGTCACTACCGCTGACAAGCAGCGCCTTGCCGTCGACGGACCAGAAGAGCCGCTGCAGATGCGCGAGCTTCGGGTAGATGGCTCGCGGGGACTCGTCGCGTAATCGCCGGATCAGGACGAAGCGCGACTCGACGCCGTAGTTTTCGCCAGGCTGCCGCCCCAACCACGCGATGCTCCCGCCGTCAGGCGACCACGCGGCGGATGAACCGTCTCCGATGCGTTCCGCGCCCGTGGTGAGTTTGCCCGCCGCGAGGTCCACGCCCGCGCGATAGATCCCGGTACTGCCGTTGCGGCGGCTGAAGAAGATCCGTCCGTCATGGCTCAGCCCCATGAGCAGGAATCGCCCCAGGCCGTTGCGCACGAGTTCCGGCTTGCCGCCTTCCACGGCCACCGACCAGATTCCGGGCGAGCCGCCGCGGTCGCTCGAGAAGAATACGCGCGCGCCATCGGGCGAGAAAATAGGGAACAAGTCATCGCCAGGGCCTTCCACCAAACGCTTCTCTCGCGAGCCGTCTGCAGCGAGCAGGAAGATGTCGCGCTCGCGCGCGCCATCGGCGGGGAAGCTGTCATAGACGATCCAGCGCCCGTCGGGCGAGAAGTCCATGCGCTTGGGATAGACCCAGTTCAGCGACTTGAGCACACGCGCCGCACCGCCCGCCAGCGGGATCGACGCGATCTGGCTGATGTTGTCCTTGCGAAACAAAAGCGTCAGGATTTGTTTCGAGTCCGGACTGAAGGCGCACGGCTGCACGAAGCCCGCTTCCTCGTTGCGATAGACCAAGCGGGGCTTGCCGCCTTCGAGGTCCACAATGCGCAGGTCATAGAAGCCTTCTTCGTTGAACCATGCGTAGGCCACCTGCTTCGAGTCCGGCGAAAAGACGGAGAAGTAGGCGAACTGCTTCTTGTCCGTGTTGGCGGTGAGCCTGCGATCCGCGCCCGAGCCAACGTCATGGATCAACAGGTCTCCAGTGGCGGGATCGATGCCCGAGACCCAGCGCCCATCGGGAGACGGCGCGCCCAGGGGCGTGGCGCCGGAGCCCGTCCACACGGCCTTTGGATCCGGCAACACGGCCAGCGCCAGCAGGAGCCAAATCACGTCAGTAGTATAATCGGCTCGAAGCCAGTGCTGCTCATCGCGCTCCTGTTCGCCATCGCCGCACATGCGCAGTATGCCGGCGCGAAAGCGTGCGCCGGCTGTCATCCCGATCAGTTCGCGCGGCAATCGGCAAGTTCCCACGCACGGTCACTCTCGAAAGTGGCGGATCATCCGTTGAAGGCGAAGTTCGCGCCATTGATCGCGGGACGCAAGCCGGATCCGGAGTGGGCGTTCGGTGGCGGGCTGCAGGCGGTGACGTTCGTGAGCCGGATCGGCGAAGACTCGTACCTCGAGCATCACCTGAGCTATTACGCGAGCACCGGCAAGCTTGCGGTGACGCCGGGCCATTCGGGCAAGCCCGAACCTGGCGTGCGATATGAGACGTTCAGTGGTGGGGCTGAAATTTTGCGATGCTTTCGCTGCCACTCCACCGGTGTCCCCAAGCTCGGTGCAGACTGGCGCGTAGAGCCCACGGAGCCAGGCGTGCGTTGTGAGTCCTGCCACGGTCCCGGAGAGGCGCACGCGAAATCGGCGGGCAAAGAGCCCGTGGTTGCGCCGGGCAAGTATTCGGCGGCTGAATTGAATCAGATGTGCGGAAGCTGTCATCGCAAGCCGGCGGCGGCGGGCGAAGACACCGACTATTCGAATCCTTGGAACATCCGCCATCAGCCCGTCTACTTGAGCCAGAGCAAGTGTTTTCTAAAGAGCAACGGGCGGATGAGTTGTCTCACGTGTCATGACGCGCATGGAGGTCCGGCGCGGAGCCAGTGCGCGGTGTGCCACATCGCGCCCAAGCATCCGGCCGCGGTGCGTGTTGCGAGCAACACATGCGAAGGATGCCATATGCCGCTGGTTCGTCCGCAGCCGGAGTTGCGGTTTGCCAATCATTGGATCGGAGTGTATCGAGCGGGGTCGTACACAGTGCCGATAGTGCGGCCGTAGCTTACCGCGCAGCCGAAGCGCTCGCGCGGACCTCGGCTGCCGCAGCCGCGTCGCCCAGCCGCTCGTAGATCGCGATCGCCCTAGCCCAAAGTGGCTTCGCCGCCGCGACCTTTCCAAGCGCCGCTTCGAGGTCACCCAAGTTCGAGCACGCCGCCGCCACGCGAGCATGGTTCGGACCGAGCGTGGTTTCGAGAATCGACACCGCGCGGGTAAGCATTAGCTCTGCCTGCGCCAAGCGGCCCGACGCTCCCACCACTCCGGCGAGATTGTTCAGCGTCACGCCCACTTCCGGATGTCGCGGCGAGAGAGCCTTCTCCTGGATCGCGAGCGCGCGCCGGTACAGCGGTTCGGCTTGCGCGAACTTCTGCTGCGACTCGAGCGCGAAACCCAAATCGATGAGCGCAGCCGCAAGACGCGCATCGGCGGGCCCGAGTTTCTCGGCTGCACTTACGGCGCGGCGGTATCGATCGAGCGCGCCTTCGGTCTGGTTGCGTGCGGAGAGCAGGTCACCCAAGCGGCGATGAAGCGCGGCGATCTTCGCCGAGTCGGGTTTGGCTTGTTTCTCATGAACGCTCGCGGCCCGTTCCAGCCAAGGCGCCGGATCCACTTCGAGTGACGCCAGTTGCTCCCAGTGAACCGCCATCCGCGCGCTGTCTTGCCCGAAAGCCTTCTCATCGAGCAGGGCGGACTTGCGCGCATAGTCGAGCGCCTGTTGGCGATCGCCGATGGAGAGGAAGAACCGGCTAGCTTCGGCAAGCGTGTCTGACAAGCGCGGGTCGCCTTTGGCCGCCGTGGCTTCCACACGCCGCTGGTACAAAGGTGCTAGATCTCGAGTTCCAGCCGGTTCATAGACCGGTGACTCTCCCCAAGCACACAGTGCGCATGAGATCATTAGGCTGCTTGATCGCACTATTCAGAGTCTACATGGTCTACGTCTAGGTAAGCGCGGGCGAGGGTAATGGTACCTCCATGCCCGAAAGTAGAGTCTGGTGGTACCCGCCCAACTCCGCCTACCCCCAAACTGTGGTACTGTAGTTCTCAGATTGGCCCATGATATGGCTAAGGTAGGGAAATCTAGCGGATGCCCCCATTGTGGATCCGCGAACGCCCATCCCTCTGAGCACTGGGGGTTTTTGGACGGTATTCTCCTTCTGTTCGGCATCGTTCCGTACCAATGCCAGGTGTGTGCGCGCCACTTCCGAAGAGTCCGGGAGATTGAGGCGCGGTGGAGCAAAGAGGGCTTCTCGTTGAAACTATTGCCTGTTCCGAACGGGCACGGGCGGACGGAATTGCCCGCTGGCGCGCGGCCCACGGCCCGGGTGACGGAGATGCCACGACCGGGGTCCCGTTTCGTCTCGCGAATGTAGCCTTTTTGGCTACCCCCAAAAGAGCCGAGAACTTTTCCCCTCGCCAGACACTTATTTAAGTGAAGAGGAAACAGGGTGGCGGAGCTAACGCTGGTATTCGTCCGTAGCATGGCGCGCTGGGGCGGTCGCGGCGACGCCGATCCCTGGCAGCCCATGGCGGCGAAGGCTGAGGTGATACGTGTCGCGCGGACCACGAAATTCTACGGCAAGTTGCTGAAGGGGCGAGTGAATCTGGCGCGGCTGCCGGTGGTGGAGCGGGCCTATTACTTCTCGCATGGAAGCGAGTTCCGCTCGGCTCGTGCGCGCGACCCGCGTCCGGTACGCCTGGTTTCGCCATGGCCCGGGGGCCCGGAGATCACGGTGATTCAGCCCTGGTTTGGCGTGGCGGCGGAGCGGGTGCTGCCGCGGTTCGATCCTGCCTGGTTTCAGGGGACGCAGTTCGCAGCATTGGCGGCTGCCTCGGCTGACTTGGTGGCGCTTGCCGAAGCCGTGCTGCAAGGCGCGATCGCGATGCCTCCGCTCGAGTTCGGTGCGATCGCGTTTGACCGGATCGGCGCCACTCCGTTCAGCGAACAGGATCGCGACTTGGTGTGGAAGGCGCTGGGTGCTCCGGTTTTCGTTGAACTGCGCGGCCTGATCGGCGAACGCTTGGCCGCCGAGTGCGATTGCCACGAAGGGCTCCACGTCAACCCCGCGGCGGCCATCGTGGAGTTGCGCGATCACGAGAGCCGGGAAATCCTGCTGACCAACCTGTTGAACCACAACTATCCGGTGTTGCGGTTAGCGACGGGACTGAGCGGGGTGATCGCCGAAACCCCTTGCGGCTGCGGAGCGGTTACGCCCCGGCTGATGAACCTCGAAAAGATCGCCGTGCAGCGGACCATGCGTGCAGGTGCGTAGGCCGCTGAAAATGGCCTACAGGTCAACTCCGAGGTCCACCCAACTCATCGTTTTCTTGCGATAGATCGCTTCGCGGCCGAGGATCGCCGTGAGCGCGCCCACAGCGCCCACTTCGATGCTAGCGGCCACCGGCGTGCCCTTGGTGATGGCGTCGACGAACGCGGCTACGTGCTGGGCATCGAGCTTTTCCTCCGAAGGCGGCTCGATTTCGCGAGGTTGCTCGCCTTTCTTGCGAGGATAAAACTTCGAGTCCATCACGTCGACCGCACCCTCTGTGCCGTAGACGTAGAAAAACTGGCCGTTGCCCGGCATGCCGCGCGGATGGAAGAAGACCTGTGTGAAGCTCAGCTTGACGCCGTTCGTGTAGTCATAGCTGAGCGTGTAGCCATCCATGTTGGTGCGGCCGGGAGGATCGTTCGGCCAGATGAGCGCTCCGCCGTATCCGCTGGCCATGGCGGGGCGGCTCTGCGCCACCCAATTGCAGATATCCAGATTGTGCACCGCCATCTCCACGATCACGTCTCCGGAACGCTTGGCGTCGAAAAACCACTCGGCCGACGAAGCATCATGAGGCAGGTCGTCTGAAGCGTGGCGTTGCGCCTTGATCATCACCACCTTGCCCACGATGCCATCGTGAATGCGGGCGACGGTTTTCTGGATGCGCCGGCTCGAACGAAGTTGCTGGCCCACTTGGAACACCTTCTTCGAAGCTCGTGCCGCGCGCACCAGCCGCCCGATCGATTCCGGCGTGATGCCGACCGGCTTCTCGCAGTAGACGTGCTTGCCGGCCGCGAGCGCGGCGAGCGCCATTTCCACGTGCAGGTCGCAGGGCGTGGAGATGTGCACGGCGTCCACGTTCTTGTCGGCAATCAGGTCGCGGTAATCGCGATAGGTCTTGGGCGAGTGGGCGGCGGCTTCGCTCGCGGCTTTGTCGAGCCGGTCGGGTTTGGTGTCGCAGATGGCGGTGACCTTGGCCGACGGGTTGGCGAGCACCGACTTCATCACGTAACCGCCGCGATTGCCGACGCCCACCATTCCGACGCCAACGGCGCCGTTCGGGGATTGTGCAAACATTGGCGTGGCGGCAGCGCCAGCGAGAAAATGACGCCTGTTCATGAGTTCCTCTCAGTACGATCCGGCGCCGCGCGAGCGCGCCTGGAGCGGAGCATCCTGTTTCACGATCTTGTTCGCGGCAAGCGCGAACAGTCCGATGACGACGCCCGAGACCAAGCCGATCATGGGTCCGAAGAGCGCCATCATCAGGCGAGGCGAGTCCGGCATGGGCATCGACTTCATCATCTCAGCCTCGGCGGCGTGGTTGGCGGCGTATTGATCGAAGAGCAGTATGTGCGCTCCGGTGACCCAGAGGCAGTTGATCAATCCCAGGGCCAAGCCATGTAGAAAAAATTGACCCGGCGCGTTCTTGGCAATGAGGAACGCGCAGATCAGAAAGATCGGCAGCCAAAACAGCGGCTCCATGTTCGAAGGGATCACGAAAACGGTCGCGATGCCCATGGCGAGCGCGAACATCGAGAGTTTGAAGATCAGGTTCCAGTTCATCGGGAGCAACCTTTCCGCAGCCGGGCCAAGGTGAGCGCCGCGACCGCGTCGCCCATCCTAGCATTGATTCCCCCTGAACGCCGGGCCTGCTATACTCCCTCACGAAAGGGGACTCAATGACCAAACTGACTACAGCCTTGCTGACCTGCTCTTTGATGGCGCTTGGGGCCGAGTGGACCGGTGCGATTTCGGAGTCCGGCTGCGGAGCCAAACATGCCAACGGGGGCGCGGAGAAGTGCGTCTCTGGGTGCGTGAAGAAGGGCGCGGCGCCTGTCTTCGTCACTGATGGCAAGGTGATCAAGATTGCCAATGCGGAAAAGGTGATGGATCACCTCGGCAAGAAGGTGAAACTCACGGGTAAGCTCGAAGGCGAGACGGTCACAGTGGATTCGGTATCCGGCGTTAGCGAGTAGTTCGCACTAGCGCTCAGCCCGCCGCCAATTCGGCGGTTGTCCCTGGCGTTGGGGCACGGAATCGGAACTGGTGCGTGCCCTGCCGTCCGCGATGATCGCGGTTCGGAATGAGGCGCCGGATGTGCTTTCCGAACTGGCCAGAGGCCGGCTGTACGCGGAGTTGTCTGGGGAATCGCCCGCCGAAGTTCGCGGCGCGCTAATTGGCCTACTGGGCGCTGATTTTACGGGACCCCAAGAAACCCCGCGGCAGGTGGGCGGCCCAGGAGAGCAATATCCTTATCCGGCACGAACGCCGTCTGGAGCCACAACGTCGCGTGGGGTGAAATCGAGTTCGATCCGTCGAGGCCGACATGCCACGCTGTGCGCTGGGAATTAGGGCGGCTGCGCGAAGCCCGATAGTTCCAGATTCGATTCTCGCCACGCAGCTGTCATCGAGGACTTCATGGACACTGCTCGAGAGCGTTGAATCGATCTATGACGCATTTCCGCCGGGGCGACGTCCCCTACATCGTCTCCGAGTTGGCTCCGGATGTTTTCTGGCGCCAGCCGGCCAGCGTCCCGTGGGGTGGCGACTACCTGGGAGCAGCCGAGGCTCGGCGCTTCTTCGTGCGCCTGAACGAAGTAGTGGAGACCACGGGCTTCGAGATCGAGGACAACATCGAGGCCAAGGACCAAGTGGTCACCGACGGTTACTACAACTCGCGGAATCGCGCGACTGGAAAAGACTCGCGCGCGCGATTCACTTTCCGGTGGCAGTTCGTGGATGGGAAGGTGTTCCGGTACGAGGCGTTGCTCGCTGGCGCTCCGATCGCCGAAGCCACCCACGCTTGATGCGTTCCAATGAATCCAGTCAGCCTGAACGCCTCGTAAGGAGGATCTGGAGGTCGAAACAAACGACATGACCATGCATTGGATGATGCGCGCCCAGCTTCCCACTGGGCCGGGTAACGAAGCCGTTGTCAGCGGCAATCTCGCCAAGACGATCCAGGCTTTTATCGCCGCCCACAAGCCGGACTCGGCCTACTTCCTCACCGAAGACGGCATGCGGACCGCCCGGTTCGTGGTGGCCGTGACCGATCCGTCGCAGATGCCGGCGTTCGCCGAGCCGTTCTTCCTGCTGGGAGCATCGGTGCAGTTCTATCCCGTGATGACGGGCGAGGACCTGGCACGAGGGCTGGCCGCCGCCAAGTGAGCCGGGGTGTTACGATGCAGAGCGCATGATGCGCATCTGCTTGCTGCTCAGCGTCTCGCTGCTTTCGGCCGAGACGGCGCGGTACCGGCTCGCCGGCACAGCCGTTCCTCGCGCTACGGTGGTGACCGAGTTCGTGCTCACACGGACGGGTGCGCTCACTGCGCTGGAAGCAACGAAGACTGACGGCTCGCGGTTCCGCGTGTGGCTCGAAGGCGAGCGTGGGCGCTATGTGTTCCAGGAAGGCACGGCGCAGCCGCGCGAGTATCGCAACGCCGTGACAGGCGAAGCGGTGATACCCGCTCACGGCGCATGGGAGCACCTGCTTCCGCGCCCGGCGTTCGCGGCCGAGGTCCGATTGCTGGGCCATCGCTATGCGCGCGTGGAAGGCGCCGCGGAACCGGTGGCGCCGCCTGCCGATCCGCGTGTGGTGTTGCTTCGTCCGGACCTGCTCATCGGTCCAGCTTCGAACACGCGCCAGAAAGATGAGACGCGGCGTTACGATGAGTCCGACTACGAGCTGATTCGCTTGACTGCGCGCGACTATCGCGAGATGCGCGATGCCGGCATCACGTGCGTCCGCGTGGATGACGAGCAATCGCAGTGGGCGGATGAGCTCGGACTGTTCTATTGGGGCGCGGGAAAGCGGCTTCCCTTCCCCGAGTCTCTCTACCGCAGCCAGTATCTCGGCGCGGCGCTCTTTCTCGACGAGCCCGCGGTGGGCACACGCGATCACGTGCTGCGTCCGCGGCTCGCCAAGGATCCGGCTTTTCGCAAGGCGATCACGCCGCAGATCGCGTTCGAGGAGTTCCGCAAATACTATGACCACGCCTGGCGCGACGGGGCCGCCACGGCGATGATGCGCGGATTGCGCGAGCGCGCCGATGTCGACCTGGGCGACATGAATTTCCGGCAGGCGAATCTCTACAGTTGGGAGACGATGCCCTCCACCGCGTTGCATCAGCTCTCGCAGGATGCGCGTGTGCCGGAAGCGATGGTGTTCGAACCGCCGGGCCGCATCGGTACGCGGCGCACGCTTCCGGAATTCGACATGACTTACGGCGTGCAGATTCGCCCGGACGATCCGGCCGCGCTGACAGCGATCCTGTTCGGGTTCCTGCGTGGAGCGGCGCGGTCCACGGGAAAGAGTTGGGGCGTGAGCATCTATGGCGCGGTAGAACGCGCCGACGCGCCGTTCTGGTTGACGCACGCCTATGACATGGGCGCGACGCGATTCTTCTTTTGGGACAACTATCAGCTGGCGTGTGTGCCGTATGGCGAGGTGTTGGGACTGGCGCGCATTCTGAGCGCGCACGCGGCGGCGCATCCGCGTCGAAATCTCGATCGGCTACGACAGGCGGCGGAGTTGGCGATCGTTCTGCCGCCAGGGTACGATCTGGGCCACGTGCAGACGGGCAAGGGGAGCCTGTGGGGAATCGACGAACTGAATCTCGAGCGGGTGAGTCGCGCGGGGGTGCGGCATCGGGCTGTAATGAGCGCGTTCTTCACCGAGATCGAACGGGCGCTGAAGCTCGGCATCGCGTTCGACACGATGTGGGACCTGCCGGCGGCGAAGCTCGCTGGGTATCGCGAAATGGTCCGGGTGCGGGAAGACGGCAAGGTGGAGGTGAGCGCGGGCGCCGGCCGAGTGGTGCTTGATCGAGCGCGTGTGCCGGTGCGGGCTATGGGGGCGGGTCCTGGATTGACGGTGAGCGTGGAGGCAACAGCCAGTGAGATCAGGGCGCGCGGTGTGGTGGTAGAGCGCGGAGCACCCGTCTTCTATACGCTCGGCGCCGATACGGAAGGCGTCTATCGCAACGCGATGGTGATGTGGGAACTGTTCGGTCCGGGGGAAGAAGACCGGCAATCGTTCCGGCCAGACAAGCTGAAGCCGGTCGCGCGCGAGACAGCGACGGGCGGCGAGGTGGAAGCGCGGTTCCCGATTTCGCGGCCGGGGACGTATCGGCTGCGAGCGGCGACGGTGGATACGGTGGGGAGGTCCACGGTAGTGTGGAAGACGGTGGTGGTGAGGTAGATGGGCGGGACTGAAGTCCCGCGCTGGCTTAAAGCCCGCCCTACACGGAAATGCCTGCGCCAATGTCAGAAGTTGGCGTGTTTTGCCAGGATCTGGCTAGCGCAGCGTGGCGCGGAGCCACTCGATCATCTTCACCTTGTACCCCTGCCATGCCGGATCTTTCTCCCAACCGCCGACTCCGTGCGGCGCGCCTTCCACCGTGTACACCTCGCACTTGGCGCCCGCGGCCTTCATCTTGTCGCACATCAGCGGCGACTGCTCGTACGGCACGGCCGCATCCTTCGTGCCATGATGAACAGAAACGGCGGCATCTTGCCGTGCACGTAGTTGATGGGCGAGGCATCGGCGAGCTTCTTCTCCGATTCGGCGTTCAATTCTTCGATGTGGAGCAACTGCTTCAAGTTCTTGCCGAGCCCACGCTGCTTCTCGCGCCGCAGCAGATCATGCGGACCGTAGAAATCCACCACCGCCGCCACAGAAGTCGCGCCCTTGCCGTGCGCGCCCACGTAGGCCACGATATGTCCACCCGCTGACTCGCCCATCAGGGCGATCTTTTTCGGATTCACCTTGAACTCTTTCGCATGCGCCTTCACCCACTCCACTGCTTTGAACGTATCGTCGGTGCAAGCAGGGAACGGATACTTCGGCGCGAGCCGATAGTTGATAGTGAACCACGTGAATCCGCTGTTGCGCAGGGGCTCGAAGAGAGGCTTGACGAAGGTCTGCTTGTCGCCCGCCTCCCAGCCGCCGCCGTGGACCACGATCACGGTGGGGAACGGTCCTTTGCCTTCGGGGATCCACGCATCGAGCGTGAGACTCACGTCGCCCACCTTCGCGAACTCGATGTCGGTCTTCCAATCGCCCGCAGCGAATAACGGCGCGGCCGCCAGCAGTAGCCAATCAATTCTCGGTTTCACGTTCTTCGTCCTCCTTGGTAGGCTTCCGCTTGGGTTTGGCTTTCGGCAGCGGCTTGCGCGGGAGCTTTTCGGGCCGCGTTGCCGCGTTGTAGACGAATGATGCGACGATGGCCGATGCCTGACGCAGGTCCGTGTCTTCCACGTGGTCGTAGGTGTCCATGTTCGAATGATGCGTGCGCGAGCTGTACTCCACCGGATCCTGAATGAACTGGAATCCCGGCAAGCCCACGGCGTTGAACGACAAGTGATCGGTGCCCGTGGTGTCGCGGATCGAAACCGTGTCCGCGCCCAGATCCTTGAACGGAGCGAGCCACGCTTCGAAAATGGGTCGCGCCATATCGTTGCCCTGCAAGTAGACGCCGCGGATCTTGCCGGTGCCGTTGTCGTAGTTGAAGTATCCGGCGATCTTGGCGTGCTGCTCGGTGGTCTTCATCGCTTCCGGGTCGGCGAAGTGCTCCTTCACATATGCCTTCG
Organism: Bryobacteraceae bacterium; assembly: GCA_046331625.1. Lineage (GTDB taxonomy): Bacteria > Acidobacteriota > Terriglobia > Bryobacterales > Bryobacteraceae > JAXLQL01. Next base: position 84,155 of record JAXLQL010000024.1, read on the forward strand.
ACCCGAGCAAGCCGTTCTCTTCGCCGCTCCAGAGCGCGATGCGAACCGTGCGGTCCATCTTCGCGTCGAGCGTCTTCAGGATTCGCATCGCTTCGATCATCACCGCGCTGCCGGCTGCGTTGTCCGTAGCGCCGGTACCGCCGTGCCAGGAATCGAAGTGTGCGCCGAGCATCACCACTTCCTCACGTTTGGAGCGGCCGGGAATCTCACCCACGATGTTGAAGGAGTCGAGCGATTCGGTGTGATACTGCGCCTGCACATCGATCTGCACCTTAACCGGAACCTTCTTCTCGAGAAGTCGCACGATGCGGTTGTAGTGCTCTGGCGTGATGGCGATGGAAGGCGGCGGCTCGGCGTACGAGGCATCGCGGTCGCCCGCAGCCGCGGCGAAGACGGTTCCGCCGTCGCCCGCATAGCCAGTGGAGATCATGGCAACGGCGCCTTCCTTGACGAGGAATTCGTTGCGCTTGGCCATCGTGCGGCGGCGGCGTTCGAAATCCGGTGGGTCGGGCACGGGTCCTGATTGCGGGCCGATGGGTTTGGGCACGCCCGCGGGACCTTGTCCCGGCGCGCGCACCTCTACTTGCACTTCTCTGCGCCCAGGTACTTCGGCGGAGAAGAGCCCGCTCAAGTCGCCGGGGTTGTAGCGCTGTCCCGCGGGCCGCAACAAAACCGGCGTATCGCGTGGTGTGTCGATGAGCACGATCTTGCCCTTCAGCTTGCCTTTGTAGCGGGCGAAATCCGCTTCCGTGCGCATGGGCGCCAGGATCGGCTCGGCGGTGAGTGGTCCGTTGGTTCCTGGCGACCACGCCATTGGAAATCCGATGATCGGCTGATAGCCGGGCTCCACCAAGTGTGCTGCGTAACGCGAGTATGACCAGCCGCGGCCGTAGGGTCCCCATTTTTCCTGGCGCACGTTGTCGACGCCGAATCCTTTGAGGCGATCCACTGCCCAATTGGCGGCGGCGCGAAATCCGGGTGAGTTGGTGAGGCGTGGTCCGTGAACGTCGGTGAGATAGAAGAGGTGTTCCATCACGCGCGAGTTGTCAAAGGCTTCGGTTCGGATGCGGTGGACCATCTCGAGATCCACTTTTTCTTCGGCCACCACGGTAGCGGCGGCCAGAACAAAAACACTGAAGCGTGGCATGAGGTTGAGGATACCAGCCCGCCGCGCGGCGGTACAATCGAACGAGACGTGCGAATCACCATCTCGAAAGAGAATTACTTGAAGGCGATCGCAGAAGCCGAGGCCGAAGGGCAGCCCGTGATAGCAGCAACCCTGGCCCGGTGGGTCAACGTATCTCCGCCCGCGGTGACCATGGCGATCCGGCGATTGAAGCGCGATGCGTGCATCTCGGTGGACCGCAAAGGCCACATCAAGCTGACACCGGAAGGCCGCAAGATCGCCGATCGAATTCTGCATCGGCATCATTTGATCGAGCGCATGCTGGTGGAGATTTTCGGCATGGAGTGGTTCAAGGTGCACGACGAGGCTGAGCGCCTCGAGCACGCCGTCAGCGAGGATTTCGAGCGGTTGCTGATGAAGCGGCTGGGCGCCGACCTGCCGTGTCCGCACGGGAACACGGAAGAAGTGGTGTCGCCGGCCGAGCGGCGCGAACGCGGATGGCAGACGCTCGACGAGGTGCATGGGAATACGAGCGTTCGCGTGGTGAGCGTCTACGAGCGCGACCGCCAGTTGCTGGAATATCTGGATGGGATGGACGTGCATCCCGGTGCGCGGCTCGACGTGATCGGCCGCAACTATGACGATACGCTGACGTTCAAGGTAGCCGGCCGTGCGGCGCAGTTGGCCAGTTCGGTGGCGCGCAAAGTTTGGGTGGAGGCCGAGGCCAGATGAGCCACAACATTCTGATCGTGACCGGAGACTCCGGCGAAGGCTACGAAGCCTGGTACGCGTTCCATCGCTTCCAAGAAGAAGGGATGCATCCTGTAGTCGCGTCGACGGCGGCGCGGAGACTGCACATGGTGATGCACGATTTCGAGCCGGGATGGGAGACCTACGTCGAGCGGCCGGGCTATGGGATTGTGGCCACGCTCGGGTTTGACCAGGTGAATCCGGATGATTACTCGGCGATCCTGATCATCGGTGGGCGTGCGCCGGAATTCCTGAGGCACAATCAACGGCTGCTCGATCTGGTGCGGCATTTTCATGCGGCGGGCAAGTGGGTTTTCTCGATCTGTCACGGGATCCAGGTGCTGGCGGCGGGGAATTCTCGAGGGCCGCACGGTGACCTGCTATGAGCATGTGAGGTCCGAGGTGGGGTTGGTGAAGGGGAAGTGGGACTCGCAGCAGGCGGTGCGGGATGGGAAGTTGGTGACGGCGCAGACGTGGGAGTCGCACCCGGATTTTTATCGGCTGGTGTTCGGCTGTCTAAAGGAAGTTGAGCCGATGCGCGTGAGCACGCTTCCGAGCCCTTCAAAGCCTTTGAAGGAATGCGCCGAACTTGTGGGGCAGGCTTCAGCCTGCGCGGGACTTCGGTCCCGCCACCGGGAAGAGGCAGTAGGCGGAAGCGGGACTGAAGTCCGCGCAGGCTGAAGCCTGCCCCACAATTCGGCCCGATCACCGCTCCCTCACGGTCGCGGCTCGGTAACAGGCTGCGGTGGCGACGCCGGTGGACGCGATGACACTGCGTGATCTTCCTGCTGTTCACGAGGTGCTGGCGGCGCTCGGTGGCATCGGAGTCCCCCACGAACTCGCAGTGCGCGAAACGCGCCGCGTGCTCGACGACGCGCGCGAGGCTCTCAAGTCCGGCCGCGACCCTGGCGACATCGCCGCTCGCGTTCGGTCGAATCTCGCCGCCCTGAAGCGACCGTCACTGCGCCGCGTGATCAATGCGACTGGCGTCGTGCTGCACACCAATCTCGGGCGCGCTTCGCTCGCGGCTTCCCTGCCCTCTGGCTACTCGAACCTCGAGTATGACCTCGCCACCGGCAAGCGCGGCAAGCGCGACGTGCATGTCGGCGGCTTGCTCGAGAAGCTTCTCGGCGTGCCCGGCATCGCGGTCAACAACAACGCGGCCGCGGTCTACCTCGCGCTCAACGAACTCGCAGCAGGCGGTGAGGCGATCGTCTCGCGCGGCGAGTTGATCGAAATCGGCGACGGCTTCCGCATTCCGGACATCATGGCCCGCAGCGGGGCGATCCTGCGTGAAGTGGGCACCACCAATCGGACGCGCATCGAAGACTACCGAGCCGCGATCAACGATCGCACGCGGCTGCTGATGATCGTGCATCCGAGCAATTTCCGCATCGAAGGCTTCACCGCCAAACCCGAGCGTCGCGATCTTGTGGCGCTTTCACGCGAAACCGGAATCCCGCTCTATGAGGATCTCGGCAGCGGCTGTCTGGCCGATCTGCGGCCCTACGGGATCGACGAACCGCGCGTGCAGGAATCGATCGAAGACGGCGTCTCGCTGGTGAGCTTCAGCGGCGACAAGCTGCTGGGTGGTCCACAAGCGGGGATCCTCGCGGGCAACGCGGCGCTGGTGGCGCGGCTGCGTCGCAATCCAATGTTCCGCGCGCTGCGGCTCGACAAGCTGATCCTCTCGGTGCTCGAAGAGACGCTGCGCCACACGCTGCTCGAAGAGTGGCGGGGCATTCCCGCGATTCGCATGATCGCGCTAACGGCGAGCGAGATCAAGTCGCGCGCCCACGCTTTCGTGGCACGGCTCGGACGAGGCGAGGTCGTAGAAGGCCGGTCGGTGATCGGCGGCGGATCTACGCCCGCGCAATCGATCCCCACGTGGCTTGTCTCTCTCACCGCCGACACCGTCAATCGCTTGGAGCAGAAGCTGCGCCAGAGCGATCCACCAGTGGTTGCCCGAATCGAAGGCGATCGGCTCGTGCTCGACCTGCGCACCGTCGACCCTGCCGAAGAAGACGCTATCATTCGAGCTCTGCACTGATGATCACCAGACGAAACCTGCTTATGTCCGCGGGCGCGTCGCTCGCCGCGAGCCAGTCCCCTGCCCGCCGCCCGAACTTCATCGTCATCCTCACGGACGATCAAGGTTACGGCGACCTCGGCGCGAACGGCGCGGCGGACATGAAGACGCCGAACCTCGACCGGCTGGCCGCCACGGGAGTGCGCTTCACCGATTGGCACGCGAACTCGCCGGTGTGTTCGCCGTCGCGAGCATCGGTGCTCACGGGACGCTATCCGCAACGCACCGGGATCGTACAGGTGCTGAATTCCAGACCCACGTTCGATGTGCCGGGTCTGCGCCGCGGCGAGGTTTCGTTGGCGAACGAACTCTCGCGTGCCGGATACAAGACGGCAGCCATCGGCAAGTGGCACGTGGGTTCCGCCGAGCACAGCCGGCCGATGGCCCAAGGCTTCGACCAGTTCTTCGGCTTCTACTCAGGCTGGGTGGACTTCTACTCGCACCGCTACTACACGCTCAGCGGGAATCCGGGCGCGACGGGTCCGGTGCCCCAGAACATTTTCCACGACTTTTGGAGTAACAACGAAGAGGTCCACCCGGAGCCCGAGTACCAAACCGAGTTGCTCGGCCGCAAAGCGCGCGAGTTCGTGAGTGCGCAGAGCGCCGATCGCCCGTTCTTCCTCTATCTCACTTTCGGCGCGCCGCATTATCCGATGATGGCGCCCGCGAAGTACGTGGAGCGATTCCCGGCCAGCATGGATCGCGACCGGCGCTTGCACGCGGCGATGGTGGCGGCGGTGGATGATCAGGTGGGCGCGTTGGTGGCGGAGCTCAAACGTGCTGGGCTCGATCAGAATACGCTACTGTTCTTCCAATCGGACAACGGCGCGACCGAAGAGTTCCGCGCGGACCACATGGGCCGCCCGTATCGCGGCGGCAGCAATGGTCCGAATCGCGGCTGGAAAGGAAGCCTGTGGGAAGGCGGACATCGCGTGCCTGCGCTGATGAACTTCCCTGGGCAGATCGCGTCACGAGTGGAGTCCGGAACAGGAATGGGCATGGATGTTTTGCCCACTCTGCTTGGATTCGCGGGGTTGCGAGTGCCATCGGCGGTGGACGGAACGGACCTCTCCGCGGCACTGCGCGGCGGGTCGCCTTGGCCGGACCGGTCGATCCACTGGGATTACTCCGATCAGCGCGCCGTTCGAAAGGGCGAGTGGAAGCTGGTGGTGAATCCGCGGAATTCGTTGAACACGGGGATCGAGCGGCTGACGTGGCTTTCGAATCTGAAGGAAGATCCGGGGGAGACACGAAACTACTTGGACGCGAGACCGGAGATCGCGCGCGAGTTGCAGGCACAGATCGCGGCTTGGAAGTGGGAGTGAGCGGTCAACTCCGCGAGAACAACCCCACTACGATCGCCGCGGCGCCGAGGAAGCTCCCTAACGGAAGTTCATAGCTGCCCACGTCTTTCTTCTTCCAGTACATCCACACACCACCGATCACGGACCCGACGATGCCACCGGCGGACACCGCCATCAACGCCGGCGCAAGTCCGAGAAACGCACCCATGGCCGCCACCATCTTCACATCGCCGAAGCCGAGGCCATCTTTCTTCCGGATCCTCGAGTACGCCCAGCCGATGAACCACAGCGCTCCGCTGAGCAAGGCGGCGGCGAATGCAGAATCGAGCACTGAGTTCACGCGGAAATAGCCGGTGACGCGGAGTTCGGTGAAGAAGCCACCGGTGAGCGGAGCGATCCACGCGGCTACGAGCCCGAGCACGATTCCGCCCTTGGTGAACTGGTCTGGGAGCAGACGCGTCTCGAGATCGGAGAAGATCATCCCGACCATGAGGAACGCGAACAACGCGTAGCGCGCGGCGCCGAGCGTGGGTCCCCACACGATCACCGCTGCCGCGAACAGCACCGCGGTGAGCGCTTCCACGGCCGGGTAGCGCCATGAGATCGACGAGAGGCAATGGCGGCATCGCCCGTCAAGCCGAAGCCAACTGAACACCGGGATATTGTCATACCACGCGATGTCGTGCCGGCATCGCGGGCAGTGCGAGCCCGGCCACACTACTGACAGATCGCGCGGCCAACGGTGAATGCACACGTTGAGAAACGAGCCGAGCAAGAGGCCGGCGAGCGCTGCAATCACTGCTTCCGGAGGCATTCGCGATAAACCTCGAGCGTTCCTTCCACCATGCGGTCCACGGTGAAGCCGCTCTGATACTTATGACGCCCGGCCTCGCCCAAAAGTTGAGCATACGTGCGATCCGCGAGGAGTTTTTCCACCGCCTCGCGAATCGCTGCGGGCTCATTGCCCACCAGCAGTCCGGTGCGGCCATGATCGATCAGCTCCGGCAGGCCACCCACGCGGCTGGCGACCACGGGAATGCCCGCCGACATCGCCAGCAGAACGGCCGATCCCAACCCCTCTTCCCTGCTCAAGTACAAGAAGACAGCGGCGCCTGGCAGGTCGGCGGCAAGGTCGCGCGAGAACACGATGTCGAGTCCGGTTTCGCGCGCGAGGTCGGTCCCCTTGGCGGGATCATCCGATGCCGGCGCGACAATCTTGCTGCCATCGCCGCGTGCGCCAGCGAGCGGCGGCAACCCATCGAACACGAGGTGGACCTTGGCGGCATCCACGCCCGCGGCGATCAATCGCTGGCGTACGCTTTCCGAGATCGCGACATAGGCGAGCGCGCGGCGATACTTCCAGCGCGAGGCCACTCCCGTGCCGATGGGAAACATCACGCGGCGCGAAACCACGAGCTTTTCCGGGCAGAACATCGCGCCCCAGGAGTGCGCTCGCGCATCATGAGCGTGAACCAGACTCGCCGCGGCGGAGGCACGGATCGCGCGGGTCCAACTGGCTTCTTCGGCGGCGAAGCCGGCTTTGCGTGCGGCATCGAGAAGCGGTCCGCGAGCGAGCAGGTCGCAGGCGACGCCGCGCTCGCGCAGTCCTTGGATCAGATGTAGCACCTGCCACTGTCCGCCACGCATCTCACGGCCGGTGTCCACGTGCAGAATGCGCGTACTGGGGTCCAGGCTCAGTGCTCCGATGCTTCCGGCAGCACGCCTTCGGCAACGAACCATCCGAGCGAGACTCGCGCCGCATCGCCAGCAGCGGCCTTCGCTTCGTCACCAGCTGCAGCGGTGACCACGAGGATTTCGCCGCTCGCATCTCCGTCTCGATATGGTCCACGGACCAGCGCCTTGGTCTCGAGCTTCGCGCTTCCGGGCTTGGTGACGAGCAGATGGTACTTCACCATCTTCATCTGCATCTTGCCGCCGGACTCGCCGAACTTGCGCATGAAATCGGCGCCGATGCCCTTGGGGCCGGTCCAAGGATAGAAGACCGAGACGAGTTGGCCAGCCTTCACCGCCGGATCGGCGTCGGCGAAGGCTTTCGCTTCGGCCATGGTCGGCGTCTTGTAGATGAGGATCCCGCGCAGCTTGCCGCCGTTTTCGAGCGGACCCGCGCAGACCAGCACGCCTTTCTGCCCCATTGCACCCAGGTGCGCGATATGTGCGCTTTGCATCTCGGCGGCTTGCTCTTTCGGCAGGGTCACGCGGTTGGGAGCCGACTCGAGGAATCCGAAGAAGTACTCTTCTGTTTCCGCCGCGAAGGCCGCGCAAGCGGCTGCTAGGGCGAGGAGGATGGTCCGCATGCTTTCAGGATGGCACGCGGGCAGGATTGCTCGGCGCCGGAGGAAGTTCGAAGGGAGTCAGCCTTTGCGGAATCTCTCCGGTGCGTCGGGCAGCGAAGCGAGGTTGAGTTCCAGCCTGGTACGCCCATCGTCGGCAACTGCGCTAACGGTGAATGCTCCCCAAGTGCCGAACTGAAGCACGGCTTTGCCATCTCGGACGGGAACGGCCTCGACTGGCCTTACGAAGGCCGGATCCAATTGAAACTGCACGAACCCACTCAACTCGGAGCCGTTCGTTCGCTCGACTGAGAGTTTGACGTCAAACCAGTCGCTGGACACGGGTACGACGGTGGCCGTAAGCTTGCGACCGTCTTTGCCGGAACTGCCTTTTCCCGGTTTCAGCGAGTCCATGTCCGGTGCGGGGCGGCCTGCTCCCCAGACCCTGTCGATCTTCGCGAAGACCGATTCGGGGAGACTTTGGTGTGCTGAGACGAAAGCTGGGTAAGTGTTTTCGAGCTCTGGCAGAAGGCCCGCATGAGGCCAGATGGCGTTCTTATCAACGAGCGGAATCGTCGGCACGCCCATACCTTTGAGGGCACGGACCTCCTCTTGAACCAGCCGCAGAGCTTCGGCGTTCTTGAACAGATAGGACCCTATCACGATGACTGCGACAGAAGCGTTCCTGACCCTCGCTTCTGCTGCCTCAGAGTAGTCATCGCCGGGGAGTAAACTATCGTACTGACCACCATCATCAATTGATCCAGGGTATCGCTGCTCCAACGCGTCAATAATCCGCTTCTTCAGATCTGGCTCCAAAGCCAAAGCACTCACGACGATAGTCCCGCGACCTGTTCGCGAGTCCTCCTTGGACCACGCGAACGATTTGAGCACCTCCAACCGGCTCTCATCGGGAATCGTCACAACCTCAACCGGTGAACCCGCTAGCCGAGTCGCAAGCGTTTCCATTGACCTCAGCAATGTCGCCCGCGTCCGATGCCGTTCCGCGAATGGAGCGAGTACCTCCTCATATGCATAGAACGGCTCATAGAGGACTTCGATCTCCTCCCAATAGCGACTCCGTTCGCTTCGCAAATGCCCGGCATAGAACTCGAACGTCTGCCGAGCGAACTCGCGGGCCCTCGCCAATCGATCCTTTTCGCCGAGTTCCACTCTCATCGGAACCGGCCAAATCTTCAGCCCGGGCTCGCCACTCGGTTTCAGGCGCTGCGTCCAAGCGGACTCCGCGACTGCCGCCGCGCCCCGAACACTCTGCTGGTTCAAAGTGAAGCAAACCACCAACTCATCAGGCATCTGGACCGTACAAATTCCAGAGGTGTCGCTCAGCCCTGTACGGCTGTCGATCAGAATGTAGTCGTACTCTAGCCGCAGCTTTCGCTGTGGTGGACCCCATTTCTTGGACAAAAAACAGGCCCCTTGTTAGATGGTGTGCGGGCATGGAGAATAAGGAGATCCGATGCCCAGAACCCGCAAGAATCATCCGCCGAGCCTGAAGGCCAAGGTAGCGGTGGAAGCGATCAAAGGACACAAGACGACGGTGCAGATCGCACAGATGTTTGGCGTGCACCCAACGCAGGTCGGAGGGTGGAAGAAGCAAGCGTTGGCCGGATTGCCCGACGTGTTCGGCAATGGCCGTGACCAATTGCGACAGCAAGCCGAGGCCGAGAAGGACGAACTGTACAAGCAGATCGGCCAACTGAAAGTGGAGTTGGACTTTCTCAAAAAAAGAGGCGGCCTCGGCTGAGGACAAACGGCCATGGATCGACACCGAACATTCCCGGTTGACCGTGCAGCGGCAGTGCGAATTGCTAGGGCTGGCGCGTTCGACCTACTATCACCAGCCGCAGCCGGAGAGCGCCGAGAACCTGAAGCTGTTGCGGCAACTCGACGAATTGTACATGCTGCGGCCCTTCTACGGCAGCCGAAAGCTGGCCGTCGAGCTGGGCGTGAACCGGAAGCGCGTGCAGCGGCTGATGCGCATTCTCGGTATCGAAGCACACTACCCCAAACCCAACTTGAGCCGTCCGGCACCGGGCCACCAGGTGTATCCTTACCTGCTGCGCGGCGTGACGATCGACAAGCCGAACCAGGTCTGGAGCACCGATATTACCTATCTCCCGATGCGGGGAGGCTTCCTCTACCTGGTGGCCGTCATGGACTGGTACAGCCGCTACGTACTGAGTTGGGAAGTTTCCAACACCCTGGACATCAGCTTCTGCCTCACCGCTCTGGAAGCTGCTTTCGCCTTCGGCCAGCCCGACATTTTCAACTCCGACCAAGGTGCGCAGTTCACCTCGCCGCAGTTCCTTCAACCGTTACTTCAGCGCCAGATCGCGATCAGCATGGATGGCCGCGGGCGGGCACTGGACAACGTCTTCATCGAACGGCTGTGGCGCTCGCTCAAGTACGAACTGGTCTACCCCGGCGACTTCCAGGACGGAGCCGAACTCCATGCGGCCCTCGGCTCCTACTTTCACTTCTACAACTATCAGCGGCCACACCAGGCGCTCGGTTATCAAACGCCAGCCGATCTGTTCCCACACAAACGCAAAAGGAAGGAGACCTTGACTTGATGGGGGACGCTGTCCCCCAAACCCCCTGGGATTTACCGCTTTGGACCAGAGTGGACGGGTTGGCTGCATTTTGCCCTTGCAAATTTCCGCCAGTCCCGTACAATCAATTTTCTTGCCCGGAGGATAGAGCTCTCCAGGGATGGGAACTCGAGCGCCGTGCAAGTCCGGAGTGAACGGCGGTCCCACGACCGCCTCACCCTTTCCCCGCGCCACCATCTAAGGACGTCGATTTTTTTGTCCAACCGATGGGGTCCACCTCACGCTTCACTGCTTCGAGCCAGACTCCTCCACCCAGCTTCGTATAGAAATCTTGCCAATTCAAAGACGCAACGCGGATCGCATAACCTGGCCCCTGCTGCCCAGCCGGCACAAAATCCACGGTCCCTTGCCCCGGGAACTCCCAGTCCAGAGAATAGGCGTAGCGCGTCAAGTCCGAGTAGGCTTCATACCAAGCCGCGTCTGGCGCGTCGTTGCTCGCGAGATGCGCCCCCTCCACAAAGTCGACGATGAAGTCCACCAAGCCACGGGTCGAGCCGAGTTCCTTGTCTTCGAGAAACGGATGAAAGTAGCGGTGCAGGCCGGGTGCCTCGAGATCCCAATCGATCGCGAGGACACGCTTCCCGTTTGCAGCCAAAAGCCACGCTATGTTCGCCAAGGCCATGGTGCGGCCTGTTCCGCCCTTGTAGGAATAGAAAGTGATGATCTTCCCCTGCGGCTGATCGCTCATCGCTTGCCTCCGGGGCCTAAGAGGTTCGGCAATGTATCGATCGCAACTCCCTCTCGAGCAGCATTCTCCCTGAGCTCCGCGCTGACGACCCGCCTCTGTGGATCCGCGTCTCTGAATGAACCTAGCAGTTGCTCCACCATCGTCGCCAGGCTTTGCTGCAACGACGACAGATTCGTCACACCAGTCAATGCGTCGAAACTGCCACGACGGGCGGTTCTATTCGGGAGCAACTCGGACAATCGCGCGGATGCGACACGCATGTCCTCGGGCTTCTCCCAAACAACGAGAAGTCCGCAATTGGTGGGCGCAGCTTCGTCGAACTCTTTTCGCAAACCCGCGTTCTCCGGCGCCTCGAGCTCCTTTAACGTTGTGAGAACAACGACGGCGTCTTGGCTCTTTCGACAATCCTCGAGTCGCTCGAGCAAACCGATGCCTGCTCTAATCTCGCGACAGGCACGTCTTCCCGACAGAATCGCCTGCTCCACCGTGTACGCTACTTCACTGCCTTCACTGAACGGCTTCCATCGCCCGCCTTGGGTGTGCCAATACACTGCACTGACATTGAAGGGCTCCCACTCCCACGCGGACGCCAAATCATCCAATTCGGGCAGATCGTGAGAATGGGGCAGCGACGTGGCTTCGACAGACTCATGGATTCTCTTCGAGAGTTCGAGAGCGACTTCACGGAAGCTGTCGCGATGCCTATCGAGGGCACCCAGGTGGCGTAGTCCGCTCCTTACGTATTCGACAGGGAACCCATCGTCCGCGTACTGAAACCGAGAAAGCACCGGGGGCATGGGCTTCGGGCTCAGCAGTTCCCAAAGCACGATGAAGACGGCGCGGATGTCCTGGCCCGGGTTCTGCTGATTCCATGATTGGATTCGATCTAGGAACGCTCGAACTTCCTTCCCGCAGTATGTGCTCTTGACGTATCGAGGAGAGCAGAAGAGGACCAGGACTTGGCTCGGCCGTAATCCATCGTGCAGCGTTTTCTTCCATTCACTTCCCACTCGGATCGCGTCCTTGTCAAAGAAGCAAACCCGCTCTTCGGCAATACCGCGCTTGCTGCTGACGTCCTGACGCAGATATTCTACGAATCTGTTCATCGCATCATTCCGGTCAGCGTTCGCGTAGCTGGCAAAGAAGACGTCGGACATCGGTCGAGACTTTGGAGATTCAGTTTAGCGCACGCAACTGATCTCAATTCGCTGCAGTGGTTCAGACGAATTTGTACTTGCCGGGTACGGGCAGTTCGCCCATCGGCATCTTTTCCTTGTAGCCGAACGTCTTCGGCGAAAGGTCGAGCTTCGAGTTCATCGCCATGTCCCAGGTGATCTCCTGGCCCGAGTAGGCGGATTCGCGCGCCATGATGCACGTCAAGGTGCTTTCGGCCACCTTCATCGCGTGGTTCACGTACGGACCATCGCCGCGAATGCTCGCCACCAGGGCGCGATGCTCGGAGACGTAGGGGTTCTCGCCCTTCGTTCCCAGGTCATGACAGTTGCTGCGGCCCTTGGTTCCGATCGCGAGTTCGCTCACGTTGCGGTACATGTCGCGATCGGGGAATTGGCGGCAGTAACTCGACATGCGCACGCCATTGGCGAAGACGAAGTCGGCGGCCACGTGATCGTAGATGGTGCCGTAGATCTCCTGCCGCGGACGCCATGCCGCGCCGCCATAGGCGACCACGCTGATCGGATGCGTGTCCATCAGCCAGCAGATGACGTCGATGTTGTGCAGGTGCTGCTCCACAACCTGGTCACCGCAGAGCCACACGTTCGAATACCAGTTGCGGTGGCGCCACTCCATCTCGCCGAGCTTGGGGTCGCGCTCTTTGCGCTGGATCACGGGCGTGCCCACCCAATAGGCGTAGGTGGCCACCACTTCGCCGATCACGCCGTTGCGGATCTTGTCGATGGTCTCCATGTACTCGCGGCTGAAGCGGCGCTGCGCTCCCGAAACTACGGTGAGCTTCAGTTCTTCCGACTTCTTCGCGGCGTCCATGAAGCGCCGCACGCCCACCGGATCAGTACCGAAGGGCTTCTCGCAAAAGACATGCTTCTTGGCCTCCACGGCGGCTTCGAAATGCATCGGACGATATCCAGGCGGCGTGGCCAGCATCACCACGTCAATGTCTGACTTCAGGATCTTCTGATAGGCGTCGAAGCCCACGAAGCGCTTGTCTGGCGCCACGTTGACGCGCGACGCGATTTCAGGTTTTTGTTTCGCCCAGGCGAGGTTCTTTTCGAGCTGGTCTTCGAACAGGTCCGCCATGGCGACCACTTCGGCGTTCTCGTCGGCGGTGAGCAGGTCCACGACGGCCTGCCTTCCGCGTCCGCCCACGCCGATGAGTCCAGCTCGGACCTTTTGCTTCACTTGTCCGCGAACGACCTCTGGCCTCACGATCTGAAACGCAGTCGCCGCGGCGGCTGCGCCTTGGGATGAATGTAGAAAATCACGGCGAGTAAGAGGTTTCATAGTGCCCTCATTGTAGCCTTTAGAAATGACACCTGAAGAGTTCCGAAAGCACGGCCACACGGTTGTCGACTGGATCGCCGACTACATGGCGCACATTCGCGACTACCCGGTGATGTCACGCAACGCGGCGGGCGATCTGATCCGCGCACTCCCGGTTTCGGCGCCCGAAGAGGGCGAGCCCTTCGAGCAGATTCTCTCGGACTTCGAACGCCACGTGATGCCCGCGGTGACGCACTGGAATCATCCGGGGTTCCTCTCGTATTTCTCGGTGAGCGGAGCGCCTCCTGGAATTCTCGGCGAGTTCCTCACCGCGGCGTTGAACGTGAATGGCATGGTGTGGAAGAGCTGCCCCGCGGTCACCGAGCTCGAACAGGTAACGATGTCGTGGCTGCGGCAGTGGCTCGGGTTGCCGCCCGAGTGGTTCGGCATCATCTATGACACGGCGTCCACCAGCACGCTGCATGCGCTGGTGGCGGCTCGCGTGAAGGCGCAGGAGCAACGCGGCCTCGGCTGCGAGCGCCTGGTGACGTATTGCTCCGAGCAGGCGCACTCGTCCGTGGAGAAAGATGCCATCACGGCGGGCATCCCGCGCGCCAACGTTCGCAAGATCGCATGCGACGACCAGTTCCGCATGCGCGTGGATTCGCTCGAAGAGGCGATCGAGAAAGACGCCGCTGCTGGGCTCTTTGCTTTCTGCATCACCGCGACGACTGGTACCACGCCCACGGCCGCCATTGATCCCATTCCCGCCATTGCCAAGATCGCGCGCCATCTCGACATCTGGCTCCACGTCGATGGCGCTTATGGTGGCATGGCGGCGATCGTTCCGGAGCGCCGGTGGGTTCTTGCGGGCATCGAGCACGCCGACTCGCTGGTGGTGAATCCGCACAAGTGGATGCTCACGCCCATCGACCTGAGCGCCTTCTACACGCGCAGGCCCGAGTGGCTGCGCCGCGCCTTCTCGCTCACGCCCGAGTACCTGCGCACGGCCGAGCAAACCGAGAACCTCATGGACTACGGGATGCAGTTGGGCCGCCGCTTCCGCGCGCTGAAGTTGTGGTTCACAATGAGGTCCTACGGGCACCGCGCGCTAGCCGGCTTCATTGACAATCACTGCCACATGGCCCAGGAGTTGGTGAGCTGGATCGAAGCCGATGGCCGCTTCGAGATCTGCGCGCCGGTGCACTTCTCGCTCGTATGCCTACGCTTTAAGGGTTCCGATGAGGAGAATCAGCGCCTGCTCGACCGCGCGAACGCTACGGGCGCCGCGTTTCTGTCGCCCACTACGTTGCACGGGCGCCTGGTGATCCGCTTCGCCATCGGGAACTACCAGACCACCCGTGACGATGTGCGCCAGGCGTGGGAAGCCATTCGCCAAGCCGTGGCATAATCACTCCCATGGTGTTTTCGCGCGTTCTGGCTCTTTCTTTGTTTGCGGGCGCTGCTTTCGCAGCCGTGCACAGCGTCCACGTCTTGGACCGCACCGATGTTGCCGGAGGAAAGGCTTGGGGCAGCGCAGGACCCTACGAGCGCATCGTGGGCAAGGCGTACTTTCGTGTGGATCCGCAGAATCCATCGAATCGCATCATCAGCGATATCGATCTTGCGCCGCGAAATGACAAAGGCCTGGTCGAGTTCTCGGCCGACTTCTACGTGCTGAAGCCACGGCAACCCAAAGACGGCAACGGCACGGTGATCTACGAAGTGAATAATCGCGGGCGCAAGGGCATGGTGGGCATGTTTAGCGATGGCGGCAGTTCGCTCGATCCGAAGGACGAGAAGGACTTCGGCGATGGCTTCCTGCTCACGCGCGGATACACGCTCTTGTGGCTCGGCTGGCAATTCGATGTTCCCGATCAAGCTGACCTGATGCGGCTCTACACGCCGCGCGCAAGCAACAGCGGACAGCCCATCACGGGCGTGATCCGCGCCGAGTTCATCCCCGACACCCGCATTACACAGCACACACTCGCCGACCGCACGCACATCCCGTATCCGGTGGCCGATCCCGACGATGCCTCGGCGCAGTTAACCGTGCGCGACCGGTGCGTGAGCGAACGCCGCACCATTCCGCGCTCGGCATGGAAGTTCTCGCCGGACAATGGCGCGGTGATCATGGACGCGGGCTTCGAACCGGGCAAGATTTACGAGGTGGTGTACAAGGCGAAAGATCCGGCGATGGTGGGCTTGGGACCCACGGCGATCCGCGACTTCATCTCGTATCTGAAGTACGGCAACGATCGCGCTGGCATCAACGCGCTGGGCGAGCAACGCTCGCACATCAAGCGCGCCATCGGCTTCGGCACGTCGCAGAGTGGGCGGTTCCTGCGCACGTTCCTCTACTACGGGTTCAATCGCGACGAAGAGAATCGCAAGGTCTTCGACGGCATTTGGGCGCACGTGGCGGGCGGCGGTCGCGGCAGCTTCAACCACCGCTTCGCGCAACCCTCGCGTGACGGGCATCCGCACATGAACTGCCTCTACCCCACCGACATTTATCCTTTCTCGGAGAAGCCGCAGCAGGATCCCGAAACGGGGTTGAATCTCGGTTTGCTCGACCGCGCGATCACCGACAAGGTGCAGCCGAAAATTTTCTACACCAACACTTCTTATGAGTACTGGGGCCGATCCGCGGGGCTCATCCACACGTCGCTCGATGGCAAAGAAGACGTGGAACTCACCACCGATAGCCGCGCCTACATGTTCGCGGGAGCGCAGCATGGTCCGGGGACATTCCCGCCGTCGAAGGGCAACACGCAGAACCTCGCCAACGGCAATGACTATCGCTGGCAGATGCGCGCGCTGTTGGTGGGGCTGAACGATTGGCTCACGAGTGGCAAGGAGCCGCCGGCATCGGCGATTCCCGCCATTCGCAAGGATCAACTGGTGAGCGTCGGCGCGGTGAACTGGCCGAAGATTCCGGGGGCGATGCTGCCGCAGCATCCGCAGATGGCTTGGCGCGCGGACTATGGTCCCGAGTTTCGCGAAAAGGGAATCGTGTCGCAGGAACCGCCCACGGTGGGCAAGGCGTTCGCGACGCTGGTGCCGCAAGTGGACCGCGACGGCAACGAGACCTCGGGCATTCGCGATCCGCAGATTCAGGTGCCGCTCGCGACGTACACAGGCTGGAATTTGCGCGCGGAAAGCATCGGCGCGCCCGACGAGATCTTCAGCATGGTGGGCTCCACGTTCCTGCTGCCGAAGACCAAGGCGGAACGCAACAAGACGCACGATCCGCGGCCATCGATCCAGGAGCGCTACAAGAACAAGGCGGACTACCTGGCCAAGTACGAAGCTGCCGCGCGGGATCTGGCGAACCAGGGGTACCTACTCGAATCGGATGTTCCGAAGGTGGTGGAACGCGGCTCGTGGTACTGGGACAAGTTGATGGCGATGAAGTAGCGGCGGTCGCTACACTGAGACGAATGAATCCTCAAATGGCTGCTCAGCAGCCGATCCAGCCCATACTTGGAGTGCGTCATCTGGTGGCAGTCGGTTCCGGCAAGGGTGGCGTTGGAAAAACCACGGTATCGGTGAATCTCGCCATCGCGCTTTCGCGGCAGGGGCTGCGCGTGGGCTTGCTCGACGCCGATGTCTACGGACCGAATGTTCCGTTGATGATGGGCATCAGCGAACCTCCGCACGCGATCGACAATCGCATCCAGCCGCTCGAGAAAGAGGGCATCAAGCTGATGTCGATGGGATTCCTGAATCCCGGTGACAAGCCGCTGGTGTGGCGCGGTCCGATGCTGCACTCGGTGATGCAGCAGTTCTTGCGCGGGACGGACTGGGGCGAACTCGACTACCTGTTGATCGATCTGCCGCCGGGCACTGGAGACGTAGCGTTGTCGTTGATCCAGACTGCGCCGATCTCGGGCGCGATCGTGGTGACCACGCCGTCTTCGGTGTCGCTCGAGGATGCACGCAAAGCGGTGAATATGTTTCGGCAGGTGCGGGTGGAGATTCTCGGGCTCATCGAGAACATGAGCTACCTGATCGCGCCGCAATCGAAGGAGCGGATCGACGTGTTCGGCTCGGGCGGGGGAAAGATCACGGCCGATGCAATGGAGGTCCATTTCCTGGGCGAACTGCCGCTGGATCCGGCGATCCGGGTGGGGGGAGACAGCGGGAAGCCGGTGGCGTTCGGGGATGAGCCGGCGTTTGTGGAGTTGGCGAAGCGGGTCCGCGAACGGATGGAAGTGGCCGGTGCGAAGCGCGGTCCGTCGATTACTGTGGAAGACTGATCAGCCGAGTTGCGGCTGCTTCGGATCGCGGCGGATCCAGCCAAACGCCGGGACCGAATTCTTCCACAGAAACTTTTCGGCCGCAGCCTGGCTCTTCGCCATGAAGTACGAACGCAACGTCTCGAGCGCGGTCTTGTTGCGACCGGCATACACGAGCCGATCCTCGCCGTAGATGTCCCACATCATGTCGAGCGCCGGCTTGTACACCGCCGGATCGGTTGCCCCTTGTTGGCTGCCCTGCGCACGCGGCAGACCGGAGATCTTCACGAATGTGTTCCGCTGGCGGAGCCGCTCGAGGTTGGCGCGATAGCTCCTCATCACGGCCGGGTCGGTGGGCAGAGGCAGCGCCTGCAAATGTCCCAGCACCACGCGCAGCTCCGGAACTTCATCGGTGAGGCGCACCGTCGCCTCGATCAGGTCGAAGCGCGGATTGGCCACCTCGAGCGTAAGCCCCGTTTTCGCGAACTCCCTCATGTTGGCGATGCACGCGGGATCGTGCACAGCCTTCACCAGATCCTGGCCCTCCCACACGTTGCCGTAGCGGATCCCGAGGAAGAGCTTGTTGCGATGGTAGCGGTCAAGGTATTCGCGGAACTCAGGCTTGGTGGGATCGAGGTTGCCCACCATGCCGACGATCATCGGTTCGTCTTCGATGATCATGAGCACCCACAGGTTGTCTTCCACCCACGGGCTCGCTTCCACTTTGATGCCGCCGACGACGCCCAACGGAATCGCCGACTCGCGAAAATCTTTCGGCAGAAACGGCGCCGGATTCGGCGTCTTGGGAAACGGCACGCCTTGCGGACGGCGCGGATCGTAGAGGTGGAAGTGCGTGTCGATGATCGGGATCGTGCTGCTTTCGGCCGCGCCACCGGGAGTTGCCAGCGTGGCGCCAGTGGCGGCAAGTAGCGCTCGCCTCGTATGAGTCATGGCTCAGTTGTATCACGGCTCGCGACGCCACGTCCGTCACAATGCGATAATGCTCGACACCATGAACCCGAGTCGCCGCACCTTTCTCAAAACCGCTCTTGCCATTCCCGCCGGATCCTGGATGGCAAACTTTCAGGCCGCCGCCGCGCCCTACACGAAGATGGTGAAGGTCACCGCCATCAAGACGCTCCAACTCGACAACGTGGGCGATGGCTGCCTCATCCGCGTGGAAACCGACGCCGGACTCGTCGGCTATGGCGAATCCGGCATCAGTTCGAAGCTGGCGCGCGACCGCATCGAGATCATCCAACAGCAACTGATCGGGCAGGACCCGCTCGCCATCGAACGCCATTTCTACGTGATGAGCGAGCAGCAATACTCGTTCGTGGCGCACATTCCCACCATCAGCGGCGTCGACATCGCGCTGTGGGATCTGGCGGGCAAGATCATGGACCGGCCGCTCTACAAACTGCTCGGCGGACCGATGCGCGCGGCCGCGCCCGTTTACTCGCACGGCCAGATCGCGAATCCGCTCGATGCCGGCGAGTGTCGCGAATGGGCGCAGAAAATCAAACAGGCTCCGGAAGGATTCACCGCGTTCAAGTTCAACATCGGCGCGGGTGGGGGAGGCGGAGGACGCGGCCGCGGTGGTCCGCGCGGTGAAGGGTCGCGGCTGCCGTTCGTCGAGACGTTGGATGGTCCGGCGTTTCGCGCGGTCGGCCGTGGATTCGCTAATCTGCGCGAAGCGGTGGGCGAAGGCATTGACCTGGCCGCGCACTGCACGGGTCAGTTCGATACCCGCAGTTCGATCGGCATGTGCCACGCGCTCGAGCCTTCGCAGTTGTTATGGATCGAGGATCCGCTGCCGGTGGTCTATTCCGAAGCGTGGCGCGAACTGAAGCGCTCCACGCGCGTACCGTTGCTCGCGGGCGAAAAGGTGGAACTGGTCCGAGGATTCCGCCCGTACCTCGACAATCAAGTGCTCGACATGATCCACCCCGACGTTGCGTATTCGGGCGGCATCACCGGATGCAAGAAGATTGCCGACTATGCGGCGCTCACGCGCACGCCCGTGGGTCTGCACAGCGGACCATGCTCGCTCATCCGGCTCTACGCATCGGTGCATCTCTCGGGCGCGATCCAGAACTTCTTCAAGATCGAGAACGCGCTCGGCGAGTTCCGCGGATTCAAGGAGAAGATGTCCGCGGGTGCGGAGCCGCAAGTGCGCAAGAGTGTGATGCAGTTCCCGCAAGGCCCTGGGCTTGGGCTCGAGCTCAACGAGGATTGGCTCAAGCAGCACATGGCCAAGGGTGAGGCTTGGTGGGGATGATCCGGTTCCGAGCGATGGGAGTAGGTGCGAGGCATCGGCAGCGGGACTGAAGTCCCGCGCTGGCTGAAGCCCGCCCTACACCGAGGCTGAAATCTTGGCACCGGTGAATCAGTTGGGCGCGAGTTGACGTCCGCCGATCCACACGGACTCGATGGTTCGCATGTTGCGAATATCGTCGATCGGGTTTTTGGCGAGAACCACAAGATCGGCCCACGCGCCTTTGCCGATCACGCCGATACCCTGAACCTTCATGCACCGTGCCGCGTCTGACGTGGCCGAGCGGATGATCTGCATCGGCGTAAGGCCGGCCTTGCTCATCAACTCCATTTCCATGTGCTCGAAGTAGCCTTGAAAGCGCGCGGGCGGACCCGTGTCGGTTCCGAAGGCGATGCGCACACCGGCGTCCTCGAGCTTCTTCAGATTGCGGCTGGCCATGTCGAGAGCGAGCTTGTATTGCTGCGCCGCGCGGCTGTTCTTCATTGCCGCCATGCGCTGAGGCTCGGTCAACTGCTCGAGCACCTTGGGGTCGGCTTCTTTGAGGAAGAACGCGTCGTCGAAGAAGGCCGGGCGCGATTCGTAGACGAACGCCGAGACCTCACGGGTGAGCGTGGGGCAGAGGCACACGTCGCGCTTCTTCAGGAGCGCGATGGTATCGGCATCGATCTCGCGATCGCGCACGCTATGGGCGATGTAGTCCGCGCCGGCATCGAGCAGCGCTCGCGCATCGGCGAGGTAGAAGATGTGCGCAGCCAGCGGCAGCTTCTTCTCGTGAGCGCGGGCAAGCACGGCCTGCCACACCTCGGGCGCCATCTTCTGCTGCGCACCGAGTTGGTCATCCACGCGAATCTTGATGAAATTCGGATGCTGGGCGGCTACTTGGTCCACCATGTCGCGAGCTTCGCCGGGAGTCTTGCCGGTGATGACGGCGCCGGCCACGTAGAGCCGCGCGCGATCGAGTCCGGCGGGAGTGTCCTGCTCGTTGCGCAGCTTGAAGCCGGCCGCCTGATCGCCGCCCAGGCTCGATACGGTGGTGATGCCGTAGCGCGCGTAGAGCTTCAATTGGCGGAGCACATTCTCTTCGCTATACAGCTCCGGACCCATACGCATGCCAACCGTTTCGCCCACGTGTCCATGCGTGTTGATGAAGCCAGGAGTGACGGTCTTGCCGGTGGTGTCGATGACCTGCGCATCTTTGGGAGACTTGACCTTGCCCGCGGCGCCCACCTCGGCGATGCGGCCATCGCGGACCACGATGACGCCGCGCTCGATAGTTTCGCCGGAGCCCGTGATGACGCGGCCACCGGTGAAGACGAGAGTTCGCTGTTGCGCGAACAATGCGGGAAGAAGCGATGCGATGACGAGCCAACGTGCCAGCATTCCAGCGATTCTACCAGCATGGATGAATGGACTCCGGGCCGCAGCGGCTCGGGCCGCCATCGCCCGCCGTGGCGTCATAAACTGGGATTCACACCTGACCGCCGGTTCTGACGATGACAAAGGCCACTGGACTCGCCGCATTGATCGCCGCGACACTTCTCGGCGCCGAACCCGAGATGGTGCGAGTTCCGGCGGCGAACTGCCCCATCGGAGCAACGGTCAGCCACGAAGAGATCCACAAAGAAAAGGTCGGCGGCTTTCTGATCGCGCGCACTCCGGTGACCAACACCGAGTACAAGCGGTTCGTCGACGACGCCGCGCATCCACCGCCCGAGCGCAACTCAGTGGGCAATTCGCATCACTGGTGGACCGGCAAGACGTTTCCGCCGCAGATAGCCGACTCGCCCGTGGTCAACGTGAGTTGGAAGGATGCCGAGGCGTACTGCAAGTGGCTGGCTCGCAAGACCGGCAAGCCGTACCGGCTCCCGACTGAAGAAGAATGGGAGATCGCCGCGCGCGGGGGCCTGAAGGGGAAGCCGTATCCCTGGGGCGATGGAATCGACAAGTCGATGGCGTGGTACGGCATGAAGTGGATCGGCGCCGGGACACTCATGCCCGCAGACTACGGCCGTGCAAATCCGTACGGTCTCTACGGCATGGCTGGGAACGTGTGGCAGTGGGTGGACGATTGGTACGTGCCCACGTTCAACGATCGCCCAGTACAAGAAGAACTGAAAATGTTCAAGGTGATCCGCGGCGGATCGTGGGCGAATGACGAAGGATTTCTCAAGGTGGACTATCGCAACTTCCATCCGCCGGACTTCAAGGATTTCTTCGTGGGCTTTCGCGTGGCGATCTCGGAGTGAGAGCGGGCTAAAATAGCCGGTGATGCGCGTCGCTCTTTTCTTCTCCGCCGCACTCTGCTTCGCCGGTCAGCCTCTGGTGCTGAAACTCTGGCCGCCCCGTGCGCCCGACACGAAAGTGGTGGAACTCGGCGCGGACGGCGAGCATCGCGCACGCGACGTCAACACGCCCACCATCACCGTGCACTTGCCGGATGCCGCGAAGGCCAACGGGACCGCCGTCGTGATCTGCCCAGGCGGCGGTTACATGACGCTCGCGGTGGATAAAGAAGGTCACGATGTGGCGCGCTGGCTCAACACCATCGGCGTGGCCGGCATCGTGCTCGAGTATCGCACCATACCTTCGAGCATCAGCCAAGACGAGCGGTCAAAGCTGCTATCAAAGTTCCTGATGCCGCTGGCGCAGGAACCTGAGTTCGCGCAAAACGCGATCGCCGATCTGCGGGAGGCGATGCGGATGCTGCGAGAGAACGCGAAAGACTGGCGCATTGATCCGGCACGGATCGGCGTGCTCGGATTCTCGGCGGGCGGGCACCTGATCCTAAACTTGGCGCTGAACCCTGAGCCCGGGATCCGGCCGGCGTTCTTCGTACCGATCTACGGACTCGCGCCCGAGGGCGCGGAGTTCCCCGCGGGTACAGGTCCGATGTTTTTGCTGCACGCGCACGATGATCCGCTGGTGAAGGTGAGCCGCGCCTACGCGATTCTGGCGGCGCTCGACAAGGCGCAGGTTCCGGTGGAGTCGCACATCTATCGCGATGGCGGTCACGGGTTCGGGATTCGAAAGAAGGGCCGTGCAATCGATGGTTGGCCGGATCGGCTTCGCGATTGGATGCAGGCGAATGGTTGGCTCGGAAAGACGCCGTGAGGGCTGCGGTTCACATCCTGCATTCGCCGCCTTATTTTGGCGAGCGGATTCCGGCGGAGAGCAGCCGCATCTATTGGCGTGATCCGCTGTCGGTGGGTCCTGTGCCGGCCACAGCGACCCTCGAGGAACTGTCGGAGGTGAGGGAGGCGTTCTGGGACGCGGAAACACCCTTGGATCGCCTCTCGAGGCTCGACATGGAGAAGGCGCTCCAGAGTGGGAAGTGGAAGATTCCGCCCGGCATGGGGCGCCGCCCCAGCATGGCCGAACGCGACGGGCAGCTTCGCGCTATCGGTGACGATTCAAGCGTCACGATCTGGGCCTCGACAACACGAGACGACACGCTCATGCTCCTCGCGCTGCTCCGGTTCCTCGACTCGCGAAAACGTATGGTCTCGATTGTTCCCGGCCATCGCGAGTCGCACGACGCCACTTGGACCGTGACGCGGGAGTTCGTGGAGATGGCGCGCGAGGCGTGGGATGGCTGCACCGCGGCGAGTCCCGTGAAGCTGGCTCAGATTGCTGCGCGCAGTGTCCGTAGTGGTTGGTTTCCGGTGGAGCGCGCACTGGCGAGGATGCTCGCCGAGTACCCTTCTACGCGCAATGGACTCTGCCCGATCGAGAAGCATCTGCTACGACACGCGTCGGCCGGATGGAGCATCGCGATGATCGTGGGCGAAACGATGGGCGTCGCGGATGAGCCGGTGGGCGATGACCCGCTCTTCGAACGGGTGTGGGGGTTCTTGTCTGATCCCGAGCCTGCTCTCGAGCTGACGAGTGGCGCGTCGCTGGGGGACTTCGAGTCGAAACGGGATTTCTCGATGTCGAAGGTCCGGCTGACGGATTTTGGACGGCGGTTGCTCGGGTGCAAGGTGGACTATGTCGCGGTGAATGGGGTCGACCGATGGATCGGTGGGGTGCACTTGCAAGGCCGCGATGTCGAATGGCGGTACGACGCGGAAGCGGGCCGGCTGACGGGGCCGCTGGTGTAGCGAAAAACTGACAGCCGTTATGGATTACCTACATCTCGTTCTTGGCGGGCCGAGTTTCGACACCCGGATTCCTGATTGGCAGAACCAGATCTGGTTCTGGGACGATCTCACGGTTGGTCCGGTGCCACCTACACAGACGTTGGAGGAACTCACCAACCTACGGATTGCGTACTGGGCGCGGCCCACTCCATTGAGCCGCCTGCCCAATTCACGTGATCGGCGGGCAATCCGACGGCAAGAACGGCAGCGGGAAGAAAGGGCCAAGCGGCGGGATCAATGCCTTCGAGACCTCGATTCGTCGAAGGCCATCATCTGGTGTGGGACAAATCGGCGCGAGACTTTAATGCTGCTCCACCTTCTGCACTTCATACAGCGTCCTGAGCACGTGTCGATCGTTCCGTGTGATGCTGTCGGCATCCCGAGGCTTCGGGCTGATCGGCTAGCGAAACTCTTCGCGAAGCGCCGGCAGGTGACTCGGGAGCTTCTCGAGGAGGCACGCGACGCCTGGAAGCGATTCACGGCTCCTGACCCGATGCAGTTGCAGAGACTGACCGGGTCCTTTGCCCCGGTGCTGCATCGGATGTTCGCGGACTACCCGTCGGTGCGCAACGGACTCTCTCAAACGGAGAACTGGGCGCTTCGGAGAATCAGTCACGGCAAATCCCTTGGCAAAATCGAAAGTGAACTGGTGTTTCGCCCCGATTCCATGGGCGATGGGACATTGAGAGAGCGTGTAGCCGAGTTCCTCAGCGATCGCGAACCACTTATCGAGTATGCCGACGGAACGTCCCCGGAGGGAGGTTTCGATAGACATCGGCCCATCACGCTCACCCGCTTCGGGAAGCAGGTTCTCAGAGGCGCCCGCGACTACATCGCCGCCAACGGCATCGACCGTTGGATCGGCGGAGTCCACCTCCAAGGCCACTCCGTCCCATGGCGCTATAACGCCCAAACAAAACGTCTGGTTGTTGTTTGATTACGCCCGGCCGGACCCAGTCCGATGCGCCACCGCAATCGCGTCGCGCAGGCGGTTCCAATCAGTATCGCCGGCCACCGTGCAATCGGCTCCGAGGATGAACTGCTTCGGCGCGCTCTTCACCACGCGCCGGATCTCGTCCTCCACCTGCGGTGGCGATCCCTTGCCCAGAATCCCGTGTCGATCCATGCCACCCATGTACGGCCGACCAAAGAACGACCCGATCTCGCGCGGCGCAATTTCCTTCCCCGTCAGCTGCGTGTTGCAGTTCACCACGTGACCCGGATATTCGCGCACCACGTCGTAGTCCGCGTACGGCGCCACGTAGTCGCATACGTGCAGAATATTGAACGGGCACGAGTCCTGCGCTTCCTTCATCGCCACCAGATCGTATGGCTTCACGTATTGCGCGAAGATCTTCGGCGTCGAGAAGCGCTTCGCCTCGGAACCTTGCGTCGACATGTAGAACCCATCGATGCCGGCCTTGATGCACGCGCGTACGAAGATCATCTGGCTCTCGGTGAGAATGTCGAGTCCACGCTTCACCGCCTCGGGATTCTCTTCGAGATGCCGCAACAGCACGGGCCCGGTGGCACAGTGGCCGGCGCACATGAACGGCGAATAGAGCGTCATCAGGATCAGCGCGTCTTTCTTCGTGGACTTCACGAGATCGCGCACGGTCACGAGCAGCGGCTCATAGAAGTCGATCTTGCGCAGCGTGAGCTTGCTCCAATCGGCCGGCTTTTCGAGAAACGCCTGCCGCTCGTAGGTCTGCTCGAACTGGACCTTCACGAAGTCCATGCCAGTGTGGCGGAAGAACTCGAGGTGCTTCTGCGCGGCGGCGGATCCGTTCTTGAATTCCGGAGCGAAGTGGAGGAAAAACGCCGCCGGCGTGTAGTTCGGATCGGCCTTGCCCGCGAGCCACGAGAGCATCCGCTCGCGCTTGTTGACTGGAGCTGCTTTTGCCCAAAGCGGCATCGCACCCAATGACGAAGCCGCGAGGAATGTGCGTCTGTTCATCTCTGTAGAATAAGCTACGCGGTGCTCAGCGTTCGCCATCGCGCCTGCTGAAATACATCACCCAGTTGGTTTCCCAAGTTTGGCCGCCGTCTGCGGAGAACGCCTGCTCCCAGCGCGGAGCCTCGGAGTCTCCCGAGTGCCATTGGAAGCGCACCACGATGGGGGTGCCTCGCAGGCTATCGTTGGCGAAGAAGGTCCCGATGCCATCGACGAATCCGCCCTTCACCGGCGGATCTAGCGAGCCCGGTTGGCGGCCATCGAACCACCAGATGGACCACTCGGCGGCCTCGGGATCAAACGTGCGAACCGTCAGGGCGTGGTAGTGGCCGCCGGGCAACTCGAGATAGTTCTCGTCTGAATTGCCCATGCCGCCGAGGATCTTGCGGCACGATGACGTACCGCCGAAATCTTCCCATTCGTGACAACCGGCCAAACGCTCCTTCAGCCGGTGGTGCGCAACGGACCACTCTCCGAGAAAGAAATCGAAGTCAGAAGGTGAAGACATCCGCCGCTCCTTTTCAGCTACGCCTCGATGCCCATCTGCGTGAGCCGATAGCGCAATGCATTGCGCGTCAAACCGAGCATCCGTGCTGCCTGGCTCTTGTTGCCATTCGCGCGCCGCAGGGCCTCGCGCAAGATCGCCTGCTCGAACTCATCGAGCGTCATTCCATCGGGCACCATGAACTCGCCCGTGGGCGCCGCCTTCTGCTTCCGATCGCTATCGAGCTTGACGTCAGAAGCCTCGAGCCGCGAGCCCTGGCACAGCAGCACGCTACGCTCGATCACATTTTCGAGCTGTCGCACGTTGCCCGGCCAACCGTATGCCGTGAGCGCTTGCATCGCCTCTTCGCTGATCGAATCCACCGCACAGCCGTGCGACTGGTTGGCCTTGCGCAGGAACAGCCGCGCCAGTTCTGGAATGTCTTCGCGCCGTTCTCGGAGGGGCAGAATGTGGATCGGCATCACGTTCAAGCGATAGAACAAATCTTCGCGAAATGTTCCAGCCTCGAGCGCCTTCTTGAGATCCACGTTGGTGGCGGCGATCACGCGCACGTCCACCTGGCGCGTCTTGTTGCTGCCCAGCCGCTCGAACTCGCGCTCCTGTAGTACGCGCAGCAGCTTCACCTGACCAGACAGCGGCACATCGCCGATCTCGTCCAGAAACACCGTGCCCGTATCCGCCTGTTCGAACTTGCCCGGCTTGGCCGTGTTCGCGCCCGTGAACGCCCCGCGCTCGTAGCCGAACAGTTCGCTCTCGATCAGGTTCTCCGGAATCGCCGTGCAGTTGATCTTCACGAACGGCCGGTCATGGCGCGGACTCTGGAAATGGATCGCGCGGGCGATGAGGTCCTTGCCCACGCCCGATTCGCCCACCAGCAGCACGGTGGCTTTGGTTGGCGCGATCTTCTTCACCGTGGCGAACACCTCCTGCATTCCCTTGCTGCTGCCCACGGCGCTAGACAAGTCATAGCGTGCACCCAACTGCTCGCGCAGGTTTCGATTCTCGTTGCGTAGCGCGCGCACTTCCAGCGCCTTCGCCACCACCGTCATCAGGTGGTCCATCGAGAAAGGTTTGGGCAGGAAATCCTGCGCGCCCGCCTTCATCGCCTGCACCGCCGTCTCTACCGAACTGAACGCCGTCATCACGATCACCGGCACCTGCGAGTTCCTTTGCCGCAGTTGCTCGATCATCGCGAGGCCGTCCATGCCCGGCAAGCGCAAGTCAGTGAGGATCAGGTCGGCCCGCTCGGCCATCGGCAGCGCGAGCTCCGCCGTCGCCGCCATCTCGATCTCGTAGCCGGCTGTGCGCAACTGCAGCTCCACCACGCGCCGCAGCCGGTCTTCGTCTTCCACAATCAGGATTCGCTGACTCATTCGCTCACGCTTCAGGCAGTACGACTCGAAACACACTGCCCTGCCCTTTCTCGCTTTCCACGGCGATGCGCCCGCCGTGCTGATCCACGATCTTGCTTACGATCGCCAATCCGAGTCCCGTGCCGGTCGGCTTGGTGGTGAAGAACGGATTGAAGATGTTTTCCAATTGCGATGCCTCGATGCCAGACCCGCGATCGATCACTGCTACTTCGGCGCCGCCGGGCACCGAGCGCGTTTTCACCGTTACCGGATCGCCCGGCGAACTCGCCTCGGCTGCATTCAGCACCAGGTTGGAGAACACGCGCTCCATCAGTTCCGCGTCGATCGCGATCGGCTTCAGATCAGGCGAGTAGTTGCGATGGATGGTTACCGCGAGCGGAGGCTCGCGCCGTGCCAGTTGGGCCAGGGCGCGATCCATCACTTCGTTGAGGTCAGCCGCGGCGCGGCGCAGTTCGAGGGGCTTGGCGAAATCGAGGAAGCGCGTCACCAGCGAATTGGTACGGTCCACTTCATCTCGGATGTACCCAGCCAACTCGCGCGGAACTTCCTGCTCGGCCGGAATGCTCTTGAGCAGCACCTCCGCCGACGCCTTCATGGTCCCCAGTGGATTGCGCAGTTCGTGCGCGAGACCCGCGGTCAACTGCCCTAGCGCCGCCAGCCGTTCCGATCGCCGCGCCACCGCCTCGGCGGCTTCCAGGTTCTTGTTCGCCGCCGCGAGTTGCGTGGCCGTCTCCTGATATTGACGCGCTCGCGCACGATACGCCGCGCCCATCTGATGCATCAACAGCGCGATCACCGCGAACGAAAGCGCACGCAGTGCCAATTCGCGAACCTGATCGGGTGGAAGCTCGTAGCGGCTCCAATCGATCCACAGTAGAAACGAAAGATACGAGAGCGTTGCCGCTGCACTCACCAGCGCCGTTCCGAGCGAACCCAGCGTGGCGGCCGCGGAAACCACCGGCACCATGAGGATGATGTAGTAGCTGGAAGCAACTCCACCCGTGACGCCCACCAAAAGGTACGCCAGCAGGAGCTTCACGCCCACGGCGACCAGACTTCCTTCGGCCGCGGAGAAGTATGGGATGCGCGGCTCAATCAGTTGGAAGAGCGCCATCGCCGCCAGCAGTTCGAACTCGGCTTCGGTGCGATACGGGCTCGCCACGGCGAGCGCCACGAACAGCAGCAGCCACCCCATGTCGAGGAGACGCGGCTTCCACCACGGCGGTTGCGAACTCGGCTGTTCCGACATGTACTTACCGATTGTGCCAAAATAGTTTCGTTCTGCCAGTCTCGCATGAATATCAGCACGCCGAATGAAGCCTTGCCCGGCGACGAGATTCCCTCTTCGGAACCGTCGTTTGGCGACATCCTCTCCGAATTCGAACGAGAGCAACACAAGCCCGCATCGAAGCCCGACGAACCGGCGCAGACGGTCGGCGGTACCGTGGTCAGCATCACCGCTGACGGTATCTTCGTCGACCTCGGCCGCAAGCACGAAGGCATCCTCGACCCCGAGCCGTTCAAAGACGCCGCGGGACAGGTGCGCCTGAAGTCCGGCGATCACGTTCAGGTGTCGGTAGGTGGCCGCGACACTAACGGCTACTACGTTCTGAGCGTTCTGAAGGTGGTCATCCCGAAGGATTGGAGCGGCCTCCAAAAAGCCTTCGACGAAAAGGCGATCATCTCCGGCACCGTTCAGGAAGTGATCAAGGGTGGCCTCAAGGTGGATGTCGGCGCACGCGCCTTCCTGCCCGCTTCCCGCAGCGGCGCGCGCGATCAGGGCGAGATGGAAAAGCTCGTCGGGCAGACCATCGAGTGCCGCATCACCAAGCTCGACACGGAAAAAGAAGACGTGGTGGTGGATCGCCGCGGCATTCTGGAAGAGCGTGCCGCCGCCGCCAAGCAAGCCGCGTTCGATGGGCTGGCCGAAGGCACTGTCGTGAATGGCACGGTGCGTAGCGTGATGGACTTCGGCGCGTTCGTGGATCTGGGCGGTGTGGACGGACTGCTGCACGTGGCGGAGATGAGTTGGCTCCGCGGCGTGAAGCCCAGCGACGTGGCGAAGAGCGGCGATACGGTGCAGGTGAAGATCCTCCGCGTCGATCGCGAGAAGCGCAAGGTTTCGCTGAGCCTCAAGGCACTGCAACCCGAGCCGTTCACCCAGGCGCTGCAAACCATCCAGCAGGGCCAGCGGATCCGCGGCAAAGTGGCGCGCGTCACCGACTTCGGCGCGTTCGTGGAACTGCAGCCCGGCGTCGAAGGCCTGATCCACATTTCGGAAATGTCGTGGTCGCGCAAGCAGAAGCGGCCCCAAGACATCGTGAAGGTGGGTGACGTGGTGGATGTGATCGTACTCGGCATCAAGCCCGAGGAGCGCCGCATCTCGCTCACGCTCAAGCAAACCCTCGGTGATCCGTGGGAAGAGTGCGTGCAAAAGTATCCGGTGGGATCGATCGTCGAAGCACCCATCGCGAACCTCGCCCCGTTCGGCGCCTTCTTGGAGTTGGCCGAGGGCGTGGAAGGCATGATCCATATCGGCGACATCGTCAACGGCAAGCGGCTGCAGCACCCCAAGGAAGCGCTCTCGGCCGGCCAGATCGTACGTGCGCAAGTGCTCGAGGTCGACAAGGGCCGCCGGCAGTTCCGGCTCGGCATGAAGCAACTGGAACCAACCAGCGCCGACGAGTACATCGCCGAGCGCAAGGTGGGCGACCTGGTGACCGGCCGCGTGATGGATGCCGGAGCGAGTTCGGCCAAGGTGGAACTCGGCGATGGCGTCAAGGCTACATGCCGGTTGAAGGCCGCCGCCGTTTCCGAACCAGCCGCGCAGCCCAGCGCCGACATGCAATCTTCGATTGCGGCTTTGGCCGCCAAGTGGAAGGCGGGCGCTGTGGCGAACACCGGTTCCTCCGGCCCGTCGCTTCGCGCAGGCGAGGTCCGGCAGTTCCGGATCACTTCGCTCGACCCCTCCAAGAAGTTGATAGAAGTGGAGTTAGCCGAGTAGTTGGCCCGGTCTGCCCCACGCCGTTACCTTTTTGCCCCGGACACGTCTAAACGAGGCAGAAGTGATGTTCGAATGAACAGTGAAACGGAGACGCTCCATGTGGGCACGGCAGGAGTCCTGAGGCAGACTCCCTTGCAGACCGAAGCTGAACTGATACGGGCCGCGCAGAGTGGCGACCACGAAGCGTTCGAGCAACTCGTGTCTCAATATGACCAGCAGGTGCTGCGCCTCGCCTTCAACCTGCTGCGGTCGCACGAAGACGCGCGCGACATCTATCAGGAAGCCTTCCTGCGCGTGCATCGCAACTTGCACCAGTTCCGGTTCGATTGCAGCTTCCATACCTGGCTCTATCGAATCGTCACCAATCTCTGCCTCGACCAGCTTCGCAAGAAGAAGGTGCGCCGCGAAGAAGCAACCGCCATCGAAACGGAAGAAGGCACGCGCGATCTCATCGCGAGCCTGCCCGAACCGAACGCCAGCGCCGATCCGCAGCGGCGTGCGATGAGCAGCGAGGTGCGAACGCGGATCGATCGCGTGCTGGGCGAGATGACTCCGCGCGAGCGCGCGGTGTTCGAGATGCGGCATCACCAGGGCATGCGGCTGCGCGCCATCGGCGAAGTGCTGGGCACTACCGAAGAGGCCGCCAAGAATTGCTTGTTCCGCGCCACGCAAAAGCTGCGGGTGGCGCTGGGAGATTTCGTATGACCTGCGAACGGATCCGCCCCGATCTCGCGCTCTACGTGTATGGCGAGTTGAGCTTCGATCAGGAAGAAGCGTTCGAGCAGCATTTCGAATCCTGCGCCGAATGTCGCGCTGAGCTCGATGTTCTGCGGTCGGCGCTCGAGCGCGTCGACTCGGCGGAAATCGCGCCGCCTCCGGGCTTGGCGGCGGCATGCCGCCGCGATTTGATGGCGGCGATCCACGCAGAGGCTGGCCCTTCGCGGCGCAGCCGTTGGTCGCGGCTGTCGTCCCTTTGGAACCCGGTTTGGATGCGACCCGTAGGCGCGCTCGCGTTGTTGGTGCTTGGCTTCGCGGGTGGCCGATTGCTTCCTTCGAAGCAGGAAGTGGCCGCAGCGCCCGCCAGCCTTCGCGTGCGCAACGTAACGGCCGGCCCTGGCGATGAGGTGCGCATCTCGCTGGACGAGACCCATCGCCGCGAAGTCACCGGATCCGTTCACGACGGAAAGATTCGCGATCTGCTGGTAGCCGCCACGCAAGGCGCGCCCGATGCCGGGCTGCG
>JAXLQL010000025.1:0-103762 GCA_046331625.1 Bryobacteraceae bacterium
GTGTCGATATCCACCGGGTGAATCATACGCCGGAAGGGCGGCCGATCGCGGTGGTGAATGGCGGGAAGCCGGTGACGGAAGCCTTCGCGTGATTGACTCAACTATCTGCCTGGCTTGGGCTAGCCAGCGCGGAACTTCAGTGCCGCTTCCGATGTGGCCACATGCGCTCGTAGAAGCGCTCTGATCCGCGATTGCGGCTCTGCCGCGATGTACTGCTATCCTTCTGTTTCTTCGCCGGCCACGAAGATTGCAGCCCTACTGTGGGGCACCCTTCAGCCTGCGCGGGACGGCAGTCCCGCTGCCCCGTACGACGTGCCGCCCCCCGCGAGCGAGAGCAGCACCATTTGGTGAGCGGCCGAGGAGAAGCTTGCCCGGCACTGTGACTGCCTCAGTCGTGGTTGTTCTCGAGGAACGCCCGCAACTTGTGCGACCGGCTCGGATGCCGCAACTTCCGCAGCGCCTTCGCCTCGATCTGGCGAATGCGCTCGCGCGTGACGGCGAACTGCTGGCCCACCTCTTCCAGCGTGTGCTCGCTGCCATCCTGCAGCCCGAACCGCATCTTGATGATCTTCTCCTCGCGCGGGCTGAGCGTCTTCAACACCTCGGCCGTCTGCTCCCGCAAGTTGAGATTGATCACCGCCTCCGATGGCGAAGTGACGCGCTTGTCGATGATGAAGTCGCCCAAGTGCGACTCTTCCTCTTCACCCACTGGCGTCTCGAGCGAGATCGGCTCCTGCGCGATCCGCAAAATCTTCCGGACCTTGCCCACCGGCAATTCCAGCTTGCGCGACAGCTCTTCCGTGGTTGGTTCGCGCCCGAGTTCCTGCTGCATCTGGCGCTGCATCCGGACCAGCTTGTTGATGGTCTCGATCATGTGCACCGGGATGCGGATGGTGCGGGCCTGATCGGCGATGGCGCGCGTGATGGCTTGGCGCACCCACCACGTAGCGTAGGTCGAGAACTTGTAGCCGCGGCGATAGTCGAACTTGTCCACGGCCTTCATCAGGCCGATGTTGCCTTCCTGAATGAGGTCCAGGAACTGCAGTCCGCGGTTGGTATAGCGCTTGGCGATCGAGACCACCAGTCGAAGGTTCGCCTCGATGAGCTGCTTCTTGGCGCACTCGGCTTCGAACTCGCCCTTGTCGACGATCTGGACCGTGCGGCGCAAGTCAGAGGCGCTGGCGCCAAAATCGATCTCGAGATTCTGGAGTTCCTGCTGGGTGCCCTTCTGCGCCTTGCGAATCTCCTTGGCGGTGGCTGGTGCAACAGCCGGATCTTCCGCCTGGCGTTGCGCGCGAGCAATCTCCCGCTCGAGAGGCTTGATCTGCTCCACGGCCTGCTGCACCGCGCGCGCCAGCATGTGGCGCATGTGCGTGGTGAAGCCGACGCCACGGATGGTCTTCGAAATCCGAATCAGGGTGCGGCTCAAATCCCAACGCAGTTGCCGGTGCTGCTTGGGCTTCAAGGTGCGCGAGATCGAGAGCAACTTCTGCTGATGCTGCTGCACCTTGCGATACATCTTTTCGATCTCGCCGATGGTGGCCACCAGCCGCTGCGCTTCTTCGTCCACGAACTCGTCGGTGATGGGCGGATCGGGCAGCAGCAGCAGATCGCGCACGCTTTGGCGGCCAGCCACGATTTCGCCCGCGAGCGAGATCAGTTCCCGAATCACCAGCGGCGAGCGCGAAAGCGACTTCATCACCGCGGTCTGGCCGCGCTCGATGCGCTTGGCCAACTCGATTTCGCCTTCGCGATTGAGCAGCGGGACCGTGCCCATCTCGCGCAAGTACATGCGCACCGGGTCAGTGGTCTTGTCCGAAATGTCGGCGCCGAAATCCAGGTCTTGGAAATCTTCGGCCTCTTCGGCTTCGTCTTGCTTTTTTTCGAGGGGTTCGTCGAGGAGTTCGAAACTCGAGTCGGCTTCGAGGAGTTCGGTCAGTTCGCGGCCAGTCGACAACCCTTCCGGGACGACTTCGTCGTCGAACACCGTGAAGCTTCTGTCATTCCCCGAGTTCATCATATGCAGCAACTAACCCTCGTGAACCTCATCGTCACGAGTCTCTCCGATTCCGGCACGCGTGGGCTTCGCGCGGACACATAAAATAATTCTACACTACGCGCTTTGCCGTACCGCGCGGCAGGCGTAGCGCCGATTCTGCCGATCGTTTTCAGACTTCCAACTCCTTCAATTGCTGCATCAGGCGCAGCGCGCCTTCGAAATCGCCGCGCCGCTCGGCGTCCTTGACCTGCTGCTTCAAGTCCGCCTTGCTCGCGTCGCGATTCGACTCTTCGAGCCGGTGAAGACAGGCCTCCGCCTGAGCAACTCCGTAATCCTCGTTCGATTGTCCTTTGTCTCCTTCATCGGCAAAATCCACGGCAGCCAATAGGGTTCGATCGGATTCCCCCAGCCTTGCATTCAATGCGTCATAGTCGAAATCCGGCCCCAGCGCCGCAATGCTCTTCAAGATCGCTCCGGTGGTCAGCGGACGCGCGCTGCGAAGCTCCGCCAAGTGGGGTACCACGGCGTGGCGAGCCTCTTCATTGCGCAACAAACATCTCAGCAAAAGTTTCTCATTGGCCGGAATCGAAGGGCCCTTGCGCACAGGCCCCGCGTCGCGGTCACGCATCCCGCGCACCTGCTCGAGAATCAAGCTCCGGTCAATGCGGAGCATGTCCGCCAACTCCGTAGCTACCGCGGCTCTCTCGTACTTATCGGCCAGACGCTGGATCGACGGGAGCAAAAATCGCACCGCTTCGATGCGGCCTTCGGCCGAACTCATGTCGAACCTTCCCCGCGCCCGATCGGCCAACCAGTGGAAGTAGCGCGGCGCCTGCTCCATGAGCTTGCGATACTCCTCGGCGCCGTATTGGTGAATGTACTCGTCGGGGTCGAGCTCATCGGGCAAGCTCAGCACGCGCACCTTCATCCCCTGCTCGAGCAACATCTGCAGCGAGCGCTCGGTGGCGTCGGCGCCGGCCGTGTCGGGATCGAAGTTGACGATGATGTTGTCGGTGTGGCGCTTGATGATGCGGACTTGCGTATCGGAAAACGCCGTGCCGCAACTGGCGATGGCTTCCGTCACGCCGCCGCCGTAGAGCCCGATCACATCCATGTAGCCCTCCACGAGGATGCAGTGCTCGTACTGGCGGATCGGCTTCCGCGCGCGATGCAGATTGTAGAGCGTCAGCTTCTTGTTGTAGAGCTTGGTGCCCGGCGAGTTCAGATACTTCGGCTGGTCATCGTCAGAAAGCGCACGGCCGGCAAAGCCGATGATCTTTCCGGTCTCGTTGTGGATCGGGAACATCAGCCGTCCGAAGAAGTAGTCGCGGAACCCCGAGCCGTCTTGCCGCGGACGCGAGAGTCCGCTGGCTTCGAGTTGCTCGGCGTTGAATCCGGCTTGTTCCAGCTTTCGCGTGACGCTGGCGCCCGTTCGTTCGGCCATCCCGAGCCCGAACTCTTCGATCAACGCCGGAGTCACGCCGCGCTTGGCGAGATACTCGCGCGCTTGCTGGCCGGCAGGTGAGAGCAGCGCGCCGCGAAAGATGCGCTGCGCGATTTCATTGGCTTCGTAGACGCCGGCTCGCTCACGAGTTTCGCGGTCAGACTCGGCGGCTCGCTGCTTGGGGATCGGGATGCCGTAGCGCTCGGCCAGTTGCTTGCACGCTTCCCAGAAGGTGAGTCCTTCGAGCTCCATCACGAAGTCGATCACCGAGCCGCCTTTTTGACAGCCGAAGCAGTGGAAATACTGGCGGTCTCCGCGCACGTTGAACGACGGAGTTTTTTCCTGATGAAACGGGCAGAGCCCTTTGTGGTTGACGCCGGCCTTCTGCAGCCGCACATATTCGCCGATGACGCGAACGATGTCCACCTGAGACTTGATTTGCGAGGCGAGTTCCATCCGGTCAGGGTCAGGGTAGCATCTTCTGTTCGCGCACGCGGATCACGAGTGAGCCCGAGGCGGGACGCATTTCGGTGACGTCTCCGGCAATCACGCAAGAGCCTGCTTTCAACGCGTCGCCGGCGAGTCCGTAACGCACCGTCAGGCCGGCCGCGGAGAGCATCCAGCCCGATTCCGCCTGCGCGGCGTCTCCTTTGATCTCCACGTGAGCGGAGCGCGCCTTGGTGCCATCTTGCTCGATGGCGTCGCGCACCTGCTCGAGCCGCACTCGATTCTGCGCGGTCAATTTCACAGTCAGCACTCCCTTCGCGGCATCCACGGTAGCTGACTCGACTCCGCGCAGTCGCTTCATGCGGTCCGGCATTGACTCGATACACGGCGCGCAGCCAACTCCCTCAAAGCGGAGCTCGATCGAAGAGAACTGAGCGGCCGCCGGAAGCGCAAGCAGGATCAATGGCAGAAGACGAGGAAGCATCGCTACTCCCATGGTGGCATCTGACCGATCAAGACGAGTTGCGTTGCCGATTGGACTACTATCCTTCTGTTTCTTCCTCGCCCGCGAAGATTTCCTGCAGCGGTTCGTTGAGACCCGGGTTTGCGATTCAACTCCACGTGGGGCAGGCTTTAGCCTGCGCGGGACTTCAGTCCCGCCGCCGGAGCCCCGTGCCAAATCTTCTGCGAGTTTCCATCGCTCGGATCGGCGCCGGAGAACTACCGTGATCGCACCAGCAGCATCTGCTCAGTCATCGTATTGCGCTCCTCGAACCCCGCTTCGCAGTAGCAAAAATAGTAGTGCCACATGCGGATGAACCTCTCCGAATACCCGAGCTTCCGCACTTCCTCGATCCGATTCCAGAACTCCGCACGCCATCGCCGCAGCGTTTCCGCATAGTGCGGCGTGATGTCTTCTCGCTCCGAAATGTCGAGGCCAGCCGCGCGTGCGCTGCCCGCGATCGCTCCCGGGCTCGGCAGATGAGATCCCGGAAAGACGTACTTCTGAATGAAGTCGACCCGTCCGCAGTAGCCCTCGTACCGCTGCTCCGCCATCAGGATCGCTTGTAACGCCATCGCCCCGCCAGGCTTCAACCGGTCGCGACAAACCTGAAAATAGAGATCCAGGTACTCACGCCCCACCGCTTCGATCATCTCCACCGAAACCAGCTTGTCGAAGCTGCCACGCAACTCCCGATAGTCTTCGAGCAGCACCTTCACCCGCCCGCCGAGCCCTGCTTCTGCAATCCGTTCGCACGCCACTTCATACTGCTGACGCGAGATGGTAGCAGTCGTGACACGGCATCCGAAGTTGCGCGCCGCGTGAATCGCGAAAGCGCCCCACCCGGTTCCGATCTCCAGAAGATGATCCGCCGGACCGAGCGCCATCTTGCGGCAAAGTCCGTCGATCTTCGCAACCGAAGCCTCCTGCATCGAACTCCCGGTCGACTCGAAGATGCCGCAAGAGTACGTCAGCGTCTCATCGAGAAACAGCCGGAAGAAGTCATTGCCCAGATCGTAGTGCTCAGCGATGTTCCGGCTGCTGCCGCTCGTCGTGTTGCGCCGCAGCGCAAACGCGGCTCGCGCGATCGACAACGCCGCGCGCGTCAGTGCGGACTCCATCGCGTCCATGACGCTCTCGTTGCGCACCAGGATCCGAAACAGAGCCGTGAGATCGTCACAGGTCCATTCGCCCGCAAGAAACGACTCGGCCGCTCCCAGCGAACCTTCGTTGAGGCACCGCTCGTAGAATCGCGGATCGCGCACTTCGATCGACGCCGCAAGTCCGCCTCCGGAGCCGAAGGCAACCTCCCCCTGCGCATCTCGCAGTGACACGCGATCGCGCGCGAGCGCGGACAACTGCCGCAATACCGCGGCGCGCGGGAGTGAACGGGGGCTCGGCTTGTATTGGGGCTCAGCCACTTCTGGGAGCATCGGTTGCCTCCTTACGGGATGGAACGGTGGCCACGGCTCCCGGATGCCCGAAGAAGGGGCATCGCTTCCATCGAAGCCGGAGCGCCTGCCAATAGATCGCGGCAATCACTTGGGCTGTCATCAGCGGATAGCGAGCCAGGGCGCGGGTGAGATGCGGACCCGTGGCCGGGCGGCGTTCGAGTGTCATCGTGGCATCGAAGATCCGGCCGCCATTTTCGAAGTTCTCCATATGGACCGCGAGCGTCTCATCTGGCGTCGTGAATCGCCAGTCATAGACCTGATCCATCGGCATGAACGGAGAAACGTGGAATTGTTTCGGGAACCGAAAGCGATGCCGCGGTTGGGAATCGAGGCTCGCCGAAGCCGGCAAAACGTAGCAGTGAGTCTCACCCCACGGCGTGTTGTTCACCTCGGCCACTATGCAATGGATGCGGCCATCGGGCCGGAAGCAGTAATAAAAACTCACCGGGTTCATCACGTAGCCGAAATAGCGGAAGTGCGTCAGTAATCGGATCGGCCCCGTGGGGCGATCGCCGGTGCGGCTCTCCACCAGATCCGCAATGGCTTGCCGCAACGGAACGGCAGGGTCACCCCAATGGTCCCCGCGGCGGAACCAAGCCAACGCCGGCCGCGAGGCAGACCACAACCACCGGCCGCGAAACGCCGTCTCGGCTTCGTCCAGATCCAGGTAGACCAGAAAAACCCGGTACTCGAACGAATGCTCGGCGGGCGAGAACCGCCGATGCCGCACGCGGCCTTCATAGAGGCAGGTGTTCATGCTTGCCCCCTCAGCCTCCGGCACACGTTCATGGCGCTGCGAACCCCGTCCTCATGGAAGCCGTAGCCCCAGTATGCCCCGCAGAAAGAAGTACGGTTCGGGCCCATCAATTCCTCGTGGCGGCGTTGTGCGGCTTGGCGTCCCGGTAGAAACTGCGGGTGGTGATAGGTGATCCGGCGGATCACACGCCCCGGGTCAATGCCCTCCTCGTTGAGCGACACGCAATAGGTGTGGGGCGACGCCAAGCCTTGCAACAACGTCATATTGTAGGTGACGGCCGCGCTTTTCGATGTATCGGCCGTGACGTGGTAGTTCCAGCAACCCCAAGCCCGACGGTTGCGTGGTAACACCGAGACATCGGTGTGCAGCACGGCGTGATTTTCCTGGTACGGCAACGCCCCCAACACACTGCGCTCCGCCTCAGTTGCTCCAGCGCCGAGAATCTCCAGCGCTTGATCGCTATGACACGCGAAGATCACGTGATCGAACCGGACCGTCGCGCCAAGCGTAGACACCTCCACCGACTCCGCCGAGCGTCGCACCGAGCGCACTGGCTCGCGGAGCAGAATCCGCTCCCGGAAGCCACGCGTCAAGGGGCCGGCGTATTGGCGCGATCCGCCGCGGATCACACGCCAATCAGGCCGGCCGAAGATCTGCATCATGCCGTGGTTGCGGAAGAACTCGATGACGAAGCGAATGGGATACTGCGCAAACAGGCCCGGCGGCGTGGACCACAGCGCCGAACCCATCGGTGTGAGGAAGTAGCGCAGGAACTCGGGCCCATAGCGATGCTCGGCAACAAAGGCACCCACGGTCAGCGAATCCGGCAAAGAGTCGACGATCGCGAGCCCCTGCTTCTGAAACCGAACCACGTCGCGCAACATCCGCAGGAATCCGGGATCGGCGAGGTTCCGGCGTTGCGCGAACAAGCCACCGAGCGACGAACCACAATACTCGAGGCCAGAGCCGTCACACCGCACGCTCAGGCTCATCGTCGTAGGCTTCGATTCTACGCCGAGCGATGCCAGCAAACGGGTGAACTCAGGGTAGTAGTGCTCGTTGAAGACGATGAAGCCGGTGTCGACAGACTGCCGGTCGCCCTGCCAGTCGACATCGATCGTATTGGTATGGCCACCGAGGTACTCGCCTCCCTCGAAGACCGTGATGTCGTGCTTTCCGTGGAGCAGGTGAGCGCACACCAACCCCGAGATCCCACCGCCAATTATGGCAATTCGCATTTTGTGTTCACTTCTTTGATTCTTCTCGGCGCCGTGCTGCATCATAAAACATAAGTCGGAGCATGACAGAAGTACTGCAGCCCTTATCGGAAACCAACGCCGTAGACAAAGCCATTGCCACCTATGGCTTAGGCGAAAAACTGCGCCGCCTGCGCCTACGCAAGAAAATCTCGCTCGTCGATCTGGGCAAACACACCGGTCTGTCACCTTCATTACTCTCGCAGCTCGAAACTGGCAAGTTGGTCCCGACTTTGCCCACCCTCACGCGGATCTCCATGGTTTTCGACGTAGGCCTCGAGTTCTTCTTTGCCGGCCCGAACAAGGAGAAGCTCTTCTCGATCGTGCGGGCGTCCGAGCGCATGCGATTCCCCGAAAGGGCTGGTATCACCGAGCCCGGCTATTTCTTCGAGTGCCTCGCGTTCTCGGTCAACGAAAAAGCCCTCCAGGCCTACGTGGCCGATTTCCCGCCCCGGCCCGATCCCAGCCAGGAGCACTCCCATGACGGCTCTGAGTTCTTGTTCGTGACGGAAGGCTCGGTCGAGATCCGTAGTGGCGGAGCAGTCCATTCCCTGGATACGGGTGATAGCGCCTATTTCGATTCATCGGAACCGCATTCCTATCGCTCCGCCGGAGACAGCAGTGCTCGCGCAATCGTTGTGACCGCCACGCCGAGACTTTGAGCGCAACCCATCTCGGTGGGCGAGCCGTAATAGACTGCTAGGGATGAGTCTCGATCGGCGCGATTTCCTCAAATCGGCGGTGCTGGCAGGCGTGGCTCCCCTGGCGGCAAAAACACGCAGCACCGGCTGGCGTATCTACGGGGGCGACCAGGAAGCCACTCACTACTCCCCGCTAGACCAGATCCACGCCGGCAATGTCTCCCGTCTCGACGTGGCTTGGGTCCACCACAGCGCCAGTGAGTCGTCGCGCTATCGCGGATCGGTGGAGTGCACCCCGCTCGTGGTGGGCCGCACGATGTACATCGTCGGCGCCGACCTCTTGATCCAGGCGCTCGACGCCGCCACCGGAAAGCTGCTGTGGACTCACGCCGCCGTGGAGACCCGCGGAGGCCGGCGCGCGGCAGGCACCTGCCGTGGCGTCACCTACTGGACCGATGGCAAGCAAGAGCGCATCTATGCCCCAATCCAGAATCGGATCTGGTGCCTCGACGCGAAGACCGGCAAGGTGATCGAGAAGTTCGGTGAGCGTGGGGCGATCGATCTCGAGAAAGACGTCGATCGCGACATGACCGGCCTGTCACTCGTTTCCACCACGCCCGGGGCCATCTACAAAGACCTGCTGATCATCACCAGCCGGACGGAAGAGGGTCCGCGGCCAGCAGCGCCAGGCCACATCCGCGCCTACGACATTCATACGGGCAAGCGGCGGTGGATCTTCCACACCATTCCGCATCCGGGTGAGTTCGGGTACGAAACGTGGTCGAAGGATTCGTGGAAGACCACTGGCGGCACGAACAACTGGGGCGGCATGAGCGTCGACGAGACGCGCGGCTTGGTGTTTCTCTCGACAGGCTCGCCCACCTTCGACTTCTACGGCGGCGATCGCGTGGGAGCCAACCTCTTCGGCAACTGCGTGCTCGCGCTCAAAGCCGAAACCGGTGAGCGAGTGTGGCATTTCCAAACCGTGCATCACGACGTTTGGGACTACGACATTCCCTGTCAGCCAACGCTCGTTACGATCACCCACCACGGCCGCAAGACCGACATCGTGGCGCAGGTTTCGAAGACCGGTTGGGTATACCTGCTCGACCGGGCCACCGGCAAGCCGCTCTATCCGGTGGAGGAGCGGCCCGTGCCCCAATCCACGCTTCCAGGCGAAGTGACCTACCCTACCCAGCCATTCCCCACCGCGCCGCCGCCGTTCTCCCGCCAAGGCGTGTCGCGCGACGATGTTTCAAACATATTCCCGGAAACACGTACTCAGGTGCTCGAGCAACTGAAGGACTTCGAGTTCGGCCCCATGTTCACTCCACCCTCTGCCAAGGAGACCCTGGTGCTGCCCGGCTATCACGGCGGAGCGTTGTGGGGCGGAGCGAGCTTTGACCCCGCCACCGAGTGGCTCTACGTGAACCACAACGAGATCCCCTGGAGCACATCGATGCGCGACGCCAAGGCGGATGCCGGCTACCGCTATGACTTCAGCGGCTACCATCGCAACGTGGA
This sequence comes from Bryobacteraceae bacterium, assembly GCA_046331625.1. Classification (GTDB taxonomy): domain Bacteria; phylum Acidobacteriota; class Terriglobia; order Bryobacterales; family Bryobacteraceae; genus JAXLQL01. The sequence goes on from JAXLQL010000025.1 coordinate 10,025, forward strand.
CGCCAACGGGTACCCGGTGATCCGGCCGCCTTGGGGACAGATTTCAGCCATTGACTTGGCGAAAGCGAAGATCGTGTGGCAGACTCCGCACGGCGAGTTCAAGAAACTCTCCGCGCGCGGCGTACCGCGAACCGGAACCTACATTCGCGGCGGCAACATCGCCACCAAGGGCGGACTGCTGTTCGCCGGCGGCACGCTCGACAGCGTGTTCCGCGCCTATGACGCGCGCACCGGCAAACCGCTATGGGAGAAATACCTGGGCGGCGGCTCGTTCGCCACACCGAGCACCTACATGGTGGATGGCCGCCAGTTCGTGGTGGTGCCGGTAAGCGAAGATCTGAATCCCGAGGAACCGGCCGAGCCCGGACCCTACAAAACCGGCGATTTCATCGCCTTCGCGCTTCCCAAGGGATGACCATGCGGCTGCTCATTCTCCTCGCCGCCGCTTGCGCCGCGCAAACGCTCCCTCCGGCAAAGGTGTTCGAGCCCAAACCTCCGCCCGAGCAACCGTTGCCCTTCAGTCACAAAACGCACACCGGCACGGCGTCGATCAAATGCCTGGATTGCCACGCCATCAAGACTCCGGGAGATCGTGCGGGATTTCCGGCCGAGGCGGTCTGCATGGGCTGCCATGCGTCCATCAAGAAAGACAGCGCGGCCATCGCCAAGCTCGCCGAGTTCGCTCGTGAGAAGAAGCACGTTCCGTGGGTTCGCGTCTACAAGCTGCCCAAGACCGTCTACTTCTCGCACGAAGTGCACTACAAGCAGGCCAAGGTGGAGTGCACGGAGTGCCACGGCGCGGTGGCCGAGCGCGAAAAGCTCGGCCAGGAGAAATCGATCTTCATGGCCGAGTGCATGGCCTGTCACGACCGGATGAAAGCGTCGAACAAATGCGACCTGTGTCACGATTCGCACTGACGATGAGATCGCACTACCATGAGAGTCATGACCGGCCGCTGCGCAGTCTTCGCTGTGGCCGCGGCCACCGTCGCGAATCTTGCGGCCGCGGACCCGGCGCGTGACGCGCGCTGGCGGCAGGACCTCACCTACCTCTCCACCGAACTTCCCAAGCGTCATCCGAATCTCTTCTTCCAGACAAGCCGCGCCGATTTCGAGCGCGCCGCGGCGGATCTAGACTCGAAGATCCCAGACATGCTCGACTCCGAAATCGTGGTGGGCTTCTCGCGCTTGGTGGCGATGGCCGGTGACGGGCATACGGCGATCCGGCGGCTGCCATTCGTTCCCCTGCCGTTGACACTCGACTGGTTCGAAGACGGGCTTGTGGTCCGCGTAGCGCCAGTGGAGTTTCGGCGCGCTATCGGTGGCCGTGTGGTGGCCATCGGCGGCATACCGATCGCGGACGTCCACAAACGCGTCGCTGCGGCCATTTCGCACGAAACTGCGTCGGGTCTGTTGGCTGACAGCCCGCGCTACATGACCATGGCCGAGGTACTGCACGCGGCGGGCGTGAGCGCCCAACCCGGCGGAGCCACCTACACGATCGAAGACCGCGAGGGAGATCGCTTCGACATGGAACTGGTCCGCGGGCCGTTCCCGGAAATGGTGGAGGCGCCGGTCTACGGATCGCGCTATGCTCCGCGCACCACGCGCAACGCGACGCGAAACTACTGGGTGGAGTTCCTGCCGGCCACCGGAGTCGTGTACTTCGCCTATAACGTTTGCGGAGAAGAACCGGGCCGTCCGTTCAATCTCGTGATTCGCGAGGCGATGGCGTTGCTCGATACGCATCCCGGCAGCAAGCTGGTGTTCGACGTGCGCAACAACAGCGGTGGCAACGCGGCTGTGATCGCGCCGCTGGTGGCCGAACTGCAATCGCGCAAAGCAGCGCTGAAGGACAATCTGTTCGTGCTGACGAGCCGCAAAACGTTCTCGGCGGGTGTTGCCGCCGCGGTGGACTTTGCGGACAAGCTCGGCGCCGTCGTGATTGGCGAGATGACCGGAGGCTTGGTGAACGGGACCGGCAACGTCGCACAGTTCACGCTGCCGGTGTCGAAAATCGAGGTGCAGCACGCGACCGCGTTCTTCACCAAGCGCCCCATCGAAGGTCCGCTGCTGCCAGACGTGCGTGTGGCGCGATGGTCCGGCGATTTCTTTGCCGCGTATGACGCGGAACTAGGCGCGGTCTTGAATCACCCGGTGCGGTCAGAGCCCGCGCCCGAAGACGGCGCGATCAGCGTGACCAACGCCTTGTCCGGCAAGCCGCTGCTCGCGCCCGGACTCGCGGCTCGGATCGCCGGAGACTTCGGCGACAGCGAAGGCCTCGCGGTGTTGGTTGACGGCGCGCGCACGCCATGGGTGGAGATCTCACTCCGCGCGATTCTCTTCCCGGTTCCCCAGAGCGCAACCCCAGGCATATCGAAAGTGGAAATCATGCGGGGCGAAGACAAGTTGGCCGAGACCTTCATGGCTGTGGCCGAGTCCAGCCCAGGCATCAGCGCCGTTTCCTTCGCCGGCCGCAAACTCGAGATTCCCACCAGCAGCACGATCGACAAAGTCGTCCATGTCTGGATCGGAGAAGAAGAGGTTCCGGTGGAAAGCCGCGAGATCCAGCGCTGGTTCGTGGCCGCCGAGAAGCTCCTGGTAGATGTATCCGGTTCCTCGAGAACGGGACCTTATCCGGTGACCGTCGTGGTCGACGGCGTAGTGAGCAACGCCGTTACGGCAACGTTTTGATCCGCAGATCCTTGAACCGCATTTCGAACGCCGGCCCCGCGTGGAGTTGCAGCGCGATGAAGCCGCCCGTGTCGATGCCGGGCTCGGCTTCGGTGTAATCCACCGTCTTGTGGCCATTGAGCTCGAGCGTGATGTGATTGCCCTGTGCCGTGACCACGTATTCGTTCCAGCCGGATTTGTCGAGCGAAGCCAGACTCTCGGGCGTAGCTTGCACCAGCACCTTCTTCCGGCGCGACTCGTCATAGAGACAGCCCCAGTATTGCTGGCCCATGTCGGCCTGGTAGCCGATCACTTCATGCGAGCCCTCCATGGGCTTGCTGCGGAACTGCACTCCGCTGTTGGCCTTGCCCGTCGAGTCCGTCATCTTGAATTTCACCCGCAGAATGAAGTTCGAGTAGTGCTTCTTCGTCCGGAGAAAGTCGTTGTACTTGAGCCCAGGCGAAGTGCCGATGATCTCGCCCTTCTCCACGCGCCACAAGCCGGGCGTGTCGACGATGAAGTCATCGAGAGTCTTTTTGTTGAAGAGCGGCTTGAAGCCGGATTGCGCCAGCAGGGGAAGCGTGGCAACGAGCGCGAGAGCTATTTTCATGAGACCGTGATGCCCAACCTGTTGATTCCGTCGAAGGCCGCAACCTTGTAACACTCGGCCAACGTTGGATAGTTGAACACGGCATTCACGAAATAGTCAGCCTCCCCATGGAACGCCATCACCGCCTGCCCGATGTGGACCAGTTCGCTAGCCTCTTCGCCGATGATGTGGACACCCAACAGTTCGCGCGTCTCGAGGTGGAAAATGAGCTTGAGCAGCCCGTTGAGATCTCCGATGATCTGTCCGCGCGCGATCTCTTTATAGCGTGCCTTGCCGATCTCATACGGAATGCCCTCGCGCGTCAGGTCACGCTCTGTCTTGCCCACCATCGAGATCGCGGGAATGGTGTAGATCCCATAGGGAAAGAACTCCGGCGAGTGCGAGGCGGTGACTCCGAAGGCATGGCACGCCGCCTGCCGCCCTTGCTCCATGGATGTCGAGGCCAGACTCGGAAAGCCCACCACGTCACCCACGGCGTAGATATCGGGCACGCAGGTCTGGTAATGCTCGTTCACCCGCACACGCCCTCGATCATCCGCGCACACGCCCGCCTTTTCGAGATTGAGCCCTGCAGTAGCACCAGTGCGGCCAATCGAATAGAGCACTTTCTCGGCAAACACTTGCTTTCCGCTGCCGAGCAGAATGCGAACATGCGCGCCGCGTTCGTCTTCGACCCGGTCAATGCCCGACACCTCTTCGCCCAGGCGCAGCGTCACCCGATTCTCACGCAAGTGATAGGCGAGCGTATCCCCGATCTCGTCGTCTACGAAACCCAGCAGGTTATTGCGCTTGTCGACGATGGTGACGCGAACCCCCAAAGCCGCGAACATGCTGGCGTACTCGCAACCGATGACACCCGCGCCGATTACGGCGAGAGTCTTTGGCAACTGCTTCAACCCGAGGATCTCGTCAGACGTGAAGACGGTCTGCGAATCAAACGGAATGTGGCTGTCTTTCGTCGGCTCGGTTCCCACCGCGATCGCCACCTTCGCCCCCGTCACCGTATGCGTCGAGTGGCCATCGGGATCGATCACCCGCACCGTGTGCGAGTCCTCGAACGACGCGCACCCGGAAAGCACCTTGATCCCATTGCGGACCAGTTGATGGCGCGTCACGTCAATCTCGTGCCGGATCACATGGTCTGCCCTGATCAGCAGGTCCGCCATGGTGATCTTTTCCTTCACCTGATAGGAAGATCCATAGACGGCCCGCTCACGGTAACCAGAAAGATACAGCACCGCCTCCCGAAGCGTCTTGCTCGGAATCGTACCCGTATTGATGCAAACTCCGCCCACAACCGTCTTCCGCTCCACCAGAGCAACGCGCTTTTCCAGCTTGGCAGCTTGGATCGCGGCCCTCTGCCCGGCAGGTCCGGAGCCGATCACAACCAGATCATAGTCGTAGTGAGACACGCTATCCCACATATCGGCACGGTGGGCCGCGCTATGAGGCGACATGGCTGCGAACCTGTGGCCCTCTGCGGGCGTTCCGTCCCGCCCTACGCTTTGATCATCAGCCAGGCATTCACCATGCCACGATACTCCGAAAACTGGAGTTCCGCCTCCTTCCGTCTGGCTTTGAAGCACATCATGGGTAGTTCGCGTCGAAAGCGGCGGTACTGAGCAACCACAAAACTCCCTCCGGGAGCATCCTCGCGCCCAGTTTCGGTCACCAACCAATCGCGAACCGCCATGATCGCTCGGGTCGGAGAGCCGTTGTGCGCACGGATATCGCGGCCGCTGAGATCCGACAGCGCCTTACGATATCTCCACCTCCCTCGATCCAGAATGAGGCAACTCTTCTGCGACTGCCGTCGATTTGCAAAGTTCCACCCCAGAAACAAACCGAGCTCGAATGGCATGTTGTGGCGTGGCAGTCGCGTTCGTGGATCCATCTTCATGTATGAAAGATCGTGAATCCCAAACCGGCACAATTCAATCAACTGCAAGATCTTGGCAAGCCGCTCTTCGGAACCGTCGTCCCGTTCTAGCGCACAGCGAGGCTCGAGCCCGAGAGCACAAACGGCGAACACGATCCCGTCGAAAATCTTTCGATACGACGGGTCAAAGGGACAGTTGATGAAAACGCAATCGACTGTTTGGCTTGTCGCTCGGAGTGGGCCATCGTCCGGCCCGTCAGGCTTTAGATCGCCGCCCTGGCTTGGTCGAATGCCGGGATCTCGCCGACTCCCGCTTCAGCTCGCGTTCCACGCGATCAACCAGTTCACCGAGAACGGCGATGCCCGCTGCTGCGAAGCCGGCGATGAGAAGCGCCTTGACTGTCGCTTCAAACAGAGCTGAGCCGTTCTCTCCCGTTAGGTGCGGCAATTGGTAGTCTGGCAATTGATAGTGCGCTATCGGCTCGAAGTGTCCGAACGCATCGAACAGGACGACCTGACTAGGCTGCTGGGCGGCCGCAATTCGCTTTGCATGATCGAGTGCGGCGGACTTCGATGGGAATACCTGCCCGCGCCGCTGTAGGTCAACCACACTCCACTGGCCACCCTCGGCGGGAACCACATGTACTGTCCGTCCCGAATGAGCTACCACGTTCTTATTCTACTCCGAGGCCCACCAGGAGGCCCCCAGCTGTGGAGGGATTGTGCGTTCCATCCTGCGGCGGGACTTCGGCCCAGCCCTAGGGAAGCTCGCGATAGTAGAAGATCAGATCGAGCGGCGGCGGCTTGTGTCCGAGCGTCCGCAAAAAGCCCGCAGCCTGCCCACGATGGTGTGTGCCGTGATTTACGACATGTAATAGGATCTGCCAAAGCGGCGTTTCGTAAGGATTGCCCTTGAGGTCGCGATAGGCAGCCTTGGCGAGCACGTTCGCGTCGGTGAGATTGGCGGCCCAGGCTTTCCAGCGGTCGTAGATGGCGGGCCACTCGTTGATAAGGACCTCGAGTTTCACGTCGCGCTCGGGGACGAGGAACGTCTGCGGCGTGTTGCCGAGGACGCGATCGAGCCAGACGCGATCGGCCGCGAAGACGTGGACTAGGGTCCCGAGAATCGACTTGTCGGCGGTGCCGAAGTCGCGGGTGAGTTCGGCCTCGGGCAAGTCGCGGATCGCCTCGACCATGCGTCGGCTGGCCCAGGCGGAGTAGTCGAGGTGTGTGCGCAGAGCAGCGGCAGTTACCATGCCTTCCAGTTTCGCGCGAGCGGGGTGCGGTATGCTCGGGGATTCCATGAAACGTGTAATCGTGACGGGCGATGTGACGCTCGATTGCAATATTGCCCGGTCGCGCATGCCGGGGGCGGATGGTGTTTGGAGCGGTGGCATTTCATCGCGCCTATACGCGCGTCCCGGCGGAGCGGCTCTGCTCGCGGAATTGGTGCGCGAGTTGGCCCGCAGCGAGGCGCACGTAGTCTCGCCGGACGTACCGGATCCGAGTGTCTTGCTTCAAACTCGGGAATGCACGCATTCCTATGCGACGTGGTCGGTGTTCGGGGAGAAAGAAAACCGCGGGTGGCGTGTCGCCGAGTTTCTAGGCCTCGACAAGGCGAAGCTGGCCGAAGCGGGGTGGATGCGCATCGCAGATACTTCGGGTGCCGCAGTCACCGTGATCGACGACGCGAACCTCGGTTTTCGCGAGAATCCCGAGTACTGGCCTGACTTCCGGTCGTCTCGGTGGATTGTGCTCAAGACAAGCCGGCAAGTCGGGCAGGGTCCGTTGTTCGAGAGACTCGCCCGTGATCATCGTGAGCGGCTCATCGTGGTGGTCTCGGCCGATGACCTACGGCAACGGGACGTTCGGATCAGCAGGGCAATTTCGTGGGAGCAGACCGCCGAAGATCTCGTGAGGGAGCTGCGTCATCGCGACGGCGTCAAAGCGCTCACCGAGTGCCATGCCGCTGTGGTACTTTTTCCCGGCGCGGGAGCATTTCTCATCTCCGGCGCCGAGCAGCGATTGTTCTTCGATCCTCGAGAGATGGAAGGCCAGTGGCGCAACGCGGATCACGGTGAAGCGATTGGCTACACAAGCTGCATGGCGGCGGCTCTGGCACTGACTCTGCTTCGCGCGCCGGATGATCTCCAGTTCGATGCCGCGATCCAAGCCGGACTCTCGGCGATGCGCAAGCTCTGGGAAGCGGGCTACGGAACCCGCGAATCGGACGCCGCGAAGGCGGATCTCGCGTTTCCACTCGTCACAGTGGCCAAAGAGATCTCTGCGCCGCAGCTCCACGTGGGAAGCGCACATGTCCCCCCGGATCCCGCCGGATGGAGCATTCTGGCGGACCATCCGGACGGCTTCCACAATCTGGCTCTGGCCCTCGTCAACAAGGGAGAAGCCGCACTCCGAGACATCCCGGTGGCCAAGTTCGGCAAGCTCACCGCGATCGACCGCCGCGAGATTGAAAGCTACCAGGCGATGCGCGGCTTGCTGGCCGAGTACGGAAGGTCGCGCCGCGACAAACCGATCTCGGTCGCCGTGTTTGGGCAACCGGGCTCGGGCAAATCGTTCGGCGTGAAGGAACTGGCCAACTCCCTGCCCGGCGCCGTAAAAGACGTGGAGTTCAATCTCTCGCAATTCCGCTCACCGGCCGAACTGGCAGCAGCCTTCCACCTTGTCCGTGACATCGGCCTCTCGGGAGCGCTGCCGCTCGTGTTTTGGGACGAGTTCGATACCGGCGAGTTCTCATGGCTCTCGTGGTTTCTCGCGCCGATGCAAGACGGCCTCTTCCGGGAAGGTGAGACGCTGCACCCCATCGGCCGCGCGATCTTCGTCTTCGCCGGTGGCGTGTGCCACACCATGAACGACTTCCAGAAGAAGGCGCCAGCCGAGCGAAAGGGGCCGGACTTCTCGAGCCGCTTTCGCGGCTACATCGACATCTCGAGCATCAACCCCTCTCCAGTCGAAAGCGATCGCGCCTATCCGATCCGCCGGGCACTGGCCCTGCGCGGGATCCTGGCCAAGCGCAAACTCGAGGTGACGATCGACGGCGGGATCCTCAATGCCCTGCTCGAAGTCAGCGCCTACAAACACGGTGTCCGCTCGATGGAGGCGATCCTCGACATGAGCGCGCTCACCGGGCGGGGAGTGTTCGAACAGTCGAGCCTGCCGCCTTCCAGGCTTCTCGACCTGCACGTGGATGCATCCGAGTTCGAAGCCCTGCTCGAGATGGAAAAACACGTCGAGACGATGGCAGAGGAGCTACACGACACCTACCAGAAGAACTTCTCGTCTCGCAACGCGCTCCGATACGACGACATGCCAGAAGACGAGAAAGATCAAAATCGCGAGAACGTGCGCGACATTCCACGCAAGTTGGCGATCGTGGGAAAACGGATCGCCCGTGCATCCCGAGCCGGCGGCCTCGTGCTGTCTGGAACGGAAGTGGAAATGCTCGCTCAACGCGAGCACGAACGCTGGATGCAATTGAAGCTGCGTCAGGGGTGGCGCCGCGCTCGAAGCACGAACAAACTGAAGAAGCTCCATACAAACATCGTCGAGTGGAACCGGCTGAACAAACTCGCCAAGGACAAAGATCGAGTGCTGGTTCAGGCGATCCCGGAAATCCTGCGCCAGTGCGGACTCACCATCGCCCCCATCACTTCTTGAGCCGGTTCTCGAACCACACCACGTTCTCGCTCTCCTGCCCCGCGATCAACATATCCAGATCGCCATCGCCATCCATATCCACCAGCCGGATGTCGTAGGCCGCCTGATTCTCGTTCACGTGATGCACGGTGAAGTTGCCCTTGCCGTCATTCTCGAACCACGCCGCCGTAGCCGAGTCCTTCGCACAAGTAGCCGCGTCGATATCCCCATCGCCATCGATGTCTCCGATCGCCAGCGAATGCGGACCCGCCAGCCACGGCGCCACTTCATGCGCCTTCCAATCGGGCGCTTCGTACCAAACCAGTCCCCGGCCATGTCCGCGTGAAGCGAAGAAATCCGCCTTGCCGTCTTTGTTGAGATCGGCGATGTGGATGTTGGTAGCGCCATCCTGCCCCGTTGCGATCACGTGCTTCTTCCACGGCTTCTTGGCATCGGCCATCTGCTCCCACCAAGCAAACCAGTTGCCGCCATCGGCGATCTTGGCCCCCGCCGCGATATCGCCCTTGCCGTCTCCGTTCACGTCTCCGAACCCGAGGTAGTGGCTCAAGCCCGGCGCATCGCGATCGGCAAAGATGTAGCGCTCCCACAGCGGCGCCTGCCGCGGATTCTTCGGAATGCGAAACCACGCGAGCGAGTTCGGAAACGTTCCCTTCGGCTGCGCGCTATTGCCGATCAGATCGAGCTTCCCATCGCGATCCACATCGCCGAGCCACAACCCGTGAATGCCATCGACGCCGCCCTTCGCCACGTCATCGATCACGTGATAGACCCACTTGTCCTTCAACGGATCCTTCGGACGCTCGAGCCAGAAGATGAGCCCCGGCGAGTAACGTGTGCCGATGTAGTCCACGTCTCCGTCGCCATCCACATCCATCACGGCCGAGTGAATCACGTTGAAATCCTTGCCCTGCGCGATGGTGTACTCTTTCCAATCCGGCGCCACATAGAGGAGCACGCGATTCGTCTTGTTGTCCACCGTGATGACGTCGAGTTTCGAGTCGCCGGCGAAGTTCGCGGCAATCGCCGTTTGATTCGCGAACCCGCGCGCCACCTCATGCCGCACCCACTCGGGCTTTGACTCGTTCCAGTAAATACGCACGTTCGATGTCGCGCGCCCCACCGCGATGATCTCGGGCTTGCCGTCGCCGTTCAAATCTTCCACAGCTAGATCTTCCACCGCCACGCCGTCATCGATGAACGTCTTCTTCCACGCGCCACCGGGCTCGCGCTTGTACCAGGCGAGGCCATGCGGCTTGTTGCGCCAACCCACGGCGAGATCGTCCGATCCGTCACCGTCGATGTCCGCCCACCCCAGCGCGTGCGCTTGCGTCAGTCCGGTCTCGATCTCCGTGCGCTTCCACATCGCATTGGCGACCGCAGAGGGAACGATCTTGGTACCGGCTTGCGGGTTGGCCCGTTCAGTAGGTTCTTCGTAAACCACCACTTTGTTGCCATGCCACGGCTCCACCGTCGCCAGATGCCGCACGTGACTCACGCTGCCGAGCTTGATCTCTCCCGGCGACCCCTCGCCGAGCTTGCGCTTCGACCATTGCCCGTTCGCACCGCGCTTGATCGCGTAGACGCCTTCCTTGCTCGCGGTCCAGATCTCGCCGTTGACCACGATGAGGTTGTGCACAATATGAAGCGAATCGTCGGCCACCTCCACGCGCCACGGTTCAGCGTTCGGCTTCGACCCTGGCCAATAAACAAGGATGCGCGCTCCCTGCCCTTCCCATTCCGGCCCCTTCGTTCCGCGCCCGTGCAACGGGACCACGATGAGTTCCTTGCGTCCGTCGCCATCGATGTCGCCCCAGCGCATGCGATGCAGCGTCGGCTCGCTCGGCAGCGGACTCAGCAGCCACTGGCTCGCGGGATTCGATGGATCGCGATGGATCCACTGCAGGCTCCCAGCGCCGGTGGTGTTCGTAGGTTGCCAGTCCGCGCCGATCGCGGCGTCCAGCTTGCCGTCGCCGTCGATATCGTTCATGGCGATGCACACGTTGTCCTTCTTGGTGACGCCGTCGAGCATCACGTGCTTCGTCCACGAGGGGTTCTCGAACCACACGGTCTGGGTTTGATTGATAGCCACGATGTCGGGTTTGCCGTCATTGTTCATGTCCGCGGTCACCACCGCGTAGACGATTCCAAAGTTCGACTGGATTTCTTGCGGTCGAAACGACACCGCGGCCGCCAAAGGGAGCACCGCGATCGCGCAAACGGGGGCTTTTCGCATCAAGACGAAGATACAACACGAACGGGTGAAACGGAACCGCCCGGGCAATCACTATCTGCACAGACACGGCTAGCTGAGTTACGGCGCCAGTGGGGCAGACTTTAGTCTGCGCGGGACTTCAGTCCCGCTCGTTTGTTTGAAACGAAAGGGAATCAACATGTCTGATTGCGGATGCGGCGGCCGGAACCGGGCCGCGGAGTTCAATGCCAAGGCGGCCTATCAGCGGCTGTCGCAGAAGTATGACCAGTTGGCTGCCCTGATGACTCGCTACATGTCGGAAGCCGGTCTGGAACGGCCGGAACGCGCCACTCGAGCCATGACGATGGCTCGCGAACTGGAGCGCATCGTAGGCGGCGTCCGGACCAGCGAGTTCCCCGAGTGCTGCCTGATCGGACGCAAGAACCCCAACGGCACGCTGGGTTGGTTCTGCACAGGGGTTCTGGTGCATCCCAAGATCGTGCTGACAGCCGGACACTGCTTCATCTCGAACATGAAGGCGAACATCGTGGCGCTGAAAGCGGACGACGAGAATCGGTTGCAGCAAGCCGAACTGATCTCGATCCGCAGGATGACGCAGCATCCGAGGTACCGGCAAACGCACCAGATCTCGGACATGTCCGTCATCATCTTGCGAACCGCGTCGACAGTTGCGCCCGTGGCGATCGCCTCGACACCCGAAATGTCTGCGGCCACGGAAACGACGCTCGTGGGCTTCGGTAACGACGATGTGAACAGCACGCGCGGGTTCGGCCTCAAGCGCCAAGTCACCGTTCCGATCACCCAGATCCGCCGCTCACCCGCCGACAACCTCGATAGCGCGGAGCAGACGCTCGGATTCGAGTCCGACCTCGAGTTCGTCGCTGGCGGCAACGGATTCGATTCGTGCAACGGCGATAGTGGCGGTCCGGCGTATGTCACCATTGGCGGCGTCCGTAAGGTCGCGGGATTGACTTCGCGCGCCACCGACACGGCAGGCCACCCCTGTGGCGATGGCGGCATCTACACCCGGGTCGACAAGCACGTGGACTTCATCCGGCAGATGGCGCAAGACGCCGGCATCACCGGCTTCTAGACCGCAGGGACATGCCGGTTCCGACATCGGCAACTAGTGTCGTGCACTTCCTTCAGTTTCTCGCCGGCTGCGGGATCTCAGCCCGCGCGTGGGGCAGGCTTCTAGCCTGCGCGGGACTTCAGTCCCGCTTCCGATTCGGGCACATGCGCATGTAGAACGCGCCCCTTGTCCGCACGCCGGCTACCCCAACGATGATTCGCGAATTGCGGCTCCGCCGCGCTGCGCAGGCTTTTCGCCCGGCGCAAGACTTCAATCGCGCCCAAGCGTCCCCTCTCGCAGACTGACCATACCGGGCCCATGGTTTAGTAATCTCTAGGGGATGCGTTTTTCATTCGCCGCGTTGACGTCGGCACTTTTCGCTGCTGCCGCCTTCGCCCAGATGCAGAAGGCGGTGGTCCTTTCTGGGCAAGGCTACTTCCCCGTCACCATCAAGTTGAAGAACGGCGACCTTCTCACCGTGCTCCGCGGCGGCGCGCCTCACGTCGGCAAGAAGGGCCGTCTCGATCTCATTCGTTCCACCGACGGCGGCAAGACATGGTCCGCGCCGTGGACCGCCGTCGACGAAGCCGAGGATGATCGCAATCCAGCAATGGGCCAGATGCCCGATGGCTCGATCGTACTCGCATACGTGATCTTGAGCGGCTTCGACGAATCCGGACTTCGGCTTTCCCGCAATCGCGCGGAGCGCAAGTTCGACGGCGTCTATCTCGTGCGGTCCACCGACAACGGCAAGACGTGGTCGAAGCCGGTGCGTGACCCCGGCACGTTCGATTTCTACAAGCTCGATGGCGCAATTTCGCCCTACGGCAAGATCATCCAGTTGAAGGATGGCTCGTCGATGATGGCGGTGTACTTCGAATTCCACGATCAGCGCGGCAACGAGAGCTACGCGTTCCGGTCGCGCGACGGCGGCAAGACGTGGGGCGAGCCCGTGTCGCTCGGCAAGCACTACAACGAGACTGGAATCGTCGCGCTCAGAGACGGAACTGTGATTGCCGCGCTGCGATCCGAGAAGGGCGGCCACGTAGCCATCACGCGGTCCGCCGATGGCGGCAAAACGTGGAGCGAGCCGGTGCAAGTGACCAAAGACAACGAGCATCCGGCCGACCTGATCCAACTCGCCAACGGCAACGTCCTGATGACCTACGGCGAACGCAATCCTCCGCGCGGCGCTCACGCGAGGATCAGCAAAGACGGTGGCAAGACTTGGGGCGAGCCGATCGTGCTCGGCGATCAGTCACCGAACACGGATTGCGGATATCCGAGTTCGGTGGAGGTGAGCAAGGGTCGCATCGTCACCATCTACTATCAGGTGGACGACCTGAAGAACGCCCCCGCGTCGTCCAAAGCGAACTCGGTGATCTGGAGGGTTCCGAAATGACGCGTAGAACCTGGCTCGCCACCGCGGCGGCGGCGCCCCTGCTCGCGCAATCGCGGCGGCTACGTGTGGAGTTGGGGCCAGAGCAAGTGATCGCGCCCGGCGTGCCGTGGCCATACCTCGCGCAGTTGCGCGACGGCGCCACGATCCTCTTCGGACACATCCGTTGGCCCAAAGGTGGGCGCTATCCGATCCACTACACGGCGATCTCGCGCGACGGACGCAAGACGTGGACCGAGTGGAAGCCGGGTCCGGGACAAGGTGACGGTCCGATTACCGAAGGCTCGCACGTGGAGCTACGCGATGGGCGGTTGCTCGTGTTCGACGTGCATGCCGAACATACCGGTAACAAGCGCTTCGCCAAGAGCTACTGGGTCTCGAAAGATTCGTACCGAACGCTCGAGGGTCCCTTCGAGTTCAGCTTCTCGATGCCCGAAGCCGATGACGGCGGCGTTGACGACCGCGGCGAGCCGGTCAATCGCATCTACGTGCGCCGATCGGTGATCGAACTCCCTGGCGGCGACTTGCTCGCCTGCGCCTACGGCCGCTTCAAAGCGGACAAGATGCCTGTGGAATACCTCGCGTCGATGTCGAAGCATCGCTCGATGCTGCTGCGCTCATCGGATCACGGCAAGACCTGGCGCTATGTTTCGACAATCACGTCTGAACCGGCCGGGCAGGAAGGGCTCGGCGAACCGGTGCTGGTTCAGCTCACGAAGGGTCCAAACAAAGGTCGCTTGATTTGTTTGCTGCGGGCGGGGCGCGAGAATCCGATTTATCAATGCGAATCCGATGACGAGGGCGTCACGTGGACGCGCGCTTGGCCTCTCCGCTGGCGCTATTCGCGTTTCGGGCGCGAGCATGAGATCGTCGGTACCGATCCCGACGTGGTGGAGATGAGCGACGGAACGCTCGCCATGTCGTATGGGCACAAACCGGACTTCGAAGATCACGGCAACTTCGTCGCCTTCTCCACCGACCACGGGCAGACCTGGGGCGAAGTCGTGCGGCTGTCGTCTTCTGTAACGATGGCCTACACGGGATTGCGTGAAGTGCGGCCGGGCGAGTTGTACGTGGTCTACTCGGTTTCTGACGCAGTGCAGTCGGCGGGATATCGGGACGCGAAATTCACCACAGTAGGAAGGTCGGTGTATATGGGACATGCGGCGGCAAGCCTGGAATGGTCCGTGAGGAAACCGATGCTGCGATCCGAAGCCGGATGCGCGGCGGCGTTGCTCGGCGGCGAGTTGGTGATCGCCGGAGGCACTACGTGGGAAGGCGGTTCCAAGCTCTTCCTGCGCGATGTGCAGATCTACTCGCCCGCCACCGACGCTTGGCACAAGGGGCCGGATGCGCCCGAGCCGCTGGCTTACGGGCCTTTCGTGCAGGATGTCGCCGGGCTCGAGGTCTTCGGCGGAACCGATGGCACGAAGCCGAGCAGAAATGTTTGGAGGCTCGACGCGGGCAAGGCGAACTGGTCACGCGCCGGCGAGGCCCCAACTGACTTCCTCATGGCCCGCGCGGCACGCGTCGGCGATACGGTGTATGTTTTCGGCGGCAGCGCCGATGCGGGCGACTTCACACGCGCCTCAGACACCGTGTGGGCTCGCAATGGCGGAGCGTGGCGCGAGATCGGCAAGCTCCCAGCCGGCCGGATCGTGCTCTCTGCGGCAGCAGTCGCGAAAGATCGCGTCTATCTTTTCGGCGGATGCGTGATGCCCGCGGCCGGACAAGTGGTGAATCGCGCCGATGCGTGGGAGTTCCATACGGGCACTCGGCAATGGCGCCGATTACGCGATCTGCCGGTGGCGTCGCGCGGCCCTTCCGCGATGGCCCTCAATGATTCGACGATCTTGATCTTCGGCGGATACGGCGAGGGATTCCTGAGCGACGTTTGGGCCTACGACATCGCACGCGATAGCTACGAACGGCTGCCCTCGATGCCCACGAGCATGATCGGCATCGACTTCTTCCGTATCGGCGACGCGATCGTCGGCGCCGGCGGCGAGGACAAGATGCGCAGCCGTTCGGCGCGAACCTTGTGGGCTCGCCTTGCTGTGTAGGGCGGGCTTTAGCCAGCGCGGGACTTCAGTCCCGCTTCGGACACGAGTACATACACTTCAGCGATTGGGGCTCCGCCGCGATGTACTACTATCCTTCAGTTACTTCGCCGGCCGCGAAGATTTTGGACCCGGTGTGTGGGGCAGGCTTCAGCCTGCGCGGGACTTCAGTCCCGCGTCCGATACGAGCGCATGCGCTCGTGGAACGCGCCCTTCGTTGACATGCCGGTTGCGCAATGACGATCTCAGATCGCGGCTCTGCCGCGATCCGGGGCAGGCTTCAGCCTCCGTGGGACTTCAGTCCCGCCGCACTGAGCCACCTACGACGCGAGTCGAGGGGCGGCGAGCCCCTCAGCGGAATACAGGCCCGCCCTACCGAGCGCGCGGTCACGCTCTGCTGCTGATTTTCGTGCCGTTTCTCCTCGCCGCTCAGGAACCACCCGAAGCTCTCGACCAAGCAAGGCGCAGCTACGAACTCTCGCAACGCGGCGATCTGCAACGGGCGATCGATGCAATCCGGGAAGCCGTGCGTCTCGCACCCGTGAACGGACTGTACGTATCCGCCCTCGGCCGGTTGCTCCTGCGAACCGGCAAGTCCGCCGAGGCAACGGAGGCGCTCGGAAAAGCGCGCGAGCTACTGCTCGAAGGCAATCCCGTCGCACTCGAGAACACGTCGCTCGACCTGGGCGCACTGCTGGCCCGCCAAGGGCAGAACCGCGCCGGAGCCACCATGGCCCGCGACACCGCGAGGCGATTTCCGAAATCCGCGCGCGCACAACAAATGCTCGGATTGTTTGAAACACGCCTCCAGCAGAATGTCGCGGCCGCGGAAGCCTATTCACGGGCGCTTGCGATCGACCCTGACTGCGCCGATTGCGCCGCCGGACTCGGAATCGCCCAGACGCGCGCGGGTATGACGCGCGAAGCCGGCGATACTTTCCGCACCGCACTCGCGAAATTTCCAGCCGATGCCGTCCTGCATCAGGCACACGGCGTACTCCTGCTCCAACTCGCCCGCGACCGCAGTGAGCCGCTGACGGCTGCCTCGGCCGAGTTCGAGAAGGCGCTCACGCTCGACCCGGAACTGCCCGAACCGCAATTCCAGCTCGGACAGATCGCGCTCGAAAGCGGCAACGCCACCGCCGCACTGGACCGCTTCGCCGCCGCCGCGCGCAGCGGGCAAAACGACGCGCGCCTCCACTGGGCCATCGCGCGAGCCTATCGCCGCCTGGGCCGCGAAAGCGAAGCCGCCCAGCACATGCGGGCATTCGAGCGGCTCTCGGCAGAGGAAACCCGGATACACTGAAGCCGATGTGGTGGCTGGCCCTGCTCGCGCCCGTCTCGTTCACCGGGGCGGACGCCTGCCGCTCGTGTCACGCCGCGTGGTTCGAGAAACAAGCACGCAGCGCCCACGCCACCGCGCTCCGGCCCGTCCAGCAACATTCGCTGCGGGAAATGTTTGAAACAATACAGCCGCTCCGCCGCGGCCCCTACGCTTTCCGCGTCTCCGCCGGCGCGATCACCACCTACGATCGCGAAAACTCCATCGACCTGCCGCTCGAGTGGGCCTTCGGATCCGGCAAGCAAGCCGTCACCTTCGTCACCAAAGTGGACCGCGACTGGCACGTGGAGCACTCGCTCAGTTACTACCCTCTGCTCGGAGCGTTCGCGCTCACGCCCGGCCACGGCGATCGCCGCCCCCGCGACCTCAAAGAAGCCGCCGGCCTCCTCTACAAAACCTCTGACCCGCAAGCCGGAATCGCCGGCTGCTTCGAATGCCACTCCACCGGGGGCGTGCGATTCGCCGAAGACGGCGCGGCGGCCGTAGGCGAGCCCGGCGTTCGCTGCGAAGCCTGCCACGGCGCTGGTTCCACCCACGCTTCGGGCAACACCAGACTCGGACCCGGCAAGATCACTGCAGCCGCCATGAACGATCTCTGCGGACGCTGTCACCGCCCTCCGGTGAGCGACCCCGCCAAGGTCGACTGGAACAACGCCTGGAACGTCCGCCATCAGCCCGTCTACTTGAGCCAGAGTGCGTGCTTCGCCAAGAGCAACGGGCGCGTGAGTTGCCTCACTTGCCACGATCCGCACGCCCCGCTCGAAACGAGCTCATCGCATTACAACAAGACCTGCGAATCCTGCCACAGCGAGCGCCCGAAGGCTTGCAGCACCAATTGCGTGGATTGCCACATGCCGCGCGTCTCTCCGCAATCGGGACTGCGCTTCTCGAACCACTGGATCGGCATCTATGGCGCCGGCTCGCACTTGAAGCCGCGTCAGAGGCGATAGGCTTCCGCTGCTGTTTCGCCCCAGATGCGCGCCTGCTCGGCGGCCGATAATTTGCCGATCGCCGCCGCAACCGTATCCACCCACTTCCTGTACGGACTCGCCACCAGCATCACCGGCCAGTCAGAACCGAACATCAGCCGCTTCGGACCGAAAGCCTCGAGCACCGTGTCAATGTAAGGCTTCATGTCGGCCGCCGTCCAGCCCTTCCAATCGGCTTCAGTCGCCATGCCGGAAATCTTGCAATAGATGTTGGGGCGCTTGGCCAGGTCTTTCATCAGGGTCCGCCAGGGCTCGAGAACATGTTCCTTGATTTTTGGTTTAGCCACGTGATCGAGCACGAAGCGCTGTCTCGGATGACGATCCACGAACGCGATGGCTTGCTTCAGGTGCCGTTCGAAAATCAGCACGTCATACACGAGTCCGTGCTTGTCCAACTTTTCTACACCCGCATTGAACCGCGGATCATCCATCAATTGATTGGCCGGCTCGGCCTGCAACACGTGACGCACGCCCTTCAGCTTCTTGTCGGCCGAGAACTTCTCGAGGTCAGCCTCCACTTTCGGATTCACCAGTTCCACCCACCCGACCACCCCCTTGATGATCGGCGCCTTGGCCGCGATCCCGAGCAGCCATCGCGTCTCTTCCAACGTCTCGCGCGCCTGCACTGTAACCGCTCCATCGATGCCACCGGACTTCAGTGCCGCCGCCAACTCCGGAGCCAGAAAATCGCGCTGGATCGCCTTCATGTCGTCGCCGATCCAGCCGTATTCCTGAATTCCGTACTTCCACAGATGATGGTGGGAATCAATTCGCATGGTTCCGTCATTATACCGGCGGGGATCGTCTACACTGATGAGGCATTGTGAAATTCATTACACTTCTCGCGGCGGCGGCTGCGGCGCTCTTCGCTCAGTCAAAGGAATGGAAGACCGGGCCCGAGGTCGGTCAGAAGGTCCCTGATTTCGAACTCACCGATCAATTCGGCAAGCAGCAATCACTTGCTACACTCACCGGCCGAAAGGGGCTGATGCTGGCGTTCGTCCGCTCAGCCGACTGGTGACCGTACTGCAAGGCCCAACTCGTGGAGTTGGGGGAAAAGGCAGCCGCGCTCGAAGCGAAAGGCTATCGCGTGGCGGCTATCACGTATGACTCGCCAGCGATCGTGAAGGCGTTTGCCGAGCGCAAGAACATTCGCTATCCGCTGATGGGCGATCTCGGCTCGAAGGCGATCCGCGCGTTCGGAATCCTCAACGAATCCATCGACACGAACTCGCCGTTCTTCGGCGTACCGCATCCGGGCACCTATCGGATCAACACCAGCGGCATCGTGGAAGCCAAGCACTTCGAGCGCGACTACCGCGAGCGCTTCACCACCGGCGGCATTCTGGTTCGCGATTTCGGCGACCAGGGTGCGGCGGGCCAGGAATCCTCCACCCGCCATCTGAAGATCCGAACCTTTGCGAGCAACACCGCGGTCTACCCAGGAAGCCGGCTAACGCTCACTGTGGAACTGGAACTCCGGCCCGGCATGCATGTCTACGCACCGGGTGTCTCGGGCGAGTACATCCCCGTGAGTTGGAAGATGGCTGAGAGCAAAGCCTGGATCAACTTCGATCCGGAATGGCCGCGCTCGCGCAACAAGCGGCTGAAGGCGATTCGGCAAACCGTACCGGTGTTCGAGAACAAGTTCCGCGTCATGCGTGATCTCAAGATGGCGCAGGCCCGCGATCTCTATCCGGCCGCGGCCGAGAACAAGCTCAGCATCAAAGGCGACTTCCGCTATCAGGCGTGCGATGCAAGGGTTTGCTATCCGCCGGAGACCGTTCCCCTCGAGTGGATTCTCGAGGCACGGCCGCAAGACCGCGAGCGCGCACCGGCTGATCTGCGCAAGGTCAAATAGCTTTGTACGGCTGGCATTCGGTTCCGCAGCCATGTACTACTGCCCTTCAGGTTTTTCCCCGGCCGCGAAGATTTTGTACCCCGTGTGTGGGGCAGGCTTCAGCCGGCGCGAGACTTCTTAGCGCACCAACCGGAAACGCGACTCCCAAGCTCGGCTGGCAATGGCCGCCAGCGCAAAAAACGGAATCATCGCGAGCATGGGCAGAAGCCGCCACCATTGCGGACCAATCAAGTAGACCTGCTTGAGCGGAGCGATGAGTCCACCCCAACTCGGCCACGGATCCGCCGCGCCGGCCCCGAGAAACGTGAGCGTCAGCTCGGCCAGCACAAAACGTGGAAGCAGGATCATGATTTGCGCCGCCAACAGATCTCCGGTGGCCGGAAGAATGTGCCGCACGAAAACTCTAGCCCGCGGCACACCGAACCCGATCGCCGCTTGCACGTATCCTCGCTGCTTCACTTCGAGCACGCGGCCGCGTACCAGTCGCGCCGGCCGAGCCCATCCCGTCAGCGCGAGCAGCAGAAGCAATGTGGCGAATGCGGCCCGTGGATCGAGCTCGAGCGGAAGCGCCGCGCGCGCGGCGATGAGCAGATACAGCCACGGAAGGCACAGGAACAGGTCCGCGACCCACATGAGCACGGCGCCCCAGGCCGGAAACATAGCCGCTGCTGTCCCGATGATCCAAGCCAAAGAGAGGCACAACGCCGTGGCCGAAATGCCCACGCCGAGCGACCACCGTCCGCCATGGAGAAACCGCGCCCAGAGATCGCGGCCGTAATCATCCGTGCCGAACCAATGCACCGCCGTAGGCGCAGCGAGAATTTCCCCACGGTCCTGTGCCAACGGATCCTCATGGAGCACGAACGGCGCCAGCAGCAAGAAGATGACGCACAACGCGAGCGCGATCCTCATTCGTCTTCTCCAGTGCGGATGCGCGGATCGAGCCGAAACAGCGCGAGGTCCGAGAAGAGGTTCAGCACGATGAGCGCGGCGCCGAGGAGCAATAGCACCGCTTGCGTCACCGGATAATCGCGGCTGCGAAACGCATCGGCGAACAGGCTACCCATGCCGGGCCATCCCGTGATCGCTTCCACCACCAGCGCCGAACCGAACGCCGCGGCAAACGACGGTCCCACGAGATTCAACAGCGGATTCGCAGCGGCGGGTGCAAGATAGCGAGTCCATAGCGTCACCGGGTTCACCCGCGCCACCTGCGCGAGCTTGACGAACCGGCTCTGCAGCGCCCCGTCGAGCGCCGCGGCGGAATGCAGGAACACCGCGGGCGCGAGCGCCAGAGTCACCGGCATTAGCGGCAGTACGATGCTCTCGGGATCCACACCGAATCGCACGATCAGCGCCCACGTGAGCAGGCTCGCCAGGATCGCTTCCGGAAGAAGCTGCAAAATTGCCGCGGCTCGCTCGAGCCATTTCCAGCCACCCCAGCGGACCCCGGCAACAGCGAGCACCAGGCCGAGCAGCCAACTCATTCCCCAAGCTGGCAGCACGATCTCGAGCGTGCGCATGAGTCGCGGGCCGAGCAGCTTCGCAACCGGAATCCCACTTGCCAACGAACTGCCGAAGTCGCATCGAATCACACGCCCCGACCACGATGCGTACCGCTTCCACCAAGGCTCGGACAAGTGGAGTTGCTGCCGCCACGCTTCGATCGACGCACTGCTCGTGCGAGGATCGAGTCGCGTGTCCGATAGCACATCGCCCGGAATGATCGCCGTGAGCGCGAACGCGATCAGCGACAGCGCGACCAGTTGCAGTGCCGCGGAAACGAGCCGGCGCTTCCAACTCACTCGAACCGGCCCTCTCGCATGTGCAGCGCCCGATGCGCAGGCACCACCGCCGAGTGCGCGATCACCAGGCACGCCAGCCCCGTTCGCCGTTGTGCCGCGGAGATCGTCGAATACACACGATGGCACGTCTCCGGATCGAGCCCCGCGAACGACTCGTCGAGAATGAGCAGCCCACCGCGCGGAAGTGCCGCCAGCGCTCGGGCAATGGCCACACGCGCGCGTTGCCCCTCACTGAGTTCGGAACAACGGCGATCGAGCCAAGCGGCGGGGATGTCGACCGGCTCCAGCACCGCGCCGGGATCCGCGTCCGCACTCGCTTCGCCAATCGCCGCGCGCAAGGTCTGTCGCGGATTCAGGCTACCGGAAGGCTCCTGCGGAACCAACTGCACGGCGCACTGCCCGAGCTTCGCCAGGCACCGCGCAAGTGTGGACTTCCCCGCGCCAGAAGGTCCGCCAAGCAGCACCGTTTCTGACTCGCGGATCTCGAACGACACGTCCCGTAACACGAATCCCGTGGGTACTCGCCGTAACCAAAAATCGCGCCGCGTGTGGGCGAACGTGACGCCTCGCACACTGACCAGCACGCGACCCGGAGTCGGCAATTCGGTCCACGCGGGAGTCTCGCGGCGCGGAGTAAGCCTCACGACCGAATCGCACCGCAGCCGCGCGAACGCGGATTCCTGATGCGAGGCGACCACCATCGCCGCTCCGCACTCATCGAGTGCGCGCAACACTGCTTCCGAATTGTCGGCATCGAGATTCGTAGTGGGTTCGTCGGCCAGGATCAGATCCGGACGCATCGCCAGCGCCTGCGCCACTTGCACACGCTTACGTTCGCCGCCGCTCAACTGGCTCGGATACGATCGCTGCCTCGCATCGTCCAGCCCGACTCTCGACAAGCACTCGGACGCGTCCCGTCCGAACGCGGCCACCTGATCGAGCGCGGTCATGTAGGGTGACAGACTGTCGGAAGCTTCCTGCGAAATGTAGCAAACGCGATCCGCCCGGACGCAAGCCTTCGCCGCCGCCAGCGCAGGGGGGACGGTTCCGGCGATCCAATCAAGCACCGTGGTCTTGCCACTACCACTCGCTCCCGCTAGTCCCGCGCGCTGGCCCCGATCCAACGCCAGCGTGAAGGGACCAATGACCGCGCCAGCTCCATACCGGAGCTCCACGTCGCGCAAATCGAAGAGCGCAGGCATCACTTTCATTGTGCGCCCCGCCCGACTTGTCGCGCACGCTTCAGCCTGCCGGTGGGTGCTTCAGTGCCCGCGAAGTGCGCCCGCTCAAGGAAGACTCAGCGTCTGGCCATCCACAGCGGACTTCTCATACGTGCGCCCCTTCCACTCGTAAATGACCGTGAGCGTCTTCTCCTGATTCGGCAAAGGATCGCCACCCATCGAAGCCGCCCCCACGTTCACCGTCAACCGATCCCCTTGCAGCAGCGGCCGCAACCGCTCCCGCACGTCCACCAGCGTCGAGCCCGCGCCGTAACGCGCGTAGAACACCCGCAGTCCGCCCGCCGGCCCAAGACCCGGAACCGGAGTCCCCGGAGTCACCACGGGCGCGGGCGCCGAAGCCACCGCGCCAGCCGGCGCACTCGGAATGTCCAGCGTGCGGTCTTCCTCGAGGCTGATAGAGAACGCCTGCCCCTGATACTCGTACTGCAACTCGAGCGTCTTCTTCTTCCCCATGATCGGATCGCCGCCCA
This sequence comes from Bryobacteraceae bacterium, assembly GCA_046331625.1. Taxonomy (GTDB): domain Bacteria; phylum Acidobacteriota; class Terriglobia; order Bryobacterales; family Bryobacteraceae; genus JAXLQL01. The sequence goes on from JAXLQL010000025.1 coordinate 33,316, forward strand.
TGGTCTGGTTGTTGACCGCCGTCTGCAACCGCCCATCGCGAATCAGTGACTCGAGCCGCGAACGTACATCGTTGAATTTGTTCTGGGCCCCGTACCGCGCCGAAACAATCCGAAGTCCGCCGCTCTGCGACACCGGCGTCCAAGTCACAGGCGCCGCACCAGCCGATACCGCCGAAGAATCCGGAACCCGCGCCGTCTTCCCTTCGGTTACGTTGATGTCGTAGAGCTGCCCGCCCTGCTCATAACGCAATTGCAAGGATTTGTTTTTGCCCACCGCCGGATCCGAACCCATCGTCTGGTTGCTCACCGTCACTTCCAGCCGGTTGTCGCGCAACTGACCTTGCATCCGGTCCCGGACATCCACCCACTTGTCCCCGCTTCCATACCTCGCCGAAACGATCGTCACCGGAGCCATCGGAGCGGAACTCGCCACGGTCACCGGCGCCGGTGCCGGAGCCGCTGCTGCGGCCTGCGCCGAAGGCAGCGATAACGTGCGATCCTCGTTGGCCGTCACATCGAACGTCTGGCCGTTGTATTGATACCGCACCTCGATCCGCTTGTCCTGCCCCACGGCTGGATCCCCGCCCATCGTCTGGTTGTTGATCGTCGCCGAAAGCTTCCCGTTGGAGACGAGCCCTTGCAGCCGGTCCCGCACGTCGCGCCACTTGTCGCCCGCGCCGTAGCGCGCTGACACGATCATCAGCGCCGGAGCCGTCGTACTCACCGCTGGCACCTGCTGCGTGATCGGCAGCTTGTCTTTGAACAAATCCGAGATCGAGAATCCACCGCTCGAAGCCGCGGGAACCCGTAGCGTCTCGCTATCCCGCGCCGACACCTCTGACTCCGCGCCCTGCAATCGATAGTGCACGGTAAGAGTCTTCAACGTGCCCGGCGCCGGATCCGACCCGAGCGTCGGAATATCCACCGTGAGCGTAACCGTGTTGTCCCGCACGAGCGACCGCACACGATCGGTCACATCGATCGTGTTGAAGCCCGCGCCATATCGCGCCCAAACAATCTCCAGTTGCTGCGCATACGCCATCGCCGCCCAGCAGCCGAGAACCGCAAGCCTTGCAAAGTTCATCAAACCTTTTCCGGAACCACGTAGGGCGCGCGGTACTTTCGAGTCAACATCCGATTGGCGTCAGCATCGCCCATGAAATTCTGTTTGGCCGGATCCACGGTGAGGCGCCGGCCGAGCCGATAACTGATATTCGCCATGTGGCAGAACGCCGCGGAATTGTGTCCTACCGCGACATCGCAATTGAGATCTTCCACCTTGCGGCTCTTCACTGCCTTCACGAAATTCGCGAAGTGGCCTTCCGAGTCGCCGCGCTCGGATTTCTCCTCCATGATGAGCTCGCGGTTCTCGCCCTTCCACACTTGGAAGCCCGCGCTGTCCACGGCCATCACGCCATCGGCGCCATAGAAGAGGTTACCCACCACATTGCCACCGCGCAGCTTCAATCCGCCTTCCTCGGTGGTGATGAGCCCGCGCACTTCGAACTGAAGCTCCGTGCCATCGCCGAAATCGAACGAAGCAATCTGCGTGTTCGGCGTCTCTTGATCGTCGTCATAAACGAACTTGCCGCCCATCGACATCACGCTCTTCGGAAACACTTTCTTGCCGAGCCCCCACAGCGCAACGTCCATCTCGTGCACGCCCTGGTTGCCGATGTCGCCGTTGCCCGTGTCCCAGAACCAATGCCAGTTGTACTTGAAGCGGTTCGCGTTGAACGGCCGCATCGGAGCCGGCCCGAGGAAAATGTCCCAATCGATGCCGGGCGGCGTGGGCTGATCGGGCTGCCGGCCAATCGACTTGCGCCGCTTGTAGCACAGCCCCTTGGCCATATAGAGCTTGCCGATCACGCCTTCTTCCAGCAGCTTCATCGCCTTCATCTTGTGCGGCGTGCTGCGGCTCTGCTGCCCCACCTGCACGATCTTGCCGTACTTGCGCGCTGCTGCGAGCAGTTGTTGCCCTTCGAAGATGTTGTGGCTCACCGGCTTTTCCACGTAAACATCTTTGCCCGCCTGCACCGCCCACAGCGCCGTGAGCACATGCCAGTGGTTCGGCGTGGCGATCGATACCGCGTCAATGCCTTTGTCGGCGAACGCCTTGCGCATGTCCGAGTAGGTCTTCGGATCGTGGCCTTTGGCCTTCTTCACCGTGGCCTGCGCTCTCTCCTGCGCTTCCTGATTCACGTCGACAATCGCGGCGATGTGTACGTCGGCGATGTTGAGATACTCGCGGACGTGTGCGGTCCCGCGTCCGCCCACACCCACTACGGCGATGTTGATGCGGTCATTCGCGCCGAGAATCGGCGAGCGTGACGAATGGATGGCAGCCGCCGCGGCGGCGCTCTTGAGCAAGGTTCGGCGAGTTGGATCCTGCATGAGGAGATTGTACCTCCCTGCCTCTTGTGGGGCAGACTTTAGTCTGCGCGGGACTTCAGTCCCGCTGTCCTCCGCGTCAGCGAAAATAGACAAATGCGCGTATCCGCCGAACCGATTGGCGAAATCGATCACTCCGAGCTCCACTCATTCGCCGGCGACCCCGACCAATCGCTGTACCTCCTCCTCTCTTCCCGTCGCGACAAGTCCTGCCAAACCGTCCACTGCTTCACCGAGTACGGAACTTGGGAACAGACCATCGAAGGAGACGGCACTCCATACGACTTCGCCCAACCCCTGCCCGAAGGCCTGCTGCTCGCGCACGCCCGGCAGTGGGGAACTCGTCCCAATGCTCGCGTCCATGACTCGAACGGCAGAATCCTCCGCGAGTTCTGCCTGGGCGATGGGATCGAGGAGCTACAAACAACCCAATCGGGCGCAATCTGGGCTTCCTACTTTGACGAAGGCGTCTTCGGGAATACGATCGCCTCAGCGGGCCTGATTCGCTTCGACTCTTTCGGCAACGTCGAATTCAAGTTTCAGCCACGCGGAGGCATGGATTGGATCACGGATTGCTACGCACTAAACGTGGAAAGTAACGACTCGACGTGGTTTTACTACTACACGCCATTTCCACTTGTCCGCCTGCGGCATGACGCCGTCGATGCAGTGTGGCAGCCCGGCTTGCGCGGAGCGCAGGTCTTCGCGGTCTTTGGCAATCGCGCCTTGATGCACTCCGGCTACACGACCAAATTGACTGGACACTCCTCGAATTGAATGACGACGAATCTACCAGCGAAATCTCACGCGTCGAATTCGTCGACGAGAACGGCGACGTTCTCCCCGCAAATCACGCCTGTGCCCGCGGGCGGCTGATCTGGTTCGTTCGCGCTTCCACTGTTTATCGGGCGGATATGAGACAACTCTGGTAGCTCCTACCCGCAGTAAATCTCACGCGATCTCTGACTCCGATCGGACTCCGTTCTCGTCAATCAGCAAAACCCAACACGATCCTCGGCAACTGAGCCATTCCGGCGAGGGCTCCACGACGCCGGTCGCGACCAAGCAATCCGGCTCCCCATCGTCCCCGTCCTCCTCGAACGCCGTAACGATCATGCCCGTGCGAAATTCCACTTCTTGTCCCGAGTAGTCGATACACCGGTCGCTGTGCGAGAGGCACAGTACGTCGCCAAATAGCCCGTTGAAGTCCGCTCTCACCCATTCCAGCTTCGGTGCTATCGGAAAAGCCATCCGCAATAGTATCGCAGTCGAGCGAGGGCCAAACGCAAAGGCGGCCGGCCTTGCTGACTGGCGGCACTCCATCAATTGCCACCGAACCCGTACGTCTGCTCCGCCGTATCTTTGATCACGCGAGCCCGAGCGCGAAGGAAGCGCTCCAGATAGCGCCGGAGAAACACCAGATCCGCAAATCTTCCAATGAACCAAAGCGGAGAGGTGTAGTCAAACACGTCCACCATGACAGTGGCGCCTTCCTCGCGCTTGAACAAGTGGTCATGATCGAATCTGGCAAATGGACCTCTCACCTGAGAATCACGAAAGCCGCGCGGACGATCAAGCGCCGTGATTCGGCTCGTGAGTCTCTGGGTGACTCCGAGATGTGTTGCCTCCCATGTCACCTCATCGCCGAGATTCATGAGGCCGGCAGTGACCCCGCCAATCGCCCGCTCGTTGGTCCCCGAAGTAGACTTCACATGCAGGTCTACATCCCGCGCCAAGTCAAAACATATTTCCGCCGGAGCGTGAATGACAGTCGCTACCTCGATCCGGGGCATGTTGCCAGTGTACGCGCACGCTAAAACCTCAGGTCGCCGGCGATCTGCAAGGCCCGCTGTCGAGAGACTCCTATCCGCACCCGGCTGCCTGCTTCAAAACGTGGTCATTCACAGCCTGGACCACCCGCCTGACTGCACAACCGTACAGGCGCGCTGCGTTGAAACAATTGGCTTCCACCACTCCGAGCCGGTCCCCCGTGTCAGCAAGGTCCAAGCAATAGACGCTCGCCGGACCCCAAAGCGAGGCGATCTCTTCAGCCATCCGGATCGCGCCGCGCGGTACTGATCCATCTGTGGAGGCGCGTCCCCAGCGCTTGTACTCGGAGCAAGCGACGATTTCGCCGCCGACCACGACAAAGCGCCACTCGACTTCGACGTTGACGGGAGACGCAACAACAACGGGAGTCGCCTGGCTCACCCGCTTCCCAACCGCATTGTCAAGTTCGGTAGCGGTGTAAACGCCGCCATCGAAGGCCTTTGAGTCTTCATCTGGCCGAACGAACTGCTGCCCTCTTGCGCGAAGCAACGTCTGTGCCGCGGCGAGATCCACTACGCTGGCGTCGCGGGACAACATGGCCTCTTTCCACGCAGCACGAAACCGCGACCACCGAAATGTATCAAGGTCGAAGAAAACCCAAGGACGAAGTCGCGGATGCTTCAAGGCTCGCGGAATGAAAGCTGGTCCGTGACACACAACCGGCACGTTGTTCGGGAGGTCTGGAAGCGGCGGAAGCGCCCCTCCTCTCTCTAGGTCGACCAGATGAACGGGGATGCCGTCCGCCTCAAGTGCTTCCGCCACCCGCCTCACATCCGTTGTGTCCGCCTGGTTGCGCTGGATCAGCCAGTGAACCGAATCTGACATATTGATTCCTGCAACTACTCGTTACGCCAATCTTGACTCGAATCGCGGCAGTTTGTGGTTAGGCGGAAACCAACTGGCGCAGCGAACTCGGAGAATTCGGGCGAGCTATCGCTTCCTTGACACCGAAAGCTTCCACGTACGCGCCCAGTGCCTCCTTCAGATCGGCGATCGCCTCATCCTCAGTCTCGCCCTCGCCGTAGGCCGGGATGTCCGGAACGCGGGCGGTATATCCGCCTTCTTCCAGGTCGGGAATGAGTTCCACCGTGAGACTTCGCATGGACGAATTCTACCGTAGATCACCCATCGATCATGCACCAGGCGCCGGATGACGTGTACTGCAAATTTCCTTACCTCAATCCCTTCAAACACATACCCGGATCGATTTTGCAAGCGATCAACCCCCTCGCGATATCCCTGGGACCATGAGCACCGACCTCAAATCCAACACCAACCGCGACAACGCGCAGCACTCCACCGGACCACGCACCGCCGAAGGCAAAGCCGTCTCGTCGAAGAACGCCACCACCCACGGCCTGTTCACCGCCACCTTCGCCGTCGCCCCCGAGCACCAAATCGAATTCGAGTTCTTCCTCGAACTCCAACGCGACGAACTCCAACCCCAAGGCGTCAACGAGGAAGTCATCTTCGCGAACCTCGTCCAGGCCGCTTGGAAGACCGAAGTCACCCGCCGCCTCGAGGCCGAAGCCCTCCTCGAACAAAACGAAGCCAATCTCGACAAGTACTCGCGCTACGCCACCCGCTTCGAGCGCGCCTACTATCGCGCCTTGAACGAATTGCGCAAGCTCCAAACCGAGCGAGCCCTCCGCCAATCGGAAGCCGCAGCCGCGCCCAACGAAGCCCCCCCGCTCGCCGACATCGCCAAGCTGAAAAAACAAACCCAAACCGCCACCCAACTCGCGCTCGACGCCGACATCCGCCGCATCGCCGCCGAAGCCGCCTGGACCAACGCGCAAATTAAAGCCATTCGCCTCGGCCTGCAACCGATGCCCGAGCCCCGCTGGCAGACGAACGCATCCAGCGCGGACGCGTTATCCTGACAGTTTCAACCTCCAACGCCCTCATCTGATCAAAAGGAACGCATGAGCACTGTCTTCAACAACTACATCAACGGCGAATGGGCCGGCGGTGACACTTTCGAGAATCGAAATCCCGCCAACACTGACGAACTCGTGGGCCTCTTCGTCAAGGGAACCGCCGCTGACGTCGAATCCGCCGCCGCCGCTGCCCACGCGGCTCTGCCCGCATGGGCCAACATGAGCGGACCCGCCCGTGGCAACCTCCTCTATAAGGTCGCCGACATCCTAGACAAGAAGTTCGATCAACTCGGCGCCGAGATGACGCGTGAAGAAGGCAAGACTCTGCCCGAAGCGAAGGGCGAGGTCCGCCGCGCCATCAACATCTTCCGCTACTTCGCCGGCGAAGGCTCCCGCATGCCCGGAATGCTCGTGCCCTCGGAACGCGATCGCGTCCATATGTTTGCGCTCCGCAAACCCGTCGGCGTCGTCGGCCTGGTCACGCCGTGGAACTTCCCCATCGCGATCCCCGCTTGGAAAATGGCGCCCGCGTTGATCTGCGGCAACACCATCGTCGTGAAGCCCGCCTCCGCGTCGCCGCTCAGCGCATGGCGCATCGTCGAGGCGTGCCACGAAGCCGGAATTCCCAAGGGCGTGGTGAACTTCGTCGCTGGTTCGGGCGGAACCATTGGCAACGCGCTCGTCAACGCCAAGCCTCTCAAGGCGATTTCCTTCACCGGTTCGTGCGACGTCGGCAACTGGCTCCATGGCGAGGCTTCCAAGCGCCGCCTCCGGATCCAGCTCGAGATGGGCGGCAAGAATCCCACCATCGTGCTCGGCGATTGCGACTTCAACTCCGCTGTCGAAAACGTCGCCAATGCCGCGTTCTTCTCGACCGGACAGAAGTGCACCGCCACCAGCCGCGCCATCGTCGAAGACTCCATCTACGACAAGTTCATGGCCGCGCTCGTCGAGCGCACCAAGAAGCTGAAGGTCGGCAACGGTATGGAGCCGGGCATCGATATCGGGCCCGCCGTTGATCAGGCGCAACTCGACACCAACCTGCGCTACATCGAGATCGGCCGCAAAGAAGCCGGCGAGCCGCTCTGTGGCGGTAACCGCATCACCGGCGGCGCCTACGACAAGGGCTACTTCATCGAGCCCACCATCTTCGGCAACGTCACCGAAAACATGCGCCTCGCGCAAGAGGAAATCTTCGGGCCCGTCCTCGCCGTCATGCGCGCCAAGGATTTCGATGACGCCATGCGCATCTCCAACAACATCCCGTTCGGGCTCTCGGCCTCCATCCAAACCACCAACCTCAGCCGCGCCTTCGACTTCATCTATCGCACCGAAGCCGGCCTGCTCACGGTCAACCTCCCGAGCGCCGGCGTCGAATACCAACTCCCCTTCGGCGGCACCAAAGACTCGAGCTTCGGCCCCAAGGAACAAGGTCCCGCCGCGATGGAGTTCTACAGCGACTACAAGACCATCTATCTCAAGTACTGAAGACCGGAGCGAGAATGAAACTCACACAGGTTGTCTGGAACGGACAGATCACCGCCGCGATCGTCGAGAACGGCGCGGCCCGCCCGATTCCAGGGCACGACATGCAAGACTTGATTCGCCGCTCGGAGATGGAGAAGACCGAGTTGACCGCGCTCGCGTCGGGCCACGCCATCGCCCACGCCGAGCCGCTCAAGCCCGTGCTTCCCATTCATCCGCGCGAAGTCTGGGCCTGCGGTTGTACCTATGAAATGTCCGCCGCATTCCGCGACGCCGAACACGGAACGCGTGAGGGCTTCTACGCCTACGTATACAAGGATGAGAACCGCCCCGAGAGCTTCTTCAAGGGCACCGCGCGCGTTTGCGTCGGACCGGGCCAGGCCATCGGCATTCGACCCGACTCGAAGTTCACCGCGCCCGAGCCCGAACTCGCCGTGGTGCTCGGCGCGGGCGGCAAGATCCTCGGTTACACGCTCGCCAATGACGTTTCCGCTTGGGATATCGAGAAGGAAAACCCGCTCTATCTGCCGCAGTCGAAGGTCTACAACGCGTGTTGCGCGCTCGGTCCAGTGATCGTGACGCCTGACGAGTTGGGCAGCCCCTACGCCCTCGACATGACCTGCGAGATTACGCGCAACGGACAAGTAGTCTTCTCGGGCGCAGTCAACACCTCGAAGCTGCATCGCAAGGTGGAGACGCTGATTGACTATCTCTTCCGCGCCAACGCGATCCCCAGCGGATCGGTGCTGTGCACCGGCACCGGCATCATCGTCAAGGAAGAGAACGCGCTCGCCGCCGGAGACATCGTCACCATCCGCGTTCCCCAAATCGGCGAACTCTCCAACCCCGCCGCGATCGTGAACTAAGTGACAGGCGTGAACTAAGTGACAAGAATGTGGGGCGCTTTCAGCCTGCGGCGGGACTTTCAGTCCCGCTTGCCGTAGCTCGCGTCCAGTCCGAATAAACATGCTGCTTCCGGCACGAGCACTTGCCTTGCCGTGTAGGGCGGGCTTTACCGCAGAGGCGGGACTTCAGTCCCGCCTCTGCGGTAAAATCATCAAGCTAACATCACCTCTTTCAGGAGAACCCATGCGCCGTCCCCTGCTCCTTCTCGCCATTGCCGCCATGGCCGCTTACGGCCAACAAAAGAAGATCATCGCTTCCGGCCAAACGCCAGACGTGATCGCGGATTGGCAGTCCGCAACAAATAAGGTCAAAATTGTTTCGGTGACACCGGCTACCACCATGGCCGAGATCGCCGACGCAGATGCCTTCATCGGCCCCAACATCACGCCAGACCTCGTTCGCGCCGGCAAGAAGCTCCAGTGGGTGCAAGTGCTCAGTGCCGGCGTCGAGCGCGTGCTCCATCTCTCCGGCGGCACCGATCTGCGCGACTCCAACATCGTCCTCACCAACAATCAGATCGTGCAGGGCCCGGAAATCGCCGACCACGCCATGGCGATGCTCCTCGCGCACACTCGAATGCTGCCCAAGTTCTTCGCCGATCGGCAGAGCGAAACCTGGCAAGCCCGGCCGTTCGGCGGCATTGAACTGCGCGGCAAGACCGGCGTCATCATCGGGCTCGGCGGCATCGGCCAACAGATCGCCATGCGAGCCTGGGCGCACGGCATGAACATCATCGGGGTCGACCCGGAGGACATCCCCTTCTCGCCCTTCTGGCAGCGCGTCGTCAAGCCCGATCAACTCGACGAAGTGGTGCCGCTCGCCGACGTCGTGTTCATTTCCGCGCCTCACACCGAGCGCAGCCACAAGATGATGGGACCCAAGCAATTCGAACTGATGAAGAAGGGTTCGTACTTCATCGCCGTCAGCCGCGGCGGAATCTACGATCTCGATTCGCTCGTGAAGGCGCTCGATAGCCAACGGCTCGCCGGCGCCGGTGTCGACGTCACCGATCCCGAGCCGCTCCCCAAGGGCCATCCGCTCTGGAAGTTCAACAACGCGATCATCACGCCCCACATCGCCGGGCGCAGCGACATGGACGCCGGACGCATGCTCGGCACCGTGAAGGAGAACATCAAGCGCTTCGCCGATGGCCGCCCGCTCATCAACGTGGTCGACAAGCGCAAAGGCTACTAGCCCTTACTCGACACTGGCAAACTTCTTCAACAGCGGCGCCGGAGCCCACCAACCTCCGTGCGCCGCTTCGAACTCACGCACCCGCTCATAGACCTTCTTCCACCCCACTGACTCCGCGTACTTCATTGGACCGCCCTTGTGCGCCGGGAACCCATATCCATTGATGTAGACGATGTCGATGTCCACCGGCCGCAGCGCGATGCCCTCTTCGAGAATCCGGCATCCCTCGTTCACCAACGAGTAGAGACACCGGTCGAGAATCTCCTCGCGTGACACCTTGCGCCGCTGAATGCCCGCCTCGCCCGCCAGCCGCTCCACCATCGCCGTCACTTCCGGATCCACTGACCGGTTGCGCCTCTCGTCATAGCGATACCACCCGGCGCCGGTCTTCTGGCCATAGCGGCCCATCGCGCACAAGTGATCCTCCACCAATGGTTGCCGTTCGCCCGGCTTCACCAGATGCGCGAACTCCTTGCGAATCCGCCAGCCCACGTCGAGCCCGGCCAAGTCGCCCACCGCGAACGGACCCATCGCCATGCCGAAGTCGTACAGCACCTGGTCCACTTCTTCATACGAGGCGCCTTCTTCCACCAGGAACTGCGACTCGTATCGATACGGATGGAACATGCGATTGCCCACGAAGCCGTAGCAGTTGCCCACCACCACGGCCACCTTCCCGAGCTTCTTGCCGAGCGCCAGACAAGTGCCGATGACGTCTGGCGCGGTGTCGCGGCCACGGACGATCTCGAGCAGCCGCATCACGTTCGCCGGCGAGAAGAAGTGATTGCCGATCACGCGATGCGGACGCTTGGTAACCGAGGCGATCTCGTCGATCGAGAGCGTGGATGTATTGGTGGCAAGCACCGCCGAGTCTTTCGCCACCCGATCGATCTCGCGGAAGATCTCCTTCTTGAGTTCGAGGTTCTCGAATACGGCCTCCACCACGATGTCGGCTTTCTCGAAGCCGTCCCATGCGAGCGTGGGTGTGATGCGAGCCACGCGCTTATCGGCATCCTCTTGCGAGAGCCTGCCTTTGGCCACGGTGGACGCGTAGTTCTTGCGGATGGTCGCCATGCCACGCTCGAGCGCTTCCTGCGTGGTCTCTTTGAGCAGCACCGGGATGCCTGCATTCGCATACGTCATCGCGATGCCGCCGCCCATCGTGCCCGCGCCGATGATCGCCGCCTGCGCGATGCCCGGGTCCTTCACTTCCGCAACGCCCGGAACCTTCGCTACCTCGCGCTCGCCCAGGAAAACATGAACCAGCGATTTTGATTCGTCCGAAAAGAGCAGTTGTTCGAAGATGCGCCGTTCCTCGCGGATCGCATCTTCGAATGGCAACATCATCGAGAGTTCTACCGCTTCGATCGCGCGCACCGGAGCCATGCGTCCTCGCTGCTTGTCGCCGAGCTTCGGCCGCGCGAATGGAGTCAGCTTTGCATCGAGATCCCGCGTACGCCTCGGACCCGCCACCGAGCGCGCAAACGCCACGGCTCCCGCGAGCAGATCGCCTTCAACGATCTGGTCGATCAACCCGAGCTCGAGCGCGGCCTTCGCGCCGATCGGATCGCCCACAGCGCACAGCTCCGCCGCCTTCGCCGGACCGATCAGTCGCGGCAATCGCTGCGTTCCGCCCGCTCCTGGGATCAGCCCGAGCTTCACTTCGGGTTGCCCCATCTGCGCCGAACCGACGGCCACGCGATAGTGGCACGCCATCGCCGTCTCGAGTCCCCCGCCGAGCGCGGTGCCGTGCAGCGCTGCCACGACGGCCTTGGGAGCGTTCTCGATCTTCTCGAGGATCTCCTCGAGCAGCAGTTCCTTGCCGCGCTCGCCCCGGGTGATCTTGACGAACTCGCGGATGTCCGCGCCCGCGATGAACGTGCGGCCCGAACCGATGAGCACGCACGCGCGAACGCCAGGATCCGCCACGGCCTCGGCCAGACACAGCTCGATGCCTTCCGGTACTCCGGGGCTCAGTGCGTTGACCGGCGGGTTGACCACGGTGATGATGGCGATGTCGCCGTCGCGAGTGAGTTGTACGAGGTCCGGCATGGCAAACTGACAGTATAACGACGCCTCTGCTGCACCTCGAATCGCTATTGATCGGGTGCGCCGATTCCGGTAGTCTGGCTTAGATGCAACATACGGGCCGCACCATGGAACTCGAGATCGAGACCACTGCGCCGCCCGAGCAGGCCTGGACGGCGTGGGCCGATCCCGCACACATTTCGCGCTGGTTCACCGATCGTGCCAGCGGCGATCCGCAGCCCGGGGAGATCGTCTACTGGAGCTTCGACAAGTTCTATCAGGACGTGCCCTATCAGGTGGTGGCCGCGGTCCCGTTCCTGCAGTACGCGCTACGCTTCGCGCCGCAGAACCGGCCTCCGGGGCTCATTGAAGTTCGCTTTGCACAGTCTGGCAGCGGCACCAAGATCCGGCTCATCAACTCGGGCTTCCTCCATCGCGGCGTCTGGGACGAGGAGTTTGATGGCGTGCTCTCCGGATGGAAGAATGCGCTCTCGCTGCTCAAGCTCTATCTCGAAAGCTACTTTGGACGGGACAAGAAGACAATCCTCGTGCTGCGTCCGACTCACTTCGACTTCGAGGAACTCGCGCCCTATTTCCGCAGCGGCGAGGGGCTGTCATTCTGGCTCACCAAGAAGGGCGAGATGGGTTTGGAGGGCGACGCGATCGCATGGAAGCTGCGCAATCGCGACAAGCTCACCGGCAAGGTGCTTCGGCTCACCGGCCGCGAGGCCGCGCTGAGCTGGAGCGAAATCGAGGGCGCGCTCGAGCTCAAAGCCTTCTCCGCCGGACCCTCCAAGCGCATGCTCGCGCTCCGCGCCACAACGTGGTCCCCTTCGGTTGACGCCGCCGCCCTCGAGAAGTTCTTCCAGGATTCGCTCGACCGGCTCGCCGAATGCGTCGAGATCGAGCCCGAGGAAGTGGACACCTGATCACTTCTCGACTTGACGGGTGCCACGGGCCACCGGATCGATACCCGGCTCTGCGAGGCAGACGGTCTTCTTCGTCGTCTTGAGACGCCCCCTTCGACGGGAGCTGCGTCGCGGTTCACGCGCCGCCGGACCGATCCACCATGCGGGTGCCGCAGACGGCCTCGCGCTCGTCTCGAAGTGCCAGCCAGCTTTGCCGGGACGACCGATCCTACGGCGCCGCGTGGCGAATCACTTCTCGACGTGGCAGGTACCGCAGATGGCCTTGGCGCCCCTCTCGAGATGGCAACTCCGGCAAAACTCCATCGTGTGGTCCACTTCGCGGGTAATGACATCACGCTGCCAAACCGGACCGTGGCACTTCGCGCAATCCACGCCGCGGTGCCTCGCGTGGCTGAACCAGACGAAGTCGGGTACTTCGTACACTTGTTCACGCTTGGCCGGAGGTGCGCGGCGGACTGTTCGATGGCAGCTCACGCACTGCGATGCCGTGCCCACACCCATGCGGCGGCCCACTCCCGTGTGGCAACCGGTGCAGCCAAGCTTGAGGTTCGCGTGCCGCTTGTGGCTGAACGCAGCCGGCTCGCACAGCGCCAGCCCGGTCCAGACCAGTGCCCAGAGCAGGCCGATGACGAAGCGCGTCAATACGTCCGCGTCCCCGCAACGCGCGTCGGAATGTGATAGACCGAAGTCCGCGCGGTGATGTAGAGCCCGTGGAAACCGTCGCCGAAGGTCAGGTTGCTTGGTGACTCCTGGACCTTCAACGTGCCTTGTTGCTCGCCAGCCGCGCTGAAGACGGCCACGCCTTCGCCGTCCGCCACCCAAACATTTCCACCCTCATCTGTTTTAATGCCATCGCCTTCCACCGCGGCGAAATCCCGGCCTCCGCGCAGCTTTCCATCGGGCTCGATGTCGTAGACACGCACCTTCTTTCCCAAATAATCGGCCACGTAGAGCTTCTGCTGGTTCGGCGAAAGCGCCAATCCGTTGGGCCCCTTGCAGTCCTCGGCCACCACCCGGACCTCGCCTTTCCTGGTCACCTGATACACACGCGAGGCCGGCAAATCAGTGAAGTACACGCTGCCGTCGATCGCGTAGACCAAGTCATTCGGCTCGGTGAGTCCCTTGGCGAGCACCGTGATGGCGCCGTTCTTCTCCGTGCGCGTCACACGCTTGGCTTCGGCCTCGCAGGCGAGCAGCCGGCCCTGATGATCGAACGTAAGCCCGAGCGACCCGTTGCTTTTCTCGCGGAACACGGAGACCTTGCCGGCTTCCCACTTCATGATTCGTTTGGCCACGGTCTCTGAAAACAGCAGATATCCCCGGCGGCTGAAGACCGGACCCTCGGTCCCCTGGAATCCACCCGCCACCTTTTTCAGTTGCGATGCCGGAGCGATGAGATGATCGAGGCTCATGATCCGATCCCCTTGGCGAACCACGAATGCTCCGGCGCTTTGTAAGTAACCGCCAACTCCGGAGTCTCGATCCGCTTGCCGTTCTGAAAGCCGGACTCCATCAGCGCCGCCAGCGCCCCGGTCACCAGCAGGGTCCGTTCGATCGCAATCGCGGGTGTTCCTGTTTCAAACATATGCCGGATGCCATGTACTAGCATGCTGAAGTTGTTCGAGTTCTCGGAGGGGATGTAGCACAGCGCCGCCTCGGGCCCGGCTTTGCCTTTGGTGCGATACGCAGCCAAGTACTCGCTCGTCAGCCCACCCAACGCGATCACGGCGCCGCGAAATCCATCTCGATACTCCACCAACCCGAGCACCACCTGCTTCTGATCCTCGGGCCGTCCCGGTTTTACGCGTTCGCCGCGCCTCAAAGCGGCATCCAGTAAATCGCGGCGCCACAGTCCCTGTTCGGCGGCCTTCCACACGTCCGCGCCCTTCAGCATCTGCACCGCTCGCACACCGGTTTCGCCGCCGGCGCGGCGTTCCGCGAACGCCTGCATGGTCTCGAGGATATGGAAGATCCCGCCATCGGCCACCCAGCCCCCGCCTACCGCAATCGCGCTCTCGAGCGGAGCACCCAGCGGCGGATCGAGTTCCGGACGCCGGAACGTCACCGGCACGCTCGAGCCCGCCATCATCGGGAACTTCAGCTCCCGCGACCAGTCCACCATCTGCTTCGCCTTCTTCCAGTCATAGGAAAGATGCTTGTCGGTGAACACCGGGCACACGCGGCCAGTCTTGCGAAACGTGTCGACGATTTGGGAGAAGAACTCGAAGCGCGGATACAGTTGCTGCTGTTTCTCGTTGTGCGGGTACTCGCCATGCTCGCACACCATCACCACGCCATCCACGGCGAGCTTGCCGGTTCCGAGTGTGAGCGCATCGGGGATCGACTTCTTCAGCGCGACTCCGTAGGCCGCGGCCAAGCGTTGCCCGATGTCAGCCGGATGGATCTGATCCATCCATAGCGACACTACGTCAAACGGAGCCTCGTAGAATTTTTCGTGGATCCAGTAGCCCTCGAGAAATCGCGTGATGAAATTGTCCGAGTGCGACCGCACATGGTAGGTGCTCGAGATGGCTGCGATGCCCTTGCGCCGCCCTTGCCCGGCCAACGGAGCCGCCGCGGCCGCTGCCACGAAGTCTCTGCGTCTCATCATTTCCTCTCCGCGATCGCTTCGTTCGCTTGCAGGACTCGGATCAGGTTCATGCCCATCACCTTTCGGATGTCAGCGTCACTGTATCCGAGATCCATGAGCCCTTTCACGATCGCCGGATACTTGGACACATCCTCAGCGCCCGCCGGGACCATTCCCGCGATGCCGTCAAAGTCCGAGCCCATGCCTACGTGATCCACACCCACGAGCTTCGCGACGTGATCCACGTGTTTGAGCAATTGGCTTAGCTCCACTTTCGGCATCAGCTTGTAGTATCGCTGTTCGATGCCGCGCGCTAGCTCCCAGCGCTTCGGGTCGTTCGCGTAGGTGAGCAGCACATCGCGTACCTCGGCCTGCCTGCGGGACCGGATCGGCCAGATCGTGTCATAAGCTTTCTTGTCGAGATAGGCGGCGCTGAAGTTGATGCACACGACGCCTCCACGCCCCGCGATGGCTTTGATGATCTCGTCCGTCATGTTGCGCGGAACGTCGGCCACGGCCTTCGACGACGAATGCGACGCGATCACCGGCGCGCGGCTGGTGTGGATCGCATCCATCACCGTTTTGTCCGAGACGTGCGAGACGTCGATCAGCATCCCGAGCCGGTTCATCTCGCGCACGATCTCCTTGCCATAGGGCGAAAGCCCGTTGTGGACCGCATTGTCGGTCATCGAGTCGGCCCAATTGTTCGTATTGAAGTGGGCGAGCGTCATGGACCGCACTCCGAGTTCGTGGAAGAGGCGCAGCACGCGCAGGCTGTCGTTGATCAGGTGGCCGCCCTCGAGACTCGCCATTGCGGCTACTTTGCCAGACTTGTGAATGCGCAGGATGTCGGCGGAATTCGCGGCCAGTTCGATGTCGCTGCCATTCGCCCGGACCTGCTGCCGGAGCCCATCGAGGCATTCGAGCGCTCGCGGCATCCAGAGATGGGGCGGATAGGATTGGGGCTCGGCATAGAGCCCGAATAAAACCGCACCCACATGTCCACGTTTTAAACGGGGGAGGTCGGTTTCGTAGTAAGGATGCTCGTCAGCGAGCTTGTAGTTCTCGTCGACGATGTAGCGCGGAGTGTCGATGTGCGCGTCAAAGATGAGGATGTCGCGGAGGAGTTGTTGCAGGCGGTCTTGGGGTAAGGCGTAGGCGCATGCGAGTAGCGCGCAGGTGACGAGCCGAAGCATGGAGCGAATATATCATTTTGTCCGCCGTGGACGCGGATACAATATCGAGTGATGCGGAAGACTCTTTCGATCCTGATCGTGGCAGCAATGATGTCGTTGGTGATGAGTTCGTGCGCCGAGCACAATACGGTGAAGACGCCGGTGCCGCCCGCGCCGGCGAAGCAGTAGGGGTTGATCGTCGCCGTGCCGAGGGCGGCTCACGCTGACTGGTGGGGCGCCTTGTCGGATGAAGGCGCGCGAGTCGGCAGCGGGACTGAAGTCCCGCGCAGACTGAAGTCTGCCCCACATGGCAAGGCAAGTGCTGGTGTCGGAACGGGCAGGCTTTCACGGGCCCCGACGCGAATGCTGGCAGCGGGGCTGAGTCCCGCGCAGACTGAAGTCTGAGCCACATGGCAAAGGCGCGTGCTGATGTCGGAACGGGCAAGCTTTCACGGGCCTTGACGCTAGTGTCGGCAGCGGGGCTGAGTCCCGCGCAGACTGAGTCTGAGCCACATGGCAAGGCAAGTGCTGATGTCGGAACGGGCAAGCTTCACGGGCCTTGACGCTAGTGTCGGCAGCGGGGCTGAGTCCCGCGCAGACTGAGTCTGAGCCACATGGCAAGGCAAGTGCTGGTGTCGGAACGGGCAGGCTTTGACGGGCCCCGACGCGAATGCTGGCAGCGGGGCTGAGTCCCGCGCAGACTGAAGTCTGAGCCACATGGCAAAGGCACGTGCTGATGTCGGAACGGGCAAGCTTTCACGGGCCTTGACGCTAGTGTCGGCAGCGGGGCTGAGTCCCGCGCAGACTGAGTCTGAGCCACATGGCAAAGGCGCGTGCTGATGTCGGAACGGGCAAGCTTTCACGGGCCTTGACGCTAGTGTCGGCAGCGGGGCTGAGTCCCGCGCAGACTGAGTCTGAGCCACATGGCAAAGGCACGTGCTGATGTCGGAACGAGCAAGCTTTCACGGGCCTTGACGCGAATGCCGGCAGCGGGGCTGAGTCCCGCGCAGACTGAGTCTGAGCCACATGGCAAAGGCACGTGCTGATGTCGGAACGGGCAAGCTTTCACGGGCCTTGACGCTAGTGTCGGCAGCGGGGCTGAGTCCCGCGCAGACTGAAGTCTGAGCCACATGGCAAAGGCACGTGCTGATGTCGGAACGGGCAAGCTTTCACGGGCCTTGACGCGAATGCCGGCAGCGGGGCTGAGTCCCCCGCAGACTGAAGTCTGAGCCACATGGCAAGGCAAGTGCTGATGTCGGAACGGGCAGGCTTTGACGGGCCCCGACGCGAATGCTGGCAGCGGGGCTGAGTCCCGCGCAGTCTGAAGCCCGCCCTACGCGGCAAGGCACCGCGCCCACTCAAGGCTGCTCCAGACACTACTCACGGGCGACGCGGTAGAGACGCCACTGCCGCTCGAGGTTCTCGAATGCGACGGCGCCGCGCTCCTCGAAGTGAATTCCAGAGCCGGCGACCAGGTCGCGCACGGTGCTCGACGCGAGGATCTCGCCGGCGGCTGCCTTCGTGTGAATGGTGCGCGCGACATCGACAGCGAGCCCGGAGACGCGGCCGTGGTCGAGCAGATCGCACTCACCGGTGTGGAGCGCCGAGCGCCACGACAGGCCGAGGAGCGAGGCTTGGCGGCCGATGGAATGAGCGCAGCGGAGGGCGCGGGCGGGTCCGTCGAAGGTGGCGAGTGGACCGAGCTGTTCGAACACGAGCGGGCGGCCGCGGAACCACTCCACCTCTTGCCGCACGCGCTCCTGGAGCAGATCGAATACGCGGCGGCGCTCGCGGGCGGCGCGCATCTCCGCATCTTCGAAGCCCGCGACGAGCACCGTCGCAAGCACGCGCTCGGGTTGATGGAGATGGCGCGCGGTGGCGACAAAATCTTCGATCTCGTCGAGGATCTCGTCCTGATCGCCGACGAAGGGGAGGTGATCGGCGCCGGGCAGTTCCACGAACCGCGCGCCCAGGATGTGCGATGCGACGTAGCGGCCCTCGTCGACGAGGAGACAGCGGTCGCCTGTGCGGTGGATCACGAGTGCGGGTACGCGCACGGCTTCGAGTACATGGCGGACATCGATTTCGGCATTCATCCGAGTGAGCGCGACGGCGGCGCTGGGGCTGGCGCCCATGCGCAGATACGTGGCCCACCAGTCACGGAATGCGGCGTCTTGAAATCGGCTCGGTGCGCGCTCGCGCAAGCCCACCGGACCGCCCCACTCCTTGCGAATCACTTCGACGAATTGCTCGAGCCCTTCCGGTGTGCGTCCCCACGGGTAGGAATCGTCTTTGATGCGCTTGGCGTAGGTTCCGATCATCACGAGGCCGAGCGTCTTCTCGGGATAGGTTGCGGCGAAGAGGGCAGACATGGGCCCGCCTTCGCTGACGCCGACGAGAACTGCCTGCTTGGAGCCGACTGCTTCCATTACGGTGCGCACGTCATCCATGCGCTGTTCGAGAGTGGGGAGTTGGTTGAGCGGAACACGATCGGAGAGTCCTGTTCCGCGCTTGTCGAAGAGGATCAGGCGCGAGAACGAAGCGATCTTACGAAGGAATCGCGCGAACGAGGGCTCTTTCCAGAAGTACTCGAGGTGCGAGACCCAGCCCATGACGAAGACGACGTCGATGGGTCCGTTGCCGATCACCTGGTAGGCAATGTCGAAATCTCCGCTGCGGGCGTAACGCGTGACGGGCTCGGCGGATTCGGTGATCGGATTGGCGGGCGCGGCCGGGGATGGTTCGGTGGGCTCGTGCGGCTGGGGTTCGAGCACGAAGCGGTAACCGCGGCGGTGGCGGGTTTCGATGTGGCCGCCGGTTTCACCTTCGCCGAGGGCACGGCGGATGAGGCGGATCTGGACGGTGAGGGCGTGGTCGCCGACATGCGTTTCGGGCCAGACTGTTTGGAAGAGCTCTTCCTTGGTGACGACCTCGCCGGAGCGGGCAGCGAGGTAGGTGAGCACTTCGAGTGCCTTCGGAGTGAGCAGGATTTCTTCCTGACCGCGGAACAGGCGGCGTTGGTCAGGATATAGACGGAACTCCCCGAAGCGGATCTCGCTCATGATCGACAACATCCCCCCCAATGCTGACGGCGGGACGGAGGTCCCGCGCAGACTGAAGTCTGCCCACAATATCAGAAATGCGCTGTCAGAAGTTGACCTTGGGGGCTTGGCGCTGCGCCGGTTCGGTCTTGAAGTATGCGTCGTTGCGTTGGAAGCCGGAGAGCGAAGCAACGAGCGACGCCGGGAATTGGACGATGTCGGTGTTGTAGCGCTGCACGGCCTCGTTGTATTTGCGGCGTTCGACCGCGATGCGGTTCTCGGTTCCCGCGAGTTCATCCTGCAATCGAGTGAAGTTCTCGTTGGACTTGAGCTGCGGATAGTTTTCGACCACTACCAAGAGGCGTCCGAGTGCGGAATCGAGTTGCGAGTTGGCTTCGATCTTCTCGCCTGGGTTGCGTGCACCGGCCATGGCCGCACGGGCCTTGGCGATGTTGTCGAAGATGGTAGTCTCTTGTTTGGCGAACCCCTGAACGGTCGCAACCAAGTTGGGAATCAACTCGGCGCGGCGCGTGAGCACGATATCGACATCGGCCCAAGCCTTGCTGATGGCCTCGTTCTGCACGGCCAGTTCATTCCTCTTGCTGACGAAGCAGCCGCCGAGCCCCAACGCGGCGGCGAGCAAGACAATCAATCCGATCTTCATATAGGTTCCTCGCTTGTAGTCAACACTACTTCTCGATGCGGTCGACGGCGTCGACCAAAACCCGTACCTCTTTCAAATACTGCTCGAACAAAACCGAAACGTCAACGCCCTTGCGCTCAGCCGGCAAGTCGCGCAGAGCCACCAACTTCGCGAACGGAGCTTCATCCACACCGGCGGCGGGCTTCAACTTGGCGAGCGTCTCCTGCCGCGAAGCCGGGCACTGCTCGCCTTTCAGCAGAATGGCGTGGCGGGCCAGAACCAGGAACGTCGAGACCGAGTCGGCCATGAGGCGCAGCAGCAGATCGCGATCATGCATGACGCTGGCGGCCTTCTGGCGCAGGCGCAAGAGCTTTGACCGGAGCTCATACTCCACCTGGGCGCGATAAAAGGACCGGTCCACGGGCAAACCTTCGATCACGTCTTTGCCGTGCAGGACTCGACGCCGGTCGATCATGTCTTGAAACTCGATGGGGAAGCAATCGGTGGAGCGGGCCACTTCTTCTTCAGCCATGAGGAGCGGTGCGGGATGGCCCAGCTTGATCCACCAACGGAGGACGGGATCCGCGGCGGCGAGTTCGCGCGGGGTCACCTGACGCAAAGCGCAGAATATGTTTAGATCAGAAAACTTCTCCTGGAAGTCTGTTGACGCGCCCGAGCCGTAGAGGATGACCGAGACGAGATCCGCACCGTAGGCCTTCTTCAGCCGTTCCACGAGTTCCACCAAATGCGCTTCGAGGTTTGATTTCATCGCCGCCTACCAGTCACTGGACGCTCCACCGCCTCCGCTGTCTCCGCCGCCGAAGCCGCCAAATCCGCCGCCTCCGCTATCGCCATAGCCGCCGAAGCCGCCATGCGAGGTTCCACCCCAGCCCCGGCCTTTGCCCATTTGATCGAGGATAAGCCATGGAAGGATGCCGGAGCCGCCGCCCCGGTGTCCGCCTCGTGTAGGCGGGCCGCGGAAGGTCCGGCTGATGACCCAGAGGAAGAGCAAGAGAAACAGGATGAGCGGCAGGTAGTCCTGAATGTTTTCGACGAAGGACGGCTGCCGCACGCGGCTGGGGACCGGTGAGTCGGCGGTGAGATTCTTGGCGGCCAGGACGCGTGAACCAATCTGGTTGGCCGCGAGGACCATGGCGTCGCCGTAATGCGCCTCCTTGAGAGCTGGGCGCATGGATCGAAGTACCGAACCAGCCAAGCCGTCTGAAATGTTCGGCTCGATGCCGTAGCCGAGTTCGAGGCGGCTGCGGCGTTCCTGGATCGCGAGCAGCAGGAGCACGCCTTCATTCGATTTCTTCGAACCGATGCCCCACTTGCGAAAGAGGTCATTGGCGACGTTCTCGATGGGCTCGCCTTCGAGCGAAGGCAACGTCACGAAGGCAAGTTGGACGCCCGCGCGGTCTTCGAGATCTTTGGCGTAGCGTTCGAGTTGCCCGCGGGAGGCCGGGTCAATCTTGTTGGCGAAGTCGCTGACGTACCCTTGCGGTTGCAACTTGGAGACGTCGAGCGCATAGGCGCCGAGCGCAGCCAGCAAAGCAACCGAGGTAAGTTTCAGCAAACCAGATCCTGGCGGCCGAGCCTGAGCCCCTTCAGGCGGCCGAGCACTGTGAGGGCGATCTTCGAAGGATCGAAGAAGTCGCGAGCCACGGCGCGAACGGCTTCGGCGTCGACAACTTCGATCTCGTGCAGGATCTCGTCGAGCGAGGCGAAGCGGCCGAAGTAAAGCTCCTGGCGGGCGAGGTTGGACATGCGGCTCGACGTGGATTCGAGCCCAAGCATGACCGAGCCTTTCAGATGATTCTTGCTGCGCGTCAATTCCTCTTCCGGCAGCAATTCGTCTTTGAGCTTGCGGAACTCGGTGAGAACGAGATCGATCACGAGCTTGACGTTCTCGGCGGAGGTTCCGGCATAGACGCCGAGCACGCCCGAGTCGCGATACCCGCTGCACTCGGAGAAGACGGCGTAGACGAGTCCGCGCTGTTCGCGGATGTTCTGAAACAAGCGCGAACTCATGCTGCCGCCGAGAGCGGTGTTGAGCACATACGCGGCGAAGCGGCGCGGATGCGCCACCGGAAATGCGGGCACGCCCATCATGAGGTGGACCTGTTCGAGAGCGCGCTTGTCGCGCAGCACGATGCGGGCATGGGGCTGAGGCGGTCCGGCGGCTTTGCGTTGGCGGCGCGGCTTCAGGGACGAGAACTCACGGCCAGCGAGGTCCACGAGTTGGGCGTGGCTGAGGTTGCCCGCGGCGGTGATGACGATGTTGCGCGGAGTGTAGACGTCGCGATAGAAGTCGCGAATCATGGAGCGATGGAAGCCATTGATGGTGTCTTTGGTTCCCAGGATCGGCTTGCCGAGCGGATGATCTTTCCAGAAGTTGCTCGAGAAGGTCTCATGCACCTGATACTCGGGATTGTCGGTCTCCATCTTGAGCTCTTCGAGGATGACGCCCTTTTCCTTGTCGATGTCATCGGGGCGGAAGGCCGGGCGCAGGAGCATGTCGGCGAGGACTTCGAAGGCGGTGGGCAGGTGCTCGTCAAGGACCTTGGTGTTGAAGCTGACGAGTTCCTTTCCAGTGAAGGCGTCGAGATTGCCGCCGAGCGAATCGACGGAGCGGGCGATATCCTCGGCCGAGCGCGTGGCAGTTCCCTTGAACACCATGTGCTCGATGAAGTGAGAAATCCCGTTCTCGGCGCCGGCCTCGGCGCGCGATCCGGAGTCGATCCACAAGCCCACAGATACCGAGCGCACATGGGACATGGGTTCGGTAATGATGCGGAGTCCGTTATCGAGGACAGTGGTTTCAATTTTGCGGGCGGCGGTTTTGCCGCCTTTGGTTTTCGGCATTCGGCTCAGTCTGGCTGTATTTCTATTATCTCAGTCACGCCAGCAGGCGACCGATCTCGGCTCTCAGGGGATCGTCAAAAGCGGCGGCAGAGTGCGGGTCGACCACCTCAATGAAGGCGGAAACGCCGGAGAGGCGGGCGGACATGCTCAACACTTCGTCAGCGGGGAGGAATGACTGTACCGGCGGCGAAAGCGTGAGCATCGTCAACTTGCCGAGCCCGGGGATCGGTTCCGATTTGACCTGGTAGCGCAGATCTTCGAGCAACTGGCGTGCGCCGGGGCTGCGAGCCAACACCACTTGCGCGGCGAGGGCGTTGGTGACGAAGTGGCGGACCGAGGAGGAGCGGTGTTCCTTGGGAGGGCCATCGAAGATGCGCTGCATTTCGGCGAGCGTGTAGTCGCACTTGTAGGTGACGGCCCAGCGGAAGGGAGCGGTGACCGACATGCGGCGTCCGGCGGCTTCGTGCGAGTAAGTCCAGGGATAAATTTCGATGCCCTGTTCCATGGACGCGAGGGCTTGTTCGTCGAGATCGGTGCGGAGGTCGAAGGGTGCGCCGGCGGCTTCGCGGTAGCGTGCGCCCAGGTCCTGGTAGGCCTCGTCGGCGCGGCTCACGGTCTCCTTGGACCCGAGATATTTTCCAAAGATTCGCTTGGGAGCGAGGATCGGATAGATGGTGGCGAGGTGGGTTCTGAGGCGCTGCGAGAGGAACTCGGAAACTCGTTCGGTCTTCTCGCGAAGATCGGGGAGTTGCTCCAAAGTGACAGTTGGGGCACTCATGGTTGAGGCTTCAGGGTATCACGCTACGTGGTCCCAAGGAATCGATTGGAAGATGGCGCGGAGCTTGGCGCCGCGGGCGGGATGGATCATTTCGACGAAGGAAATGCGGCCTTCGAGATGCATGCGGAAGTTCGGGTGGCCGGTGCGATTCTGCGAGGCTGGCCCGTGGCGCGCGCAGTTGGTGAGGACGGCTTTGAGCGTGTCGAAGTCGTGGCGAACGATGTTGAGGTGGTCATTCACCACAACGCCCGCAAGGTATTGGCGGACGCCGCGGCGCATGATGCGGGTCTTGCGATGGTTGACGGAGAAGCCTTCCTCGTCGAGGATCATCGCGACGTGGGTGGAGAAGCGCTCGGCGGAGCGGAGGAACGTATCGCCGCCGGAGAAGGCGAGGTCGTCAGCGTATCGCGTGTAAGTGGCTCCGGAGGCGGTGGCAAGTCCCGTGAGGCGGGAGTCTAAATGGAAGGCGATGAGGTTGGCGATGGCGGGAGATGTCGGCGCGCCTTGCGGCAGGTGCGGCGCGCGGTAGAGCATGCGGGCTTCGTGGAGGCGATCGCGTTCGGCGGTGACGTTGGTCCAGGCGCGCTTCGGTGTGGCGGTGGTGCAGATGCCGCCGAGGAGATCGGCAACGGATTCGGGATATCCGATGGTGCGGAAGAGCGCTTGCACGCGGGCGCGGCCGATGGAGGGGAAGAAGTCGCGGAGGTCCATGCGGAGGACGGCGGACTGGCCTACGTGAGGGGCGGAAAATGTTTTGATCGAGCGGCCCGGGACGAAACCATGCGCGGCGTCATGCGGGGGAACGTGGACGAGGATGTCATCGAGGATGCGGCGTTGGAGTGCTTTCATGCGGCGCTTGGGGGCTTCGATGAGCCGGAGGCTGCCGGGCTTGGAGAGTACGCGGTAGTGGTAATGGTCGAGGCGAGGATTGGCTTGGCGGAGTTGGTACTGGCGGAGGTCGGCGAACCAGTCGAGTTCGGAGGGGAGGAGGGAGAAGTGGTGGGCGAGGTCGCCGGGGGTGGTGATGGAGGGGACGGGCCAGGGTTTGGCCGGCTGCATGAGCGGGGCTTCGGGGATCCAGTTCTCGATGTGCATGCGGTGCAGGCGATACACGTTCGCGAGGCCGCGATCCTGACGCAGAAAGTCGATGACTTCGATGAGGCGCGGGCGAACGCGTCCGGCAAACTTGGCGACGTATCGTTGCGCCAGCCGAGGCAGCCATTTCCAGTTGCTACCGAGCGCTCGTTTGCCGCGGCCGGCTGCGGCTTCGGGAGTTTGTTCGCCACCGAGGAGAGCTTGGGCAAGCACTTCGATGAGCAACGGATGCTGATTCATCGACAATCGGCGGCGAACGCCAACGAGTCTGACAGCGCGCGAATCATCTGCGCGTAGCGCAGAGCCTTCGAGCCGACGAGATGCGAGCCCTTCACGATACCCCGGGGTAACCCCGGAGAGGCCGGCCGAACCGAAGTCCGGACCGCCGAGCTTGGACGCCCGCCGCCTGGAGCATGATAGCGCGAGCGGCTTGGGCGGATGACTCGGCTCGAGGGCAGGGTCTCAGCGAAGGTGGATCCAGTCAGCCAAGGATTCCTCGACAGAGCGCCGCAGGTCATCTCCGAGGGCCGACTTGGCGAAGAGATTCACTCCGCCTTTGTCGAGTACTTGGAGCCACAACTTCTCGTCGGCAAGGCCACTGATCACTACGAGGTATGCAGGTCTCGGCATAGCGTACGTGAGAGCGAGGATGTCACGCCAGGTGTGACCGCCCAAGTCTGCGTCAGAGACAATGACGGCGGTGGAAGGTGCAATACAAGCCTCCGCCGCTTCTTGGTAGTTCTTTGCCCACCGCAGGGGACATCGGGTTTCGGCGAGCAGCCTTTGCATTTGCTTCCATGTCCAATCGTCGCTGCTGACGACGAGAACGGCGGGTTGGTGTTTCGACGGGAGTGGCATCGGCGGGCATCCCTTCTTGGGTTTGCAATGTACGGTGGCGGTCATGCCGGCAAGGCCTACTGAAGGCGGCACGGATGGTCTCATCGATTGCTACGTTTTCATGGGGTTCGGCAGTCGCGAGAACTTCTCGAGGCTCTCGCGACTGCGCGCCAGTGTGCGGCAAGTCAGGACCCCCGCTGCAGGCGTCTGGCAGTCTCCTGCAAGCGCTGGGCTCTCTTGGCGACACCGTCGGCGTGGGCGCGGATCAAGGTACGGTTGCGGGAGAAATCCTCCGAGGCGAGTTGCTTCTTCCTATCGTGGAAGATTTCGAGCAGCTTCACTTTGTCTTTGATCAGTTGCCAGTCGGTGCGGTCGCGACCGCTGAGCTGAGGGTTGGTGGACTCGAACTTCGCGACGAGCTCGTGAAGCCGGCCAAGGTCGGCGCTCATGGCGTCGATCTTTTTCTTGACGTCTTCGGCATCGGCCTTCTTGCTCTTCAAGGCGAGGCTGACCACTGACGCATCGCGTTCGAGGTTGCGGGCGGATTCGAGCATCTGGTCGACGAATTCCTTTTCGAGCGCGGCGGCAGAGAGGGCCGCGAGCGCGAAACAAGTTGCGGTTCTGACAAACGATCGCATGGTGAACTCCTTTGGGTTTTCCGGATTCTGTCGAGAAGCGAGAGACGCTCTGGCGCCGCGCTTCATCTTCGGTTTCCATCCCCAAAGTAAGGCTGATCGAGAGATTTGTCTAATAGATGTTTTGCAACTTAATCATCTGAAAAATGGATGTGTTGGTCCGGACGGACTCTATTCCCGGCGGTGCGTGGGATGGAGCCGGGTGGGGGGACATTGTGGCCGTAGCGCGTAGAAGCGCCCGGGCCAATACATCGAGAGAACCGATGGCAAGGAAAGAAAGTATCTATTTGTCGATGTGTCGTCAAAGGTGGATGATCGAATCGAGATTGAGTGCAAGGAGCAAATCCAATGAGAGTACAGATGACTGCGCGCGGTGGATTGGAGCTTACCCCAGAGTGTCGCGAGCAAGTACGGCGGCGGATTCATTTCGCGTTGGGCCGGTTCGCGGGCAGGATCGAACGAGTGTCGGTCCGGCTGGCCGATATCAATGGTCCGCGAGGCGGGCTGGACAAGGTGTGCGCCATCCAGGTGGAAGGCGAACTGAGGAGTCCGGTGATTGTTCGCGAAGGCCACGGCAGCGTTCATGGCGCAGTGGCGGCCGCCGCGGGAAGGGCTGAGCGAGGAGTGGCGCGAGGGCTGCGGCTCCAGGACCGGGCACGGCACAGCGGGGTTGCGGTCCTGTGGCCGGACCTCGCAGACAGAAGGGAAGAATGAAGGGACTGTCGACGCAGAACTCACTCACGGAAGCGAGACCGGACTTGCGCGATTGCCGTGACTTCGAGTTGGTGGCATGGGCGAGACGGGGCGATGCGGAGGCGTTCGGCGAACTGACTCGCCGCAGCGCGCGCATGTGCCGAATGGCCGCGTGGGCGATCGTGCATGATCCGGCAGAGATGGACGACCTGATCCAGAACGCGCTCTTGAAGGCCTGGCGAAACATCGGCTTCTATCGAGAGGACGCGAAGTTTTCGACGTGGCTCGTACGGATTGTCGTGAATGAATGCCTGATGGCCGTGCGGCGGCGGAGACGCAGCCGGATATTGACTATCGAGGCGGGATCCGGCCATGGAGCGGCCCTTGAAGTGGAGATAGCCGATGGGCGGCCCGGGCCGGAGGAGCGGATGGCATCGGAGCAAGTGGAGAGGGTGATGCACTGCGAGATCAGCCGCAGTCCGGCAATGTTCCGCGACGCTCTGCGGCTGATGATTGCTGGACACGCGGTCTGCGATGTGGCTCGCGAGCTGGGTATCTCGGCCGGCGCCGCCAAGACACGGCTCAGCCGCGCGCGTCAACATTTGCGCCAACGGATGATACGCCATCTCGGCCGAGACGGCGTGCAGACCTTCAGTTCGACGGCCGTTACTTTTCGTAAGTCTCCCCTGATGCGAGATCATCCAACGGAGTGAGCAGTGTGCGTGCCGCGCTCGGTGATGAGCGGCGGGTTTTCAACCACCGGCTCGGCCTCGCGGCATCGATCACGTGCGACAGGCCACGGCACCGTTTGATCTGATCATCCTGCCTGACTTGAACTGAGGCCCTACGCTGGAACGGCATCCGGCGCGTTCGAGAAAATTCGATTCGGCGCGACTGTCGGCCCCAGCTTTGGCTACTTCCGGGCTGAGTGCTGAGCTGCTGACAGAGGCCGGGCGAGAGAATCATCTGCGCGAGTCGCTCAGGAAGCCGCGTGAGCCAGAAAACGCGGCTCGCGCCGAGCGTGCGTTGCCTGTTCGAATGCGTAGGCGAGCCCGATGAGAGTCGCGTCGGAGTGGGCGCGTCCGAAGAAGGAGAGACCTACTGGTAAGCCTCCCACAAAGCCGGCGGGAACGGTGATGTGCGGGTAGCCGGCGACCGCGGGATCGGTGGAGCAGGACTGGTTGTAGTGGTCGCCGTTGACGTAGTCGGTGACCCATGAGAGTCCGCCGGTAGGCGCGACGATCGCGGCAAGCCCGTGCTTGTCGAGGGCGCGGTCGATGCCGCTCGTGGCGGTGCGCCGCGCTTTGTCGCGAGCGTCGAGGTACGCCTTCTCCGTGAGAGGTCCCTTGGCCTGCGCTTGCTCGAGAAGCTCCTGCTTGAAATGCGGCATTTCACGCGCGGCTTCACGCTCGTTGAAGGCGATCACAGCCGCCAGCGATTGAACCGGACCTCCGCGCGCTGCGAGGTAGAGGTTCAGACCGTGCTTGAACTCGTAGAGCATGGCGGTCATCTCGGCGTCGCCGTATTCGGAGTCTGGAGGCAGATCTACCGGGTCTACCAAAACGGCGCCGGCCTTGCGGAGAGCATCGAGTGATTTCTCGGTGACGGCGAGAACACCGGGATGCCGTCCGAAGAGGCTGCGTGCGACGCCGATTCGCGCTTTGTCCAAGCTGCGCGGATTCAGAGCGCGCTCGACGGAGAAGGCTCCGCCGCTCATGGCCGAGAGTAGTTGCGTCGCGGCGGTGACGGAGGGGGCCATCGGTCCGGCGGTGTCTTGCACATGGGAGATCGGGATGATGCCGGCGGCGCTGAGAACGCCAACCGTGGGCTTGATGCCGACGATGCCGTTGATCGACGAGGGCGACACGATGGACCCATCGGTCTCCGTACCGACAGCCGCCCAGCAAAGTCCGGCTGCCGCTGCTGCGCCCGATCCGGAGCTCGATCCGGAAGGATTCCGGTCCAGCGCGTAGGGGTTACGGGTCTGGCCGCCGCGGCCGCTCCACCCGCTGGTGGAGAGCGACGAGCGAAAATTCGCCCATTCGCTCAGGTTCGTTTTGCCGAGGATCACTGCGCCGGCTTCGCGAAGCCGCGCCACGACGGGGGCATCCGCTTTCGGGGGCGGCGCATCGACCAGAGCAAGTGATCCAGCGGTGGTCTTCATGCGATCGGCGGTGTCAATGTTGTCTTTCACGAGGATCGCCATGCCGTGGAGAGGTCCGCGGCGTTTGCCCGCGCGGCGCTCGGCATCGAGTTCAGTGGCGATGCGCATGGCGTCGGGGTTCAATTCGATGATCGAGTTGACGAACCGATCAACCTCATTAATGCGATCGAGGTAGTAGCGCACATCGGCTTCCGCGGTTTCGCGGCGTGGGGCTGGCCGGGTGCATGCGGAAGCGAGCAGGGAGGCTGCAGTGGCGAGCACCTCGCGGCGGGACGGATGCATTCCTGTGACGTTAACAGATCGGCCCCGCAGGCTGGGACTCGAGGACTAGGGCGAAGGACCGAGCAAAAAATCAGAGCCGTGGGTATATTGAACCACCCCTCCCAGTACCCACTTGTTACAGACAGCGCATGGCTGTCTAGAACCACTCTCTTTCTGGAGGAACCCCCGTGACTCTGACGCTCAATGTCAATGGGAAGGATTACACGGTCAACGTGAGCGATGGCGGGATGCCGTTGCTTTGGGTATTACGCGATCTGATCGGCTTGACCGGCACCAAGTACGGCTGCGGCATCGAAGTCTGCGGCGCGTGCTCGGTTCTGGTGAACGGACAAGTGGAACGCGCTTGCGAGTTCGACGTGTCTTCGGCCGTAGGTAAGAAGATCGTGACCATCGAAGGGCTCTCTGCCAATCGCAGCCATCCGGCCCAACAAGCATGGATCAACAACCAAGTGCCGCAGTGCGGCTACTGCCAGTCTGGAGTTCTGATGGCGGTGGCCGGTGCGATGAAAGCCGGCCAGCACGGCACAGGCATTCTTTCCGAGGTCCAGAATCTGTGCGTGTGCGGGACCTACCAGCGCATGCGTGACGCGGTGAAGTCGCTCTAAGGAGGAGAAAAACATGGCAACCACACTCACTACACCGAAGAAGAAGAACGCCACGGGACGCCGCCAGTTCCTCGCCACAGCCACGGGCGGGTTCACGCTGGCCTTCGTGATGCCGGAGGTCTCGAAAATCGCCGAACTCGAAGCCGCGGGAGCGGGAGGCAAAGTCAACGTTTGGCTCAACGTCGGCGCCGATGAATCGATCACGCTCACGATTGGGTCGTCTGAGATGGGTCAGGGTTCCTTCTCCACGTTGGCGCAGATCTTGGCCGAGGATTTGATGGTCGACTACGCTCGCGTGAAGACGGTGCAAGGCGCGCCGAGTTTGGTGACGCCGTTGCCCGTAGGCGCGTCGATCAATACGGTCGGCTCGAGCGTCACGCGCACCAATTTCTGGAAGATGCGCGATGCAGCCGCTATTGCCCGCGAGGTTCTGGTGCAGGCCGCGATGAACCAGCAAGGCGATCAGACGCGCGCCAACTACACAGTCGCCAACGGGGTGGTGCGCCATACACCCAGCGGAACACAGCGTACGTACGGCCAACTGGCCAGCGCCGCCGCTCTGCTTCCGCTGCCGGCCAGTGCGCCGCTGGTTCCCGATAGCCAATTTCGATTGATCGGCAAGACGGTGGCGCGGCAGGACATTCCGTTGAAAGTGGATGGCAGCGCGGTTTACGGCATCGACGTGCGCGTTCCCGGGATGGTGTACGCGATCATCAAGCACTGCCCCACGTTCGGCGGAACGCTCGCAGCGCAGCCTTCCACTCCATCCGGAATGATCGCCGTGGTTCCCACGAAGGTGATCGCCGGCACGGGCCGCGGCACCGAAGTCACCGATGCGGTCAATGCGGTGGCTGTGGTGGGTCCGAACACTTGGGACACGTGGCGCGCCGCCAGGAGTCTTTCGGTTTCGTGGAAGCTTCCGGCCAACGCGGCCAATCTCAATTCCGCCAAGTTCACTGCCGATGCCCAGGCGCTGGCCGCATCGGCGCCCGCCTATGTCGCCGGGGGCGCGAATCCTCCTGGAACTCTCTACACCGTGGAAGGCGCGGCGGACCCGGTCAACACCGCGCTGGGAGCTTCCGCGAAGGTGATCGACTCCACCTATCAGCTTCCGTACGTGGCGCACGCCTGCATGGAGGTTCTCAACTGCACGGCGAGTTATGTTGCGGGTACCAGCCTCGAGATTTGGGTGCCGACGCAATCGGGCAAGTCAGTGCTTCAGTTGGCGATGACCATTACTGGACTCGCGGCCAACCAGATCACGGTCCACACGATGTACCTGGGCGGCGGGCTGGGGCGCAAAGCCGAAGTCGATTTCGTGAGCCAAGCCATTCAAGTAGCGATGGCCGTGGGCAAGCCGGTGAAGCTGATGTGGCCGCGCGAAGAGGACTTCACGCGCGATCAGTATCGCCCGATGGCGCTGGTCCACGCCAAAGCCGGCCTCGACACGGGCGGCAACATCACGGGATGGTCATACCGCAACGTGTCGCCTTCGATTCTCGGCCAGCGCGGCGCGGTACTCGGGCCGAAGGGCGATAGCCAAGGTTCGGAAGGCTCGAACGCTCTGCCCTACAACTTCGGGGCTCGCTTGACCGAGTGGGTTTCGCACCCTTCGCCGATTCCGGTGGGCTTCTGGCGCAGTGTCGGTGCGTCGATCAACACGTTCGCCGTCGAGTCGATGATCGATGAACTCGCCGCCGCTGCCAACCAGGATCCGTACACATTCCGCCGGTCGAAGCTGACCGATCCGCGTTGGATCGCAGTGCTCGACGCGGCTGCCGGCCTGGCGAACTGGACTGCGGGTCCGCCATCGGGCCGCTTCCGCGGGATCGCCATCGGGACTGCGTTCAACAGCATCGTGGCGCAGGTGGTGGAAATCTCGAACGTCAGTTCCACGGGACTCACCGTCAACCGGGCCTGGATCGCGATCGATTGCTACATCGGCGTGAATCCCGGACAGATCGAGGCTCAGATGGTGGGCGGCATGGTGCACGGCATGAACGCCGCGCTTTATGGCCAGCAGACGTTCACCAATGGCGCGGCTCAGGCGAAGAACTTCAACCGGAGCCGCATGATCCGTTTGCGAGAGATGCCGCAGGTAGCGGTGACACTCATCCCGAATCCGATCGCGGCGGATCGCAACGCCATCATCGGCGGTGCGGGCGAGCTCGGCGTACCGACGTTCGCTCCAGCGCTCGCCAACGCCTACTTCAAAGCAACGGGGAAACGCCAGCGCTCGCTGCCGTTCTTCCCCGGCGCGACGATGAGCGAGTTGTAGAGACGGCCATGCGAGAACTGGATGCAATCCTCGAGTGCTGGCGGAGAAATCCGTCAGCACCCGGGGTACTCGCCACTGTGGTTCACGTGGAAGGGTCCGCTTACCGGCGGCCCGGCGCACGAATGCTGATCTCGCCAGGTGGTGCGCACATCGGCACTATCAGCGGCGGGTGCCTGGAAGGTGACGTAGCGCGGAAAGCCGCATGGTGGACTGCCGGCGGAGCGCCGGCGCTTCGCGTCTACGACACCATGTCCGATGAAGACGCAGCGTGGGAGTTCGGGCTCGGATGCAATGGCGTGATCCACGTGCTGCTCGAGCCCCTCTCACATGGCGGAACTCAGGCTCTGCTGGCGCATCTGGACCGCTGCCTGTCTTCACGGCGCGACACGGTGGTCGCCACGGTAATCCGCTGCGGCGGCGGCCGCTATCGCCAGGGCGATCACTTTTTCGGCAGCGACATGCCTGCCGAGTTCTCCGAGCAAGCTGCCGCGGTTCTGGACGCGCGCCGCAGCCGGTTGCTCCATCTGCCCGGCGCCGACGTGTTCCTCGAGCACGTTGCTCCCCCGCAACGCTTGGTGGTTCTCGGCGCCGGGCACGATGCTTTGCCAGTGGTAAGCTCCGCAGCTTCGCTCGGTTGGGACATCACGGTGGCCGATGTGCGTTCGGGGTACGCGAAACCCTCGCGATTCCCGGGCGCGTCTTCCGTGGTCACCATTCCGCCTACCGGCGATGTGGACCTCGGCATCGATGCGGACACGGCAGTGGTCTTCATGACTCACAACTTTCCGCTCGACACGCGGTTGCTTCCCGGCGTGCTGGCGAAGCGTCCGCGCTATGTGGGGCTGCTCGGGTCGTGGATGCGCACCAAGCGGCTGTTCGAGGCGGCGGGGCAGGATCTGCGCGGTCCGCACATTCACGCGCCGGTGGGCCTGGACCTGGGCGGTGAATCGCCGGAGTCGATCGCGCTGGCAATCGTCGCCGAGATTGAGGCATCGCTTCATGGGCGCACTGCAGCATCGCTGCGCTGGCGTCAGGACCCGATCCACGATGCGGTGGTCACCGTAGGCCGCCCTTCGGAACGGCTGGCCGAAGCGGTGCGCGAACCGGCAACGTGCGAGATTGCTTGAAACATAGTCCATGAGAAATGATTCGGTCGGTTTGATTCTGCTGGCGGCTGGGAGCTCGTCGCGAATGGGCGAGCCCAAACAACTGCTGCCGATCGGTGGCATTCCCATGGTTCGCCGCGCCACCGTGGCCGCGCTGGCATCGCTGTGCCGGCCGGTTGTGGTGGTTGTGGGCGCGAATGCCGATGCCGTGACGGCTGCGCTCGAAGGGCTTCCGGTCTCGATCGCCATCAACCCCGCTTGGGCTTCCGGCATGGGTACTTCCATTCAGGCGGGGATTCGCAGTCTGCCCGAATCGGTGGATGGGGCGGTGCTTGCGCTCGCTGACCAGCCTTTGATCACGAGCGACATCTACGATGATCTCGTCCGGCTCGCCTCGGAAGCCGGACGACCCATCGTGGCTTCGCGCTACGCGGGAACCGTGGGCGTTCCTGTGCTGTTCTCACGAGCATACTTCCCGAATCTGCTCGCGCTTGCTCCCTCGCAAGGGTGCAAAGGCGTCATCCAGGCGAACCTCGCGAATGCGCTGTTGGTCGACTGCCCTGATGCCGAAGTCGACGTCGACACTCGCGAGAGCTACGAACAATTGGCTCAGGTTGCTGCGTCACCTTGAAGTTTGAAGGACCGGCGGCGCTCGGTCCGCCACCGGCTCTTTCGGTCCGAGGCGCGCGCGCCGGTTCGGAGGAGGGACAGGCAGGTGCGTCTCGGATGCTTTCCGCGTTATCTCCCGGGCCGCCACTCGCGCCGTAGCAGCGACATCACCCACTCATCGCGGAACTCGCCGCTTTTCTTGACGGCCTCACGAAGCGTGCCTTCGAGCGAAAATGCGTTCTTCTCGAACGCCCGCCGGCTGGCCGTGTTCCCAGTGAAGATCATCGCCTCGAGGCGATGGATCGGCAGATTCTCGAACGCGTACCGGGCCGCAAGCCCGATCGCAGCGGTGCCGTGTCCCTTGCCTTGGTACGGAACTCCGATCCAGAGGCCGATGCTCGCTTTGTGGCCGTCCGCGGCCGGATGCAGCGACAAGCACCCGGCTGGAGCGCCGTGCACCTCGATGGTAAATGCGAATAACTTCCCATCCGCGGTCTTCTCGGCGAAGTCGCGCAGTGCGTTGCGGTACTCGCCGAGCGACGAAGGCCCATCCCAGATCAAGTTCGCCGTCACCGGCGAGTTCCACACGAGCGAAAAGAGGGCCTCCGCATCGGCCTCTTCGACGACACGGAGACGAACGCCCATCTTGGACCTAGTCGATGTGATCGTAGGCCGACAGCGTCAGGAAATCAGGGAATTCCTGGCGGAACATCATCTCGCCGAAAAGTTCGGCTGCCACTTTCTTGTTCGGAGTGCCCGGCTTCTCGGCCAGTTCCTTGTCGATGGTCGCCTGCACTAGTTCCGCGGTGACAGGGCGCCCGTCACTGAGCTTCTGCCCGTGGCGAAGCCATTGCCATACCTGCGAGCGTGAGATCTCCGCTGTCGCCGCGTCCTCCATCAGGTTGTAGATCGGCACGCAGCCGTTGCCGTTGAGCCACGCCTCGAGATATTGAATGCCGACATCGACGTTGATGCGCAGGCCGTCTTCGGTGATGTCGCCCTTGTGTGCGCGCAGCAGATCGGCCGCGGTGACGTGAACGTCATCGCGCTTGACATGGATCTGGTTGGGCGTAGGCATGTGCGCATCGAAGATCTCTTTCGCGATCGCCACCAAGCCCGGATGCGCCACCCACGTTCCGTCATGTCCAGCTTTCACTTCGCGGAGCTTGTCTTGGCGCACCTTGTCGAGTGCGCGCTCATTCGCCTCAGGATCGTTCTTGATGGGAATCTGCGCGGCCATGCCACCCATGGCGTGGATCTCACGCTTGTGGCAAGTCTGGATCAGAAGCTGCACGTAGGCGTTGAGAAAATCCTTGTCCATCGTCACCTGCGCGCGGTTCGGCAAGGTGAAGCGCGCATCGTGCCCGAGCTTCTTGATGTAGCTGAAAATGTAGTCCCAGCGGCCGCAGTTGAGTCCGGCGGAGTGATCGCGCAATTCCCAAAGAATCTCGTGCATCTCGAACGCGCCGAGAATCGTCTCGATCAGCACCGTGCCTCGAATGGAACCTTGCGGCACGCCGCAGTAGTCTTGCGCAAAGACGAAGACGTCGTTCCACAGGCGCGCTTCGAGGTGGCTTTCCATCTTCGGCAGGTAGAAGTAGGGTCCCACGCCTTTGGAGAGCTGCGTCTTGGCGTTGGTGTAGAAGAACAGTCCGAAGTCGAAAAGGCCGCCCGACATCGGAGTGCCGTCGACGAGGGCGTGCTTTTCCACGAGATGCCACCCGCGCGGCCGCACCAGCAACACGGCGGTCTTCGGGTTGAGCTTGTACTGCTTGCCTTCGGGGCTCGCGAACGAGATGGCGCCGTTCACGGCGTCGCGCATGTTCACCTGGCCCTGGATGTTGTTTCCCCAGGTGGGCGAGTTGGCGTCTTCGAAATCGGCCATGAACACGTTGGCTCCGCAGTTGAGCGCGTTGATCACCATCTTGCGCTCCACCGGGCCCGTGATCTCCACCCGTCGGTCAGCCAAGGCGGGCGGAATCGGCGCCACGCGCCAGTTGCCTTCGCGGATCTCTTTGGTGCTCTCGAGAAAATCGGGGAGCTTGCCAGCGCGCAGCTCTTTGGCGCGCTCCACACGCCGCGCCAGCAACTCGCGGCGGCGGGCGTCGAAGCGGCCGTGCAGTTCGAGCAGGAACTGGCGCGCGCCGTCAGTGAGGATCTCGTTTTGATCCGCGGTCAGGTCTCGTGTGATTTGGAGTTGTGACATGTTCTCTGAGAAATGTTTTATCGGTAGGAAACGTGCTTCTTGACAGGGCGAATCTGGACTTTGCGGATGTAGATCTCGGCGCCTTCCGATTGCAGTTGAATCTTGCCTTGCGTGTGATCTGAGCCGTAGCCGTAGTTGGCCACCTTGCCGTTGATGATGTTGGTGATGGTGCCGCCGTCGCAGATCACTTCCTGGCGGTTCCACTGGCCCACGGGTTTGTCGAGGTCTTTCTTGCCGCGAAAGTTGATGCGGTCTTCCCAGTCCGGATCGCGGCCCCACCAGTTGAAGCGGCCGCTCTCGCGCGTCATCGGCTTGCCACCGCGTTTCCAGTAGAATTCCTTCTCGTCACCCGGGCCGCCTTGCACCACGTCGCACGACATTTTGGGTTTGTTCCTGCCGCCCACCATGATGAAATCGCCCACGCCGCCTTCGATGACCTGCGACTCGATCGATTCGAGCCAAGTCTTGTTGTACGCGCCGTCTTCGCCCACGCCGTGGACGAGAATGCCGCTGTCGCGTGCGCGGTCCGATCGCGAGCCCCATGTCTTGCCGCCCCACTTCCACTCGACGGTGAGATGGTAGTTCTTGTAGGCGTGCTTGGTGGCGATGCCGCCCCAGTCCTGGCCGGAAATGCGGATCATTCCATTGGCCACGGTGAAGACCTTGTTCGGATCTTCGTAGGCATGATCTCGCAGCCATGTGTACCAGCCATCGAGGTTCTTGCCGTTGAAAAGCTGCACGGCGCCTGTGGGCGCGGTGGCATCCTGAGCAAGTAATGAGGAGAAGGCGATGAGGGCGGTGAACCAGCGCATCGTCCCATTAAGGTATCACGATCTGCTAGCATTCAAAGCCGGAGCGCCATCTGGGAATCGAACTCTCCAAGTGGTACCTCGACTGTGTGTCCGAAGACGGCGAACCGGTCATTCTCTACACTGCCGGTTTGGGCTGGCGAGGCCTCCATCTTCGGTATTCGGCGATGCTCGGAGACGGCGGTTGGCGGACGGCCATTGGAGGCAGCGATCCGATCGTGCACGATGGCGGCATCGGATGGAGCAATCCCGCGCTGGGCGTCGAGGGCCGATGGACGGCGCTCGATGAATCCATCGAGCAAACGGTTTTCGAATCGGCCGAGGGGCGTGTCCACTGGCGATGCCTGCAGCCGCGCTCGCGTGTGAAGCTACGGGTGGGGGGCCGGGAAGTGTCGGGGCTTGGCTACGCGGAACACGTGGTTCTCACCATCGCTCCCTGGGACGTCCCGCTTCGCACGCTGCAATGGGGCCGCTTCGTACACGAGTCGGGTTATCTCGTCTGGATCCACTGGGACGATCGCAAGCTCTGCTGGTCATCGGACGATGACGTCACGATTGCGGACTTGCACTTGGCACAGACTCGCACGTTGCGCGACGGTCCCTTGGGATCCGCGGC
The DNA here is from genome assembly GCA_046331625.1 of Bryobacteraceae bacterium. GTDB lineage: Bacteria > Acidobacteriota > Terriglobia > Bryobacterales > Bryobacteraceae > JAXLQL01. The sequence goes on from JAXLQL010000025.1 coordinate 70,986, forward strand.
GCTCGCTTCGGCTCCCGGTCTTCGTTCTACGCTGCCCGCCCGCATGCTCGCGGTTCACGAAACCAAACGCATCAGCCGCGCCCGGCTCATTCGTGGACCGCATGCAGGCGCCGAAGGCTGGGCGATTCATGAGGTGGTGGAATGGCCGCGCGACTAGCGTACGCCCTGTTGTTCACTGTGGCGCTGCCTCTGTTGCTCCTCGTCTGGGCGCGCGCGGTAACACTGGCAGCGCCGGTTCCATTCGATGCCGGCACCGGCCAGGTGCTGCTCGGGATCGGCGCCGTCCTAATGCTGCTCGGCGCATGGCGGCTGTGGATCGAAGGCGGCGGTTTGCCGATGAACGCGTTTCCTCCACCCCGGCTGGCGCGAGGAGGCGTCTTCTCGATCTTCCCCCACCCGATGTACCTCGGGTTTTCGCTTGCGTGTTTCGGAGCGGCGCTGACGTTCCGTTCCTCTTCCGGGTATTGGCTCGTGGCTCCCACGGCTGCATTCGGAGCCACCGCGCTCGTGTTGGGATACGAGAAGCGCGCGCTCTTCCACCGCTTCGGCGTAGCCATCCCGCGGTTCCTTCCGCCCGCCGATTCCGCGCGCGCCACGCTGCCGGAGATGCTGCAGTATTGGTGGTTCGCCGAGATCCCGTGGGTGGGGCTGTACTACAGTGCGGCGGCGTTCGGCGTGCCGCGCGATGCGTTCGATCCGAGTTTGCCATTCGAACCCGTGCCCATCATCCCCATCAGCGGGCTCTTCTATTGGAGCGAATACCTCGCGGTTATCATCTCGCCGTTCCTGGCGCGCACGCGGCATGACTTGCGCCGCTACTTTGTTCGCACTTACGCCGCGATCGTGATCGCGTTTCTGCTCTACTTCACGGTTCCGTCTACCGCGCCGCGGCCACCGCTCCCGGAGGCGGGTTGGCTCACCGATTTGCTGGCGTGGGAGCGCGGCCAGTATCCGGCGTCGGTTGCGTTCCCCTCGTTTCACGTGATGTGGGCACTACTGATCGCACGGCTCGCTCAGGATAGCCGCCGCGCGCCGTGGTTCTGGTGGCCGTGGGCGATCTGCGTTTCGGCAAGCTGCATCTTCACGGGGATGCACTGGATTCTGGACGCGGTGGTGGGCGCAGCCTTTGCGCTGGTGTTGTTCCGGTACGAGCAGGCGTGGAGCGCGATTCGCGGCGCAACGGAGTGGGTGGCGAATTCGTGGTGCGAGTGGAGAATGGGTCCGGTGCGGATCATGAATCAGGCACTGCCGGCGGGGATTGCTGCCGGGGTGGGTATATGGATCGCGGGATCTTTCGCGGGGCCCGATCGCTTGGGCGCGGTGTTACTGGCCGCTGCCGCGGCGATGGCGGGATCGGGGCTGTGGGCGCAGGTGATCGAAGGCTCGCCGCGATTGTTGCGCCCGTTCGGATTCTACGGAGCGCTTCTGGGAGGAGCGATTGCGGCGGCTGTTTGCCCTGATCCATGGTGGATGCTTGCTGCATTTGCTGTCGCAGCGCCGGCGGTGCAGGGCATCGGACGCATTCGCTGCCTGGTGAATGGATGCTGTCATGGCGATCGCGCTCCCGGCGCTGTGGGTATTCGCTACGATGCCCCGCAGACACGTCCGGCTGCGCTCGCGAACCTGCGGGGACAACCGATCTATCCGGTGCAGCTTTTCTCGATCGCTGCCAACCTAATGACGTTTTTGCTGCTGCGCCGCATGTGGAGTGCGGGCGCTTCGCTCGAACTCATCTGCGGTGTGTACCTGATCGCCAACGGGATCGCGCGCTTCGCAGAGGAAGGGTATCGCGGGGAGCCGCAGACGCCGGTGTTGGCCGGGCTGCGGCTGTATCAATGGTTGGCGGTGGCGTGTGTGATCGCCGGTGCTGTGGTCACTACTATGGGCTCCACGCCTTCGCCCGCGATGCGACTCGGCGCCGCACCGTTGCTTGGGGCGCTTGTGTTCGCGGTGTTTGCGGCTGTTGCGTTCGGGGTGGACCTGCCGCGATCGAAGTGGCGGTTATCGCGCCTATCGGCGGGAGGGGACGAGCGGGACTGAGGTCCCGCGCTGGCTGAAGGCCGCCCTACACGGAGAGCCGAATTCCTCGTGGCCAGCGGCGAAACGCGGGCATAGTAGTACACGGGGGACTGAGCAGCGGAGCACGCGACTTCAAGCCACGGGCTGCTAGAGTGAAGGTGCAGGATGCCAAGAGCTCTTTTGGCCGCCGCCGTGTTGTGCGGGGCCGCATATGCTCAGGCCCGCACCGGAGGCGTGCTGCACGTGGCCCAGCGGGCCGAGCCCAAGACCTTCAACCCCGTGGCTGCCGTGGACGCGCCCTCGCGCGATGTGTTGCGGCGGATCCACGGTGATTTGATTTCCCTTGACCGCTCGACGATGCGCACGGCACCGGGCTTGGCGGAATCGTGGAAAACCTCCGCGGATGGCCGCGTCATCTCGTTGCGTTTGCGGCCGAACGTGAAGTTCTCTGACGGGCATCCGTTCGCGTCAGACGATGTGGCCTTCACGTTCGCGGCGCATCTCGACCCGGCGGTGGCTTCAGCGCAACGAGATCTGCTCGTGCTCCACGGAAAGCCGATCGTGGTTCGCACGAAGGGTCCGCTCGCCGTGGAGGTGGAGTTCCCCGAGCCATACGCGGCAGGCGACCGGCTGTTCGACTCGATCGCGATTCTGCCACGGCATCGGCTGGAAGCTGCTTGGAAGGCGGGTACGCTGAGGCAAGCTTGGACGCTCGCGGCCGCGCCCGCGGAGATCGCGGGGCTGGGCCCGTTTCGATTGAAGGAGTATCGCGCGGGCGAGGCGGTAGTGCTCGAACGCAATCCTTACTATTGGCAAAAGGACCGCCCGTATCTCGACGGAATCGAGTTCCGGCTGCTTCCGGATGAAGAAACACAACTGGCGTGGTTTGTTTCTGGGCGGCTCGACATATTGAACCGCTTGCAGCCTCAGGCGATCGGATATCTGGGATCGCGACATTTGCCGGTGAGTGATTCGGGTCCGAGCCTCGAGTACAACTTCGTATGCTTCAATCTCTCGTTCTCAGGCACCGCGCGGCCCTATCATTCCACCGAGTTTCGCAAGGCGCTTTCGGCGGCCGTGGATCGGCGCGCGATGGCGCGCGTGGTGTACGAAGGTCGCGCGGCTCCGATTTGGGGTCCGGTGAGCCCGGGTAACGAGCTTTGGTTCAGGGCGCCGCAATGGTCGCCGAATCACGCGATCGCCGATGCGAAGAGGAGGCTGTCTTCGGCTGGATTCCGTTGGAACGCACACACGGAGTTGGTTGACGCGGCTGGGAAGCCCGTGGAGTTCACTCTGCTGGTGAGCGCGAGCAGCGCCGAGCGGATCCGCATGGCGAATCTGGTGGCCGCCGATTGGAAGGAACTCGGCGTCAAGGCGCAGGTGGTGACGCTCGAGTTCCGTTCGTTGCTCGAGCGGGTACTGAACACGCGCCAGTTCGACGCCGTGCTGCTCGGCTTGGGCGGCGGTGACGCCGATCCGAATCCGGAAATGAATGTGTGGCTCTCTTCGGGCGGGATGCATCTGTGGAATCCGAATCAAGCGAAGCCGGCCACCGCCTGGGAGGCCGAACTCGACCGCCTGATGCAAGATCAAATGGTCACTGTGGATCCGGCTCGCAGGCGCGGACTCTACCATCGCGCGCTCGGCATCATCGAGCGCGAGCAGCCGATGATTTTTCTCGTGAGTCCACACGTGGTGACCGCGCAACGCGGGAGGGTGGGCAACTTCAGGCCCGCGCGGCTGGATCATTACACGCTTTGGAACGCCGCCGAGTTGTACCTCGGGCAGGACAAATGAGCAAGAAGGCGTATCGTTCGCAAGACGATGTGCAGTTGATCGCGGCATGCCGCGCGGGAGATCAAGAAGCGTGGGATGCGCTAGTGGATCGCTATTCGCGAATGGTCTACTCGGTACCGGTGCGCTATCAGCTTCCTCCGGAAGAAGCGGCGGATGTGTTCCAAAACGTCTGGCTCGATCTCTATCGCGATCTCGACCATCTGCAAAAAGCGGCATCGCTGCGCTCGTGGTTGTTGACGGCGACTTCGCGGCGATGCCTGCTCCACAAGAAGCGAATGCAGAAGACTCAGGGCGAGCCCGACGCCGCGATGGCAGTGCCCGATCCGGCGCCGGGTCCGCAAGCGTTGCATCAGGAGGTGGAACGCGAACATCTGTTGCACGTGGCGATCGAAGGGCTGCCGGATCGATGCCGGATGCTGGTGCGGGTTTTGTTCTTCGAGCATCCACCGGTGCCGTATGCCGACGTGGCCAAGCGGCTGGGTCTGGCGGAGGGCTCCATCGGGTTCATTCGCGGGCGGTGCCTCAAGAAGCTTCGCGAGCGTTTGAAAGAGCTGGGAGTAGACTCGTGAACAGCGCCGCTTGGCTGGAACCACTCGCGCTGTGCGGCGATGCTTCCGAGCGAGCGGCGGTGCTCGCCTATTGTCTCCGCATCACTCCGTACCTCAAGAAGGCTCGCGAGCGGTTCAAAGATCTGGGAGTGGATTCATGAGCAGCGCTGATTGGCTGGACCAGCTCGCGCTTTGTGGCGAGGCTTCCGAGCGGGCTGCCTTGCTCGGCACCGCGCCCGCCGATGGCGCAGCATTGCTGCAGTCTCGCCTCGTGTCGCTGCTCTACTCCGATCCGCGCGCGGCCCGGCAGTTCGAAGCGGCCGGTGTGGAACTGGCTGCGCTGCATCCGGGAAACGCGGCGATGGCGGCGTATGCGCGGCGAGGCTCGGCGCACGTGGCGTATTCACAGGGCGGGTATTCGGATGCGGTGGAGCACTACAGGGCCGCTGCCGCGTTGTTCGCAGAGGCGGGCTTGGCCGCCGAGCGCGCGCGGACGCAATCGAGCGCGCTGCAGTCGCTGATCCTGCTCTCGCGCTATGACGAGGCGCACCAGTGGGCCGCCGAGGCGGAGAAGGTGTTCCTCGAAACGGGCGACGTGCTGCGGCTAGCACGGCTCGACAGCAACGCGGGCAACATCTATTTCCGGCAGGATCGGGCACGAGAAGCAGTGGCTCGCTATCGCCGGGCGCTCGAGGGTTTCCAGCAAGCGGGCGACGCCAAAGACATCGCGGCCGTGCTGAGTAATCTCGCTGTTTCGCTCACCAACCTGGGCGAGTTTCAAGAAGCACTCGCGGCCTACACGCAAGCGCGCGACCATTGCGCGGATCACGGGCTGGCGCCACTGGCCGCGCAAGCCGACTACAACATCGCCTACCTGCATTTCCTGCGCGGCGACTACGCCGAAGCACGCCGGCTGTACCAGGTTTCGCGACAACACTGTGAGCAGACTGGCGACGCCTACCACGCGGCTTTGTGTGATCTGGATGAAGCCGAGATGTCACTCGAGCTGAATCTGACGCAAGAAGGGGAGACGCTCGCGCGGCGCGCGGCGGCGAGCTTCGATGAGTTGGGGCTACGGTACGAGCGCGCCAAAGCGCTGGTGAGCCTTGCCGTGGCACGCAGCCAGAGAGGCGAGTTCCGAGAGCCCGACAAGATTCTCGCGTACGCTCGCGACTTGTTCGCCAAAGAGCAGAATGAGGTGTGGCCCGCACTGATCGACTTGTTCCGGGCGATTCTGGCGTTTCGCGCCGGCAAGGATTCCGCATCGCGACGCTTGTGCTCACTGGCGTGGCGTACGCTGGCGCATACGCGCATGCCGGGCCGGGCCGCACACTGTCAGATTCTCGAGGGGCGGCTTTGGCTTCGAGAAGGTTTGCCCGATCGCGCGCGCGCCATCAGCCGGCAAGCGCTCGGGCGGTTGGGCGAAGAGGCTCCGCCGTCGCTGCGATTTCACGCCAAGTTGCTCGAGGGCGAGGCGGAAGAGGCGTCTGGCCGGTCGCGGGAAGCGCTCGCCTGCTATGAGGCCGCGCGGCATGAACTGGAAGATCTGCGCGGGCGGCTCGATTCGGAAGACCTGCGCATCTCGATCCTGAAAGACAAACTGGCCGTCTACGAAGGGCTGATCGCGCTGCATCTGGAAGCGCCGCTCGCGGCCGAGCCCGGCAGCGTCGACCGAGCGCTCATGTTGGTGCAGCAGGCGAAGTCGCGGAGTCTCGCCGACCGGCTGCTCGACGTCAACACAGGTTCGGAATCCGAAGATGAGCCAGCCGAACTAGAGCCGCTTCGCAGGGACCTCAACTCCTGTTATCGCCAGATTGAACTCGCGCTCCTGATGCAGCGCGCGGGCAATCCGATGGCTCCGGTGGCGGAACTGCGCACCAAGGCCCGCGCGATGGAGGCGGAGTTGTTGCGATTGCGCGCCGAGCGCCGCGAACAGGACGCCGCAACAGCCAAGGGCTGGAGTGCGGAACAGATTCGCAGCGCGATCCCCGCCGATACGGCGCTCCTCGAATATTTCGAATGCCGGGGACGGCTCTACTTGTTCCGCGTCACACGCGAGCAGACCGGCGTGGTGCGGCTCGGGTCGATCCAAGCGATCCGGCATTCGCTCAAGCTGCTGCAGTTCCAGTTGGGCAAGTACCGTGTGGTTCCGGTAGCAGGAGCTTCCGCGTTCGACCTGGAATCGGTCCGATATCATTTGGCGACGCTGCATTCGGCTTTGCTGGGAGACACGCATCGCGAGTTGGCACGGTATCGGCGGTGGATTATCGCGCCGCATCGCTTTCTGCACGGCGTTCCGTTCGCGGCGCTGGAGCGCGATGGCCGCGCGGTGGTGGAAGACGTGGAGTTGCTGCATGCTCCGAGCGCGGCGGTTTGGGCGGCGTGCCAAGCGCGCCAGGCGCTGCCCGCGGCGGGCAACTGGGTGATCGCCGTCCCGGATCCGCTCAACCCGAAGATCGAAGAAGAGGCGAGGTCAGTGGCCAGCTTGCTCGGCGATGCGAGACTGGCGGACGGGCAGGAAGCGACGATGGCTGTCTTTCGCGAAGCGGCGAGCCGTTGCTCCGTGCTGCATCTCGCCGCACACGGGACTTTTCGCCGCGACAACCCGATGTTCTCGTTCATCCAACTGGCCGATGGGCGGCTGAGCCTGATGGACCTCACGCGGGCTCGCCTGAACGCCGGGCTGGTGACGCTCTCGGCGTGCAGCACCGGCCGCAGCGTTTCGGTAGGGGGCGATGAATTGCTGGGGCTGATGCGTGGCTTCCTGGCCGCGGGCGCCCGCAATCTGCTGGTATCGCTCTGGGAAGTGGACGACCAGTGTACCGCTGCGTTCATGGGCGCGTTCTATCGGGCGCTGGCCGGGGGGAGCGATCCGGCGGGGGCGCTGCGGCGGGCGAGTGCGGAGGTCCGGGCCGAGCGGCCGCACCCCTACTATTGGGCACCGTTCATCCTCGTGGGGGCAGGAAATTTTTTCTAGATCAGGTATATTTTTCCGATGGGACGATACCCTCATACAAGGAAGCGGGTCTCAGGTTGATTTGCAAACAGTACCAAGCGGAGCAGTGGGCTGATTTCGTACGCGGCATTACACCGGAGCCGTTGCGCGCCAGCATGGAAGCTCATCTCGAGAGCGGCTGCGGCGGGTGCGCGGGCGAAGTGGAGTGGCTGCGGACGGTGACGGCGCTGGCGGCTGGCGCAGTGGAGCCTCCCGCGGAGCTGGTTGCCGCGGCGAAGGAGATCTTCGCGCCCCCACAGGCGCGGACCGAGCTTGCCGGCTGGTTCGATCGGCTGGAGGCGTTGGCGGCAAGTCTCGTGTTCGCGGGTACGGGGGACCTGCTGCCCATGGGAGTGCGGGGGGCGGCTTCCGCATCGGAACGCCGGGTGTACAAGGCCGGAGCGTTCTCCATCGATTTGGAGTTGGGGGAAGACGAAACCTCGGGTGACGTGAGTGAAATCGTGGGCCAGATCTCGGCGGAAGACCCTGCTGTGGGTCTCGACCGGGTGGTGGTACAACTGCGAGTGGCGGGAAAGTTGCTGGGAGAGACGGAAACCAACCGGTTCGGAGAATTCGTCCTCCAAAGGCCGACTTCGCGAGCCACCACGCTTCACTTCGGTCTGGTGGGCCAAGGCAAGCGCATTGACGTGAAGCTACCCAGCGAGGAGGAAGATCGATCGAAATGAGAAAGGCACGGATCGTGTGGGGCTCGCTGAGCGTCGCCGCATGGCTCGCGATTCCCGCGTTCGGCGCAAGCTACATCCTCGAGACCAAGCTCGGCGCCGATGCCGCGCACCTGGCTTCGCGCTACCACTTCCTCATCGACTCCAGTTGGCACGACAGCACGCACACCGCCTACGCAATTACTTCGGCCGGTCCGCTGACGGCCGCCGAGTTGAAGGCGCTCAATCACGAGCCGGGAGTGATCGAGGTAGAGTCCAATAGCGAAGTGCGGGCGGGCGATACCGATCCCGCGCCGAAGGGTCCGGTGGAGCCGCTCGGGGAGCAACTGATTCCTCGCCCGCCGGTGCGTTTCTTCGGTGCGATGGTGAGAGCGAGCTATGTGGATCAGCCCGCGGCGCGGATCATCGGCGCTGCGGAGGCGCGGGCCGCGTATCCAAACGGCGCCGGCGTGGTGGCGATCATCGACACGGGCGTGGACGAGAAGCATCCGGCGCTGCGCGACGTGCTGCTGCCGGGGTACGACTTCACGCGGAACGCTCCTGGCACGGCTTCCGAGTTCGCGGACCTGGACCAATCGACGGTAGCGATTCTCGATCAGTCGACCGTAGCGATTCTCGATTCGAAGAATTTTCCGATCAGGCTGAGCCAGTCAACCGTGGCGATCTTGGATCAATCGACAGTGGCGATCCTGGACCAGTCGACGGTGGCCATTCTCGATAGCAGGCTTCCGAAGGCGTTCGGGCACGGGACGATGGTGGCTGGGTTGGTGCACCTGGTTGCGCCGACGGCGCGGATCCTGCCCTTGAAGGCGTTTCGGGCGGACGGGTCAGCCAAACTCGCCGATATCGTGCGTGCGATTTACTACGCGGCGGATCACGGCGCCGATGTGATCAACATGAGTTTCGACTTCGACTCTCCTTCGACGGAGTTGACCGCTGCGATTGCTTACGCGCGGAGCAAGGGCGTTTTGCCGGTGGCATCGTCTGGCAATGACGGAAAAGAGAAGAAAGTCTATCCGGCCGCGCTGCCGGGTGTGTTCGGCGTGGCGAGTACGAATTACTCTGACCGGCGGAGCCCTTTTAGTAACTACGGCGATTGCGCGAAGGTGGCGGCTCCGGGCGAGGCGGTGATCACGACGTATCCGGGGAACAACTACGCGGCGGCTTGGGGCACGAGCTTCAGCACGCCGATGGTGGCGGGGGCGCTGGCGGTGATGCATCAGCTTACGCCGAGGCTGGGGTACGGGCTCGCGTCGGATGCGTTCGATCGAGGGGTCCGGCTGGCGGCGGATATTGGGGATCGGCTGGCGTTGCCGCCGACGTTTCTAGCTTGTAAGAATTGGCGGTGAGTTCGAGAAGCCTGTAGGCTATAGGGGTGAGTGCTGACTGGCGGGTTTCGGCTCGGATGGCGCTGTGTGCATTGCTCGCATTGTATGCGCAGGGGGCAGAGCCGAAGTCGCCGCGCTTTTCGGTTGAGTTTACGGATCCTGAGGTCGCCTCATACGCCAGCGTCATCCGGGCGGACTGCGAAGAGTGGTACCCGAAGATCGCGAGTCTGCTTTTCGGCGCGCTGGATCGGGGCGATCCCGCGGAGGTGCGCTTGGTTTTCAAAGAGCAGCCCGAGTCGGGTTACGCGACGATGAACACGAAAAGCCGGGTGTGGACCATGCATCTTTCCTCCACGGAAGCGAAGACGCCGGCGGCTCTCGACTATCGCGCCGTGGCGATCCACGAACTGACGCACGTGGTGCAGAACCATGCGCCGGTTCCGGGCTCGCTGGTGTGGTTGTCCGAGGGAATCGCGGACTATGTGACTTACACTTACTTCACGAAGACCAATGCGCCCCGGCTTCAGTTGGACAAGCAGGGATTTTTCACCGGCTACACGGAAACGCAGCCTTACTTATTCGGATTACAGAAGAAGCGGGTGAGGCCGGACGGCGAATACCGGCCACGGCGAGTGAGGCCGGGGAAGGGTTATCGGCACGGCTACACTGTCGCGGCTGCATTTCTACTTTGGTTGGAGACGCGCAAGAGCAAGGATATCGTGCAGAAGCTCAGCGTCGCGTTGTTCGAGCGGCGTTTCCGGATGGAATTGTTCGAGCGGCATTGCGGGGCCAAGCTCGATACACTTTGGCGGGAATTTCTGGCGGAGAGCGCTGCGGGGGGGCGTGATCGCTATTGAGACGCGGGCGCCAGTATCCGCGCGAACGTAACGCTACTTCTCGCGCGCCAGGATTCTTCTGACATTTTGCGCGCCGTGCAAGATCCGCACTACGCACAATCCGTTGGACGTATCGCGGTAGTAGAGCCGAATCGACTCGAAGCCGCGGACTGGCCAGGAGCGCATGCCTACCCGGACCTCGACAACAGGTTTTCCAATCCGATAGTTCCGGCGCAGGTCCTCGATAGTCTCGAACACCGCCTTACGGAAGCGGACCGCCACATGCGGCACCTCCTGAGTCACCAAGTAGTAGCGGAACTGCCGAATGATATCGGCCCTGGCTTTCGGGGAAACCTCGACTTTCACGCAGGAGTTTTCCGGGTCAGGTGCTCGGAGACCATCCCGTCGGTCTCGTGGAAAAGCTGACCCCAGAACGCCTCGTCCGCCGCGATCGGCTCGCCTTCCAGTCCCTCCGAGAGGAGCGCCTCCAGTTCCTGCGGCGACCCCTCAAAGCCATGAAGGGCCGTGTTCTCGACGCCGGCGAGTGCGGCGTCGAGCGCTGCCTCCGCAGATGGATAGACTCCGGTGTCGACCACAGCTTGCAGGCGTTGTTCCTGTTCGGGGCTGAGTTGAATCGGCATTGTCGTGTCCTACGTTCTACACTAGCGGATTTGGAATCCGGTTGCTCGCGCATGAGCGAGGCTGCTGCGCTCGCGATGGTCGTGGGAGTACCCGGGCGGAGGCATCATCTCACCACTCCACTTCAGCGAGCCAAGTCGAAGTCACTCCCGCCCGCTCGCCGACAAAGAGGACGGTGTAGTCGACACCATTGTATAGCAGCGCGTGAAACGCTTTCGCCACCCATGCGCCTTGATCAACAATCTCGTGCCCGTCCGTTTTGCGGAGTCTGAACCTCCGGCGCAGATTCGGCCTGATCTTCAACCTCTCAGCATCGCGATCAACCACGACCTTCCAATCCCGGCGCGGCATCCACTCCTGGAACTCGCGCAGCACCGCCTCACGTTCCGATTCCGACAGCGGCGGACAGGGCTTCAAGTGTACAACGGCATTGAGCAGTTTCATCGACACCAAAGCATAGTGCATCCGCGCAGAGAAAGCTGCCACCTCATGATCTTCGAGTTGCCGCCCCGCAAGTTCGATTTGAGCAGGGATCGTGACTTCAAGCCAGTTCGGCGAAAACCATCGCCATCCGAGCCATTCGCCGTCGAATCTGAGAACGTCTGCCCCGCACTTGTAGCGAACCATGGCGATTTCACGAAACCCTTGCCACAACTCCCAGGTTTCTCCGGTGACGGCGAGTCGCTGCCGCAGATAGTATTTCCAAGATCTCCCCGTTTCAAGTGTCTCCCGCTCACTCGCCACTGTATCAGTGTAGCCAATTGCCGACACAAGGTGCCGCGCCGCCGTTCATCAATCAAGCGAACAGCGGGACTGAAGTGCTTGGCTGAAGCCCAATAGTCCAGTCTTCATTTTTGGAAGCAGAGGCGTTGGAAGGGGCACTGAAGTGCCCGTCGGCACGCTGAAGCGTGAGCTACAAGGCTACAGGAGAGGTTCAAAGTGAAGAGTGCGGGACTGAAGCCACCCTGAACGGAAAAGGGGCGGAGCCGAAGCCCCGCCCTTCTGTTCTGAACTGACTCTGGACTACTCGACTTCCGCCAAAGGCTCCTCTTCTGGACCCGTCTCGGCATCCAGCCCCCCAGCGAACAGGTTCCGGGTTTCGTCGTCGTACCCCGGAATCCCTTCCACCATCCCGAGTTCGGCCTCGGGCAGTTGCTCTTCTTCCACCACGTCTTCGCCCGCGATCTTGACGCGGCGATAGTAGTCCATGCCGGTGCCGGCCGGAATCAGCCGGCCCATGATCACGTTTTCCTTGAGGCCGCGGAGGTAGTCCACCTTGCCGTTGATCGAGGCTTCGGTGAGGACTCGCGTGGTCTCCTGGAACGACGCGGCGGAGATGAACGAGTCGGTCGACAGCGAAGCTTTGGTGATGCCGAGCAGCATTCCCTGCCCCATCGCGGGTCGCCCGCCCGCGGCGAGAACGCGATCGTTCTCTTCGCGGAACTTGAACTTGTCCACCACTTCCTCGGGCAGGAACTCGGTGTCGCCGATGTCGGTGACCTTCACCCAGCGCATCATCTGGCGCGAGATCACTTCCAGGTGCTTGTCGTTGATGTTGACGCCCTGCAGACGGTACACCTCTTGAATTTCGTTCACGAGGTATTTCTGCAGTTCCTTCTGTCCCTTGACGCGAAGGATGTCATGCGGGTTGAGCGGACCATCCATGAGCGGCTCGCCGGCCGTGACGCGCTCGCCTTCCTGCACGCGGATGTGGACGCCGCGCGGCAGTGCGTACTCACGCTTCTCGTGGCCGTCTTCCGACTCGATGTAGATCTTGCGGTAGCCCTTGCTGATTTCGCCGTACTTCACCGTGCCGTTGATCTCGGCGATCACGGCAGTTTCACGCGGCTTGCGGGCTTCGAACAGCTCCACCACGCGCGGCAGACCGCCCGTGATGTCCTTGGTCTTGGTGGTGGCGCGCGGGATCTTGGCCAGCACGTCGCCGGCGTGGACCTCGTCGCCATCGCTCACCATGAGGTGGGCGTGGGTCGGCATCAGGTAGCGCTTTTCCTCGCTACGGGAGTGATGGCCGGCCGGAGCCACGATGATTTGCGGGAGTTGCTTCTGATCGGGCGAGTCCGTGATGACCCACTGCGACAAGCCGGTGATTTCGTCCACCTGCTCGTGCATGGTGACACCGTCGACCATGTCGCGGAACTTCACGACGCCGCTCAGTTCGGTAAGGATCGAGAAGGTGTAGGGATCCCACTCGAGCAGCACCTGGTTGGCCTTGACGGGGTCGCCGTCGGCCACCAGGATCTTGGCGCCGTAAACCACCTGGTAACGCTCTTTTTCGCGCCCCTTGTCGTCCACGACGGCCACGATGCCGTTGCGGTTCATCGCCACCAGTTCGCCCTTGGCGTTACGAATGGTGTTGATGCCGATATACTTCGCGAAACCGTTGCTCTTGGCGTCTTGCGTCGACTGCTCGGCCGCACGGGTGGCCGCGCCGCCGATGTGGAACGTACGCATGGTGAGCTGGGTTCCGGGTTCGCCGATCGACTGCGCCGCGATGACGCCCACGGCTTCGCCGCGTTCGACGAGGCGGCCGGTGGCGAGGTTGCGGCCGTAGCAGAGCTCGCACACGCCGCGGCGGGATTCGCAAGTGAGCACCGAGCGGATTTTGACTCGCTCGATTCCGGCCTTTTCCACCTGAGTGGAGATTTCTTCGGTCACTTCCTGATTGGCGCCGACGATGACGTTGCCCTCGTAGTCCATCACGTCTTCGAGAGCCACGCGGCCGACGATGCGGTCAGAGAGCCGTTCGATGGTCTCGCCGGCTTCGGTGATCGCCTCGACGTCGATGCCTTCGGCGGTGCCGCAATCGGTCTCGCTGATGATGACGTCTTGGGCCACGTCGACCAGGCGGCGGGTGAGGTAACCAGAGTCCGCCGTTTTGAGAGCGGTGTCGGCCAAGCCTTTGCGTGCGCCGTGCGTGGAGATGAAGTACTGCAGCACGTTGAGGCCTTCGCGGAAGTTGGCCGTGATGGGGGTCTCGATGATTTCGCCGGAGGGCTTGGCCATGAGGCCGCGCATACCGGAGAGCTGGCGAATCTGTTGGCGCGAACCGCGGGCGCCGGAGTCCGCCATGATGTAGATCGGGTTGAGATAAGCGCCGGAACGGTCGTCCTCTTCCATGCGCTTGAACATCTCCTCGGAGACGCGTTCGGTCACCTTCGACCAGATTTCGATGATCTTGTTGTAGCGCTCGCCTTGGGTGATGGCGCCTTCGAGGTACTGGTTGCGGACCTCCATGACGGCCTTTTCGGCTTCGCGCACCAGAGCGATTTTGCTCTGCGGAACAACCATGTCGTCGATGCCGATGGAGATGCCGGCGCGGGTGGCGTAGAGGAACCCGAGGCTCTTGATCTCGTCGAGCATCTGCACGGTCACCTGCAGGCCGTGCTTCAGGTAGCAGTACTGCACGAGCTGCGTGAGGCCCTTCTTCTTGAGCAGTCCGTTGATGAAGGGCATGGCGTCGGGCAGCACGTCATTGAGGATGACGCGGCCGACGGTGGTGTCCATGTTCTGCTTGTTGTACTCGACGGGCTCGGTGTGGATGATGTCCTGGCTGTCGTAGGCCGTGGTGAGGTCGATCACGCGGCCGGTGTAGCGCAGCTTGATGGGCGTGAGCGTTTCCACTTCGCCCATTTCGAGCGCGATCAGCACGTCATCGGTGGAGGCGAACGTGCGGCCTTCGCCCTTGGTCTTCTTGCGAGCCTTGGTCAGATAGTAGAGGCCGAGCACCATGTCCTGCGATGGAACGGCGATGGGCGCTCCGTGCGCGGGAGACAGGATGTTGTTGGCCGCGAGCATCAGCGTGTGCGCTTCGATCTGCGCTTCGGGAGACAGCGGAATGTGGACCGCCATCTGGTCGCCGTCGAAGTCGGCGTTGAAGGCCGTGCACACGAGCGGATGGATGCGGAGCGCCTTGCCTTCCACGAGCACGGGCTCGAAGGCCTGAATGCCCAAGCGGTGCAAGGTGGGGGCGCGGTTCAGCAGGATCGGATGGTCGCGAATGACTTCTTCGAGAATGTCCCAGACCACCGGGTCCTGTTGTTCCACCAATTCCTTGGCTTGCTTGATGGTGGTGCAGTGTCCGCGCTGTTCGAGGCGGTGATAGATGAAGGGCTTGAAGAGCTCGAGGGCCATCTTCTTGGGAAGACCGGCTTGGTGGAGCTTGAGTTCGGGTCCGACGACGATGACGGAGCGGCCGGAGTAGTCGACGCGCTTGCCGAGCAGGTTCTGGCGGAAGCGGCCCTGCTTGCCCTTGAGGGTGTCAGAGAGCGACTTGAGCGGGCGGTTGTTGGCGCCACGCAGCACGCGGCCGCGGCGGCCGTTGTCGAACAGAGCGTCGACGGCTTCCTGCAGCATGCGCTTTTCGTTGCGCACGATGACGTCGGGAGCGTGGAGTTCGATGAGCTTCTTCAACCGGTTGTTGCGGTTGATCACGCGGCGGTAGAGGTCGTTCAGGTCAGACGTGGCGAAGCGGCCGCCATCGAGCGGCACGAGCGGACGCAGTTCCGGCGGGATGACCGGGAGCACGTCGAGGATCATCCAATAGGGCTTGTTGCCCGACTTGCGGAAGCTCTCGACCACGCGCAGGCGCTTGGCGAACTTCAGCTTCTTTTGCTGCGACTGCTCGGTCTTCATGCGCTCGCGGATTTCCACCGAGAGGGCTTCGACGTCCACCTTCTTGAGCAGTTCCTTGATGCCTTCGGCGCCCATCATGGCGACGTATTTGCCGCGGAACTCTTCGTCGAGTTGGCGCTTCTTTTCGTCGGTCATGACTTCGCCGCGCGAGAGGTCAGCCACCTCGCCCGGGTCCACCACGACGTAGGCTTCGAAGTAGAGCACGCGTTCGAGATCACGCAGAGTGATGTCGAGCAGGTAGCCGATGCGCGAGGGTAGGCCCTTGAAGAACCACACGTGCGAGCAGGGGCTGGCCAGTTCGATGTGGCCCAGCCGTTCGCGGCGCACGCGAGAGAGGGTGACTTCGACGCCGCACTTGTCGCAAATGACGCCGCGGTGCTTCATGCGCTTGTACTTGCCGCACAAGCACTCCCAGTCGGCGATGGGGCCGAAGATGCGGGCGCAGAACAGGCCGTCGCGCTCGGGCTTGAAGGTCCGGTAGTTGATGGTCTCGGGCTTGGTGACTTCGCCGTGAGACCAACTCCGGATCTTCTCGGGAGAGGCGAGCGAGATGCGAATCGAATCGAAATCGGCGATCAGGTTCGTCCGATCGTAGGGGGAAGATCGATACATGTTGCCTCCTGCTTCTTTCGCCCGGCCTTAGTCGGCCGCCATCGCGGTGTCCACCATCTCGGTGGGCCGCTTCATCAACTCGACGTCGAGACACAGCGATTGCAGTTCGCGGATCAGGACGTTGAACGACTCGGGTACGCCCGGTTCGGCCGCCGCCTCGCCCTTGACGATCGCTTCGTAGATCTTGGCGCGTCCGTAGACGTCGTCGGACTTCGCCGTGAGCAGTTCCTGCAGCACGTAGGCCGCGCCGTAGGCTTCGAGCGCCCAGACTTCCATTTCGCCGAAGCGCTGTCCGCCGAACTGCGCCTTGCCACCGAGCGGCTGCTGGGTGATGAGCGAGTAGGGTCCGATGGATCGGGCGTGAATCTTGTCGTCCACCAGGTGGGACAGCTTCAGCATGTAGATGTAGCCGACCGTGACGGGCTGTTCGAACACGGTTCCGCTCATGCCGTCGTAAAGCTTGATCTTGCCCGAGGTAGGCAGGTTCGCCTTGGTCAACTGGGCTTTGATATCGTGCTCGCTCGCGCCGTCGAACACGGGGGTTGCAAAGTGCAGCCCGAGCGCGCGGGCGGCCCAGCCCAAGTGGGTTTCGAGAATCTGACCCACGTTCATACGGGAAGGCACGCCGAGGGGATTGAGAACGATTTCGACCGGAGTGCCGTCGGGCAGATAGGGCATGTCCTCTTCGGGAACGATGCGCGCGATGACGCCCTTGTTTCCGTGGCGGCCGGCCATCTTGTCGCCGACGCTCAGCTTGCGCTTCATCGCGATGTAGCACTTCACCATCTTGATGACGCCGGGCGGGAGTTCATCGCCCTTCTTGAGCTTGGCGATCTTTTCTTCCGTGATCTTCTCGAGCACGGCGATCTGACGCGAGGTCATCTCCTCGATCTCGTCGATGCGCTCGTTGAGGCGGGCGTCCTTCTCCTTGAGGCGCATGCGCTTGAGGTCGCGCGCCTTGAGCTTTTCCACCACGTCGCGGGTGATGATGGTGCCCTTGGAGAGGAGCTTCTTGTTGGTCTTTTCGTCGTGCAGATCGGCCTGCAGTTCCTGGTTGTCGAACAAGCCGATGAGGCGCTTGGCGCGCTCGTCGTTGAGGATGCGCTTTTCGTCGTGGAGGTTGCGGTGGAGCCGTTCGATCTGCTGTTCGAGGATCCACTTGGAACGCTCGTCGAGTTCGGCGCCCTTGCGCGAGAACACTTTGCAGTCGACGACGGTGCCTTCGATGCCGGGCGGGCAGTAGAGCGAGGCGTCTTTGACGTCACCGGCTTTTTCGCCGAAGATCGCGCGGAGGAGCTTTTCTTCCGGGGTCAACTGCGTTTCGCCCTTCGGCGTCACTTTGCCGACGAGGATGTCGCCGGGCTTGACCTGCGCGCCGATGCGGATGATGCCGCTTTCGTCGAGGTTCTTGAGGAAGCTTTCGGCGATGTTGGGAATGTCGCGGGTGATTTCCTCGGGGCCGAGCTTGGTGTCGCGAGCTTCGAGTTCGAACTCCTCGATGTGGATCGAGGTGTAGTAGTCCTCTTTGACCAGCTTCTCGCTCACCACGATGGCGTCTTCGAAGTTGTAGCCGCGCCAGGGCATGAACGCCACCAGGACGTTACGGCCGAGGGCCAACTCGCCCATGTCGGTGCAAGGGCCGTCGGCGAGCACGTCGCCTTTGCGGACGCGGTCGCCGGCCTTGACGATGGGCTTCTGGTTGATACAGGTGTTCTGGTTCGAGCGCTTGAACTTCGTCATCGTGTAGATGTCGGCGCCGACTTCGCGCGACATCTGTCCTTCGTGGACGTTACCTTCCACGCGGACAATGATGCGTTCGGAGTCGACCGAATCCACCACGCCGGCGCGCTTGCAGATGACGACGGCGCCCGAGTCACGGGCAGTCACCTTTTCCATGCCGGTTCCGACGAACGGAGCTTCGGCACGGAGCAACGGAACGGCCTGGCGTTGCATGTTCGAACCCATGAGCGCGCGGTTGGCGTCGTCATTCTCGAGGAACGGAATCAGCGACGCGGCTACCGAGACGAGTTGTTTGGGGCTGACGTCCATGAACTCGATTTCGTCGCGCTGGCGGATGGCGAAATTGCCGGCTTGGCGCGCAGTGACGAGATCATTCGAGATCCGCTGGTTCTTGTCGATTTCGACGTTGGCCTGAGCGATGACGTAGCGGTCCTCTTCCCAAGCCGATAGGTACTCGCAGTAGGCTTCGTATTCGGCGGTCTGCTTCTTGGTGGCGGTGTTCGCCTTCTCCATGTCGCCGCGGCCGATGACGTCGCCGACTTTGTAGCTGGTGTCGCCCGGGTTGAGGATCTTCACTTCGTCGGTGAGTCCACCGTCGATGATGCGGCGGTAGGGGCTTTCGATGAAGCCGTACTCGTTGATGCGGGCAAAGCAGGAGAGCGACGAGATGAGACCGATGTTCGGACCTTCGGGGGTCTCGATGGGGCAGATGCGGCCGTAGTGCGTGGGGTGTACGTCACGCACTTCGAAGCCGGCGCGTTCGCGGGACAGACCGCCTGGTCCAAGGGCCGACAGACGCCGCTTGTGGGTGATTTCCGAGAGCGGGTTGGTCTGGTCCATGAACTGCGAGAGCTGGCTCGAGCCGAAGAACTCGCGGATGGCGGCCATGACGGGCTTGGCGTTCACCAGGTCATGCGGCATGGCCGTGGACATTTCCTGGTAGACCGACATCTTTTCCTTGATGGCTCGCTCCATGCGCACCAGGCCGATGCGGAACTGGTTTTCGAGCAGTTCGCCGACGGCGCGGACGCGGCGGTTGCCGAGGTGGTCGATGTCGTCGACGCGGTAAGACGAATCGGGCTGTCCGGCGTACTTGCGGAGTTTGAGCAAGTAGGTGATGGTGTTGATGAAGTCGTCTTGATCGAGCGTGCGCTTGTCGAGCGAGGTGGCCTCGGCTTTGTCGTGCAGCTTGATGTTGAACTTCATGCGGCCCACGCGCGAGAAGTCATACTTGCGCGGGTCAAAGAACATGCCCTGGAAGAGTTGGGTGGCGGTGTCGACCGTGGGCGGATCGCCGGGGCGCAGTTTGCGGTAGATTTCGAGCAGCGCGTCATTCTGCGCCTTGACGGCATCCTTGCGCAGGGTGGCAGAGACGACGTTGCCGACGTCATCGCGATCGGGGAAGAAGATCTCGACGCTCGAAATGCCGGCGTCGATCATGCGGCTGATGAGCGCGGGCGTGAGTTCGTGATTGGCTTCGACGAGGATTTCGCCGGTTTCCATGTCGACGACGTCGGCGGCGACCAGAGCGCCTTCGATATCGTTCGTGGCCACCTCGACGTGATCCACCTTGGCCTTCATCATGTCGCGATAGACCGAGTTGGTGATCTTGCGGCCCTGGGGGACGACGGTTTCGCCGCCCTTGACCACGGCGTGCGAGAGCTTCAGGCCGATCAACGGATCGGTGGGGAGGTTGGCGGACTTGTCCTTTTCGGCGGGCCGCTCGGCCAGCTTCCACATGATCTTGCCGCCCTTCAGCGAGAGCGTGCGGACCTGGTAGAAGGCCTTGATAATGTCGGAATCCGTCTTGAGGCCGAGAGCGCGGAGAAACACCGTGCCGTAGAACTTGCGCTTGCGGTCAATGCGGACGTAGAGGAGGTTCTTGTTGTCGTATTCGAACTCGACCCAGGAGCCGCGGTAGGGGATGATCTTGCCGAGGAAGTAACCCTGGGCGACGATCCGTTCGAAGAATACGCCGGGGGAGCGGTGCAACTGGCTGACGATGACGCGCTCGGTGCCGTTGATGATGAAGGTGCCGTTGTCGGTCATCAGCGGGATTTCGCCGAAGAAGACTTCCTGCTCCTTGATGTCGCGAACGGTCTTGGCGCCGGTTTCGGCGTCTTTGTCGTAGACGGTGAGGCGGATAGTGACTTTGAGCGGGGCAGCGTAGGTCATGCCGCGCTCTTCGCACTCGGGAACGTCGTACTTCAGTTGCAGGCCGGCGGGGTCGCCGCAGCGGTTGCAGAAGGTGACCACGTTGCGGTTGAAGGTTCCGCACTTCTGGCAGAGGACTTCACCCGAGTGGAACGGGTCCGTTTTGATGGAGGCGCCGCAGCTCCGGCAGGTGGAGCGCAGGTGGTGGAGGCCCTTGAGGGCTCCACACTTGCATTCCCAGTTGCCGATCGAGTAATCGACAAAATCGAGCTGCGAAAGGCCGCGGAAATCAGTGATGGGGAAAACCGAAGCGAAGACGCTCTGGAGGCCGAGGTCTTCGCGCTCGTTGGGGAGCAGGTCCATTTGCAGGAAGCGCTCGTAAGACTTCTTCTGCACCTCAATGAGGTTCGGGATGGGAATGGACGTCTTGATCTTGGAGAAATCGACGCGTTCGCGGGTAGAACCATTCGAAGAGTTCGGCATTCTCAACTCCTAACCATTGGCCACAGGGGCCTCGAGTCCGGCCGGGGCAAATCCGGCCACCACTTCCGCCATCCGAGGGGATCCCGTGCGGGGTCGGCGGGACACGGGAAAATCCGGGATCAGCAGGGACTGCCTGTTCGTGCCCTAATCGGCGTGAGGGCAACGGACGATATGAAAGAGGTCGGTGGGGACATATTGTTCGTGCGGAGGTCGAAAGCCACCGGGCGGTGGCACACTTCGGCTACGAGAGGATTGTGCGAAAGGAAAGGCAGGTGGCGAGACACACCACCGCTCGTGACTGTTGGAAGACTATTCACGCGCGCAAGATCCGAGTGCCGACTCCGGACGAAACATTCACAGCATAGCAACTATCGTGCCAAACGTCAAATCACCCTCTAGGCACGACCAAAATAACCGGTCCCCACGCGCCTGGCCGCGTTCCCGCCGAGGCCCGATGCCGGGACGAAGACGGGGAGCGGCCAAGCCGTGGGGAACACAAACCGGCGAAACTACTTGATCTCGACGGTGGCGCCGGCGTCGACGAACTTTTTCTTGATCGCCTCGGCCTCTTCTTTGTTGACGCCTTCCTTGACGTTCTTGGGGGCTCCGTCGACCAGGTCTTTGGCTTCCTTGAGGCCGAGACTGGTGACTTCGCGAACGACTTTGATGACGTTGATCTTGTTGGCGCCCGCGCCGGTGAGCACGACCGTGAACTCGGTCTTCTCTTCCACCACTGGGGCAGCGGCAGCCGGACCGGCCGCGCCGGCGCCACCCACAGCCACGGCTGCGGCAGCAGCCGAGACGCCGAGGCGCTCTTCGAGCATCTTCACCAATTGCGACGCCTCGAGCAGCGTGAGGCCCTGGATCGAATCTGCGATTACGTTGATATCCGCCATTTGAATTGACTCCTCAAACCATGAATCTTTGCCGCGCTGAACTCGAGGCGCCAGCGCACCGTGCCATGCGTTGTGCGCACCCGCGAGGGAACCGGAGATCCCGGCGCCCGCCGCGAGCTACGCGGAAAACTTGTTCTCCTTGACGCCCTGGTCGACCACCACGGCGAGATTGCGGCCCACGCCGTTGATCGCCGTAACGAGCCGTTGTGCCGGAGCGTTGATGAGGTACAGCAGTTTGGCGAAGATTTCCTCTTTCGAGGGCATCGTCGCCAGGGCTTCGATGGACCGGACGTCGAACGCCCGCCCTTCCACGATGCCCGCTTTGAAAGTGAATGTCGGGTTGTCCTTGGCGTACTTGGTGAGCGCCTTGGCGAGGGCGACGGGATCTTCCTGCGTATAGGCGATGGAAGTCATGCCCCGAAGGCCCTTCATGACCGGCTCGGCGGGAGTGCCCGGGCCCGCCTTTTCGGCGAGCGTGTTCTTGATCACCTTGTAGCGGCCGCCGGCGGCGCGAATGGTCTTGCGCAGCTCGAAGTCTTGGGCGACGGTGATCTTTTCGAAGCCGGTGAGGAAAATATGGGGCGTCGAGCCGAACAACTCGTTCAGGCTTTTGACGTCGTCTTGCTTTTCAGATCTCTTCTTCATCGGTGTCTCTCCGGGCTACGCCTGCTTTTGGTTGTACGGCGTGGTATCGAGGGCAATGCCGGGGCCCATGGTGGAGCACACCGTAGCGCTCTTGACGTACTTGCCCTTGGCGGCGGCGGGCTTGGCTCGGACCACAGCGCCGATCAGCACCTGCGCGTTTTCGAGCAACTTCGGAGTGGCAAAGCTCAACTTGCCCACGGGAGCATGGATGACGCCGGTTTTGTCGACGCGGAACTCCACCTTGCCGGCCTTGGTTTCTCTGACGGCCTTTCCGACATCGGTGGTGACCGTGCCAGTCTTGGGGTTGGGCATCAAGCCACGCGGACCGAGGATCTTGCCGAGACGGGCGAGCGAGCGCATCATATCAGGCGTGGCGATGATGGCTTCGTAGTCGATCCAGTTCTCGGACTGGATCTTGGTAACCATGTCCTCGCCGCCCACGAAATCAGCGCCTGCTTCTTGCGCTTCCTTGTGCTTGTCGGGGCTGGCAATGACGAGCACGCGCACGCTCTTGCCCAAGCCGTTGGGCAGAACGACAGTGCCGCGAACCATCTGGTCAGCGTGCTTGGGGTCGACGCCGAGGCGCATGTGGACCTCGACAGTCTCGTCGAACTTGGCGTACTTGATCTTCTGCACGAGAGGAACGGCCTCTTCGAGCGAATAGGGGCGCGCTTCGACCTGACGCGCGGCAGCAGTATATTTCTTTCCGGATTTTCTGGCCATGTGTTGACTGGTCCAAACGGCGGTCAACCGGGCGAACCCAGGACCACCTCCCAATTCTGACGTTCCACTTTCGGGGAAGACCTACGGAGGGAACTCTCCTACTATACCAGATTTCATTGGGTACGCAACTCGAGTGCCACTCGCGGCATCTTTGCGCGAGTCCGCGTGAGAATTTTCCCGCCGTGCGCCCACTGAGTGAGTGATGGCGCAGCGATACGACGTCACAGCCAAACTGCTGCTGGGCCGCCCCCACAGCGCCGCTTTCCCGAGGTTGTTCGGCGGAGCAGTGAAGCATTGGCACAGTGTGGAACTCCCGCAGGTGGAGAACAAACGGCCCGACATGGTGCCGGAGACCGTCAGCGGCGAGATCGGCTATCTCGAGATCGACAGCCAGAACGAGCGCGACCTGCCACGGCGCATGTGCGGCAACTACATGGAGATCGAGGACCGCTTTCCGGGCAAGGTGGTGAATCCGGTGTTGTTCTACATCGGCAAGGACCCGATGCGGCACAAGCGGCCATACGAGCAGAATCGGCTGAAGTTCGACTACGACTTGGTTGACGCGCGGGGCTTGAATGGCGCCGAGTTGCTCGCCGCGCCGGACATCGAGGACAACATGCTGGCGCTGCTCACGTCGGATGCGGATCGGGAGCGGGTGATGTCGGTGGTGCTCGACAAGCTGGCGGCGATCCAGGGGCGGCGGCGCGAGGACATGGCGCTACTGTTCGTGATCCTGGGTGGATTGCGGGATGCGGAACAGGAGATAATAGAGAGGGTCGAAACTATGGTGACGATGGCGGATCTGATGGCGAACAAGGTCCTGGGGCCGGTGCTGCAGGATCGGTTTGAGCAAGGTGAGCGGCGGGGCCGGGAAGAAGGTCAGCAGAATGGTGAGCGAAAGCTGCTGATCGTCCAGATGGAGCGGAGGTTCGGACCGCTGAATCCGGCCGCCAAGCTGCGTATCGAGCAAGCCAGCGAAGAGCAGCTCATGCGGTGGGGCATCGACCTGCTCACAGTTCGCAGCCTCGAGGAACTGCTCGGGAACTGACGTTTTCGCAACTTCGCGCGAGAATTTTCCCGCCTTACGCCCACTGAATCAGTGATGGCGCAACGATACGACGTCACAGCAAAACTGCTGCTGGGCCGGCCCCGGAGCGTCGTCTTCCCGAGGTTGTTCGGCGGAGACGTCAAACACTGGCACAACGTGGAACTGCCCCAGGTGGAGAACAAACGGTCCGACATGGTGCCGGAGACGGTCAATGGAGAGATCGGCTATCTCGAGATCGACAGCCAGAACGAGCGCGACCTCCCGCGGCGGATGTGCGGTAACTACATGGAGATGGAAGACCGCTTCCCGAACAACGTGGTCAATCCGGTGCTGCTCTACATCGGATGCGATCCAGTCCGGCACAAGACTCCGTACGAGAAGAACCGGCTGAAGTTCGACTATGACTTGATCGACGCGCACGGCTTCAGTGGCGCGGAGTTGCTTGCGGCGCCGGATCTCGAAGACAACATGCTGGCGCTGCTGGCGTCCGACGCGGACCGGGAGCGGGTGATTTCGGTGGTGCTCGAGAAGCTGGCGGCGATCCAGGGGAGACAGCGCGAGGACATGGCACTGATGTTCGTGATCCTGGGTGGATTGCGGAAGGTGGAACAGGAGATAATAGAGAGGGCCAAGACTATGGTGACGATGGCGGATTTGATGGCGAACAAGGTCCTGGGGCCGGTGCTGCAGGATCGGCTCGACGAGGGCGAGCGGCGCGGAGTCGAGCGTGGCCGTGCAGAAGGCCGGGCAGAAGGTCTGCAAACGGGCCGAAAGACCGGCGAGTGCACGTTACTCATCGCGCAGATGGAGCGGCGGTTCGGGGCGCTGAGCCCGGCCGCCAAGCAGCGGATCGAGCAAGCCAGCGAAGAGCAACTCATGCGGTGGGGCATCGACCTGCTCACAGCTCGCAGCCTCGAGGAACTGCTCGGGAACTGACGAAAGCGATGACCCCGCTCGAAGTTCTGATGGCAAACAAGGTCCTGGGACCGCTGCTCCAGCAACAGTACGAGGAAGGCTATCGTCAAGGTTGGATCAACGGCTTCCGCCAGGGTTGGGAACAGGCCAAGCAGCGGCATCGCGACGCTGGGCACGCGGCGGAAGGACTCGAGGCCCTGCTACCAGGATGGGCGGCGGACCTGCTCGACATCCCGTTCGCCGAAGACTCACTCCCGAACCAGTAACAACCGTCGCTCACCCCCATAATAGAGGAAGCACCATGCGGGTCTCCAACGTCTGTGCGCTCCTGCTGGCCGCCGCGCGCCTGGCCGCCGAAGACTGCTCCAAGCCCGTGGTCACGTACACGCCTTGCGAGCTCACGTTCGAACTCACCGACGCCGAGGCGGCGGCGCATCCCAATCCCTATCTCACCGTGCAAATGCACGCCGAGTTCCGCTCGCCGCGGCATCGCACCATCCTGATGCCGGCGTTTTGGGACGGCGGCCGGCGCATGGTGATACGCGTCTCGGCCACGGACCCTGGTCAGTACGACTACCGCATCACTTCGAACCTCACATCCGTGCAGGGCAAAGAAGGCTCGTTCATGGCGGCGGATTCGGACCATCCGGGATTTCTGCAAAAGGACAACGTGCACCACTGGTCGCACACGGAGAAGCGGAAGCCGCATCTATGGATGGGCGACACGAGCTATCGCTTCGCCTGGATCGACCGCGCCACGTTCGACCAGATCCTCGACGCGCGCGCCTCGCAAAACTTCAACCACATCCGCGGACTGGTGATGAGCGACGACGAGAAGCTGCGCAAGGCATACATTTCGCCCGATCAGCCGAACCCCGAGCACTTCCGCGAACTCGACTCGCGCATCCTCGCGATGAACCGCAAGGGCATCTTCGCTGACCTGATCCTCGGCTCCGATCAGAACCACCTCGTCAAGGTCTTTCCCACGTGGCAGCAGCGCGAGCGATACATTCGCTACCTGGTGGCTCGCTACTCACCGATGATGATCACCTGGCAAGGCGTGCAGGAGTTCGAAGAGTACGCGGACGGGCGCGGGCTGCTCAAGGAAATCGGGAACCTGCTGATCAAGCTTGACGCTTACAAGCATCCGCGGTCGACGCACACGCTCGCCACGAGCGCGCCGCTGCTCGACGACGGCTGGATGACCCACATCGTCTACCAGTCCTCGGCGATCTCGCTCGGGTCGATCGAACGGCAACTCTATCGGCTGCCGATGGTGAACGCGGAATTCGGCTACGAAGACTCCGGGGCCGGCAAGTCGCATCCGCATCATGTCGATTCCGACACGTTCCGCAAGCGGCTCTGGAACATGACCATGAACGGGCAGTATCCGACGTTCGGCAACACGGGAACCTACGGCGGGCGCAAGTTCGAAGTGGACGCGAAGTACGCGCAGTCCCCCGGGGCCAAGGCGATGAAGGCGTGGTGGGAGTTCTTCTCAGAGACGCGGTTCTGGGAGCTCGAGCCGTTCTACGAAGTGGATGGCGGACGCGCGCTCGCGCTCGCAGGCATCGAGTACATCGTCTATCTCGAGAAGCCCGGCACGGTGGAAATTGTCACCGAGCGCAAGGGCTACGAAGTCTATTGGTTCCGCCCCTCCGATGGCGAAATCATCCACGAGAAGAAGGGCTTCAAGGGAGAGCGCTTCAGCGGCGCGCCGCCGGACAACAAGTCCGATTGGGTGCTGCATCTTTCGCGCGATGGGCGGAAAGAGGGCATGCTCAAATCGTGGAAGTTCGAATCGCGTCCCGTGTATCAGCAGGACGTGGAGCGCATTCCCGCAAAGATTCCGTTTGAGATGGTTGCGCCCGGCGACGAGGAGTTGGTCGCGGGCAAGCCGGTGAAGTTCCGCGCACGGCTGACGCGCGAGACGCGTGCCTCGCGCGCCATGGTTTACATGTGGACCGCCGAGGCCACGTCCGGCGGAGGCGGATACCGGATCGTGGCGACAGCGCCGGAAGGCGAGTTGACGATTCCCAAGACGATCGCGCGCGCGTGGCCCGCTGTGGTGAATCTGCGACTGTACGGCATGAACGCGAACGGCAAGGTGTACTCGCTCGACCGCGTGTTGCGGGTCCGCGCCGAATGACGGATCCGCTGGTTCTGGCGATCGATACGGCGTCGGAGTTCGGCAGCATTGCTCTCCTGGTCCCTGGGCAAGCGCCTGTGGAGACTGTGATTCACTCCGGCGACGGGCATGCGCACAAACTCTTTGGCGCGCTCGAAGCGGTGCTCGCGCGCGTGGGGATCGCTGTCACGGAGATCGACTGCTTCGCGGCCGCGGCGGGTCCGGGATCGTTCACCGGAGTGCGTGTGGCGATGTCGGCCGTGAAGGGTTTGGCTGAAGCGAATGGCAAGCCGATGGTGGCGGTGTCGAATCTGGCGGCGATTGCGTGGCATGGAGCGGGTCCTCTGCGGGCGGCGTTCGTCGATGCGCGGCGGGGGGAGATTTTCGGCGGAGTTTACGATGGCCAGTCGCGGATCGTGGCGCCGGAAGTTGCGATGAAGCTCCCGGCGTGGCTGGCTTCCCTGCCCCCTGGCGCGGAGCCAATCGCAACGGATCCGGATATGTTTCAAACGATTCTCGATCGCCCTGTTTCGGCAGCTCCGCGGGCTCTCGCCGGGGCGGTGGCAGCGATCGCACGGGACTGCTACCTGCGAGGAGAGGCAGTGGATCCGGCGGCGACGGATGCGAATTATGTGCGGCGGTCCGATGCTGAGTTGAAGTGGAAGGAAGCGTGACCGAGGCGGGGCTGAAGCCCCGCGCAGGCTGAAGCCTGCCCCACAATTCAAGTACAGTGCAACTCAGGCATTCAAGCCTTCAGTGCACGAGCGAGCAGGTTCTGCGTGATTCGCTGAACCCGCGCATCCGGACCGTGCGGGCGCACCCAGTGCGACCACGGCAGCATGTGTCCCGGAGGCGAAGCGAGTCCTTGCGCCCACCAGATCGTAGATGCGTTGAAAACCAAGTTGCGCGGACCGGCGGGATGCACAGTCGCGGTCCAGTGGACCGGCCGCACACCGCCGCTCATGGCGTCCCCTTCGGCGACGACCTCGAGACCCGGCAGATCGGCGGGATCGCCATGGAACTCCCAGCCCACCAGACCCGGAATGCTGTCACCGGCCTTCATGCCCGTGCCCTCGAAAATCCAGTGCTTGGGCTTGGCGCAGACCCAGTCGCCGCCGCCGTTGAACGGATAGACAGAATGCGCTCCGATCAGGAGGTTCGCGCGAGGGCCCTCCATCGGAAACGGTTCCTTGAAGAACTTGCCGAAGTTGCCGTAGACGCCGCCGTACACTCCTTCACGGCTGATGACGCGGTTCGGTTGGCGATCAAAGCCGGGTTGAAACGGCGCCACGCCGAACACAGCGTTGCCACCGAGATAGAGGTGCGTCACTCCGGCGCGCTGGGAAGCCAGCGCCCCGTCGTATTGGCGCTGATCCCAATACTCGTCATGGCCCACGCTCAGGAACGTCTTCGCTCGTAGGAACTGAGCGGGATCGATCATGTCC
Source organism: Bryobacteraceae bacterium (assembly GCA_046331625.1). Classification (GTDB taxonomy): domain Bacteria; phylum Acidobacteriota; class Terriglobia; order Bryobacterales; family Bryobacteraceae; genus JAXLQL01. The sequence goes on from JAXLQL010000025.1 coordinate 99,273, forward strand.
GAGTTGCTGACGTAGGTCACGTCATAGCCGTGCATTTCGAGCCAATAGGCCAGCGGGAACTCCCACAGCAGGAACTCTCCCGAACCGATGGAGAGCGGATGCTCGTAGATCTGAGCGTACTTGCCATAGGGCCGATTGAAGCTCACCGCGACGCTCGGCGCCCACGCATGGCGCGGGTCGGTGTAGAGCGAGTAGTCGTCTGGCCAGCGATTGTACGCCTGCCACGTGTTGTCGCTGACCTGAAACAAAATCGCCGCTTTGCGCCGATCGCGCACCACGAAGACGACGTAGCTCTCCCAGCCGTGTTCGGTCTTGGACTCGGCCACGCATTGGAGCCGGCCGAGATAGACTCCGCTCGGCCAGTCCGCGGGGATCTTCCATTCGAGCGATGGCTCCCAGCGGCATTCTCGGAGACGCTTGGGTCCGATCTCGGGGTCGGGCTGCGGCTTGCCCGCTACGGGTCCCAGTTGCGTCATGTGGCGCGCGCCCGCGCCGCCGTAGTAGCCCATGCGATAGATGTCAGCGGTGAAGCGGCGCGGCGGATCGGTGCTCACGAAGATGCGCAGCGTCTCGCCTGCTTCGATGCTTTGGTGCGAGCAGTAGCCCTCGATGTGCGCGGCGCGGAATCCTTTGCTCTTGGTGGTCCGGACCTTGGTGAGCTGCCAAGCGGTAGTGCCGGGTTTGGAGTTCTCGCCGCGGATGAGCGGCGATGGGGAAGGAACGGCCAGCGCCATCGATGCTTGCAGAACTTCGCGGCGGCGAACGTGATCACTCATGGTGATCCAAGTTTACTTGCGGCCGAACACGCCTTCAAGAGACCGGACTTTGAGGACCTTCCGGACCCACATGTTTACCTGCTCGCCGCTTGCTTGGCAGACACGGTCGCGCACCCAACCAGGCAGGGGACCGAACTTCTCTTCAAGTAGGGAGCACATCAGTGCGGACCGAGTTTCAGCGCTTCCTTCCTTACGGCCTTCTTCGCGAGCCTGAGCGCGAACCTCCGCGCGAGCCTCCGCCAACCCTTCGGCGCGACCTTCCTCACGCTCGCGCTTGATGAAATCCTTCAACAGGACGTTGTTCCGTATGCTCGCTGGCAATCCCATGATTCAACTCCCTTGTGTGCCGCCGGGAAGGCAGACCCGAGTTGCGCCGGCAGCGCTATTGGCGACCGATCACGCCTTCCAGCGAGCGGGCTTTGAGGCCTTTTCTGACCCACGTGTCGACCTGCTCGCGGCTTGCTTGACGGACACGGTCGAGCGCCCATCCAGGTAGGGGACCGAACTTCGCTTCGAGCAGAGAGCAGATCAGATCGAAGCGCGCTTGGGCGCCTCCTTCCTCGCGGCCTTCAGCACGGCCTTCGGCGCGACCCTCCTCGCGCTCGCTCTTGATGAAATCCTTCAACAGGACGTTGTTCAATATGCTCGCTGGCAATCCCATTTGCTTCATCTCCATTCTGAGCGGTTCATCGAGGTTCCGCAACCCCGCCAATCCCGCGATCTGCGTCAGCGCGCGCCGCTTCGCCGGTTCCGGCAGCGCGACCACCTTCTCGAGGATCCGCCGCAAGTTCTCCTTGCCGTCTTTGGCCAGTGTCGCCAGAACCAAAATCCCCCGGACCTCCGCCTTTCATCAGGTCCCCCGCTCGAAAGTCCCGGATATCGATGAGGCTATACTTCACTTTCGTCGATCCGGCATTGAGCTTGTCTGGCATCGTCAGTTTGCGCGACCCGGAGAAAACCACGGTCTGCCAGACCTTCTGCTTGTAACGTTGCGAGATCAGCAGGCAGTCCACGCCTTGCCGGTACGGGAGTTCCCCGTCGTTGTAACTCTGAAATTCGATGTGGCGGATGATTCCGCTCCGCATTCTGACCACCAAGTCGGCCCGGCGCTCGAGCGTGGTGGGAAGTTCCACATTGAGAAATTCCTGAACTCCAGACAAGCGAACGACGCGCTCGCAGAACCGCGGGCGATCCTGCATGAAGATGTCCTTCAGCAGACGATCGTATGCCATGTGCTCGTTCATGCTGCCCATCATCGCGCTTTTCTCGTAAAACATGCCGATCACGGGCGGCGTGCGATTATCGCCGTGCAGGAAGCAGCCGCGGATACACTCGCAAGTATCGCCAGCAGCAATACAGGATCACCAATCTGCCCACGGATTTGTTCGAACGCTGCCGAATACCAGCGCCATACATTTGCCGCTTTTGCCGGACCGTCCATCACTCCCGCATACCAAGGAATGAGGCGCAGCCAGAAGGTAGCGATGAACCAGTAGGTCCATGTCACGGCAAACGCCGCGGAAAGCCATCGCGTACGCTCCGACGAGAAGATCACCATGATCAGCAGCAACCAGATCTGAGTCGCGTACCACGGGCTCGCCGCGACGCCTACTCCGTGCGTATAGGCGAACGTCTGCACGGCAGCGTAGGCGACGCCGGCGCAGTGGAATCCCGCGAAGGTGGCCAACCAGAATTGGCGTGAGCGCTCGCCTCGCGTTGTCCACCACGTGGCACCGAGCAGCACAGCCATCGCGAAATTCACCTGCCAGACGGACCATTGGAGAAAGCTGTTGTTTCCCAACCACAAGGCGCCCCGATAGGTCTCGCCGAGCGAAGCGCGCCATGGCAGATCCCGGGCGGCAATCAGGAGATCTCTCCAAGGCAAGGGAACCAATTGCTCCTGCATGCCGGACACGTTGCCGTAGAGCCAGGCGTTCCGCAGGTACCACGCCGACGGAAGGGCGGCGGCCGCAAGCAACCATCGCCACTCGCGGCGATATCGCCAAACCAACACTGGCGTGACTGCGAGGAAAGAAGCCTTCGTGAGCAACCCCGCCGCGAGCAGCCACACGCCCGCGCGACTGCGCTTCTCGGCCTCGAAGAACAGCCATACGAACAAAGGAATCGCCAACGCGTCGTTCGAAGCGCGGCCACAACAGGCGAAAAACATCTCCGTGGTCAAAACCAGGAACAGCGCCGTGCGATCGGCGGAGACGCGCCAGAATAGGATCATCGAGCAACCGAGCAGCAATCCGCGAAGCAGCCTCAGCCGAAGCTCAATCCCCGTGCCGGCCCGGACGAGCAGCGTCTCCAACGGCGACAACATTAGGTAGGCGAGAGGGGCCTGATGCGCTTCGTAGTTCGGCGGAAGGCTCGGGTTCGCATCGCCGGTCGTCCGCAGCGACGGATAGTTTGCCTGAACCGAGGCACTCACGGGAGACTGCCGCAGCGACCGCCAGACTTCGTCCGTCAGCAAGGTCCGCCCGAGCACCGGCAGCCCGGTCCGAATCGATTGCACATAGCTGAAGTGCTGCGCTTCGTCAAACCCGTCCCAGACGGGCACGAGCATCACCCAGAGCAGGCCGGACGAAATCGCTTGCGCCGCCAATAAGGCGTCAGGAATGCGCGATCGCGCCCAGTTCGGGGTCCAATGGAAGAACGGCATCGCGGGTGGTCCGCGGCCGCGGCAACGACTTGTTCCCAAGACCCGATCAGGGCCCCTTCGAACGACACCCCTGGGGAGATTTCCAGATGTTCGCGATCCGCATTTCTCGGCTATCATGGTGCCTGAGGACTGGCTGGCTCGGCCGGCCGCACCATGCGCACATCCGCACTCCTGGCCATGGCAGCCGTAACGGGACCGCTGCTAGCCTCGGATCCATACTGCCCCCGCTATCCCAACGCCGTCCGCACAGAGCAGGAGGAGAGCCTCCAACTCGACCGCGAATTCCAGGAGTACGCTCGGCGCGCGAAGCCTCGTCTGGCCGCGGCCTTTGCCAAGAGCCCGCAGGCCGCTTCAAACAATTTCATCGACCAGCTTCTGTTCCAGAAGATGGCGTCCGATGGCGTCACCGCAGCTCCGCGCTCCTCAGATGCCGAGTTCCTGCGGCGCATCTATCTCGACCTCATCGGCCGCATCCCCACGCCGGACCAAGCAGACCGCTTCCTCAATGACACGGCCGCCGACAAGCGCGAGAAGCTGATCGACGAACTGCTGGCTTCGCCTTCCTACTCCGATCAATTCGCGCTGTTCTTCGCCAACCGGTTCAAGGTGACGCGGATCCACGAAAGTGTTTCGAACCCGGGTCGCGACACGTTCGACAATTTCCTGCGCAACCTCACCTCCACTGACCGGCCGTACGACGATTTCGTGCGGGAGTTGCTCAGCGCGTCGGGTGAGGTGGACAAGATCGCGGGTCCGCAGTTCTTCACACGCTGGATGGACGTCTCGGGACCGATTCAGGACTCGTGGGACGACATCACCGACAAGATCACCACGTCGTTCCTCGGCTACAAGACGGAATGCGTCTCCTGCCACAACGGCCGAGCCCATCTCGAAAAGATAAACCTGCACTTGGCCAAGCGCACGCGCAACGAGTTCTGGCGCATGTCGGCGTTCCTCTCGCGCATGTACTACGTGCGGCTGAGCGATGATCCGATCGGATTCCGCCCGCGCATCATTCTCGTCGACCGCGACTACGGCAGCTACTCGGG
>JAXLQL010000026.1:0-100838 GCA_046331625.1 Bryobacteraceae bacterium
TTCTCGAACTTGGCGCGGACCGCGTCGCGCTCGGAGGCGCTGAGGGTGGGCTCGACGCCGTGTTTGTGAGAGGTGCGGAGTTCGACGGCTTCGTAGCCGAGCTTGGGGAGCTTCGAGACGATCGCATCCACGTCCCAGTCTTTGATGACGTTGTAGGTGACGCAGCCGAGCAGCATGGCCACTATGGTATCAACTGGGGTTCGGACGGGACTGCTCCGCAGGCCCGCGTCACGGGGAAGTTATTCGGTTGTCGAAGAGCGAGCGGACCGGGGTCCACGAGCCCAGAGTAGCGGGCTCGGCTACCTTCCTTGCAAAATCGTTTCCGGGATGTGATTGAGGAAGCAGGGAGTTCCGATTTTTGCGAGACACGAACTGCATAGGTTTCGTGCACTGGCGCGCGCTGCCGAGGTATTTGCATGCGATGGCCGGTGCTCCTTCGCCAACAGTTTCCGGCCCGGAGTTCCGGAGTCCTGGAAGCGGCTCGGCGGTGGACTCGAGTTCCGCTTGTTCGGCTCCGGGCAAGGCGTTGAGGAAGTCGAGTCCGGTGCGGCGTTCCACTTCGGCAATCGAGCACGCGAAGTGAGCGAGCGGCTCGGCGGGATTGTATCCATTGGGAAGAATCGCGGCGAAGGCGTGGCGGGCCTGGCCGCGGCCGGCCACGACGACTTTGAAGATCTGGCACGGCACGGCGACCTGATTGGCGCCGATGCGGGCGTCGTCAGGGCAGAAGACGGGTCCGGTGAAGACGAGGACGAAGTCCGCGCCGGCAGCGAGTTTGCGGACGGCGCCTTCGAGCACGCGCCACTTTCCCGAGTTGAGTGCGGCGTTTTGTGGAACGGCGTTCGAGAAGAGAAAGGAGTCGCGGAGTGCGTCTTCGCTCCAAGCCATGTCAGCCGCGGGGACGAGATGACCGCGAACCCAGCCCGAGTTGCGGTAGTCGGAGTCCGACGCGCCTGGTTGCGCGAGGACGAGGTCGCGGCGGAAATGGCGCGGACGTTGCGCCCGGCCGTTCAGACGCTCAGGTGTGATCTCGTAGGCGGTCCATACGGGGACGCGGAGCGAGGCGCTGTGGCAAAGGACGAATGCGGAGCGGGTGGCCAGTTCCTGTCCGGGGAGTTCGCAGGCAGGGAGGCCGAAGCGGTCCGGCTGAGCGAGTAGGGCGTGAGCGGCGAGGAGGAGTATTTGCGTGCGCACACTCATCTATCGGAATGTTTGGAACATTTCTTTAGGGATTTGTTTGCATGGGTCGAGCGAACATTCGCCGGTCCGGCTCCGGGGAGATGTGTTCCGGCAGCCGGCGCGAATCGATTCCGAACGCCGCAAGCTCTGCCGGGCGGGCAGATTTGCGTGCGCACACTCATCTATCGGAATGTTTGGAACATTTCTTTAGAGATTTGTTTGGGTTGGGTCGAGCGGAAATCCGCCGGTCCGCTCAGGAGAGAGGTGTTCCGGCAGCCGGCGCGATCGATTCCGAGCGCCGCAAGGTCTGCTGGCCGGGCAGCATTTGCGTTGCTTGACTCGGGCCGGCGGCTACGGGATCAACTCGAGCATCCGGTCGATCTCGGCGGGGGCGATGTAGAAGTGCGGCGATGCGCGGACCCATCCCTGCCGGGGCGCGGCCACGATCCCGTTTTCGCGCAGCTTCTTCACGATCATCCGGCTGTCGATGCCTTCTTTGCGGAAGCTCACGATGCCGGAACGGTGCGCGTCAGAGCCGGTGCCCAGTACTTCGCAGCCTTTGGCGCGCACTCCGGCCTCCATGCGCTCAGAGAGCGCGAGCACCGCGGGCCGGATCTGCTCCACGCCGATGCCGTTGAGATAGTCGAACGAAGCGCGCAGGCCGTAGATGCCGATGGTGTTCAGCGTGCCGCATTCGTAACGGCCCGCGTCGGAGCGCAGCGCCATGTCGCGCGAGGCGTAGTCGGCGTAGGCGGCGACGTTGGTCCAGCCGAATTCCACGGGCTCGATCGAGTCCTGAAATTCCTTCTGTATGTACAGGACCCCGCAGCCTTCCGGACCGAGCAGCCACTTGTGTCCGTCGGCGGCCAGCGCGTGGATGCCCGCACGGCGCACGTCGATCGGGAACGCGCCCAGGCCCTGGATGGCGTCGACGAAGAAGAACGTACCGCGGCGGCGGCAGATCTCGCCGATGGCATCGAGGTCCACGCGATGGCCGCTCAGGTAGTTCACGTAGCTGATCGCGAGCAGGTGCGCGCCGTCGCAGGCGGCGTCGATACGGTCGAGCGGGTCATAGATCGAGAGCCACTCCACCCTCACGCCTTTCGGAGCGAGGCGCTGCCAGGGATAGTAGTTGGCCGGGAACTCCTCGCGGAAGGCGACCACCTTGTCGCCCGCGCGCCAGTCAAGCCCGAGCGCGACCGTGGCGATTCCTTCGGAGGTGTTCTTGACGACGGCGATCTCGTCGCGGTGCGCTCCGATCATGCGGGCGGCGCCAACGCGCAAGCCTTCGTAGGTTTCGAGCCATCCGTCATAGTGGAGCGAGCCCCAGTGACAGGCGTCGGCAGCGAGGTGCGCCATGGCATCGGCGGCGGGTTTGGACAGCGGCGCCACGGCCGCGTGGTTGAGGTAGATGAGGTTGGCAGTGACCGGGAACTGAGCCCGGTGCTGCTCCCAGAGCGCGGACATCCTAATGACTATAGCGAGATTGCTTCCGGTCCGGCGATGCTTAGATGGAGGGGCGCGTGCGATAAGCTGTTCCTGATGCGGCACGGAGGGACATTTCTGTTCAATGCATAAATTCGTGTTCTTGTTCGCGTCGATATTGGCCGCGGCGCCGGCAGTCGACCGCCTGCCCGCGCATTTCGAACCGAATCAGGGACAGGGTTCGCCGTGGGCGAGCTTCGTCTCGCGCGGGAGCGGATACGATCTCGAATTGAGCGCATCGCAGGCGCGGCTGCGCACACGCTCGGGCGTCGTTACGATGCGGCTGGCGGGCGCGTCACCCGATGCGAAGGCGACTGCGCTCGATCCGCTGGAGGGCAAGGTCAGCTACTTCGACGGGAGCGACCGCTCGAAATGGCGCGCGGGAATTCCCGCTTACCGGCGCGTGAAGGTGGAGCAGGTTTATCCCGGGATCGATCTGATCTACTACGGGAACCGGCAGGAACTCGAGTACGATTTCGTGATCGCGCCCGGCGCCGATCCGGGTGCGGTGGAGCTGGCGTTCGAGGACGCGCGTAGCGTTCGTGTGGCGCAGGATGGGGCGCTGACGATTGAGACGGAGGGTGGTCCGGTGCAGTGGCGGAAGCCGGTGCTGTATCAGGGGTCGGGCGAGGGGCGCCGTGAGGTGACGGGCGGGTATGAGGTCGGCGAGGGGGGGCGTGTTCGGTTTCGGGTGGGAGAGTATGATCGGTCGCGGGAGTTGGTGATTGATCCGGTGCTCGAGTACGTGAACTGGATTCCGGAGGGCTTGGTTTACAAGGCAATGGCAGTGGATTCCGCAGGCAGCGTCTATTTGGCGAGCCCCGATTGGGCTGGGCGGCCCTCCATCATGAAACTCAACCCCGCAGGCACGGACTTCACCTACCTCGCCTACATCGGTGGACACGGCACAGCGACAGCCATTGTCCTGGACCCTTCCGGCAACGCGTTCCTCGGGGGAACCACCACATTCACGGACATTCCCGCGATCTCGGCGGGGCAAGTTTTCGGTACGCTTCCGGCCGGTGATTTCGTGTTTGGAGTGAACGCTTCTGGAACGCAACCGATCTTCTCGGTGAGTGTGCCGGATCCGACGGGCGGCGGTATCTTCTTACTTGCCTACGACCCTGTGGGAAACCAGATCCTCCTGCTCAAGAACTATCACCGGTATCTCGATAGGATCCGGATTCCAGATGGGACTCGCACACGGTTTCAGTACGCGAGCAACCACTACGTTGCCGGTGGTGTGGCGGCGGATCCAGCGAGCGGCGAGTTGTTCCTTGCTGGGACTGTCTACCGGACGAACTCGACCGGCCAGCCTTCGCTTCAACCAGTGAACGGTTCTAGCGACTGCTTCATCTCACGGTTCGCCCGCGACGGCACGTCGTTCCGTTTCACTGAAACGGTGCACTTCGGTGGTAGTGGAGATGAGGACTGCAACAGCATAGCTTTCAGTGGTGCCTTTATTTATGCTATCGGCGCAACATATCAAGGTCCTGCGAATCCTAGCACATACAGGATCGGCGCTGGTACCAGCTTCATTGCTCGAATCAACCGGGACCTGACGGGAAATCCAACGTACCTTGTATCGGGAGACTTTAGAACCTTCGCGATCGATGGTGGCAAGATCTATGTCGGGGGTACAGCCTCAAGTTCGGGTCTGGCAGTAGGCTCGAGCCTCAAGCCTGGTATCGAGGGTCTGGGTGGAACGATTGGGATTAGCGGAGATAGCGGGTCCACATGGTCTCCTGCCTATGGCTTCGTCGGCCAAGGAAACTCGATTGCAATCGACCCGCAGAATCCAGGCAGAGTGTATGCGGTTTTTGATCAACTCGGGGTCCGTAGTGATGACAGCGGGCGGAGTTGGACTTCGTTCACCGGAGGCCGCGAGATAGCGATCAGTTCTGACGGCTCGCGAGTTTATGTCGGCTTGGCCTCTGGGTTCCTTGCGGTCTATTCCAGTAGCGGACCGGCGCTTGTAGCCCCTCGCAGTGTGTTACCCGCGTCGCTATTCGGGAGCCCGAGACCGCATGCCGATCCTTCGAACCCATTAGTGGCCTACGTGGCTCAAGGCGGTATCGCGCGCACTGCGGACGGCGGCGTAACCTGGACTAAGCTCAGGGATGACGTGACGAACGGGTTGGCGATCCATCCACTCGCTCCTTCGACGCTATGGGCAGCGACCTCGACCGGCCTCATCAGGAGCGTTGACACTGGCGCAACGTGGATAGGGTCTGTCGCTGGACTTCCTTCAGGTAGCGTCCAAGACGTTGTCGTCGCGCGATCAAACCCGAATGTACTCTACTGCCTTGCTGCGAACCGGGTCTATCGCAGCAACAACGGTGGGGTGAACTGGATCCTTGCGAATGGCGGATTGCCCAATATCGACGTGTACGAGAACTCTCGCCGGCTAACCGTGTCCCCGTCGAATCCGGACACTGTCTATCTCGCATCCCCCTACGGTGCCTTCCGCACGGTGAACGGGGGGGCGAGTTGGGCAGCCATAGGGGCGTTCGGTGGCCGGCAGGTTACCGCGATCGTGACCGATCCTGTGAACCCGGCAAACCTATTTGCGACGACCGACATTCACTACGACCTTTTTGTAGGCAGGCTCACGCTGGATGGACAGCCGGAGTGGATCACGTATTTCGGCGGACGCGACAATGAGTTCTTCGGTACCTTGAGCGCGCAGTCCGGCTCAGTCTACTTCGCCGGGGACTCCTACGATCCTCGCAGCCTCCCGTCGACGGCCTCGGCGTCGTACCGTGAGCAGCAGTCTTTCATCGCCAAGATCGGCAATGCAAGCCCTGCGTCCTGTGCCTACCAGGTTAGGCGCACTTCGCAGGATTCAATTGGCGGCACGGGCACGATCACGATCATCAGCCCTCCTGGTTGCGCTTGGGCCGCCACCACTTCGGACTCGTGGATATTTCTCCCGCCCGGATCGAGCGGGACTGGAACGGGTTCGGTGAAGTACTGGCTGGAGGCGAACCCTGGAGCTAGCCGAGCCGGTTCCATTCGCGTTGCCGGGAGCACCATTCCCATCCAGCAAGGAAGCGCCGATTGCACCTACACCTTCGATCCGCCGTCACGAACGCTGGGAACTGGTGCTGGAACGGAAACGGTTTCGCTGCTGACTCAAACCGGTTGTCCGTGGGACATCGCTTTGTCCGGTGTGGGTAATCGAAGAGGCTGGGCCGTCTCGCCGGTCACTGGTGCGGGCTCATCGACGATTTCGTACTCGTTCCCCGCCGACCCCGATCAATCAGAGTTCATCCCGAGCGCGGTTGGCGTTTTGGGAGGAGGGTCCTTTCTTGCGCTCCATCAGCTCTCGCGGACCAATGTGGCCTGCACGGCGAGGGTGTCCTCTTCCTCCGTAAGCTTCGCGGCCTCGGGTGGGACCTCGTCAATCGATCTCAACATCCCGTACATCTGCTCGAGGACGCCCTCTACCTCCGCAACTTGGCTTACAGTGACTCCGGAGACGTCCACGGGACCCGGCAAGCTCACGCTCAAGAGCGCCCCCAACTTGTCGTCCTCCCCTCGCACGGCCACGGTCACGATCGCGGGTGCGGCGATCTCCGTTACCCAAGCCGGAAACTGCGGTCCGGGCCTCTGTTCCTTTGCGGGTCCCATCATCTCGAATCCGAGTCCCGCGCTCACCATCGGCGTCAGCGGCGTCACTTTCCAGTGGGGCGCGATCAATGGAGTCGCTGGCTACCAGATGCGCATCACGCAAGGCGGCAGTCTCGTCTTCGAAGGCACGCTGCTGGGGTCCGGCGCCACGAGTACTCTCGTCAGCTTGCCGCACGCGCAAGGATACACTTTCGGGGTGCGCGGTTGCGTCTCGCAGCCGTTCGCCGACGCGAGTTGCGGGGCGTTCTCAACGGTCGACTTCAACGTCTCACTACCGGTGGCGTCACCTCCCACGATCCTCGCGCCAACGGCAAACCAATTTCTCGACACGTCCACGCAGACATTTCGTTGGAGCGCAGTGGCTGGCGCCCAAAGTTACGAGATTGATCTCACTTCGTTCGAGCGAGAGCTGTCCATGACGGTCTTTGGCGCCGGTGGGAATCCACCTCCCACAGAAACCGTGTACTCGATGCATTCCGGCTACTACACCCTACGTGTTCGCGCCTGCGTTGCCGCCTGCGGCGATTGGTCGGCGCCGGTGTCCTTCTCAGTGACCTTGCCGGCCGTGCCCACGGTAGCGCCGAACACCCCGACCTGCACGCTCAACACGAACCGGCTCAACTGCAACTGGAACTCCGTCACCAACGCGGACATCTACGTCATCCAGGCCGTCAACCCCACCGCTGGACCCGGCGGAGGCGCTCTTACTGTCGCCAGCCGCCAGGTTCCCACGCCCACGGTCAGTGACTTGCTGGTCCCCACTGGACCCATCGCTGTGTTCGTGGCCGCCTGCAACGGCAACGGCTGCGGACCCTACAGCGCTCCGGCGCAACTCACCGTCACCGCCGCGAATCCGGTGCAACCGGTGCTCGGCTCGCCGGTTCCTGGCTCGCAGGTTACTTCGAATCCGGTCTTCTTCTCCTGGAGCCGGATCCCGGGCGACAATGGCTCGAACACTCTTTACCGGCTCTTCGTGCAGGACCTCTCTCGCGGCGCCACGGGGCTCGACGTTCTGACACGGTCCAACTTCTACTCGGCGGCGTTCAAGGGCGAAGGCTCGCGGTATGACGCGGTGGTGGTGGCGAATCCCGATACTCCGCAACAGGTGATCGGGCCGGCCGCGGGCTTCGTGGTGCGCGCGGAGAATCCGGCGTCGCCGACGATGGTCGAACCGCGCCATCAGCAACCGGGCGTCGATTCCACGGTGGCGGCGGGTAATGTGCTGCTTGGTTGGGGTCCCGTGCCGGGCGCTTCCTTATATGAGTACTTCGTGGCGCGGCCGGGGCAATCGAATCCGGTGGCGCGCGGGGTGACTCCGGGACTGTTCGTGCAAGTGCCGGTGCCGGCGGTGGGCAGCGCGCCTACGGTTTACAACGGGATTGTTCGGGCATGCAGCGGCGGGGTGCCGTGTACGTTCGGGTCAGAGGCGAACTGGGGGCCGTGGTCAAACGCGGCGGGCGGGCCTGGGGTGACGTCCTTCACGGTCCGGTGACGGATTCGCGCGGATTGCAAAAATTTGCAAAGGCGGATGAAACCGGCTTTATAATGGAGGCATCATACCGTCCAGGAGGGCGGCTTAATGAAAGGTTTCGTCTGCCGAATCACTTCCGCCACGCTTGCGGCACTTCTTCTGCTCCCGGCCGCCGGTCTGGCGAAAAAGAAGAACGACAAGAAGGACGTCGAACAGATCGGCGAGCGTGACGTCGGCAAGGGCGTCAACTGGTACTCGCTCGAGAAGGAGATCGGCTTGGGCAAAGGCTTGGCGCAGGAGATCGAGCGGCAGGCCAAGATCGTGGATGACCCGGTGATCGCCGAGTACGTCAACCGCGTGGGGCAGAACCTGGTCCGCAATTCGGACGTGAAAGTCCCGGTGACGATCAAGGTGCTGGACGCCGAGGAAGTGAACGCGTTCGCGCTGCCCGGCGGATTCTTCTTTGTGAACACGGGCTTGATTCTGCGGGCGGAAAGCGAGTCGGAGTTGGCTGGCGTGATGGCGCACGAGATTGCGCATATCGCGGCGCGGCACGGTACGCGGCAGGCTACGCGCGGCGGCATCGTCAACTTGGCTACTATCCCGCTGATCTTCATGGGCGGCTGGGCCGGATACGGCGTGCGGCAAGCGGCGAGCGTGCTGATCCCGATCGGGTTCCTCTCGTTCTCGCGCGGGTTCGAAGCCGAAGCCGACATGCTGGGGCTGCAGTACCTCTACAAGGCAGGGTATGATCCGCAGGCGTTCGTGGACTTTTTCGAGAAGCTCCAATCAGACGAGAAACGCAAACCGGGCACCATGGCCAAGGTGTTCTCCTCGCATCCGCCCACCGATGAGCGCATTCAGGATTCGCAGAAGAACATCCAGGAGATCCTCAAGGCGAAGCCCGAGTACGTGGTGACCACCTCAGAATTCAATGACGTGAAGACCCGGCTGTCGTCGATGCTGAACCGCCGCAAGGTGGATGACAAAGACACCAACAAGCCGAGGCTGCGTAAGCAGGGTTCGGGCCGCATCGATTCCGACGGCAACGAGAAGCCGAAGGCGGAAGACGAAGAAGAACGTCCTACCCTCAAACGCAGGAACTGATGTATACTAGTTGACGCTTTGCTCACACTCACTCCTCCTTGTGAGCAAATTTCGCCCGGTGCTGTACTCCTCCGGCGGCACCGGGCCTTTTCCTTTTCTTCTCTCCCCGCAATATTTTTGAGAGCACGCACTGACCCAGAGTGATGCTCGCTACCGGGTGCTATTGCGTGCGCCGGCTGCGGGACTGAAGTCCCGCGCAGGCTAAAGCCTGCCCCACATGGCGAACCGTTCAGAATGTTGCCTCGGCGTGAGGGATTCGCGTGGCGGTTTACGCCGCATAGGACATGAGGAAAATCACCGTCCTTCTCCCGCTCTGGGCCGCTTGGGCGCAAGCGCCGCTGAGCTACACGATTTCGACCATTGCCGGAGGCGCTCGCACGCACGAGTGGGCGGCTGGCAAGCGCGCCACCGAGTTCTCGCTCGATAGCGCCGGTCACTTCGCCGGGGACCGGCAAGGCAACCTTTACATCCCCTTCACCAGCCGCAATATCGTAGTGCGGGTTCGGCCAGACGGGACCGCTTCGCTGTTCGCGGGAACGCCAGACGCCGCCGGTTTCGCCGGCGACGGTGGGCAGGCGACCAATGCTCGCCTGAATCAGCCCACCGGCGTGGCCGTGGATCCGCAGGGGCGCGTTCTGATCTTTGACTTTATCAACTTTCGGATCCGCCGCGTGGACACGTCGGGCATCATCACCACGGTTGGAGGCACGGGCGAGTTTCCGGCGAGCCTGACCGATCCGAGCGCGAAGATGGCGCCGCGGTTTGGCACGGTGTCCCCGGCGGGCGACACCTACTTTTTCGATGTCGACTTCGGCAGCGCGCGGTACCGGCTGCGCAAGATGTCCGCCGATGGGAGCCTGGCCACGGTTGGCCCGGATCTCGGCACGTCACCGAATGGCGTCGCGGTGGATGCGCAGGGAAATGTTTACGCGTCCTTCGGGGGGCGCGTGGCGCGGATCGCGACTGGCGGCGTGATCACGAACATCATCTCGGTAGCGCAGAGCGGGTTTGCGGGAGATGGCGGGGCGTCTTCGGCCGCGCTGCTCAACAACCCGTTCGAAATCGCGGTGGACAGCGCAGGCAACCTCTTCATCGCGGATGCCCTCAATCACCGAGTTCGGATGATCCGCAATGACTCGTCCGGCGCTGTGGCAACCGGGCGCGGCGTCATCTCCACGGTGGCGGGAACGGGAACTTCGGCGGCGGCGCAGAGCGGTCCGGCGGCAACCACCGCGTTGTCAGAGCCGTTCTTCATGACCATCGGCGGGAGCGACGACGTCTATGTCTACGATCAATCGCTGCGGATCCTGCGATTCAAGTCCGGCGGAGCGCTCGAAGTGGCCGCGGGCCAAGTGCGGTCGGTGACCAGTCCGGACGGCGTAGAGGCAACCAAGACTCCTCTGCTGCAGGTGGTGGGGCTCGTCTACGACAACGGTTCGCTGACCTTTTCCGACGCTGTTCGCGTGCGAACGATCGGGTCAAATGGGCTGGTGGCGACGCTGAGCGGCCTCGATGTGCCGGGTTTCACGGGCAACAACGGACCAGCCAAGCAGGCATTGCATCGCGCGGTGGCATCGGTGGCTCGCGACTCGAAGGGCAACCTGTACACGGCGGACACCGGCGGTGGCGGAGTTCGCAAGATCAGCCCCGATGGACAAATCACGCAGGTAGCTGGAATTTTCGCACCGGTGGACGGACAGTCGGCCAACGCGGTGAACTGCCTGATCGCCAACGCCGTCGCCGTGGACGCGCAAGACAACCTTTACGTCGGGTGCGCGTATTCGGTTCGGAAGGTGGACGCCTCTGGCAAGGTGACGCGCTATGCCGGATCCGATACGACCGCGGTATCGCGACTGCAGTCCGGTGCGTCGTTGAACGCCGACATCTTCTTTCCGGATGCGCTGACTTTCGACAAGGCGGGCAATCTCTATGTCTCCGACACGTTCAACACGCGGATTTCGCGGTTCGGCGCGGACGGCCAGTTCGTGACGATTGCGGGCCAGTACGGGAATCTCAACTTCACGGGCGACGGCGGTTCGGCGATCGCTTCGACGATGCGGTATCCGTCGGGAATCGCGATCGACGATTGGGGCAGCGTGTATTTCGTCGACCGGCTGAACCAGCGCGTCAGGAAGATCTCGGCCACGGGTACGATCTCGACGATCGCGGGCAACGGGACGTTCGGGTTCTCGGGAGACGGCGGACCCGCGCTCAGTGCGCAGCTTTGGACGGCGGGGCGGTGCGATGTGGCTGTAGATCCCGCGGGTAACGTGTTCTTCGTGGACACGGTGAATCGCCGGATCCGAAAGCTGACGGCGAACAAGATCTCAGCGCCGGGTCCGCTGACGTTGACGCCGGGCGAGCGGTTCTCGTTCAGCGGGATCGAGGTGATGCCTTCGACGGGCAAGCCGAACGTTCTGGTGAACGGGATCCCAGCGACGGACGTGACGGTGGACAAGGACACGGTCTCGGCTGTTGCTCCGGCATCGTTGACGGGCGACACGGCGAAGATCGAAGTGGAGATTCGCGGGGCGCGGACGAACGCGATCACGGTTTCGCTTGGGGGGGCGAAGGCGAAGCCCGCGATCTCGGCGATCACGAACGAGGATGGCAGCGCGAACTCGGAAGGGACGCCGGCGGCGGCGGGATCAGTCGTGACGATTTCGCTGACGGGGGCGGACTCGGCCGATGGCGGGACGATCAGTGCGCGGATCGGCGATGTGACGCTCGAGTTGGTGGAGGTGTCGGGCGTGGAGGACGGCCGGCGGCGAGTGGTGGTCCGGATTCCGGCGGAAGGGCTGACGGGGGCTCAGACGGTAGTGGTCGCCGTAGGGGATGCGGTGACGGACGGGCAGCCGATCTGGATCCAGTAGGAGCGCGTGGGGGCGGGCGGAGGTCCGCCCCCTACGTAGCTTGCAAACGCAACTACCCACTACACTCTCGGGTTTGCGCTCGAACCGAAGTGCGACAATTTGCTCTGGATGATCGTGCGGCTTGTTGGTTCGACCGTGGTCGGGGTGTTGCTTCTCAGCGCGTCTCTGGCCGCTAGCTCTTGCCCGGCCGCTTCTTTTGTCGACGTGCCCGGTGTGCGGCTGGAGTACATCGATTGGGGTGGAGCAGGTGATCCGATCGTACTTGTGCCGGGTGGCTGCCAGAGTGCGATGGTGTTTGATGATTTCGCGAGACTACTGACACCGGCGCACCGGCTCCTCGGTGTGACGGCGCGCGGATGTGGGTTGTCCGGTCTTGCTCCAAGCGGTTATGGCATCGATATGCAAATCGATGATCTCATCGGCTTCCTCGATGCGCTCGGCATCGAGCGTGGCGCGTTTGCCGGGCATTCGAGCGGTGGAGGCGTGGTTATCCGCTTGGCCAGACGCTACCCGAAACGGGTAACGAGGCTGATCACGCTCGATACTATCTATGGGGGTGTGCCACCGGAGTTCGAACCCCAAATGGAGACCGCGATTAGGGCGAATCTGGACGTGCCGCCGGCGCTGTCGCTGGAATCCCACCGCCGGGTCTTCCAAGCGTGGGAACTGGGTGCTTGGTCAGGTGCCCTGGAATGCGAGTTCCTCCGGCAAACGGAGAGGCAGCCTGACGGCAGTCTGAAGTACCGCCCTCGTCTGCCGGCGTGGCAGACGGCCTTCGCCGGCGACACAGAGGCGGGCCGCTACTTCGAAACAACCATTCGACACCCGGCTCTCTTCTTGGTCGCACGAGACCTGGATCTGGCGCGGATTCGCCAACTCTCGACCGCAAGGCAGCGTGAGTTGCGGCCACTGGTTGGGAAGATCATCAAGGTTCGCGGACAACAGATCAAGGCGTTTCAACGCAACGGGAGGAATGTCAGGGTAACCTGGCTGTCCAACGCATCGCACTATCTATTCGTTGACCGAATGCAAGAAGTTGCGGCGCAAGTGAGGCAGTTCATGCAGGTGGTGGACCGGCGGCCATGAGGGCGCAGCCGATGGCGCCAAGCGCCGCTGTGAGGGAACGATCGGGATCCGGGCGGAGCCGCGTATTGCCTCGCCGTGAGATGCCAAACTTCAAAGAGTGAGGGAGAGTCCCCGCGCCTACTCGATGTAGCCGAGCTGCTGGAGACGCGCCTTGGGCTGGTTGTCGTCGAACTGGATGAAGGCTTCCTTTTGCCGGCCGCCTTCTATGAGGACCGCGAAGGGCGGGTCTCCGAACTCGAAAGTCTTGCGGAGGAAGTCGAGGTCGGTAGTGAGGTCGAGGTTGAGCTTGGAGTCGGCGAGGAACTGCGCGGCGTATTGCGGCACGCGCGTGGCGACGCCGAGCTGCTTCACCGGCTTCTTCCACTTGTATCCCGACATCTGGCGCGCGGCGGCGAGGCAGTGCATGCATTCGGGATCGAAGAAGTAGAGCCAGATGGTCCCGGTCTTCAGCATGTAGGGCTGGCCATTCACCGTGACTTGCTCGGGGACGCGAATGCCGTCTTGCCGAGTGGCCTGCACGCCATACGAGACTCCGGCGAAGACGCCGATGACCGCGAGTACGAGCGCTGCGGTCTTGAATCCTTGGGAGGGCCGGGCCCACCATGCGGCGAGCAACGCCATCAGCATCCAGATGCCATCGACGATGAAGAACGGCGGACCGACGCTGCGCTTGATCCACGGGAAGCAACTGCACTCTTCGCCGCGGAGCGCGGTGTAGTTGGCGCCGACGTAGATCATGAACGCGACCAGAAGCCCGGCGGTGAGCCATCCGCCCCAGCGGCGGAAACGGGGCACCACGAGCAGGACCGCCGCCAGGACCTCGGCGATTCCCACGGCCAAAGTACCAGCCAGGGCCCAGTCACCGGGGAAGCGGAGTTGAATCAGGCGCGCGCTCCAGCCGAGCGGATCGGTCAGCTTCCAACCTCCCGACACGATGAAGAGAAACGCCAGCAAAACCCCGCAAATGGCGCTCACCAGCGTTTGCCAGGGCTGCCGGAGGGGGTGTGACATACTGTCATCCATGAACGCTATTTTAGCGTTGCGGGCGGGCGTGGTACTGGCTGCGGTACTGGGCATGGCCGGGCTCGGTTATGGCCAAGTGGCGGACCTGGTGGTGATCAACGCGATCATTTACACAGGCGATCCCGAGATGCCGCTGGCGCGGCAGATGGCTGTGAAGGCCGGCCGCATCATGGTGCTGGGTGACGATCTCAGCGTCCACGTGGGGCCCGAGACGCGCAAGCTCGACGCGAAGGGTGGAACCGTGATCCCGGGGTTCATCGATTCGCATGGGCACGTGGCGGGGCTCGGGCAGAGCCTCGAGACGATTGATCTGCGCGAGGCGGTTTCGGCGCAGCACGCGGTGGAGATGGTGAAAAAGGCGGCCGCGGGAAGGCGCACGGGCGAGTGGATTCTGGGGCGCGGTTGGGATCAGACACGGTGGCCGGGCTCGCAGTTCCCCACCGCGGCTGCGCTCGCGATCGAAACGCATCCTGTGTTTCTGACGCGGGTGGATGGGCACGCGGCGTGGGTGAATCAGAGGGCGCTCGATGAGGCGGGGATTGGCCGCGATACTAAGGATCCGCAAGGGGGCAAGATCCATCGCGATGCTTCGGGTCGCGCGACGGGGATCTTGGTGGATCGCGCGATGAGCCTCGTGACGGCTCGCATTCCCGCGCCTACGCCCGCGCAACTCGAGGCTCGGATCGGGCGGGCGGCGCTCGAATGCGCGAAGTATGGAATCACGACGGTCCACGATGCGGGAGTGGGGGCCGAGGATCTCGAGGCGTATCGAGCGTTGATCAAGAGCAGCCGGCTTCCGGTGCGCGTGTACGCGATGATCCGGGGCGAGGGCGATTTGTGGGAGCAGTATCTACGGCGGGGTCCAGAGATTGGGGAGCGGCTCACGGTGCGCAGCATCAAGCTGGTGGCCGACGGAGCGCTCGGGTCGCGCGGGGCGGCGCTGGCGGAGCCTTATTCCGATGATCCGGGCAATCGGGGACTGCTGATTCTCTCGCGGGAGCAGATCGCTCGCGTGGCGCGCGCGGCAGCGGCGCACGGGTTCCAGGTGAACACGCACGCGATTGGAGATCTGGCCAATCGGACTGTGCTCGACGCATACGCTTCGGTGCTCGGTGGGAAGAACGATTTGCGCTTTCGCATCGAGCACGCTCAGATCGTGGCTCCTGGCGACATCGCTCTGTTCGCGAAGTATGGAGTGATCGCGTCGATGCAGTCAACGCACGCGACGAGTGACATGCGATGGGCGGAGCAACGGGTGGGGAAAGGACGGCTGGCGGGCGCCTACGCGTGGCGGAGCTTTCTCGATGCGGGCGTGCCGGTGGCGAATGGGTCGGACTTTCCGGTGGAGGCGGTGAATCCGCTGCTGGGTTTTCATGCCGCGATCACGCGGCAAGACAGGCGCGGATTTCCGGCGGGCGGGTGGATGCCAGGGCAGGCGATGACACGCGAGGAGGCGCTGCGCAGTTTCACGGCCGCGGGTGCGTTCGCGGCTTTCGAGGAGAAAGACAAGGGCTCGCTGACTCCGGGCAAGCTGGCCGATTTCGTCGTGCTGTCGAAAGACATCATGCGGATTCCGGCGGCGGAGATTCCGAGCGTGTATGCGATCTCGACGGTGGTGGGGGGGGAGATTGTCTATACGCGGCTTCACGATGGTCCGGTGCAGTTGAACCGGAGCCAATCGAAGTTCCTGCGGTTTGGAGATCTCGAGCGGCCGTCGACGCTGGTGACGAAGTATCGCGTGAGCGCGGGGCAATCGACGATGCGGTTGGTGTTGATGTCGGCGCCGGATCTGGATCGGGCGCAGAAGCAGGAGGCCACGCGGTGGCTGGAAGCGACGGAGTACGGGAGCGAGGGCGAGTTGCAATATCATCTGCGGCGGCCGGGCGATTATGCGCTGGTGCTGGATCAGCGGCCGGAGTCGGAGAGCAAGAGCGTGACGGTGGATTTGGACATCGGGGTGTTCTACGATCAACAGGCGACGTTCGAGCCGAAGCTGGTGCCGGCGGCGAAGCGGACGTGGGTGATGCTCGGGAGCGCGTGTTTCTTCTTGCTGGTGGGGGGAGTGAGTGGATGGCGGGTGCTGCGGGCGTTCCGGCGGCGGCCGCCGGCGGTGGAGACTTGGTAGACGCGCGGACTTATTCGCGCGGAGCGTAGACAAGCCATGTTCGACGAAGCCATGGCCATCGGTTTCGGCAAGGTATCGCGGACAGTGACCTCCAGCGGGGCACCCAAGGTACGGATCCGGGATGGTCGGCGGTCGAATAGTCGAAGGATCGTCGTTGGGCAAGCGACGCTTGCCGGAGATCCCTTGACGAATCAATCGCCATCACGAACCAGCATCTCCGTGCGCTGCTGGTTCTCGCGGGGCCACATCCAGCGAGCCGAGCGAGCTCGGCGACGCCTGCGGCAGCCGAGGGATCTTGGAGGTCGAGCAACGAACCGAACCCTGTCCGCCGCTACGCCTTCTTCTTCCCCTGCGCCGCCACCGCCTCCATCGCCGCCTTCACCTTTTCCGGATCGCCCAGATAGTAACTCTTCAGCGGCTGGAGCTGATCGTTCAACTCATACACCAGTGGCATCCCCGTCGGGATGTTCAGTTCGACGATATCGTTATCCGACACTCCATCGAGAAACTTCACCAGCGCGCGCAAGCTGTTCCCGTGCGCGGCGACCACCACGCGCTCGCCTGCCTGAATCCGCGGCGCGATGTTCGCATCCCAGTACGGGACCACCCGCGCCACCGTATCCTTCAAACACTCCGTCAGCGGCACCCGCTCCTTCGCGAGCGATGCATAGCGCGGATCGCGCCCCGGAAAGCGTTCATCGGAAGGCTCGAGCGCCGGCGGCTGGATATCGTAGCTCCGCCGCCAGATCTTCACCTGCGCCTCACCGTACTTCGCCGCGGTCTCGCCCTTGTCCAAACCCTGCAGGGCTCCATAGTGACGCTCGTTGAGCTCCCACGCCTTGGTCACCGGGATCCACATTAGGTCCATCTCATCCAGAACGGACCACAGCGTCCGGATCGCCCGCTTCAGCACCGACGTGAATGCCACATCGAACGTATAGCCTTCGGCCTTCAACACGCGGCCCGCGTCGCGAGCCTCTTCGCGGCCTTTGTCCGACAGGTCGACATCGGTCCAGCCGGTGAAGCGATTCTCTCTGTTCCAGTTGCTCTCGCCGTGGCGAATCAGAACCAGCTTCTTCATTGCTTGAACGCGCTCCTGCCCGCATAGCGCGCCGCCGATCCCAGTTCTTCCTCGATGCGCAGAAGCTGGTTGTACTTGGCCATGCGGTCCGTGCGGCTCGCCGATCCCGTCTTGATCTGTCCCGCGCCGGTGGCCACGGCGAGGTCCGCGATGAACGCGTCTTCCGTCTCGCCCGACCTGTGCGACGAGATGTTCGTGTAACCCGCGCGGCTCGCCATCTCCATCGCTTCCAGCGTCTCGGTCAACGACCCGATCTGGTTCACCTTGATCAGAATCGAATTGGCGATGCCGCGCTTGATGCCCTCGGCCAAGCGCTTCGTGTTGGTTACGAAGAGGTCGTCGCCCACCAACTGCACGGTCTTGCCGAGCTTGTCGGTCAGCGCCTTCCAGCCATCCCAATCGTCTTCCGCCATGCCGTCTTCGATCGAGAGGATCGGATACTTCGCGGCCCATCCCGCCCAGTAGTCGGCCAATTCGGCGGATGTGCGCTGGCTGCCATCGGACTTCTTGAACACGTACTTCTTCGACTTCTTGTCGAAGAACTCGCTCGAAGCGCAGTCGAGCGCGAGGCTCACTTGCTTGCCCGCCTTGTAGCCGGCCTTCGCGATCGCCTCGAGAATCACGTCGAGCGCTTCTTCATTCGACTTCAGGTTCGGCGCGAAACCGCCCTCGTCGCCCACCGCGGTGGAGTAGCCTTTGCCCTTCAGAACTTTCTTCAAGTTGTGGAAGATTTCGGCGCCCATGCGGATCGCTTCGGCGAAGCTCGACGCGCCGTGCGGCGCCACCATGAACTCCTGCACGTCCACCGAATTGTCCGCGTGCGCGCCGCCGTTGATGATGTTCATCAGCGGCACCGGCAGAATCCGCGCATTCACGCCGCCGAGATAACGATAGAGCGGCAGCCCGTGCGAACTCGCCGCCGCGCGCGCCGCTGCCATCGACACGGCCAGGATCGCGTTCGCGCCCAGCTTGCTCTTCGTCGCCGTTCCGTCGAGTTTCAACAGCGCCGCGTCCAAGGCGACCTGATCGGCTGCGTTCATTCCCGCCAGTGCCCTCGCGATTGTCGTGTTGACGTTCTTCACCGCCTTTTGGACGCCCTTGCCGAGGTAACGCTTGTCGTCGCCGTCGCGCAACTCGAGCGCTTCGTGCTCGCCCGTGGAGGCTCCCGAAGGTACGGCAGCGCGACCCATGCTGCCATCGGCCAGTGTGACATCGGCTTCAACCGTGGGGTTGCCGCGCGAGTCGAGAATCTCTCTAGCTGTGATCTTGATGATTTCCATGTCTGTGGTGGTTGCGGTTCCGAAACTGATGGGGATTGGTTGACCGGCGCACGGGGCCGGGTGCAGTCCGGGCGTCGAGCGCCGGATTCTATATTGTGCCATGCCCGAGCGGTAAACTGAGAGCGTGCTTGGCGCGAAGCGACTCTCTGACGAAGCTCTCGAAGAGCTACTGGCGGAGCGATACGACTTGGGGACTGCCGGGTTTCTCCGCCCGCTGACGCCGAGTGAAGCGGCAAGGCTCGAGGTGTTGGAGGCGGCGCTGCGGGCGCACAACGAAGGGCAATCGGCTCCGATCGACTACTCCAAAGCCGATCGTCTCGACGCCTACATGCAGAAGCTCGATGAATACCTCCGTACGAATTGCACTACAGGAGATTTGTAGGGTGGGCTTCAGCCAGCGCGCGACTTCAATCGCACCTCCGGAGCCTGGAAAGCGCCGGCAGGAACCCAGCCGGCAGGGACCCATTGTGACACTCGGTCCCGTCACATCGAACTGGGGAATGAAGGCGTGGCGGCTTGTCATCTGGAACGACGAAATCCTGGCGTGGCCGTATGGTCTGGCGGAGGGCTTTCTCTTGGGTCTATGGTTAGAGCTCGGGATCGGGCATGACCCCGGAGATTTTTCCTCCAAGACTCCCGAGCAACTCCAAGCTGCGCTCGCAACGCCGGCGACTCAGAGATTTGCCGTGGCCGAGTTGCAGCAGATCACGGTGCAATGCAGCAGCCTGCGCCACAAAGTTGAGTTAACTGCAAGGGACGGGAACAAGACAAGGTTTGGTATTTTGCATCGCCATGACCTTGCCAACTACCAAAGGGAACTACGCCGGGCGTTTCCGGCGCTTTATCACGAAGCTGGCTTTCCCACAACGCTATGGGAACGGATCGTGAAGTACTGATCTCTGCCAAATTCACTCGACACCGGTTCGCAACGAAGATCGGTACGGCATAAGTACGCAATGATCAACAGGCGCTGGAACCATTCGCCAGTGAATCCGGACCGGATCACCGAGAGCAAAGTGTTCTCGATTCGCTGCCGTATACTTTATGCTGGTAGCACTTGCGCCCTGGCATCGCGTCGAAGCGGTGGCCAGGTAGTCGAAAAGGGAAACGCATCATGGTAGAAGCTGTCCGTTGGTTACGCGAGTCCACACCACCTCCGATCTTTGACTCTCCGAAGGTAGCAGGCCCACCGATGTCAGGTGCACTCGCCGACCAACTGCGTCGCGCCATGCCCCCAGATCTCCTGGAGGCCATCGTGAAAATCAGCAAGCAGCTCGACTTCGAGGTGATCGATCCGATTCTCTCGGCGCCAACCCCTGCCGAGTCCGGGGAAATGTTCCACCGCTTGCTTCCCCGGTTTTTCCACTACTACATGTCGATGTTCGAACTGGTGCTCGCGCACGGACTCGACACGGCGCGGCTGGCCGATCTGACGCAGGCAAGCTACAAGACGTCAGAAGCGCTGGTGAGCGAGATCGGTCCTGGCTGGTTGGGCGAGGAAGCCGCACTATCGGCGGTATTTGGCTTGTCTACCATGGCCCACGTGTCGAAGGTTGCTCTTACGCGGGCCCTTCCAGCCGGCGATCCGGAAACGGCCAATCGCTGGGTATCGATGATCTTCAGTTACATTCTGGTCTCGACATGCTTGCTTTCCGCAATCCACGAGTTATCCAAGGGTAACCAGACAAAGGCGCGGCCGGAGATCGGCGTCGAACTCGCCAAGGCGAGCGAAGCCTTCGCGCTCGAGGCGTACCGGCTCAGCAAACAACTCGGCCTCCTGGAGCCAGTCGCGATTGCGGGCGAGATCGCCCCAAGCGAGGAGGAAGACATCGCGCTTGTCAACGCAGGCTTGGCGGAATGGGTGGCTGGAATCGATCGATGACCATGGAGCGTAGACCCATGCGCGGAGAGCTTTGGCGCGCCGACCTCGGCGAGCCAGAGGGCCATGAGCAAGCAGGTGTGCGACCGGTCATCATTCTCCAGACCGATCACCTTTCGCGACATCCAAAGGTGAGAACCGTCGTGGTCGTACCGCTTACGTCGAAAGACAACCATGCTGGGCGGCCATACGCGGTGGACCTGTCACAGCCGAATCAGACATCTGTGGTCCTCTGCCACCAGATTCGCGCTCTCGACGTGGGAAAGCTGATCTGCCCACTGCAAATGCTGCCTCCTGCGGTACTGGCCGAGATCGAAGCTCGCACGCGGTTTGTGCTGGGGCTCTGAGCATCCCACCGGCGGACCGTCGCCGGCCACGGTCATGTATCATGAATAGAGTGCCCGCAAGCCGCGAGCACTTCCCATACGTTTCCACGAGGCAAGGGGGTGAGGTAGAGTTTGGCCGAAATCGTAGTGCAAGACGGCGAGACGCTCGAAAGCGCGTTACGCCGCTTCAAGCGCAAGGTTCAGCAAGAAGACATCATCAAGGACATCAAGCGTCACTCCTACTACTTGAAGCCTGGTGAAAAGAAGCGTGTCAAGGCCGCGCTGGCTCGCAAACGCAGCCGCAAAAAGCGCACCAAAGACACCGAGTAGATCCACCCCGATGCCTCTGCTCGCGGCATACTTGACCGCGAGCAGGGGTTCGTACTTTATGATGGACCCATGCAATTCCGCTTGGCGTCCCCCTCCGAACGCCCCGCCCTCGAACCCCTGATCGTCGCGAGCTTCGAACCCATCACCTGGTTCAAGAAAGTCGACGCCCGGTTCGGTCCCCTCAACGGCCACGACTGGCGCGACCGGTGGCGGCTCCGCCTCGACAAAGTCTTCGCCTCCCAGATCATCCTCGCCGGCGAGCACGAAGGCGCCATCGCCGCCGTCTCCACCGGCGCCTACGAATCCGAAACCCGCCTCGGCTTCATCGACCTTCTCGCCGTCTCGCCAAGCTTCCAGGGCCACGGTTTCGGCCGCGAGATGCTCCGCGCCATGGTCGAGCACTTCCGCCAACTCGGAGCCCGCCACGTCCACCTCGATTGCCTCACCGACAACGCCAAGGGCATGAGCCTATACGGCGCCGAGGGCTGGACCCCGATCGCCGAATCCATGCACTGGTTTCTCGAGATTCCGGACCCTGCCCCGTGACGGCGCCCCACCCGATGTCCACCCGGCGCAGGCTCTAGGGGATTTCCGTGATTCCACCCCAGAGTACCGACGGGTTGTCAGACGGCTCCGCCACCGCTAGTCTGGGGTTACATGCGGACGTGCACGAATTGCCAGGCCCCGTTGTTCGAGGAACCGGCATGCATCATCTGCGGCAAGCCGGCCTCGGAAACACTGTCTCCGCCCTCGGCTGCGCCTTCACCAGCGTCCGGCGCGGGGGCGCTCACCATCGAGCAACTGCGCTCGCAAAGCACGTCGCAGAGTAGTCACTACGTCATCGCTTTCTGCTATCTTTTCTTGGCGCTTTCGGGTCTCATCATGTTGTTGTGGCCCGGCTACCGGACCAACAAGCACGTCCGATTCCACGCCGTCCAATCGATTCTGCTCACCCCGCTGTGGCTCTGGGTCTTCTGCGTCACAGCCATGTTCGGACCCGAGGAATATCGCGATAAGTTGCTGTGGATCGAACAAATTGCGATGCTCTCCACCTGGTTCTTCATGGTCGGTATCTCCGCTGCCGGCCGCAGTGTCTCCCTACCCATCCTCGGTTACTTGGCGCGAAAAGAGTTGTAGCCAGATTGTCGCCGGCCACGTCCTTATGACTTGGCTACCCGCTTCCCTGTCATCCTCCTGCTCGCCGCTCTTTCCCTCGCCGCCCAGCCCCGCATCGGCATTATCGACTTCTACGGCCGCCACAAAGTAACCGAAGATCAAATCCGCGTAGCCCTCGCCGCGAAGGAGGGATCCCCGCTCCCCAAATCCAAAGGCGAAACCGAAGAGCGAATCGAGCAGATCCCTGGCGTCGTGCGCGCGCACCTGGAAGCCACCTGTTGCGAGAAGGGCCAAGCCATCCTCTACGTCGGAGTCGAAGAGAAAGGGAGCCATCACTTCGACTTCAATGACGCCCCCTCAGGCGCTGTTGTGCTGCCTCAGGAAATCCACGACGAATACTCCCACTTCCTCGCCGCGGTGAGTTCCGCGGTACGTGCTGGCGAAACTGGCGAGGACCTCCACCTCGGCCACTCGCTCATGCAGAACGCCGACGCCCGCCGCCACCAGGAACGCTTCGTCACCATCGCCAAAGACAACATCGAGAAGCTTCGGGATGTGCTCAAGAACTCCGCCGACGAGGAGCACCGCGCCATCGCCGCCTACGTCATCGGCTACTATCCCGACAAGGCATCGGTCGTCAACGATCTCCAATCCGCCGTGCGCGATCCCGACGATACCACCCGCAACAACGCCATCCGCGCTCTCGCCGCTATCGCTATCTTCGCCATCCAGCAGCCCGACGCCGAGGTGAAGGTGTCGCCCACATGGTTCATCGAAATGCTCGATTCCCTCATCTGGTCTGACCGTCATGCGGCCGCCGTTACGCTGGTCACGCTCACTGAGGCGAGAAATCCGCAGGTCTTGGATCACATCAGGGAGCGCGCCATGTCCACGCTCGCCGAGATGGCCCGCTGGAAGCATTTGCCCCACGCCCTGCCTGCCTTCATCCTGTTGGGGCGGGCCTCTGGAATTGACGAACGTGAGATCGAACACACTTGGAGCGAGGGCGATCGCCAAGCGTTCATCTCCAAGATCATGAAACCAGGGAAGAAATAGGAATACCCCCTCCGTCCTCCCACGAATGGGGAGAAGTCGTTGGTTGAGAATCCTCAATCTGGGTGAGCTATTTCCCCGCTCGAAAGCGCGTATTGGTTGGAGCTATAATCTGAAGGTCCGTCACCACCCGTATCAATGGGGGGATACGAAAGCGGAACGTGTCACAATACGTCCTATCTAGCGCCCAGCACATCGGAAGCCGGGAGTCCCAGCAGGATGTGTGTGCGTTGCGCCAAGGCCCCGATGGCCGCGACTGGTGTCTCGCCCTGGTATGCGACGGCATGGGCGGCCTGCTGCTCGGCGAACAAGCGGCCCGCACCGCCGTGCAGATGTTCCTCGAAGGCTGGGAAGACCGCGACAAAGACGAAGGCGTTCCCGCCGCGCTCGAACGTGCCACCCGCTACGCCAACTCGGCTGTCATGAACCTGTCTACCAACGCCGGGATCCCCGGCGCTGCAGGCACTACGTTGCTCGGCGTGTTCGTGGAAGGCGAGAAGCTCCACTGGACCTCGGTGGGCGACAGCGGACTCTTCCTCCTCCGTGGCGGGTCCATCCGCCAGCTCAACACGCCGCACGTCTACGCCTCCATCCTCGACGAGCGCTGCCGCCGTGGCGAAATCTCCCTCGAACAGGCGCTCGGCGATCCCCAGCGCGCCGCCCTCACCAGCTACATCGGCGGATTCGAGGTGCGCGAAATCGACATCTGCCCGGAACCGCTCGTGCTCGAACCCGGAGACCGCGTCGTGCTTGCCAGTGACGGCTTGTTCAAGACGCTTTCGCTCGAACAAATCGCCGAGGCGCTCGAGAGCGCCGATGGATCCGCGGCCGAAGGCTTGGTTCGCTCCACCATCGACGCGCACCAGATGCACCAGGACAATATCACAGTGGTGACTGTGCAACTCGCCACTGGCGCTCCTGCCCGGCAGAGTCTCGCCAAGCGTTGGATGGCTGGCCTGTTCGGCCGCTGAGTACCTACTTCTTCCCGCTCACGAACCGATTCGTGTAACACTCCCGCACGTCGATCTTCGCATTCCGCACTTTCTCCATAGACTCGCCCATCACCCGCAACGCCGCCTCGGCCGCCTCCGGCGCCAGCACTCCATCGGGAGAGAACATCCCCTTGCTCCGCTCGATCGCCTGCGCATACATTGCCGCATCTCCCCCCTGGAACTCCACCGGCATCTTCGCCGCAATCTCCGCCGCCGAATGCGACTGGATCCACTCGAGCGTCCGCCGCATCGCGCCCGCCAACCGCTCCGCCAGCACTTCGTTCTTGCCAACCCACTCCGCGCTCGAATACAACACCGCCGCTGGATACGCATCTACGCCATACACCTGCCGCACGCCTTCCACCGTCCGCGTATCGGCCAACACCTGCAGCGCGCCGCGCCGCTTTTCGAGCTGCGAGATCGCCGGTTCCGCCATCACCGCCGCATCCACGCGACCGGCTTCCATCGCCGCAACCGACCCCGCCGACATCCCCACGCCGATCGCGCTCGCCGCCCCCGGAGCCAGCCCATTCTTCACCAACAGATGATTCAGCAGCAAGTGTGTCGACGATCCCGGCGCAGAAACTCCGACATTCGCCCCGTTCAAATCCCGCACCGACCCGAGCTTCTTCTTCCCCGCCGGTGACGCCACCAAAACTAACCCCGGATATCGCAGCATCGCCGCGAACGCCTGCAGCCGCCGGCCATCCGCTGCCATCTGCACCGTGTGATCGAAAAATCCCGACACCACATCCGCGCTTCCGCCGAACAACGCCTCGAGCGCCTTCGCCCCGCCGGGAACTTCTTCGAGCGTCACGTCGAGCCCCGCGTCGCGATAGTATCCCAGCCGATCCGCCAGCGTCGTAGGCAGGTACACCAGTTGCGACTGCCCACCCACCGCGATCCGCACCCGCGGACCCGACTGCACCGCCCCTGGCTTGCTGCACCCAACCAACAGCACGCACACGAGCGCGCTAACGGCTCTCGATGTACTCATTCGTGTAACTCTCCTTCGCGCTCTGCTTCGATCCCACCACGCGCCCCGCCGCCTCCGTGCCCTCAGCCGTGAATCGCCCATCCGGAGTCAGCATCGCCATCGTCGCCGCGATCACATCCCGATACAACCCCGCATCGTCTCCCTTGTGCGAAGCCGGCATCCGTGCCGCCACTTCGTCCGCCGAGTGCGACATCACCCACGCCCGAGTCTTCCCGATCGCCCGCACGAGCTTCCGCACCTCCTCGCCGTGCCTTGCGATCCAATCCGCCCGTGCATAGATCGCCGCCCCCGGATACTGCGCCACGCCATACGTCCGCGCTGCTTGCTCCGCCGTTCGCGTGTCCGCCAGGATCGTCACCTTCCCGAACCGCTTCTCGAGATGCCGCACAGTGAAGTCGCTCACCACGCCCGCGTCCACCGCACCCCGCTCCATCGCCGCCAGCGCGCGACCGGCGGTCCCGATCGCCACCGGCTGCACCGAACCCGCCTCTATTCCCTCGCGAGCCAGCCCCTCGCGCGCCAGCACGAAGTTCAGGAACAAATGCGTGGCCGACCCCAGCGAGGTCACGCCAACTGTCTTCCCCTTCAGATCTTGCACTGCGACCACCCGCGCCTTTGACCCCGGCGAAGCCACCAACGCCACCAGTAGCCCATTCGTCATCGCCACGAAGCTCCGCAGCCTGGGCGACCCCTCCGGCAACTGCAACGTCTGTTCGTGATAACCCGAGACGACGTCGAGACTGCCGCCCACCAGTGCCTCCAGCGCCTTCGAACTCCCAGGGAACTCCTCCACTGTCACCGTCAGTCCCTCCGCCTGGAACATCCCCAGGTCCCGCGCCAGGTAGGTCAGCATCTGCGACGGCGATTGCTGCGCCGCGATCCCTAGACGCACCTCCGCGGCCGGGCGCGAACAGCCCAGACAAGCCACCAGCAGCACGAGGAGGATCGCGATCACTTTGAATTTACCGACCTTATTACGTGTTATTCTACAATAAGCCGCACCTATGGAGCTCCACCCCCTCAAAGTCTTCCTCGCCGTCGCCACCGAGAAGTCCTTCTCGCGCGCCGCCGAGAAGATGCTCCGCACCCAGCCGGCCATCTCGCTCGCGGTTCAGCGCCTGGAAAACGAGCTCGGCGAAAAGCTCATCGATCGCTCCGCCAAGGAACTCTTGCTCACCGACGCCGGTCGCATCGTCCTCGAGTACGCCCGCCGCTTCGAGAACCTCGAGCGCGAGCTCGACACCGCCCTCGCCGAACTCCGCGACAACTCCTCCGGCCGTCTCATGATAGGAGCAAATGAGTCGACCTCGCTCTATTTGCTCCGGCACATTCAGCAGTATCGGCACCTCTACCCCAAGGTAAAGGTGCAGATCCGCCGCTGCCTGTCGAGCCGCATCCCATCTCAGTTAGTCGATGGCGACCTCGAACTCGGCATGCTCACCTACGATCCGTCAGACGACCGCCTCGTCTCGCGCGTCATCTACACCGACCACTTGGCCTTCGTCGTCAGTCCGCAACACCGCTTCGCCGGACGCGGCACGGTCCCGATCGCCGAACTCGGCATGGAAACGTTTGTTGCGCACAACGTAGTCTCCCCGTATCGCGACGTGGTGATCAAGACCTTCCAGGCCCACCGTGTTCCGCTCAACATGGATCTCGAGATGCCCACCGTCGAAACCATCCGCAAGATGGTGCAGCGCAATGAGGGCGTAGCGTTTCTGCCGCGCATGTGCGTGGAGCAGGAACTCGAGCAAGGTACACTCGAGGAAGTGCGCGTAGACGAATTGAAAGTGGAACGTAACATACGCCTGGTCTATCCGAGCAAACGCGCGCTCAGCCACGCCGCGCGCGCATTTCTCGATTTGGTACAGAAGAAGCCCGTTGCCGAGTAGCGCCCCCATCTGGGGATACAGACTTTCCCTCCCAGCGCCGATATTATCGAATTCAGGAGAAGTTCCGCCCATGCATACATTGCTGATCGCCGCGGGTGATGCCCGCCATGGCGACGAGGCGGTTGCTCGCCGCGTCCTCGAGTTGATCGATCCAAAACCCGACGTAAACAAGCAAGACGTATCGCAATTGTCTGACGGCTTGGCGCGCGACATAGCAGGCGCGCAAACCGTAATGTTCATCGATCCCGCTCACGAGTTGGGTGAGCCTTGGCTCGAACCCGCCGGCGCCGACTCGCGCACGGGATCCATCGTCAACCTCGCGCGCGCACTCTATCGCTTCCAGGGGGAAGCGTTCGTCTGCTACGTCCCTGGCCTTGATTTTTCCGAAGGCGCCGAACTGAGTCCGTATGCCGAACAACGGGCGCGACAGGCAGCGGATCTGATCCGCCGCTTCCTCGCAGGCTGATAGGGCGAGTCGCTACTGCTCGAACTTCTCTTTCAAATCGAGCGCGGTCTCATCCTGACAGCACATACACACGCCGGGCGTGTACGTCCGGATTGAACACACCGCGCACCAGTAGCTGATCATCAACCGCTTCCCGCCCTCGAGCACGAACAGGCCCTTCTTGTGAATCGGCAAGATGCGGAACTGCCCGCCCGCAACCGTTTCACCTACTGCCTCCACTTCCTTGTCCTTCAGCCGCCCGTCCGCCAATACCGATAGCGTTCCCTCATCGCCCGTCAGTTCCACCGCCCCCTGGGCCGAAACCAGCCGCGCCGGCTTGCCCGTGGTCAGCTTGCCGCGGATCGCGGACCAGCCTTGCTCGGCGCGCACGGACGCCGCCCAGACCACCGCCAATAGTGTACGTCTCCGCACGGTTTCTTCTTCAGCGTACCAAAACCGCTCCCTCATTGGCCTCGCGAGTTTGACAGCCCTTGCCCAACGTCTGATACACTACCTAGGAACCCCGAATGTCAGGAGTCCGTCCCGGCCACGAATGCTGATTCCCAAAGAGTTTGTCGCTTACCTCGCCAGGCAAATCGTTCAGCGGCTGAGCCCACACACTTTGGAAGCAACCGATCCGGACGCATCCACCGAGGCGATCGCAACCATCGTCACCACTGAGCTCGCCGTCGAAGACAAGCTCAACGATGAAGTCCGCGAACTGCTCAGCCAGTACGCCGACTACATGCGCCGTGAAGGCGTCTCCTATCAGGAGATGTTCCGCAAGATCAAGAACACGATCATGGCTCAGCGCAAGATCGTGCGCGCTTCCGGCCGCGACACGGGCGACCCCATGAAGCTCTCCCGCGACAAAATCACCGAGATTTCCCACAAGATCCTCGAGATGACCAAAAAGTCGCGCCTTTTCCGTGTCAAGAAAGCGCCCAACGACGTGCGCCTCGAAGTGGTCAAAATCTTCACCGAGTTCCTTCAGGTGGAAGAAAAGGTTGACCGCGCCGCCCGCCAGAAAATCAAGACCCTGAAGAAGGACATCCCCGAAGGCACCGACGAGTGGAGCGTGCTCCATCGCCGCTACTACGCCGAGGAGATGAAGAAGCTCGGTATCGACGTCGGCGTCGGAGCATAGCCTTCCAGTGATCGCGGTTCTGGGTAGTCTCAACATGGACTTCGTGGTCCGTGCGGAGCGCCTCCCCGCCCCCGGCGAAACAATCCTCGGGCATACGTTTCAAACACTACCGGGGGGCAAGGGAGCCAATCAGGCTTGTGCAGCCGGAAAGCTAGCGGCGCCTGGAGCAGCGGTCCGCATGATCGGATGCACCGGCTACGACATCTTCGGTGATCAGTTGCGAGCCAGCCTCTCCGCCGCGGGAGTCGACGTGAGCGCGGTTCGGTCCACGCGTTCCGCCCCCACTGGGATTGCCATGATCTGGGTCGACTCGGCCGGCCAGAACTCCATCATCGTCGCACCCGGATCGAATCACGCGCTCCACGCTCGTGACGCCGAGTCGTTTCGCCCCGCCTTTCGGGGCGCGCGCCACGCGCTGTTCCAACTCGAGACGCCGCTCGACACTGTGGAAGCAGCCATGCGGATCGCCTCTAGCGAAGGAGCGCAGGTGATCCTCGATCCCGCGCCCGCACAGCCGCTACCTGCTTCTCTGCTCGCTCGGGTGTCCATCCTCACGCCGAACGAAGGTGAGGCGCTGACGCTCCTTGGCCGCTCTGCTTCGCGTGTGTCACTCGATGAGGCGCCCGAACTCGCCGCTGCGCTGCTTTCGCTCGGACCACGCGCTGTGATCCTCAAGCTCGGCGACCACGGCTGCTTCTATCGGGATTCCGCCAAGAGCCGCCACGCTCCCGCATTTCGTGTGGACGCCGTGGATACCACAGCCGCTGGCGACACGTTCAACGCAGCGCTCGCGGTGGCCTTGAGTGAGGAGTGCGCCATCGAAGACGCGCTACGCTTCGCCAATGCCGCCGCCGCGATCTCCGTCACCCGCCCCGGAGCTCAGACCTCGGCCCCGTCGCGGAGCGAAGTCGACGCGCTGCTTATCTGACGCCTTCGATCATCGCAGCGATCTCCGGGTGCCCTCCCTCGACAGCCCACTCCGCCGCCGTGGACCCGAACCGCACGTCCCGTACCCCACGATCAGCGGCCTCGTTCGAGAACGACGCCACCGTAGCCCGATGCCCATTCATCGCCGGCCAATGCAACGCCGTCCCTCCGAACACTCCCTTCGCATCCACGCTCGCTCCACGGTCGAGCAGCAATACGACCACGTTCGCGTGCCCATTCCGGGGCGCGCCATAGAGCGCATCAGACGAGACATCGCCGGGCAGATGCGCCGAGTCCGCGGGCCAGTGATCATCCGGCGCCGGCGGTGCTCCTTGCCGGCGATGTCGCGCCAGGTCCGGACCCGCCTTCAAAAATCCTTCCACGTCCTCGATCCTCCCGAGCGATGCCGCGTGGATGAGTCCGTCCCCCCGCGCCGTCGCACCCCACGATGTCATGGCTTCAAGGTCCGCCCCAGCATCCACGAGCAGACCGATGATGCCGCCATGTTCTTCTCCGCGGCCCAAGGGATCGGCGATTTCCCGGCCTCATCGGCGGCGCGCACGCATCGCGGATCGCGCCGGATCAGCGATGCAGCAAGCACGGGAATCCGATTGTTGCGGCTCGCGCATAAGGTCCGAGGGGGGCGCCAACGGTAGCTTACCAAGCCGGATCGGCGCTACCGGTACTCGGCTTGGCTCCACTGTGGCGATCCCGCAAGCGAGGATCGATGCGCAAAGGGCTGGGAAACACTGCAGACGGCCATTGGAGTAGCGCCAGCCGAGATCCTTGGCCGCCAGCCGTGAAATAGACCATCCGCCAACGCCGCGACCGGGCACGGGGAGCGAACGGGCCCTCTCGGACCGGTTCGAACAGTGCACGATTCGTTGCGGCCCGCTCAAACAACTCTTTAAAGATACGTTTCAAACATTCCGATAGATGTGTGTCCGCACGCAAATGCTCCTTGCCCTCGCCGCTCACGCCCTACTCGCTCAGCCGGACCGCTTTGGCTTTCCCGCCTGTGAACTCCCCGGCCCGGAACTGGCCATTCACTCCCGAGCGTCTGAACGGTCAGGCGCAACGCCGCGCCACTTCCGCCGGGAGAGCGCCCTCGCGCAATCAGGAGCCTCCGATTCCGGCCACCGCAACTCGCCCCGCGGCTGACATGGCTTGGAGCGAAGACGCGATTCGCGATTCCTTCCTGCTCTCCAACGCAGTGCCGCAGAACGCCGCGCTCAATTCGGGAAAATGGCGCGTGATCGAAACCGCCGTGCGCAAGGTCGCCGCCGGCGCTGACTTCGTCCTCGTCTTCACCGGACCGCGCTTTCGCTCTGACGATGCGCGCATCGGAGCCAACCAGGCCGCCGCTTGGATGCCCCGGCAGCGCCAGCAGGCAGTGCTTTTCGAGGCAGAGTGCGTCGTGCAAGAAGGCCGCCGCGTGTAGCCGCACGCCTGCCCCAGAGCAGCGAATCACCAGAGCCTGCGCCTCCGGAATCGAGTGCTCCAGCACGCCGGAAGACGACGGGCATCGACTACGCCTTCGGGCCCTGATCCTGCCCCGGAGTTCTTCGGGCCCGGTCTCGCATAAGGGGCAGGCCCTGCCGCGTTATCATCGGCGGATGGCGGTTACTCGTAGACGGATACTGGCGTTCGCCGGGGCCGCCGCCTCGTGTGGGAAGCGCGCAACCGGAATCCCGGTACGCGTGGCTCTGTTCCGCGGCGAGGAGTTCACGCCGCTCTGCAAGGCGCTCGACTACTTTTCCGCGGAAGGGCTCGACGCCGATGTCGCGGAGCTGCAATCGAGTTCCAAAGCGATGCAGGCGATGTTCGGCGGGAGCACGGATGTGGTCGCCGGCGGCTATGACCACGCGATCCGGCTCGCGGCGGAAGGACGTAAGTCGCGGTCGTTTTTGGTGATGACGACGCGGTCGCCGTTGGGCCTGGTGGCCTCGCCGAAGTCGCCGCGAATCCGCCGCATCGAAGACCTCGAGGGCGCGACGGTCGGCATTTCCGCGTATGGATCGAGCGGTCACCATTTCGTGGTCTACCTTTTGCGCAAGCGCGGCCTGTCAGAGAAGGACGTGAAGTTCACCGCGACCGGCGGCGGACACACGGTTACTGTCGCGAGCATCGAACACGGTGAACTGGACGCCATCGTGACGCTGCCGGCATCACTGGCCATTCTTCGCGCCCGCTATCCTTCGATCGCGATTCTCGCCAATGGCGCAACGGTGGAAGGCACGCGTGAGATCTTCGGCGTGGACCGCTATCCCGGCATCTGTCTGATGGCTCGTGGCGAGTGGATCGCGGCGAACGGGGAAGCCGTGGCGCGGCTGCGCCGGGCGATGCTGCGAACGCTCGATTGGGTCCGCACACACTCGGCGGAGGAGTTGCTCGCCAAGTTGCGGAATCGCCCGGCCGAGCCGGGCGAGATCGAGGGGCTGCGCGAGGCGATCGCGATTTGTTCCGTGGATGGGAGGATGCCGCCCGGTGGTCCTGAGGCCGTGCGCGATATGTTGGCAGCGAGCGTGCCCGAGGTGAGGAACGTGGACCTCGCGGAAACGTTCTCTGATTGAGGCAAGCCGTGCCACCCGTCAATCACCACACTGCATTGCGATAGTGCGAACGAATGGTCTCGTCGGCGGTCACCAAAGGCGACTGGCCGTTGGCCTTGGCGTGGGCCACGATGATGCGATCGAAAGGATCGCTTGTCCAATCGAACTGGGTGGCCGCATGAGCGACAGCGGGAAAGGAAAACGGGCACAGCACGACATCGAGCGTCGATCTCAGATTCGCGTACAGAGACGCCGCGCCTTGCCGAATTCGACCTCTGCGATGCAGATAGTCGAACTCGAGATAAACCATCGGCGAGATGCGAATTTCCGATGCCTCGATCACTTTCTTTGACGCACGGGTCAGTTTGTGACCAAGCCCATCGTGCAGCCACACTGCGACGTGCGTATCGAGATAACAAATACTCAAAGCCGTTTGTCCTCTTCGGCCCAGTGGGACTCGAGCGAGTCCATCAACTCGCTATCGGATTCCACGATGCTGTCGGGATCAACGATAAGCGCGTTACGGCGAACGAGGCGAGCCAGTTTGGACCCCGCCGGCTCGGCGGTCAGGCGCAGCCGAGCCCCCTTGTAGTCGATGACGATCACTTCGCCTTCGATCGCTTGGTCAAGGGATTGAAACAGAGTGCGGCGAAACTCGGTTGCCTTCATACTTCGAGTGTACATCAAGAGCGTACATCTTTTGCCATTCATGTACACTCGAAGATTTTCTCGAGCAGCCGGACGATGCTGCTACTTCCGGCCCGCTCCCGCCGCCCGCACCTTCGGCGCCTGCAACGGTTCGAAGTCCGCGTCGTCTACATCCATCCGGAGCCGATGCTTGAAGATGCTCCCAGGATGCCGCACGAACAACGGACCCCATGCCGGGTTCTGATCATGCATCTGCTTGAGCATCCCCTGCATGCGATCGAAGATCACCGGGACCGGTGCTTCGCCGGCCAGAGCAGCCGTCACGGCCGCGGCCACGGCGTGCGCGGCGAACGCGCCTTGCAGGATCGACGACGACACCGGTACCGCCGCCGACATCGCCTGGCGAAGACGCGCGGTCACGCGCTCATCGGAGTTGCGCCAGTTCTGAATGGTAGCCAGCGCCACATGCTCGAGCGCCGCCATCTTTCCCTTCGCGATCGCCTTGGCCACCACGGCCGCCGAAGCCTTGGCCTGCTGAACCGAAATCGAGACTCCGGCGAGCGAGATGTTGCCCGCGTCCTTGTCTGTCTCGGCGTCGATGAGCTTGGCCCATGCCGAGGCATTGCTGAACAGCAGCAAGCGCACCGTCGCTGCGGCGAGATAGCCGCGCACGATGTCGGCCGGATGCGGATCGTTCGAAGGACCATTCGAGCGCAGTTTGCCGGGGCCGCCGAAAGCCTTGTCGAGTCCGCGGAAGTAGCCGATGAGTCCGATGCCCGCCGCGGGTCCCATGTTCAGTATCCCGAGCACGTCAGACGCCGTCTCGTCGATGCGATTGGCCCAATACTCGGAGATCTGGTTGAAACCGGCTGCATCGAGGGCATCGCCGACCGCGGTTGCCAACTGCGACTCGAGTCCGTTGTCGGCATGGATGATGTCGTGCCCACCGGTCTCGTGGCCGAGCGCTGACCAAGCGAGTACGCCGCCGCGAGCATTCGCCGGCGGCAGATTCACCACCGCGCATTTGACGTCGAAGTTTTCGGTGGCGTCGCCAGGCCACGTGTATGGACCGAAATCGGGGTTGCCCCATTTTACCAGCGGCGGGACCACGCCGAGGTCCGGCGGATTCACTCCGCGGCGGTCTTCGGCGCTCAGGAATCCCGCGTAGAGATCGCTCACCACTTCTTCGAACGCGTCCGTGGCGCGGTTCTCGAAACCTTCGCCGTTCTGCAGGAAGGTCTGCGCGATGTCGAGCATCAGGCCCGCGGCGCCTTCGCGCTGCGGATCGCTGAGCAGGATCTGGTGGAATCCGTTCTGGCCGATGCTGACCAGCTTCGCCTTGAACGGATCGAGAGCGATCTGGCGATACATCGGCGGCATCTTCGGGCGTGCTGCATCGAGCCGCACGAGAAGCTGATCGTAGTTGGTGGGCTCCGCTGGACCGGTGTCGGTTACCAAAGCGGCCAAGCGCGCGTCTTCCGTACACGCGGCTAGGTTGGAAATATCGGGTGTGGGCAGGGCTGGGCTCATGAGTTCTCCTGGGGCCGGAAATACCGGCTCAACCCAGTAGTGAGTTCCCATCGAGCAGCGTTTCAGCCGCGCCGCGATTTTTTCAACGTGCGGCGAACAGGCTGCGGATCCGGAGTTCCTTGCCGTCGCGGCCGGTGAAGATGAAGTCGCCGCCTGCCGCCTTCATGCTCGCCATGCCCTGATGTCCGCTCGGAACCTTGAGGAGGAACACCTGGTATTCGCGTGTTTGCGTTTCGGCGCCATCGAGAAATGCGAAGATCGGGCGGCCGAAGATGCGGCCCTT
This sequence comes from Bryobacteraceae bacterium, assembly GCA_046331625.1. Lineage (GTDB taxonomy): Bacteria > Acidobacteriota > Terriglobia > Bryobacterales > Bryobacteraceae > JAXLQL01. The sequence continues at coordinate 34,461 of JAXLQL010000026.1, forward strand.
CCGGATCAGGATCGGATATGGTTGATGGAGCCCGGTGGTTCCGAACTCGAGTCCGCGAGCGGCTGGTTTGCCGTTCTCGACATGCCGCCACGCGTTGAACCACGGATACTCAGACGTGCGCCACACGTAGCCGAGCAAGACGCCTTGGCCGGGGTTCACTGCTGTGGTCCAGCCCCACGCCTCGTCGACGACGTAGGAGACGACGTTCGGCTCGGGATCATTGGTGAGATGCCGCATGTTCACCGGTGCGCCGTCCCGCAGTGCCTGAGGCCAGACCACGGAAGGCTGCTCGGGATTCGGCATCGGCGACGACTGCATGAAGCCTTGCCGAGCGTTGCTATCCACCAGCACGCTCTCGTCGAGGAACGGAGGCGCGATGGTGGGATGCTGCACCATGTTGTAGACGCGTCCGAGCGGCGCGTCATTGGTTACGGTCTCGCTGACCAGAGCGGACTCGCCTTGCAGCTTCACCGTGCGGCGGATCGAGAGCCGCGCCATCGGTAGCTGTGCGGACATGTCGGCATCCGTTGTCGATGAGCCGCGCTGCTTCCAGGCGACCTTCGAAGCTTCGCCATGGAACGGCATGCCTGCCGCCTTCTCGGAATCGGAGGGGGCGCCCCAACGGTCGAGGCAGAGGAAATGCCCGCGCATGCGAGCCGTGGGAGGCGCGCTCTTGTCTTCCCAGGTGAACGGATTCTCGCCACCTTCCTTGAGTCGCATGCTCGAGAGCGAGCCGCCGTTGAGTTCCCAGTTCATACGGACTGCGCCGCTGTCGAGCGTGAGGGTCTGGGCGGTGAGGCTTGCGGCGAGGAGCGCAGAGGCGACGAACACGGATCTGTTTGCGAGGTTCCGGCAGCGGGACTGAAGTCCCGGGCAGGCTGAAGCCTGCCTCACAATTGGAGGATTCGCTACAAATGTGCCCATGGTTAGGCTGCCTTGTTGAGCTGCGAGCGCAGCGCCAGATTTACCAGCACCATCGCAACGGACATCGCCGGCAGGATCAGCAATGCCGACTTCAACCCCGTGGGGTCGGTGCCGGCCAACGCGCCGATGATCGGAGAGGAAACCAGCAACCCGATCCAGCCGCACGTAATCACGATGCCCATTGCGGTCGCGGTGGCCTTGGGAAACGCGTTGCCGACCATGGCGAGCGTGGTGGGGAACACCGGCGCCATCGCGACTCCGGCCAGGAACACCGCAATGCCGGCCGAACTCGGCGACGATGCCTGCAGCATTCCGTACGTAGTGATCGCCATGAGAACAGACGCTCCCAGTGTGACCGTCGGCGCGGGAACTTTGATCAGGATAGGTGCCACGGCAACTCGACCCACAAGCAGCCCGAGCGCGAAGCCGAGCGACAGGGTGCGGAGAGCGCTCGTTTCCGGCACGCCCTGGGCGATCAGGTGCTTGGCGAGCCAATTCCACACGCCCACCTCGCACGCGACATAAAGGAAGAGGAACGCCGCCAATAGCAGTAGTGCCGGGTGTCCGATCAACTTCCCAGCCTGGGCTGAGTCGAATCCGCGTCCTCCGGAGGGCGGAGGCATCTTGGTCATCATGTGGACCAGCAATGTGCCTGTCGTCAAGATGGCTGCGAAGTAGGCGACCTTGATGATGTCGCCGCCCAGCAGGTCAGACGAGATCAGCGGCGTGATCATGCCGCCGAGGCCGAAGAACAGGTTCAGAAAGTTCATCACCGTCCCGCGCTTCTCGGGGTTGATGTCGCTCACCAGCGCGTTAGCGCCCGTCACGATGATGCCGCCGCCGATACCGAGCACGACCGCGCACACCACTGTCATCTCGTATCCGGAGGCGTTGGCCAATCCGAACAGCGAAAGAGCGACGAGCCCAAGCCCGAGCAGCAGGCCGACCTTCTTTCCCTTGTTGTCGATGATGGGGCCGACCGAAATCGAGGCGATGGTCAACCCGAGCGCTTGCGCGGTGAAGATCCACGCGGCTTGAGCGTTGTCGAGAGCGAACTTCTTGGCAAGGCCCGGGATGATGGTCCCGAACATGGCGGCAATGATGCCGTAGACGAGAATCGCGAGAATCGCAGCGAGGATCAACATGGCAGTCTCCTATTCTTGCACGGCGGCAGCGCGCCTACCCCTCCGAACGCATCATTTCTTCCCAGGTCACTTCGCGGCCCAGGTCCATTGCCATACGGCCCAGAATCGCCGTCAACGTGCTCTCCACTCCGCGCACGCCCGTGTTGTCCGGCTTGCCCGTCGCAATCCGATCGACGAATGCCGCAAGCGAATCGGAAGTAATATTCCGCGGCGACTTCTCGTAGATCACGTCGTCCTTTCCGCGATAGTGACGCCAGTGCGTTTCCGAGGTCTCAATCACGCCCTTCTCGCCGAAGAAGGTCTCCTTCACGTCGCGAAAGAAGGGCGGCGCCAGAATCGTCCCGAGCAACTGGCCTTTCACGCGGTCCGGGTATTCATAGGTGACCTGGACATTGTCGCGGCAATCGCCGTAGCGCGGCACGGTCTGCCCGCCGGTTCCGTAGGCTTTGAGCGGACGCGCGCCGACGAACCAGTTCATCACGTCAATGAGGTGGATGTTGTTCTCCACGATGAGGTCGCCCGAGAGGTCTTTCCACGCGCCCCAGTTCTTGATCTTCTCCACTTCGTTGGTGGGCGGATTGCCGGGCCTCTGCTTGGCGCCCTCACCTTTGAGGAACTGGACGTTCGCCCACTTCACCTTGCCGATCGCGCCCGAGTCCTGCGCCTGCTTGGCTCGCTGGTACACCTGCCCGTAGCGGCGCTGGAAGCCGAAGGCGATCTCGTACTTGCGATCGGCTGCGTCGGCGATGCGCTGGATCCGCTTGCAGTCGGCCACGCTCGCGGCGGCAGGCTTCTCGATGTAGACGTGCTTGCCCGCCTTCACCGCGGCTTCGAAATGCTCGGCGTGCAGGAAGACGGGCGTGGCGATGATGACCGCGTCCACGTTCGAGGCGAGCATGTCGCGGTAGTCGCGAAACTCGCGCGCATCGGGCGCGGGCAGGGCCTTCTTGGCTTCGGCGATCTTCTCCGGGAAATAGTCGCAGATGGCGGTGATTCGGCCGGGTGTGTGGCGTAGAACAGTTTGCGCGAGAAATGTTCCACGGTTGCCGGCGCCGATGAGTCCGATGGAGACGGCCGAGTTCGCGGCCGAACCCTGCGCCGCGGCAAGAGGCATGAGGGTGACGGCCTGCACGGCTTTGCGGCGAGAGAGGTCGGACGGCATCCCACCTACTATAGACCGATTCCGGCGGGACTGAAGTCCCGCGCAGGCTGAAAGCCTGCCCCACATCGCGGCGGAGCCGCAATCGCAGATCGGAGCGTACTACGAGCGCATGTGCTCAGGTCTGAAGCGAGACTGAAGTCGCGCGCTGACTGAAGCCTACCCTACACGGCAGAGCGGAGATCAGCGCTGCACCGAGTCCGGCAGCAAGTAGATGATCAGCGTTCGACCATCGGTATGGAACTCCTCACCGTGCGCGGTCTTGCCCGTGGTGAAAGTGTTCTTCGCCGTCATGTAGTCGAGCTTGGCGACGAGCCCAGAAGACTGCATGGTCTTGCCGATGTACTCGCGTTCGCCGTCCGTGTCGGGATCGATCTTGTGCGTCACGCCGCCGGTGCGCTGGTCCTTGTCGAATCCGATATCGTGCGTACCCGCGCCAGCCCACACTGTCATTCCATTGAGATCGAACGGAGCCTTCCAGATCCGGAAGTGATGCCGCGCGGCGACCACCTTCAGCGGATCGGCCATCGCCCAGCCGTAATCCTGCACGCGGTTGAACAGCATCAGCTCACTCATCGGCATGGTGACGTAGGCACCCTTCTGGATGATCGAAAGCCCCGCGATCAGCACGGCTGCCTTCTTGTCTCTATCGACGATCACCCAACCGCCGCCCTTGAGCGAATCCTTCATGCGCGCTTCCGAGCCGACGACGACGAAATTGACCCGGTCACCCGGCGTGCCGTTGGCGTCCTGCACGCGGATCGGGATCGAGTCGAGTTGGTCCTGCGAGAGTTTGGGCAGGTTGAGCTTCTCCACGTCCACGGGAGGAGGCGCCGCGGCGACGCGATCGATGGAAGCCTTGTAGGAGCCTTCGGGTTTGTCGTTCGAACCTTGATTGATGCCGACGAAGAGGCGTCCGGAGATCGGCACCTTGCCTTCCCACTTGTTGCCGACGAGGAAGGGCACCGACTCTCCGACCTTCGCGATGAGGGCGCCGCGCCCGGCCGCGTTCACTGGCAGCGTGCGGACCATGTCTTTGAACCCGCGGCTCATGCCCTGCGGTGTTGCGGCGGATTTGGCTCCCGCATATTGCAACTCGCCCGAGCCGGTGATGCGAATCGTCTCGCCCGCGGCGACGTCAAGGTTGGTATCGGTCCAGACTTCGCCGGCCTTCACGTCAATTTGAGTGGATTGGGAGAAGGCGAGAAGCGAGAGAGAAACGGACAGAACGACCATTCTGTGGGCCATATCTTCTAAGGATAGCGGCTCACCGAATCGCGGTCCAGGCGATGAACATCCCGTCGGGCTCCACGTCTTCCCAGTAAGAGATGAACTGACTGTTGACCTCGCGGCAATGGCGCGCCAACAGTGATTCGAGTTCCTTGCGATGGAACCAGCGCTCCCACTCGGGTGTCTCGAGCTTGCCCCAGTGCTCGGCGTTCTTGTCGATAATGACGATGCGGCCACCGGGCTTCACCACGCGGCAGATTTCGGCTACTGCGCCTTCGATATCCACCGCGTGTTCCAGTGACTCAGTGGCATACGCGGCATCGAAGCTCGCGCTGGCGAGCGGCAGCGCCGTCATCGTGGAAGCGCACGGAGCCAAGGGCGCCTCCACGTGGTGGAGCATCGCCACCGAGATATCGGTAGCGGCGATGAACGCACCAGGATTGCGATCGAGCAGGACCCGTGCGAAGCGGCCCTTGCCACATCCCACGTCGAGCGCACGTTTGCCGGTGAGGTCGCCAAAGAACTCGACGATCAGTTTCACGTGCCAAATGCGCGGATCGATGGTGGAAGGGAAGTGTTCTTCGTCAGCCGAAGCTTCATCGAACGAGCGCCGGATATCGCGTTCGAGTTCCGGGGTGAGCGCGGCTTTGGCGCGGCCGGTCGAGCCTCGGAGCAATCTTTGGATCCGTTCGAACACCGTTACGGCTTGGTGAGGAACAAGGGCAGCCCCGCCTTGTGATTGTAGGTGGGCCGGTAGCGATCGGTGTTGTACATCGTGGAGACGTCGACCTTGCGCGGACCGAGCTTGGGATCCGGGATCGCCGCCATCGTGTAACAGCCGTTGGCGATGGCCGTCATCAATCCGCTCTTGCCTTCCTGGATCGTGTCGGTGGCCATGCCGGCGAACGTCGAAGCAACGAGCTTGTCGACGAAGTCGGCCTCGCCGGAGCGCAGATCGTAGGTGAGGTCGCTGATGACCGTTTCTTCCTTGGTGACCTTGGCCAACTCGTCCGCGAAGGCTTCGCCCACGCTCATCTTCTTACGATGGCCGAAGGCGTCGGGGTCGCCGTATTCCTTGACCTGATAGCCTTCCCACTCGGCGCCTTCCGAAAGCACGACGATCGAATAGTTGGAAGGGTTGCCTCGCTTGTCTTCGGCCAGCAGATCGATCATCTTTCTGAGATCGAACCTGTACTCGGGAATCGCGCAGCGCGAACTGGTGACGTAGGCGGTGTAGAGCGCCGTGTATCCCGCATCGCGGCCGAACACGCGGAACACGCCCACGCGCTCATGCGAGCCGATGGTGGAGCGCTGGCGGTTGATCGCGTCCATGGCGCGCGTGATGGCGGTGGAGAACCCGATGCAGTACTCGGTGTTGCGCACGTCGTTGTCCATCGTCTTCGGGATCGCCACCACCTTGAAACCGAGCGAGTGCAAGTGAGCGGCGTAGCTCAGCGTGTCGTCGCCGCCGATGGCCACCAGGTAGTCGATCTCGAACTTCTCGAGGTTCGCAAGCACGGCGCTGCTCACGTCATAGGTGAAATTCTTCTGGCCCTTCTTGTTGATGGTCTCAGTGGGCTGGAACTGGCCCGCGAGGTTCGGCGGCAGCTTCTTCATCTGCGCCGGATTGGTGCGGCTGGTGTGGAGACAGGTGCCGCCTGTGCGGTCGATTACGCGGGTATTCTCGCGATCGAGCGGCCAGACATAGCGCGCCACCGACGCGGGGTCATTGGGGTTGAGGTGCGTGAGGCCTTCCCACCCACGGCGAAAGCCAATCACTTCGCGGTTCATTTCCGATGCGCGATAGACCACGCCTTTGATCACCGAATTGAGGCCGGGGACATCGCCGCCGCCTGTGAGAATGCCGATTTTCCGGGCCATTCGACTCCTGTAGCTCCTTGCGAGTGGGATGGAAAGTATCTCTTAGAATAGCGCGGGGCCGGTGGTGGTACGCTCGTGAACGAAGGGAGTCTTTATATACATGAATCGTCGATCCTTCCTACATCGCGCCTCGGCGGCCGCGGCACTTTCCTTCTGGGCTGAAGAAGACATTCAGGCCTGGCAATCGAACGTCAACACGAACTCCAAACCGTCTGATCTGAAGATCACTGACCTGCGCGTGGCCGTCATCAAAGACGCGCCCATGCGGTGCCCGCTCATTCGCATCGACACCAACCAAGGCATCTACGGCCTCGGCGAGGTGCGCGATGGCGCATCGAAGAACTACGCACTGGTGCTCAAGAGCCGGCTGCTCGGCGAGAATCCGTGCAATGTGGACCGGCTGTTTCGCAAGATCAAGCAGTTCGGCGGGCATGCGCGCCAAGGCGGAGGCGTGTGCGGCGTGGAGATGGCGCTGTGGGACATCGCGGGCAAGGCGTACGGCGTGCCCGTCTACCAGATGCTCGGCGGTAAGTTTCGTGACCGGATCCGGCTCTATGCCGACACCACCGAGTCTCACGATCCGGTGGTCTACGGCCGCCGCCTGAAAGAGCGTATGGACTCGGGCTTCACCTTCCTCAAGATGGATCTTGGCGTCGACCTGGTGGAGAAAACCGCGGGGGCGTTGACGCGCCCGCTCGGAACCTCATCGCGCGACTACGGGAGCACGCAGCACATGTTCACCGGCATGGAGCTGACTCCCAAAGGCGTGGACGCGATGGCCGACTACGTGGCGAAAGTGCGCGAGGTGATCGGCATGGAGGTGCCGCTTTCGGCGGATCACTTCGGCCACATCGGCGTCAATTCCTGCATCCGGCTCGGCAAGGCGCTCGAACGCTACAACATGGCTTGGCTCGAAGACATGATTCCCTGGCAGTATCCGGAACTGCTCAAGAAGATCACCGACGCGGTGGACATCCCGATCCTGACCGGCGAGGACATCTATCTCAAAGAGGACTTCATCAAGCTCTGCCAGTCGCACGCCGTCGACATGATCCATCCCGATCTGGCGACTTCAGGCGGCATACTCGAGACCAAGAAGATCGGCGACGCGGCGCAGGAATACGGCGTGCCGATGGCGATGCACTTCGCGGGCTCGCCCATCAGCTTCATGGCCAACGTACACTGCGCGGCGGCCACGGAGAACTTCATTGCGCTCGAACACCACTCGGTGGACGTGGCGTGGTGGGAAGACCTGGTCACCGGGGTAGAGAAGCCGATCTTCCAGAAGGGCTTCGCGAAGGTTCCTGAAAAGCCGGGACTGGGTATTGAGTTGAATCCGGACGTGGTGAAGAAACACCTGGCCGAACCCGGCTACTTCGAGCCGACGCCCGAGTGGGACAAAGACCGCTCGCATGACCGGCTGTGGAGCTGACCCTCAGAACGAGAACGCGAGTTGCCCCTGATACCGGAACGTCGTATTGGCGCCCTTGGGAATCGGAACGAAGAACCCGGGGCGCTGACCGGCGATCGGGTCTTGCACGAACAGGATGTTGTGCCACTCGAGGAATCGAGTCAGCCCGACATCGACGCGGAAAGTGTTTACCCGGATGTTCACTCCTGTTCCGGTACCGAGGTCGTCGTCGGTGAACTGCGAGATCATCGAGTTGGCCTGTTTGTAGGAGTACTGATAGAGGCCGCGAACGCCGCCCCTGCGGCGCGCCGATCCGAGACTCGCGGTCGCTTCCCAAGCGAAACGATCGGATCCCGTTCCGGCGTTGAGCGCGGTTTGAAACTCGGCATAGAAGGGGACCGTTCGCTTGCCCAGATTGAGCTCCGGATAATCGGACCGCCATCCCGAATGTACGATCTGCCAATGGCGCGCGGCGAGAAGGGGCGCGCCTTGCGAGATGACCGCATTGCCGGCGGCCGTGATGGGGCCGGAGAGCGTTACGCCGATGCCGTTGCTCGCCAATGTTCCGAAGCCGGCCGCCGACGAAGCGAGTTGGATTTGATCCGCATTGCGATAGATCAACATCGTGCCGGTGAGTTGGTGTCGCCACCCGTTGGAAGCCGTGGTGAGAACAGCGCCTGGGTGGAACAGCACCGCGTCGCGCACCTTCTGGCCCGGTGCATGACCGATGGCGAGAAATGGCGATCCGGCCGGAACCACCGGTGTGTTGGGGTTGGTCAAAATGTACGCGGCGGCCCGGAACTCGAGCGCTGTGCGGGACGCCAATGACACGCGCTGCCGTGCGTCGAACCCATTGAAACGGATGTCATCGTCCCAGAGAAAGCGCGAACCGTCCGCAAAGACCTCTTCCATGCGGCCTCCGCGGACGTTGAAGCCGCCTTGCCCATAGCGCATCCATGCTTCCGAAATCGAGAAGGGATGCTTGACGCCGAGCGAAGCGAAGTCCTGATCGTTTGTGATTTCGTTGACCAGCGGTCCCGTCGACAGTTGCGTGTGAGTAGAGAGGCCTTTGGCCAGGTCTTTGTCGATGTTGAGGCGAAGCCGGTAGCGGCCCCGCGCATTCTGTAGCGGCGCTGTGAACTCGTTGCCCGAGCGAAGCTGCAGGTCCAGCCGGTAGCGAAAGTCTCCGCTGAATCGAAATCCGGCTACGGATGTTGCTGGCTTCTCTTGCACGCTGGGAGCGGGCGCGGCAGGCTGCGCCGGCAACGCGCTCGAGGCGATGGCCGGCAACTGCGCTGGTTTAGGCGCGGGATCGGATGACGTGGTGCAAGCGGCGAGTGAGCGCAGCATCTCGCCCTGGCTCTTCAGGGTTTCGCGCATTTCGTCTATCTGTGCCTGCTGCCGGACGACTCGCTCGACCAGCTCTGTCAAGGCTTCCGGATTCGGGGAAGCCGCGTGGACCGTTCCAAAGGCAAGGAGGACCAGCAAAAAGGGCAACGTGTTTCTCCACGAGTGGATTCGCCTTCCGGCCCGTGGAGCAGGACTCGCGTGTTCCGGCCGGTCAGAACTGGAAGCGAAGCGCGAACTGCATCTCGCGGCCCGTTCCAGCGCTGGTGACGCGGCCGAAGTTGCCCGAGCTGATCTCGAGGGTCGGCGGATTGAATGGCGGCGTATTCATGAAATTGTAACTTTCCCAACGGAACTGGATGTCCTTGCGTTCGGAGATGGGGAAGTTCTTGAACACGGCGAAGTCGAGATTCACCAAGCCGGGTGAGGGCAGAATGTTGCGTCCACTGGTGCCGTAATGGCCGCGTGCAAGCACGAAGGCGGTGGTGTCAAACCAACGGTCCAGCGTGCGGACATCGCTCGAGAGACGCCCGTCGGCAATGCGATCGGGGCGGTGGTTGCAGCGCGGGCATCCATCGTCGATCGGCTTCAGCGCCTGCGAGGGATGCATCGGCAGACCGGTCTCCATCACGAGCACGCCGTTGAGTTGCCATCCGCCGAAGACCTGGCCCTTGAAGTCGCGCTTGCCGCGGTAGAAGGGCAGGTCGTAAAGGAAGGCGGTGGTGCCGCGATGACGCTGATCGCTTTCGCCGAGCCCTTTCTCGAGCCGCCATGCATAGGGGTTGTTGTGGCGTTGCGCGCCGCAACAAGCGAACGAATCGAACATCGTCTTCGACCACGTGTAGGTCTGGATGAACGTAACGCCGCGTGAGAGGCGCTTTTCGGCTTTCGTAAGCAAGCCATGATAGGTGCCCGCCGCATCGAGCGAGATGTTCTCGATGGGACCCCACTGCGGATAGATCCGCGTCGTGGTCCCCGGAGCGTAGGGATTGACCGTGCGCGGCGAATCGAAGTGCGAAGATTTCGAACCGACGTAGCCCACTTCGAGCAGCACAGACGCGGGGAGCATGCGTTGGATGTTGAGGTTCCACTGCTGCACGTCGCCGACTCCGCGCTTGCGGTCAGCCGTATTGATCTCGCTGTTGATGTTGAGAGCGCGAGCCTGGTCCGCCGTGCGCATGCGGATCCGCACGTTGCCGGCGGTGTTGAGTTCGTTGATGCTGAGGTTGTTCGGAGGATTGCCCGCCAGCGCCGGCACGAACATGTTCATCATGTTCACGTTGTAGAAGATGCCGTAGCCGGTGCGGATGACGGTGGAGTTGCCGCCGAACGGACGCCATGCGAAACCGATGCGTGGGGCGAACAGCTTCTTGCTCGGATCGTTGAGCGAGCCGGGCGTGAAGGGCGCGGGGAAGAGCGTGAGCGAGGTGAAGTCCATGTTGCGAGACTGGCCGTGCTTGTCGGTGATGCCGGAGTTGAACTCGTAGCGGACGCCGATGTTCATCGTCAGCTTCGAGGTCAGCTTCACATCGTCAGCCACGTAGTTGTGCCAGCGCCAGAAGCGGGTTTGAGGAAACGTGCCCGGATCGGCGCCGGGGGGAAGTTGATCGTTGAACCCGAGCCGAACTTGCTGCGGCTGGTCGAGCAGGAAGTCGGCCCACGCCATGCGGCCGCGCTCTTGTGCGGTGGCGAGCTGGCCCGCGTGGATACCGGTGAAGTCGAAGGCGCCGCGGACGAAGAGCACGGTGCGGCGGTCGAGCCGGAGCCGCGTGTACTCGCTGCCGATTTTGATCGAGTGCTTACCTTTGGTGAGCGAGATCTGATCGGAGAGTTGGCGTGACTCGTCCCAGATGGTGTTGATGTCGGTGGTGCCGAGCCCCGCGATTCCGGTGATGGCGATGCTCGGAAGGCCGGTGTCGATCGGGTTGTTCGTCTGCCCCGGTATGCCGAGATCCTTGAGGATGCTGAAGTTCGATCCGCTCACGTCGTCCACGGTTTTGAAGATGTCGCGGTTGTAGCTGACTTTCGCAACGTTGAGCATGGTGGACGAGATCATGCGCGTATAGTTCATGGTGACGTTCTGCTGGCGCCGCGGGCGCCTGGTTACGAAGAACGGATTCGGGTTGATGGGGAAGATGGGCAGGTTCACGGTTTGGATGCCGTAGCGGCCGAAGAGCCGATTGCGATCGTTGAACTCGTGATCGATGCGCGCGAAGTACTGGTCGTCGGTGTCGGCAGTGCGCGAGGCGCCGTTGAAGTTGTTCTGCCCGTTGAACTCCGCCTGCGGCAAGTTCCCGGCCGGCCAGAACTGGAAGAACTTCTGCGCGATGGGCGAGATGCGGCTGGCTGGAATCTGGTTGCCCGGGAACGGGAGACGATTGTCGATGTCCTGCACGGGGATGAGCGATCCGTCGGCACGGCGGAAGTAAGCCTCGGTCAGGTCGCCCTTCTCGAGGCGTTGGCTCGGATAGATGGCGAAGCCTTGCGTGGCGCGATGCTCGCGGAAGAGTTCCGCATTGAAGGTGAAGAAGGTCTTGTTGCGCCAGATGGGTCCGCTGAGCACACCGCCGAACGTGTTGCGCCGCAATGGCTGCTTCTTGTTGCCGGGCTGCTCGAAGAAGTTACGTGCGTCGAGAATGTCGTTGCGGAGGAAGTGGAACAGCGTCCCGTGGAATTCGTTGGTGCCGGGGCGAATGGTGGCAACAATCTGCGCACCCGACTGCGTGCCGTACTCGGCCGAGTACCAACCCGACTCGACGCGGAATTCTTCGATGGCTTCCACCGAAGGCCGCATCCGCACGGCGCCATGGATCGCGGTCCGCAGCGGAGCGCCGTCGAGATAGATGGCGTTGTTGTGGACCTTCTGGCCCATGGCGGCCACACCGAAACCGGGTCCGAAACCGCTGGTGGTGACAGAAGACGCGGGTCCGCGGCTCATTCCCGGCGCGAGCAACGCCAGGCGGAACAGGTTGCGATTTCCGGGAAGCGGCAGTTCGCGGATCTTTTGTGCGTCAATCACGGTGCCGATGGTGGCGTCGTCAGTTTGCACCGCGACGCCTTGCGCATCGACATTGATCTGCTGGGTGACCTCGCCGACCTTGAGACGCATGTCGACGCGGGCGCGCTGGTCCACTTCGAGCGTGATGCCGCGCATGTTGGTGCGCTGGAATCCGCGGGCTTCGGCGGCGACTTCGTAATTGCCCACTTCGAGCGCGGGTACTTCGTATCCGCCCAGTTCATTGGTTTCGGCCACGCGTTTCTGCTGCGTGCCGAGATTGACAACGGTGACGGCTGCCTTTGGCACTGCCGCACCTGATTCATCCGTTACGGTTCCCAGGATCGAGGACCTGCCTTGACCGAACAAGCCCACGGGAAGAAGAACCGACACCAAAGCGAGTCTTCGCATCGATAGCTCCTTTCGATTGGAGCTACGATATCACCGTTATTTCTTCTCCGCCAGCCGCTTCTTGACGTAGTCGGCGTATTCCTGTTTGAGCTCGGGCGACGAGGGGCTCGGATACAACTCGCTCGACTTGTACTTGCCGGTGAGGAACTTCGCCTTGGTCCACTCGTCGTGGATGTGCGTGAGTTCGGCTTGCTTCACGATTTCTTCCACCAACTGCGGCGGGATGAACACGAGACCGGTGCGGTCGCCGAGCACGATGTCGCCCGGCATGACGACGGCGTCTCCGATGCGGACGGGTACGTTGATCCCCGTGATGAGGACGCCCGCCACCGCGGCCGGATGGCCCTCCCGAAAGATGACCTGCGTGGGCAGTTCATAGAGTCCCTCGATATCGCGAACGGTTCCGTCGATTACGGCGCCGGTCTTGGTAGCGCCGTAGATAGCGGCCTGGAGATTGTCTCCGCCGAAGTTGTGGCCGGGTCCAGTGCCACCCATGTCGACCACGGGCACGTCATTGACCTGCAACAAATCAATCACTTTTTGATTTATGGATGAGGGCATGCCGGCCGCCTTGGCGTCGGCGTCGAGCACCTTCAAGAGGTCGGGCCGAGCAGGCAGGTATTGCGCGGTCAGCGCGCGGCCGACGAGCTTCTGTCCTGGATGAAGCACCTTGAAACCGGCGCCTGCGTACTGCGATCGGTAGCCCTTGCTCTGCAGAATGCCCCACGCTTCTTCGATCGACAGGCCCTTCACTTTTTCGAGCAAAGCATCGGGAACCTTGGGGCGGCCATCGGCGAAGCGCTCGAACGGATTGTCCGGCGTCTGATGAATGACCTGTTCGCGGCTGGCCTTGATCGATTGGGCCGCGAGCAATCCACACACGGCAAGAGCGAGACCGAGCAGTCTCATGAGAGCACCTCCAGAACTTTGGTGACATCGTCTTGATTGTTGAAGACCGAGACCGAGAAGCGAATGTGGTCGCCGAAGCGGCCGACGGTGAGCGCGGAGTTCGGTCCGGTGATGGAAATCTTCGCACGTCCATCGCGGCCGGCTTTTCGGATCTTCTCGCGCACCGCTTCCGCATTCTTGCAGCGGAACGTCACGATCGGTGTCTCGGTTCCTTTGGGCGTGATGGGCGAATAGCCAAGCCCGGGCATCTCCTTCTGGAGACGATCGGTAAGCGAGCGCGCGTGGGCGCGAATGTTCGGGATGCCGAGCTTTTCGATGTACTTGAAGGACTCGTATTGCGCGGCGTAGGTGATCACCGACGGCGTTCCGCATTCGAATGCAGCGACGCCCGAAGGGCCGTGATTGATGAGGGCTGGCTTGCCGGCTTGTGCTGTCGCGACCCAGGGCGCGTAGTTCATGTCGGGGTGGCCGGTATACTCGCGCGCCTTGACTACGCGGCCCGCGAGATCTTCGCGGATATAGAGAAAGCCGAAGCCGTGTTCGCCTTGGAGCCACTTGTACATGGCGCAGGATGCGAAGTCGATGCCGAGCGCTTTGACATCGATCGGGATCGCGCCGCATCCCTGGATGATATCGGCGAACAGATACGCGCCGTGCGAGTGCGCGAGATCGCTGAGGCGCTTGATGTCTTCGAGATGGCCGTTGACTGACGACACCATCGAGACTGCGATGAGCTTGGTCTTCGCGTTGACGGCGCGCTCCATGTCTTTGAAGTCGATCGCCCAGTCGCGATGCTTGACAATGCGCGCGTCGAGACCTTCGTCCTTTTGTCGCGTGAGGTAGTTCGACAGCGAGGCCGTGTAGTGGAGATCGTTGGTGACCACGTTGCCGCCGCGAAGGTCCATGCCGTTGAGCAGGATGTTCTCGCCGATGGTGGTGCTGGGGCAGAGCGCGATCTCGGAAGGCTTGGCGTTGATGAGCTTCGCGAACATGGGCTTCACCTGCGTGAAGCCGGTTTCCCAAAAGTCCTCACGGCCGTCGCCCGGACCGAGATGCAGGAAATCCATGTAGCGCTGCATGCCGCGGACTGTGTGCACACCGAGCGGATGCTGGGCGCCGGAATTGAAGTAGGTTTCGTTGAGCGCCCGAGGAAAGTCGCGGCGGACATTCGAAAAATCAGGCGCTGCGGATGCTGCCATGGCTGCTCCAGTCAATAGGGTTCTTCTCGTCATGGTACCGGCCTTTCGGTCTGTCATTATATGTGGAATGTTGATCGTCGACTGTCACGCTCACATCACTTCTCCTGACGAGCGCAAGTATCCTCCGAAGCAAAATCCGCTTCGGCCGCCGGCGCATCGCGGGTCGGTGGAAGATCTGCGCAAGGAAAGTCTGGCCGCGGGAGTGAAGGCGGTGCGTGCGATTCAGACGGTCAGCTTCTACGGCTACGACAATCGATATCTCGTCGATAGCACGAAGGCGAATCCGGATTGGATGTGCGGCGTGTGCACGCTCGAACCCGACGATCCGCAAAGCCCGGCGCTGTTGAAGAGCTACGTGCGCGACTTCGGTGTGCGCTCGTTGCGGAGCATCCCTTCGACGTCGCGAAGCACGTTTGACGATGACGGCGTGCGGGCGTTGTGGCGCGTGGTGGCCGAGGAGGGAATCACCATCGACTTGTTCCTGATGCGACCGGTGCACATCGCAGGCGCCGTGAAGATCCTACGCGAGTTTCCGAGAATGACCGTGGGCTTCTGCCACTGCATGGACCTGAAGCCGGGGCCGCGCCTCGAAGAAGACTTGGGATCGGTGCTGGCGCTCTCGCGCTTTCCGAACCTCTATGCGAAGGTCGACTTCATCGGCACCGGAACACAGCGCCCCTACCCTTGCGAAGACTTGCACGCACCGTGCATGAAGATCATCCGCGAATACGGACCGGAGCGTTGCTTGTGGACCAGCAGCTATCCGAACGAGTTGTGGACTCCGAAGATTTCCTACAAGGAGCACGTGCGGATCTTCACCGACGCGCTGCCCTTGAAGGACGAGGAGCGCCGCTTGATCTTGGGAGAGAACGCGAGGCGGATCTGGTTTCCGAAGTTGGCGGCTGGGTGAGATCAATCTCCGTCGAGGCCAAGGTGATGCAGGGCCGGTTCCTCGAGTTCCTCGAAGTCGAGCTCTCCTACTTCCAACTCCTCCATGCGCGCTTTGCGTAGGCGCGCCCACAGTGCGAGCATCACGCCGAACAACACCACCGCCCACGGTGGATTGTCGAGACACCGAGCGATCACAGTGCTGAGCGCGGAGACGTAGATCGCGACTGCGACTCCATAGATAAGGACGGTTTCGATGAGTGGGCGGCGCCCTGGTAGGTACGAAGATGTGAACGGGATCTGCTGAAACTGCAGCAGCACCAACTCACGCAGCAGCAGGCTCGACAGCAGAGCGAGGATCGCGACGACGACGGCGCTTCCCCAATCGAGGAACAATGCGAGCACGGGGAAAGTGAGCAACGCTACCGGCGCGACGGCGTACCACCACAAAAATCGATCGGATGCGCGGAGCGAACTCGACCGGTTGCCGCCCCGATGGAATCGGAAAATCCAATTGGCGCGAAGTTCGACGGGCAGGCGGAACAGGTAGCGGTACCCGGCGAGCACGAAGAGCGAGAGCGCCAACGGCGCCGAAATCACCACTTCGCGAAGAGCGAACGTGCGCAGGTCGAATCCGCGGAACTGGCGGCTCAACGCCATCGACACGAAGCCTTGGAACACGATCGCGATGGCGATGGCCGCGAAGGCAGTGAGCACCATCCGATGCTGCCGGCTGCGGGCGAGCGTCTTCGAGATGAATGAGAAGACCGCGAGTTCGCGCGTGTCGGTCCATCGATCGGCGAGAAGTGACTTCCAGCGATTCATGGCGTCGCCCGATTGCTGCGCCTCAGTGGGCGACTCGAGCACACGCACTCGGTGCCAACGATAGCTCCATGCATACGCGGCCACCGCGCTCGCGATCGAAAGCGCAAGGGCACACGCGGCAATGCTCGCCATCTCCCACGCGTAAGGCTCGCGGTTTCCGGAGAGCACCTGTTCGATCCCGAGGAACCACACGGGCGGGATCCAAGCGCCGTGCGCGGGCCGCATCGTCATGAAGCGCGTGAGAGACGACACCGAGAAAACGAAGGGCAGGGAACAGAGGAGTGCGGTGAGCAGCAGGCCTTGCGCGTAGAGCGAGACGCGCTGGAACCAGCGGATCGGCAGGATGTTGAGCAGCACACCCTGCAACGCTACGAGGACGAAGAAGACGAACAGGCCTGCCGCGGCGCCCGAAACAAAAATCGCAGGAATGTACTTGCCGGTGTACGGCAGGTGATGGCCCTGCATCACGCCGGGGAGCACCAGCGCGGGGAGCGCATTAGCCGCGAAGACGAACGCGCCGACGAAGGTCATGAGCGCTGCAAACTTGGCCGTGAAGATTTGGCGTGGCCGGATGGGGAGCGCGGCCAAAGCAAGGTAGTCGCGTAGACCGGGAAACAAAGATGGCCATTGGAGCGCCGTGAGCAGTCCGGTGGATGCCATCGAAAGCGAGATGAGGAACAAGCCGTCTGCGAGCAGCGCGCGCTGAATAGGATTGGCTTCGTCGAGCGCGTTCAGCTCGAGGTATTTGTGATAGAACGCTTGCGTGAAGAGCAGGCCAAGCGACGCCATGATTGCCAGCGCCCCGATGGCGACCACGCGCCATTGGCCCGGCGTGGTGACGAGGTCGCTATCGAAGAAGCGCAGAAAGAAGTGGCGCAGCAGTTCGAAATCCGTGCCGTGCGTTTCGGCAAGCCATTCGCGCAACTGCGGACGCGGGTCTCGCATGGGTCAGCTTCGGATGGTCTCGACGATCCCTCGCACGATGCGGTCGGGATCTTCCTGCTCGGTAAGTTGCGCGAACACGCCCTCGAGCGAAGGTTGCTGCATGAGGTCTCGCAGGCGTGTGACTGAATCGTACGCGACTACCTTGCCCTTGCGCAGGATCAGGACATTCGAGCAGACTCTCTCCACCACTTCGAGCACGTGGGAGCTGTACAGCACCATCTTTCCCGCAGCGGCCAACTCGCGGAGCAGCCCGCGCAGGACCATCGACATGGTGACGTCGAGTCCGGAGAAGGGCTCGTCGAGGATGAGCAACTCGGGGTCATGGAGTAGCGCGGACGAGAGCAGAATCTTCTGTCGCATCCCCTTGGAATAAGAAGATAGCGGCGAGTGACGATCTTCCCACAGCCCGAGCAGGCGGAGTAGGCGCTCGGATCGCGAGTCGAGCAGCGTTCGCGCCATGCCTCGCAGGCGCCCGTTCAACTGCAGGTACTCGCGCCCGCTCAGATGCGGATAAAGATGGGCCTCCTCCGGCACATAGCCCATCCGGCGCTGAAACGCAGGGAAATTGTTTCGAACATTTTCACCCTGGAATAGGATCTCGCCTTGCGTGGGTTCGATGAGCCCGGTCAGGATCTTCACCGTCGTGCTTTTGCCCGCGCCGTTCGGTCCGAGATAGCCGAGGATCTCACCTGGCTGGACCGTGAAGCTGACGCCATCCACCGCCGGAATCCGTGCGTACCGCTTGACGAGTTGGCGCACTTCGAGCATGGCTTGTCCATCATAGACACGCGCGGAGTCGAATTTGTTCCCGCTGCTACAATGAACTCTTCCCCCCGATGCAATATCGCGTTACCCCTGCCTCGTCTGTCAACGGCAGCATCCGTCTTCCTGGCGACAAATCGATTTCTCACCGTTACGCAATGATCTCGGCCGTGGCCGAAGGAACCAGCCGGCTCGAGAACTATTCGACGGGCGCCGATTGCCAGTCGACTCTCGGCTGTCTACGTTCGCTCGGAATCGAGATCGAGCGCGACAACGGCGCGGTCGTGGTGCATGGCAAGGGGCTCGACGGATTTCGCGCTTCGGCGGCTGCGCTCGATGCTGGTAATTCGGGCTCGACGATCCGAATGCTTTCGGGGATGCTCGCGGCGCAGCCTTTCGCCACCACGATCGGCGGCGACGAGTCACTCTCGCGGCGGCCGATGCAGCGCATCATGAAGCCGCTCGAGGCGATGGGTGCGCGCATCGAGGCTCACGAAGGCAAGTTCCCTCCGCTCACGATTCACGGCGCGAAGCTTCGGGCGTTACAGTATGAGCCACCGGTGGCGAGCGCGCAGGTGAAAACGTGCGTGCTGTTCGCCGGGCTCCATACCGAGGGCGTGACCAGCGTGGTGGAGAAGGTCCAGACACGCGACCACACCGAAGTGGCGCTACGCGAGTTCGGAGCCGAGATCGAAGCCTCGCGTGGCGTGATTTCGATCCAGGGGCGGCCGCGGCTGCAGGCAAAGCAACTCATGGTTCCGGGAGATCTCTCCTCAGCGGCCTTCTTCCTGGTGGCGGCGAATTTGTTCCCGGGCTCGAAGCTGATCCTGCAAGGCGTGGGCTTGAGCCCTTCGCGCACGCAACTGCTCGATTGGTTGTTGGCATCGGGTGCGGAGATCAAGATCGTCGATTTCGGCCAGACGGCCGGCGAGATGGTGGGGACGCTGGCGGTGACGGGCAAGAAGGTGAAGGGCGGCGTGATCGAAGGCGCGATGACAGCGGCCTTGATCGACGAGATTCCCGTGCTAGCCGTGCTCGGCGCGGCGTCGAGCGGCGGCTTGGTCGTGCGCGACGCAGCCGAGTTGCGCGTGAAGGAGACCGATCGCATCGCAACAGTGGCGGACAACTTGACCCGCATGGGTGTGGCGATCACGGTGCGTGAAGACGGCTTCGAAATTCCCGGCAACCAGAAGTTCCGCGCAGCCCAGCTCGATTCTTTCGGGGACCATCGCATCGCGATGGCGTTCACGGTCGCTGCACTGGCCGCGGACGGCGAGTCGGTGATCGACAATGCCGATGCCGCCTCGGTGTCGTTTCCGGAATTCTACGCTACACTCGAAGCGATTCGAGGGTAGCCGATGGCCGACCGCACGCCCGATTTGACGATCGAGGGCTTGGCGCACGACCTGAACAATTTGTTTGAAACAGTTCAGGACGTGGCCGATTTGCTCGCCAAGGACCCAGCGCACGGGCGGCTGGCTGCGAGGCTCGAGCGGACCGTGCTCGCCGGCACACGCATCCTTTCGAGCTACGTGGAGCAATCGCAGGCCTCGCTCGACTTGGGCGCGATTCTCGACCGCTCCATCGAGTCGGCACGGGACTGGATGCAGGCCACGCGGCGTCCGCAACTCGAGTTCATCCGAGACGTGGATCCCTCGGTGCGCCTGAGAGGGCACTCCGCGGCTTGGGAACGCGTCTTCTCGAATTTGTTTCGGAACGCGGTGCAGGCGATGGGCGAATCGGCGGGCCACATCGAGATCGGGGCGAGGCGTTCGGCCGAGGGAATTTCGATCACGGTCAGCGACGACGGTCCTGGGATTTCGCCGAAGGTTTTACCGCACGTCTTCGAGCCGAGGTTTTCGACGCGCGCCAAGCGATCTGGACTGGGACTACACATCGTGAAGACGATCGTGGAGGAGTCCGGCGGCACGATCGCGGCAGCGAATTGTCCAAGCGGGCGGGGTGCGCAGTTTCGGATTGAACTGCCCGCCGGGGACTGATCTGGTTGCGTTCCGAGGCACGGCGTGCTGTACTACCCTCCATATGAATCGCCGGGATTTCCTCGCAAGTGCTGCGCTGGCGGCTGCACCATTGGCAGGCGCCAAGCCGAAGGCCGACTCGGAGACGCTGGTGACGGCTCTTTACAGGACGCTGACACCGGAACAAAAGTCCAAGATTTGTTTTGGCTTCGATGATCCGCTGCGGTCAAAAGTCGACGCCAACTGGCACATCACCCCCACGAAGATCGGCGAGTTCTTTAACCCAGACCAGCAGGCGATGATCGGCGAAATCTTCCGCGGGCTGCATAACCCCGACTTCGTCGACAAAGTGATGGACCACGTGAAGGAGGATGCAGGCGGACTCGGAAACTACGCCGTGGCTTTGTTCGGCGAGCCGAACCAGGGCGGCAAGTTCGAATTCGTGGTCACGGGCCGCCACTGCACGGCGCGATGCGATGGAGATTCGGTGGCGGGCGCGGCCTTTGGCGGTCCGATCATGTACGGCCACCAGGCGGGTCCGAACGCCACGGAGCAGCCCGGGCATCCGAACAACGTCTACTGGTTCCAGGCCAAGCGAGCGAACGAAGTGTTCCAGGCGTTGGATGGTAAGCAACGCGAGAAGGCGTTGATCGCCCGAGCGCCCCGAGCGGAAGCCCAAAACAAAACCGTGGCTTTCCGTACCTCTGATTTCGTGGGCCTTCCAGGGAAGGAAATGAGCCGCGATCAGCGGGATCTGGTAGAGAAAGTACTGGCTGATCTTCTGCTGCCGTTCCGGAAGAAAGACACCGCCGAGGCAATGAAGTACATCCAGGCGCGCGGCGGAGTGGAGTCGCTACACATGTCGTTCTACAAGAACCTCGACATCGGCAACGACGGAGTCTGGGACGTGTGGCAACTGGAGAGCGCGAACATGGTATGGTACTTTCGCGGTCATCCCCACGTGCATACCTGGGTCAATATTCAGGCCTGACGATCGGCGCCGCCGCGCTCGAGCAGCATCGCAATGACGATGGCCGGCAGCGCCGGCAGCAGGTACTTCTCCCAATGCAGATAAGACAGCGGCATGATGGCGAGGAATGCGGCCGTCTGCCAATGAAACCACTGCGCACGCGGGTTAGCGCCCCATAGGCGAATGACGCGCGACACGAGCGCTCCGGCAACGGCGAAGGCAGTGCAGAAGATCGCTTGCTCGATGGCTGACGTTGCGCCAAGCCAGCGCACGATCCAGTGAAAAGCGCCCACCGTATCGACCGTAGCGGCATGCGAACTCGGCGACGGAGCTACCGGTGCGAGCCAGTACATGGCGGCAAAGAACGCCGCCACGATCGCGTCACGCGCCGCGAAGCCGAACCGAAGAAACGGCGCCGCGTAGACGGGGATCATGGCGAGATAGAGCACCAGCGATTCGGGATGAAAGCGGAACGCCTCGCTCGCGTAGCGGTGACGGATCTGGTTGGCGGGGTTGGGTCCGCCCCAGAAGATGCAAAGCGCGGCGAGCGGTAAGCAAGCAACAAACCCGGCGAGCAGGTTTCGAACATTTTCGCGATTCCTGTCAGCCAGAGCGGCGGCGGCGAGCCCGGCCGGAATGAAGATGCAGTACTGCCGGGCCAACAGCGCCGCGCCCAGTGCCAGGGCCGCGGTGAAGCGCTTGCCGCGCAGCAGCGTGCGGTAGCCGAGCGCGACTCCGAGCATCGCCAAGACATCGGTGTGGACGAACAACGAGAGATAAACCAGATACGGCTGCAACAGGAAGTAGACGGCGGCGAGCCACGTGCGCCGGCTCGAACCGAGCGTCTCCATCAGCAACGCGAAAAGAGAGACTTGCAGCAGCGCGCCTGCCACCAGATTGGCGATTCGCAGCGAAAACAGTCCGGTTCCGAACACCTTCCCCCACGCTGCGTACACGGCGAAAGGAAGCGGCCCCGACATCTCTTCATACGTCCGCAGCAGTTCCCACGAAGGCGAAGTGGCAAAGGCCCGAATCGTGTCAGCGAAATGCCCTTCGTCCCCCGATGGCGGCCGGCCGAACGTGAAGGTAAGTCCGATGGCGACATAGACGGCAAGCGAAAGTCCGGCCCAGGCGATGAGTTGCAGGCGGCTGGGCACGTTGGGATCCGGCACGAAAGTATCAGGGTATCTCGGATCTGTGCCGCGCACCCCGCGCTATCATGAGAGCCGCGTGTTTGCACTGTCCCGCGAGGTCGCGCTGCGCGATCAAGGGAGGACGCTGGCTTCGTTGTCGATGCTGGCGGCGGCTGTCCCCGAGCCCGTATTTGACCGGCTGGTCGTGTTATTGAAGGCGTGCCCGGACCCTGACGGAGCCGTGCATTACCTGAACCGCTTGCGGGAGGAACAGCCTGCTGCCTTCCAGCGAATCATGCGCTCGCCCGCTGTGCTGCAGGCGGCGATCATCGTTTTCTGTTACAGCCAGTTTCTTGCCGAGGAAGTGCTGAAGTCTCCGGAGTGGATCGAGCCCATTCCGCAGGCAGGCGAATTGCAGCGGCAGCGGACTACGGATGACTACCGCTCGAGGCTCGAGGCCCGGTTGGCGGCCATCGGACCCGAGGGCGATGCGGCGGCCACACTGGCGGCTTTCCGCCAAGAACAAATTCTTCGTATCTTGTTGCGGGACATTCTGGGCTACGGTGCGCTGCCGGACGTGACAGAAGAGCTGGCGAACTTGGCGGACGCGATCTTGGGCTGCGCCTACCGGCTGCTGCGCGGCGCGCTCGAGGCCCGTCATGGCGTCCCGATGCATGCGAAGAAGCCGTGCGGCCTCTCGATCATTGCGCTGGGAAAGCTGGGCGGCCGCGAGTTGAACTACAGCTCCGACATCGACCTGCTGTTCGTCTACGGAGGCACGGGCGAAACGGCGGGTGAAGCACCGATCAGCAATCAGGAGTTCTTCAAGAAGCTGTGCAATCAGCTTACGGAAATGCTCTCTCGCTTCACCGCGCACGGCTCCTGCTATCGCGTGGACTTGCGGCTGCGGCCCGAGGGCACGCTCGGCGAAGTATGCGTATCGCGCGACGGCGCGCGCGCGTACTACGAGAAACGAGCCCGCGCCTGGGAACTGCAAATGCTCATCAAGGCGCGCGTGGCCGCTGGGGAACCTGGGCCCGGAGCGGCGCTGCTCGAACACGTGCAGGCGCACATCTATTCGTCGAGCCTCGACTTTTCCGCTGTCGAGACGGTATCGGAAGCGCGCATGCGCATTCACGAAAAACTGGCGAAGCGGCGATCCGAAAAGACGGACTTCGACATCAAGCTCGCTCCGGGCGGCATTCGCGATATCGAATTCCTCGTGCAGTGCCTGCAGCGGCTGCATGGCGGCCGCGACCCATGGGTGCGCCATGGCAGCACGCTCATCGCGCTGTTTCGCCTCTGGAACAAGAAGCTCCTTTCCGAGATCGAGTACGGGCGCCTGGCGTCGGCCTATCGATTTTTCCGCGCGCTGGAACACAGGCTGCAATTCTGGGGAGACCGCCAGACTCACGCGATTCCGGCCGATCAAACCGAGCGCGAGTTGCTGGCGAAACGGATGCCGCCAGCGCAAATCGGCGGGGTGGCTTCGGCGGTGCAACTGGATCGCGAGGTGACGCGTCATCTAGAGATGGTGAAAGAGATCTACGAGCGCGTGGTGCACACCCGGCTGCCGAAACACTATTCCGATCGCGCCGTTGACGAAGCCGAATCGGCCGCGGCGCGTCAACAAGCAGAGCAAGCCGTTGCGGCCCTTCCAGCCGTTGGCGGCACGCTTTCCCTGCATTTGATGCTGCGCCTCGAGCAGCGCGCCCCAGGGCTGGCGCGGACCTTGAAGCAAAGCGGCGTGCGCAACGGCGTGAAATCTCTGGAACATTTTCTGGAAAGCTTGTTGCCGAACGCGGAGTGGATCGGTTGGCTCGACAAAGACGCCAAGCTGGCCGGATACGTGATCGATCTGTTCGAGCATAGCCCCTACTTCGCCGAGCAATTCAACCGGAAGCCCGAAAGCATCGCCGATCTGCGACAGATGCGGCTGAAGCCCAAGGCTCGCCCTCGCACGGCGGGCGCGAAGTCGATCGACAGCGTCGCCGAAATGCGGCGTGTGTTCCATCGGGAGATGCTGCTCATCCAGTGCGGCAGCATCTGCCTCTCCACGCCGATCTTCGATACCCTGGCGCGTACGTCTGCGCTGGCAGAAAGCTCCATTGACGCCGCCTATCGGTTCGCGCTCGAGCAGGTGAGCGAGTCGCAACCGCCGCAGGGCAAACGCTACAAACCGGCGAAGCAGATGATGGTGGTGGCGCTCGGCCGGCTCGGCATGCAAGAGTTCGACCTGGGGTCCGATGCGGACCTGGTATTCGTGATCCCGGACGCGGATGCGCCGGAAACATTATTCTGGACCCGCGTTGCGGAACGAATCGTCGGCACGCTGACGACGTACACTGGAGAGGGGAACCTGTTCGCGGTGGATACCCGGCTGAGGCCGAACGGCAGAGCAGGTCCTTTGGTGCAAACGGAGAGCGCGGTGAAGGAGTATTTCGCCAAGAATGCGGAGGCCTGGGAGGGGATCACGTACATGAAGTCGCGCGCCGTCGCCGGCAACCGCAAACGCGCTACGGGGTTCCTCGAGGCGCTGCAAGACGTCGACTGGCGCCGCTACGGACAAGGCGGGCGCTCGAAGGCGATTCTGCGGCAAATGCGGCTGCGCCTCGAAGCCGAGCAAGGCGCCGCCAGCCCCTTGAAGGCGGGCCGCGGCGGCTACTATGACATTGACTTCGCGCTCATGTACCTGCGTTTGAAGAGCGCCGGCATCTTCTTCGACGTGCTCGATACGCCGCGGCGGATCGAAGTGATCGAGAAGATGGGGCATCTCGAACCTGCCGACGCCGAGTTCCTGCTGAAGGCCGCCACCTTCTATCGCGCCGTGGATCACGGCCTGCGCTTGATTTCGGGACATGCCGAAGGCAAGCTCCCTGGTGCGCAGTTGCAGTTGGAGATGCTGAGCGAACTGGTGAGCCGGTGGACTCCCGACGATTTGCATGACGAGCCGCTTCCGGTGGAACTGAGCCAGATTCAGCGTCAGACGCGAGAGTATTTCGACAGGTTGTTCTCATGAGAGCTCCATATCTCGGCATCGCATGCGCGGTCGCGGCCCTGGCGGCTCCCGATCCGGTTCGGGAGACGTTCGATCACCTCTATAACTTTGACTTCTCGCAAGCACACAAGACAGCCGACGCTCATCTGAAAGCCTCTCCGGGCGATCCTCTCGGATACTCGGCCAAGGCCGCGGTGGATCTCTTTCACGAACTCGACCGGCTGAAGATCCTGCAGGGCGAGTTCTTCGCCGACGACAAGAAGATCTCCGGTGACGACAAGCTAACGGCTGATCCGGAGATTCGCATGCGGTTCTACGGATCGATCGAGGCAGCGCAGAAGCTGGCTGACCAGAACCTCGCGAGTGACGCCACTCGCACGCGCGCGTTGTTCTCGCACGCGCTGGCAGAGGGCATGCGCATGGACTACATGGCCTTCATCGAGAAGAAGCAACTGCGGAGCTTGGCGGCCGCGCGGCGATCGCAGGGCTACGCGGTGGAGTTGCTCAAGCGCGACCCGTCGTTCGTCGATGCGTACCTGACCACTGGTCTCACCGAATACCTGGTGGGGAGCCTGCCATTCTTCATTCGCTGGTTCGTTAAGTTTGACGACACACAAGGCGACAAGCAGCGAGGCGTGGCGAATCTCGAGAAGGTGGCGGCTTCGGGACGGTACCTGGGTCCCTTTGCACGGATTCTGCTTTCGATCATCAACTTGCGCGAGAAGAACCTGCCGCGAACGGCGAGTCTGCTCGAGGGGCTGACGCAAGAGTATCCGAAGAATTCACTGCTCAAGGGCGAACTCGAGAAGGTCCGGGTCAAGCTCCAGCGCCGGTAAGAATCCGCGTACGGTGTCGGTGAAAACCGGAATTGCGGGTCTTTGAAGCGGATGCGTACACGGGCTGCGCTCGCATTGGTTTTCGTGGCTCCTCTGCTCGGCCAGCCGGCAATTGTCCGCTTTGACGGCAGCGGAGCAGACACACTCCAGGCGATTGCGGCGACCCAAGACGGAGACGTTGTGGCGGCGCTCACTACCACTTCGGCGGATCTCCCTGTTCGTGGCGCGGCGGCCAGAGGCTATGGCGAGTCGAATGCGATGCGGTCCGTGGACGGCGGCGTGAGTTGGCGCACGTCACCGATGCTTCCCGCCCTTAGGCCGAGAGCGATCGCAACGCATCCCACGGATTCGAGGGTGCTGATCGCCGTCGCCGAAGATGGTATCTACAAGAGCGTCGACGCAGGCGGCACGTGGCGGCAGGCATCGAAACTGACGCGCGTGGGCGGAGACGCTCGCTTGGCGGTGGACCCAGAGGATTCGCGCAAGATCTATGCGGCTGTGGGGAGCCCGATGCTGAGCATCGACGGCGGAGACAGTTGGCGCGCGATTTCTGATTCTGCATTTCGAGTGTCGCCAGTTGCAGTGAACCGCGTGGTTACCGGTCCGGCCGGAACTGTTCTGTTCTACCCGGAGTTCGGAGCGCCAGTCATCTCCCGCGATGGCGGCGTCACGTGGGCGCCTCTCATGACACCCGACTTCTTCTCCATCGCGACGCTCGATCCGCGGAATGCGGGCTGGATCTACATTTCCACTGGGGTGGGCGTCAACGGACAACTTTATCTGTCCCGCAACGGAGGCGCCAGTTGGGACGCGTTGCCCTGGATCGGCGAACGGGTAGAGTCGCTCGAGATCAACCCTGACCGCTCTCAGGAGATCTGGGTGAGCACGGCTGGCGATGTCAGGCACAGCATCGATGGCGGCAAGACGTGGACGCGCATTGGGGGCCAACGGCCGTTCGTGGGAACAAGACGTTTGTTTCGAACGCCCACTACGTGCAGTGGCGGCGTGCTCTTCTCGATCACTCTTACCGGCGATCTGTTTCGATGGAACGAAGCTCGCGACGTGTTCGAGCCGGCCGGATTCGGCGGCGTGAGCGGCATTGCCGCGGCGCCTGATTGCACCATCCATGCAGTGCGCGAGCTTACCGAGGATGCTTGGGTGACGCGCCTCGAGCCCGGCGGAACACCGCGCTGGTCCACTTACGTCGGCGGCTTCGGCAAGGATCAGGTGCGCGCCCTCGCGTTGGCGCGTGACGGCAGCGTTGCGCTCGCGGGAGTGACGGGATCCGGAGAACTCGCGGGGATCGGCGGCGTCGCCCGAGTGTTCGTGGCCAAGCTCGATCCCGATGGACGCGTCTCATGGGTGGCGCGGTTGGGCGGTACGGAGCTCGACGACGTGGCTGCGGTGACGGTGGATGCCGCCGGAGCCGTGTACGTCGCCGGCGCTGCGCAGTCGAAGGACTTTCCCGTTACGCCGGGAACCTTCGGCCAGAGTCCGCGGACCGGCTGGGCCGCCAAACTCTCGCCGGAGGGAAAAATAGAATGGGCCACATATGTTGCCAGGAGCGAAACGGAATTCTGGGCTCCCACATCGATTGCGGTCACCTCGAAGGGCGAACTGCTGCTCGCCGCGGAAGGCTACGCGGCACGAATCGACGGAGCGGGTGAACGGTTCACACTACTCGACCCGCAGGTGCTCCCACGCGCAACGAGGGTGGCCGTGGACCGGGAGGACAACGTCTATTTCGCTGGATTGAGTAGTTTGACCATGATCGCGCCGATGCCCGGGGTGTTCTCCACTCCCTACAGGTCAATCAGTTGTCAGGCTCCGCCCGGATCCATTGCTACGCAATCTACGCCAATCGACGCCGTTCTGACCAAGCTCGCGGCCGGGACGCTCTCTCTCATCTGGAGCACCGTGCTCACCGGCGAATGCGCCACTGCTCCAACAGCGCTGACGATCTCGAACGAAGGTGACGTGATCGTCTCCTTTCGAACCGATGGTACGGCGTTTCCGCAACGCAACATTGTGGCCACGCCAGGGCTTTGCACGGGCGGAGTGGTCGCGCGCTTGAATGCTTCCGCATCTGATCTGCTGTTTTCCTCGTATCTCGACACGTGCGTGGCGCCAGCGGTGGCTGCGGGAACTGATGGCGCAATCTACGTGGGCGCCGCCGATCTCGAGCGGGCGCGCGTGATGCGGGTTGCCGCTCCGTCGCGAGGGCCGGTTGCGATCGACCGCGTGGGCGTGGCCTTTGGAGGCTACAGTCAGGGGATTGCGCCGGGTGCGCTCGTTTCGATCGGAGGTGAAGGGTTGGGTCCACGTGATGCGGTGGACCTGGGGCTGAACGCGAGGCAACGGCTACCGCTCGAGCTCGAAGGTACCCGTGTGTGGTTCGGGGACGAGGCTGCGCCGTTGATGGCCGTGAGCGACAGCCAGATCGTCTGCGTAGCACCGGCGGGAATCACTGATCGCGTTACCGTGCATGTGGAGCGCAACGGAGTGCTGTCGAACTCCGTACTCGCTGGTGTACGGTCCAGGGTTCCGCATCTGCTACCGGCTTCATTCCCGAACGCGAGTGCGCTCCCGGTACCGGGCAATGTACGAAATGAGGATGGCGCTGCGAATGACCTGGAGCATCCGGCACGGCAAGGATCGTTCGTCAGCGTCTACGCGACGGGTCTCGGCCAGACAAGGCTTGAAGAGCCCCCGGGCTCGATTTCGGCGGGCGGTGTCGTGCAGATCACACCGGCCATCTATGCTCCATGGGCGCAACGAACGGAGATCAGCGAAGCACGAGCCCTGCCCGGGTTCATTGCGGGACTCTACGAGATTCGCTTACGCGTTCCGCCGTTGGCGCCGTCAGGTGCCAGCCCAATGGCCCTCCCCCTCTTTCTCGCGCCAGACTCCGGTGGCCGGCTCGCGTTGCTGCGTTTCGTCACTCCTGGAAACACGATCCTGGTTTACGTCACCCAGTAACAACACCGGCGAACCTCGAAGACCGGCGGCGGCCTGCGGTACAATGGCAACTCGCAGCCCCGAAAATGACCGGACCTGTCGAGGTTTGAATGGTTGGCCAGGCACTGCGCCACTACCAGATCGAGGGCAAGCTCGGCTCGGGCGGAATGGGAATCGTCTATCGCGCTGTCGATACGCGGTTAGAACGTCCGGTGGCCATCAAGCTGCTGTCGTCTTCGGCTCTCTCCAATCCTGAGCGCCGTCGGCGCTTCGTGCAAGAAGCCAAGACCGCGTCGGCGCTGAATCATCCCAACATCGTTACCATCTACGAAATCGACACGGGCGAGTTCGAAGGGGATCGCGTCGACTTCATCGCCATGGAACTGGTCCAGGGGCAAACGCTCGACAAGCTGATCGCCTCTCGCGGGCTCCGCGTGCGCGATGCACTCGAGTACGCGATCCAGATTTCGGGCGCGCTCGCCGCGGCCCATGCGGCAGGGATCATCCATCGCGACCTGAAGCCCTCGAACATCATGGTTACCGAAGAGGGCTTGGTCAAGATCCTCGACTTCGGACTGGCGAAGTTCGAAGAGCCGGCGGCCGACGCATATGCGGCCACCGAGACCATCAACCTCGATATGACGCAAGACGGAACCATTCTCGGCACTGTCTCGTACATGTCGCCGGAACAGGCCGAAGGCAAGAAGGTCGACGTACGCTCCGACATCTTCTCGTTCGGTTCCGTGCTCTATGAAATGGTCACCGGAAAGCGGGCGTTCGGCGGTGACTCGAAGGTTTCCGCCCTCTCGGCGATTCTACTCAAAGAGCCGGAACCTCTCGCGACGCTCGTTGCCGGTGTTCCTCTCGAGTTCGACAAGATCGTCGCGCGATGTCTCAAGAAAGATCCGCAGCGGCGATGGCACACGATGGCCGATGTCCGCGTCGCGATGCAAGACCTGCTCGAGGAATTGGAGACGGGCAAGGCGCGAACCGCGGCGCGTCCTCGGGCGGCACTGTGGAGCAAGCCGTGGCTGAAGCCGGCACTCGCGGGTTTGCTGCTCGGGTTGGTTCCCGCGGCGTATTTCGGATACAGCTTGTCGCGAACGGAGCCGGTGGCGTATCAGCGCCTCACGTTTCGCCGCGGAGACATTCTCTCGGCATCGTACGCTCCGGGTGGCGCGGTCGTGTACACAGCGCGGTGGGACTATGACGAACCCCGCTTGTTTTCCACGCAGCCAGGAAGCCGCGAAGCGCGCGATCTCGGATTGAACGCCGGCCGCATCGCTTCCGTTTCGTCGAAGGGCGAGATGGCGGTGATCGTGAATTCGCGCGCCTGGAATCTCGCGTCGGGCACACTCGTGCGTGTGCCGTTCTCCGGCGGAGCTCCGCGAGAGATCATGAATGACGTCGTGGCCGCCGACTGGAGCGCTGACGGAGAGTCGCTGGCCGTGGTGCGCGAGGTAGGGTCGCGCTACAAGATCGAGTTTCCCATCGGAACGGTGATTGTGGAGAAGGAAGGCCGCGCGCCGCCGTTCATTCGCGTTTCGCCGCGCGGCGAGTTGGCATATCCGGATTCGGACCGCGAGGTCGGCGACTTCGCGATCACACTGGCGACAGCATCCGGTACGAAAGTGCTTTCGCGCGGATGGCGCGCGACGGGCAATCTTGACTTCGCGCCAGACGGAAAGTCCGTGTGGTTCACCGGAGCGCGCGCGGGCGACGACGCGGCCATCTGGAGCGCCGACTTCAACGGGCACGAGCGGGTGGTAGCGCAGACGGGCGGCTGGCCGATCATACATGACGTCGGGGCCGATGGATCGATCCTCATGTCTGTCGTAAATTCGCAGGTCGGGATCCGCTTTCGCGCCGCCGACGCTGCCGAGGACCGCGACATGGCTTGGCTCGACTCGTCGTTCCTTTACGACCTTTCCGCCGACGCCAAGACGATGCTGTTCGTGGAACTGGCGCACGGGCAGGGTCGAAACTCGGCTCTCTATTTGCGGAAGACCGATGGGTCGCCCGCGGTGCTCCTCGGCTATGGGAACCGTCCATCGCTTTCGCCGGATGGCAAGTGGGTGGTGAGCATCCGCCGCGACGGAGCCGAGCCACAACTCAGCTTGCAACCCACCGGGGCAGGGGAACAGCGCGTTCTACCGACACCCGGTATCCGCTGCGAACAGGCGGAGTGGTTTCCAGACAGCGCCCGCATTTTGTTCACCGGTACCGAGGGCGGCCAGATGCGTTCTTGGGCGATCCCGCTGGAGGGCGGCAAGCCTGAGCCTGTGACGGCGGCGGGGGGGCGCGCCATGCGAGTTTCGCCTGATGGAGCGACCATGATCGTGGTAGAGAAGAACCACTACTCACTGGCGCCGGTTAGCGGGACGGGCGGCAAACCGATCGAAGGAATGGCGCCGGGAGATTCGGTTTTGCGCTGGAGCGCCGACGGACAATCTCTACTAATACGGAATCTGAAAACCGATAATCCGAATTTGCGGATTTATCGGCTAACTCCCGCCACGGGAAAGCGCGACCTGCTGCATGAGCTCAAGCCCAATGAGCCCGGAGCCGTGTTTTATGGGCAGACGTCGATCTCCGCCGACGGCAAGAGCTACGCGACATCGTTCCAGCGCGATATTTCCAGTCTGTACCGCATGACGGGTGTTTGGCACTGAAGGTTTCATCAAAATATCAGTTGTAATTGTGCTGGTCCCTGTTATACTGAGGCCAACTGCTTTGGGTTAATGGGGTATCGACATGAAACGGATCATTCCGGTCTGTTGCGCGCTGGTTCTATGCGCGGCAGCCAGCGGACAAGTGAACGTGGAGGAGAGCGGGGCGAAGGCGTCGCTCGATGGGGGCACTACCAAGGTGTCACTGGAGGTCCGAAACCGGCTTTCGGCCGCCGTCGAGTCGCGCATCGAACTGGAGTGGCTCGAACCCGACGGCACGCGTGCGGGTTCCGGGACCGTGCGGCATCGGGCTGCGCCGGGGACCTCTCTTTTCTCCGCGTCGCTGCCGTTGGGTGAACCCGACGACGCGTTGCTGCTCCGGTTGCACTACCGCATCTCGCCCGGCGCGGCGAACCTGACCGCGTTCGTTCCGAGCGAAGGCATGCTCAGCTTCGCCCATATCGCCGAGCACGCGTTTCGTCTGATGAGCTTTCGGGTTGGCTCGGTGCGGTACGGCCAGCCCTGGGAGGTCCACGTGGCGGCGGTTCATCCGGTCACTGGCCACCCGGTGCGTGGCGTCAAAGTGGAAGCCGAGGGAAAGAAGGTCACCACGGGGGCGGACGGCTTGGCTGCGTTTCGCTTCGAGTTCAAACCCGAAGATCTGGAAGCATCGGCGGACATCGAAGTGAAGGGCACGCTCGGCGATGTGCGGCAAGAGATCGATGTGCGGCGACCCGAGGCGGAGCCATCGCAAATGCGCGTGGATACCGACAAGCCGATGTATCAACCCGGCCAGGTGCTGCACGCGCGGGCGCTCGTCACCGGAGGCCGCCGCAAAGCGGATGACGAGTACACGCTTCGCGTGCGTGACGACAAAAGCACGGTGGTCCACGAAGCGAGTGTGAAGTTGTCGCGCTTCGGTGTGGTGCACACCGACTGGACGATCCCCGAGAACGCCGAACCGGGAAGCTACCGCGTGGAGATCGAGCACGAGGAAAGCGGTCGGGAAGCGGCCAAGACCGTGACAGTGAAGCGCTACGAACTGCCTTCGTTCCGAGTGAGCGTGCAGCCGGATCGCGGCTTCTACCTGCGCGGGCAGAAGCCAGCGGTCGAAGTGAGAGCCGATTTTATGTTCGGAAAGCCGGTAACCAGCGGTGCCGCGCGTATCGTGACGGACGGTGATGCGAAGGCCGTGGTGGCCAAAGGCGCTCTTACTTCGGGCGTATTCCGATTCGTTCTGGATCTGGCGGACGCCTTCGAAGACCTTGAGACGGAGCGCTTCCGTGATCTGCACTATCGAGCATTCGTCACCGATTCCTCGACGAACCGAACCGAGGAGCGCCGCTTCGACATCCGAATCTCTCGCGACCCCATCCATCTCTATAGGTCGTGGCGCTCCAGCGGGCTCTTTTCTCCGTCTCTGTACGTCTTCACGTACACTCCCGATGGCAAGCCGCTGGTGTGCGACGTGACGTTGCTGGGCGGAGGCAAGAAGCTGCTGGGCGCGAAGACCAACCGGTTTGGCGTAGCGCGCATCGAGGTCCCTCCGGCCGCGAGCGATCTCGTGGTTCGCGCCGTCACGGGTGCCGGCATGACGGAAGAAAAGGTCAGCGATCTTGATCAGCGCGGGATGCGCCTCGACACCGACAAGTCCCTATATCGCGCGGGAGAGCCCGTGGTATGCACGATCACCTCGGCGCGCCGTGGCCTGCCGATGGTGCTGCTGGCGTCGAGCGAGTCAGGGCAGGTGGTGTTCTCGCGGTCTCTTCGCCTTGATGAGCGCGCCACTGTGACGATACCCTACCACCCCAAATTCGGCCGTGAACTGATGATCAGCGCGGTATCGAGGCAGATGGCCGAGTATCAGGCATCGCGGGTTGTCGCGTATCCGGGCGCAGCGCATTTTCACGTAGAAGCGCAGCCCGGCAGGAGCACGTATCGCCCCGGCGAGCACGGATCGGTGACTCTGCGCGCGATGGCCGGCGGCGCGCCCGTGGAGGCGGCGCTCGGTGTCGCGATCGTCGACCAAAGCGTCTTCGAGCGCGCCGCCTCGGATGCGCAGCTGGGCAGATCGCGATGGTTCGATACGACAGTGGATGAGCGAAGAGTCGGAGGACTTTCGCGCACGGACCTGCTCGAGTTGGACCCCGCGAAAATCGACGCGGACCTGCAACTGGTTGCCGAAGTGCTTCTCGAATCCCGGGTCGGCTTCGACTCAGACTCTGACGACGGCTGGCGGAAGCTCCAGAGGACCGGCGTGCGCGATTTGCTTCCCGTCAAAGAAGCGCTCGATCAGCACTATCACCGAACGCTCGAGTATCCGAAAAATGACTCGGAACTCCTCCGGATACTGGGGTTCAAGCCCGTACCGCTCGACCCTTGGCTACGGCCCTACCAGATCCTGTTTGAAACAAGATACCGCGAGCACGGGGTGCGGTTTGTCAGTCCGGGGCCGGATAAGCGCGACGGCACCGAAGACGACTTCACGGTTCTCGAGTTAGGGTGGCAGTGGTTCTTGCCATTCGAGTCCCAGATTCGCCAAGCATTGGGGAAGCTAGTCGATCTCCCCTCGAGCGAGCAGGATTTCGCCGCGGTACTCGGGCAGGCGGGCTTGCGCTGGGACACGATGCGCCATCCCTGGGGGCGTCCGCTACGCGCACGGGTCGCGCACCAGACGAACGAACGTCTGATCGAGATCCAGAGCGATGGTCCTGATGGAAAGACCGGGACCGCGGATGACGTCCCCGTGGCATCTTTTCGCGGAACCTACTTCAGCGCGACGAGAACCAAGGTCGACGAGTTGCTCACCCACTCTGTGAAGTTCCCAACTGACGCCGCCGAGTTTCGCGCACTGTTGGCTGCGGGCGGTGTGGATTTCGACGCAATGCGTGACCCATGGGACCAGCCGTATCAGATAGTGACGCACAGCGAGTGGCAGTACAGCAACGTGGTGCAGATCTCCACTCATTCGGTGTACGGCGGACTGCCCGAACAAAGGCGCGACGTGCAAGCCGGCAAGCACTTGGTGGTGAACGCTGAAATCAAAAGTTCCGGAGCGGACCGCGTCTGGGCCACCTACGATGACGTCACGGTGGCGATGTTCTCCCGGGTCATTGCGGAAGCTCCGGAGAAGCCGCCCGAAACCGTGGACGCAAAGCAGATGGCGCGCGTGCCCGGAACCGGCGGCATCGTGGGGGTGGTGACAGATGTGACTGGCGCGGTGATTCCGAACGTTCAAGTGATTCTCGAGCAGCGCTACCGCGCAGCTACGGATCCAAACGGGAGATACGAGTTCGCCGGTGTCCCACCGGGACGGTATCGACTCGCCTTCGAGTCTCCCGGATTTCAACGAAACTTCGTCGACAATGTTCCCGTCAGCGCCGGCAATACGACGCGTGTCGACGCGAGGCTCGAAGTGGGAGCAGTCGCCGAGACCATTTCTGTTGCGGCCGCGGCACCCGTGCTGCAAACGGATATGGCAATGGTGTCGGCGCAAGTGAAAGTGGTCCAAATCAGTACCCCGCGGCTCCGCGAGTACTTCCCCGAGACTCTCCTCTGGCAACCCGAACTCATCACCGGCTCCGATGGCCGAGCGCATCTCGACGTCAAACTCGCCGACAACATCACAACCTGGCACGTCGCAGTCATCGCATCCACCGAAGACGGCCGTATCACCGAGACCAGCACCGAGATCCGCGCCTTCCAGCCCTTCTTCGCCGATCTCGATCCACCGCAAGTGCTCACCGCCGGCGACCGTATCGAGCTACCCGTTCCGATCCGCAACTACCTCGACCGCGAACAGACGGTCAACGCGGAAACGGCCGCGTCCGGCTTGACGATCACCGGCGGAGCCAAGGCCAATCTCCGCATCGCTGCATCGGATTCGGCGAACCACGCGGTGGGTCTGCTCGCGCAGCCCGGTACCAGTAGCGCGAAGCTGCGCGTGACGGCGCGAGCCGCCAAAGACGCCGACGCCATCGAAAAGAAGATCGCCATTCACCCCGACGGGCTACCCGTCTCGCGCTCCATCAGTGACTTCGTGCGATCCTCGGGTGTACTGAGCATTGACGTGCCTGCCGGCGCGATCTCCGGAACGCTGACTGGCGAAGTGAAGCTTTACCCTTCGCTGATGGCTCACGTTCTCGAAGCCGCGGAGTCCCTGCTGCGAGTGCCCACAGGCTGCGCCGAGCAGACCATCTCGTCGGCATATCCGAACCTTCTGTTCCTGCGCGCCCTGAAGCGTTCCGGAGTCCAAAACAAATCTGGTGAAGATCGTGCGCGCCGGTATCTCGAAGCCGGATACCGCCGTCTGCTCGGGTATCGCGACTCCGGGGGCGGATTCTCGTATTGGGGCAAGCAGCCGCCGGACGCGGCATTGACCGCACACGCGATCAAGTTCCTGGCCGATGCAGCGGAGTTCATCGCCGTGGATTCAGCCATCACGGAGGACGCCCGTAAGTGGCTTGCCAAGCACCCCCCGGCTGACGCATCGCGCGAGGCACTGGCTCTGCGTGCGCTACTCGATCAGCAACGCCATGACGAAGTGCTGGACCGGCTGGGCGAACTCGCACGGCGCGCGGCTGAGTCAAACGATCCCTATGCCATCGCGGCCTTCGCGCTCGCCGCGTTGGAGGCGGAGAAGCCCGAACTGGCGCGCCCGGCCATCGAACGGCTACGCGCCATGGCGAACGATGAGCAAGGCCCCGCCTTCTGGCATGCCAAGCAAAATACGCCGTTCTACGGCTGGGGCCGCTCCGCGCAAATGGAAACCACCGCGCTGGTGACGCAGGCGTTGGCGAAGTGGGCGAAGACCTTCGGCAATGATCGTGCCGCTACCGAACTCGCCGCCCGCGGTCTGCTGTTCCTCGTCCGAAACAAGACCGGCACAACTTGGTTTAGCACACAAACCACGTTTCGTGTTTTGGACGCGATGCTCGACGTGGCGCCGTCCGCATCCGCTCCCCACGCCTGGACGGCCGAGATCCGCGTGAACGGAAGAGTCGCCGCCAGCATTCCGATTCCCGCGAGCAACGAGCCGAGCCTGCCCGTGAGCTTCGACGCTTCGCCCTTCCTGAAGCCCGGCGTGCGCAACGAAATCTCGGTTTCCGGTGCTCCTGACGCGGCAATGCAAATGCAGTTCTCGGCGAACTGGTACGAGCCTTGGAGCAGCCCGCGCGGCAACAACGAGTTCGAGTACTCGGTGCGCTATGAGAAGACCGAAGCTGCGGCGAGTGAGCGTCTCCGCTGCGACGTAACGGTCACGCGCACCGCGTTCCAAGGCTACGGCATGATGATCGCCGAAGTGGGGCTGCCGCCCGGAGCCGAAGTCGATCGCGGCACCCTGGCTGACCTCGTGGAAAAGGGCGCCGTGGACTCTACCGAGGTCTGGCCTGATCGTGTCATCTTCTACGTGTGGCCGCGCAAGCCAGAGACGCAGTTCAGTTTCTGGATGCGCCCTCGCTACTCGATGGATGCGCGCACCGCACCCTCGACGCTCTACGACTACTACAATCCCGACGCACGTGTCACGCTCGAACCCGCGCGATTCCGCGTCACCAAGTGAGTTCGATCAGTCCACGTAGAGGAACTCGTTCGAGGCGAGCAGCATCTGGCACAGGCTTTCCAGCGCCTTGCTGGAAGCAGTCTCGGTCGCAGTGTTCGCCAACCGGAAATTCTCGCTCTGCCTCTCGAGATGCTGTTTGGCAAGCGAGCGCTCCTCGGCATCGGGCTTGCGTGCGAAGGCCAGCAGGTAGACTTGCTCCACCGGATCGGCCGCCGCGCGCACGCGATCGGCCAGGTAACGCGCCTGCTCGAACATGAACTCGTCATTCATGAGCGCGAGCGATTGCAGCGGCGTGGCCGACTTCGATCGCCGCACGCAGTTCACCTGGATCGACGGGAAGTCGAACACCTGCAGGAACTGATGCGGATAATTCCGGCGCGACATCACATAGAGGCTGCGCCGCCAAGCCGGATGCGAGTTGTTCTCATCGGCGACCATTTCCTGCAAGCCGTCTGGCCGCACCTTGAGTTTCACCGCCGGACCACCCACCGCGCGATCGAGCTTGCCGCTCGCTGCCAGAATTCCATCGCGCACGCTCTCCGCATCCAGCCGCATCAGATCCTTGCGCCACAGCAGCTTGTTCTCCGGATCCACCTGTGCGGCATCGGCGCGATTGCGCGAAGCCTGGCGATAGACGCTCGACGTCATGATCATCCGATGCAGCCGCTTCACGCTCCAGCCGTTCTGAGCGAAATCGACTGCGAGCCAGTCGAGCAGTTCCGGATGCGTGGGCTTCGATCCCATCTTGCCGAAGTTGTCCACGGTCTCCACAATGCCGCGTCCAAAATGCTGCTGCCACACGCGATTCACGAACACGCGCGCGGTGAGCGGATTGTCGGGGCGCGTCAGCCACTTCGCGAAAGCGAGCCGAAGCCCGCTCGAGCCTTCTGGCGTTTCGGCGGGGCGTTCGAGATCTCCACCCAGCACCTCGGGCACTCCGGGTGTCACTCGAGGACCCGGCGATTCGACATTGCCGCGTTGCAGCAGCCGCGCCACCGGCGGCGGACCCACGTCCCACAACGCTTCGATCCGGCCGGTCTTGCGCTTGAAGCCTTCCAGCGTCTTGATGCGATCGCGCAGCTTCGCGGCAAAGGCTCGCTCGTCTTCCTTCATTGCCTTGTCGACGTCTTCAGACGTAGGCTTGACCTGTTTCTCGAACTTGCCGGCCAGGAACTTCTGCACTTCCGTACGTTCCTCGGCCGCCACGGAAATCGCAGTTTTTGTTTCAGCGCGAATCGCGTCCGGAAGCGTGGCGAGCTTCGCTTCGAACAGCTTTTCTTCATACGGCGCGCGCAGCTTTTCGATCTGCTTGCGCAGAGACGCCACTTGCGAATCGATCTCCGCGTTGTACTTCTTGATCTGTTCCTCTTCCGCCGCCGGAACATCGGCCAGCCAGCGATTCTTCGGCTGTTTCCAGTTCATGGGATTGTATGCGGGCAGGAAGACTGACTGCAGGCGATAGTAGTCACGCTGCGCGATGGGATCGAACTTGTGCGTGTGGCATCGCGCGCAATTCACGGTGATGCCCATCACTCCCGTCGAAATCTTCTCGATGAGATCGAACAGCACGTCATAGCGTTCCTCCACGAGGTTGACGATGTCGGGATCGGTGCGGTCAAAGACGCTGCGCAGGAATCCGGTAGCCACCAGGGCGTTCTTGATCTCCGGCGTGTAGTGCTTGGCCTTGCGCCAGTCGTGAAGCTCGTCGCCGGCGAACTGTTCGATTAGGAAGCGATCATACGGCTTGTCGCGGCGAAACGCGTCGATCACCCAGTCGCGATAACGCCAGATGCCGTCGTAGACCTCCACCACCGGAAAGCAGTTGTCGAACCCGGCGGCATCGGTGTAGCCAGCCGCGTCGAGCCAGGTCCGCGCTTGTCGCTCGGCGTAATGCGGCGACTCGAGCAAGCGATCTACCAGACGCTCCCACGCACCCGGCTTCGTATCCGCCTGGAAAGCCGCGATCTCCTCAGGCGACGGCGGCAGTCCCGTGAGATCGAAAAAGGCACGCCGCACCAGTGCCGTGGTCGACGCGTCAGGCGAAAGCGAGATGCTCTTCGCTTCCAGCGCCGAGATCACGAAGTTGTCGATCGCCGTGCGCACACGAGCTTTCGCGTTCACCGCGGGAAGCGCCTTCTTGACGGGCTTCTGGAACGCCCACCAGCCGCGCTGCTCCGCGGTGAACTGCGGCGCTTCGGCCTTGGAGAAGGCGGTCCGTTCGGGCCGCGACTCCCGCACCGGGAAGCTCGTCGCATCCACCCATCGCCGCAGCGCGCGAATCTCGACTTCGCCGAGGGGCTCGCCCGCACCCTTCGGAGGCATCGCCTTTGACGACACGAGCCGAATGAGGATGCTCTTGTCGGAAGCGCTCTCGTGCACCACCGGACCATTGGCTCCGCCCTTCAGCACCGCTTCCAGCGTGCGCAGGTCGAGCCCGCCCATCGGTTTGTCGGAGGCATGGCACCCAAAACATTTCGCCTTTAGTACGGGAAGCGCCTCTTTCTGGAACAGCGCCTGTTGCTCTTTCCAGCGGCGCGCCGCGGCTTCGGCTTCGTCAGAAGGGCACCCGGCATCGATCCACTGCTTGATCGTTTCAATTTGCGCATCGGTGAGCTTCAGGTTGAAAGCGGGCGGAGGCATCACGCGCTCGCTCACCTTCTTGAAGAGCAGGCTCTTGGCC
Organism: Bryobacteraceae bacterium; assembly: GCA_046331625.1. Taxonomy (GTDB): domain Bacteria; phylum Acidobacteriota; class Terriglobia; order Bryobacterales; family Bryobacteraceae; genus JAXLQL01. The sequence goes on from JAXLQL010000026.1 coordinate 74,278, forward strand.
GAGTCGCCCTTGACGATCACCGGACCCTGGCTGCTGCCGGCCAAAGCGGAAGTGGCCGTGCGCAGGTCCAGCCCGACCATCGAGCGTCCCCCGTGACACGCGAAACAATTCGCCGTGAATATGGGTAAAACATCTTTCTCGAATCGCGGTTGGGCCGCGAGCGGCAGAGCGGCCAACAGGAGCCATCTCATGCGCGCTTCTCCCGTTTGTCCACCAATTCCATCACCGGTTCCGCCCCGGTGACGCTCGAGTCGGTGGGCGTCTGTTCCCGCCCGGCGTGCGTGAACGTCATCCGCCGGTGGTCGAGCCCCAGCATGTGGAGCAACGTCGCCTGCAGGTTCGGAACGCTCACTCGATTCACGGCGGCCTTGTAGCCGAACTCGTCCGTCTCGCCGTACACGAAGCCTTTCTTGAATCCGCCACCCGCGAACAGCAGCGTGAAGGCGTTGCGATTGTGATCCCGGCCATCGGAGTTTTGCGTGGTGGGCAAGCGGCCGAATTCGCCGCCCCACATCACGACGGTCGAATCGAGCAGACCTCGGCCGGACAAATCTTTGATGAGCCCCGCCGAAGGCAGATCGGTCTTGGCGCAGATCCTCGGCAGGTCTGTCTTGAGTTTCGAGTGCGTATCCCAAGGTTGCCCTACGCCGGGAAACACCTGCACGAAGCGAACCCCTGACTCCACCAGTTTCCTCGCCATCAGGCAGCGCAGCCCGAATCCCGCCGTGAGCGGATTGTCCAAGCCGTACAGCTTGCGCGTGGCTTCGGTCTCCTTCGAGATGTCGAGCACTTCCATCGCCGCCACCTGCATGCGCGCCGCAAGCTCGTAGTTTTGGATGCGCGCCTCGAGTTCGAATTCGCCGGGGCGATCCTGCTGATGCTTGCGGTTCAGTTGCTGCAGGAAGTCCATCGCGCCTCGCTGCGCGCCGGGCGGCAACGGATCGGCTGGCGAAAGATTGTGCACCGGAACGCCGCTCGACGAGAACTCCACGCCTTGATACAGCGCTGGCAGCCATCCGTTTGACCACAACTGCTTGCCGCTTACCGGATACCCTTCCGGATCACGCAGCACGATGTAGGCGGGAAGATTCCGGTTCACCGTGCCCAGCGCATAGCTGATCCACGCGCCCAGCACCGGGCGGCCCGGAAAGATCCGGCACGTGTGGAGCATGTTCAAGCCTTCTGGATGATTGTTGTGCTCGGTGTGCATGGAGCGGATCATGCACAACTCATCCGCCATCTTGCCCATCTCGGGCAGAATCTCGGAGATCTCCATCCCGCATTGGCCGTGCTTCTGGAACTGGAACGGACTCGGCAACAGCACGTTTGCGTTGTTCGGTTGATGGATCTCGACGCCATCCGGATGCGGCTTGCCCGCCATCTTCGTCAGCATCGGCTTGGGATCGAATAGATCCATTTGGCTCGGACCGCCGTTGTGCACGATCTGAATCACCGCTTTCGCGCTCGGGTCGAAATGCGGCTTGCGCGGCGCGAGGTCCTGTGGAATCGCGGCGCCCTCGAGCGAGCGCAAAGCAAGCGTGCCGAATCCGAGGCCAGTCATTTCGAGCAGACGGCGCCGCGAGATCGCGGATGGCGAAAGCATGGTTGAATTATATGTCCGCGCCGAGCGCCCCGGAGTAACCTGTAGAGATGTTTCCCGAGGAAGTGCACCGCCGGCGGTTTCTGGCGTGGTTAGCGGCTAGTCCCGCACTGGCCCAAGACGCGCAACCGATCGCTTCACCCAAAGACGCGATCAACGTGATGGACTTCGAAGCCGCGGCCCGCAAGGCCCTGCCTCCCGCGCATTTCGGTTATCTCGCTACCGGCGTAGATGATGACATTACGCTGCGTGCGAACCGCCAAGGCTTCGAGCGATTCTACCTGCGCCCGCGGCGCCTCGTGGACATTCGCACCGCCGATTTGCGCACCGAGATTTTCGGCACAACTTGGGAGATGCCAATCGGCCTCGCGCCCGTAGGAAATCAGAAAGCGTTCCATCCCGAGGGCGAAGTCCCCGTGGCGCGGGCCGCCAAGGCCAAGCGCGCGATGCAGGTGCTCTCCACCGCCACCAACACATCCGTGGAAGACGTAGCGAAGGAACTCGGACGCCCGCCTTGGTATCAGCTCTATCCGAGCTCGCGTTGGGAAGTGACCGAGCGGCTGGTGCGGCGCGTGGAGCAGGCCGGATGTCCGGTGCTGGCGCTCACGGTGGACACGCAGGCCGGCCGCCACACGGAAACATTCGAACGCTGGAAGCTGCTCGATAAACGCGAGTGCCCCGTGTGTCACGGCACGCGGCAAGAGGACTTCTTCCGCCGCAAACCAATGTTCTCTGGTATCGATGTGGAAGGTCTACGCACCGCCAATGCGAGCCTGAACTGGGAGCACGTGCGCCGCTTGCGCAAGATGACGCAGATGAAGCTGCTCATCAAAGGAATCGAAACGCGGGAAGACGCGCAACTGTGTCGCGAGAACGGGCTCGACGGGCTCATCGTGTCGAATCACGGCGGGCGCGCCGAAGAGAGTGGTCGCGGAACTATCGAGTGCTTGCCCGAAATAGTCGAAGGCGCCGGAGGACTCGCCGTGTTCATCGATGGCGGCTTCCGTCGCGGGACCGATATCTTCAAGGCTCTCGCGCTTGGGGCGAAGGCAGTGTTCGTCGGTCGACCTTATGTCTGGGGACTTGCTGCGTTCGGGCAGCCGGGCGTCGAGCGCGTGCTCGACATCCTGCGGGTGGAGTTCGAACTGGTGATGAAGCAGTGCGGCGTCACGTCGGTCGCACAGATCGGCCGAGGTTCAGTCGGGATCCGGTAAGGCGGAACTGCGGTCCGTTGCGGACGTTCGGTCCCGCAACCACGTCAATCTTCAACGTTCTCGCACGAACCGTACCCGCGAACCGGAAGCCTTCCTTCGGGATGGCGGCATTCATCGCCTCCACTTCCTCCAATCTCAATCAGCCACGATCGCTTGGACCACCTGCCCATGCACATCCGTCAGCCGCATCTGCCGGCCGCCAAACGCATAGTCGAGCCGCTTGTGATCGAGCCCGAGCAGATGCAGAATGGTCGCGTGCAGGTCATGCACGTGGACCTTGTTCTCCGCCGGGTAGAATCCGAAGTCGTCCGTCGAGCCATACACGACCCCGGGTTTCACACCGCCGCCGGCCATCCACAACGAAAACGCGTAGGGATGATGATCGCGACCCACGCGCTCACCGGCTCCTTGCACCGTGGGGCTCCGCCCGAACTCGCCCGTCCAAAGCACGAGCGTATCGTCGAGCATGCCGCGAGCTTTGAGGTCCTGCACCAGCGCCCACATCGGCCGATCCGTCGCCTTGGCGTTCACCGTGTGGCCCTTGATCAAATCCGCGTGCTGGTCCCACCGGTCGAAACCCTCACGCCGCGGTGAGAGCACTTCCACGAAGCGAACGCCGCGTTCCACCAACCGGCGCGCGATCAGGCAAGCGCGGCCGTAGTCTTCCGTATCGCGCTCGCCGATTCCGTAGAGTTGTCGCGTCGCCTGTGATTCCCCTTCGATATTGGCCAACTCCGGAACAGCCGCCTGCATGCGAAACGCGAGTTCATAGTTGGCGATCGCCGCCTGCATATCGCTCGGGTTGCCATAGCGTGCTGAAGCACCCTGATCGAGATCGCGCAACAGATCGAGCTTCGCGCGTTGGCGCGCCGGATCGCGCGGGGCCAAGTCGGCAACGGGCTGGCGTCCGCGGCGAAACAGCGATCCTTGATACGAAGCAGGTAGGAATCCCGCCGAGAACAAGTCGAGCCCGCCGGGCGGAATCATTCCCGTGTCGAGCACCACATACCCGGGCAGATTGCGCGACTCGTTGCCGAGCCCGTACGAGATCCACGCGCCCATCGACGGGCGCCCTTGCAAACCCGAACCCGAATGCATGAAGTAGTTGGCGGCGGTGTGCTCGGAGTGATCGGCCACCATTGACCGCACGATCGCGAGGTCATCCACCATCGAAGCCACATGCGGGAAGAGGTTCGAGACATCGGCGCCCGCGTGGCCGTACTTGGCGAATGGGAACGGCGACGCCCACAGCATCGAGCTCTCGGCTCGCACGAGCTTGGGTCGCGCCACCGGGATCGGCTGGCCGGCATATTTCGCGACAGCAGGCTTGGGATCGAACGAGTCAATGTGCGAGACTCCGCCATCCATATAAAGAAGGATCACCGCCTTGGCGCGAGGCTTGAAATGCGGAGCGCGCAGCGCGAACGGATCCGTCGCCGCGGCTTCTGCCCGGAGTGCCGCCAATGACAGGGCTCCGAAGCCCATGGCGTGATGCGTGAGAAAGTGGCGGCGTGAGGTCATGGGTTACTCGAGGAAGAGGAACTCCTTGGCGTTGAACAAGACGTGCGCCACCTCGGTCCATGTGCCTTGCTCGGCGAGGAAGCGTTGGATGCGCGCGCGCTCGCCGTCATCGGGGCGGCGGGCGAACGCCGACTCATACATCGCGTTGAGCCGCTCCGTGGGATCCGAGTACGCGGCGGTGGTTCGTTCGGCCCACTTCGCCGCTTGCTGATTCACGAACTCGTTGTTGAGCAGAGCCAGCGCCTGCGCGGGCACTGACGACACGGCGCGCCGGCCCATGGTAGTGGCCGGCAACGGATAGTCGAACGCGAGCAGCAACGGCAACAGGAAATTGCGGCGCACCTCGAGATACACGCTTCGGCGGCCCTTTCCATCCAGCGGACCCGACTCGGGTTTCCCGCGCCCTTCCTGCCACTCGCTGATGTAAGGCGTGACGGACGGCCCGTGCACGGAAGGATCGAGCGATCCCGCCACTGAGAGGATCGCGTCGCGAATCGACTCGGCGTCGAGTCTGCGCACTGGCATATGCGACAGCATGCGATTGCGTGGATCGGCTTCACGTGCCGCATCGGAGACCGCCGACGACATCCGATAAGCGTTCGAGAGCACGATCAGCCGGTGCATCGCTTTCACTGACCATCCCGATTGGATGAAGCGCGAAGCGAGCCAATCGAGCAGTTCCGGATGCGAGGGCCGCTCGCCCATCAACCCGAAGTTGTCCACCGTGCCGACGATCCCTTCGCCGAAGTGATGCTTCCAGATGCGATTCACCATCACGCGTGCAAACAGCGGGTTGGCGGGGTCGGTAAGCGACTTGGCGAGCGCCGCGCGCCCGCTGCCATCGCGATACGGCGCCGGATCGGAAGCGCCCAGGACAGTGAGGAAGTGGCGGTCCACCTCGGCCCCCTGCTGCAGATGATTGCCGCGCACGTGCACGTGCATGTTGCTCGGGGCGTCTTCATAAGAGACGCGTCCAAAGGTCTCCACCGGGAGCTGCGCTTCGAGTTCGCCACCGGCGAGCGCGGGCAGCACTTCGTCCGCTGAAGTTGGCGGCTCTTTTCGATCGGAGAAGACAATCGCATCCACCGCGATATGGCCATTGTCGAGACGGTCCGCGATTTCGAGATGGCAAACCTGCCCCACCTCTTCTTTGAGCGTGATCGTCTTCCAGCGCAGTCGCCGGTCGCCATCGCCGGCCACTCCTTTCGGATATCGGCCCGGAGCGAAGATCGTGACCGCGAGTTTCGACGGCTCTTCGCGGACCGGGCTGAACTTGGTTCCAGCCACCCGAACATGAATGTATTTTTTGTTTGGAACAAAACTGCGCGAAACCAGGATTCCGGTAAGGCGATTGGAAACCAGCCGCGACGAGTCGAGCACGCCGCCGTCATGCTTGCGGAACGCAGCGCCTGACAAGTGCCACCGGGGCAAAGCAAGATCATCGAACGAGTCGAACAACTCGTCGCCCTCGCGAACAGCGAGCGCGGGCGATGGATTCCGCGAGCCGTTGCGCATGCGGCCGATCACGGCTTCGCCTTCGGCAATCACCGCGGGTGACGCGACCGACGCGAGCGTGGTCCGCGTCGAATCAATGATTCCTCCCAGTGCGTAGTAGTCTTCCGTTGGGATCGGATCGAACTTGTGATCGTGGCAACGTGCGCAGGCGATGGTGAGCCCGAGGAAGGTCTTGCCGAACACGTCGATGCGCGAATCCCGCATTTCGGTGCGGACCTCTTCGAGATCCGTGGCCCCGTTACGCTCCTCCTGCAGGCCGAGGAATCCGGATGCGATGAGCGAGTCCACGTAGCGGCCATCGGGTGAAAGCCGCCGCGCGGGCATCAGGTCCGCGGCGAGTTGCTCTTGGACGAAACGGTCATACGGCAGATCCGAGTTGAAGGCGCGGATCACGTAGTCGCGATAGCGCCAGCCTTCGAACTTGTAGAAGTCGAATTCATGGCCGTTGGTCTCGGCGAAGCGGACGAGGTCGAACCAGTGCCGTGCCCAGCGCTCGCCGTAGTGGGGAGAGGAGAGCAGGCGCTCGACCACTTTCTCATACGCATCGGCCGAGCGGTCATTGACGAATGCCGAGATCTCGTCAGGCGTGGGTGGAAGTCCAGTCAGATCGAAGGTGAGACGCCGCAGCAGCGCACGTTTCGACGCTGGAGGCGCCGGCGAGAGTCCCGTTGACTCCAGGCGCGCGAGCAGGAACTGGTCCACCGGCGTGCGGACCGCGGCTGCATTTCGCACAGCCGGAAGCTGTGGATCGCGAACAGGCTGAAAGCTCCAATGCCGGCGCGCTTTCTCCCAGTCGATTGACGGCTTGACCGCGGACGCGGCTTCTACCCGCGGATCGGGCGCGCCGAGCCGGATCCAGTTGCGGAAGTCTTCGATCACTTGGTCCGGCAGCTTGCCCGTTGGCGGCATCTTCAGCGCGTCGCGATGCGAGAGCGCGCGGATGAGCAGGCTCGATTCGGGCTCGCCGGCCACGAACACGGCGCCGCGGGATCCGCCACGAGCGACGCCGGCCTTGCTGTCGAGCGCGAGTCCGCCGGAAGCCTTGGCCGATGAGTGGCACGAATAGCAGCGCGTTGCGAGAACCGGACGAATGCGGGTTTCGAAGAACTCTACGCCGGTCTGCGCATGGAGACCGAGGGCAAGCGTAGCGATGAAAAGCCGGCGCATCGATTTGCGGCCATTCTATCATTGGATACTCTGAAGAGCATGACGAAAACCACCGTCGCCATCGCAGTCCTGTGGACTGGCATCGCCATCGCCGCCGAGCCCGCGGCACTGCGCCTGACCGGCGACTGGATGATCGAGGTGACCACTCCAGGCAATCCGCCCGTGCGCGCCGAGGTGACGATCGCCAAGCAGGGCGTGGAGACGGTAAGTGGCGAGAGATACGAAAAGCTCCCCGACTTCAACGCCAACACCCGCGCCGGTTGGACGAAGGGTGCGCGGCTCACGGGCGTGGGCGCCGAAGAGTGCACCGTGCAGGGCGCGCTCGACCCGGATAGTCTCGTGGTCCGCGAGGGCCCAGCGCCCGAGTCAAGAGTGTTCCATCGCGGCGTCGACTACGAGGCCGATCTCGGCGCTGGCACTGTGGGCAGGCTGCCCGGCGGGACCATTAGCGCGGAACAGCCCGTGTTCATCACCTATCGATATGGCAAGCAGCGCATTGACTCCATCGTGCGGACGGCGAGCGGCGGCATCACTGTGAGACAAGGCGTGGCGCACGCGGTAACACCGCAGGTTCCTGCGCTCGAGTCCGGTGACACGCGGCTGGCGAACGTGCTGGTGTCAGGTCGCGACATGGCGCTCAGTAACGACAGTCTTTTCCCGATCTTCGAATCCGCGTATCCGATGCCGCCGCGCGGCGCAGCGTCCATCGCAGAGGAGAGGCTTCCGAGGACGATCGCGAAGCTGAAGTCGGGCGAGCCCCTGCGCATCCTTGCTTGGGGTGACAGCGTGAGTACCTACAAGCGCTACCAGACGATGTTCGTCGAACGGCTGCGCGAGCGCTTTCCCAAGGCGAAGATCGAACTGGTGACCGAGGCGTGGGGCGGCCGCAATACCGGGAGCTACTTGCGGGAGCCGCCCGGCAGCGAGCACAACTACCGCGAGAAGGTGCTCGCGGCGAAGCCCGATCTCATTATCTCGGAGTTCGTCAACGATGCTTCGCTCAGCGAGGCTCAGGTGCAGGAGCGCTACGGCCAACTGCTCGCCGATTTCCGCAAGCAGAACGCCGAGTGGATCATTCTCTCGCCTCACTACGTGCGGCCCGATTGGATGGGGCTTGCGCGGCAGCGCGACATCGACGATGATCCGCGACCCTATGTGAAAGGCCTGCGCCGATTCGCCGCGGAGAACAAAGTTGCGCTGGCCGACGCATCGGCGCGCTATGGCCGGCTCTGGCGGCAAGGGATTCCGTACTTGACGCTCATGGAGAACAACATCAACCATCCGAACCGGTTCGGACACGGCGTGTTTGCCGACAGCCTGATGGCGCTGTTCGAGTGAGGCGCTTGACTTTCCCCTTTTGTTCGCCCATAATTCCGGTATGGCACTTACGCCCAGACAGAAGGAAGTCCTGGACTTCGTTTCCGGCTTTCGCGACCGTAACGGCTACTGCCCCAGCTACGAAGAGATCGCCACGGGGCTCGAACTGGCCTCGATCGCCACGGTGCACAAACACATTCATGCGCTCGAGACGAAGAATTATCTCAAGCGCTCGTTCAACCAAAGCCGCTCGCTCGAGCTGGCACAACGATACTTCGACGAGAAGCCGGTCGGCGTGCCGCTTCTCGGGCGGATCGCGGCTGGCAATCCGGTAGAGGCCTACGAGAGCCAGCAGACCATCGCATTCACCGATTTCACCAGTGACAAGGAAACCTACGCCCTGCAGGTGCGCGGCGACTCGATGATCGAAGACCACATCTGCGACGGCGACTACGTGCTGGTGGAGAAGTCGGCGGATGCTCGCAACGGCGACGTGGTGGTAGCGCTGGTGCGAGGGACCGAGTCGACTCTGAAGCGCTTCTATCGCGAAGGGGACACCGTGCGGCTGCAGCCGGCGAATTCGGCGATGGAGCCAATTCGGGTGCCCGCCCAAGACGTGGCAGTCCAGGGGAAACTCCTGGCTGTCCTCCGGAAGTATCGATAGGGTGCCAATCGGCGAAATCCCCTATAAAGTCTCGTCCCTGATAGGCCGATGGTAATAGCCAGGCGCGAGGTGTGGGTCCAGACGAGGGCCCAACGGACCGGAACTCGATCCGGAGCGCCGAGAGCCTTAGAGCAGTGTGTTGGAGAGACTGATTGCCATGGACGCGATGATGTTGTTCCTGCCTTTGTTTACCGCCGCGGGGTCGGCGCTTCTGGCCTTCTACATAATGCAGGCGCGTTTGGAGGTAGCCATCTGCCGCGAGCGCGAGGCGCTGGTGGAGGCGCGGACCAAGCTGACGTCGCAGGAACGCGAAATGGAGTCGAAGATCAAGGCAGCCGAAGAGGAAACGCGGCGCAAAAGCCTCGATGAGTTCCTCGGTGACATCCGGGTGGAAGAGCGGCACTACATGCGCGAGAGCAAGTCGCTGTTCCTCAAGAAGCGGTCGATGGTGTTGCAGGAGCGGCTGTACTTCCGCAATATTCCGCTGTCGAACTGGGTGGAGCACGAACTGACAGTGGAAGAGGGCAGCGACATCAATAATCTCGCCCGTGCGGCGTCGATCTTCGCCTCGCGGCAATCGGTGGAAGCGCAAGAGTCCAAGGGACTGCCCACCGGGTCACGGCCCGCGCGGATGATCGCCTAATCGAAAGCCTCCCCCGAGTATCGTGTACGGCGAAAAAATTATCGCCTTTGTTTGGAAGCGGATAGCGGAAACGATTTTGTTGGCGCGGTAGGCGTGGCGGATAGCCTGAGGGTGACGAGCCGGGGGTTCGTCCCACCTCAAATCCTACTGAGTGCGTGACGACAGATTGGTTTTCGGGTATCCTTCCTTGACTCCCCACCCGCTCCACAAATGAGCGTTCCCATCCCACACGAACCACCCGGCTCGAAAAATCCCCAAGAAAAATCCCAAAGACTCGCCCCACCCCGTCGATGAGCACAACAGGAACGAATGGCGTTCTCTTTCTTCGGGCGGGGCGCGGCGGTCGAGCCCGCACAGCCAGCCGGACGGCAGGACGGCATCACAAAACTCAAATCAGACGTTCGAATGGTGGTGGATAGCGAATATGGGGATCTGTTGGAAGCCCATCGAGTGTGGCTCGAAATCCGCGGCAAAGGAACCCGCGCTGACTTCCGCCGTAAGTCGATTACCGGAGTTCGTTGGCGCGGCGTGGACCTACGTCAAGCAAACCTGGCTTCCAGTTCCTGGCCTGACTGCGAGTTCGAAGGGTCGAACTTCGCCGGCGCCGATCTCTCCCTTGCCGACTTCTGCGCCTGCTCGTTCCAACACTGCGACCTGACCGGCGCCTCCCTCGATCGCGCCCGCTTCGCCCAGGCGTGGCTTACTGCCGCCACGTTCTCCGAGACCAGAGCCTCGGAAGCCTCCTTCGCCTCCGCCCACGCCGAGCGCTCGCTCTGGTTCGAGGTCCAGCTCCAACGCTGCTCCTTCGCCAACGCCCGGCTCGACAAGGCGGTCATGAATCACGCCCGTTGTACCTCATGCGATTTCAGCGGTGCCGAACTCTCCCAAGCTAGCCTCGCCTTCAGCGTCTTTACGCTCTCGAAATTCATCGGCGCACGGCTGTCCGGTGTTCGCGGACAAAACGCCCGCCTCTCAGATTGCAACTTCACCGGCGCCGACTTCCACGAAGCCAAGCTTTCCCGCGCCGACCTCAGCCGCTCCAACTTGACCAAGTCCACCTTCGATTACGCTGACCTCCGTGATGCCAAACTCGGCGGCGTCGATTGCAACCGCGCCTCCTTCGCCGGCGCCTGGCTTGCCGGCGCCGTCCTGGCCGGAGCTGATCTGCGCTATTGCTCGCTCGAAGGCGCTCGTGAAGTCTCCCCCGCCCAACTGGCGCAAGCCCGTACCGACAACACCACCGTCCTGCCCAGCGGCAAACACGGGCCCTACCTCAAACGCTCCGGCGACGAAAAACCCGCTCGCGGGTGACGCCGCGCCTCCCTCGGATTTCCCCTTTACAACCGGATCAAACCGGCGTACTATTAAGACCGGTTCATCTTCGTAACCAGGCTTTCATAATCCTGCCGGGTGCCCTGTATGACACTCCGGCCGCCCAATGGATCAACTTCGCCGAAAGGGGTTACACAACCATGTTCGACAGCCTGGAAGAACAAATCCGTCACGACATCAAGGAATCGTCTTCGCCCAAGGAGCGTGCTATCGTTTGGGTCACCGTTGCGGTCGCCTCGGTCGCCCTGTTCGGTGGCTTGTACTACGCCGTACAGCTCTTGAGCTAGGCTCTTTGCGTCTCGCGCCAGCAATTTCAGAATACCTGGATTGCCTCGGCAAAGTCTAATCGGCTGAAAACAAGCCGAATATCGCACGAAAAACTCGCCACTGGCCGCTGGATTTCGCCGGCGCGGCCCGATACGCTCGTCTATGTGCGAACACAAGACGGAATCCTATCGAACGCCGGACCAGCACGAATCGACATAGCATACCAACGTTTGGGCTCCCCGAGCGCTCCCACAGCGGTCTTGATAATGGGCGTGTCGGGGCAGTACATCCACTGGCCCGACGCCTTCTGCGAAGCGCTCGTTGACATGGGCCTGCAAGTAGTCCGCTTCGACAATCGCGATGCCGGGCGCTCCTCGCACATGACCGGTGCGCCTCGGCCCAACTTGCCCGCCGCCCTCGCCGGAGATCTCTCCTCGGCTTCCTACACACTGTCGGACATGGCGGCAGACACCGTCGGTTTGCTCGACGCGATTGGCCTCGCCAAGGCTCACGTGGTAGGCGCGTCGATGGGCGGCATGATTGCGCAAACCATCGCCATCGAATACCCGGACCGTGTCCGATCCCTCACTTCGATGATGTCGAGTACCGGCAATCCGATGGTCGGGCAGCCCGCGCCCGGCACCCTTCGAGAGTTGTTCTCAGGGCCGCCCGCCGTCACCAAAGAAGAAGTGGTTGCGCAGATGATCCGGTCTCGCCGCGTGGTCGGCTCACCCGCCTATCCCGGCGATGACGAAGAGATCGCCGCCCGCGCCGCGCTTGCCTTTGACCGTGGACACGATCCCACGGGTACCGCGCGGCAAGCCATCGCTACCATCGCGTCCGGTGATCGCACCGAAAAGCTCCGCAAGCTCACCCTTCCCGCGCTCGTGATCCACGGCCTCGCCGACCGTATGATCGACGTGAGTGGCGGCCGCGCCACCGCCGAGGCGATTCCCGGCGCCGAACTGGTGGTGATCGACGGAATGGGGCATGATCTGCCGCCCGGTCTGCGAGCCGAATTGGCCGCCCGCATCGCGGAGTTCGTTTGGCGAGTGGAGCGCAGTTGAGCTCCCTGTCGGCCGTCGTGTTGATCTGCAATAAGAGGTATACTTAGGTTAGCCGGGAGCGCCGGTACGAGGCGAAGTGTCGCCCACAGCAAGCCAGCGCCCGTCTCCGGGAGGTATCGGCGTGAAGAACTGGCGGTCGTTCGTATTCGTGCCATCGGTCGTTGCCTTGTGCGCGATCCTCGGCGGGGTCTTCGGTCCTGGCTTGACCGACGTGGAAGCTGCGTCGAATGAGAGCGAAGTCAACAACGCGCTCAAGACGTTCAGCAAGGTCTATGACCTCGTCGAGCAGAACTACGCCGACAAAGTCTCGGCCGACAAGGCCATCTACCGCGGCGCCGTTCCCGGCATGCTCCGCACGCTCGATCCGCACTCGAGCTTCTTCGATCCCAAGGATTTCCAACTCCTCCGCGAAGACCAAAAGGGCGCCTATTTCGGCGTCGGCATGTCGGTGGCTCCGAAGATGAACCGCACCATGGTGATCGCGCCGTTCCCAGGCTCGCCCGCGTACAAAGCGGGAATTCGGCCCGGCGACCTGATCATGTTCGTCAACGACAAGTCCACTGAGAACTTGCGCACGGATGAAGTGGCTGACCTCCTCAAGGGCCCCAAAGGCACGCCTGTGCAGGTGGTGATCGCGCGCGAAGGCACGCCGCAGAACCTCACCTTCAACATCGTTCGCGACGAGATTCCGCGCAAGAGCGTGGAAGACGCGTTCTGGCTCAAGCCGGGCATCGCCTACCTCGACATCAACCAATTCAACGAGAACACTTCCAAGGAAGTGGAAGACAACCTCAAGAAGCTCGGCGAGAGCAACATCAAAGGCTTGGTGCTCGACCTGCGCAGCAATCCTGGCGGATTGCTCAACGAAGGCGTCGCGGTGGCCGACCGTTGGCTCGAGCGCGGGCAGATCGTGGTGAAGCACTCGGGTCGCGCGTCACCGGAGCGCAAGTATGAAGCGCGCCACGGCGGCAACGGGCGGACCTATCCGATCGTCGTGCTGGTGAATCGCTACTCGGCGTCGGCTGCCGAGATCGTCTCCGGAGCGCTCCAGGATCATGACCGCGCCTGGATCTTCGGCGAGAACACCTTCGGCAAGGGCTTGGTGCAGACCGTGTATCCGCTCGCCGAGAACACCGGCCTCGCGCTCACCACGGCGCGCTACTACACACCGTCAAACCGGCTCATCCAGCGTGACTATGCCAACACCTCGTTCTTCGACTACTACTATCGGAAGAACCTCGAAGGCAAGAACATGAACGATGTCGGCATGACCGACACCGGACGCAAGGTGTACGGCGGCGGCGGAATCGCGCCTGACGAGAAGTACGAAGAGCCGAAAGCCAACAAGCTCCAGGTGGCGATGGCGCGCTCGTACTCGTTCCTCAACTTTACGGCGAAGTATCTCTCGTCTCACGATCGCGGCAAGATCAACAAAGACTGGTCGCCCGATCAGGGCGTGATGAGCGACTACAAGCAGTTCCTGCTCAAGGAAGGCTTCCAGTTCACCGAAGCCGAGTTCACCGAGAACGAAACGTGGGTGAAACAGCAAATCCGCAAGGAGTTCTTCGTCACGGTCTTCAACATCGAAGAATCGCGGCGGATGGAAGTGGAGAATGATCCGATGGTGCAAAAGGCCATCGAGGCGTTCCCCAAGGCCAAGGACCTGCTCGACAAGGCGCGCCAATTGCTGGTGCAGCGCCGCGGCGGACGGTTCTAGCCTCTACGTGCGCCGTCTACAATAGTAGATTCTGCAAAGCGACCGGCCAACTCCACAGATCACCGTACTTGATGCGGGCGGGCAGTATTGTCACCTGATCGCGCGGCGCGTGCGCGACCTCGGCGTCTTTGCCGATGTTCACGCGTCGGAAACGCCCGCCACCGAACTAGCCGGGCGCAAAGGCATCATCATTTCAGGCGGACCTTCGAGCGTCTACGAACCCGGCAGCCCCACGGTTGATCCGAAAATCTTCGCTACTGGGTCGGCAGTCCTCGGCATCTGCTACGGCCAACAGCTGATGGCGCACCTGCTCGGCGGCTACGTCCGCAAGGGCGATAAGGGCGAGTATGGGCACGCCGAAGCCTCGATCCTTTCGCACGCCGGCGTGCTCACCGGACTCGATCCGCGTGAACCGGTCTGGATGAGCCATCGCGATCAGGTCGAGACGCCACCGCCCGGCTTCGCTGTGACCGCCGGTACCGAGACGTGCCCCGTCGCTGGCATCGCCGATCCCGCGCGGAAGCTGTTCGCCGTGCAGTTTCACCCGGAAGTGGTCCACACGCGGCACGGGCGCCGCATTCTCGAGAACTTCGTGTTCGCCATCTGCGGATGCGAACGCGATTGGGATCCGCGGCGGCGCATTCCGATGCTCGAAGCCGAAATCCGCCGCGTGGCAGGCTCGCGCAACATTTTCTTCTTCGTCAGTGGCGGCGTGGATTCTTCGGTCGCCTACCGGCTCTGTGTGGATGCGCTCGGTAGGGATCGCGTGCGCGGCGCCTACGTCGATACCGGACTGATGCGCGAGGGTGAGACGGAGTTCGTGAAGGGCGCACTTGGAGTCACGGTGGTGGATGCGCAGGCTGAATTCCTGGGAGCGCTCGCGGGAGTTGCCGAGCCCGAGCGCAAGCGCCACATCATCGGCGAGCAGTTCGTCGCCGTACAAGAGCGCGTCCTGCAATCGGGCCACTATCTCGATGGCGATTGGATCCTGGGGCAGGGAACCATCTACCCGGACACGATCGAGTCCGGCGGAACCGCGAAAGCCGACCTCATCAAGACCCACCACAACCGCGTCGCCGGCATCCAGAAGCTCATTGATGAGAATCGCATCATCGAACCGCTGACTTCGTTCTACAAAGACGAAGTGCGCGAGGTGGGCCGCGAACTCGGGCTTCCCGATGAACTGCTCGATCGCCATCCGTTTCCGGGGCCGGGTCTCGCGATTCGCTTGCTTTGCGCCGAAAAGCCAGAGCCACTGGAACGCACTGCCGATGGCTGGATCGTTCCGGTGCACTCTGTGGGTGTCCAGGGCGACTCGCGCAGCTATCGCCCCGTGCTCGCCACCGAAGGCTCGCTCGATCTGACGCTGGCCACCGAGGCGATCAATCGCAACGCACGCGTCAATCGTGTGGTGGGGCTGGTGCGTTCGCATGTGGCGCTGAGCGCGATGACCGTGCACCCGGGCGGGCTCACCGCGGGTCGGCTCTCACGCTTGCGGCGGGCCGACGCGATCGTGCGCAAGCTGAGCCATGAGTCGGGATTCGATCGGAGCGTTTGGCAGTTTCCCGTGGTCGTGATCCCATGCGGCGATGCGCTGCGGCCCGATTCTGTCGTGCTCCGTCCGATCGATTCGGTGGACGGCATGACGGCCGAGGCCGTGGTGATGGATGCGGGTTTACTGGATCGCATCGCGACGGAGTTGCTCGGCATTGCCGGAATATGCGCCGTGTTCTACGATCTGACGCACAAGCCACCGGCCACCATCGAGTGGGAGTAGCGCAAAGCTCCAGTGGGGCAGGTTTCAGCCTGCGCGGGACTCCAGTCCCGCTGCCGGCTCACGCACCACCCCGCCGCACCCGATTCAGCCCCGCTCTTGGCCACCACTGCAGCGAGTCACAAAGTGCGCCACTCCTATCGCCGCAGCACAGCGTTGCCGGGCATGAGTCCGACGCGTTCGATGCCAGCGCCGCGCGTGATGTCGATCACCTTCGCCACGGCCGCGAACTCGAGATCCGGCTCAGCCTGGATGAAGATAGTGCTTTCCTTGCGCGCGTGAAACTCCGTGTGCAGCTTTTGCGGCAACTCGATAATCGTGACGCGCCGCGTGTTCACCTCGAGTTCGCCGCCCTGCCTGACGTGGATCACGAGCGTTCCGGGAACGGGCTCCGAGGGCGCGCTGTCGGGCGACGGCTGCGGAGCTTGCGCCGGCAGGCCGACCGGCTTGAGCGGTGTAATCACCAAGAAGATGATCAACAGCACCAACAGCACGTCGATCATCGGAGTCATGTTGATTTCGGCGCGGGGGCCGCCGCGGGATCCGAGCATCATCGCCATGGTGTTTCAGACACCGGGTGGCGTAGAAAGTTCCCGTGCGGCCTACCTCTTGCGCTTGAACGTGAAGCCCACCATTCCGGTGGCGATGTTCGTACCGGGCCGCGAGAGACTCGTGAAGCGCAGCTCCGGCGAGATCGTGACATACCGAGTTTGAAACTCCACACCTGCTCCCAACGCACTTCCTTTTCGAAATCGCGACGACTGGGAGAAGCTTCCGTTCAGGTTGAAGCCAGCAGGAGCGTCGGCTGGCGTGCACGAGTTCTGCGGCCCCATGCAACTGTAGATCGCCGAGTACTTCGACGTTTCCCTTGACCAGACGAACCCTCCGCTCACGAAGGGCTTCACTGGCCCCTTGAGGATGCGGTATTTGAGCAGGATCGGGAAGTCCCACGCTTTCGATTGTTGCGCGCTCGACAACAGATACGAGTTCAGGTCCGGGCCGAATTTGATCGGGTATGACGCCGTCGAACGCTGCGTGTTTCGGAGTGCGTCTAACTCGATCGAGAAGCGGCGAGCAAGGTGCACTTCGAACGTCGCGCCTCCGGTCCAGCGGCCGGCTGTGCTCGATCCGAATGCGCTGAACCCGTTGGTCGGGTCGTTGAGCGCCGAGCCTGTTTTCAGGCCGAACGAAATGGGTTGGGCGAATGCGGCAAAAGTGGCCGCCAGCAAGAGGAGGAGTCTTCTCATGCCGAGAGCAGTGCAACCAGCGCGCCGTGGCGCGGCGTGTGGATTCTCAGCCACTTGCGGCGCACGAGCGTGGCGAGCCATTCACACCTGTTGCCCGGAGTATGCTGGATGGCGGTGACTCGCCGAACCCTTCTGCAAATGCTGGCCGCTGCTCCGGTAGCGGCGCGCGACGTAATGCTTGCACGCTACGAGATCTTCTCGGTTCGCGTGCCTTTCGCCGAACGCGTGCGCGAGGCCTGGATCCAGAGCTGGGTCCACCAAAAGCGCGATCAATCGGACTATACGCTCCACTTCGTGCGCCTCCACTCCACCGATGGGCTCACTGGCATCGGCGAGGCGAAGATGCCGCGCGATCAAGCCGAGGCGAAATTGAAGGCGCTCATTGGAAAGTCGCTCGCGGGGCTCGAAAGAAGCGACGATCTGCGCGGTATCGTGATCGCCATCGCCGACCTGCTCGGAAAGGCGGCGGGCAAGCCCGTCTCGAAGCTGCTCAATCCGGCCGCTCGCGATCGCATCATACCGACATGGTGGAGCCAGTGCTTCCCTCCGGATCTCATGGCGTCAGAGGCGAAGCTCGGTGCGAGCCTCGGCTATCGCGTCCACAAGGTGAAGGCGCGCCCGTGGCAGGATCCAGTGGACCAAGCCGCCGCCATGTGCGCCGTCGTGCCAAAGAGCTTCAAGATCTGGGTGGACGCCAACTCTTCTTGGCAAACAGTCGTGCACACGATAGACGTGACGCGCCGGCTGGCGAAGTTCTCGAACTATTTCGCCATCGAGTCGCCGATTCCTAGAGAGAACATCTATGGCTATAGGCAACTGAGGGGCAAGCTACCGCTGAAGATCTCCGAGCACGTGGACAACGCCGATCTCGACCTTTGGTCTCGCGAGAAACTACTCGATGCTTGGATTGTCGGCGCTCAGAAGGTGGGCCGCTATGTGGAGACGATGTCGGCGCGTGCCGAGACCGCGGGCGTGCCGATCTGGATCGAGCACTCGATCGACAACGGAGTGGCGCAAGTGTTCCAGGCGCACCAAGTCGCGGCCTATCGCGGGCTCGAATACTCGATCGCGATCACGCACGTGCTGGCCGACGATTGCATGAAGCAGCCGTTCACTGTGCGTGATGGCTACTATTCGGTTCCGAAAGCGCCGGGACTCGGCGTGGATCTCGACGACGCAGCTATTGACCGGTACCGCATCGGATAAAACAAACCCCGTGCGGCGCGTGTGGGCACCGCACGGGACTCTGACAGTAGCCGCTATCGGATCGCGATGGTCACGCCCGGAGGACTGTTGAACGTTCCGACACTCAGCGTGATCGGGACGGCAGCGCCCACTGGCGCATCGTCGGGAATGATGACGTTCACTTGCAGCAAGCCCGACACGGCGCTCGGAGCCGAGCCCGCGTAGACCACCTGAGCATCGCGAGTTCCGATGCGCACGCGCACCGGAAGCAGCGGCTGCTTCAGCGGAGCGTTCGCGCCCGGCACGCTTCCATCGGCTCCGGCCGGCGACGTAGCGCCTTCACCGGTGGCATAGATTGCGACCACTCCTCCCCGAGGAGCGGGCGTGTTGGCGCCGTTGATCGACGTCTGCGTGGCGGTGAGGTAGTTCACGATCGCGCCTTGGCCAGCCTGGTTCAGAACGAAGATGCCAGGGTTGGCGTCGGCGACGTTGAGGCTGATGCGGTTCGAGAGCACGCCCTGGAACTCAACCTGCACCGAGGTCTGCGGGCGTCCCGCCAGCGCGTACGGCACTACGCAGTTGATCTGCGTTGCCGACACGTAGAGTAGCGGCGCGGCGATGTTGTCGAACAGCACTCGCACGGCGCTGAGTGTGGTGTCCACGTTGCCCTGAGGGGTGAGTTTCAACAAGGCTTCCGTCGTGGGCCCGATGCCGGTTCCGCGCAGAGTCACGATTAGACCCGGCACGGCGGCTGTTGGTTGGAAGCTCGCCGCGTGCTGCACCGAGGTGATGGTGGGGCTTGCGCCGGCCACCACGGTCAATGTGACTGGGATCGATCGCGGCGAGTTGCCCGCGGCCGTGGACGTGATGTTGATCGTCGCGTTGTAGGTGCCTGGTGTCAAACCCGCCGGGTTGATCCCGATCGTGAGAGTCGCTGGCGTGGTGGTGCCCGTTCCCGACACGGAGAGCCAGTTGCCGCCACCCGTGATGCTCGACGTGACCGCGAACGGAATCGCGTCGCCGCTCGAAGTGATCTGTACTTGCTGCGTCGCCGGAGCTCCGCCGCCTGCGATCAGGTTGAACGTGAGCGAAGCTTGGCTCAGGTTGAGGCTCGGCAATTGACGCCGCACTTCGAGCGTTACCGGGATCGTTCGCGAACTCGCGCCCGAATCCAGGCGAATCGTTCCGCCGTAGGTACCGGGGTCGAGTCCCGTGCCATCCGCGGTGACCGCGAGGTCAGACGGCGTCACGCCGGACGACGGAGTGACCTTGAGCCAGTTGCCTCCGGAAAGCGTTTGCGTGGTCACGGTGAAGCTCAGAATTGTTCCGGAGCTCGTGACGCGTAACGCCTGAGGACTCGGTGCCGGTTGCCCCACCGTCTGCAGGAAGCTCAGCGGAGAAGGCGGTACCACGAGTTCGGAAGCAGTGGAGACGTTGAGCAGCACCGGAACGAACACGGGACTGTTCGCCACTCCCGGAGCGGTCAGCGTCAAAACGCCGGTGTAGAATCCTTCGCCGAGCCCGAACGTGTTCACCCCGACCGTGAGATTCGTGGGCGTGGCAACCGCGCCGTTCGGAGCCACTACCAGCCAATTGGTGCCAGTGGTAGTGGTGCTCGTCGCGGTGAACGAGATCGCCGTGCCTGAACTCGTGACGGCCACTGCTTGATTCGGTGGCTGCTGGCCCGCGGCGGAGAAGTTGAAGACGAGCGGCGAGGTTGGCGCCACCAGCACGGGCGAGTTCGAGAGTGTGAGGCGCACGGGAATTACCAGCGGTGTGGCGCCCGAGTCGGGTCCGCTGATGGTGATCGAGCCCGTGTAGAGACCCGCAGTGAGGCCCTGGATGTTTACGCCTACCGTGACGTCCGCGGGCGCGTTTGCCGTGCCAGGTGTTACGCTCAGCCAGCTTCCATTGAGCGCGGAAGCCGAGGCGGTAAAGGCCTGCGGAGGCGCGGTGGCCGAAACCGTGATGGCGCGTGAAGCCGGATTCGCGCCGCCCACTTGCGCATAGAAGTTGAGGACATTCTCACTCACGCGCAGTACGGAAGTGGAACTGACCACCAGCGTCACGGGAATCGTGAGCGGACTGTTGGCGGCCGATCCGGCAACCACGACGTTTCCGTTGTAGACGCCCGGAGCGAGGCCAGTGGGATTCGCGCTGACCAGGATTCCGAGCGGCGTGGAACCCGCGCTCGGCGTCGCGCTCAGCCACGACCCGCCGTTGGTAGCGACGCCGAGTGAAACAGGATTGCCGAAGTTCGTGACCAGCACCAGTTGACGCGGAGGCGCCACTCCGCCCGCTTGGTGCGTGAATGTGAGCGACGCTGGCGACGCCGTGAGCACCGGATCGTTCGTAATGCGCAGCGTGACGGCCATTGTCTGCGGACTGTTGGTGACGCCGGGAGCGGTGACGGTAATCGTTCCCTGATAGACGCCGGGCGCCAAGCTGCCTGGATTGACCAGCACGGTGAAGTTCTGCGGCGTGGTTCCGGCTGTCGGCGTGACACTGAGCCACGTCAGATTGTTCGCCGCTGTGCCGGCCACGGAGAAGTTTACCGGACCGCCCGTCGAAGTGACCGATACCGGCCGCTCGGTCGGCAAGGGCCCGCCAACTTGATAGTCGAACGTAAGGGCCGATGGGCTGAGTGTGATTCGCGCTTCTTCGAGTACGCGGAACGTCACAGGAATCTGCAGCGGACTGTTGCCCGCAGCGGCTGCCGATATCGCGACCGCGCCGTTGTAGGTTCCGGCTGCGAGGCCCGCTGTGGCGACCGAGACCGTCAGAGTGTTGGGCGTGTTGCCGTTGAGAGGAGTGACGCTGAGCCAGTTCCCGCCATTTTGCGTGGTAGCTGCCGCTGAGAATCCGATCGGCGTGTCTGATGTCGTTGTCAACTGGATCGTCTGCGCCGGTGGAGCCGTCCCGTTCAACGCGTAGGTGAAGGTGAGAGCGGATGGACTGGGCGTCATCAGCGGCGTGTTGCTGATAGTGAAGTTGACTGGAACGGTTACGGTCGTCGCGCCGGTAGAGGTGAGCGTGATGCTTCCCGAGTAGGTGCCAGGAGCGAGCCCATTTGGCGAGACGCTCGCTGCGACATCGAACGGTGTCGTCCCTGGAGATCCTGCGACGAATAGCCAACTCCCGCCCGAGGTCGTGGAAAAGCCCACGGTCACGGGTGCGTTGTTGGTTGCCGTGACACGGACGGATTGAGCCGCCGGAGTCGGACGTCCGACTTGATAAAAGAATGTCAACGCCGCTGGACTGGCGGTGATGGTCGTCTGTGCGAACAGTGTGCCCGATGCGGCGAAGGCCAGCAACGCAATCGGGGAAACGAGGGAGCGGGCAGTGAGCATGTGGTCTGTCTCCAAACAAAATGGACGATGCACGTTAGTTGCCATCATACGCGATCAACTACATAGGCGCTATTCTGGCGTTGCCGGACGGACATCCGTACACACTCGCTGTGGACGGATTCCACGCTTGCATCGTTACGAAACGAAGCTTAATGCGCCGTTGGCGAACAACACCAAGCGGCACGCTGGGTTGCGCTCAGTAGGAGGCTTCTTTTTCGAGTGGATACAAAGGCCGCCTCCGGTTGCGGTAAGGAAGGCGCGCCGGATTGTCTGCCGTTTCGCCTGGAGAGTCCACTAGGATGAATTGCCGCGCCACCGGTTCGTAGGCCGCGCGAGGAGCGATCACTCCTTTGACGATGAGCACGCGCTTGCGTTCCGGATGAACTCCGAGGCTGATCAACTGTTCCAGGCTGAAGGGCGCCATCCGGCGGCTTGTCAGCACGATGGTGTGCTCTTCTTCGGTTTCCACCACTGCGCTGATGCCCTGGTCATTGATCTTCCAGCCGCCATGCCGGACCTGGGTCTCCTCGAAGACGCCGTCGCCGATGAGCCGGACGCGCCCATGCAACTCGAGTCCGCTGCGACATCGATGCGTGATCTTGTTTCGAACACCAGCGGCCACGCACGTTTCAACACCCGCCGGATCGTGGAGAACGATCAATCCGCCACGCGCACCTTGCCGGAGCAACTCCTCGAGCAGCACCGTTGAATCGGCCGCGCCGCCGCCGCCGACGTTGTCGCCGACATCCATCAGCGCCACTGGATACGCCTCGGCGGAAGCGGCTTGGCGAACCGCTTCTTCAACGCTCGGCAACCGGCTCTCGAATTCGGAGCGGAGATTCCACGCGCGACGGGCGAGCGCACGGGCGTGTTCCTGTGCGCGTCCGCGGTCGCCATCGGCAACCGCTATCGCGGCGAGCCCGACTTCTTCCACATCCGAATGCGGGAACCCCATCGCGACACTCGCGCTGAGAATGCCGGGCTGCGCGATTGCCTCCCGCACGCCGTCGTAGAGCAGCTTCGCAGGTTCTTGCGAGGTGTACTGGCGCGAGTTCGCGAGCACCATCGGAGGCTTCTCGAGCCACTGCACTGGGCGCACTTCGCCGCGCAGCGTCCGCGCCAGCAACTGCGCGGCTTCGGTGCCGCGCTCGCGCTGGTCGAGATGCGGATTGGTGCGATAGCCGATCAGTGCCGTCGAGAGATCCGCCATGCGTTGCGAGATGTTGGCGTGCAGATCGAACGTGCAGAGGATCGGCATCGTCTTGCCCACTGCGGCACGGATGCGACTGAGCATCTCGCCATCGGCATCGGGAAAACCTTCCGCGACGGTCGCGCCATGCAACGCGAGCAGAAGGCCATCGAGCGGCATCGCCGCGCGGATCGCACTGGTCAACTCTGCCGCGATGCGTAAGAAGGCCTCGCGTTCAATGGGGCCGCTGGGCACGGCAAAGGTGGCATAGAGTGGCACGATTTCGAGCCCTTCCGCGCCGCCCACCATTCCACCCAACTCGTGTGAGGCGCCCGCCCACCTCTCGCGCATCGCTTCGCCGCTGGTCAAGCTGGTGGAGGCAAAATCCTCGTACTGCGTGAGCCTCGCGAGGAAGCTGTTCGATTCATGCAGGAAGCCCGCGACGCCGATACGATAGTTACGCATCACTTCACTACAATAGAAGAAACCATGCCGAAAACGCATTCCGACATAGGCCTTGTTGGCCTCGCCGTCATGGGCCAGAACCTCGCCCTCAACATCGCCGATCACGGTTTTCAGATCTCTGTCTTCAACCGAACCACCGAAACGACGGACAAGTTCGTTTCGGAGAACCCGAATACGCCAGGCGGAGTGGTAGGCTCTCACACGCTTCAGGAGTTTGTGGCGTCGCTCTCACGCCCGCGCAAGATCATCATCCTCGTCAAGGCCGGCACGGCGACAGACGCTGTCATCGAAGGCTTGGCCCCGCTGCTCGAACAAGGCGACATCATCATCGACGGCGGCAATGCGATGTGGACCGACACGATCCGCCGCGAGCGCGACTTGAAGGCGAAGGGGCTGCGCTTCATCGGCTCCGGTGTCAGCGGTGGCGAAGAAGGTGCGCGCTTCGGTCCCGCGCTGATGCCCGGAGGCGATCCAGAAGCGTACAAAGAACTCGAGCCGGTGTGGAACGCCATCGGGGCGAAGGTCGACGAAAAGACGGGCAAGCCCCTCGTTGGCGCCACCCCTGGCAACCCGATCCAGGGCGGCGTTCCGTGCGCTACCTACATCGGTCCAGATGGTGCGGGCCACTATGTCAAAATGGTCCACAACGGGATCGAGTATGGCGATATGCAGATGATCTGCGAAGCCTACTCGATCTTGCAGCAGTTGCTCGACATGAAGCCCGCCGAAGCCGGCGATGTTTTCGCGGAATGGAACACGGGCACTCTCGACTCCTTCCTCATCGAAATCACCGCCGACATCTTGCGCCAGAAGGACCCCGTAACCAAGAAGCCGTTCGTCAATGTCGTGCTCGATACTGCTGGACAGAAGGGCACGGGAAAGTGGACTTCGGTGAACGCGCTCGACATGGGGGTCCCCGCGCCCACGGTCGCAGAGGCTGTGTTCGCTCGGTACATCAGCTCGATGAAAGACGAGCGGGTGGCGGCCTCGAAATCGCTCAAAGGGCCGAAAGTCAAATTCAAAGGCAAGAAGAAGGCCTTCGTGCAGGCAGTGCATGACGCTCTCTATTGTTCGAAAATCTGCTCCTATGCCCAGGGATTCCAATTGATGCGTGCGGCGCAGGACGAGTACAAGTGGAAGCTCAACTTCGGATCGATCGCGCAGATCTGGCGCGGCGGCTGCATCATCCGCGCGCGCTTCTTGCAGAAGATCACGGAAGCCTACGGGCGGAATCCGGAACTGGCGAATCTGCTTCTCGATCCTTTCTTCAAGAAGGAAATCGCCCGCTGCCAAGACAATTGGCGATCCGTGGTTGCGGCGGCTGCAGCGAATGGAATTCCGGTTCCGACCTTCTATTCAGCCTTGGCCTACTTTGACTCGTATCGGGCGGCACGGCTTCCGGCAAGTTTGCTGCAAGCGCAGCGCGACTACTTCGGAGCGCATACGTACGAGCGCACCGATCAGCCTCGTGGCAAATTCTTCCACATTGATTGGCCTGAGCCCGGTCGTCCGCAAATCGCGATTGGATCGTAGAAGGTCGAGTTGCGGCGCCTGGCAAGCCCTCATTCGTTGAGCGAACTCGCAGCCGTTTCGCCTGCGCGTGGCACTCGAGTTCGGCGACCGAAATGGTCAACGTATCGACTGACTCGGGTTTGCCGTTGTTGGAGCAGGATCCAGGCGTACGCTCGACCGCTCGAGCGCGGCTCGTAGCGGCCAGAGCGCTCGTCTCCGAAAACCAGAGCGACGAACGTTTCGAGGTTCGACCCGTAGCGCCCGCGGCGGTGCGCTCGCCCCGGAAGCGGAGACGGCGAACGGGTCGAGTTTGTCACCAGGACCGTTGCGTACGGATGGAGTTCCGAGGTGTGTCCAGCAATGGCCCCTCGATAGCCGCAACCAGTCATCGGCGCCATGCTACTCGATCACGGCAAACGGCTCGGAGTGTCGCCGAGCCCGGCTTGCAACTGCCGAGGCAGTACGCTCGCTCCGAAGCCGAGGCGGCGAACGTCTCGAGTTTGTCGCCAGGCCCCTTGCGCACGCATGGAGTTCCGAGGTGGGTCCGGTGATGGCCCCCTCGATAGGTGCAACTCCTAGTCATTGGCGCCATGCTATTCGATCCCGGGAATCGGCTCGGCGCGCCGCTCGAGCTCGGATTGCAGCGGTCGCGGCAGTGCACTGATGAAGTCGAGCCCCGTGCGGCGCTCGACTTCGGCAACCGAGACGGCGAACCTGTCGATTGACTCGGCCGGATTACCGCCGTTGGGCAGGATTACCGCGTACGCGCGGAGTTCCGAGGCGCGGCCCGCGATGGCCACTTTGTAGAGCTCGCAGGGAATCGCAACGCCACTCGCGCCAATTCGGCCGATGCTCTGGCAGAAGATGGGGCCGCTGAAGACCACGACGAAGTCCGACGCGGAAGCGAGGCGGCGAATCGAATCTTCGAGTACGCGCCACTTGCCCGAGTTCAGCGAACCATCTTGTGGAACGGCATTCGAGAGCAGGAACGAATCGGCGAATGACTGCTCGTTCCATGCGACGTCGGCCGCGGGCACCAGATGACCCCTAACCCAGCCCGAGTTGCGATAGTCCGCATCGGTCGCGCCGGACATCCTCAACGCGTGATCTCGGCGGAAGTGCCGGCGGCGCGCCGCCGGCCGCGAGGCGAGATTCTCAGGCTTGATCTCGTGGGCGGTCCATAGAGCAGTCTTCGTCGAACTGCTGTGGCACAGGACGAACTCACTGCGAGGGGAAAGCTCCTGGTCTTCGGCTGCACACGCGGGCAGTCCGAACCGGTCCGGCTGGGCAGCCAGTGATTCGACCAGGAAGAAAGCGATCAGCGCGGTGCGCATACGCACATCTATCGGCGCGTTTGAAACATAACTGCAGCCTGATGTTGATCGCTATTTGCGGAAATTCTTTGGCGCGAGTTGTTCGATCGGAATGAAGAGACTGCCTTGCGTCGTGCCCCGCGGTGATGCTTCTCGAATCCGCTGTGCCAGCGCACCCATCGCCATGCGCCCACCCAGTGCGTCCGCGAATGCCATTGTGATGGCCCTGACTTCCTCCGCCGATTCATGTGCGAACTCGATACGAAAGTGCCGGATGCCCGCTTCGCGCCAGCGATCCAGGTGCGCACTTGCCTCCTGGGCTTCCGCCCCGAACACCGTATTGCGGCAACCGACATCGGCGATTACCGGATGCTCACGGCCGTGCTCGTCGCGGAGCGCCACCTGATGCTTCTCGCATGGCCGGCCGCAGTCGCGATAGCTGGCTCCGTTCGAGAGGAAGCGGCAGAAGACGCACTGCTCGGTGTGGAAAACGGGCAGGTGT
>JAXLQL010000027.1:0-96619 GCA_046331625.1 Bryobacteraceae bacterium
AGTTCGCAGAGGCTCGGAAGCGGCTCGCGCAAGGCTGCGGTCGCGCTGGCTGACGGTCTTCAAGACGCGCGGCACGACCTCTGGCAAGGCGACATCTTGAATGTGGCGCCCGCCAGAACAGAACATGCCATGAGGTTCCGCAAGAAGGGCGTTCACAACCTCTCACCCGGGGACCTCGACTTCCTGATGTGCAAGGTGCTCACCACGATGGGAGGCGAGGCGTCATTCAAGTTCTTCTTGCCGCGCTTTCTATCGGGCGTAGTGACGTTCCCAGACTTCGGCAGCTGGGCGACCAACTCGCATGTTCTCTTGTCCAAGTTGGAGTGCATCAATCTCAATTCCTGGAAGAGGCGGGAACAGGTTGCCCTCTTGGCGGCTCTCGAGGCGTTCGCCGTCTTCGAATGGTCAATCGAGGCCGGCCGGATCTGGGGCGATCCGATCGGGGCACTCGCTCCCGATGAGGGTCTTCAAGGCCTGCTCCACTTCGTTCGCACACGCCGCGAGGGCGTCAGCGAGTTTTCCGGTCAGTAGCAGCGCTTCAATCAAGAAACGCTACAATCGGATTCCGCGATGGGAACCAACTTCAGCCTGCCGGACACAATATTGCTTCTGAGCAGCACACCAGCGGCCCTCGATGCCTTGGTCCGCCACATGCCCGAAACTTGGACCCTCCGAAACGAAGGCAACGGCACTTGGACTGTCTCGGACGTCATCGCACACCTGATCCACGGGGAGCGCACCGACTGGCTCCCGCGCACCAGGATCATCCTGCAATTCGGCGAGGACCGAACATTCGATCCGTTTGATCGCTCGCCGCAATCCGAGGAGAATCAAGGCAAGACGCTGGCACAACTGCTGGACGACTTCGCTCGCCTGAGATCGGAGAACCTCGAAGCTCTGCGCGAACTGAATCTGAGCGATCGAGACCTCAGTCGAACTGGGAAGCATCCTCACTTCGGAGTCGTCACCCTGTCGCAGTTGCTGGCAACCTGGGCCGTCCATGACCTGACCCACCTGCATCAGATCTCGAGGATCATGGCGCATCAGTATCGACAGGAGGTAGGCCCGTGGAGCGCTTACCTCGGGGCCCTCGCATGTAGCGGGCACGGTGCTTAGAACCTACACCGTGATCCGCGCCAGCGCCTTCTCGTCGAACTCCACGCCCAACCCGGGCCGCTCACTCACCACCGCGTAGCCCGGATGAAACTCGAGCGGCTCGCGCAACAACGCGTTCCCCATCGGACCCTCATTCTTGTTCCCGCCCTCCATGATCACGCAATTCGGCGTCGCCACCGCCATGTGGATCGACGCGCTCATGTATGGCGCAGTCCCCATGCTCACGTGCGGCGACCATAACACGCTATGCGCATCGGCCAGGATCGCGATCTTCCGGCACTCGGTAATGCCGCCAGCGCGGCAGATATCCGGATTGATGATGTCCACTGACTTCTTCGCAAACAAGTCTCGGAACTGGAACCGGTTCGAGAGCGACTCGCCCGCCACAATCGCCGTATCCATCGCATCGGCCAGCTTCGGATAGCTCTCCGTATCCTCGGGCATCAGCGCGTCTTCCCACCATCCGATCGAACCCATGCGGTCAATCTCGCGCCCCAACTGGATCGCCTCATGCAGCTTGAATGCGCCCAGCGAATCGAGCAGCAACTGTCCCTTGCTCTTCACCGTCTCGGCTACCGCGGCCACGCGAGCCATGTCGCGAGTGCCCGCGCCTTTGCCGAGCCCCATCTTCACCGCAGCGTAGCCTTGCTCCATCGCGCGCGCAGCATTCTCTTTCAGCGCTTGAATTGAGGTGCCGCCGATGCCGAGGTACGTCGGAATCCGGTCGCGATACTTGCCGCCCAGCAAACGGTACAAGGGCTGCCCGGTGTATTTGCCGAGGATGTCCCACAGCGCGAGATCCACGCCCGCGATGGCTTCGGTGTAGAAGCCGGTTGAGTAGCCGCGCAAGCGCTGGGTCGAGTACATGCGGTCCCAGAGCGCTTCCACGTCGCGCGCATCTTGCCCCATCAGCACGGGCCGCAACATGTCAGTGACGACGGTTTGGTGCACTCGCGGCGCGGCCGGCGCGTGACACTCGCCCCAACCCACGATGTCGCCCGCGGTGATCTTCACGAGTACTGCCTGAGCGAACTCTTTCGAGCGCGAAGGGCTCGCTTGATCCAGCCGGTTGAACAAACCCGCGCCCCCGGTCATCGCGCCCAGAGGGTACATCACCATCAGGTCCTCGTCTGAGACCGGCTTGTTCGGCGTCCGGATCACGAACGCCTCCACCTTCGAGATCTTCAGGGGCGTCGAACCCGCTAACGCGACCCTAAGTACGCGCCGGCACAACGGAACTGGGGCGGCGCGTAACCCCACTGCCGCGAGGGCGCCCCACCCTGTGCCGGCTAGCGAACATACGAATTGGCGACGGAGCATGCTGCCTCCTCTTGCGCGAGCACCACTTGACCGCGGACCAGCCACCGAAAGATCACGAATGCCACCGGATGCATGAAGCCCATGATGATGAAGATGGCGTTGTAGGAATAGTTCTGCACGATGATTCCGGTGAGGAACGTGAAGAGCGTCCCGCCCAGCCCGTTACCGAACGC
Source organism: Bryobacteraceae bacterium (assembly GCA_046331625.1). Classification (GTDB taxonomy): domain Bacteria; phylum Acidobacteriota; class Terriglobia; order Bryobacterales; family Bryobacteraceae; genus JAXLQL01. The sequence continues at coordinate 2,610 of JAXLQL010000027.1, forward strand.
GACGATGCCCGCCACCGATCCGACGATGTGCGTGGGATAGATGTCATTCGTGATGGTCATGATGTTCGTCTTCCACGCCATGTGAGCGAACGTCACCACGCACACCACGGCCATGGTGACCACGCTCGAATCGGTGGCCGCAACCACCCAACTGAGCGGCATCATCATCGCGAAAGGCCACATGCTGGCCGAGCGTGCGCGCAGCACATCCCAACCGCGCTTCACCAAGTACCCGGAAAGCAACCCGCCCAAGATCGAGCCCACGTCCGCCGTCAGATACGGCATCCACGCAAACATGCCGATTTGTTCTATGGTGAATCCGCGCTTTTCAGAGAGGAACTTCGGCAGCCAGAACAGGTAGAACCACCACACAGGATCCGAGAAGAAGCGCCCCAGCAGCAGGCCCCACGTCTGCCGGAATCCGAGCAGCTTCAGCCACGGCACTTTCGCCGGCGCCGCCTTCGGCTGGTGTTGCTCGAGCAGCGCCAGTTCTTCGGCCGTGACATGCGGATGATCGCGCGGCAGCCGGTAGAGGAACATCCATGCCGCCAGCCACACCAATCCGGTAGCTCCCGTGATCACGAATGCGGCGCGCCAATCGTATGCCTTCATCAGCCACACGACCAACGGAGGCGCAATCACCGCGCCCACTGAGGCGCCGGCCTGCACCAGTCCGTTGACGATGGCGCGCTCCTTCGGCTGATACCACTCCGAGATCGCGCGAACGGCGGCCATGAAGTTGCCCGGCTCGCCGAGCCCGAGCAGCAGTCGAAACGCCCCCAGGTGCGCCGCGGTCCGCGCGAAGGCGTGCAGCATGTTGCTGATGGACCACCAGCCCACGAACACCGCCAGCGCCTTGCGCGTTCCCCACCGGTCCACCAGCACGCCGGACCCGAGGTACATGAGCGTGTAGGCAACCAGGAACGCGTTCAGGATGTTCGAGTACTGCACCGGCGAGAGGTTCAGTTCCTTCGTCAGCACCGGCGCCACGATCGAGAGCGTCTGCCGGTCCACGTAGTTGATGACCGTGGAGAGGAACAGCAGCCCGGCGATCCACCAACGCAGATTGGGGATTTTCACGGCGTTCAGAATATCAGCTTCAGCGCCAGTTGGCCGATGCGCGCGTCGCGAGCCGAGGTGACCGTGCCGAACGTAGACGAGCGGTTCTTGCCATCGGGCCCGGGCGAGAAGTTGTCGTCGGCAAGGCCGAGGTTCACGCGGTTGAAGGCGTTGAACGCCTCGGCGCGAAACTCGAGCCGCACGCGTTCCGTGAGATGCGTGTTCTTCATCAACGAGAAGTCGAAGTTGGCCGCACCGGGATGGCGCACATCGGGCGTGGTGCGCCCCACGTTGCCAAGCTCGAAGTCCGGTGGATTCACGAACGCGTCAGTGCGGAACCATTGCGCGCGGGTGGGATTGTCGAGCTTGGCGCTCACGCCCGTGGAGTTCGGGCGATCGGCCGCGAAGTTGTTCGCGCCCCGAACGGTAAGGGGAACGCCGGTCTGGATCACGCTGATCATATTCAACTGCCATCCGCCGATGATCTTGTTGACGGCAGCATTCGACGACGCGAGAGCCTTCCCGGGGCCGAACGGGAGCTCATAGAGCGCGCTGATCACGCTGCGCTGCGAGACGTCGGCGGCGTCCACTGACTTGTTCAGCTTGCGATTCGTGAATCCGTCTTGAAACGAGTTCTCGTTGGTTTGCTCTACCGGTCCGAAGTCGACGGGCACGGCCACGCCATCGCTCATCTTCTTGCCTACCGTGTAGGCCCAATGCACCAGCAGCCCCTTGGCCATGCGCTTCTTGGCGTTGAACTGCAACTGGTGCGACATGTAGTTGCCGAAGCGCGGATTGCGGATGCTCACGCCACTGTACTGTGGATAGGGCAGCAGCGTACGCTCGCGCTGCACCGTGGCCGCTCCCAGTCCGCCGGGGATGCGTCCTGCGTAAGGATTCGGAACCACGTCTTGCAACGTCCGGCCCAGCCGTTTGCGCTCATCGGGCGTGAGCACGTTGATACTGTAGCTGTTCGCGATGAAGTGGTTGCCCTTGTTTGCCGAATAGGTCGCGTCGAGCAGCCATCCGCGGAACTCCTGCTGCAGAGACCCGGTCCATTGCTGCGAAAGCGCCGTGGTCTTGTCGCTTTCGAACGCGGCGACACCCTGCCCCAGCAGCGCCCCGGGGCCCGCCTTCGAACCAGGCGACTCGAGTGGAGCGAACGGGAAGCCTTGGTAGAATAGGAACGCCCGCTGCCCGGGACCTTGCGCTACGTACGAGGTTGTGGTGGTAGAGAACAGATTCGTGTCGCCGAGGTAGTTGCGCCAGAAGATCGAAGGATAGAAGATGCCGTAACCGCCGCGGAACACGGTTTTCCCGGTGCCAAAGATGTCCCAGGCGAAGCCGAACCGCGGAGCGAAGTCATTGTGGTCTTCGTCGAGGAACGAGCGCGGCTGCCCGTCCACGCCCGCGTAGACGGTGCGGCCTTTCAAGCCCGAGATCGGGCTCGGACCAGTGAGGTCGAAGTTGATCTGGCCATCGTGCCGTTCGTAGGGCTTCTGTTGGAAGTCGTAACGGAAGCCGAGATTGAAAGTCAGCCGGCGGTTCAGCTTCCAATCGTCTTGGATGAACGCGCTGGTGGTGTAGCCGTGCCAGCTATTGCCGAGGATGCGGTCGATCGACGCGCCCGACACTTCGCCGAGCAAGAACTGCGCCATGCTGTTGCCGGTGCCCGCGGGCACCTGAGGATTGCTCGTGAGTCCGCCGAACGAGAAGCTACCCGAAGGCGCCCCACCCTGCAGGTTTCCACCTTGCAGCAGCCGGTGGTTGTACCCGATCTTGAACGTGTGCTGTCCCGCGATCTTGGTCACCATGTCTTGAATGTCCCAGTTGAACGATCCGCGGAAGCCGGCGGTGCCGCCGCCGATGCCACCGCTACCGAAGTCGATCGAAGGCATCGCGTCGTTCGGCACGATGGGTGGCAGACCGAGCCGGCGGGGCCATTCCTTGCCGATGTTGACGGACACGAAGCTAAATGCCTGGCGCATCACTCCTACCCGAAGGTCGTTGATCAAGGTCGGTGAAAACGTGTGCGTATCGCTCACCACACCGTTGCGATTGGTCTGGTTGTCGGCGCGGCTGGCGCTCGCCGTCTCATCGAGGAAGAAGGAGTTCGTGTACGGCTTGTGCTGTGCGGACGAGTAACGCACGAACATCGTGTTGCGGTCATTGAACCGGTGGTCGACCTTGAAGTTCCACTGCCGCCAATCGATGGTGCTGCGAGCGACATCCTGGAAGTTCTGTGCTTGCGAACGCATTCTGCGGGCCTTGTTCGGCTTGGATAGAACTCGAGGATCTTCGGCGTGATCGGATCGAACCTCGCGCGGCACTTGATTGTTCGGGAACAGGTCGCGAACTCGGCCTTGGCTACGGCGGGTTGTTCCGCGTAGTCGCCGGGTCGTAGATCGGAATCAGGCTTCCGTGTTGTCGAGCAGGTTCGAGAAGTCGCCCTGCCGCCAATTGTCGAGCGGCATGGAAGCGATCGCGGCGAGGCCCGCCGCGACTTGTAGTCTTCCCAATTCGAAGAAGCCGAAGGTGCGATCTAGGATGCGCCCGCCGAGCGACGCACCGAACTGGTTGTAGCGGAAGGGTAGCTTGACGGGCGCAAAGGTATTCCGAGCGTCGAACTTGTCGTTGCGCAGGAACTCGTACGCGGTGCCATGGTACTGGTTGGTGCCGGACTTGGTCACGAGGTTGATGGTTCCGCCGGCGGTGAAGCCGAACTCGGCCGACATCGATCCGCTCTGCACCTTGAACTCCTCCACGGCGTCCACCGCCGGAGGCACGCCGACCTCGCCGACGTAGCTGAGGATGTTGTTCGAACCGTCGAGCATTTGGGCGTTCATCGAACTCGGGCTTCCGTTGATCGAGAGCGACGAGATCTGGATGCCGCGGTCTCCGAAGCCGGAATTGGTGGGGCCTGCGTTCGAGATCACGCCCGTGGTCAGCAGCGTCAAGGCAAGCGCGCCCCGGCCGTTGAGCGGAAGGTCGCGCACACGGCGATTCTCGATCACCTCGCCAACCGTGGCGTTTGTGGTGTTGACCAGCGCCGCTTCGCCCACCACTTCCACTGACTCCGACACCTGGCCCACTTCCATCCGGAGGTTCACCTGCGCGTTCTGATTCACCTGGAGCGTAATGCCGGTGCGGACCGTGCGTTTGAAGCCGGGCAACTCGGCGTTCACCTCGTACTCGCCCACGGGCAAGCCGGGAGCGGCGTAGAAGCCTTGGTCGTTTGTGCGGGTGCGGAACATCGAGTTCGTCGCTACGTTGCGGACGCGCACTTCGGCTCCGGCGGCCACAGCGTCCTGCGGATCGGTGACGATGCCCGAGATGGTTCCGGTTCCCTGCTGCGCCATGGCAGCGGCGGCGAACATCGCGCCCCAAAGGAAAGTCAGCAAGCGAGACATAATCGAGATTCCATCACAGGTCAGGGGCTGAGCGCAAGTCGAAAATATTTCAGACTTCAGATTTCATCTGATCGTGTCTCGGTGTATCCTGTTCCTTGCACATGTTGAGAGGCGTCTTTCCCATCGTCGTCACCCCTTTCCATGACGACGGCTCGGTCGACTACGAATCGCTCGACCGCTTGATTGACCATTTGCTCGCGCAAGGGGCGCACGGGCTCGGCTTGTTCGGCAACGCCAGCGAAGGCTACACGCTGTTGGCGAATGAGCGGATCGAGATGCTGAAGCGGATCGTGAAGCGAGCGGACGGGCGCGTTCCACTGGTGGCCAGTTCCGGCCACACCGGAACCGATGCCGCGGTGGCCCTGAGCAAGGAAGCACAGGACCTCGGCGCCAACGCACTCATGGTGCTGCCGCCCTATCTACTGAAGCCCGATGGCGACGGACTGCTGTTCTACTTCGCGGCCATTTCGAAAGCGGTCAGCATCCCGATCATGGTGCAAGACGCTCCGTTGATGACGCAGGTTGCCATGCCCGCCGCGCTGCTGGCTCGAATGGCCCGCGAAATCGAGCATGTGCGATCGGCGAAGGTGGAAGCGCCACCGACTGCGCCGAAGATTGGCGCGTTGCGGGACTCGCTCGGTGACCGCTCCGCAGACTTCGCGATTTTCGGTGGCTTGAACGGCCAGTTCCTGATTGAGGAGTTCGAGCGCGGCGCGGTCGGTACGATGCCCTCGAGCGACATCACGGCAACGTATGTGGAGATCTGGCGCTGTCTCGAACGCAGCCAGACGGCCGAGGCTTGGCGCCATTTCACCGAGGCGCTTCCGCTTATTCGCTACGAACTGCAACCCGGTCTCGGAGTGTCGGCCGCCAAGCACAACCTCATGGCGCTGGGAGTTCTGAAGAGCGCGCGCGTGCGGCACCCCACGCAGGAGCTGAACGCGGCGGGTTTGCGCGAGTTGACGGCGCTGAGAGAGATGCATGCGAATTCGCGCCGTTGAGTCACACCGGATCCGGCTGCCTCGCGATGCAGAAGCGGTGGCCGGACGCGCGGGGCTGCCGACCGCGCCGATCCACGAACCCACCCAACGGCCGCAGGCGGCCGGACATCTCGAACTGACGACGCTGAGAGGGCTACATGCGAATACGCGCCGTTGAGTCACACCCGATCCGGCTGCCTCGCGATGCAGGAACGGTGACCGGACGCGCCGGGTCGCCTACGAAGCTGGCTGAGTCCGCGTCGAGCTACCGTTGGTCGCAGGTGTTCCCGTGCCTCTATTCGACGGACTTCGAGACGGCGGTGGTCCGCGTAGAGACGGACGCTGGAATCATCGGGTGGGGCGAGGCTCAGGCGCCCCTCGCACCCGAGGTCGCGTGCACCATCGTCGATCGACTGCTCGCACCTGTGCTCACCGGCGAGGAGTTCGATCCTACTCCTGAAGGCATCGCCGCGTGGTGGGATCGCATGTACTCGGCGATGCGCGTTCGCGGCCAAACGGGCGGCTTCATGCTCGATGCGATCAGCGCGGTGGACATCGCCCTTTGGGACATCGCGGGTAAAGCGGCGGGCGTTCCTGTGTGCCGGCTGCTGAGCGCTGCGCCGAAGCTGCGCATCCCCGCGTACTACAGCGGGCTGCCGGCAGCGGGTCGTGTGGACGCGGCGCGTCGCGCGATCGACTCGGGCTTCACGCGGTTCAAGCTGTTCTACGACACGCCGGATGCGGAGTCATTCTTCCGTGCGATGGACGAGTTGCCTGCCGCGCAGTATGCAGTGGACGCGCTGTGGCGGCATCGGCCTGACAGCGCACGAGCGTTCGGTCGCGAACTCGACGCGCGGAACGCGCTGTGGTTCGAGGCGCCGCTCGATCCCGAGGACCCGATCGCGCACGGCGAACTCGCCCATGCAGTGCGGACTCCGATCGCGATCGGCGAGAGCTACCGCACGCGCTTCGAGATGGCGCCGTTTTTCCGTGAAGGCGCGGTGGAGGTCTACCAGCCGGATCTGGGCCGCTGTGGCATCACGGAAGGCATGCGCCTGGCGACCGAGGCTTCCTCGCGTGGTGTTCCGGTTGTGCCGCATTTGAGCATCGCCTTCGGACCGCAGATCGCCGCTGCGCTGCACTTCGCTGCTGCGGCGCCTGGGTGCGATCTGGCCGAGTTCAATGCGTCGGTGCTCGAGACCGCGAACCGGTTCTTGCGTGAGCCGATCCGGATGGAGAATGCGGCGTATGTGGTTCCGCGGGGTCCCGGGTTGGGGCTGGGTGAGCTCACGTTGCCGGCGGGACTGAGGTCCCGCGCAGACTGAGGGCCGCCCTACCTACACGACAGGGCAAGTGCTGATGCCGGAAGCAGCAAGTTTTCGCGGGCCTCGGCGCGAGTATCAGCCGCGGGACTGAAGTCCCGCGCAGACTGAAGTCTGCCCAACACGTCGGGGCCAGTGTGGGAACTGGGCTTATCGGAGGCTGAGGCCGCCGTCGATGGCGAGGATCTGGCCGGTGACGAACTCGGTGGCGTCGAGGAAATACTGCACCGCACCCGCGATCTCCTCGGGCGTGCCGGGGCGCTGAGCGGGCGTGGCCTCCACCATCGGAATACTGCGCTCGTCGAGATCGTTGAACGGGATCACGCCGGGTGCGACCGAGTTGACCGTGATCTTCGGAGCGAAGGCTTTGGCGAGCGCGCGAGTCATATGGATGACGCCGGCCTTGGAGGCGCAGTAGTGCGCGTGCTCGGCCCAAGGGCGGATGCCACCGAGCGAGCTGATGTTGACGATGCGGCCACGGCCTCCGGTGGCGAGCATGTGCTTGGCGCCTTGCTGGCAACAGAAGAAGACCGCCTTGAGGTTGACGCTGTGGATGAAGTCCCAGTCTTTCTCGGTGACCTCGAGCGGATGGAAGCGGGTGAAGCGCGCGGCGTTGTTGACCAGGGCGTCGAGCCGGCCGAAGTGCGCGGTGACCTGGTCGAAGAGGCGCTCGATTTCCGGGACCTTCTCGAGGTCGGCGCGGAAGACGGGAGCTCCGCCGCATTCCTCGGCAGTCTCGAGAGCCTCGCGCTCGGAGCCGCTGTAGTGAATCGCGACCCGCGCGCCTGATCGGGCGAGATGCAAGGCAATGCCGCGGCCGATGCGCTTGGCCGATCCGGTGACGAGTACGTTCATGGAAGCCTCAGTTTACGGTGTCGCCGTGGACCTCGACGCCGGCCGGATCGCTGCCGGCCCGCGAGGGTTCGGGAAGCTTGCCCGCCCACATGGCAAGGAACCAGAACAAGGCCGTGGATCCGCTGAGTACGCCCGAGGCGAAGCCGATGGCGCGGATCGAGTAGAAGTCCGAGAAGAAGCCCGCGGCCGTCATCGAGAACATCATGGTGGCCCAGCTCATCGACTCGAAGGTGGAGAAGACGCGTCCGCGGAAGCCGTCTTCCACGTGACGTAATAGCTGCGTCATGTTTAAAACAGAACTGATGGCTACTGCTCCGCGAGAGAGGGCGATCCAGAAGCAAGCGATCCAGAAGTTCTCCATGAGACTGAAGACGCAGTACGCGGAGCCGTGGACGAGGTAGACGATGCCGATGGTGTAGAGGTAGCCGCGATGGCTCAAGCGCGGTCCGATGCGGTGGGCGATGATGCCACCCACGATGAGGCCGAGTGCGGCGCATCCCCACAGCGTGCCGATGCCGGCCGCACCGCGATTGAACACCTTTTCTCCGAAAAGCGAGAACAGCACTTGCGCGGCGCCGCCACCGCTGGCCCATCCGATAGTGAGCAGGGCGAGTCCGAAGACGAGGGGAATGGTGCGCATGTAGCGGAGCCCTTCGGTGTATTCGTGCCAGGGCCGCAACACGTTGCCTTCAGTGAGCGCTTCGGCGGGTGGACGGAAGCCTTCTGGCACGTGAAGCTGCGAGATGCACGCAGCCGAGAAGACGAACGAGAGCGCGTTGAGGACGAAGGCCCATTCGAAGCCGAGGCTCGCGACGCTGGCGCCACCGAGGAACATGCCGATGGCGAGGTTGGTCCACTGGGTGGTTTGGGTGAGCGAGTTGGCTGTGTGGAGTTCTTCTTTGGTGGCGATGCGGGGAAGAATGGCGGCGCGTCCGCTGGTGAAGAACGGCGATGCGAACATGAGCAGCGCGCTGAAGAGGTAGAGGAGCTTGGTTGTGGGGAAGACGAGGCAGAGACCGAAGCAGAGCGCAATGAGGGCGCGGAAGGAGTCGCTGAGGATCATCATGCGTTTGCGATCCATGCGATCGAGCACGACGCCGGCGAGTGGCCCGGCCATGATCATGGCGACACCGCGGGCGAGGAGCACGCCGCTGACGACGCGCCCGGAGCCGGTGAGCTTGAGGGCGAGGGAGAAGACGGCGATGTTGTTGAAGTGGTCGCCGACTTCGCTGACGATTTGGCCGAACCAGGTGTAGCGGTAGTTGCGGTTGCGGCGGAGGAGGTCGAGGAAGGCGGTCATGGGCGGGGCTCCGGGGGGGCTGCCCAATAGACGCTGTTCCGAGCTGCGACTGTAAGGGAGTGGTGCAGGGTTAAATGCAGCGCTACGCGGGCGTGGCGGGACTGAAGTCCCGCGCTGGCTAAAGCCCGCCCTACACGGCAGAGCAAGTGCTGATGCCGGAGCCGGCGTGTTTTCGCGGGCGTTGGCGCGAGTTCCGGCAGCGGGACTGAAGTCCCGCGCAGGCTGAAGCCTTGCCCACAGGCGTGCTTCCGAGCTACGAGCGAAAGGGAATGGCGGAGGGTTGGATGCAGCACTGCGCAGGTCCGGCGGGACTGAAGTCCCGCGCTGGCTAAAGCCCGCCCTACACGGCAAGGCAAGTGCTGATGCCGGAGCCGGCGTGTTTTCGCGGGCGTTGGCGCGAACTCCGGCAGCGGGACTGAAGTCCCGCGCAGGCTGAAGCCTGCCCCACACGAAATCCGGGCGGTCATGCGAGGCGCTCCGCGAGGAGGACACCGCCGAGAACAAGCGCACCGCCAGCGAAGAGCGAGGCTGTCAGTTCTTCGCCAAGCAAGAAGACGCCGAACAGCGTCGCCAACGGCGGTTGGAGGTAGGCGAGCATCGAAAGGCGCGACGGCTGCAGGTAGCGCAGCGCGTAATAGAAGATCAAGTAGGCGATGATCGAGGGAAAGATCGCCATGAAGACGACACTGGTCCAGCCGACCCAGGTGACCTTATCGAAGTCGACGCCGGAAGCGATCCACAGCGTAGAAGGCAGCAGCAGAATCGCGCTGCCAGTGTAGGCGAAGGTGGTCATCGTCAGCGAGTCATAGTGAGCGCGAATGCTCTTGCCGAAGACCGTATAGATGGCGAAGGTGAGAGCGGCGAGCATGACGAAGAAGTCGCCGAGCGCGGAGCCGTGTCCACCGATCAGTGCCCTGCCCTGCAACACGAGCACGCCGCCAACGGCTATGCCGAGTCCAGCGAGCTTCGATCGGGTGATGCGCTCGTGGCCGACCCACGACGAGAGCAGCAACACCAACACGGGCGTCATCGCGATGAGCAGCGCCGCATGGGCGATGGTGGTGCGCACCAAGCCTACTTGGAAGACGAGTTGATTCGCGCCCACGCCAATCAAGCCGAGACCGACCAGACGAAGCGTATCGGGGCCGACGAACAAGGGCCGCTTCTCGGAGAGCTGCCGCAGCAAATAGATGGGAGCGATGAGGAGTCCCGCCAAGGTGAAGCGCAGGGAGCCGAGCATGAGCGGAGGGATCTCGCGCAGGGCGGTCTTGGCCACCACGAAGTTGACTGACCACACGAAGACCATCACGGCCAGCAAGGCATACAGCCGTGCCGGCTTTCGTGTGGGTCCTTCACTCAATGAATTTCCTCCTGGCGCACCGTGATCGACTCGAGGAAGTCGTGATCGATATCGTATCCGAAACCGGGTTGGTCGCGGATCTCGATGGTGCCGCGAGGCGTGGTTTCCACCCAGGGAGTGATGATGTCGCGGGTCCAGTAGCGCTTGCTGGCGGAGACGTCTCCGGGCAGCACGAAGTTCGGAAGAGTGGCGAGGGCGATATTGTGCGCGCGGCCGATGCCGGCTTCGAGCATGCCTCCGCACCAGACGGGAACTCCGGCGGCTTGGGCTACATCGTGGAGACGTTTGGCTTCCGCGAAGCCGCCCACGCGGCCGAGCTTGATGTTGATGATCTTGCACGCGCCCATGCGAATCGCCTGTTCGGCCTGGTGCGCCGACCGCAGGCACTCGTCGAGGCAGATCGGCGTCTGAAGCTTGGCTTGCAGTTGGACGTGATCGAAGATCTCGTCATGGTCCAGCGGCTGCTCGATCATCATGAGGTAGAACTCATCGAGTTGCTTCAAGCGATCGATGTCGGAGAGGCGATAGGCGGAGTTGGCGTCGGCCATCAGCTTGATGTTCGGAAACTGCTTGCGGACTTCGCGAATGACGTCGACATCCCAGCCTGGCTTGATCTTCATCTTGATCCGCTGGTAGCCGGCCTCGAGTTCGGTGGTGATCTTCTCGATCAGTTGCGGCACGGAATCCTGGATGCCGATGGAGACACCGCACGGAATTTCACGGCGGGCGCCACCGCCGATTTCCTTCCAGAGGGGGTTGCCGTCAAGGCGCGCCTGCAGGTCCCAGGTGGCGGCTTCCAGTCCGCCCTTGGCCATGTTGTGTCCGCGGATGTGCGCGATGCGCGGGCCCACGTCGAGCGCGGAAGCGCACTCGTGATTGATCACGCGCGGGGCAGCATAGTCACGCACGATGCGCCAAGCGGATTCGGTCCACTCTTCGTTGTAGAAGGGGTTTTCGCCAGCAGTGACTTCGCCCCATCCGGAGACGCCGCCGGCCACCACCTCGACGATCACCATGTGACGCTCGTAGGTTCGGCCGAAGCTGGTCTCGAAGAAGTGCACCAGAGGCATGCGAATCTGGCGCAGGCGGACTCGTTCGATTTTGAAGGACATTAGGATTCTGGCTCCCAGCGGGCGAGCAGATAGGTTCCCTTGTTTTCGGAGCGCTCCACGCCGACGGCGGTGAGGCCTTGGCGGAGATACTCGACGAACTGGGAACTGACGCGGGCTTGGATATCGCGCTTGGGCTCGTTCGTGTTCAGTGGGACTTCGATGCGAGCTTCGATGGGCGGTCGAGGAAGGGGCTCGCCGGCAAGGATGCCGCGCACCCTGCCCGAGTCCATGAACCACTCGGCGACGCAGCGATCGGTAGGGAGTCCGGCGTGAAGCGCGCTCGAGGTGACTCCATATTGATTGAGCACGTAGCGCTTCACCACGGCGCCCAAGCGCTCCATGTTGAAGTAGGCGTTCTTGATTTCGAGCGGATCGAAGGTCCACTCCATGAGATCGATGCCGCGAGCGAGCGCGTCGTTACGCTGGGCCAGCTTGAGCAGGCGGCCGACGCCTTTATCGCGATAAGGAGCTTCCACGCCGAGCATGTTGCTGTGCAGGAAGTTCCCACCGCCGGGCTTGATTCCCGGGAGCGCCACGCAGAAGCCGACGATGCGCGCGCCGTCGAATGCGCCGAAGATCTGTCCGCCGATTTTAGACGCGACAACGAACAGGCGCACCGGAAGCGCATCCTCTTCGGAGAAGCCCCAGATCTCCTTCTGAAGACGAACGGCTTCGCGATACTCTTCGACCGCAGTCAAAGGACGAACGGCTATTTCGGAGCTTGTTTGGCTTGCTGCCACTTTTCCTCCATTTCCTCGAGGGTCGCTTCGCCGAGCGGGCGGCCATCGGCGCGGAGAGCCTGCTCCACGAACGCAAATCGGCGGCGGAACTTGGCGTTGGCGCCGCGCAGAGCTTGCTCGGCATCGATGTCGAGTTTGCGGGCGAGATTGACCATCACGAAGAGCATATCGCCGAGTTCCTCTTCGAGGTGGGCGCGGTCTGACGCGCGGCGAGCTTCTTCGAGTTCGGCGACCTCTTCGTGGAGCTTGTCGAGGACCTGCTCGACCGAGGTCCAATCAAAGCCGACCTTGGCGACGCGGCTGCCGATCTTCTGGCCTTCGACGAGGGCGGGAAGGTTGCGGGGTACGGCTTCAAGCAGAGCTTCGGGCTTGGCGCCCTTCTCGAGTTTGCCCTTCGCCTGCCTCTCTTGGCTCTTGATTTGCTCCCAGCGATGGGTGACGTCTTGCGCCGTGCGAGCCTCGGCGTCGCCGAAGACGTGCGGATGGCGGCGCACGAGCTTTTCATTGATGGCGTCGAGGGCGTCGGCTATGGAGAAGAGGTTCTGCTCGGAGGCCATCTGGGCGAGGAAGACGGGCTGGAGCATGAGGTCGCCGAGTTCCTCGGAGAGCGCGGCCCAATCCTCGGCGTCGATGGCATCGAGCACTTCGTAGCTTTCCTCGACCAGGTACTTCTTGAGGGTGGCGAAGGACTGTTCGCGATCCCAGGGGCAGCCATCGGGCGAGCGCAGCCGGGCCATGATCTGGACGAGTTGATGGAACTTCTCCCCGGCGAGGGAGGGGTCGCTGTTTTTCATGGATTTTCGGGGCTGGCGAGGCTCGACTTTTTTCAATGTAACATGAGGGTCCTAGCGCAGATCGGCACCCGGGGGACGAGGCTCTCCGGGTGATTTGGCGCAGGCGTGCGAGTTCGGCGGCATGGCGGAAAAATGCTCCAGAGTGTAAGATTTGCCCGCATCCGAAGCGGGGCTGAAGCCCCGTGCAGACTGAAGTCTGCCCCACATCTGGCGGAGCATGTGCCCCAATCCGAACCTAGCGAAAATTCTTGAAAAGGGCGGGAACGGCCGTTGGCCCGCCGACGGTGGCACGGCAAATGCGGGGACCTAGGGCATGGACATTCGCAGGATCCTCTTCCCGGTCGACTTCTCGCAGCGCACGGCTCGCACTGCGCCGCTTGTGAGCGCCATGGCCAGACAGGTGGGCGCGGAGGTGGCTTTGCTGCACGTGGTTGGGACGATCCCCCATTGGCTGGCTAACGCCGAACTGGCAGATGGCGAACCGGAGGCGATGCGGCCGCCGGATACGTGGATCGCGCTGCGGCGCAGTCAGCTCGAGAACTGGGCGAAAGATGAATGGACGGGCGTTGCCGTGCGGCGTTACGTGGAGATTGGAGATCCGGCGCACCTGATCTCGGAGTTCGTCTCGCGCAATCAAGTGGACCTCATCATGATGCCCACTCACGGGTTCGGGCGATTCCGGCGATGGCTGCTCGGGTCAGTGACGGGCAAGGTGCTGCACGATACGGAGTGTCCGGTATGGACCGATGTCCACATGCCGGAGCCGGTGCCGCGGGAAGGCGAGGTGCGGCGGATCTTGTGCGCACTCGACCTGGAAGACGAAAGCGGTGCGCTGCTGCAATGGTCGCGCGCGCTGGCCGAGAAGCTGCGAGCGGAGTTGCGATTGGTGCACGCGATTCCGGCGGCGGAACACATTCCCGGGCAGCCGGACGATCCGTTCCGGGCGCATCTGTTGCGGATTGGCCGCGAGCAAATGGAGGAGTTGCAGCGGCGGTACCGGACAGAGCTGACGGCTACGGTGGTGAGCGGCAATGTTGCGAGCGCGGTGGCGCTGGTGGCCGGTGAGTGGGCGGCGGATCTGGTGGTGATTGGGAGGACGCCGGCGAAGAAGGGTCCGGGGCGGCTGCATTCGCACGCGTACGCGATCATTCGCGAGTCACCGTGTCCGGTGATCAGCGTGTAGGGGCGAGAGGGGCGGCATGAAACGATCACAGGGGTTCTTGTTGGCGCTCCTGGCGATCGCGTTGTACTTGTGTTTCCTGCTGGCGAAACCGTTCCTGCTGGCGATTGCGGCGGCAGGCGTACTGGCGGTGGTGTGCTATCCGATGCACCGGCGGGTGCTCGGCGCGGTGCGGAATCGCGATCTGGCAGCGCTGGTTTCGACACTCGCGATTGTGGTGCTGGTGGTCGGGCCCACGGCTTTGGTGAGTTGGGCGGCGGTGCGCGAACTGCGCGCGCTGTACGGGCAGCACGCACGCTCAGATGAGTTGATGAGTCTGATGGAGCGGGCGGCGGCGTGGCTGGGGGTCGCGGCCGAGGATCTGCGCGCGGAAGCAGTGGAGCGTTTGCAGCAGGCGGCGGCATGGTTGGTGAAGGTGGGCGGTACGGCGATGGCGGAGGTGGGTGGGAGCCTGGTGCAGGCTGTGATTTCGTTTGTCACGCTCTACTTCTTTCTGCGCGATGGGCGCGAGATGCTGCGGCGGGCAAGCGAGATCGTACCGTTGCCGCAGGAGCAAACGGAGTTGCTGTACAGGCGGGCGGGGGACACCATCGTGGCGAACGTATGGGGCGTGGTGGCAGTGGCGGCGGCGCAAGGAGTGCTGGGCGGGTTCGGCTTTTGGTTGACGGGGCTGGGGTCGCCGGTGCTGTGGGGGATCGTGACGGCGGTGGTGTCACTGGTGCCGGTGTTCGGGTCCGCACTGGTGTGGTTGCCGGGAACGATCCTCTTGGCGGCTGCGGGGCGATGGAGCGGAGCTGCGTTTCTGGCGATCTGGGGAGCGGCGGTGGTGGCGCAGGCAGACAACGTGATTCGTCCGATGGTGGTGAGCGGGCGGATGCATCTGAATCCGCTGTTCGTGTTCTTTGCGTTGTTGGGCGGAATGAATCAGTTCGGGGTGGTGGGGGTGTTCATTGGTCCGGTGATTTTATCGGTGGCGGTGGCGCTGGTGGAGTTTTGGCGGGAGAGCGGCGACGGGGATTAGCGGAGGCTGAGGCGGACGGGTTCGGCGTTTCGGGCTAGCGAGCGGAGCCAGGTGAGGAAGAGGAATTCGGCGATCCAATAGCTGCAGTAGGCGAAAGCGAGAACAGGGAATTGGTCTGGGTTCCAGGCCCAAGCCTCGCGAGCGGCGGCGGCGGCGAAGAGTCCTGCGATGCCGCCGAGGTTCAAGGGCAGCGTTACCGTTGCGAGAAAGGCGAGGGCGGTCTCGGCAGGCGTGTTCAGGAGATGGTAGCTATCGAGGAAGGCGGCGATGGCGACGACGCCGACCATGGTGGAAGGCCAGACGTAACGGAATGCTGGGGCGAGGAACCAATGTTTCAGCATAGGCCAGAGCCAGGATCGGACTGCGAAGAAAGCCACGCCGCTGGCTAGCGTGAGTAGGAGGCTAGTGAGGCTGAGGAGGTCGGCCCAGTTTGAACCGCAGTCGGTTGGGTTGAACTCAATGGTTGCTTCTTGTGCAGCGGCTGCGGCTAAGATTGCAAGTGCGGCCGAGAGGAGTCTGAGGATTGGAGGCACGCGGGTTTGGACACCGGCGGGACGGGCATTGTTCCGGCGTTTTTGATCTCTAGAGCAACTCGCGGGGGATCCTGTCGAACTCGTGGAGGAGGCGGAAGGCTTGCTCATATGTAGCGGCCGCGCTCACCTGCTCGCGCAGGACTTGTTCCCGCTCCAAGCCCTGGAAGCGGCGGGCCATCGGGGAACGTTTGGCCAGTGACTCGGTCAGAAGGGCTTTGGCTTCGTCCAGCGGGATCACTTGGGGCGCGTCGTTGAAGAACAACTGCACCTTGACCGAGTGTTGCCGGCTCTGGCGAAGTCGCGCCCAGAGTCCTTTCGGGCGCTCGATTTCAGCGGCGGCTATTCTCGACGCGCGGCCGGTCGAATCGATCAGGATACCGCGATACATGGGTGCGATGATTGTCCGGTCAGCTCTGATTCTGTGAGAGCGACCCAGGCGCCTTCGTCGAGAAGGACCATGACGGGAAATACAAATCGATGGTGGGACGCCATGAATCATGGTGGGACGCCATGAATCTATGCTACGGACGGGACGGAAGCGGGTACGGGGCCGGTCCAAGCGGGCTGCAACTTGGTGCTGAGCCTCCGGAAGCGGGACTGAAGTCCCGCGCAGGCTAAAGCCTGCCCCACACGCCGGCTGAAGTCTTCGCGGCGGAAGCACTCGCTAGGACTGGAGTTCGCGGACGATTTCAGCGGCAACTTGGCGGGCGTGGTCAATGTCGCCCTTGGGGAAGCTGATGGCGCCGACGCGCGGATGGCCACCGCCGCCATAGCGCTCGCAGATGGTGGCGAGGTTGTGCTTGAGCGGTCCGGTGACCCAGGGGTTGGAGCCGACCGAGATCTTGGTGCGGAAGCTCGCCTTCAGCACGGAAACCGTATAGATGGACTCCGGATGCAGATAGTAGGGGATGAACTTGTTGTAGCCCTCGAGTCCGCTCTCGACGAGATCGAAGAAGACGACGGCGCGTTCGCTGTGGCCGACGCGGCGGATGATCTCCATCGTTTCCAGGTGCTGGGAATAGAGCGACTGGAATTGAGCCTCAATCTGCGGGTGGGCGATGATCTGCTCGAGGCGTTGATGCTGCATCAGGCGAATGATGGTCTCGACGGCGTTGTCCTTGGCTCCTTCAATGACGAGCACCAACTGCGTGGCGGGCGTCTTGATCTCGACGGCTTCACGGGCGTTGGCGTATTGCGCGCCGTCGATGATGTCGGCCCAGTGGACCAACTCATCGAGATCGGGCGCATGGAAGCCGAAGCGCTCGCGCGCGATGTCGGAAATGAAATTGGTGCAGGAGCGGTAGTCGGGGTTGAAGAAGTGCCAGGGAGAGGCGGTACGGCGGTAGAACTCGGCGTCCTCGGGCGTGAGGAAGGCGCTCTGGTGATGATCGAACCACCAGGTGAGCTTCTGGGAGGCGGCGAACTTGAAGTCGACAATGGCGTTGACGTCGCTGTCGAAGACGGCCTCGTCCCAGGTCTGGTTGGGGGTGTGCATCATTCCCTTGTAGAGGAACTCCGCACCGGGGTAGAACTTCTCCTCCACGAAGCGCGAGAAGAAGGCGGCCGAGGCTGCTCCGTCGAAGCAGTGGTCGTGGTGGAGAACTCGAATCCGCATGCCGTAGGGGACGAAAACCTCCTAGCTTGCCTCACGGCGGGAGGGCATGTCAAGTCGCGCGTTCTGGTACTACCGGCTCGTTAGGACTATCGAGTGCACGCAGCAAAAGTTGCCGTGAGCGGCGAGGTGGGATAAAACAAAAGAGGAGGGTTCTGTTTTGTTGGATTTCCTGTGGAAAACGGTGTGCCGTAGGGCGCGGGGCTCAGCGATCTTGCTGGAGGCAAAGCCGTTGCGCGATCCACAGAAAAAGTGCCGCTGTGGAATGAGATTCCCACAGGAAATCATGGTAGGTTAGACGCTCGAGTGGCTACGCGCGACATCACGTTCGAGAAGGGGTTACCGGCCAATACCGACGCCGAGCAACTGGTGTTGGGCGCGATCATGCTCGACGACTCGTCGTTCATCGTGGTGGCTTCGACGCTGCAGCCGGACGACTTCACGCTCGAAAAGCACCGCCGGATCTTCGCGGCAATGGTGGCGCTGAACGAAGGCGGACAAAAGATCGACCGCATCACGGTGGCGAACGAACTGCTGCGGCGCGGGCAGCTCGAGTCCGTGGATGGGATCAGCTACCTGGTTTCGCTCGACGACGGACTCCCGAAGATCTACAACATCGAGAGCTACGTCGAGATCATCAAGAAGAAGGCGCTGCTGCGGCGGATCATTCTGAGCTCGCAGAAGGTGATCGAGCGGGCGATGCTCGACCAGGAGGATCCGGAGTCGATCCTGGCCGATGCGGAAGAGTCGTTCCTGAAGCTGGGGGATTCCGACTCGAGCCGGGCGCTGAAGACGCCTGGACAGATCATCGAGGAGTACGAAGGCGGCATCGGGGCCTTTCTCGATCCGAGCAAGCGCGTGGCGGGGCTCGGGACGGGGTACTACAAGCTGGACGAGATGACGAGCGGGCTGCACGCGGGCGAGTTGATCATCCTGGCGGCGCGGCCGGCGATGGGGAAGACGGCGCTGGCGCTGAACATCGCGCAGCGGGTGGCGACGCGCGAGACCGATCCGCGCCCGGTAGCGGTGTTCTCGCTCGAAATGTCGAACGAGCAGTTGCTGACGCGCATGATCTGCGCCGAGGCGCATGTGGACCAGCAGAAGTTCCGGCTAGGGTATCTCAACGGGGACGAGCGGCGGCAGTTACAGATGGCGGCGTTGCGGCTGGCGGAGGCTCCGCTGTTCATCGACGATACGGCCGGCACCAACATCATGGACGTGCACGCCAAGCTGCGGCGGATCAAGGCCGAGCATGGGCTGGGACTGGTGGTGATCGACTACTTGCAGTTGATGAGCAGCCGGGGACGGGTGGAAAACCGCACGCAGGAAGTGAGCGCATTGTCGCGCGGGCTGAAGCTGCTTTCGAAGGAACTCCGGGTGCCGTTCATCGTGCTGTCGCAGTTGAACCGGTCGACTGAGACGCGACCGCAGGGCGATCATATTCCGCAGTTGAGCGATCTGCGCGAGTCGGGGTCGATCGAGCAGGACGCGGACATGGTGTGGTTCATCTATCGTCCGGATTACTACAAGCCGGACCGGGAAGATCTGCGCGGGTTGGCGGAGATCATCATTGCGAAGCAGAGGAACGGTCCGACGGGCAAGGTGAAGCTGGCGTTTTTGCGCGAGTTCACGTTGTTCGAGAATCTGGCGGACAACGTCGAGTAAGACTGGGCCGGAGGGCTGAAGCGCGTGCGGCGAGGCGCCGCTCCAAGCGGCTGAAACTCGCTGAAGAAGACTTGGCACGGAGCCTCGGCGGCGGGACTGAAGTCCCGCGCAGCCTGAAGGCTGCCCAACAATTCAACCTGCGTACGTCAGAACAAGTATGACGCGCTGACTAGCGGGACCATGCGGCCGCGCAAGCCCTGCTGATCGAGATGGAACAGGATGTTGAAAGCGAGGATCAGGTTTCCGACCGCATTCACTTTGAACCCGAGCGCGGCCTTCTTCTGGTGGATGGAGCCGTGATGGAAGGCGATGTTGGGGAACGCGACGCCGTTGGCGGCGACGAATGGCTGCAACTGGGCGCGTTCGCTGTTGGGGCGGTACAAGCCGAAGATGTCGCCGGCGACGGTGAACTTGGCCGTGACGCCGATATCGGCTCCGGCCACGTAGCTGATCTCGTTCGGCAGCTTCGCTTTCTGCCGATCGATGGCGCTACCGGCCAGCACGCTATGTCCGTTCCATTGGAAAGCCGCGTTCAGGTGCGGCGAGATCTTGCCAAAGCGGAACGAAAGCGCGGCAAACGGCTTGACGCCCGCGGCGCCCGAGCCGAGGAAATTGTACTCGTCTCCGGTGGGCGCTCGGAGGTCGGCGCCGAGGGCAAGACCGGCCTTGCCCGTGCGAAGCACGGTTCCCTTGACGCGCACGATGATGTCGCCGATGCCGGTGGCCGAGGCGCCGGCCTGAAAGACGGCGTGCGTTTTGTCTGGCGTCTCGAAATAGTGGACGCTGCTATCGTCACCGGTACCGACACGCTGGATGGTGGCATTGGCAGTGACATCGAACCGGGCCGTGACGAGGGGAACGGCAACGGAAACGTCGACGCGATCAGTGACTCCGTAGGTGGCGTAGGCGGTGGTTTGGCCGATGCGAATATCGAGCGCGTTGTCGGTGCTGATGAAGTCCTTGACGAAGGCCGGATTGGTGGTGGGCTGGTGGTTGAACACGGCCGGGACGCGATTGAGATCCAAGCCGTCGAGGGCATCGAAGCGGAAGAACTGGTAGCCGACCCCGAAGTAGATCTTGTCCTTGCCGATGGTCTCCGAGCGTTCGGCGAGGATGGGACCGAAGCTTTGCGCCGAACGCGTGGCTACGCCGAGCGTCTGGTCAAAGCTGTAGGTGAAGCCCGAAGCCGGAGACGGGATCGGGAGCGACGTCAACTGGCCGGCCAGCGCCGCATTGAACGGAACGAAGCTCGACCGGAAGGCGCTATCGAAGTGAGCCGCATGGTCCGGGTTGGGCAGCACCAACCCGTGGTCTCCGAACAGGTGCGGCAGAATCAGGGACAACTTTCCAGCGTTGGCGCCGGTCCCGGGCGGGTCCGACGCTTGGAGAGCCAAGGCGAGGCTCAGTCCAAGCATGGCGAGTTTGATTTTCATTGCGGAGGACGGACGGGGCGCTCATGGCGTGTCTCATTGGATTGAGTCGATCACCCAGGAGTTTCCCGACTTGCGGAATTGGACGGAGATGGTACTGTTAGCGGGCAGGCGGTCGCCATTCTTCATGACGAAGGTCTGCGAAACGCGGCATTGGAGGCTGGCCGAACCGCCGTTGACCGCGGGGGCGCCGATGGGCTGGAGGCGCATTTCGATCGACCTGGCATCGCGGAACATCTGCTCGATGCTCTTGGCCTGCGCTCCGGAGAGGCCGGGCCGAAGCGAACGGACCGTTCCGATGTCGCGCCGTTCGAAAGCGGAACGATATTGACCGAGAGCTTCGAGGATGTGCGCTTTGGCGCTGTCGCGTTCGAGCCGGTCAATTTCCGCGGCTGCGTCGGCAACGAACGGGGAGTTTGCGAAGCGCTCGCGGAAGGCGCGAAGCATCGGCACGTTGGCGCTGTTCTTCACCGTATCCCACTCGAGTTGCTCCTGGCGGCGGAGGGCCTGCGTAGCGAACGGCCCGTCCGGATAGCGGCGGCGGTAGGCCTCGATGGCCGAAGGATCGTGGGTCGCCTTGAGATGCTCCCATTCCTCGGCGCGTGGATCGCGGGCAGGGGCTTCGGGAGCCTTCTGCTGGGAAGGCGGCTGCGGCGCAGACTGCGGAGGCGGTGCGGCAGCGGGTAGCGCGGCGGGGGCGGTGGAGGCGTGCTGCGGCTGCGAGGCAGGGGCGGGCTGTACGGCGGCCGGCGAGTGCTCCACGATGGCAGGTTCGCGCAAGCGAGCCTCCTGCACAGGCTTCTTTCCGCGGGTCTCGCGCGGAGCCGGTTCTTCCGCGGGCCGCTGGGCTTGGCGAGCCTGCGTGGGCGCTGCCTGCGACTCGGGTGGCGGCGCAGCAGTGGCCGGAGCTTGCTGCTGAGCCGCGGTTGCCGCCGGTGTCGCGGCGGCGGTGCGGGAACCGGTGAGTCGAACGATGGCCAATCCGCCGGCCAGCACGATCAGCACACCGGCGGCGATGCCGCGCATGACCCAGCGGGAGGTGGACGGCGGCGGAGGTATGGTCGCGGTGGGCGGAGCGGGAGCCGCAGTTGGCGTGGAAGGCACCGGCGCTCCCGACCTGGATGAGGGCGACGGACCTTTTGTCGCGCCGCGATTGGCGAGGGCTCCCGGGGTGGTGATCGCCGAAGTGATGTTGCGCGTGGAGATGGCGGCGGTGCGCAGGGTGGCCCCGGCGCCGAGCAGCGCTTCGCGAAATTCCGCCGCGTCCTGGTAGCGCAGGTCCGGATCTTTCTCGAGAGCTTGCAGGATCACGTCCCCCAGCCGCTGCGGCACACGCGGATTCACGTGCATGGGGTGGACCGGCTGCTGCTCGAGATGTGCGCACATGATGGCGAACTCGGTGTCTCCGCCGAAGGGGCGCTGTCCGGTGGCAAGTTCGTAGAGCGTGGCGCCCAGGGAGTAAAGGTCGGCGCGATGATCGGCTTCCTTGCCCTGGATCTGCTCCGGCGACATGTAATAGAGCGAACCCATGGCCACGCCGGTGCGGGTGAGCTTCTGGTCAGTGCCCATGCGGGCTATGCCGAAGTCGGTGAGCTTCACCGTGCCTTGCGGCGTGATCATGATGTTGGCCGGCTTGAGGTCACGATGGACCACGCCCATCGAATGCGCGTATTCGAGCGCGTTGAGCACTTGGAGCACGCACTGGGTGGCCTGATGGACGGTTACTGGTCCGCGCTGGAGCCGCACATCGAGCGATTGGCCGTCGACGTACTCCATGATCATCAGCAACTGGTTGCCGGAGCGGACGGCGGTGCGGAGAGCCGTGATGTTGGGGTGTTCGAGGCGGCCCTGGACTTTGATCTCACGCAGGAAGCGGTCAGCCAGTTCGGGGACGTCTTTGAGGTTGGGCAGGAGGATCTTCATGGCCTCCGTGCGGTCTGAAATTTGGTTGCGGACCTTGTAGACGGAGCCCATGCCACCGGCGCCGAGAACACTGATGATCTCGTAGTCTCCGACGATTTCGCCGACTTGAAAGCTCATTCCCTTTCGATCCCGGTAGCCTCAGTCTACCTGTCTTCAGCTATCGGCTCCCTCGGAGGAAAACCTTAGGGCGGTGCGAAATCGCGAGGGATGGAATTTCGGGAACAGGCCTTAGGACGTTGGATAGAGGGGACTTTGGGTTCACAGCGGGGCTCGGGTTGGGGAGGGGGGGGCAAGACCGAGGGAAGATGGCCGGTGACATGGCGCCGTAGCGTGTTTATAATGGTGGGTAACGGCGCTATCGTCTAACGGTTAGGACGGAGCCCTCTCAAGGCTTAAATACGGGTTCGATTCCCGTTAGCGCTACCATCTCCTCCGAACATCAAGATTTCTTCTGGCCCGAGATTCTCCGCCGGGCGAAGGCATTCCATACAACCCAAGGGCTACGGGAGCCGGAAACTCTCGTCCGCGAGAAGGTGCAAACGATGCTGGGATTGATCGGACGCTCATAAGGACGAGTTCCTCGAAGAAGGCGTGGAGAAAGGCACGGTCGCTCAGCACCAGTGCAAGCGCGAATCGAACTCTGCCGGCACGGCCTGACTACAGCACTCAGACCGCCAGCGTGGACAGGCGGAACACTGGACACCTGCCCGATTGATCCATTGCCACTGGCGAAGAAGGTGGTCCAAGAAGCCGGGGCGGCGAGAAGGCATGGGCATGCAAGGCTGGTAGATCCGGTGGCCGGATGGCCTCCCCGCGGCAGTAACATGAAAGCTTGCTGCTGACCATCAGCTACCAGGGCTCCGCCGCGACAGACCTGGGCTATCTCCTCCACAAGAATCCTGCCCGGATGCAGTCGTTCGAGTTGTCGTTCGGGCAAGCTCACGTGTTCTATCCGGAAGCAACGCCCGAGCGCTGCACCGCGGCGCTGCTGCTTGACGTCGATCCCGTGGCGCTCAGCCGCCGAGACAAAGACTCCGGCGCGCGCATCGAGCCCTACGTCAATGACCGCGCCTACGCGGCGTCGTCGTTCCTGAGCGTCGCCATGGGGCGCGTGTTCGGAACGGCGATGACCGGCAGGTCAAAAGAGCGCCAGGAACTCGCCGATGCGGAATTGCCGCTCACTGCCCGCATCGCAGCGTTGGCGTGCCGCGGCGGCGAAGCGTTACTGCGCGAGCTATTCGAACCGCTCGGCTATGCCGTCAAAGCCACGGCGCATGCGCTCGATGAGCGATTTCCGGCCTGGGGCGAAAGCCGCTACTTCACCGTGGAACTGCGCGGCTCCAAGCGCGTTGCGGATCTGCTCAGCCACCTCTACGTACTGATCCCAGTGCTCGACCACGACAAGCATTACTGGATCGGCGAAGCCGAAGTAGAGAAGCTGATGCGCTTCGGCGAAGGTTGGCTCGAGAAGCATCCGGCGCGCGAGTTGATCGCAAAGCGTTACCTGATGCATCGTGCGCATCTGACGCGGGCTGCGCTCGAGCAACTAGTGGAGGAAGACACCGAAGAAACCGCCGAAGAGCGAGAGGCGGCCGAACAGAACATCGAAGAGCCGATGAAGCTGTGGCAGGCCCGCATCGGCGCCGTGCTCGGCGCGCTGCGAGAAACTGGCGCTACTCGCGTGCTGGACCTCGGATGCGGCGAAGGCAAGCTGATGCAGGAGTTCGCCACAGAGCCTTCGTTTCGCGAGATTCTGGGTATGGACGTGTCGTATCGCAGCCTCGAGAAGGCGCGCTACAAGCTGCGGCTCGATAAGGCGAACGAGGCGGCGCGCGAGCGCATCCGGCTGATCCAAGGATCGCTCCTCTATCGCGATCGGCGGCTCGAGGGCTTCGATGCAGCGGTCCTGATGGAGGTGATCGAACACCTGGATCCTCCGCGCCTGGCCGCCTTCGAGCGCGTCATCTTCGAACATGCCCGGCCGAAGGCGGTGATCATCACTACGCCCAACGCCGAGTACAACGTGAAATGGGAGACGCTGCCCGCGGGCCAGTTCCGCCACGCCGACCATCGCTTTGAATGGTCACGCGCAGAGTTCGCCGATTGGGCTGGAAAGCTCGCGGAGCGAACTGGGTACGCGGTGCGGTACCTGCCGGTGGGTCCAGAGGATGCGGCGGTGGGCGCTCCCACGCAGATGGGAGTGTTCACGCGATGAAGATCCACATTCCCGAGCTCTCGCTCGTGTGTTTGATGGGCGCGTCGGGCTCGGGCAAGTCCACTTTCGGGCGGAAGCATTTCCAGCCCACCGAGGTGCTTTCCTCGGACTACTTTCGCGGCCTGATTTCCGACAACGAGAATGACCAGTCAGTGACCAAGGAAGCGTTCGAGACGCTGCACTTCGTAGCGGCCAAGCGATTGCGCGCGGGCCGGCTCACCGTTGTGGATGCGACCAACGTGCAGGAACAGTCACGCGAGCCGCTCGTGGCGCTGGCACGGCAGTTCCACGTGGTGCCAGTCGCGCTCGCGTTCGATATTCCCGAGCAGGTTTGCCAGGAGCGCAATCGCTCGCGCAGTGATCGCACGTTCGGTCCGCATGTGATCCGGCAGCATTCGCATTTTCTGCGCAGGTCGCTGCGCCATCTCGAGCGAGAGGGGTTCCGCCACGTACACGTGCTCGATGAGGACGCAGTCGCAAATGCGGAAGTGATTCGCGATCCGCTCTACAACAATCGCAAGAGCGAGCACGGGCCGTTCGATCTCATCGGCGACGTGCATGGCTGCTACGCGGAACTGTGCGAATTGCTCGAGAAGCTCGGCTACCAAGTGGATCGCGCCGCTTGCCGGGCGATCCCGCCGGAAGAGCGCAAGGCGTTCTTCGTGGGTGACCTGGTGGACCGCGGCCCGGGGATCGTGGAGGTGCTGCGCCTTGCGATGAACATGGTACGCGACGGCACGGCGCTCTGCGTTCCCGGAAATCATGACTCCAAGCTCAATCGCAAGCTAGCCGGCCGCGACGTGAAGCTGACGCACGGGCTGGCACAAACGATGGAGCAACTCGAGCGCGAATCCGAGCCGTTCCGCAATGAAGTCCGCGAGTTTCTCGACAAGCTGGTGAGCCATTACGTGGTCGACGACGGCAAGCTGGTGGTGGCGCATGCCGGACTCAAAGAGGAGTTGCAGGGCCGCGCTTCCGGCACGGTGCGCGAGTTTTGCCTCTACGGAGAGACAACTGGAGAAACCGACGAGTACGGCTTGCCTGTGCGGCTCAACTGGGCGGCCGAGTATCGCGGCAAGGCGATGGTGGTCTACGGGCACACGCCCGTCTCGCATCCGGAGTGGCTCAACAGGACCATCAATATCGATACCGGCTGCGTCTTCGGCGGAGCCCTCACCGCGTTGCGATATCCCGAGCGAGAACTCGTGTCGGTGCCCGCCTCACACGTCTACTACGAGCCGGTGAAGCCCCTGGGCGCGCCACCCGCCGCCGTGCTTTCGGCGCAGCAACAGGCAGACGACCTGCTCGATATCGACGACGTGATCGGCAAGCGCATCATCGAGACGCGCCTCAGCCGCAACGTCACCATTCGCGAGGAGAACTCCATCGCGGCGCTGGAAGTGATGAGCCGCTTCGCGGTGAATCCGAAGTGGCTGATCTACCTTCCGCCGACAATGTCGCCATGCGCTACCAGCAAGCGGCCGGACTATCTCGAACATCCCGACGAGGCACTCGAATACTTCCAGCGCGAAGGCGTGGCCGAGGTGATCTGCGAGCAAAAGCACATGGGCTCGCGTGCCGTGGTGATCGTGGGGCGAGATGAAGAGGAGGTCCGCAAGCGCTTCGGGATCACTGCAGAAGGCATCGGCGTTTGCTACACGCGGACCGGCCGCCGGTTCTTCAATGACGACGCGCTCGAGCGGCAGATGCTGGAGCGGGTGCGGGTCGCGCTGGGCGCATCGGGCTTTTGGGAGGAAAACAAAACCGGCTGGGTTTGTTTGGACTGCGAACTGATGCCGTGGTCGCTCAAAGCGGAAGTGCTGCTGATGCAGCAGTACGCGCCGGCGGGGGCGGCATCGCGCATCGCAATGGCGGAAGCGGTCACGGCGCTCGAAGCGGGCGCTGCGAACCCCGAGGTCGCGCGATTGCTCGAGCATTTCCGCGCTCGCCGCGATGCAACCTCGGGATACGTGGAAGCCTACCGCAACTACTGCTGGACCGTATCGTCGATCGCCGATGTGAAGCTCGCGCCGTTCCACGTGCTGGCCACCGAAGGCGGCGCGCACGTGACGCAGGACCACGCGTGGCACATGGAGACGATCGCACGCGTTTGCGCCGCCGATCCCGAACTGCTGCTCGCCACGCCCTATCGCCGTGTGACGCTCGCCGACGAGGAGAGTGTCGCAGGCGCGGTCCACTGGTGGGAGCAGCTTACTGGCGCGGGCGGCGAAGGCATGGTGGTGAAGCCGCTCTCGTTCATCGCGCACGGACTGAAGGGCATGACGCAGCCCGCCGTGAAATGCCGCGGGCGCGAATATCTGCGGATCATATATGGTCCGGAGTACACGCTGCCGGCGAACCTCGAGCGATTGCGGGCGCGGGCGCTTGGCGGAAAGCGGTCGCTAGCTGCGCGCGAGTTCTCATTGGGAGTAGAATCACTCGAACGGTTCGCGCGGCGGGAGCCGCTGCGGCGAGTGCATGAGTGCATGTTCGGCGTGCTGGCGCTCGAAAGCGAGCCGGTGGATCCCAGACTGTGAGGTGGAAATGACACGTCGCGACCTCTTCAAGACCTTCGCAGCCATGACGCCCGCCATGGCCGCCGCACAGCAAACGTACGAACGCCGCACACGCGGACTGCCGCGCTTGACGATCAAAGAAGTGCGCACGATCCTCACGAGCGCAGGGAGCCGCTATCAGTGGGTGATCGTCAAGGTGATCACTAGCGAACCGGGGCTCTACGGGATCGGGTCGGCGAGCAATGTCCATCAGGCATTCACTGTGGCGCAGTCGCTCGAAAAGCACATGGCGCCGTTCTGGGTGGGCCGTGACGTGGACCGCATCGACGACATCTGGTGGGCCACCAACTATCGCAACTATCGCCGCAGCGACACGGTGTTGAACAACGCGCTCAGCGGACTCGACATGGCGCTGTGGGACATCAAGGGCAAGCGCGCGGGCATGCCCGTGTACGATCTGCTCGGGGGAAAGGTGCGCGATGCGGTCCCGTGCTATGGCCATGCTGACGGGCCGTCGCTCGACGCCGTGGTGGAAGGCGTGAAGAGTTTCCTCGACAAGGGCTATCGCCACGTGCGCGCGCAGATGGGCGGCTACGGCGGCGGCGGAATGGTGGAAGCGGGCAAAGGCACGCGCATCAAAGGCGGATTCGCCGGCCGCGCGTTCGACGAAGAAGAATATGTCGAGGCGATCCCGAAGCTGTTCGAGCACATTCGCGTGAAGCTCGGCAAGGAAGTGAAGCTGATCCATGACGTGCACGAGCACCTCTCGCCGACGATGGCGGTGGAACTCGCCAAGCGCATGGAGCCGTATCGCATGTTCTATGTGGAGGACATCCTGCCGCCGGAACTGATCCAGTGGTACCGCAACATCAAGCAGGTGACTTCCACGCCGATGGCGATGGGCGAGATTTTCACGAATCCGCAGGAATGGGTGCCGTGCATTTCCGAGCGCATCATCGACTTCGCGCGCTGCCGGTGCTCCACGGTGGGCGGCATCACGCAACTGCGCAAGATCGCGAATCTATGCGAGACGTTCGGCGTGCGCACGGCGTGGCAAGAGGGCGGCGACAACGATCCGATCAACTTCACCGCCGCGTGCCATGTGGACCTTTCGTCGCAGGCGTTCGGGGTGCAGGAAGACAACCGATGGCCGGACCTCGTGCACGAGATGCTTCCCGGGACGCCGAAGATTCCGGATGGCTATGCGTACGTCAACGAGGCTCCTGGACTCGGGATCGACATCAACGAAGAGATGGCGCGCAAGTATCCGATGGAGCCGCCGTCGGGTCGCGAGGATGGGTTTACGGTGCGGGCTATTGACGGGTCGCTGGTGCGCCCGTAGGTGGGGCGTGCGGCACCTTCGAAGCGGCGGTGGTTGCCTTCCGCGTGACCTCCGGTGCAGCCTCAGCGAGTGCGGCCAGGTGAGCGCTCAGCGCGACGCGCGATGGAAGGCCCTGGTTCCAGCGACAAGATTCAGCTCGGCGGAGAATCGATGTTGCTCAACCTGGTGCTCGATCTCCGCTACCGACACGTTCGCCCTCCCTTTCTATTGAACCTCACAGATTGCTGCTAGATGCGATATCGTCAAAACGGTGGCGCACTGCGTTGCGGTCGGATCGATGATGGGACTGTGGTTCGCGCTCGGCGCCGCCGGCGAGGACAGTGTGCGACTCTTGGTTCGCGCACTCGACGCACGCGGGCAACAGCATCAAGAACTGATGGCGCGAATCGATGCCGCGGAGGGCGATGCAAACGGCGTTTGGAGAGAACTGTTCCACCGCTCAGCAGAGGTGCTCCCGGCGGCACGCCGTGCGCTGGCTCACCCCGAGTCGGCGGAGCTTGCCGGCACGGTCATGGCTTTCTTCGGGGAATCGCGCGACCTCGACGCGGTGATTGGTCACTGGGAGAAGAGCGGACCCAGCCAATCTGACGTGCCGGATAGTCTGATTTCGTGTCTGTACGATCCCGATTCGGAGCGACAGTGGCAGTTCCTTCGCAAGGTGGCCCTGGATCAGGCCCGCGGAGTCACGAGTGCCCGGGAGGCGATCGAGACTCTCCGGTTCAATGGGTCGGCTCGCAGCCGGAAGATACTTGCTGAAGCTGCAGTGCGCAATCCCGCTGCGGCAAAACAAGCGAAGGCTGCGCTGGAGGAGATCGCATCGAATCCCACGCTGCCCGAGAACGCAGACCCCGCGGAGGCAATGCGGCTGATTTTGGCGAAGGTGGGCAACGTCAAAGACCGGGAAGATCTCGCGTTCGATCCTTCTGGCAACCGGGCTCACTTCAATTTCACGGTACTCAGTGGGCACTGCCGTCTGACATATTCCGCTACGCTTCGCCGGCGGGCGGGGACATGGCGTCTCACGTCTTCTTTGATGATTCAGCAAGTTCTGTTGCCTCCACCACCTCCGTCACTTCAGTGAGGCTTGCGAAGACCACGGCGTGAACTTGGCTCGCAGAAGACCGATATGCTTTGTTGCATGAGGATCTCAATCGCATTGGACCCCGACGTGGCGAGGCTGGTGGCGCAAGCCCGGAGGAGAACAGGACTCTCATTGAATGACGTCGTCAACCACGCACTACGCGAAAGCCTGGGCCGATCCGACGAATCTCTCCCGCGCAAGAAGCTCACAACATCGGCGCCCGACCTCGGCGCTTGCCGAATCGAAAGTCTCGAGAGCATCAACCAAGCGATAGCCTTCGCCGAAGGAGAGTCCTTTCGCTGAGCAATCGTTGCCGAGGCGCGCCGATTGCTTCGCGCGCATGGCTGCGACCGCGGTCAACTCGACCGCAACAGCCGCATCGCCGTCCGCGCTACCGACTGCCGGCGCAGCCGCCGCAGCACGATCGGCAACATGCACAGCAAAGCGAGCGGACCGGTGAGGTACATAAACTGCTTCATCGTCGAGTACAGTTCCACGTCGAACGGGCTCAAGGCGTCGAGGCGTTTCCAGCCAACGCAGAGCACGTAGTCTGTGTTCAGCGAGGGGAACTGTTGCTTGATCGGCGCCACGGCCGAATCCGGAATTGACAGTGCGCTCCGTGCCAGCACTACTCCGCCCGGATTGTCCAAATCTTTGGGAACTGAGATCAGCACCAGGCGATACTCGGATCCCGCTGCGACTGCAGCCAACTGGCTCCGGCCCGGCGCGTGATACTGGTCCGGACCATATCCGGCCGGCGGGCTGATCGCGACGCTCACTGGCGAGAGAGCGGCTGCCGGCACCGGCTGCATCATCGTTACTTGCCGCGCTGCCATTGGCTTCGCCAACCATTCCGGCGTCGAGGTGAAATCGATGATCCGCTCCTGCGCGGGCGCAAACAGACTGACCACTCCGGCCAGCACGAATACCAGCGCGCTGAACGCGCCCACCGCCAGTGCGACGCACGATCCTTTGTCCGGAGGATAGTCCGAAGTCTTGAGCCGGCCCTCCATCCGGTGCAGCAGCACAGGCAAATCCTGATCGCGAATTTGCCCGGTCCGCCACAGGTCGCGAACCGCCATCGGCAGAATGTGATACTGTCCGCCGGGTTGCGCGATTCCAATGGCAAGGTGCCCAGGAACTTCATTGCTGTTGGCCGGAGTCGTCTGTTTCTCGGGCTCCATCTTCCCGGCGAATGTTTCGGAGAGCATCGCGTAGACGACAAGCGTCCACGTAGCCGACCCGTTATCTGACCATGGATCCACGCCCTCGAAAGTCCGGTGAGTCCACTGTGGCACCGGAACCATGTTCAAGCTGAAATGCATCGGTCAACCTCTTCCGTGCGGACCGTACACCGCGATCCAAGCCGCCACTGCGAGATACAGCACTGCCCAGTATTCCGCGCGAATCCAGTACATCGAATGCACCGGCTGAATCAGCAGTTCGCGTCCGGTTTGCTTCTCCACGATCTTGCGCGGAGGCTGCATCCGCGAGTGGACTCCCAGCGCGAGACAGAAGAGTCCAGCAGCCGCTATCCCGCAGGCGAGTGGAATCACGCCGTAGCGTTCCCCGAGGATTTGCGTGTCCACCAGCATCGCCAAGCCAAGAGCGATGACCAAGCTCACCATGATCCACCCGCCTCTGCCGCTCGAGACGAACACCATAGCGGGAAAGTCTAGCATGCGCGGAATCTCGTTGCTCGCCGCGCAACCGCTCCGTCACCCGTCTGAAACCCGCTCGTGCCATCCTGTATCCCATGAAGCGAATTCTCGTCATCGGACTCGCAGCCGCCGGCGGCTGGTTCCTCGCCTCGCGCTCGGGCGTCCAGTCCCGCGTCGGCCCCCAGCCCGATGGATCCGTCTTGCTCAACTCGGGTTGGAGCCTGCGCCCCGCAGGCGGCAACTCCCGCTCGATACATTTCCTCGATGAGTTCTGTTGTGTCCAATGACGGCGCTACATTTGTTCGTGCTCAATCAGGGCTACAATCCTCCGTCAATCTCCGTCATTGACGTGAAGACCGAGAAGGAAACCAGCCGCACGCCCGTCGCCGACGCGTGGCTCGGGCTCGCGCTCTCCAGAGACGGCCGCAAGCTCTACGTGGGCGGTGGATCGCGCGCCTCGGTCTTCGAATTCGACTTCGCCGATGGCAAGCTCACGCCCGCGCGCACCTTCGAGATCGTGCCCGCCGCCGATCGCAAACACACCGACTTCATCGCCGACCTCGCGTTCTCCCCCGATGGCCGCCTGCTCTACGTGGGCGATCTCTTCCATGATCAGATCCTCGTCATCAATCCGCAGTCCGGCCGTGTGATCGAGAAGCTGAAGACCGGCCGACGCCCGTATCGGATCCTGTTTCATCCCGATGGGAAGTCGTACTTCGTCACCAGTTGGGCTGATGGCACGCTCTACCAGCACGAAGCCGAGAATGGCCGCTTGATCAATCGCCTGCAACTCGGTCCGCAGACTACGGACATGATTCTGCTCGGCGGCGCGCCGCCCACCGAGGAAGGCCGCAAGTCGCCGTACGTGGCCCGCATGTTCGTCGCCGCTTCGAACACGAATAAAGTCTTCAGCGTCGCCATCGATGCCAATCGTGAACCGAAGCTCCTCGAGACCATCAACGTTTCGATGACGCCTTTCCAACCGATCGGCATGACGCCGAGCGCCGTGGCCGCATCCGCCGACGGAAAGCGGCTTTACGTGGTCTGCTCCGATGCGAACGCGGTCGCCGTCGCCGACATCTCCGAGCCGGATTCGCGCGTGGCCGGATTCGTTCCCACGGGTTGGTATCCCACCGCTGCGCGTGCGCTCGCCGATGGCCGGTTGTTCGTGTTCAACGGCCGCGGACCGCGCAGCTATCCGAATCCCAAAGGTCCAAACCCCACGCAGAAGGCCGCGCCGGTGCACGCGGGCATTCAAGCGGTCGAGTACGTGGGCCGCATCCAGAAGGGCTCGGTGTCGATTCTGGATCCGTTCGACGACGCACAACTCGGCGAGTTCACCAAAACCGTGTTCGCGAACTCCCCCTACGACGATAAGCTACTGCGCGAGATCGACATTCCCAACGGCAATCCGATTCCCCGCCGCCCAGGCGACCCATCGCCGATCGAGCACGTCATCTACATCGTGAAAGAGAATCGCACCTACGATCAAGTGCTCGGCGACCTCGGCAAGGGCAACGGCGATCCATCCCTGTGCCTGTTCCCCGAAAAGGTCTCGCCCAATCACCACAAGCTCGCGCGCGAGTTCGTGTTGCTCGACAACTTTTACGTCAACTCTGACGTGAGCGCCGATGGACATAATTGGTCCACGTCGGCGATCGCGCCAGTCTACGTGCAGAAGATGTGGCCGAACAGCTACGCCTCACGGCGCAAGCACTATGACTACGAAGGCGGCGAGCCCGCAGCGCTCCCACCGGCCGGCTACATCTGGACCAACGTTCTCTCCGCCGGCCTCCCCATGCGCAACTACGGATACTTCGCCGAGAACATCCCCGCGAACGAATTGAAGCAGGGCGGTCCGCTGGTGCACAAGATCCGCGACTCGCGCTTGATTCCGGTAACGCACACGGGCTATCGCGCGTTCGATCTCGACTATCTCGACATCGATCGGGCCAAAGTCTTCCTCGCCGATTTCAAGCGGCTCGAGCAGGAAGGCAAGACGCCGCGCTTCGTCATCATGCGCATGGGCAACGATCATACTTCCGCCATTGCGCCTGGAAAATATGCTCCACTCGCCGCAATGGCCGACAATGATCAGGCGCTTGGGATGATCGTGGAAGAGCTTTCAAAAACCAAGGCCTGGGCGAAGATGGCGATCTTCGTGCTGGAAGACGACGCACAAAACGGACCCGACCACATCGATTCTCATCGCTCGCCCGCGTTTGTCATTTCGCCTTACACGCGCCGCGGCGGCATGGTTGATTCCACGCTCTACAACACGACTTCGATACTTCGCACGATGGAGTTGATCCTCGGCCTGCGCCCGATGACCACGTTTGACGCCGCTGCCACGCCGTTGTGGAACGCGTTCGCGGACAAGCCCGACACCGCTCCGTACACCGCCGAGAAAGCCCGCATCGACATTCACGAACGCAACCCGCAACCCACCGCTGCCACCCGTCAACTCGTGGCCCGAACCCTCGCCATGGACTTCGACGAAGCCGACCGCATCGACGACGACGAAATGAACGATATCCTATGGAAGGCGTTGCGTGGCGGCGATCCGCCCGCGCCCGTAAGGAGTTTGTTCGGCCACTGAAGCATGCCTGACATCTATTTGTGTTTTGTCTGGCACATGCACCAGCCGTTCTACAAGGATCTGGTTACCGGCGAGTACCAGTTGCCTTGGACGCGTCTTCACGCGCTCAAAGATTACTACGGCATGGTGAAGGTCCTCGAGGATTTTCCCGAGGTCCATCAGACTTTCAATCTCGTGCCATCGATGATGGTGCAGATCCAGGAGTACGCGGAAGGCCACGCCGCTGACCCGTTCCTGCGCCTCGCGCTCGCACCGGCCGAGCGCCTCACTGACGACGAAGTCGCGTTCATCCTGCGTTACTTCTTCCAGGCGCAGGAGCATCGTCTCATCCGCCGCTATCCGCGCTACGGCGAACTGCTCGACGCGTGGCTAGCAGCCGATCGCAATCCCAGGCGCGCGCGCGCGTTCTTCTCGGCGGGCACACTGCGCGACCTGCAGGTGCTCTCGCAACTGGCGTGGTTCGACGAAGAGTTCCTCGCCGAACCGGAAGTAGCGGCGCTCGTTCGCAAGGCGCGCAACTACACGCTCGAAGATCAAGCGTTCATCGGTCAGAAGCAACTCGGCATCCTGCGCCGAGTCTTGCCCGTCTACCGCGACTTTGCCGCGCGCGGGCAGATCGAGATTTCCACCACGCCGTTCTACCATCCGATTCTGCCTCTGCTCTGCGACTCGAACATCGCCGGCGTGTCGCATCCTTACGTGCCGCTGCCTTCGGGCTTCCGCTATCCGCAGGATGCGCGGCACCAACTCGAGCGGTCACTCGAATACATGAAAGCCGAATTCGGCAAGGCGCCGGCCGGGCTGTGGCCCTCGGAAGGCTCAGTCTCCGACGAGGTGTTCGCCCTCGCCGCCGACCTCGGCTTCCAGTGGACCGCCACGGACAACGGCGTGCTCTCACGCACGCTGGAACGGGGCGCTGGTCCGGAAGCCACCTATCGCCCCTACGTGTGGCGTCAGAAGGATCGCGAGTTGCGCGCCATCTTCCGCGACCACGAATTGAGCGACCTCATCGGCTTCGTCTATCAGCGCATGGATCCGAGAGCGGCCGCCGGCCACTTCCTCGATCGCATCCGCGCCAACTGCTACTCGTTCCATTCGGGCGGGCATCCGGTGCTGGTGCCGATCATCCTGGATGGCGAGAACGCCTGGGAACACTACGAAGCCAACGGCCGCATTTTTCTGAAGGAACTGTACCGGCGCATCTCCGAAGATCCGCAGATGCACGCGCTCACCGTGAGCGAAGCGCTGTCGCGCGTGGAGCCGCAGCCGCTCTCGCACATCTTTCCCGGCTCGTGGATCAACGCCAACTTCGATGTGTGGATCGGCGCCGAAGAAGACAACAAGGCCTGGGAGATGCTGCTGCGCGCACGCGAGACATATGACCGCGTGCAGAACTCGCCGCGGTGGGCCTCGATCTCCGAAGACCTGCGCAAGCTCGCATGGGAGGAATTGCTGATCGCCGAAGGCAGCGATTGGTGCTGGTGGTACGGTCCCGAGCATGACTCCGACAACCGCGCCGAGTTCGATCAGCTTTTCCGCTCGCACTTGGCCAACGTCTATCATGCTCTCGGGTTGACGCCGCCCGAGGAACTCGGCCGCCCGATCCTCAAGGTGACCGCCGCCGAACTCCACCACGTTCCCACAGGAACCATTCGCCCGGTGATCGATGGCGAAGTGTCCTCGTACTTCGAGTGGATGGGCGCGGGCAGCTTCCACGTGGATGGCCGCCAGGGCGCGATGCACGGCCAACGCTATCTGGTGCGGCAACTCCTCTACGGCGCCGATCGTAAAGACCTCTTCCTGCGGCTCGACTTCGAACACACCGTGGACGATCTCCGCGTCAACCTCAACTTCGGCGGACACGCCTTCAACATCGAGGTCCGCGGGCACACCGCCGCACTCGTGGAAGATGGTCCGCTCGAAGTCGCCTACGCGAAGGTGCTCGAGATCCGAGTTCCGCTGGCGGCGATCGAAGTGCAGCCGGGCAACAACGTCCGCGTCCAGATCCTGCTCTGGCGCGGATCCCTACCGCTCGATGCGCTGCCCCAGCAAGGATGGCTGTCGCTATCGACTGCCGATCCGTCAGAGTGGTGATCGCCGCCATTTCCTCCGTCAGCCGTTAGCGCGGAAGGGGCGGCGCGACAGAGCGAACAGCAGAAAGGCACCGGGTAGGGCAAGCAGTGCGCTCGATGGCTCCGGGGTGCTCGGAGCAGTGCTCGGACCCACGTCGGGAGCATGGGTCAAGAACGAGAGCTCGTCCGCGTAGCCATCGTTGTAAGCGCCCGCGGTTCGCGTCATGCGGAGGTCGAAAAACAGTGTGCGGGTGCCCGCCGGGATGAGGCCGAATCCACTGCGCAGCAGCATTCCCGTTGCGCCGCCGCGATCCGCCGAGGAAACGCCGCCGATCGAGACGGTGCCGATCTGCGCGTTCGAACCATCGAGGAAGTTCACCACCAACTGCGCGTTGTCATCCTGTCCATCGAAGCCGCCGAAATATCCTTGAACCGCGAACGTCACCAGGCCAGTATCCACGTCGCTCGAAACATTGGAAATCAAGAGAGACTGCGTGGCCTCGGAAAACGCGTTGCTTGGTCCGCCGGCAAAGAAGTTCGTCCCGCGGCTCGACGGCCCGGGGTCCGAATTGATTGGAAAGCCACCGCCCGCAGCCCACTGAATGGCTAGAAAATTGCCAGTGAGCGTCCAACCCGGCACGGGCGTTCCACCGGTGTTGCCATCTGCACTGCCGCTTCCTGATTCAGCGCCACCATTGACGATGGCGTTTGTCCCGTAGATCAGGGCAGCTTGGCTGGCACCTGCAGCCAACAACGCGGCAGCAACCGCGACTGCGAAGCACTTCATACACTCCTCCTATGGAAAACGTACTGCTGTACCACTTAAGAGTGAAGTACGGAATGCGTCCTTCGAACTGCTCATCGCGTCAAAGAAAGCTCGCGATCCCAGCCGAGCCCCCTCACTCAGGGCGAGCGCTGCGCACCCGCGAGTGCCGCTCGCCGGCCTCTACAGCACCAGCATCGGATGATAGAGCGTAGGCAGCCGCGCTTCGCCGATCGCGAGCAGTTCTCCGTCCTCTGACAGCGCCTTCACGTACTTGGCGCCCTTCACCGCGCGAAACGGAGACACGCGAAAATCGCGGCCCTGCCGGATCTGCGCCGCGGTCACGCGGTCCACTACTTCGTTCGGGAACTGCGGCAACAACGACGCCGCGGGAACCAGCGCCTCGTCCAGACGACCCGCCTCCGAGAGTTCCTGCAGCGTTTCGAGCGCGAACGACTGCTCGAGCGTGAAGTCGCCCGAAGCCAACCGGACCAGCGACTTCAAGTACGCCCCCACTCCCGCCTCGCGGCCCACATCGTGCGCGATGCCGCGCAGATAAGTTCCCGCCGAGCAGTGTACCTTGAGCCGCACTTCGGGTCCGTCGCAGCCGAGGATCTCGGCCGAGTACACCGTCACTTCCACCGGATTGAGCACCACCTCCAACTTCTTGCGCGCGAGCTTGTAGGCAGGAGTGCCGCCGATCTTCTTGGCCGAAATCGGCGGCGGCACTTGCTGGAACGTGCCGCGAAACGGCGCGAGCAACTGCTCCATTGTCTCGGGCGTGGCGAGAAACGGGCGGTCTTCGCCCACCGGCTCGCCTTCGGCATCGTAGGTATCGGTGGCGTGTCCGAATCGGATCACGGCATCGTAGATTTTGTCGCTCTTGGTGTAGAACTGCGCCAAGCGGGTAGCGCGATTGAGCACTAGGGGCAACGCGCCGGTCGCCATCGGATCGAGCGTTCCCAAGTGGCCCACGCGCCGCGTTGCGGCGATCCGCCTCATCTTGCCGACCACATCGTGACTCGTCCAACCGCTGGGCTTGTTGACGACGATCACGCCGTCCAACCGCTGTTCTTGCATCAACGTTTCAATGTAGCACCGGGATTGCCGAAACGAGGTCCGTTAAAATAGAGTGCTGATGAGCGAGACAAACCCTCCGCTTCCACCCGCGACTTTCGAATTTCTCGTGCTCAGCT
The DNA here is from genome assembly GCA_046331625.1 of Bryobacteraceae bacterium. Lineage (GTDB taxonomy): Bacteria > Acidobacteriota > Terriglobia > Bryobacterales > Bryobacteraceae > JAXLQL01. The sequence goes on from JAXLQL010000027.1 coordinate 40,351, forward strand.
TGCGAGCCCAAGCCGAAATGCAGATGGGCTTGGTGCGGCTGAGCGAAGACGACCAGCCCGAGATCAATTTGCCCTTGGCGCGTCACATGATCGACCTATTGGCCATGCTGCTGGACAAGACGAAAGGCAACCTGAGTCTCGACGAAAAGCGCCTGCTCGAGAACTCCATCACGGAACTCCGCTTCCTGTTCGTGCAGGCCACTGACCGGAGCGGCTCTCAGTGAGCCAGCCGGGCGGCATCCGGCTTACCGTACTCGGCTCCGGTACGAGCGTCGGCGTTCCCACCATTGGCTGCGATTGCGACGTCTGCTCCTCCACTGACCCGCGCGACAACCGGCTGCGGCCTTCGGTGTGGCTCGAGTTCAATGGACGGTCCGTGGTGATCGACACGACGCCCGACTTTCGCTACCAGGCGCTACGCGCAAGAATCTCGCGCGTCGATTCGATCCTATTCACGCATTCGCACGCGGACCACATCTTGGGGCTCGACGACTTACGGCCGTTCAATTTTCGCCAGAAGGGCCCGATCCCGATCTACGGCGCCGCCGAGCATCTCGACATCATTCGCAACTGCTTCTTCTACATCTTTTCCGATAAGCCTACCGAGTCGTCGAAGCCGAAGATCGAAAGCCGTGTGCTCGATGGGCCGGCGTTCGATCTGCACGGCGTCGAGTGCCAGCCGATTCTGCTCCACCATGGATCGGGCCGCGTGTTCGGATATCGCATTGGAAAGCTCGCCTATCTCACGGATCACAGCGAGATCCCGCCGGAGTCAATGGAGATGCTGCACGGGCTTGACGTGCTGTTTCTCGATGCGCTGCGCCACAAGCCGCATCCCACGCACTCCACCGTGGAGCGCTCGCTGAAGATCGCGGAAGAGTTGGCGCCGGCGCGAACGTTCTTCACGCACCTGGGCCATGACCTGCCTCACGAGCGCACCGAGCAACTGCTGCCTCCGCACGTGCGGCTGGCTTATGACGGAATGCAGATCGAGGCCGCGCTGTGACGGGTAGCGGGAAGCTGGAAGTTTTTCGCACCCTTGAAGAAGCGCGGGGCCGGTTCGCGCCGAGCGCGTTGTCGATCGGGAATTTCGATGGCGTGCATCGCGGGCATCAGGAATTGTTCCAGCGTCTGGTGGCGCGATGCCGCGCCGAAGGTAGCTGGAAGCCATCAGTGCTGACGTTCCATCCGCATCCGGCGAAGGTGATCAAGCCGGAACGCGCGCCACGATTGCTCACCGACATCTCGCAAAGGCTCGTGAAGATGCGCGATTGCGGTATCGAGCAGGTGTTGGCACTGCCCTTTACGCCGGAGTTCTCGCGTCTCACGCCCGAGGAGTTCGCCCGGCAGGTTTTAGTGGAAGCCGCGGGCGCGCGGCTGGTGGTGGTGGGCGAAAATTTCCGCTTTGGCGCAAAGCAGGCGGGCGATGTCCGGCTGCTTGGCGAGTTGGGCGCCGGCCTCGGATTCGCCACCGATATCGCACGCGGCGTGGTCTATCGCGGGACGCTGGTTTCGAGCACCGAGGTCCGCTCGAGGGTCGAGCGTGGAGACGTGCGAATGGCGAATCGCTTTCTCGGGCGACCGTACGCGCTGGAAGGCGCGGTGGTGAGCGGCCACGGCGTCGGATCCAAGCAGACGGTGCCGACGCTGAATCTCGCGACCGATGCCGAGGTGCTGCCGGCGCGTGGCGTCTATGTCACGCGTGTCAGCGATCTCGCTAGTGATCGTGCTTGGCCCGCAGTGACGAATGTCGGGTTCCGGCCAACGTTCCAGGGCGATCGCCTGACGATCGAGAGCTTTTTGCTCGAGGGCTACAGCGATCCCGCACCGGGGCGGATTCGGGTCGAGTTTCTGTGGCGGCTCCGCGATGAGCGCAAGTTCGATTCGCCGGAAGCGCTGAAGAGTCAGATCCTGCGTGATGTGATGCGAGCCAAGCGCTATTTCGCACGGCTCCGGCGTGCCGCGCCGCTCTAGCCCTTCGGGCCCTCGCGGCAACTCCCTGGTTGTTTGCGGTTGGGGTTCCGACATTGGCACTTGCCCTTGCCGCGTGGGGCGGGCTTCAGCCTGCGCGGGGCTTCAGCCTGCGCGGGACTTCAGTCCCGCTGCCCGAGTTCCGTGCTAGCCCTCTTCAGCGAGTTTCAGTCCGTTGGATCGGCGTCCCGCCGCACACGCTTCAGTGCGGCTCCCGGCTCACGCACCAGCACAGAGTAGTGCAGATCATTACGCAGCGCGCGGCGTTCCGGCGCTCCTCGCGGCGAAATCCAGCACGGCCAAGACTTGTTCCCGGCCCACGGGGAAGTTCTCGAGCACTTCGTCAAGCGACGAACACTTCAAATTCTCGAAAATAGCGGACACTGGCACCCGCGTTCCGCGAAACACCCATGCGCCACTCACCTTTCCGGGAATGCTTTCGACCGCAGGGCACTGCGACCAATCCAGATGAGTCATCTTGTGAACCTGCCCTCATGGTAAGACACCTCGCCCGGCGAGAGTCAGACTGTTGCAGCCTGAAGCCCGGTGCACCTCACTGCTTGTGATAGTCCACGCGTTCGCCCCGCGGACGATGCTTGAACTCACGCGCGAACTTCACGAAGTTGTTCACCACCGCTTCGAAGATGATCTTGCCCTTCTCAGCGGTCGCCAGCGTCGGATCTCCATTGATACCGGTCTTCGAGAAGCACGTCCACCAGTCCATCATGCGGATCGGCCCGGGATTGGTGAGGTCCTGCCAGATGAAGTCCGAAGGCGGCAGGTTCATCTCCTTCACCGCTTTGTCCATCTGCACGCGCTGAGCATCGAGGTAGAGATACACCGAAGTCTCGAGTTCGCACGCGTGCGACATGCCGCAGCGCGGCGACTCGCGGACACGGCGGATATCGTCGAGCGCGAGTGAAGGCCACAGGAACGCCGCGCAGAGCGCTTCGGTTTCGAGAATCGTCCGCCGCGACACCAATTCGAGAATCGGCATGTTCGACCCGTGCCCGTCGGCGATCAGGATCCGCTTGAAGCCGTGATGCGCCACGCTCTTGGTCACGTCGAGCACGAAGTGCAAGAGGTGCTCCATGCCCACGTCGATGGTCCCGTGGAAATCCATGTGATGCGTCTCGAATCCGTAGGGAATGATCGGCATCAGCAGGATGTCGCCATCGGCGCGTTTGGCCGCTTCCACGCAGATTTCCCAGATGAGGAAGTTGTCGACATCGAGTGGCAGGTGCGGACCGTGATCCTCAACGGACCCGATGGGCAGCACCACCACCGGCTGCTTCTTGGCGACTTCGCCCAACTCGGGCCACGTGTGGTGCTGATAGAGATACGGAATCTTGGCCATGTTTCAACCGATCGCTTTCTTTCGAGGGTCAATGAAAAGCCACAGCGCGCCGCCGATCACGTACACCGAAGCGGCCACATAGAAGGTGGCGTTGAAGGAACCGAAGAACTGCTGCAGCTCTGAAGCCGCAATGGGCGCGAGCATTCCGCTCAGGCTCGAGGCGAAGTTCACCCAGCCGCTGGCGGTGCCGCCGAACTTGCCGCCAATATCGGTGCTGGTGGCCCACAAGACCGGCAGAGTGAGATCGTGGGCACCAGAGGCAAACGCAAGGCACAGGATCGCTACACCGGGCGAACCCGCACCGATTGCCGCGGCGAAGCCGAGCGCGCCCATCCAGAATCCGCCGCAACCCATCAGCCGCCGGCCTAACACGAGATTCCCCGTGCGGTGCGTTACCCAGTCAGCGATCACGCCACCGAGTGCGCATCCCGTAGCTCCCGCCGCCAGTGGCAACGAGGCATAGAGTCCCGATTGCGTGAGCGTGAGCCCATGTTCGCGCTGCAGGTAGGTGGGCAGCCACGTCACAAAGAACTGAAAGCCGAAGCCAGAGGCAAAATAGCTGGCGAACAGGAACAAGATGTCGCGGTTTGTGATTAGCGCCAACCACGGGACCTTCTGGCCGTGCGCCGGCGGCGGCGCCGCACCTACTCGGATTTCGGCGAGCTCGGCTTGGTTCACTTGTGCGTGGTCCGCCGGATCGTCCCGGAACCAACTCCAGCAAACAGCGCACCAGGCAAGGCCGAGCAATCCGAACAGTGCGAACGCCCAGCGCCATCCGAACCACGCCATCACCATCACCGCGAGCGCCGGCGAAATGGCGCCGCCCAGACGGGCGCCGGTCCACATGAGTCCGTTGGCCCGGCTGCGTTCGTGCGCAGGGAACCATCGCGACAACGCACGCGACAGCGTGGGAAACGCACCCGCCTCGCCTGCTCCGAACAAGAATCGCGTAGTGAGCAGTTGCGTGAGGCTGCGCGTGAGGCCCGTGATCACGGTGAAGAGAGACCAGCAGCCGACGATCCGTACCAGCGTCACGCGCTGCCCCCAACGGTCACCCAAGACCGCGGCCGGCATTTCCGCTAGCGTGTACGCCACATAGAACGCCGTGAACACGAAGCTGAATTGGCGCTGCGTGAGCCCGAGATCGGCTTGCATCGAAGGCGCGGCCACCGAGATACACACGCGGTCGAGATACGTAATCACCGCCGCCAGGAAAACCAACGCCATCACGCGATAGCGAACTCGCGATGCGACGGTGAGCGGCGCGGAGGTCCCGCGCTCACGCGCAGGGACTGGACTCACAAGACGCCCTCGTCTCGCAGGCTCCCGATGACGCGCTCGAAGGCGCTGACCGTGCGGTCGACGTCGTCACCGGTGTGGACGCCGGAAACCAAACCGCCCGGCCAGCCCGTCACGTCAATGCCTTCGCGCAGGAATCCGGTGCGAACGGCGTGTACCAGCTCCGAAGGCGCGCCCTTGAGCGCGGTCCACGGTATGCGGCCGTCGTAAATGTCGTCAGTGGTTGCGGCGCCGCAGTAGATGTGGAAGTCAGAGAACTTGCCGTAGGCGCACCAGCCGAGCCCGAGGCGAGCGATTACCGCGTTGATTCCGTCGCGGATGGCGGCGGCCGTGCGATTGGCGCAGTCAATGAGGCGCGTATCGCGGATCAGCTTCAGCGTGGCGATGCCCGCGGCGGCCGAAACGGGACCCGCATTGTATGTTCCCTGATGCGCTACGGCTGGAGGCTGGATGCGGCCAGCCTTTTCGGTATACGCCAGCATGGCGAGAATGTCGGCGCGCCCCACCAGCGCGGCACCCGGGAAGCCTCCCGCCAGAACCTTCGCGAGCGACGTGAGATCCGGCGTAATACCGTAGAATTGCTGCGCGCCGCCCGGGGAGCAGCGAAACCCGGAGATGACTTCGTCGAAGATCAGCACGATGCCGTGAGCCTTGGTGACGGAGCGCAGTTCGTAGAGAAACTCTGGCGCTCCAGGGACGTGGCCAAACGTAGCACCGGTGGGCTCCACAATAATGGCCGCAACTTCCGACTCGTGCTGATCGAGCAATTCGCGCAGCCGAACGCCGTCATTCGGCGGGCAGATGATCGTGTCGGCGACGATTCCGGGCAAGATGCCCGGAGCACCTCCCGGGGGGAAGGACACATGATCGTGCCAGCCGTGGAAATGTCCAGCGAAGCGAACAATCTTGTTGCGGCCCGTGAAGGCGCGAGAGATGCGGAGCGCGAGATGAGTAGCTTCCGTGCCGGAAATGGTGAAGCGGACTCGTTCCGCGCTCGGCACCATGGAGCGGATCAGTTCCGCCCATTCGATCTCGAGCTCATGCGAAGCGCCGTAGTGCGCTCCCTTGGCTACCTGCTCGGTGACCGCGGCTACAACCGCGGGATGGGAGTGCCCGAGCATCAGCGCGCCGTGTCCGCCGAAGTAGTCGACGTACTCATTGCCGTCGACATCCCACTTGCGCGAGCCTGCCGCGCGCGAAACGTAGAGGGGATGCGGTTCCAGGTAGCGGCCCACGTGCGTTACGCCGTTGGGAAACACCTTCAGCGCGCGTTCATAGAGGTCGCGTGACCCCGGAGTGCGCGCCACGTAGCTCTGGGACATAGAGCAAGTATACTGGCTCGCGCCTCGCCGCCCGGGGGGCTCGAGTGCGGCTGCACGCTACGATAGAAAGATCCTCCGCATGTCTCTGCGCTTCTACAACACGCTCACGCAGCAAGTGGAACCATTCGCTCCGGCCGACGGAAAAACGGTTCGCATGTACACCTGCGGCCCCACCGTCTACCACTACGTCCACATCGGCAACTTGAGGACCTTCTCGTTCCAGGACATCCTGCGCCGCTGGCTGCACTATCGAGGCTTCCAACTGCAGCACGTGATGAACATCACCGACGTGGAAGACAAGATCATCCGCAACGCGATGCAACGCAACCAGACGCTCTCCGAGTACACGCGTCAGTACGAGGAAGCGTTCCTCGAGGACATGAATACGCTGCGCATGCAGCGGCCCGAAAAGCTGGTGCGCGCTACCGAGCATATCCACGAGATGGTGGAGGCGATCCAGCAGCTCGAGACAAAGGGTTTCACCTATCTCAGTGACGGGTCCGTTTATTACCGAATCGCGAATTTTCCGGGTTACGGCAAGCTCTCGCACATCGACTTCAGCGGGCAGAAAGCAGGCGCGCGCGTGGACGTGGACGAGTACGACAAAGACGATGCGCGCGACTTCGTGCTTTGGAAGTCCCGCAAAGACAACGAGCCTTACTGGGACTCCCCGCTCGGCGCGGGCCGCCCCGGCTGGCACATCGAGTGCTCCGTGATGGCGATGAAGTATCTCGGCGAGACGCTCGACATCCACACCGGCGGCGTGGACCTGACGTTTCCGCATCACGAGAACGAGATCGCGCAATCTGAGGCGATCACGGGAAAGCCGTTCGCTCGCTTCTGGCTCCATGCCGAACATTTGATGGTGGAAGGCCAGAAGATGGCCAAGTCACTCGGCAACTTCTACACGTTGCGCGATCTGCTGGCCAAGGGTTATCCACCTGAGGCGATCCGCTACCTGTTGGTTCAAGTTCCGTATCGCAACAAGCTCAACTTCACGATGGACGGCCTGCAGGGCGCAGCGAAGAGCCTGGCGCGTCTGCGCGACTTCAAGCTGCGCTTGGAAACGTCGAAGTTCCCGGAAGGAGAAAGCGAATCCGTGCGAACAGCCACGGGAGCCGCCTCGAGCGCGTTTGACGAGTGCATGGACGACGACCTCAACACGGCCGGGGCTCTGGGTGCGGTATTCGATTGGGTCCGACAGATCAACACGGCAATGGATTCGGGCGAGTTCAAAGCGGGCAATGCTGCAACGGCCAATGCGTTCCTGGCCCATTTCGACGACATCTTCGCCGTGCTGGCGCCAACGGCGCAAGCGGGCTCGTTGGGCGACGGCGATGTGGAAGCGAAGATCGCCGAACGCACGGCCGCCAAGAAAGCGAAGAACTTCAAACTCGCCGACGAGATCCGCCAGCAACTGCTCGATCAGGGCATCGTGCTCGAGGACACCAAAGACGGGGTCCGCTGGAAGAGGAAATAGCCGCGATGAACATCCATACGCAAGCGGTCCACGCAGGCGACCGCCAGAAGGCCGACACCGCCATTCCCGTCACGACGCCGATCGTGCCTGCCTCGAGTTTTCTATACGAGGACATCGAAACGACAGACCGCGTGTTCGCCGACGAGATCGCGGGCTACGCCTACGCGCGCTACGACAACCCCACCAACCACGCGCTCGAGCAGTTGTTGACCAAACTCGAGAACGGGGCGGGCGCATTGGCTACGTCTTCCGGAATGCTAGCGATGCAGGTGGCGATCCAGGCGGCGCTCACTGACCGGCGGCGGTCCGTGGTGGTGGCGAGCGCGCTTTACGGAGCCACGGTCAAGCTCGTGATGAACGTCTTCGAGCCGTCGGGCGTCGAGGTGCGATGGGTGGATATCTGCGATTTGCCAGCGGTGGAAGCGGCGATCGCCGATGCCAAGCCCGGGTGCGTGGTGATGGAGACGATCTCGAATCCGCTGCTGCGCGTAGGCGCGCTCGATCGCATCGCGGCCGCGGTGAAGACGGTGGACGCCGCGCTCGTGGTGGACAACACGTTCGCCACGCCGCTGCTGGTGCGGCCGCTCGAGCTGGGCGCGAATCTCGTGGTCCACAGCCTCACGAAGTACCTTTCCGGCCACGGCGACGTTCTGGGCGGGGCGATCATCAGCGATGCAGCGCACTTGCCCGTGCTGCGCGCACTGGCAAGAACAACCGGACCGAACCTCGGCGCATTCGAAGCCTACCTCGCCATGCGCGGCATCAAGACGTTCCCGCTGCGCATGGAGCGCCAATGCGCCAACGCGGCGGAAATCGCGGCGTGGCTCGGCAAGCATCCGCGCGTATCGCGGGTCCACTGGGCGGGCAACCCGGAACATCCCGATCGCGAGACGATCGATCGCATTTTCGCGAGCCCGCACCGGGGAGCCATCGTGAGCTTCAGCGTTGCTGGCGCCGGCCGCGAGCAGATCTTCGCATTCCTGAACCGGCTCAAGCTGGTGGTGAAGGCAACCTCGTTGGGCGACGTGCATTCGATGATCCTCTACCCAGCCATGAGCTCGCATCGCGACATTTCACCCAAGCAGCGCCAACGGCTTGGAATCGGTGACGATCTGGTGCGGCTGTCGGTGGGAATTGAGCATGCCGGGGACATTGTCTCTGATATGGAACAGGCGCTCGCCTAGCCACTTTTGACTCCGTGTCCCGAAATCGAGTAATATCCCCTTCAATGGGCGAAACGGATCGGAGAGATGGTAAACGTGCGTCTGTTGGGGTCGCAACCATCAAAGATGTGGCGGCTCGCGCCGGCGTGTCTACCGCCACGGTGTCGCGCGTGCTCACCGGCGTGGGGAACGTTCGCGATGACCTCGCGCTACGAGTGCGTCAGGTAGCCGAGGAGCTTCGCTACCAACCCAATCGGCTGGCGCGCAACCTACGCGCGCGCGAAACACACATCATCGGGATTGTTGTTCCCTACCTCGACAATGTTTTCTACGCGGGAATGCTCCGCGGCGCGGAAGAGATTCTGGGAGAAGCGGGCTACTCGATCCTGCTGGGCATCTACTATGACGCTCCAGAGCGGGAACGCAACCTGACCGCGAACCTGCGCGCCGAGTCAATGGCGGGATTGATCTTCGCGCCGGGAATCGAGCCCGAGGAAACCTACTCGCCGCTGCTCGAAGCGGGGCTACCCATGGTCGCCGTGTCACGGTTGCCCGGAGACTTGCCGGTGGATGTGGTCAGCGTCACCAACATGGAAGGCGCCGAGGAGGCTGTGACTCACCTGATCGAGCTTGGCCACAGGCGCATAGCCATCATCAATGGCCCGCTTACAGTCAGTACCGCGCATGATCGGAAACGCGGCTACGCCGCTGCCCTGGATCGGGCGGGGTTGCCGATGGACGACCACCTCCAGGTCGAGTCTCCCTGGACACAGGAGGGCGGGTTCGCCGCGATGAAGCAGTTGCTGCAGTCAACGCAACGGCCGACGGCGGTTTTCTGCGCGGGTCACCTTCAGACCGCGGGAGCGTTGCAGGCGATTCGGGAGGCATCGCTGCAGGTGCCTCGAGACATCGCAATCGTGGGATTCGACGATGTGGGCTGGGCGTTGTGTTTGAACCCGACCCTGACTACGGTGAGCCAACCTGCCGGAGAAGTGGGGAGGGAGGCAGCAAAGTTGTTGCTATCGCGTATGCAGGATCCGGAAAGGGCTCCGCAGCATTTACGGCTGGCGACAGAACTGAGGATCAGGGAATCATGCGGGAGCCTCAGAGCAGTTGGAGCAACTGCCTGAGTAAGGCACCCCAAAAGGGGTACAGGCGAACACGCCTCGGAGGAAAGGGCCGCCCAAGCCCAACGGTTCGCCTGTAATCGATTACTTTGATTTTACAGTAGGCCTTTTCCCGTGTCAAGAGGGCAGGCACAAATTTGTAATACTTCTTACATGGGGGCGGCGTACCCCCGTATTGGGGAGCACCCTCCCTGTGGGGGGAATATCGCGGTGCGGGTGTCTCATCGCCCTTGAATGGATTGGACAAGAACCTGCGTGAAGTGCGTTACAAATGCGGCCCCGCGGTCGGTAAGGTTGGCTTTCGTCATGTAGTCGTAGTAGGCGTCAGGTCGAACACCGATGTTTTCTACGTAGGGAGCAGTCGGGTACTCGCTGGTGACGATGGGGTCTTTTCGATTCATGAGCGTGACTGTCACCCCGCCGATAATTTCGGAGAAGCTGGTGGTGTCGAACTGAATGACGGACCCGCCGAGCCCCATGGTCCGGTAGCCGAGAATAGTAGCGCGAGCGCTGTCCTGGAGGGTGGCCGGGAAGGCATCTCCAGCGGAGGCGGACATCTCATCGACGAGGACAACGATGGGTTTCGTGTACGCAGCGATGCGGCCGGTTCGAGCGTCGGTTGCCGGGGGTAGATCGAGCGAGACGGTGCATATCGGCAGAGGCCCGGTGCGTCCGCGGTTCTCCGCGTAGGCGGTCTTGATCGAGTCGAGGTAGGTCTGCAACAAGGCGATGGTGGCGGCGGGAGCTCCGAGAGCTTTGGCGTTCTCGATCTCGGATGAGAAAGCGGCGATCCAGTTCGCCGTGGCGCGGATCTCGAGTCCGATCGAGCGGAAGCGGTAAGGCGTCAGCAATCGAATCAATTCGTTCATGTAGCAGGCATTACCGCCGGGGTTGCGCATGTCGTCGATGACGAGTCCGTCGGTGTTGGCTTCGAAGAACGCGATCTCGGCGGCGAACTGCTGCAAGGCTAGAGTGGTGGAAGCCGGGTCGAAATCGGGAATCCGGATAAAGCCGATGCGGGTGGTGCCCGACGTGAAGGTTCCCGAAAGAAACTGGTCAGTGAGCGCGCGGCCGAGGCGGACCTGGAAGTTCGCCGGCAGCCGGTAGATTGGGGAAAGCGACCCGAAATTGAGCACCGAATTCACGGGCCGGCTCATGCGCCAGTTCTGAAGCGAGGCGAGAAGCTTCGAGCCCGGCATCACGTCGTCACTGGCGGCAACCGCAGGCCGGCGAGGCGCGGCCGTGCGGAAGTTGGGGATCCTGCCGGCATTCTCCATCGGCGTTCCGGTCTTGCTCCAGGGAATGGAATAGCTCTCGTCTTTGCCTCCGCTGCGGATCACGACCGTGGCCGTGTCACCGATTCGGTGGGCCGCCGGATAGAAGACCTGCGGCCGAAAGGTGATTGTCTGAAGGGCAAAGCGGCGGTTGCTTCGAGGGTTGCCGGTGGAGTTGTAGGGGAGCAGCTTGGCGATCCACTCGTCGACGGTCAATCCGTCGACCGAAATCAACTCGTCGCCTTCGGCGAAAGGATATCGGGCCGGGGGAAGCCGCCGGCGGTCAATCAAGTCGATGAGCGGCTTGTCATCGTAAAGATCGACCACGAATCCGAGGTAGGCTTGAAAATCGGAGGGCAGTTGGAGTTGCGAGTGCCCGTCGTTGAGCGAGCCGATGTATTGAAAGCAAATCTCGAAGAATTCGATATCGTCTTTGCTGTTCTTGACCTTTTCGAGCCACGGGCGCAGGTCGAACAGATCGAATTTCTCCACCTCGACCTTCCACTCGTAGGGAGCATAGTTCTTGGCGTAGGTGGCAGCCAGTTGCTGAAAATCGATCAGCTTCTGCTCCGGGGTCAAATCCGCCACGGCGGGCAGGGAGAACCCGAACAAACCTGCCGCCAGAAGCGAGCGGCGAACAAGATGAAGCACGCGGACTCCTCTCGGCGCCCGTCTCGACGTGGCGCTTGTTTCATGATAGCCGCCGGGTGGCGCTCGCGGTGCTCACGGGGTGGCTTTGCCTGGACCGCGCGTTCGTGATATACATCTTGTTCACCTATGAATCGACGCCAAATCATTACCGGCTTCGCCGCCGCCGGACTCGTTCCCGCGGCTCAGGCACAATCGAAGATCACCAAGTACTGCCGTTTTCGCAAAGGCAATGTCACCGCCTTCGGCATCGTGGAAGGAGAAACGGTGCGGCAGTTGAGCGGCGACCTGTTCGCCAACCCGAAGCCCACGGGGGCCACGCACAAGCTGGCCGACGTGAAGCTGCTGCACCCGATCGCGGCGCCAACCAAGATCCTGGCGCTGGCGGGCAACTATCAGAGCCATCTCGGAAAGGCCGCTCCGCGTTCGAACCCGGAGCCGTTCTACAAGCCGCCGAGCTGTCTGCAGAATCCCGAGGATCCGATCGTGTTCCCGGCGGGCGCCACTAACGTCCATTTCGAATGCGAACTGGTGGTGGTGATGGGCAAGAAGGCGGCGCGCGTGAGCAAGGAGCAAGCCTCCGACTGCATTTTCGGCGTGACTTGCGGCAACGACGTTTCCGAGCGGATCTGGCAGAACGATCCCAAGGTGAAGGATGTGCAGTGGTGGCGCGCCAAGGGCGCGGATACGTTTGGACCGCTGGGTCCGGTGATCGTTCGCGGGATTGATTACGGGAACCTGAAGATCCAGACGCGGCTGAATGGGCAAGTGATGCAGAGCGACCACACGTCGCACCTCGTGCATGACTGCGCGAGCGCGGTGAGCTTCATCAGCCAATCGGTGACGCTGTTGCCTGGTGACTTGCTGTTCACGGGCACGCCGGGGAAGACGTCGCCGATGAAGTCGGGCGATGTGGTGGAAGTGGAGATCGAGGGGATCGGGATTCTGCGCAACAAGATTGCGTAGAGGCTACTTCACCGAGATTGTGACACCATCGGGACTCTCGACGCCATTGATGATCACCTTCACCGGCGTCTGCTTGCTGCCCGGGATCTGCGGCACGCGGACATTGAATTGCCAGATGCTGGCGGTAAGGCCGACGACGCCGCCAGCATAGAGGATCGCTGAGTCCGAACCGCCGATCTGCACGAAGATATTCGGCGGCACGGAGGTGGCAATGCCCGACACGAGTTCGCCGTCGAGACGGGCCGGAGAGGGAAGCCCCGTGCCGGTTGCGTAGAAGATGATGATCGATCCTCGGGTGGTCTGCGCGGTATCGGAGTTGAGCGTATAGAGTCCGGTGGCTTCGTCGTAGTTGAACGCGACGGCTTGGCCCTGTCCGGTTCCGGCGAGGGTAAAGATGGACGGCCCGGCAGGGCGGACATTCAACGTCACCGTATTCGACAGCGTGGTATTGGAATTGACCTTGACCTGTACGGTGCTCTTCGAGGAGATGTCGTAGGGCGCGAGCACAGCGGTTTGAGTCGCCGACGCGTAGATGATGGGCGCGGGCGTCGAATCAAACAGAACGGTCGTGTTGGCGAGCGAGGTCGCGATGCGCTGTCCGCTGGGAGGCACGACGAACGAGGCCAGCGCGTCCGGACCAAGCGCGGTTCCGAACAGGACCAGCATCTCGCCGGGTGAGATGGCTCCGGTCTTGAGGCTGGCGGCGTCCACTACGGACGAGATGGCCGGGATCGAGGAGAGCACGGTGAACGTCTGGGCAGCCGAGTCTCCGCCTCCGGTACCGGGATTGTTGGCGATGAGACTGAGATTACCCGCCGCGATGAGCATGGTGGCGGGGATGACCGCGGTCATCACATTGGGCCCTACGAGCGTGGAGGTGAGCGTGGTACCTCCGCTTTTGACTGTGGTCCCGGAGAAGAAGTTGTCGCCCTGGAGCGTAACGGTGGTCGCTTGCGCTCCCTGAGTGATTCGTGACGGCCAAATCGACGACAACAAGGGGCGTCCCGGTTCCACGGTCAGGTTTACGTTGACAGTAGTGGTCTTATTCGAGGCCAGAGGCGCAGCAATCGTAATCGTGCCCTTGTACGCTCCTGGCACGAGGCCGGCGGGATTGACGGTCACGGTCAGATTGGTGGGGAATGCAGGAAAGACGGCGCCGGACTTGGGAGTCACCGAGAGCCACGTGCCGCCACCGGCGGTCGCGGTGTAGGACAGCACTTGGCCGGAGGTAGACAAGCCAAGCCCGATGGGAAAAGGCGGCGTATTGCCTCGCACGTAGGTCAGCGTGATTGGGTTGGGGGAGATATCGAGGGTCGCCGGAGGCGCAGCCACGGCCAAGGTCACTGCCACGATCACGGTCTCAGGTGCGGTTCCGCCGCTGGTTATCGAGATGGCTCCCGTGTAGTTGCCCACGGCGAGGGTCGTCGGGTTGGCCGTGACCTGCAGTGTCGCCGGAGTGGTTCCCGAGAGCGGCGTCACACTGAGCCACGGCCCTCCGGAGGCCAGCACCGTGAAGTTGGTACCCGTCTTGGCGCCCGCGATCGAAAGCTTTTGCGAAGCCGGTAGTTTGGGGTCACCCACCGTGTAGGCATACGACAGCGTGGCCGGGGTCACCTTCAACACCGGCGTTTGGCTCAAAGCGGTCACGCACCAGACCACGGCGAGTCCGGCAGCGCGCCAATGGGTTGCAGCACGCATCGCTATGGACCTCATCGGCCCTAGCGGACACGGTTTGAGCTATTTCGCGGCTTCGAGATGATCGAGTTCTTCTGGAAAAACCGCGTAGCCCTTGGGTTGCGGGAATAGCCCTTGGAGCAGCTTCAGACGCCGCCGCAGGTTCCGGCTCGGCAACTGCCGGGGACCCGGCTCCACGTCGATGTCGCAGCAGATCCCATGGAGATAGAGCGTGAGCGTGTCGACCAAGGAGCTTTTGGCGTACTCGCGAAACGCCTTCGAGTCGCGCCTCCCTGCCCCGCGCCGCAACAGCGATTGCTTCCGTTGCCAGCTTTCTTCATCCACCTCGCCATGCATCCGGTTGCTCAGTTCCTCGCGCAACATCGCGAAGTAGCTCTCGAAAGACTCCGAGGCGACATTTTCGGCCAGCCGCCAAGCCAGTTGCTGGTAAAGCTCGTAGTGGTAATCGGCCACTTCCATCTCTTCGATGGCCAATGCGATCACAGCTTCGTCGCCATCCATCCACTGCACCGATCGCAACGCACGCGACTCGTCGGGGGCATCCTGACAGACCAAGTCCTCTTTGGGAGGTGCGGCATGGCCGTTGGCTTTGCCCGAAGTCTTCCCGTTGCCCCGTTCGATGTAGGGAACCAGCAGCAGAACGACTTTGGGAAGTTGCTCGAGCATCGAGGGTGGCAGCGCCGCCACCGGATCCTCGACGTAGTCGCGCACATCCTCTTCCGTCAGCGGCCTGGCTGCGGCGAAGTAACACACTCGTGAGTTGAGGGGAACCAGTTGCTGGCGAATTTGCCCGAAGAGTTGGCGTACACCTGGCCGGCCCGCGTTGTTTTCTGCCGACATCTACTTGTCTTCTGATTTTAACAGCCAGATCGAACCGGGGTGGCCAAGGAACAGAGATTGGCAACTTGCGTGCTATATTCAGGCAAACATGTTTCGCCGATTTGTTTTCGGGCTGTTGCTGGGATTGGGTCCGGCCGCCGCTCAAACGCCTTTGCTCACGGCCACCATCCCCAACCCGCCCCCGTGCGACGGCAACGAGATTGGAGGCCTGACCGTCTGTTTCAACCGCGGAGCCGACAGCATCGGAGTACGGGTCACGGGACCCACCCTGCCCGTCACGATCGAAGCGGTAGTCATCTCCACGCCCTCCCTGCCCTGGTTGCGCGTGGGGCTGCCTGATGGGGATCCGGGAACCAAGATTACGGCAACGCCGCCATTCGATTTCACCATCTCACAAGACTTCGACTCGGCCGCTCAGATCAAAGCAGGCGCGCATCTCGGCTACGTTCAGCTATCGAGTTCGGAAACCAACCAGAAAGTGAGGATCCCAGTCAGGCTGGGTGTTCCGGGCGACAGCCTCACGGCGCTCCCCGACGTCGTGGAGTTGACCGTGCAGGCCGGCCGGACCGCCCGGAAGGAGATCCGGATGGATGACCTGAGCCGGCCGGACAAAAGACTCGAAACGGTGCTGGCCACCTATACCACCGACGGTGGCGATTGGCTCTCTGGCTCGCTCAACGCAGGCCTGTCTCCGTGCGTCACCAGTCCTTACCCGTGCGACTTGGCATTGGAAATCAAGGCTCCCGCGACGACCGGGGACTACGAGGGGGCACTTACTGTCACCTCCGACGGACGCGCCATGTACATTCGAGTGCGGCTCAAGGTGACTCCAGCGCCGCCGCCCGAGGTCACATCGGATCCGCGCCTGCCGGCCGCCTTCGCCAAGTCCGGAGCCACCACGAAGATCACGCTCCCAGTCAAAGTCAGCTCACCAGGAGATGCGGTGCCATTCCGTGTAGTGACCCAAGCGCCGTGGATCTCGCATATCCTCAGTTCGCAGACGCTGCCCGCCACGATCATCTTCTCGCTCGATCCGGCCGGTCTCGATCCGGGCGCGTACTCGGACCTGGTTACGGTGCGCGAAGCAGGAACGGATCGGGCGCTACTGGCATTTCCGGTCACGTTCTACATCGTGGTGCCGGAGTATCTTTCGCACCTCTCCGATGGCGCGGGCTGGAAATCGAAGGTGTACGTGGTCAATCTCGGCGCCCAGGATGCATCGTTCGCGCTGCAGTTCCGGCAAGCGCCGAGCCAATCGGGCCAACCGAAAGCCGGGGAAGACTGGCCGATCGACTTCGCCGGCCGCACTCGCGCTACGTCGCTCATTGAAGAAACGGTTCCTCCGCTCGGCGTACGCGTGTATGAGACCGCGGGAACCAGCCGCACCCTGCAGCAGGGATGGGCCGAGTTTCGCCCGGGCGGCGCCGTTGCCGCCTATGTCGTGCTGCAGCGATCAGTTGGCACAGGCGGCGCGCTACCTCCGCTCGACGCTTTCGTTCCGCTCGCCAACTCCATCGGAGATCGCGTAATCGTGCCCTTTGACCACGGCAATGACGGGTCCACAGAAGTGGCGCTCGCCAATGTCGGCGAAGGACCGGCAACCGTGAGTGTGACCGTCCGGAACGAAAACGGTACCGATGCACGCACCGGGCCGGCCATCGCGCTTTCGCGGCGCGGCCACACGGTAGTCTCGCTGGTGAACGAAGCCGCCATGGGCGGCAAGACGGCCGGGCTCAAAGGCACGGTCGAGTTCGCCCTACCGGGAGGACAACTCCTGGCATCGGCTCTGCGCCGCAAGGGCAGCGGGATGGCGCCGAATCCGGTGCTCGGCTCGACGCCGGTGACGTCCGTTCGTGGCATTCCCTACATCGCTTCCGGAAGCGGCTGGACGACATCAGTGCAACTGTTCAACTCGGCCGAGCGCGATCAGCCGGGAACGCTCCAGTTCTGGCAGAAATCGGGCGGTGAGGAACTACCGTTGTGGTTCCCGAACGAGGAATTGCGCAAGCCGCAGGTGAGCCAGACCGTACCTCGCCGCGAAGCGGTCAGTTTCTCCACCGTGGACCGCGAGCCCGCCGCATCGGCCGGATGGGCAGAGGCAGGATTTCAGCCGGTGATCACCGGCTACGCGCGCCTGCGCCAGGCACGCACGGGCCAGGCACCTCCGTTGACTGTCTACGAGAACACGATTCCTTCGCAACGGGCATTTGCGAGCAAGCTGATGCTCGCGTTCGACAATACGGGCGACGTTTCCACCACGGTGGTGCTGGTCAACACCGGCGGCGAGGCGGCCACCGCGCAGATCGTTCTCTATGACGAACGCGGCCGCTTCCGCCTCGGCACCGAAACGACGCCGCTGCCTGCTTACGGGCAAGTGCGGATCCGGCTAGAAGAGAAGTTCTCCGAGGATCTGGTGCTCGGCAAGCGCGGGTTGGTCGAGGTCAGCGCCCAAAATACCAATCTGACTGGCGTGGCCATTCGCGCCGCGGATGGACCAGCCGTGATGTTTCCTCCCGTGTCCCGATAGCCACGGACGGACCGGTCGTGATGGCAGCTTCGGCGGGCACAGGCCGTTGCGCGCACAATAAGAGAATGCTCCAGATCTCGGAATCCGAAGTGCGCCAACTGTTGCCGATGCCGGAAGCGGTCCGGCTGGTGCGAGAATCGTTCGCCGCCCTAGCTGCGGGCGCGGCGCAAAACCAGGCTCGGCGGCGGCTGGTGACACCGCAGGGCACAGTGCTGCATCAGTTGGCCGGAGCTTTCGGGAACTACCTCGGCGTCAAAATCTACTCCACCCACGTCAAGCACGGCGCGTGGTTCGCCGTGCAGTTGTTCGACGCGGCAACGGGGAAACCACTTGCGTTGATAGCGGCCAATCATCTCGGCCAGATCCGGACCGGAGCCGCCAGCGGCGTAGCGACCGATGCGTTGGCCAAGCCCGATGCCCACACGCTCGGTGTCATCGGCAGCGGATTCCAGGCAGCCGCGCAGGTGGAGGCGATCCGCTGCGTGCGTCAGATCGACGAGGTCCGGGTGTGGAGCCGCAACCAGCAAAAGCGCGAAGCGTTCGCCGGGCAGATGGGCGCAGCCGCCACGGCTTCCGCCGAAGAGGCCATTCGCGGCGCCGATGTGGTGGTGACCGCGACGTTCGCCAAGGATCCCGTGCTCGAAGCGGAGTGGCTGGCGGCGGGCGCTCACGTCAACGCGATGGGATCGAACAACGCGCAGCGCCGGGAACTGCCGGCGGAACTGGTGGCCCGCGCAGGCCTCATCGCCGTGGACGCGCTGGATCAGGCTCGCATCGAATCCGGTGACCTGATTCTCGCGTGGACACCCGAAGACTGGAACACCCCCCGCCTGTGTCAGCTACAAGACGTAGTTGCCGGCACGCGCTCCCGCTCGAGCGCCGATGAAATCACCATCTTCAAATCGAATGGACTCGGGGTGCAAGACATCGCCGTGGCCGGGTACGTCTACGAGCTTGCCTTGGCGAAGGGGATGGGAAAGACGCTCGACTTCTATTCCTGAGCGTTCATCTGGATGTCGCTATCGCGCCAGGCGCTGATCTTCAAGCGCCGGCATACCCAGCACAACTGCTCGCCGGCGTTCGGCATGCCGAGCGCGGCCGACGATTCGCCGCCGCAGACGCTGCACTTGGCCACCGGACGCAGCTTGTCGGTGTCGGCGGCCTTCTTGGCGCGCTCGAGGATCTCCTTGGCGACCACCGGTTCTTCCACTGGCTGGGTTTTCTTTTTCATCGCGTACCCTGCCTTCACTATATCAATTCGGGCGGATCAGTTGAGGACAGCCGTCGCAATGGGGTGCGGAGCCGCATCCACGCGGAGCACGGCCGCCGAGTCGATCGCCGAGCCGCAACGCTGGCATTTCTGGCCCGGACGCACGCGCGGACGCTTTCCGCTCACCACCACCGCCGCTTTCACGATCCGCGTGCAGATATAGCAAGATACGTCGCCGGTCAATTCCCGCACGGGCGCAGTTCTGGTCTCTACAACAGGCATCTTCTTTCCTTCCTTTCTCGCGCGGCGTCGAGTGCCGCGTCCCACACCGATATAAACGCGGTGACGGGGCAAAAGGATTCCCCGGGGTTGTAAAGATATCGTAAATGTCTGTCAGCGATGCGACTGGTCGGCGAGCTTCGACAACTGTTGCCCGGTGGCAACGCGTCCGTCGGCCACTACCGTATGGATGCGCACGGTGTTCCGTACGTCGAGCAGCGGATTTGCATTGAGCAGGAGGAGATCGGCGAGTTTACCGGTGGCGACTGAGCCGAGGTCCCGCTCCATCCCGAGAAAGAGCGCCGGGTTCGAAGTGGCCATGCGGAGCACATCGGCCGTGGGAATTCCGGCTTCGGCGAGCAACGCCAGTTCGTCATGCAAGCTGAAGCCCGGCAGCACGAACGGATTACCTGTATCGGTACCGGCGAGCATGGGGACGCCGGCGCGGAACATCTGGCCCACGACGGCGATGGCGTCGCGGTAATCGCGTGTTCGCCTTGCCTGTTCGAGCGGATGCACGGTTTCCTCGCCCGGCGTCCATGCCTTCGAGAACAGCTTCAACCGCGGGTCGGCGCGGAACTTCGGATCGTTTCGCATGGCCATGGCTCGCAGCAGAACGAGCGTCGGGCATTGCCAGAATCGCAGCCGCGCATATTCGGCGAAGAGCTTTCCCGAATCTCCGCGCCGCGCGTCGCGCAGCACGCCTTCCAGATGCTCGACGCTTTTCATCCCGGCGCGGGCTGCTTCGAGCGTCAAAACGGAGTCCGGCGTGTGACCCACCATCGGGATCCCCACGCGGCGGCATTCGCCGGCGATCGCAAAGAACTCCTCGCGCGAAAGCCCGTTGTAGATCTTGATGAAGTGGACGCCCTGTTGCTTGCGTTTGCGTACTTCCTGGCGGCCTTGTTCGGGAGTCTTCACCGCCGTTGCCTGAGGCCAATCCGGCTTGGGACCGTCGAGGCTCGGCGCCGAAAACAGAATCCGCGGACCGGTCTGCTTGCCCGCAGACACGGCATCGATTCGCTTCCACATGGCTGCGGGGTCAGCGGCCAGATCGCGGATCCCGGTGACGCCGTTGGCGATGTACTGCTCGAGTGCGCCCGCGGATGCGGTCTCGTGCACGTGCATGTCCCACAGCCCGGGCATGAGGAACTTGCCGCGTCCATCGATACGCTCGGCGCCGGCTGGAATGGGTGTGCTGGATGAGGGGCCTGCAGCGCGAATCCGGTCACCGGCCACCACCACGTTCCATCCTGACTTGGCTACGCCGGCCTCGACATCGATTACGGTGACACCGGCGAAGGCGACAACCGCGGCGGCCAGCATGTAAGGGCGAATCAGGACGGGCGTTGTCCGCGCGCCCACTTGCGCAGGTCACGCATCCAATCTCCGAACGCGGCCGACTGGCTGGCTTGGAGTTGCCCTTGCACTGCTTGCGCGGTGGTGACGGGGAACACGTCGCTCGAGTCGATCTCTTCGTACGAGCCTGCCACCAAGCGATAGAACCGCAGGCGGCCATCGTATCGCCAGATCTCTTTCACGCCGAAGGCGGCGTAGATCGGGAAGCGATCAATCGATTGGGAGGTGATGTCGACCTCGATTATCAGCTCAGGCGCTGGATCGACGGCCGATCCGACAAACTCTTTTGCTCGAAAAGCCTGTGCGTGCTCGAAATAAAAAGCAGAATCGGGTTCGAAACCCTTCTGTAATTTCTCGCGCTTGAAAGTGGTGCTTCCGAGCGGGGCGAGATCTTTGCCGGTTTCTTCGGCGAGCGTCTCGACGATCTTCGACAAGGTGCGGTTCCAGAACTCGTGGGTCGCCGAAACCGTCATGATCTCGAGGTTCCCGTTGCTATAGAAGATCCGCAGCCCGCCCGAACGTGAGGACAGGGCGCTTTCGTAGTCTTCCCAACTCATGTTGCGCCGAATCACGTTGAAGAGCGCAACCCCAGGACTGGCCATGCTCATCAGCCTCCAACACTGAGTATAGAGATCTTGCTTTGTGCATCACAATTGGCAACAACCACTATACCTCATTCAGGTACCCGATACTATACCCATTGACACCGGCGCGGGCATAGCGTATGGTCAAAGATGCAGGCGAACAAAAGGCGAACAAACCATGCTGGCTCTGGCCCCCGTACTCCCCGCTTCCCGGCTGCAGCCGCAGCTTTCCTCCTTCCCTCCCTTGCTCTCTCCCACCGGCCTAGCCTTCCCCCGAGGCCGCATAACAGAAATTTATGGAGAACCGAGTTCAGGAAGAACCAGCTTCCTTATCAATACCTTAGCTGAGGCCACCCGGTGTGGCGAAACCTGCGCCTGGGTCGACCTCGACAACACCTTCGACCCCGTCTCAGCCGCCGCGGCAGGCGTCCGGTTGGACCGGCTGCTCTGGATCCGCTGCACCGGCGACGCTCCGGCGGCCATGCGCTGCACGGACCTCCTGCTCGCCGCCAACGGCTTCGGCGTCGTGGTGGTGGACTTGGGCGATGCCGACAAGCGCGTTATCCAGCGGATCCCGCCCAATTACTGGTATCGCTTCCGCCGCGCCGTAGAACCTACACGAACCGTGGTGGTAGTTGTAAGTCAGGACCCGATCGCGCGCCAGTGCGCCACGTTATCGGTGGAATCGCGCCGCGTGGAGACGAAATGGTCCGGCACGGCCGGCGTATCTCAGTTACTCGATGGCGTGGAACTGCGTTACGAACCGCGCAAACCCGTTGGCACGCCCCGCGCCGGACTGACCGTCTCGGCCCGCCCTACCCTGGAAAACATCCTGGAGCCGGTGGCCTGACGTGTACGCCTGTATCCATGCGAACGGGATCGCCGAATCCGGAATCGCGAACGAATTTTCCCCGTTGGTGGAGGAAATCGACCCATCCACCGTGGTGATGGAGATCAAAGGTATGGAGCGATTGTTAGGATCGCCGCAAAAAATCGCCAACGTGATCGCCGCGCGCGCCGGCCCGCGAGCGAACGTGGCTGTCGCCTCGAACCGTAACGCCGCCGTGCACGCCGCCCGAGGCTATGAAGGCATCGTCGTGATTCCGCCCGGCGAGGAAGCGGCACGCCTGGGCGGACTCCCGGTCAGCGTGCTCGACACCTCGGAGGATATTCGCGAGACGCTCGCGCTGTGGGGCATCCACACGTTGCGAGATCTGGCCGCGCTGCCCATCGAGGGATTGTCGGAGCGGTTCGGCGCCGAGGGCGTGCGGCTCCATCGATTGTCGCGAGGCCAAGCCAGCGCGCCGCTCGAGCCCGAGCGCGACAAGCTCGTTTTCGAGGAGTCGATGGAGCTCGAACACGCCATCGATCTACTCGAACCGCTCTCGTTCGTGCTCTCGCGCCAACTGCATCAACTTTGCGACCGGCTCGCCCGCCACGGGCTCTCGGCGCTCGAACTGCGCTTGACTTTGCGGCTCGAAAACCGCGCCGTGCACGATCGCGAGATCCGGCTACCGGCGCCGATGCGCAACCCGATCCTGTTTCTGAAGCTGCTCACGCTCGAGCTCGAAGCGCGACCGCCTATTGCGCCCATCGTAGCGGTGAGCTTGGCGATGCAACCGGCCACGCCGCGTCCGCTGCAAGAGGGGTTGTTCCTGCCGCCTTCGCCCGAGCCTGAGAAGCTGGAACTGACGTTGAAGCGGATCGCGGCGATCGTGGGCCAGGAGAACGTAGGTTCGCCCGAGTTGATCGACACGCACCGCCCGGGGGCGTTCCGCATGGCGGCGGCGCTGGCGGCGGAAACCGATTTGGCGATCACGCCCGCCACGCTTGCCTTCCGCGTCTTCCGGCCAGCGGTGATGGCGAAGGTGACGCCGCAGGATGGTCCGCCGGAGCAGGTCTGGAGCCAACGCGTACAGGGGCGGGTGTTGATGAGAGCCGGTCCGTGGCGCACTTCGGGAGATTGGTGGACCGAGCACCCATGGGCTCGCGATGACTGGGATCTGTCGTTGAGCGACGGCGGGCTCTACCGGTTGTATCGCGAGTTTTTCTCGGGGCGATGGTTTTTGGAGGGGCGATACGACTGAGGCATGTACATCGAGTTTTTCGCCCGATCCGCGTTCAGCTTCCTGGAAGGAGGTTCGGCGCCGGAAGAATTGATCGAGGCCGCCGCCGCGCTCGACATGCCCGCCATCGCCATCATGGACCGCGACGGCGTCTACGGTGCTCCGCGCTTCCACATGGCCGCCCAGAAAGCCGGACTGCGCGCCCATATCGGCGCCGAAGTCACGGGCGAGGGCGGACGGCGGCATCCGCTACTCGCCGAGACCCAGGAGGGCTATCGCAACCTGTGTCGCATGTTGACGCGCATGAAGCTCCGCGCACGCAAGGGAGAAGGCGCGGTGACGCGCCAGGAGATCGAAGAGTTCCGCGGCGGCTTGATCTCGCTCGATCCCTCGCTCGTCGACATCTTCGGGCGCAGCTACACCTACGCGCCCGTCGAGCGTCATTTCCATCGCATCGAAGAAGTGCGGAACCAACGCACCGTGGATTTCGCGCGCCATCACGGCATCCCGCTGCTTGCCGTCAACAGCGTGGCCTACGCTACGCCGGACCGCCGCGAACTCACCGACGCCCTCACCTGCCTGCGCCACAAAGTGAAACTCGCCACCGCCGGGCGCCTGCTCGACCGCAACAGCGAGCGGTATCTCAAACCCGCGCGCGAGATGTCGCGCCTGTTCGCCGATCTACCCGAAGCCATCGCCAACACCCGCACGCTCTCCGAGCGCGTGCAGTTCACACTCGCCGATCTCGGCTACGAATTCCCGCGTTATCCGGTGCCGCCCGGAGAGACGATGCCGTCATACCTGCGCCAGATGACCGATCTCGGCGCGCGCCAACGCTACGTTCCTTATCACGAGAAAGCGCAGCGCCAGATCGAACGCGAACTGGCGCTCATCGAAAAGCTCGAATTGGCCGGCTACTTCCTCATCGTATGGGACATCGTCAATTTCTGCCGCCGCGAAAAGATTCTGGTGCAAGGCCGCGGATCGGCCGCCAACAGCGCCGTCTGCTACTCGCTCGGCATCACCGCGGTCGACCCGGTGGGCATGGAACTCCTGTTCGAGCGCTTCCTCTCCGAAGAGCGCGGCGAGTGGCCCGATATCGATCTCGACCTGCCTTCGGGCGATCAGCGCGAGCGCGCCATCCAGTACGTGTATCAGCGCTACGGTCCGCTGGGGGCGGCCATGACGGCCAACGTGATCACCTATCGCGGACGCTCGGCCGCGCGCGAGATGGGCAAGGTGCTGGGCTTCGACGAAGAGTCGTGCGGCAAGCTCGCTTCCGTGGTCCCGGTGTGGGGCTGGAAGCCCGATGACGACTCCCCGCGCGAGCACTTCCGCAAAGCCGGCTTCGATATCGGCGATCCGCGCGTGCGCAAATTCCACGAACTCTACTCTGCCGTGCAGGACCTGCCGCGCCATCTAGGCCAGCACTCCGGCGGCATGGTGATCTGCCAGGGCCAGCTCGATTCCGTGGTTCCGCTCGAACCGGCCACCATGCCCGGCCGCGTGGTGGTGCAGTGGGACAAAGAAGACTGCGCCGACCTCGGGATCATCAAAGTGGACCTGCTCGGCCTCGGCATGATGGCCGCGCTCGAAGACTCCATCGCCATGATCCGCGACTCCTACGGCGAGGATGTGGATCTGGCGCATTTGCCGCCGGACGATCCGCGCGTATATCGGGCGCTACAAACGGCCGATACGGTGGGGATGTTCCAGGTGGAAAGCCGCGCCCAGATGTCGTCACTGCCGCGCGTGCGACCGGAAAAGTTCTACGACATCGTGGTGCAGGTGGCGCTGATCCGCCCCGGACCGATCGTGGGCAAGATGGTGCATCCTTACTTGAACCGCCGCCAGGGCCGCGAGCCCGCCGAGTGCCTGCATCCTTCGCTCGAACCCGTGCTGCGCCGCACGCTCGGCGTTCCGCTCTTCCAGGAACAGTTGCTGCGCATGGCGATGATCGTGGCCAACTTCACCGGCGGCGAAGCCGAGGAGTTGCGCCGCGCGATGGGATTCAAGCGATCCGAGAAGCGGATGAAGGAAATCGAAACACGGCTGCGTGACGGCATGACGCGCAACGGGATCACGGGCGAGACGCAGGAAAAGATCGTGCTCGCCATCACTTCGTTCGCGCTCTACGGATTTCCCGAGTCGCACGCGGCCAGCTTCGCGCTGCTCGCCTACGCGAGCGCCTATATCAAGTGCAACTATCCGGCCGTGTTCACGGCCGCACTGCTCAATAATTACCCGATGGGCTTCTATCATCCGGCCACGCTCGTGAAAGACGCGCAGAGGCACGGGGTCCGGATACTGCCCGTGGATGTGAATGTCTCCGATTGGCTTTGCACGGTAGAGCCTGGGAGACAGGTTCCGGTGATGCGGCTGGGGTTGAACTATGTGCGCTCACTGCGCAAAGAAAACGGGATCGCGATCGCAGCCGCGCGACCATTCGCTTCCGTGGATGATCTGGTGCGCCGCGTTCCCGGGCTGAGCAAGGAGGAACTGCGGCGGCTCGCTTCGATCGGCGCTCTCAACTCGCTCGGTGGGCTCGACCGCCGTGGCGCGATGTGGGAGATCGAGCGCGCGGCGAGACCCGCGGGTCCGCTGTTTGCCGGGCTCGATGCGGCGGTACCGGAGTCGCCATTGGCTCGCATGCAGCCGCAAGAGCGCCTGTTCCACGATTTTCTCGGCACCGGCGTCACGGTGGGTCGACACCTGATGGCGCATCGCCGCGCGGATCTGGGGCCGGATGTGCTGCGCGCCGTGGATCTGCACGGGGTCCGGGACAATCGCTGGGTGAAGGTGGCCGGCTGCGTGATCGTGCGCCAGCGTCCCGGTACGGCGAAAGGCTTCGTGTTCCTCTCGCTCGAAGACGAAACCGGGATCGCCAACATCATCATCGAACCCGATGTGTTCGAGCGCGAGCGGTTCACCGTGGTGGGGAATCCGCTGTTGTTGATCGAGGGTGTGCTGCAGAATCAGGATGGCGTGGTGTCAGTGAAGGCGCGGAAGGTGGAAGCGCTGGCGAGTGGGGTGGTCGCGCCGTCGCATGATTTTCATTGAACTCGCCGCGAAATCAACCGCGCGCGGCCAGCAGCGCTTCGATCTTTTCAAGCAGCCTCGGCAGCTCCACAGGCTTGGTGTCGTAGTCATCGCAGCCCGCTTCGAGCGCCTGTTCGCGATCACCCACCATCGCCAGCGCGGTCAGCGCGATCACCGGAATGTCGCGAGTTCTCTCCTGCCCCTTGAGCGCACGCGTAGCGTCCCAGCCGTTCATCACAGGCAGCGTGATGTCCATGAGGATGAGGTCTGGCGAATCCGCGGTGGCGCGCTCCACGCCTTCGGCCCCATCCACGGCGATCACCACTTCGTATCCCTTCTTCGCCAGCCTGCGCGAGAGCATGTCGCGGTTCATCTCGTTGTCTTCAACCAGCAGTAGTTTGGGCATATTGTTTCCTTGGTCCGGCGGAGGGCGCCAGCCGCGTCAGGCGCAGCAAGTCCTCGCGGCTGAAGGTCTCTTTTCTCAGCACTCCTGCGAACTCGCCGCCATCCGAATCGCCGTTCGTGATCGCCACCACGGGGATTGCGCTCCATTCGCCGTCTTTGCGAAGGTGCTGGAGCAGGTCTCGCCCCGCTGGGCCGGTGAGGTCGAGCACCACCACGGCCGGAGTGCGGGTCTCCAATCGCTCGATCGCCGCGGCGCAACTTTCCGCGGGCAAGACAGACCAGCCATCGGAGCGCAGGGTCCGCACAACCATGTCCCGCGTGGCGGAATCACTGTCCACCACGAGCGCCTCACCACGCGACTTGCACAACCTGGTCACGGTGGCGAGCAGGCGTTCCCGGTCGAGCGGCTTGGTCAGGTAGTCACTGGCGCCCAGCGAGTATGCGAGGCTCTTGTCATCGATGATCGTCAGCATCACAATGGGAATTCCGTTGAGCGCGGCGTCGGCTTTGAACTTCCCGAGCGTCGACCAGCCATCCATACCGGGCATCATGGCATCGAGAGTAACGAGGTCAGGGCGGGACTCGCGCGCCAAACGCAGCCCATCTTCTCCGTTGGTAGCGGCCACAACGCGATAGCCTTCCTTGGCCACCACGCGGCGCACCAAGTCGTGAACGGTAACGTCATCGTCAATGACGAGGATCGTACCGCGCTGACCTTCTCCGCCGGAAGCCTGCGCCACTTGCGCGGGCAGGCGCACGAAGAACGATGTGCCCTTCCCTGCCTCGCTGGTGACACTGATGTTGCCGCCCATCATATGACAGAAGTGCTGGCTGATCGCCAAGCCGAGCCCGGTGCCGCCGAACTTTCCGCTGATCGAAGCGTCGGCTTGCGTGAAGGCCTGGAACAGCTTCGCCGACTGCTCGGGAGTCATCCCGATGCCCGTATCGGTGACGCGGAACTCGAACCAGTCGCCTTGACGTTCGGCTTCGAGTGTGACGGTTCCCTTCTCGGTAAACTTGCACGCGTTGCTGAGTAGGTTGAACAGCGCCTGGCGGACCTTGGTGTTGTCGGCGTGCATGGAGCCGAGGCTGCTCCCGATGCTGACAACGAGCTTGTTGGTCCGCTTTTGCGCCAGCGGTTGGATGATCGCGGCCACATCCTGCACCATCTTGTCGACTGGGAATGTTTCCAGGTACAGCTCCATCTTGCCGGCTTCGATCTTCGAGATGTCGAGCACGGCATTGATGAGTTCCAGCAGATGCTTGCCGGCGGAACGAATCTTGCCCAGGTCCGGAACGAAGCTGTCGAGGCCTTCGCTCTCGGCTTCGTCCGTGAGCATCTCGCTGTAGCCGATGATGGCGTTGAGAGGCGTGCGCAGTTCGTGGCTCATGCTCGCCAGGAACGCGCTCTTGGCTTTGCTGGCGGCCTCGGCGGCCTCCTTTTCTTTCGTCAGACCTTCCATCTGCTTGCGTTCGGTGGCGTCGCGGAAATTGACCACCACGCCTGCCACAGCCGGATTGCCAAGCAGGTTGTGCAGCGTTGCCTCGACAATTCGGATCGATCCGTCTGGATGATGCGACTTCAACTCCACCCGCTGCACGCCGTTCGGCCGCGCCACCACTCTTCGCAACGCTTCGGCAGCTGTGGCCGCGTCATTGCGCAGCAGAGTCGCGAAGCCACTGCCACCCACGTAGCTGCCAGGCGCCAGCCCGAGCACTCGCTCGCAAGAAGGGCTTGCATAGAGGACCGTGCCGTTCGCGTCGAAGATCGCCACCACGTCCGACGTGCTTTCGATGAGCGAGCGGAAGTACATTTCGCTGCGCGCGAGCCTTTCCTCCGCTTGCTTGAGCTGCATCTCGCGCGACGACACTTCCCGCACCATGGTCTGGAATCCGCGTGCGAGCTGTCCGAGTTCATCGACGCGGCGGGCCGATGCCGCAAGTTCGCCGACACGCTCGTAGTTCTGCGCAGCCACCTCGGCGGTGACATCGGTGAGGCGCCGAACCGGATCGATCACCCGGCGCGCCACCAGCAATACCAGTACGATCATGCCTGCCACCGAAACCGCCGCCGCAATCGCCGATCGCACCGCCAACTCCCGAGCCGGCGCCAGAATCACTGACTCCGGAATGTTGATCGCCACCTTCCAACCCGTCAGCGGAGCCGTGGACCAGAACAAGTGGCGGCGAGCGCCCGCCTCGCCGACCACGGCGAAGCCCTCGGGCTTTTCCAGAGCGACGCGGCCCTCGCCGAATTCCTTGGCGTCTTTGCTCATCACCCCGTCCATCTTGGGATGGCTGATCATCTTTCCATCGCGGCTGATGAGGAACGCGTAATCGCCTGTGTCGGTTCCCGGGCGGAACCGAATCTGCGAGACGATCGCCTGAATCAAGCCGAGCGAAAGATCGGCGCCCACGATGCCCACGCGGCGGTTGTCGGAATCGAAGAAGGGCTTGGTGACGCTGAGCAGCAGCGTGCGCGATCCGTCGCGGTCGAAGAATGGCTCCGAAACGTGGAGCTTTCCGCTCTTCACCGGCCCCTGATACCACTCGAGCCTGGAGTCACGCATGTCGTCGATGGTCGGCACGGGATCCGGCTGGCTCAGGCGGTCCACCCATTGCATCGCGCGGATGCCCCCGTCGGCATGGCCGAACGCGACATAGACGCCATAGGCTTCCTCTGGGCTGATCGTGTCGAGCAAGTGCGAGAGGTACGAGATCGTGTTCGCATCGGGCTCGCGGCCGATCGACTCCTGGCGCGCCGCGATGCCGCGAATCAGGACAGCCACGCGGTCCACGTAGGAGTCGAACGTGGAAGCAGTGGCTTGCACCTGCTTGATTGCCTCGGATCGGGTCTGGTCTTGCAGGCGGCGGCGCGCCGTGTCGTAGCTCACCCACATCGTCGCCACCAGCAGTGCGCACGTGGCGGCCACGATGTAGAGCACCAGCTTCCGCGAAAGCGATCGCGGTTGCGACCAGCGGGCGGTCTCCGGAGTGTTCGTCACCATCTGAGTTTCACCGCGAATTGGAGTTGCCGGGCAGGAAACGCCGAGACGAACGAGAGCGGATCTTCCACTTCGCCGAGCGTGCCACGCAATGGTCTCGGCAGCTCGTCCACCGTCACGTCTCCCACCGTATTGTTGAGCCGTTTGAAGTTCGTGCGATTGGTCAGATTGAACCCTTCCGCGATCACCTCGAGCCGCAACGACTCGCGCGACCGCGACAGCGCGAACGAACGGCTGGCGCGGAGATCCGCGGCGAAGAATCCTGGCCCGAGGCCGATGTTCCGGCCCGCCGCGGCCGGCCGCCGGGAATTGAAATCGAGCCCCGTCACCACGTTGAACGGATGCCCGCTCGCCGCAGTGACAATCGGCGCCAAGGTGATGCCGCCCCACCGCGCCGGCAGATCCAGCACTCCGCTCGCCACCAGGCGATGGCGCTGGTCGAACGTCGATAGCCCTCGCTCGCGGCGCGTATTCAGCGAGTCATGCGGCAGGAACTGGATGTCGGTCGACTCGTCGATCGACTTGGCGAAAGTGTAGTGCGCATTCAGCGTCGCACGGCGCGCAAAACGCCGCGCCCCCTGCAGGAAGAACGCGTGATAGAAAGAGTTGGCCGCGCTCTCGTACACGAGCCTCTGCCCTTGCAGCGGATCGAGCGGAACCAGCGAAGGCTCGCCCAGTTTCCCCAGAGGACCATAAGCGAGATTCGTATCGCGCAGACGCGGCAGATGCGCCCCGCGGTTGAAGTTGTAGCCCGCCAGAATCGACGTCGCCCCCACCGCGCGTTCGATCTCGACGCTCGCCTGATGCGCCCAGGCGTTCACGAAGTCGTGCGGCTTCTGGAACAGGATGCGATACGGAAAGTCGCGCCCGGGCACGATCCCGAACTGCGCCAGATCGCTCGCCGCGATGGCACGGCGTCCGATCACGCCCTGCGCCGTCAGCGTTCGGTAGATGTCGGAGGAATTCACCGGAGCACCCGTGGCCGCATTGCGCGATCCCGGCAAGCCCGAGAGCGGCACCACCACTTGGTTGTAGCGCTGTCCCGACTGCGTATCCACTGCCGCGGCAATCTGGCTCTGATGGCGCAAGTAGAACAAGCCGTAACCAGCGCGGAGCACCGTCTTGCGGTCGCCCGCCGGATCCCACGCCAGTCCGATTCGCGGAGCGGCATTATTCGGATCGGTGCCGAGGCCCGACGGAGCGGCTTCCAGTTCGTAGCGTACACCCGCGTTCAAGGTGAGCCTGGGCGAGATCCGAACCACATCGTTGAAGAAGAAGTTGTAGCGTTGGAACCAGCCCTGCCAACTCGGATCGCCGAAGCCTTGAATGTATGCCGAAGGTGCGCCGATGTTGAACGCCTGGATCGCCGTGAGCGGAGTCTCGAGGTTGTTGATGAGGTTGCGGCGTCCCGCTTGGGCCAGCACTCCGGCCACCGTGGCGGCCATGTTCGGATTGCCCGTGAGTCCGTTGAAGAACGCCCCCAGCGGAAGGTACTCTCCGAACGTGAATCGGCCGCCGAAGTTTGCCTGAACCAGCGCCGCCGCGCGTACAGGATTGATGTCGGCGCCGAACCGGATGCTATGGGGTCCAGCCGAGACGAAGAAGTTTTGTTGCAGTTGACCGTGCCATTCGCCGAAGTCGGTGGGCAGAGTCCAGTCTTTGCCGAACAGGCCGTATCCGTTGATGTCGATCGAGGGACCGAGGGTGTCGCGATTGCGCGCATTGAACCGTGTGCGATTCAACAGCAGGCGCGATTCGCTGACGAAGTTCGCAGAAAGCACCCACGTGTCATTGACCAGGAACGTCTGGTCACTGAAGTCGCTCACGACGCCGCGGCTGAACGCCGCGATTCCCTCGAGCTGCGAGTTCTGGTTTCCGCCGGTAGCAGCATTGAAGCGGAAGAAGGCGTTGTGGTTGTCTGAGAAACGATGGTCGACCCGCAGCGAGCCCTGATTCACAGACTCGCCGAACGGGAACACACCGCGGTTGGCGCGGA
This sequence comes from Bryobacteraceae bacterium, assembly GCA_046331625.1. Classification (GTDB taxonomy): domain Bacteria; phylum Acidobacteriota; class Terriglobia; order Bryobacterales; family Bryobacteraceae; genus JAXLQL01. The sequence continues at coordinate 71,963 of JAXLQL010000027.1, forward strand.
ACAGCCCTAGTGTCGCGGGAAAGTTCGTGGTGAGCAGCAGTTGCCGCGAGAGGTTACCCAGCAGCGCCAGCGATGGGTCCTGCGTGGCGATCAGCACCGAGGCGATGTCGTCTTGCGACTTTCGCAGGCGCCGGAATGGGCCTCGATCTTCCCTGCCGATCGCGACAAAGGCCGATTCGCGGCTCTGGAGCCGCTCGAAAGCCGCGAAGGCGAAGGTGCGATTCTTGCGAATCGGAGCACTGAGTGTTCCCCCAATCTGAGACCGCGTGTAGCCGAGCTTTTCCGGATCGAAGAAATTTCGCGCCTGGAAAGCGCGGTGCCGCAGGTACCCGAACAGGTCCCCGTGAATGTCGTTGGTACCGGATTTCGAAATGATGTTCACGATGCCACCGATACCACCGCCGAACTCGGCCGAATAGTTGCTGCGCCACACCTGAAACTCCGAGACGGCTTCCTGGCTGATCGACGGGCGCGCCGCTCCGGTGTTGATGTAGTTCTCTCCGCCGTCCAGCCAGAAGACGTTGCCGCGGCTGTTGCCGCCGAAGCTGAGGCCAGACTGCGGAGCCTGTTCGAGCGGTGCGTCCGAGATGCCGACGTACTCATCGATCCGCGAAACACCGGGCGTCAGCGCGGCGAGGGAAAGGTAGTTGCGGCGGTTCACCGGAAGATTGGCAAGCTGGCGCTCGGAAACAAAATCGGATTGATGCGTGCGTTCCACGTCCACCACCGGCTGGTAGCGCACGGCTTTCTCTTCGCTCGCCTTCAGCACGATGGCTGTCGCGCCACCGGGCGAGACGCCTCGCACGCGTTTGGTTTCGAAGCCAGGAGCTTCGGCCGAGACGGTGTAGCGGCCAGCCGGGACTTCGAGCGTCCAATCGCCCGCTGGTCCGGAACTCGCCGAAGCGACGACACGGCCTCCCGACAAGGCGGTGACGGACGCTCCCGGGACAGGCGCCCCGGAGACCGTGGAAACTCGTCCGCCGAGCGATTCCGCCAGTGAGGGCAATGCCGCCATCAGGCAAACGGTAATGAGGGTGGTTCGCGATGCCATGATTGCTCTCCTCACATCTGGAACGTGAACGTGATGGGACCTGCAGCCTTGACCCTCTCGGCTTCGGTTCCGAAGGGCTTGAACTTCCACTTGCGGATCGCCTGCAGGCTCGGGCCGGTCAACAGCGAATTCCCGCGCAACACATTGGCTCGCTCCACGCCCCCGCCCACGTCCACCAGCACCTCGAGCTCCACTGTCCCCGTAAGCCGCAGTTGCCTCGCCACGGCCGGATAATCGGGCTCCACCTTCTGCGTGGCCGCGGCCCGAAGATCCTGCTCGCTCACCGTCACCGTCTTTTCTTCCGCGCTCGTCAAAGGAGACCGATGGGCCGCGGCGAGCAAGATGGTCGTCAGCAATACAACGCGCCGAGTCATGATCCGACGGCCTGCCCTTTCTCTCCGAGTTTGTTGACCGGCCCGCGCTGCCCTTGCGCGCGCTCCCGGTCACGAAGGCGCTTCTTCTCAATCGACGCTCCGATTCGGGCGCGGAACAACACTGGGTCGAACGGTTTGGTGAGGTAGTCTTCGGCCCCCAACTCGATGCAGCGGACCGCGCTCGAGACCTCATCCATCGCCGAAGTCACAATCACCGGGAGTTCCGTCAGCGTGCCCGCCGCCTTCCATCGCTGCAAGACTTCGATGCCGTCGATATCGGGCATCATCACGTCGAGCAGAACGAGATCGAACTTTTCCTCCGCCGCCAGTTCGAGCGCGCTCGCGCCTCCGACAGCCGACGCCACCGAGTAGCCCTCGCGCTCGAGCAGACGGCAGAGCAGGTCGCGGCTGATGCTGTTGTCATCCACCACGAGAATGTGGCCGGCGCTCGAGCGCGTTGACGACTCGTAGTGGTCCTGTGAGGATTGGCTCGGGCCGGTTTGCTCCGGATGTTCGAGCATTCGCCGGAACCGGGCGGCCGCGGTCTCGATGCGGCCCGCGTCGTCTTCGGCCTGCTTGCCGATCGGGCCTGCTTTGCGAATCGCCGCCGCGGCCTGATCGATTGCGGCAAGCACCGTCTCGACATCGTGCCGTAGAGCAGGCAACGCTTCGGGAGCGGGCTGCCGTCCGGAAGGCAACCACCGGTCGATATGCGCCTGCAGCGATCGCGCATTGCGGCAAATCTCGGTGGCGTGACGAAGCGCAGGTCCGTTGGCGGAATCTTCGAACTCCTCTTCGAGCATTTCGCCGTACCCGGCCATGTGATTCACCGGCGTCAACAGGTCATGCCGAAACTTCGACCACGGACTCACCAGCCCAGCGGCCGCTTCCTCGTTGCGATACTCTCCGATCGAAGCCGATTCCCGAAGCTTCCAGCGCAGTTCCGGTACCTTTTCGATCAGCGCCTGGAACTTGTCGCGTTCCAGCACGAGCATGGTGCATTCCGCCATGCAGCGCACCGACGCCGACCGCGGCGAGTTCATCAGCAGGGCTTGCTCTCCGAACACGTCGCCGTCTTGCAGAACTTCCACGCGCCGTTGGGCTCCGCCCGCGGAAGCCTTGAGTACCTCCACGGTGCCGCGCGCCAGAATGTAGAACTTGTCGCCCGAATCGCCTTCGTTGAAAACGTAGCGGTCTTTCGAGTAGAGCTCCGTGGAGAACGATCGCGACAATTCGTCGAGCACCGCCGGTTCGAGATCGGAGAGCACCGGGACGGCGCGTAGCCGCTCGGGAGAAATGCGGGCTTGTCTTCCGCCAGCGCTGAGCTCGAAGCCGCTCTGCTTACTCCACATGCGCGCGTATCCCCCGCCGAGGGCAAGCAGTTCCTGGTGCGTGCCCTGTTCCGCGACGCGGCCTTTTTCGAGGAAGAAGATGCGGTCAGCCTTTACAGCCGATCCGAGCCGGTGCGTCACGGAGAGCACCGTGCGGCCTCGCGATGCCTCTTCGATAGTGGCGTTGATGGTGGCTTCGGTTGCGCTGTCGAGCGCCGACGTCGCCTCGTCCAGAATCAGAATACGCGGATTCCGCAGCAACGCCCGCGCGATCCCGATGCGTTGGCGCTGGCCTCCTGAGAGCCGGCTTTGACCCACTACCGTGTCGATCCCTTCCGGCAGCGTGGCAATGAGATCCTGCAGTCCGGCGCGGCGAACGGCGTCTTCCAGTTCAGCGGCGGTAGCCTCGGGCCGCGCGATGCGGATGTTCTCGCCGATACTCGCATCGAGCAGGAAGTTCTCCTGAAACACTACCGCGCTCTGCTTGCGCAGTGATTCGCTGGTCACGTCCCGCAGGTCGCGGCCATCCACGCGCACGGCGCCGGAGAGCGGATCGTAGAACCGCATCACCAGGCTCAGCACCGTGCTCTTGCCCGACCCGCTGGGGCCCACGAACGCCACCGAGGCGCCGCGCGGAACCGAGAGGTTCACGCCGTCAAGGTTCTTACGTTCCCCGTCATAGCTGAAGCTGACATCGCGAAACTCGATGGCGTTGCTGAGAGGAGCCAGTTCCGAGGCTCGCTCGGAATCGCGCACTTGCGGGGCTTCGTTCAGCAGTTGGTCCACTCGGGCGAGCCCGCCACCGGCCTGCGCCAGTTGGGGCGTGTACTGCGCCAGATAGGAAAGCGACAGCGCCAGAGTCACGAAGGTCGATTGAAACGCGGCGAACGTGCCCACCGACATCTTGCCGGCGAGCACGAGCCACGCGCCCGCGGTCAGGATGGCCACCTGCAGCACTTGCGTGCTCAGCACCGCCGAGCGCTCCATGCTCAGGCCGAGGAAGCCCATCCGGCTCGCGGACTTTCGTACGTCTTCATTGCGCTGCTCGAAGAGCGCCCGAAAATGCTTTTCGAGCGCGAAGGCGCGGACCAGCGAGTGAGCCGACACGTTCTCGCTCACCGAGCTCGAGAGTGCCGCCTCGCGTTCCTTGCGCGCCAACGAGGCTTCGGTGGCTGGCTTGGACAACAGCTTCGGACCGAGCAACGACACCGGAAACGCGAGCATCGCCACCAGCGCCAACCGCCAGTCGAGCCAAAACACCAGGGCCGTTGAAAATGTGGCGTCGAGCAACGGCACGATTCCCCAGGGCACGCCATTGAGCAGGGTTCGTTCGATGTCTCCGAGATCGTTGGTGAAGTGCGAGAGGATGTCGCCCGCGGACGTTCGCGAGTAGAAGCCGGCCGAGAGTCGCTGCAAATGCTCGAACAGCCGCGCTCGCAGTTGCGCCATCGCTTCCGCGGTTGCCGACGCATAGAGGCGGTCGCGAAATGCTCCGGAGACGGTGACGATCGCGATGGACGCGCACAGAAGGCCGGCGACCGAACCGAGCGCTCGTACGTTCTTCTCGGCGATCGTGTGGTCCACCAGATATTGGAAGCTGAGCGAGAGTTGTCCGTTCAGCCCCATGTCGAACAACGACAGCGCCACGACGGCGATCAGCTTCGGCCACTGCGACCGCGCGTGAGTCAGGATGCGCGCTAGCGTCGAAAGCAGCCCGGTCCCGGCCGCGGCGGTCACAACGTCTTCTCCGCTTGCTCGCGGCTCCGCGGGCACTCGAAGCACGCCTGTTGTTGGGGAGTGTCGATCACCAATGGATCGGCGCTCACCTGCAGCGTAGCGTTGTTGCGGTCAACGATTCCGGCCGGGAGGATCTCGACGCGTGCAGTTCCGAAGGCCAGGCTTTCGAAAACAATCGTGCAGAGAGTGCGAGGTCCGCCCGCACCAAGCATCACGGCTACTTTGCCGGTGTCAGGAGACGTGCTCACGCCGACCCCGGGATTCACCGCCACAACACGCAGCAGACGCGGATCGAACGCCACCTGGAGCATACCGGAGGCAATCTCAGGCCCGCTCATCACCAGATCAACATTCACCGTCCTTCCCTGCCGCACCGGCTGCTGAAATTGGATCCGCACGTTGCCCGAGGGAGCGGGTCCAGGTTGCGTAGGGCCTGGACCCGGGCTCATGCCGGTCTGCGGATGACCGGACATGCCTCCCATCGGATTGGGCCCCGGTGACACCATGCCGGGGCCTCCAGGAGTGGGCGGCGTCACGCCCATCCCAGGATTCGTTTGCATACCGGGCATCGGTTGCGGTCCGCCCATTCCGGGGATCGGCTGCGGTCCGCCCATGCCGGGGATCGGTTGCGGTCCACCCATGCCGGGGATCGGCTGCGGTCCGCCCATGCCGGGGATCGGGTGCGGTCCACCCATGCCGGGGATCGGTTGCGGTCCACCCATGCCGGGGATCGGCTGCGGTCCGCCCATGCCGGGGATCGGTTGCGGTCCACCCATGCCGGGGATCGGTTGCGGTCCACCCATGCCGGGGATCGGTTGCGGTCCGCCCATACCGGGGATCGGTTGCGGTCCACCCATGCCGGGGATCGGCTGCGGTCCGCCCATGCCGGGGATCGGTTGCGGTCCGCCCATGCCGGGCATCCCCATTCCGGCTCCGGGCATCGCCTGGCCCGGCGGAAGCTCCAGGACGCGATCCGTCGCCTGTGCCGCAACGGTGCGTCCATCTGGTGTCAGGTAACGCAGCCGCACCACCTGATCGCTCCCGGAAGGCAGACCAGCCAGGTTCACGTTGCGGATATCTGGAGCGCGAATGATATGGGGGATCAGCAGCGTGAGCACTTGGAGTTCCGTCTGCAGTAGCTTCTCGTTGCTGAACACGCGCCCCAGTACGGGAATCTGCGAAAGCCCCGGCAAACCGTTGCTGGCCTTCACGTCTTGCCGCTGCGTGACGATATCCCAGAAGTTGATCTCGCCTTCCTTCACGCGCACGTCGGCGACGCGCTTGCGCTGCGAGATGATCGGTTGCAGCACACCGCCCAGGTCGACGCGGTCTTGCACGGCCGAGCTGTCGGACTCGATATGCAGGCTCACTTCATCCGGCTCGTGAACCTTGGCGATGACGTCGATATTGAGGCCGACATCGAAGTATTGGAATTGGGTGTTGACCAGTGAGGAACCGCCCGCGAACGCGCCTGGACTGAAGCTGCCCGTCGCGTACGGGATCCGCTGGCCGATTCGCAGAATGGACTTCTGCCCTTCGATGGTGCGGAGCTGCGCTTTGTCGAGCACCTTTGTGCCGCCCACCTTCAGCAACGCGTTCAGAGCCGCGCCGGGCAAGGTCACGTTGAAGTCGCCCTTTTCCAGGCTCTTGATGGCGTCGAGCGGGATCCCCACACGGCCGCCCGCTTGTGTCGCGCCGAGAACCGACCGGGGCGCGAACACAATATTGGTGGCATTATCGGCCAATCCGAGCAGGTTCATGCCGAGTTGGCGCTCCCAGTTGCGGCTCACCGAGAGAATCACCACGTCGATGATGATCTCGGCCTTGGGCTTGTCGAGATCGGCGACGATCTTCTCTGCCAGAGCCACGCGGTCAGAATCGCCGCGGGCGATGATCACGCTCTGCGCCGGATGCACCTGGAGCTTCCTCATGTCGGTGATCCGCTGGACGGAATTGGCGATGTCGTTCACCTCTTGCGCGCCGGGCGCATTGGTCAGATAGAACGCCTTGGTCACCTGCTCTTCGTAGGCGCTACGGCGCATCGGATCGTCATTGGTCACGAAGATCGTGTCACCCGAGAGCGGCTTCCAAAATGACTTGGTCACCAGGGCCACATAGTCGAGCACTTGATCGAGCGTCGCGCCCTGGAAATCGAGCATCTGATTGAGCCCGAGCGAACGGTTCTGGTAGTCGGGATCGAACAGCACGCGCAGCTTGGCCTCGCGGCACACCGCCATGAACACTTCGCTCGCGGTCTGGTTGTTTACTTTGATAGCGGGCAGGGGCTTGGTGAGCTTCACCGTAAGCTGCGGTACCGGTGCGGCGGCCGCGAACTGCTCCTCGAGCTTCTTGTTCTTGCGCGGAAGAGGGTTCAGCAACAGGTCGTCGATGTTTGCCGAGGGATTTCGCCGGAGTTCGTTCAAGAGCTCTTTGGTCCGAGCGACTTCCTGGGGCGCAACCTCGGAGGCAGGGTCCAGTGACGCGGCCTTGTCGAATTCGGCAAGCGCTTCTTTGACTTTGCCCTTGTCGCGCAATACCTGGCCTTCGTACACGTGATACTGGGCGGCGAAAGCCCGTAACCGGTTGACTTCGAGCTGGTAGCCGATGTCGGCCCGGTCACTGGCGAGGGCTTCTTGCGCCAGGGCCAGGGCTTCGTCGAAATCCTTGGCAGTGTCTTTGAGTTCGGCCTGACGCGCTTTGGCGATCAGGATGTCGCCCTTTCGGGTCTTGGCGGCGGCCGGCCACGGCAACAAGGCCGCGATGAGGCACACCGATATCGCTGAATGGAATGAGCTCCGCATGTTCGTTCCGCTTTCCGCCTGCTACGCAACAGGCGTCTACACTCTCTACAGGGAGAGCAGGGGGTCAAAATGTGTCAGGGTTCGAAGATTTTTTTCTGCGCGACAGATTTCGCCGCCACAAAAGGCAAAGAGGCCGCGCCGAAGCGCGGCCTGAGTCACCGTCTGGAGGGAGATTGTCCCTTCTGGACGGATTTCGATTGGTCATGCCCGACTACGGCGCGGCGCAGACCGGATGCGTGTACGAACGGACCACCGCCGACATTCCCGTGATGTCCAACGTCTCGATCGGGATCGCGTTGAACACCGAGTTGGCCCGGTCCACGTCTGCTTGGGATCCCGCTCCGGCCGCCTGCATGGTGGCGAAAACGTCACCCCAGGTATTCACCGTCGCATCCTTGATGGGAACCCCGGCTTTGTTCGAGGACTCCTTGACAGCCTGGATAACGGCCTGCTTGCTCAAGTACGTGCCGCCTGTCGCCATCGCGGCCTTGCCCGCCGCGATCAGCGCTTCCTTCAGCCCTTCTCGGAACGCCGCCGTCACCACGCCGCCCACGCCCGGAAGCGCGAAGCTCGCCCACGTGATCGCCATGTTGATCGTGGAGATCACCATGTCGGCGGTCATCGCGGCGCAGGTGGCTTGGTCTTTTGCGCAGCCACCGCCGCACTGGAACGGATTGGAAGTTGGGCAGCCGCCCCAGCATACCGGACCCACGCCTTTGTAGCTGGCCTTGCAGGCCGAGTAACACAAGCCGGCGTCGTAAACCTGGCCTGCAGCGCACTGCGGCGAGATCGTATCGCGCACGTAGGATTGCTTGGCGCAAGCTGCGCCCAGATCGGGCATGCCAGAGGGGCACGTCGGACTGCAGACGTTGGCCCCCACTGGCGAATAGCCAGCCTTGCATGTCGGATATGCCATGGCGCCCCACATCTCGCACGTGCGGCTTTCGGCGGACTGACAGCGGCCGAGCATCCCGGAGTTGCTGAAGCCATCCTGGATCTGCCAACCGTAGCCGGCTCCTCGGCCGTAGGGAGCTCCCTTGGTGCAGACGGCGCCGGAGTCAGTGAATCCAGAAGGGCAGTTTTGGAAGCAAGAGGCCACGAATCCGGTGTAACCATCCTTGCATTTGGGGTAACAAAGCAGCCCCTGTTTCTGTTGGTCGAACGTACAGTCGCCAGGGATTGTGCCGACTCCGCGTCCGTAGCTCGACTTCCAGCAGAAGTCGGCGGCGGAGGCGGATTGGGCGGAGATAACGGAGACGGCCAGCACCACTGCCAGCGCGCGTTGTATGGGCTTCATGGGTCGGAGTTCCTTTCCTTCGAGGGCTCGGGCGATCCCCTCTGTTTCTCTATTGGGCGCGGACCGTGCCAAATAGCGCCAGGCAGACTTACCTTTTTTTCGCCCCGCGCAACAAAAAAGGGGCGCGCGACTCCCGAGTTGGAAGCCGCGCGCCCGAGTAGGCCGCGGAACCCTTACCTGGCGGCCATTGGTTGGGCCTGCGCCTTCGCCTTGGCAATCAGGCCCTTGAACGCTTCTTCGGAAAGCGCGCCGGGCACTACTTCGTCGCCGATGACGAAAGCCGGCGTCGCCTGGATCGCCAGCGCCTCGCTCAGTGTCCGATTCTGCGCGAGCGCCGCTTGGAGTTCCGGCTTGGCCATGTCCTTTTGCAGCCGCTCGGTATCGAGGCCGCTCTTCTTGGCCAGATCGGAAATCACCTCGGGGGTGAATTCAGAAGCGGCCATCAGCGCCTGATGAAACTTCAGATACCCGCCCTGCTCATGCGCGGCCAATGCGGCGAGGGCCGCCACGCTCGACTCCGGCCCGAGGATCGGCAGTTCCTTGAACACCACGCGAATCGACGGATCTTCCTCCATCAGCTTCTTCACGGTGGGGCTCACCCGCTTGCAATAGCCGCAGCGATAGTCGAAGAACTCGACGATCGTCACTGGACTCGCAGCCTTGCCGAACGAAGGCGTCTTGGCATCGGCGAGCAGCGCGTCGCGGTGCGCGGTGAGCGCGGTCTTGGCCTGGACGCGCCGCGCCTCGGCCTGCTTCTTCTCGAGCGCCTGGCTCATGTCGAGCAGGAGTTCGGGGTGCTCGAGCAGGTAGGCCCGGATCGTGGCTTCGATCTCGCTCTTCGAGACGGCGTCGGCGGCGCGGGTGGCTGCGGGCGCCAGCAGCAGTCCGGAAAGCAGAAGGGCTTGGAGTTTCATCTTCATGTCAGGTTTCCTTTCGGTTCAGGGTTCTCAATCTGGATAGGGTGCGCAGGGGGGCGAATCGCGCCAGGAGATAGGAAAAAAAGGAGCCGGGGTTTCCCCCGGCTCTTGACACCACATTCCGCTATTGAGCGAGCTTGGCGAGCACGCCCGCCAGTGCCTTGCTCACCTCCTTGTTCCTCTTGATGCGGTGCGTCTGTTCGTGCAGGGAGGCCGTGGCTACCTGCATGTCAGCCACCTTCTCTTTCATTGCGGCTTCCATTTCGGCTTGGCTGGTGTTTCCGGCCGCCAGTTGCGCCTTGGCGTTCTTCATCGCAGTGATGGCGGTATCCAACGCGGTGGCATTGGCCTTGGCGTCGTTCTCGTTGTTGATCTTGGCGAGAACGGCCACAACACCGTTAATCGAAGCGATGTAGTTGGCCAGCATGTCTTTGAACGCGGCCTGCGCGGGGATGATCAACAGGAGCAAGCCGGCAACGGTAACGATCAGTTTGGTCTTCATGTGAGTTCTCCTTTAGATGCCCTTCGGCCGGGCGTATTTGCGGGCGGCGGCCCACTTCGCAGCTTCCTGAGCCATGGTGGTGAGGCCGGGGATGGCTGGTTCGGTAACGTCCATCGCCTGCCCCCAGAACAACAGGGTGGTGGCACGGCCGTCGTCAGTCGACATCAGAGTGGGGACATCGACGGGCTGCCGGGCCTTGTCGAGCATTACCACCAGTTCTGGCCTGGCGGTCTCGATTTGCATCAGTTGGTTAGCGGCAATCCCGATCAGGATACCCACGGCGATTTCAGCGATGATCGTGCCCACCAGCGTGGCCCCGATTGCTGTGCCGAGAGTGCGCACCGCCGTTACCACTTTGGTAAGGCTCGATGGAGTGGTAGCCGGCGGTTTGGAAAGGCGTGCCGTCTTGGTCGCAGCCTCCACTGCCTTGCTGGGCGAACTGCCCGTCGGCTTGGTCTTGCCTTCCAGTGTCTCATCGAAGAAATCGAGTGCCGCATTCCTCTCGCCTTCCTTCAAGTTGTAGGCGGCCGCCATGCCCAGCGCAGTCAGACCCGCACCGCCGACCGAACCCGCAATCGCCGTCATGGTGTTCTTGAAATCGAACGGCACGGTTCCGTAACTGAATGCGCGCTGCAAGGGCGACTTGGCGATGCTCGATTCGAAAGCATCTCGATTGGCCTTCCAGGCGTCGTACATGTCCAAAGCCTGTTGCGCGTAGTAGGCGCGCCGCTCCAAGATGTACCGGGCGAAGGAGTCGATGAGCTTCTGCTCGGACTGCGAGCGTAGCGAGGCGCCCTTCCGGGCCGCTCCCTGCAGCATCAGGTAGGCGACGGCACGAAGTGGAACGCTGTTGATCGGATCCTTGGCGATGCCGGTCCAGGCATTGGTCACGTAGGTTGTGGCGTCGGCGCCCGTAAGGCCCTTGGCGTCGGCAAGGGCATAGAGATAGCCGGTCAGCATATCCGGGTACTCGAACAACCGCGCGTCCGTGATCACTTCCAGGGCGCCGCCCATGCTGGCCAGGCCGGGCTGCCAGAAAGGTGAAGGCTGGTAACGGAACGCGACATCGCAGCCCTGGGTCAGTGTTTTGGTTGAAGTGTAGGCCACGTCGGTTTCGTCATCCTGCTTGTAGAGCGCCACGCCGTTACGCACCGTGATCAGGAACGTACCGTCCTTCGCCACGACAGGGCAGGCAAAACAGCCGCCGGCGCCTACGTCGAGGAACGGTTGACCCGGCTGCTTCATGCCGGCGAATCCCAGCGTGTCGCGATCCGGTTTCGGACAGCCGTTGTAGCCGATCATGCTGGCCCAATTGGTCTGGTTACTGGGCGAAGCGCAGGCTTTGCTCTCCCAGATGGAAAAGCCCGTGCGGCGGGGATGATCCGAAGGGCATGACCAGCAACTGCCGCCCGCGCCGTCCGGCGAGTAGCCGTCCCAAAACGAGCCATCGGGGCATTGCCAAGCCCAACCGGGCGACTTCACTTTGGTGGCCGACACCAACGACTCTTTCGGCGAGCGCCAGCAAGCCGTGGAACTGGTAATCGAGTCGAGCGAGCGGATCCAACCGCCCGAACCGTCGTCATCCGGGCACTTCCAGCAAGTGCCGCCGTAGATCGGATCGTAGAAACCCGACGAACAGGTGGTGCTCAGCGTGTGCTTGCCGACATAGGTGGCGAGCGCGCGTCCACAATCGTTGGCTTCCACCGAGGCCGAGCACAGCAGCTTGCCTTTCGTGCCGATGTTGGCCCAGGAAGTGGAGCGAACGTCCGGCTTCAAAGCCACAGGCCCCGGTAGAGGGACACGGTAAATCGTCAAATTGGCGTCAATCACATAACCCGAGCCGATGCCATCCACGGCGAGAAACGTCGCCCCCAGGCCCGGGAATTCCACTAGCTTTGACCCGTTCCACCACTGCAAGTGTCCCGCTCCGCCCGGCGAAGCCATCGGCGCCCATACGGCTCCGTCACCGCCGATCGCGATGTCATAGCCGCCGAACGGCAGCTTCTCGAATGTGCTCTTGTTCCACCGGTAGCCGCCTTTGGTACCCATCACCCAGGGCGAACCGAACGGGTCCACCGCGATACGGCGCGCCGCTGTGTCGTTGATAGTCCCGAAGGTCTGCCACACTTTGCCGTCCCACTTTTGGACCGCGCCCGTGGGCGTGACGATGCACATCGTGCCGTCTGAGCCTATGGCGATGTCGGAGGCCGTGCCCACGAGCTTGGTCCAGACGCGGAGGTCTCCGCTGTACCACCAAATGGCGCCAGAATTGTCCACCACGAACGCGACTCCGTCGGGTGAGACGGCGATGCGGCTTGCCACCGTCTTGCTGTTTGTCAGATCGAGTGCCGGCATCTTGATGAACTTGGAGCCGCTCCACTGCCACGCGGCGTAGTCGGTGCCAATGATCCAGACAGAACCGTTGGCCGACGCCGCGATGTCGACGCCCTTTCCGGCCAGAATCGTGCCGCTGATGGTGACCGGCTTGGGCTCGGGTGCGGAAGTCGTGGTTCCGCTCAAGAGTCCGATGGATTCAGGCGTCAGCGTACCCGGAGTGATCGTCAACTGATTCAGCGCGTCCTGATTGATGGTCAGGGGCGTGATGGTCGTCTGAGCAGACACCGGGGCGAGAGTGACCGCGAAGATGGCGCAAAGGGCCGTGACCGGCGTGTGCCGGCCCCGGCACAAGAGTGCGCCCAGCGGCGAGGGCTTTCTTTGATTCATTCGAGGGTTCATGAGAATGTCCTTCGAGAATCATTGGGAGAGCACGGGCCTCGAGTTCGCCACTCCCGGCCAACTTTTTTTTCGGGTGGAACGGCGCCGGTCAGGCGGAGGGCTGGCTCGGCGGCGGAGCGGGACCGGTAGGAACCAGGTTGTCTTCCAACCACTTGCTGGCGAAGTGCCAATAGCGGCTGACGCTGCGGCGGGAGCACTGCATCCGCTCGGCGGCCTCGTCTATGGAGCAGCCCTCGAACACCTTCAACTCGACGACGCTCCGCAGCTTGGGATCGATCTTCTCGAGATCGGCCAGCATGGTTTCCACTTCCGTCAGCGCCTGTCCGGAATCCGACTGCAAGTCGACATCTTCAAACCCGGTGTGCTGCGCCTGGCGATAGAGCGGGCGGGCGTGATGGATCAGCAAGCGCTTCATCAAGTGCCCGGCCAACCCGAGAAACATCGCCCGCTCCTGCGCGGCTTCGGCGCCGGCTCCCGACAGCGCCTTGATCTTGACCAGTTCGAGATATACCTCATTCACCAAGGCCGTGGGCTGCCAGGTGTGCTGCGTGCGCTCGCGCTGCATGCGGGCCGCGGCCATGCGGCGCAACTCGGGAAAGAAGACCTCCACCAGCGCACCCGCGGCGGACTTGTCGCCCTTGCGGAAGCGCGCCATCAATTCGCCGACCGTGTCAAGACCAGGATTCATCGTTCAGCGGCCGAGGCCGGAAACCATCACGTTAACGCCCGAACGGTCCCGCTTGGAGTAGAACACCGTGGCGCCATCGGGAGAAACAGTAGGATACATCGCCGGACCCTCGATGATCGTGCGCGACCGCCGCGTGACGGTGTTGTAGGCGCGCAGGCCGGAAAACTTCGAGTCCGTATCGTTATCCCAGTAGATCACTTCGGCCCCCGCCACCGTCCAGTGCTCGCGGTTGGCGCTCTTCATCCGGTCCACCAACACCTCTTCGGCCTGGGACGTGCGCCCGCTCCCATCGAGAGGCAACCTGGCTAGGCTGAGACCGTCCTTCACCTGGCGATAGTACAGCCACTTGCCATCGGTCGAAGCAACGGGATCGCGCCCGAACGCTCCCGTGGATTGCGGCGCTCCACCCTCGGCGGAAATGCGCCAGATCTCGTCATTCGGGCCATTGAAGTAGATCGACTTTCCATCGCCCGACCAACTCGGGCTCTCTCCCGCAGTCAGGCTCGTGGGAGCGCCACACCGTAACTCGCCACTTCCGCATCGCACCAGGTACAGCGTGTTCGAGCCCTCGACACTGAAGAGAAGCCCCGTCCCATCGGGCGACCAAGCCGGGCGAGTGATCTCGGCTTTGAGATCGGTGATCCGCGCCGGATCCACCCCCTTCGGCCTCGAGATCCACAGCTCCGCCTCGCCGGAGCGCCGGCTCACGAACGCAATGCGCCCATCGGAGGCCACCGCCGGTTTGCCGTCGTACATCGCCGAAGCAATCCACCTCGTGGGCGTGCCTCCAGCCGTGGGCACAGCGTAGATGTTGTGGTCATCGAGCCGGTTCACCCAGGCGATCCGGCTTTTCCGCGCCGACGGCATTACCTCGTCGAGTCCGGAACGATGAACCAGTTCCGGCGCCGCGCCCGCCTTGGCGTCCATGCTCCAGAGGGAATTGATGGAACTCGAGAACTTGCCCCCGGCGAGCAACCTTCCATCCGGCAGCCACGTGTGGCCTGAGATGCCGAGCCTTCCCTTCGTCACAGGCACCGGCGCGCCGCCCGCCACGGGCACCACGAAGATCTGGTCGTTCGAAATGCCGGTCACCCGCTTGAACGCGACCTGACTGCCATCAGGCGAGACGCGAGGATCCCAATCGCCCCATGTGCCCTGTGGCGGAGAACTGAGCTCCCGGTCTTCCATCGTGGAGAGATCCAGCCAACGGACCACGTAGCGGTTCCCTGCGTTCGGACTCCTGTCGGTGTAGACAATGTGGCGGCCGTCAGGCGCCCAGTCGAGTCCTGAACTGTGATCGGTGGCGCGTAGATCGCGAATCTTGCGGCGGTCTGTGCCGTCTTTTGCAACGGACCAGAGAGCGTACTGGAGCACCGGAGCCGACGACTTGAACAGAATCCTGTTGCCATCGGGCGACCATCTCGGATTACTGACGCGCTCGCCGTGTTCGGCTTCGAGCAGTTTGAAGGGCTCGTCGCGATCGAGCCGCTTCACGTACAAATGCGTGTGCGCATTCTCGTGCGCGCCCCAGCCATAGACGATCGACTCGCCATCCGGAGAGACATCGGGATGGGACTCCACCCCCGCGGTGTCCGTCAGCGGGATCGGCGAAAGGGTGAGGGGGCCGGCCTTCTGTGTGCCTCGCCACCCGAGATATCCCCCGGCGAGCGCGACAGCGGCAGCGGCGGTTCCCAGGAGCACGCTCCATGTTCGAGGGCGCTGCGTCTGCGCCGCTGACCGCAATCCTTCCAGCCGTTGCGCCACTTCCCCCGCCTCGGGGCGCTTACCGGGATCCTTCTCGAGCATCCGCAGAATCAGCGTTTCGAGAGGCCGCGGGATCTCGCGAACCAGTGTCGACGGCGCGGCGGGAGTTGCCGACGTGATCGCCCGCAGCGCATCGAGCGCGGTTTCTGCCGGGAACGGGTGGCGGCCCGTGGCGAGTTCGTAGAGCACGATCCCGAGCGAGAAGACGTCGGTGGCCGGAGTGAGTTGGCCGCCCATGGCCTGCTCCGGCGACATGTAACGGAGCGTACCGGCGGGCAGCAATTCGGTAACGGGGTCCTTCCTGCTCCCGAGGCTTTCGGCGAGTCCGAAGTCGAGGATCTTGACGAATCCATCCGAGCGCAGCATCAGGTTCTCGGGCTTCACGTCGCGATGGATAATGCCGCGGCCATGCGCCGCTGCCAGCGCATCGGCGATTTGCGCTCCCCAGCGAATCACCTGCGATACCGGATTCGGCGCGCCGCAAAGCTTGCGAAGCGATTGGCCGTCGACAAACTCCATCGCAATCGCCAGGCCCGACTCCGACTGAATTACTTCATGTACCGTGATGATCCCTGGGTGATTCAAGGCCGAAGCCGCTTTGGCCTCGCGCAGGAAGCGATCCACCGTCCAGCGCGCTTCCACGCGGCCAGGGTGAAGAAACTTGAGCGCGACCTTGCGGTCCAAGTCGGTATCCTGCGCCGAGTAAACCTCGCCACCGCCGCCGCGGCCCACCTGCTCCTCAACGACATAGCGCCCCACGCGCGCGCCCACCAGGTTCCGGGCTGGCGCCACGGCCGTGCCACCGCCGAGGCCCCAAGAATCGCTAGACGCTCCCCATGAGGGCGCAATTGATTCGGCAGGCTCCATCAGCAGGGAAATTACGTCGCGTTCCATCTCCGGCTCGAGGCCTTTGGAGTGTAAGAACCGCTGGCGATCAGCCGGGCTGATTTGCCGAGCCTCTTCACAGATCCGCCACATTTCGCGCCACTTGTCGGCGCTGGCGGAGATTCCCGTGGTCTTCGCTTGGGGCATGGGCGTACTCAATAGCATACACGAGGGGTGAACTGAACGGGCCGCATGCGGGCATGCCCTAGTCCCAGCAGTACTACTCCCTTGTCATCGTCCCTTGTCATCGTCGCAGGCAAAGGGCAGAGTTCGGTTTGGCCGAACAATTGCACTTGGAGGAACTCCTCGACGAGCCAGTACTTTGGTCATAGTCGTCGAGGTACAGTTCAGTTCGCACACCTTATTAAGCATCAGGACCCAACCCGGGTTTTCGCCTAATCAGTACCGGTACGAATGTAGTAATTTCTGTAGTACTTTCGTATAAACTGAGCTACCCGCCGCACTGCTGTCTCGCGGCTCCATTGTGAATAAATTACCGTTCTGAGGAGAATTCAATGCTAGAGGGCAGAAAGTATTACATTGCCGCGCTGTCGCTCATTTTTTGCGGACAAGCGCTAGGCCAGAAGGCCTCGGTTGCCTACCACCTGGATTCGGCGTGGCAAACCGGCTTGCAAGCAGGGTTCACCGTCACCAACACAGGATCGACCACCCTCACCGGCTGGACCCTGTCGTTCGACTATCCTTACGCGATCTCGAGCATCTGGGACGCCCGCATCCGCTCGAAGTCGGGTACTCGCTACACGCTGGAGGGTCCCACTTGGAACAAGGACCTTCCACCCGGCGGGCAAGCTTGGATCGGCTGGATCGCCTCCACCACCGGCACATCGCAGTCGCCTTCCGGCTGCGCGATGCCCGGCGTTACAGTCCAGGCGACAGGTTGTTCCGCTGGATCGACGGCCTCTGACACGACTCCGCCCACAGTGCCCGCGAATCTCAAGAGTACCGGGCAAACCACCACAACCGTCACGCTGCAGTGGGACGCTTCGTCTGACGGAGCCGGTGGAAGCGGAGTGGCGGCCTATGACGTTCGCCAGGGCTCCACGGTCATCGGGACCACCGCGCAGACATCCTTCGTGGCCCAGAATCTCACGGCGGCCACGTCGTATACGTTCTCGGTCCGAGCACGCGACAACGCAGGTAACAACTCGAACTACACCACGGGAATCACAGTCTCCACGGCGCAGCCGGTGACTTGCACGCAGGCGCCCTCCGTACCCACTGGGCTCGCCGTAAGCGCAATCACTCCGAACTCGGCAACTTTGACATGGAAGGCCGTCACCGCGGGGGCTGGCTGCACAGTCACCTATCGTCTGTGGGTGAACGGGACGATGCTCAACACTCCGATTTCGGACATTAGTTACTTACTCGCAGGACTTACCGCTTCCACGCAAAACTCGGTGGCGGTCTCGGCGGTGAATCAGGTTGGATCTTCGCTCGCCTCGACGGCCGTGGTGTTCCGCACGGCGGACCAGCCGACCACGCCCGTGAGTGGATTCCCCACGCGCGTCTTTGCGCCCTACGCGGACATGCTGCTGTGGCCCACTCCAGACCTCGCGTCGATCTCCCAACAGACGGGCGTGAAGTACTTCACCGCCGCGTTCGTCGTTTCCGGCGGCGGATGCCAGGCGTCATGGGGCGGAGTGGTTCCCACCACTCAGACTTTTCTCGTCCCCGAGATCGATGCTCTACGCGCCGCGGGTGGAGACGTCATCGTCTCCTTCGGGGGCGCATTCGGCATCGAGCTGGGGCAGGCCTGCACCACGGTCGCTTCGCTCCAGAGCCAGTATCAGTCGGTGATCGACAAGTTCAAGCTCACCCGCATCGACTTCGACATCGAAGGTGGAGCCGTGGCTGATCCGGCGTCGATCGACCGGCGCAACAAGGCGATCGCCGGCCTGCAAGCCGCCGCCAAAGCCAGCGGCAAGTCGCTCACCGTTCAGTACACGCTGCCGGTGCTGCCTTCGGGACTCACCCTCGACGGCGTGAATCTGCTGAAGAACGCTGTGCAGAATGGAGTAGACATCGGCATCGTGAACATCATGGCGATGGACTACGGCAACGCGGTTGCCAACCCGAACGCGATGGGCCAGGCCGCGATCAACGCCATCAACGCGACCTTCGCTCAGATGAAGGCCATCTACGGATCCGCGAAGAGCGATGCTCAGTTGCGGGCCATGCAGGGCGTGACGCCGATGATCGGGCTGAATGACGTGAGTCCCGAGGTCTTCACGCTTTCGAGCGACGCGGGTCTGCTCCTGAACTTCGCCACCACGAACAAGCTGGGGCTGCTCGCGATGTGGTCCATTGGGCGCGACCATGCGTGCCCTGGCGGTCCGCAGGTCTCGGCCACGTGCAGTGGCGTTTCCCAAGGTGACTACGGCTTCGCGAAGTACTTCTTCCCCTTCACGGGACAATAGCCGCACCTCACTCGGCTTGGCTGAGCGAGACCTTCCTCACCGCCGAGGCACCTTTGGCGTTCTCGAGCGTGGCCGACACCGAGTCGATCGCGCGAATGTCACCGGCGATATCCAACCGCACGGTGGCCGTGAACTGGCTTCCCAGGGCTCGCGATTGCGAGCTCTGGTACCAGGTGTTGAATGCGGGTTCCACGTTGACGGTGAGTTTGGTGGTCTGCAGGTTCGATCGCGGCGCAGGATTCAGCACGAGTTGGATCCGGCTCACCGCGCGCGCGGTGGATGCGCCGGTGATGACGATGTCCACGCGATTGGTGGACCGCGTGCCGATCTGCAGTGACCGGATCACGGGCGCGCCGGCGGCGATCGCGATGTCGAAGGAAGGCGCGGGATTCGAGGTGACGGCCACTCCCGCTACGGTCATCGCCGCCGAGAGTGTGATGATGCCGGCACTCGAGCCCGTCTGCATGCGGATCGAGTCTTTGCCGTTCGGAAAGACAGCGCGCGTTGCGCCAGCGGGAATGCGGAAGTCGATCGAGCGCGATCCGGAGACGAACTGCACAGCCGGATCGTCGAGAAAGTTCTCGGCCGCGAAGCTGACCGTGAGCTTGCCCGCAACGTCATACGAGTACGCTGCAGCGAGCTCCATGCCCAAGTCCGGCTGCTGCAGAGCTTCCATCTTTGCCGCGACGTTCAGGAATCGCAGCGCAGGAACCGCTGGAGGAGCATTGCCTGCCGCCCGCAGCGGAATCGTCAATTGATCGAGCTGGAACTTTCCCTCCGCCACCCCCACGGCGGTGGGAGCGAACGCGGCATCGATCGTCATCGAAGCACCGGGCTCGAGTCGCGCTGGCAGTGGGGGTGTGCGGACCAGCAGGAACCCAGGTCCGCTCACCGAGACCAGCGTCACCGGCGCGGCCTGGTTGCCTGAGTTCCGCACCGTGATCGAGAACGGCAGCTTGCCACCCGCAGGCGTGTTGGGCAGCAGCGCGGCCACGCCTTCGAAGATGTCGGTTTGTGTTTCGGAGAATGACAGCGTGAGGCTGAAGCGTCCGCCGAGTGCGTTGCCGCTGAGCTCGAATCCGGCGTCGTCGATCGCTAGGCGGCCCGATACCGGTCCCGGTTCCTTCGGCGCGAATCCGATCGAGATCGTGACCGATTCACCCACGCCTAGCGACACAGGCAGCCCGGGCGGATCGACCAACTGAAAGCCGGAGCCCGTCACCGAGAGCGTGTTGATTCGGCCTGCGAGCGAACCCGCATTCCTTACGCGAAGGCGCACGATGGACCGCGGAGCACCAACCGAGATCGCAGGAAACTCGAGCGCCGTGTCGGGCTCGACAGGTTGCGCACTCGAATCCGTGATGCGCTCGTATCGAAAGCTCGAAGACGAGAGCTCTCCGCGAACCGGATACACTCGCTGCGCCCCCGAGATGTTGAGCGACAACTCGCCTTCGAACGGGCCACGGCCCGTGGGCGCGAACGTGAGGAAGAATCGCAACTCGCCGCCGGGTCCGAGATTGGCGGGGAGCAAAGGCAGCCCGCCCACTTCGAACGCGTCATTGCCGCTCACACGAATCTCTTGCAGTGGCACGGCGGAGCTTCCGCGATTCGACAGAATGATCGACGCCGTTTGGCGATTGCCCGCGGCCACCACCGCCATCCGAATGGTGTCTCCTGCGGAAAGCGTCACCGGATTCGCGGATGCGTTCGCGAGGAACGCCGCGACTACTGTTTCCTCGCCGCCTGTGCCGTTGAGCGAGAAGACAGGCGTGACCGTTTGTCCATCGGGACCATCGAGCGTCAATGTCAGCACCGCCCGCGCCGCAGCAGCCACCGTAGGCGCGAACGTGATCGGAAATGCGGTCTGCGCGCCCGCAGGGATGGCGCCCGCCACCGTGCCCACCGAGAATCCCGCGCCGGAAATTCCGACGCGACGAATGGTCCACTGGGCTGAGCTTTGGCTGGTGATGCGGAGCGTGGCTTGCACCGTTTGCCCGATGGTAGTGGTGGGAAACGCAATCACGCCGCCGATGCCGAGGGAGTTCGACTGGTCGCGAATTTGATAGGCGAACGAAAAGGGGATCTGCGCGGTCTGCGCCCCGAGCACAACGGCGAATGCGACGGCGGAGAGCACGCGAACCAAGCTAGCGAGCGGCAACGACATAGACCTGCTCCTCTTCGAGATCCACCAGAAACGCCGAGCCGTTCGCGCCCGGCGCGCCGAAAACGAAGCCTGAAGCGAGCACCTCGATCGTGCCCGGCTTCGCCGGGGCCGCCAGTGCATGGAACGGAGCCTTGCGGCCGGCGCCGAGCAAGAGAATCTCCGGCCCGTCTTCCTGAACAGCAACAATGGTTCCGTTCGAGAGCGCCTCGATCGCCGTGGGCCTGCGCACACCATCGGCTGCGGAAGCGAGCATCACGGGCGCGGCCGGCTGAGCCGCGTCGATCGCGAGGAGCCTGCCGCCGGCGCCATCGGCCACTGCGGCTTGGCGCTCACCCGGAAGCCAGCAGATCGCCGCCACGTCGATCTCGCCAGTCGCGAGCAAGCGGACCGGCGCGCCGCCAGCGCACACTCGATCCACCGCCGCGCCTGCATCTTCGTTTCGGACCAGCAGAGCGCAATCGGAATCGCGAGCTACGGCCACCTTCGACCACCCACCTGAAATCGGGACCGCCGTCGAGAGCTTCGCCGTACCATCGAGTCCGCTCACGAACTGCACCAACCCGAACTGCTGGTTGAACAGCAAGCCGCGCGTGCCAATCGCGTTCAGCACCGCACCTTCGGGTTCGAACGCGGCGAACAGTGCGGTCCACCCCGGATTCGCCGCGGAAACGGAAGGGCTCGCCATCACAGAGTTGGCCGCCGTGATCGCCAACGCCCGCCCCCGCCTTACTACGATGCGCGACGCTTCGAAGGGCAGCGCAACGGGATCGCCCCACACGGTTGCGCCCGGCAATCCGTAGAGCGGAGAGAGCGTGCGCGAAGCTCCGTCGAAGACGTGCGCGATCGGCATCGGGCGGATGTCCACCTGCCCGAGCGCAGCCGCGCACAACAACAGCGAAGCAACGATGGACCGAGCGATCAATTCCCGCCTCCAACGCCCACTCCGCCGACACTCACCGTGGTCGGCGCGCCCTTGGAACCGCCGCCCCGCGTGGCGAATGCTCCGCCGAGGGCTGCTGCGGCGCCGATGCCGAGAACCAGCAACAGTTTGCTGTTCGAGTGCGAACTCTTCGCCTGCGGCGCGGCCGTGGTGCGCTCCCGCATTTTCGAAATCGAAGCTACGTTGCTTTGCGGCACAGCGGAACTGGTGGCGAGGCCGGCGTAGTTTGCGTCCACCACCACGGTGAATCGACCTTCGATCGCGTTCGGCTTGAAAGCGGCCATGTAGGCCACGCCTCGCTCGTCTGTGAACGCAACGGCATCCCGCGATCCATCGGAGAAGGCGCCGCTCGGCCCGAACTCGGGCAGTTGAAAGCGGACACGTGCACCGCGCACGGGCTTGCCTTCGGCTCGGACCTGCACGCTGGCCGAGTTCGAATTCGGCGAGCCGATCAGGTTGCGCGCATCGCGCCCTTCGAGCACGGAGATCTCGAGTGCGGTGGCCGATCTTGCGGGTGAAGCCATCGCGCAGGCCAACGTAACCGCCAACGCGCGCGCGGCAAAACGGGAATTGCTAGACACAGTCAGTTGCATGGTCATTCTCCTCGGATGAAGACTATCGGTTGTCCGCCCTTTGTTTGTTGTCTTGTGGCGGAGTGGTAGTGGACTTGGGTTCGAGAACTACTACGAGCGAGACTTCGCTGCCGGCCGTCATTTGCACCATTCGGTCATAGAGCGCGAAGCCGGGAAGCGAGACGGTGAAGCGATGCGGTCCGGGCGGGAGACGTAGCGTGGCCGGAGCGTTGCCAGCGAAAGCTCCGTCCACCTGGATCTCAGCGCCACCCGGCGAGGACCGGACGCCCACGGTGCTGAGATCGGCGCTCGCCATCGCTCGGGGTGCTTCAGCCTGAGCCTGCGAGTAGCAATCGCCGTGCGGACCCGGCGTGACGCGGTCGGAATCGATCTGCATCGGTTGCGCGGTGAAGACGGTGAGCTCGCGGCCACGCGGAAGCACACGTTCTTTGCCCTGCAGGAACAGCATCAGGGGCAGCGCCGGCAAAGCGAGCAGGCTCTCGCTCATCGGCGTCTCCTGCCCCTGCGAGATGGCGCCGTCTTCCGAGCGGAAGGCGCGGATCGGAAAGCGGCTCCCATCGGCGAGGCACACGCCTTGCACTTCGATCTCGAGTTTGCCGTCGCGAGCCATGCGTCCCCGCGGAACCGCGTTGCGCACCACGCCCCAGGCCAAGCTGCCGCGAGTGATCACGGTGGAGTCACTGGCCTTGACGTCAACGACGACTACAAAGTCGACGCGCTCGTCCGGGTGTGCGGTTTCCGACGAGACGGATTTCGCTACTCGCACTTCCACTGGCGTCCCCGCATCGGCCGTGAGCCGCCGGGGAGCTCCGCTTTGCGCTGCCAGTGAGGCAGCCGTTAGGGCAGCGATCGCGAGCAGCGGGGAAGAAGAGCAGCGGGACCGAAGTCCCGCGCAGGCTGAAGCCTGTCCCACATAGGCCCGGCCAAACCCAACAAGCTTCCGCATCAGGCACGCTCCTTTCCGCCACCGATCAATGTCCAGAAATCCGGATCCTCCTGGCCCAGGCGCCACGCCGCGAAGCCCGCTAGCCGATATCGCGAGGCCAGATCGAGCCGCGCCATCAAACTTTGCGCTCCATGCAGCCACACCACTTCGTCGCCATGATCTCCGCTGAACCGAAACGAAATCTCGCGTTCCTGTTTTTGGACCCCGAGCGGGATCCCATAGGCCTGCGCCAGCATGGCGGCTTCGGCGAACGAGCCTTCGGCCACGCCCTGAGCCGACCAGCGGCGGTGATAAAAAGGAATCCCGAGCTTCAGCTTCTTCGCCGGCACGGCTTCGAGCAGATGCATCAGGCACGCCTCCACCCACGGGTGACTCGCGATCGGCCCGGGCTGCCCAGGTTGCGTGTGTTCGTCGTAGGCCATCAAGCTGATCCAGTCTGCGTGCCGAGCCAGTTCGCGATAGTCGAACGAGGGTGCGCTCGCGGTGGGCCGGTATACGGAGCCAGGCGGTGCGGGCAGCAGAGGAGCCGGCACGGCGATGCTGAGCGTCCGGTTGCGCTTGCGCAGTTCCACCGAAAGGGCCGCCACCATCGCCACGTACGCATCCCGATCTTCCATCGGGACGTTCTCGAAGTCCAGCTCGTACCCCGCAAAGCCGTTTCGCTCGGCGGCTTCCGACAACGCTTCCACCGAGGCTTCGCGGTTGCGAGCGTCACCGAGCACCGCGTGCGCGATGGCCGGGTCAAAGCCTTTGTTCGCCACCAGCGGGACTACCTTCATCCGGTTTCGCGCAATTGTCTCCCGCGTCACCGGACCGATCGTCTCTTCGAGTTTCCCGTGCGGCCCGAAGGTGTACCAAGCGGGGCACAGCAGTCCGATCTGCCGTGCGTGCCGCGCCAGTGACTGCATGCTGGCGCGATCCTCGACGAAATAGTACTGACCCTTGGCGCGAATCTGCGAGCACGCGATTGGCGCAGCGGCCATCGCCATGAGGAACGATCTCCGTGAATGGAACGCCACTCTACTGTTCATTGAGCGACACCAGGTAGATGTGGCTGCTGCGGCCGGGAATCGAGGGAAAGTCGAGCTGCATCGCTTCCTGGCCATCCAGCATCCGGTAGGCCGGCAACTGGCGGCCGTGCACGGCCGGAATGAGGCGAATCTGGCCCGGGCGATACGGCAACTGAACCACCACGCTCGCTCCGTTCACGGCGTTTTCACCGCGGTTCGTGATGGCAATCCGAACGCGATGGCGATTGACCATGCGGCATACCGCGCTCAGCCGGCCGCGGTTCAGCCACCATTCGGAGAGTTCGGCGCCAGAAGCGATCCAGGCCGGTTTCGTCCGGATCGATTCGATCACGTTCTCCACGATGTGGATGTTCTCAGGCGCGCCCAACAGATCGGAGTGGAACAGCATCGTGTACAAGCCACCCAGCTTCATGGCGTGCTGGAACTCCCGCAGGAAGCCGTTACCCAAGTCTTTGTCCCAGG
>JAXLQL010000028.1:0-94261 GCA_046331625.1 Bryobacteraceae bacterium
ACGCCCGGAAATGCATCTCGCCTTCCTCGATCGCCTTCGCTCGCGCCGAAGCCGCCATTGCGGCCACGTCGGACGGATCGATCATGCGCAGCTTCCGATGCGCCGACATGGCGAGCAGTTGAATCTCACACGCGCGATCCAGCGTGTAGAGATCGTCGAAGGACTGGTGCACGTTCGGACCGCAGACGGTCACCCCGTGATTGGCCATGATGAGGATGTCTTTGTCGCGAAGGGCGTCATTGATAAGCGATCCGATCGAGGCTTCCGTGGCCAAGCCGTAACTGTTCAAATATGCGATGCGTCCTGGAAAATGAAGCGCGTGCTGGCTGCACATCTCGATCGTCTGATCGTCCATGCTGGTGAACGCGGTGATGTGCGGTTGGTGCGTGTGCAGGATCACGTGCGCCTGCGAAAGGTCGCGATGCATGGCTCCGTGGATCATCAGCGAAGTCAGTTCGATCTCGCCTTCGCCCTCGATGACGCGCCCGTCGAGGTCCACCACCAGGAAGTCACGTGCCTTGACCTCGAGCCAATGCAAGCCGTAAGGAATCGCGTAGAAGCGATCGCGATGGCCCGGCACGAGCGCGGTGAAGTGGTTCACTACGCCTTCGTTCCAATGCCAGCGCGCGGCCCAGCGATGGGCGACAGCGAGGTCTAGCCGAACCTTCGCTGAGGGCGGCAAGCGGTCGTAGGCAGCGTCAGTGGCGCGCATGGAATCGATGGATCGTTGTTGGAGTTCGGTCATGCCAGTATCAGGTCGTATCCTGGGTCGAGAGTATGTTCGGACAGATCGGCGGCAAGCAGGAGTTCATGGATCGCGTACGGATTCGTCCGCGAGTTGGCGAAGAAGTTACGCAGCACCTCTCCCCAATGCGCGAAGCCGGAGTGCTCGTCTATATCGATGTCGGCAGCCCATGACCCGGTTCTGTCTTGCTGGAACGTGAGCTGGATGTTGGCGTGGTGGTCGTCGCTCTTCACGCTGTTCGAGAGCTTGTAGCCTTTCAGCGGTTTGTGCAGGATCGGGTCGGCCACGACAAACCTTGGGTCATTGGCAACGTACTGGCGCAAGCCTGCATCGACCTGTGCAAAGCAACGGTCAGACCGAATGAGCATCGGTTTTCCGATGAAATCCCAGATCTCGCCCACCGTCGCCGGGTGTGTCGCTTTCCGGAAGATGTTCAATACTGCAGCCTTCCGGCGCGGCCCGAGCGCGTTGTAGAGGTCGGCCCCATTCTTCTCGAGCAGGTCTTCGTCCTCGTCGGCAGCGGCGATCATTTCAGCGTCCCCAAGCCAAGTCTGTAGCCGCTTCGGCAGCCGTTCGAACGCGGGCGCCGCGATCGTGGCGCCCTTCTTCGGATTCAGGACCATGTACACCTGCTGCAGAGCCTGCTTCTCGCCCTCTTCGATGAACTGGCCGAAGGAAGAATCGAGGTAGCCCTTGGCACTGAAACTAAGCCAGTGAAACGAACCGGGACCGCCTCTCGTGGGAATATCTTCCAGCACGGTCTCGGTCGCTCCTCCCGCATCGAATTGATAGTCGGAGTCGCCGCCTCCGGCGCCGATCGGACCAGGATCGCGCCGCACCTCGATGTCGACGCGCCGAGTCATCGCTTTGGCCCGTAGGTCTGTGATCTTTACCGAGAGGTTCCCAGTGGGCATGGTGAAATCAGTATACTCGCGATCATCGCTTCCCGCCGAATCGATAGAGACTCTTGGAAGTACGCACGTAGATGTCACCGTCGACGATGGCTGGTGTGGCGAAACAATCCTCGCCCATGTCGTTGACGGTGAGCACCTCCCATTCGTTCGCGGCCTTCACCACGGCGATCTTGCCCTCTTGGTTCGATGCGAAGATCTTGCCATCGGCGGCCACAGGCGAGGCGTAGTAGTCGCCGAGCGCTCCGGTCAAGCGGCCCTGCTTGCGCGTGGCGCCGGTTGCCGGATCGAGCGCTGTGAGAATGCCGCCGTTCTGAACCATATATAAGGTCCCTTGGTAGAGCACCGGTGAGGGCACGTCTGGAATGTTGCGTTGGAATTGCCAAAGCGCCGCTTTGCCGGTGAGGTCGCCGCGCCCTTCGGGCTTCACCGCTAACAGCACGCTCTTCGGTTCCGCGGCTTCGATCATCTCCTGCCACTCGGCGGCGTCGACGTGCCCGTCTTTGTTGCGATCCACCACACCGAAGTACATCTTGGCCGGTCCTTCGGGTGCTTCATCCTTCTCGATCGTTCCGTTCTTGTTCTTGTCGTTCTGCTCGAGTGCGGCTGGCCAAGCCGAGATCACCGGAAGTGTGTCGCCGTAGAAGCTGCGTGCGTAGCAGTAGATGGTGTCGCCGATGACAAGCGGCGTGGCCTTCGGCTGCGGCGGCAGCTTCGCCACCCACCAGAGCTTCTCGCCAGTCTGCACCGAGAAGCCAGCAAGCTCGAAAGGAGAGAACGTGACGAACTGGCCGTTCGAAAATGCGACCGGCGTCGAGTAAGCTCCACCGGGAGCCGGACGGCGTTCCTTGCGCCAGAGCGTTTCGCCTTTGCGCGGATCCACTGCGATCATGTACGAGTCCTGCGCTTGATCGACGACGAGGATCAGCTTGTCCCCCACCAACAGCGGCGATCCGGCCACGCCCTGCATGCTCGGCATGGGCGGCAGAGGAATCCGCCAACGCTCCTTGCCGGACGCAGTGTAAGAGACGAGTCCGAAATCGGCGAAGAAGGCGTAGACATTCTTGCCGTCGGTCACCGGCGTCGGCGCCGCTGCGTCATTGAGCTTGTTGCGCTTTTCCTGGCGCCCACGCGCCACTTCGCGACGCCACAACAAGACGCCGTTGTTGCGATCGAAACATAGAGTCAAGAGCTTGTCGCCATCGTGTCCGGTGAGGAAGATGCGATTGCCGGCGAACACCGGCGAGCTCTTGCCTGCCGGGGTCTCGACTTTCCAACGCACGTTCTTCTCCGGACCGAACTCCGTGGGCACGCCGGCGCTCGCCGACACTCCCGTGGCGTTGGGTCCGCGGAATTGCGGCCACTCGTCTCGGGCCGCGGCGAGCAACAGGGCCAGCAGCAGCGTCATGCCTTCATCTCGCTCAGCTTCACGGGACGACCTTCGGCCGCCGAACGATCCGCCGCGAACACCACGCGATGCGACTCAAACGCCGTCTCGAAGTCGGTCAACGGCATCGGCTTGTTCTTCTTCAGCGCATCCACGAACGCCTGGAACTGCGGCTGATAGGGATGATCGGCGACATCACCCGAGTCGACCACCGGAACACCCAAGTGGCTCCAGCGATCCTTGCCCATTCCGTTCCACTTCAAGCTGGTGAACTTGTCGTCGAGCACGCTGCCGTTGCTTCCCACCAAGTGCATGTGGAAGTAGTAGGGCTGTAGGCAATCGGTCACTGAGGCGACCTTTCCGATGCGCCCGTCGGCGAACTTGAGCAGCGTGACCGACGTCGTCGGGTATTCATAGGGCTTGAAGTACTTGCTGTCGGACTGCGTCTGGTAGCTGGTCACCTCCTCCACCGGACCCGGCATGTAGTGCAGCAGCAGGTCCAGCGCGTGGCATCCGGCGGTGAGCAGGCTGCTCGCACCAAAATCCTTCTTTATGTTCCAAACATATTGGCCGTACCAGGGTCCGATCCCGTGGAAGTAGTCGACCTCTCCGTAGTGGATCTTGCCCACCAACCCCTGGTCGATCGTGGCGCGGATCGCCTGCGCCTGCCGGCTGTAGCGCACCTCGAAGCACACGCCCGCCTGCACCTTCGCCTTGCGGATCGCGTTGCGCATCGCCACCGCGTCCTCCCACTTGGTGCCCAGTGGCTTTTCGATCAGCAGGTGCTTGCCCGCCTCGGCAGCCGCGATGCTCTGCTGGGGATGCTGCGGATGCGGCGTGCAGACATCGATCACGTCGATCGACGAATCGGCAAGCATGTCTTCGTAGCGAGAGTAGACCCTCAGCGGAATGCCGAACTGCTTTTCGAGCTCCGCAGGGTCGAGCTTTCGCCGCGAGCAAACCGCAGCCACGTCGGCTCCTTTGACGTGTTTGAACGTCTCAATGTGGGCGCCTGCCACCCAGCCCATGCCCACGATTCCGATCTTGATGTTCGCCATTTCGATTCTCCTTATGCGGCCGCCAATTCGGCGACCTTTGCCAAGACGTACGGACCTTCCGGGATCAGCGCGATCCGTGCACCGTCTGAGAGCCCGTTCGTAAGCGCGGCTACAGCCGCGTCGATCGAACTGTAAGCTTGCCCCCACAGCGGCGGATAGTATTTCGCTGGCAGGCCGGGAACGTAATAGAGCATGTCCGCCCTTCTCGTCACCATCGCCAACTTCTCGAGCTGCCACTGGTCGACGATCACAGGTTTGCCCAGGATGCCGTCGAGGAAGCGCTCCGGGTCTGGCTCGGCTTCGAGCATGTCGGCGAACTCTGTGGCGCCCGGCCCTTCACTGCAAGCAGCCACCAGCAAGATTTTTCCACCCGCTTTGACGATATGCTGAGCCGCCGTGACGCCTTTTACCGCTTGGTAAAACGTGAGGTCGAGCGGATACCCAGCCGAGGTAGTGATGACGGCGTCAGCCGGGTGTTCGAGCAACTCGAGCATCACGCGGGAGACGAATCGGACTCCAGCGCGGTGCGCCTCCACCGGATCGCCCGCGAAGACCCCCGCGATCTCGCGTTGGCGGGTCAGCGCCACGTCGACCATGAAGTGGTGGCCGGCCATCCCGGCGATCTCCAGAAGTTCTAGGTGTAAAGGGTTGGCTTCGATTGAGCCTTCATGGGTACTTTTGTCGCGCATGAAGGTAGAGCCATGAAGCACCTTGATGGTTTCCTGGGCGGCCAAGCCGGGCGCGATGAGTTTCCGGCCGCCGGAATAACCCAGCATCAGATGTGGCTCTATGAAACCGAGCGTGATATGCAGGTCCGCCGAAACAAATCTTTCATCTATGTAGACTGGCGTTCCGGCGCGAGTGTGGCCGAGATGACGGTGCTCGGCCAGGTTCCGGGCAAAGTGGTTTTCTACACGGTACCGGGCAACGGTCTCTTCGCCTACGATTTCGCGGATCTCGTCAGCGCTTGCCGGCCGGTGCAAGCCGGTGGCGATGAGAATCGTGATGTTTTCGCGGGGGATCCCTGCGGATTCCAAAATCGGAAGAATGAACGGAAGAGTCTTCCGGTTCGGGACCGGGCGCGTGATGTCGCAGACCGAGATCGCCGCGCTGCGCTTGCCGCGCGCGAGTTCGCGAAGCGAGGGCGATGCGATGGGATGCTCCAGGGCATGTCCCAAATCGACACGCCAGTCCGCAAGCGGTTCGGCCGAGCGCGCCTCGAGCAGCCGGTAGTCGAAACGATCGGGAAGGCTGACGGCGAGACCCGTTTTGCCGAACGCAAGATCCACATGCATAAGGGTCAACGTATCACAGTCGGCCTCACTCGGAGTCAGGCGCGAGCGGTGCTCGAAGCGGCGGCTAAGGAAAATCACGGAGTCAGCGAAACGTTGGCACTTGACGTGCATCTAAAGATTCAGTAGGCGGAGAAACAAGGAAGAGAACAAATGATTATCTCGGGGTTGGTGACAGGGTTCGTGATCGTGGGGCTCTTTTTGACGATGCTCTCGTCTTCCCCCAAGTCTCACCGGTAGAGCCGCATTGCGGCCGCACGCGTTTCGCCCTTCTTGTTTTGGGCACGGCGGCTACAATGGGGCTGAATGATTCCACGGGCCTCTGTAGTTTTTTTCATCTTCGCATCGCTTTCCCTCGCCCAGTACGACATCGTCCTTCGCAGCGGGCGCATCCACACCGGCGCCGGTAATCCCTGGTTTCAAGGCGACTTGGCCGTTTCTGGCGACTCGATCGTGGCCGTCGGCCAGCTTCCTTCTTCGCACACCGCCAAACGCACCATCGATCTCCACGGGCTAGCCGTTGCGCCCGGCTTCATCGATACTCACAGTCACGCGCGTGGTGGAATCTTCACAGTCCCGTCGGCGGAAAACTACATCCGCCAGGGCGTGACCACGGTGTTCGAAGGTCCGGATGGCAACTCTCCGATCCCGATCAGGCCGTTTCTAGACAAGCTCGCCGCAACGCGAATCGCCATCAACTTCGGAATGCTGGTGGGCCAGGGGAGCATCCGCAACGCAGTGATCGGCTCCCAAAACCGGAAGGCGACGCCCGAGGAAATTCAGAAGATGAGAGAGATCGCGCGCCAAGCCATGCTCGATGGCGCGTTCGGCATGTCCACAGGACTCTACTACGTGCCGGGAAATTTCTCTACTACCGAAGAGGTGATCGAGTTAGCGAAGGTTGTGGCCGCGTTCGGAGGGTTCCACACTTCGCACATGCGGGACGAAGCGGCCGCCGTGCTCGACTCCGTGCGGGAGACGATCCGCATCGGAGAGGAAGGCGGTCTGCCGACACAGGTCACGCACCACAAAGTGATCGGCGGTCCGAACTTCGGCAAGAGCGTGGAGACGCTGCGCCTTGTCGAAGAAGCCCGCGCTCGCGGCGTGGATGCCACAGTGGATCAGTATCCGTACACGGCGTCGAGCACCGGCACGGAGGCGATGTTTCCCCAGTGGTCGCTTGCGGGAGGTTTGCCGGCGCTGCGCGAACGGCTTGCGGCTCCGGACCAGCGCCAGAAGATCAAAGCCGTCATCGTCGAAAAGCTGAAGAATGACCGCGGTGCGGGTGACCCGAAGAACGTGGAAATCGCCAGTTGCGCCTTCGATCCTTCGCTCGCAGGGAAGAATCTGGCCGAGATCACCGCGGCTCGCGGAGTTCCGGTGACGTTCGAGACCGCCGCTGAGACCGCGATGGAAATCCAGAGCAAAGGCGGATGCATGGCGATCTATCACTCGATGAGCGAAGAGGACGTGGAGCGCATCCTGCGATTCCCCTATACGATGATCGCCTCCGATGGAGGCATTCCGGTATTCGGTAAGGAAGTGCCGCACCCGCGCAGCTACGGCGCGTTCGCCCGCGTGTTAGGGCGATACGTTCGAGAGCGCAAGGTGATCACGCTCGAAGACGCGGTCCGGAAGATGACGTCGTTTCCGGCGGCGCGGGCCGGGCTTTCCGATCGCGGCCTGCTGGCGCCGGGCATGAAGGCGGACATCGCCGTTTTCGATCCGGCTGGGGTGCGGGATCGAGCCGAATTCGGCAAGCCGCACCAGTATGCCGAGGGGATGGTGCACGTTCTGGTGAACGGACAGCTTGTCCTGTTCGAGGGCAAAATGACAGGCGATCTGTCGGGTCGCGTGTTGCGGAAGCGCTGACATTCTCCGTTTCGGCTGCAACGAATCGGCCGGGCGATGCACTATCAGGAGCGCAGCCAGCGCAGGGAGTGCATCGAGTGGAAACGTCATTCTGGAAACAGTTGCCGCTCAGCGGCAAGGTGTCGGCCGAGGAGAAGCGTCAGTTGGAAGGGCTCGTGATCGAGGCGTGGGACGGGAGCGATCGCCAAGACGAATTCCTGGGGCGGGCCACGATCGACGACAAAGGCCGGTTCGAGATATCGGTGGATAGCGCGCTCTTTCGCGACTTCCCCGGCGCCTATGAACCCGAGGTCTACTTCAACGTCTTCGACGGAGAGAAACTGCTCTTCTGCTCCGAACCGATCTTTCGGATCGACCTGGAGAAGGGTTTGCGGGAATGCTCGATTCGCGTTCCCAAACACTGCCCCGCCCACCCGTACGTATGCAAGCCGCGGCACATCTATCTCAAGATCGAGAAGATCCTCGCCTACAGTCCGGTGGATCCAGACCCAGACGCGCACGGGATGTTTCGCAAAGACTGCATGCACAACGAAGGGCACGATGACGGCATCATTCCGGATGCCGAAGTGACGCAGCGTACGTTCGACGCAGTGATTTATCGCGAGTACACCGACTCGACCTACGTCACGCCGAGGACCAACAAGCTGGCCGACGCCGACGTTCGCGAGCCATCGTGGTATCGGCGCGTTCCCGGTGCGTTCCTCTACTTGAAGCCCGGCCGCCGTGTGCAGGTCCACGTTCTCAATGGCGACAACCAGCCACACACGTTGCACGTGCATGGCTTGGCCTATGGCGTCGACTCCGACGGGTCGTTTCCCTTCGGCGTAGAGGGTCCGGATGGGCGCTCCGACCAGATCTGCCCGGGCGCGCGGTGGACCTATGAATTCGACGTTACCGAGGAGATGATCGGCTGCTGGCCGTTCCATTCGCATTTCCACCACATACAGGAAGTGACTGACCTCGGACTGTTCGGCGGCATCGTGGTACGCGATCCGAAGCGGCCGCACCCGGACCTGGAGGTTCCGTTCTTCCTGCACAGGATGATCGGTGAGCGTTCGGGATCGGCGTTCGATAGCGGCAACCTGTCTGTCAACGCGGCCTACAACTACACCTTCCCCGCCTTGGGCTCGTTCAACTACTATTGCCGGTTCCATCCGATGAACGGTACGGTAAACGTAGTCTCCGGGGGACCGGCCACTGCTGCCGTGTCGATCCAGGACGGCCCATCGCGCTTCGACCCGGCTACAGTGACAATCGGTCCGGGAGGAACAGTCACCTGGACCAACTTCGGCATTCAAATCCACACAGTAACCGAGGCCGGTGGAGCCGGCTCGCTCGAGTCGTGGTGCATCAATGGCCGATCGTTCCTGGGCAACACTCCGTTGATCGAGGCGAAGAGCGGACGGCGGATTCGCTGGTACGTGTTCAATCTCGATCTCAGCCCCGGGTGGCATAACTTCCATACGCACGGCCAGCGCTGGCGTTGGGGATCGGCGAACGTCGACACGCGGAGCATCGGGCCAGCCGAGAGCTTCCAGGCGGACACGATCGTGCCTCCGGTGATACTGCCTCCGTGCCGCACCAAGGAGCCGGATCCGAAGAAGATGAAGGACTATCACTTCTGCGGAGATTTTCCCGTGCATTGCCACGTGGAGCATCACATGATGCAGGGGATGGTGGCGGCGGTCCGGGCGCAGCAGCACATGGCGCTGACCGCGGATGAATACGCCGGACTCCGGTTCAAGCCGAATCACTACTGCATGCCCGCCGATCACGGCGGACATGGCGGATGTCCACACGTGGATCACGATCGCTGCAAGAGCGCCGGCGGCGGCAAATGGGAGCAGCTTCCCGATTCCCCGATTTTCGTGGTGCACGCCGCGATGATGCATACAGGGCGGATCCTGTTGTGGTCGGGTACGGCTGAGGTGGGCTATCCGGAGCAGTCGTACGTCTTCGACCCAACGGCGAATACATTCTCCGGTCCGCAGATTTACGGTGAGGACTTGTTCTGCGCCGGGCAGACGTTTCTCGCCGACGGGCGTGTTCTGGTAGCCGGAGGAGCGCCACAGTTCTTCCTCAAGTCGACTCACATTTTCGACCCGGCGACCGAGGTATGGACGAAGCTGACGGGCCACGACATGAATCGTGGGCGATGGTATCCGACCCTGGTTCCGCTGAGCGATGGCAAGGTCTTCGCGGCGTCGGGACGTATCGGAAGCGACGTCATGGAGGTGTTCGATCCCGCTACCTCGAACTGGACCGTCATGTCCGGCGCCGACAAGGACTTCTCGCAGTTGTACTCGAGTCTGCATTTGATTCCCGCGGGCCAGATCTTCTACTCGCGCACGGGCTGGGCAGCGATGGCCGGAACGCAGTCGGCCAAACTCGATTTCTCGGGAACCACCGGAAGTTGGACCGACATGTCGCCGATGACGTTTCCCGATCGCGAGGAAGGCGCATCGGTGATCCTGATCGACGACACGGTTTCGCCTCCGAACGCTCGCATCGTGGTGTTCGGAGGAGGCGTGTCGGGAGCGTTCAACAAGCAATCCTGCGAAGCAATCGATGTGACATCTCTTACGCCTGCGCCGTCGTGGGATCGAATGGCGGACATGGCTTTCCAGCGGACCAATGTGAACGGCGTGATTCTACCCGATGGCAAGATCCTCGCCATCGGCGGACAGCGAAACGGAAAGTGGGCCGCCAACCCGCAACCCGTACTCGAAGTGGAGATGTTCGATCCGGCGGCCAATACATGGACCACGCTCGCTCCGATGACTTCACCGCGGCAGTATCACTCCGTTGGCGTGCTGCTTCCGGACGGGCGCGTGTTCACCGCCGGAGGAATCGATCCCACACTGGGCGGCGCGCCGGCTCGCGATCTTCGAAAGATCGAGATCTTCAGCCCGCCGTATTTGTTCGCTGGCGCGCGGCCCACGATCACGTCGGCTCCGGCGACTGCGTCGTATGGCGCCACCATCGCCATCGACACGCCGGATGCGGGCAACATCGCATCGGTAGTCCTGATGCGGCCTACCGCGGTGACCCATCACACCGATGCCGGTCAGCGATATGTGCGAGTCAAGATCCAGAGCAAAACGGGGACCTCGGTGAGCGTGCGGATGCCGGGCAACGGCTTCGTTGCGCCTCCGGGATTCTACATGCTCTTCGTGCTCAACTCGAGCGGCGTTCCGTCTGTGGCGCGCTGGATCAAGCTGTCGTAAACCTGAGCTTGCCTGTGGTGTGCGGCGGTGGCGACCGGCCGCACGCCATCGTCCGCTATCGTTCGCCCGGCAGCGCGAGAGCACAGAGATAGTCAGGCGCGGGCAGCGCGCCAGCCGGCGTCGAGCACGGCGCGCATCGCCTTCACATCCCCGGCTCGCGATGGGTCACGGGCGAGATTCGTGTACTCGTGCGGGTCGCTCCGGTGATCGTAGAGTTCGTCATCGGGATACGCGCCTTCCCAGCGAATGTAGCGATAGCGATCCGTGCGAACGGCGCGCCCCACGATTTCCTTCTTGTTCGAGACCTGGGTAAAGGCGGCCTTCTTCCACGCCCGCGAAGGATTGTCGAGCAACGGAACGAAGCTCTGTCCTTCGAGGTTCGCGGGCGGTTTCAGTCCGCAGAGTTCGGCGATAGTGGGATACAGGTCCACCAGTTCGACCAGCGCTCGCGATCCCGTGCCACGCCCCTTGCGGCCCGGTGCGGAGACGACCAGCGGCACCCGGGACGACTCTTCGAAGAGGCTTCGCTTCTGCCAGCGGTGATGTTCGCCGAGGTGCCAACCGTGGTCGCCCCAAAAGACGACTACTGTGCGATCGGCCGCGTTGGCTTTTTCGACCGCGTCGAGCACTCGGCCCACGTTCCAATCCATGTACGAGACCGAGGCATAGTAGCCGCGCAACGCTTCGCGCTTGTCGGCGTCGTTCATTCCCATGTCATTGGCGCGGGTGTTGATGGTGATCTCGCTGGCTTTGGGAATGTCGGCGAGGTCGCCCTCGGGATTGACCACGGGCTTCAAGGTCTGCAACGGATAAAGATCGAAGAAGCGTGCGGGAGCAACGTGCGGCACGTGGGGTCGCAGGAACCCCAAGCCCAGGAACCATGGCTTGTCTCTCTTGGCGGCGATCATCTCTACGGCTTGTTCGGCAGCGCTGTCGTCGGCTTGGTCCTTGCCTGCGCCGCGGAACGAGATCCAGTGGAAAGCGCCGCCCGCGCCGACTTTCGGCGTGATGTTACGGCCTTCGCCTTCGGTCTTGTCTTCGGCGCCTTTCGGACTGATGGCGACATCCCAGGAAGGCGGGTCATCATAGAGATTCGTGCCCACCGTGGTGGGAACGCCCATGTGGTACATCTTGCCGAGGCGCTGAGAATGATAGCCGTGGTTGCGGAATAACTGCGGGAGGGTGACGGCGTTCGGCAGCGTGTCCCGGACCGCGATTTCGTTCTCCCAGATGGTGGTGGTGTCCGGGCGCATGCCGCTGAGCAGTGAAGTACGGCTCGGGCCGCAGAGAGGGTACTGGCAGTAGGCGCGGTCAAAGCGCGTTCCGCGCGCCGCCAGCCTGTCGATGTTCGGCGACTTTACTACCGGATGACCGTAGCAGCCGAGCGCGTTGTTCATGTCGTCCGCGGCAACGAAGAGTACGTTGAGCGGCGCGGCGGCGGAGCTCTTTCGGGGCAGCAACAGCGCGGGAGCGGAAAACAGAAGCCGGCGGGACAGGAGTGCGGACATGCGCAACAGTCTAGCGCATGCGGTGTGAGCGGCTGTGTTAGGCTTCAGGGCGGAATTGGGAAGTACGACATTTCGTTCAAAGCACTCGCCGAGAGGCCGCCGTATCGAGTGGTTCGCGCGCTCGGGCATGTTCGGATTCGCGAGGACGCTGTCGTGCCGCCTTTGGAACGGGAACTGGCGGTCCCACTCAAAGCGGTGGACCAGAGCTACCTGGTGGGGCAGAACGGCAAGAAGTGGATCGAGCACTTCGAGGCGGAAGTCGGGCTGTCCGTCGAAGATCGACGAGAGATTACCCATCGCGCGAATCTGCTGGCAATGAAGAGCGGACTACCTGTGTGGACCACGATCGTCCTGATGTCGCGCTGGCGTGGACCGGCCAATCCGCCGCGCGTGTTCGAGAGCCGAGTGGGCTCGCTCACGATCAAGCTCGAGCCGCGCTACGTGAAGCTTTGGGAGGTTCCGGCGAAGGTGCTGATCGCTGGCGATTTGGCTGCTTTACCTTGGATCGGGGCAACCAAAGCGACCGCCACCGAGATGAATGCCGCGATCGAGCAGATCCGCGGCGTTGACGATCCGAACTTGAGAGGACACCTCGGTGCGGAATTGGTGACGCTCAGTCACCTGCAGTATGGTAAACAGGAAGTAGAATACATTCGAGGGCAACTCATGGTCACAACGGAAGAAATTCTGAAATCGACGCCGCTGTGGAATGAGGTTGTGCGATACGGCAAGAAGCTCGGCCGTGAAGAAGGGCGCACGGAAGGTCGAACGGAAGGCCGCCAGGAAGGCCGGCGCGAGGAACGGCTTCGGATGCTGACCCTGCTCGTACGATCGCGGATCCCCTCCTGCGAGACGGATTGGTTTGCCCAGATCCAAGACGAAGAGGTGTTGAGCCGGATGTTCGAAGAAGTGCTTGCCGCCGGCAACGCCAAAGCCGCCCGAGCTGTGCTGGCCCGCTATCGGACCGCCCGGTAGCTCGCGAAGCCGAGCGCTGTCCGCCACCACGCTCCCGCCAGCGCAACTCCGATCAGCACCAGCGCCAAGCACAATCCCGCCCACAGGCCGGCCGCACCCCACCCTGCGAAAAAACAAAGCCAATATCCGGCCGGCAGACCGATCAACCAATATCCCACCAGGTGCGCAATTGCCGCCGCGCGAGTGTTTCCTGCTCCGCGAAGCGCTCCGGTAGCCACCGCCTGTGCGCCATCGAACAACTGGAACATCGCCACCCATGCCAGGAACCCGGCGGCCGTTTCCACCACTCCGCTGTCGTTGGTCAGCAGTCGACCCACCGCTCGCGGCGCAAGCACATAGTACGCTCCGGCGCAGCCCATGAAGGCGACCCCAATCAGAATCGCCACCCATCCCGCGGCTGCAGCTCCGCGCCCGTCGTTGGCGCCCAGCAGTTGCCCCACGCGAACAGCCGCGGCTGACGAAATGCCGAGCGGCACCATGAACGAGTAGCTGGCCGCCGTGACGGCGATCTGATGGGCGGCGATGTAGCGCGGATCGAGGCGGGCGGCGAGGGTCCCGGCAATGGCCCAGACTGCGACCTCAAACACCACCTGAAGGCCGGCGGGCAGACCCAACGCGAACACTCTGCGAATGCGGTCCAGGTTCGGCCGCCACGTCGCCCCGGTCAAACCGGTCGGCTGAAGCCGCTCTTTCCATACCAGGTAAGCTGCCACGCACAGGGCCATGTAGGCTCTCGAAATCGTAGTCGCCCAGCCCGCCCCCGCGGCGCCCATTCGCGGGAATCCCCAATGTCCGAAGATGAGCAACCAGTTCACACCGGCGTTGATGAGGTTGGCTGACACGAGGGAGAACATGACGCCGCCGACAAGGTTCCGCGCCTGCAGGTATCGTCGTAGCGCCGTGTAGAGGTAGAGCGGCGGGAGGCTCCACAGCACAGCGTAGATATACTCCGTCGCGGCGGGCAACACGTCCCGATGCACCCCGGCGAGTCGCATCAGCGGAGCCCACGCAGCCGCCACCAACATCGAAGGCGCCACCAGTGCCGCCGCCAGCCACAACCCACTCACAAGCCACCGATGGCAATCGTCGATATCCTCGGCGCCGAACGCCTGGCTCACAAGCGTGTCTAGGCCGCACAGGACGCCCATGCCGAAAGTCGCGACGGTATAGAACAGGATGCCCGCAACACTGACGCCACCCATCGCCTCTTTGCTGAGGCGGCCGACCATCATCGTGTCCACCAAGCCCATCGTCATCCATCCGAGTTCGCCTACCACCAGCGGGATCGCCAGACGCAATACGGGCGGCGCTTGCTCTCGAAGGGCCGGCCACAGGCGCATTCTTCCAATGTAGCTGCCCGCTGAGTCACCCCGACCCACCCCCTGTGTCAGCCAGTTGACAGTATCACTCGCCGTTTGATAGGATTAACAAATCTGCATTTGAGCCCAACGTACGTGTGGCTCCGCTTCACTCGGAGTACTCGGTATTGTTTTTTCGGTCGAGAGCGCCGGAGTCAGGCGCTTCAGGTGGTATGAACTCGATGAAGCAACATTACTTCATAGTCGTCCTCGCGCACTCCTTTCACGGCCGCTTGCGCCGTCTCCATATCCCTCACCAAGCCGTTTACGCCGTGCTGGCTTTGGCGGTGCTGGGAGCGTTTTCCGTACTGGGTATCGTGGGCAGCTACGCCCGCATGGCCTGGAAAGTAGCCAACTACAACTCGCTCCAAGCCCAGTTCGATACCCTACGCAACAAGTACCAGTCACTGCAGAAGTCAGCCGATCAGACCAATGAGCAGTTGGCCAGTCTGCAGATGTTCGCTACCGAAGTTTCACTCGCCTACGGCGTGAAGCGGACTTTGGAAGGGCCCGGCGACATTTCCGCCGAGGGGCCGCTACTGCCCACGTTCAACGAATCGATCGACGAGTACAACTTCCTCAAGAGCGCCTCGTTCTCGCGCGGCTTCCGCCGCAATGCCAAGAGCTGGCAGACGAACCCGCGCCCGAGCCTGTGGCCAGTCAACGGCCGCCTGATGTCGAGCTTCGGCCGCCGCAGCGATCCTTTCTCCGGCCACGGCGCGTTCCACTCGGGCGTTGACCTCGAAGCCGGCTACGGCTCCGCGGTTCGCACGGCCGCCGACGGCGTCGTCATCCACGCTTCTTGGAACGGCAGCTACGGCAAGCTCGTGGTGGTGGATCACGGCGGCGGGCTGCAGAGCTTCTACGCCCATCTTTCCCGTGCGGACGTCATTCCTGGACAGGAAGTGCGCCGCGGCCAGATCGTAGGAGCCGCGGGTTCCACTGGACGCTCCACTGGCGCGCACCTCCACTACGAAGTGCGGCAAAACGGGACGCCCATCAACCCGTACATCTTCCTCGCTCGCTCGGCCACCACAACGGCGGCCCGCAACAGCGATCTCCCGTTTTGATTTAATCTAGAAGTTCCAGGTTTTTCGAGCCCGGGGCGCCGCCTCGGGGCAGCGCTCCCTTACGCGCGTCTGGAATTTCGAAAGGAGATCCCGTGTCGGTCAATCATTGGCGCCTGCTTGCCGCCGGGCTGAGCATTGGACTGCTCACCTCGGCCTACAATCGCACGAACTCGGTTTCGGCGATGACCCGGAGCGCGCAAGCGTTTCTCAAATCCTTGAGCCCAGAACAGAGGGCCAAGGTGAAGATGCCGTTCGAAGGCGATGAGCGCCTCTTCTGGCACTACATCCCCACTGACGACATTCCCAAGCGCTACAACCGGCCGCGCAATGGACTCATCATCAGTGAAATGGCGGGTCCGCAGCGGCCCCTCGCCATGGCGTTGCTGGCCTCTGGACTCTCGCAAGCGGGCTTCATCAAGGCCACTTCGATCATGAGCCTCGAGGAAGTCCTCAAGGTGATGGAGAAGGATACCGTCAACCGCCGCAATCCGGAAAAGTACCATTTCAGCATTTTCGGCGAGCCGTCTGACGAAGGCACCTGGGGCTTCCGCGTGGAAGGCCACCACGTGAGCCTCCACTTCACCATTCACAAGGGCCGCCTGGCGGGAACGCCTACCTTCTTCGGCGCCAATCCGCACGAGGTCCGCGAGGGCGAGCGCGCCGGGTTGCGCGTGCTGGCTCGCGAAGAAGATCTCGGCCGCGAGTTGATCAAGGGCCTCGACGATGGGCAGCGCAAAGTCGCTATCGTCACCGCCGAGGCGTACAAAGACATCCTGACCGAAGCCTCCCGAAAGGCCGCGCTGCAAGGCCAACCCAACGGTCTGTCGATTTCCAAGATGAACTCCAAGCAGCGCGAGATGCTCAACAATCTCCTCGACGAGTACGTCTACAACGTGCCTGACCAAGTGGCGCAATCTCGCTCCGAGAAGATCAAGAAGGCCGGCAACAACATCTACTTCGCCTGGGCCGGAGGAATCGAGAAGGGTGACCCGCACTACTATCGCGTGAGCGCTCCGACCTTCCTCGTCGAGTACGACAACACGCAAAACGGCGCCAACCACACTCACACTGTGTGGCGCGAGTTCGAAGGCGACTTCGGTCTCGACCTGTTGAAAGACCACATTCAATCGAGCCATCGCTGATGCTGTCTTCCGGCGGTCCGCGCCGCTCCGGCTCCGGCTGGACGCGGCGCGGGCTGTTGTCCCTGTCGCCATTCGTGCCGGCCGCCCTCTGCGCGGACCTGCGTGTCTCACCCTCCGAGCGCGTCAAGTACGCCGATCCGGCCACCGAGCTCGACGTGTTCCGGCTCACTTCGCCGGAGCACTCGGCTCTGCTTGCTCCACCTGCCTGCCGCAGCATGCCCAAGCGCGGCAACTACCTCCTGCATGCTTCCGATCGCGGCGGCGCCTGGCAAATCTACGCGCTCGATCTCAAGAACTACCAGAACCGCCAGATCACCGAAGCTTCCGCGCTGCAATCCGGCGCCTTCACCTTGACTCCGGATGATCGCGGCGTTCTCTACGTGGATGGCGACAGCTTGTACCGCACCCAGACCAACGGCGGAAAACCGCAGCCGCTCTATCGTTTCGAGACAGCGCCGCCGGCCGTGCCCGAGTTGGCGGCGATTCCCGATGGCCCCTCGGCGCTCGCCGTGGACGGAATCAAGCTCGTGCGGATCCCGTTCGTCAAAGCAAATCCGACCACGATTGTTTCAAACAAAGAGGGCATTCATGATTTGATGCCACGGCCCCGCCGGGCGGCGATCCTCTACCGCTCGAACGACAACGCGCTCTGGCTCGTCACGCTCGACGGATCTCGCAACACGCACCTGAAAACCGCCGCCGCCCCGCTGGGCCCTGCCCGCTGGTCTCCAGACGGCCGCACCGTGATCTATCTGCACAAGCCCGCCGAGCGCACCAAGCCCACACTGCTCCGCGAACTCGACCCGGACACGGGTGAAGACAAGGTGGTGGGCATCACTTCGCAGTACGCGCAGTTCTCGCCGAACTCCGATGCCAGCGTGTTCGTGGGCGCCAGCGCCAGCCTCGCCGGACCCTACGTGCTGCTGCTCGTCCGCGCCGTGAAGCGCGAGTTGACGCTGTGCGAGCACAAGGCCAGTGATCCCGCGTTGACCAAGCCCGTCTTTTCGCCCGATTCCCAGCGCATCTTCTTCCAAAGCGATCGCCACGGCAAGCCCGCCATCTACTCCATGGCGGTGGAGAAGCTGGTGGAAAAGACCGAAGAAGAAGAGGAAGAGCGTCACCCCTCGAAGACTCCGTAGCCTCCCATGCCTCTCCATCCCCTAGCCGGCCAACCCGCGCCGCAAGACCTTCTGATTGACGCGGCCGCGCTCGAACGTGCCTACTTCGAGAACCGGCCCGACCCAGCAAACCCGGCGCATCGCGTCGCCTTCGGAACCAGCGGACATCGCGGCACGCCTCCGCAGCATACGTTCACCGAAGCCCATATCCTCGCCATCACGCAGGCGATCTGCGAGTACCGCCGCGCCAACGGCATCCACGGACCCCTCTTCCTCGGCAAGGATACGCACGCGGTGTCGACGGTGGCCGAGCGCACGGCAGTTGAGGTACTCGCCGCCAACGGCGTCGAGACCTTCGTGGCGCGCGACAACGGATTCACGCCGACTCCGGTGATCTCCCGCGCGATCATCGCCCACAACCGAGATGCCGCAGCCGCTCGCGCCGATGGCATCGTCATCAGCCCTTCTCACAATCCTCCGGCGGATGGCGGCTTCAAGTACAACCCGCCCAACGGTGGACCCGCGGATACCGACATCACCTCCTGGGTGGAAGCCCGGGCCAACGAACTGCTGGCCGGCGGCAATCGCGACGTGCGCCGGATCAGCTTCGAAGCAGCGCTCGGCAATCCCGCTACGCACCAGCACGACTACGTCACGCCGTACGTCCGCGATCTCGCGCTCGCCATCGATCTCGATGCGATCCGCGGCGCGCGCCTGCGCCTCGGCGCCGATCCGCTGGGCGGCGCATCGGTCGCCTACTGGCCAGCCATCGCCGCTGCGTACGGTCTCGATATCGAAGTCGTGAACCCCGCTGTCGACCCCGCCTTCGGATTCATGACGCTCGACCATGACGGCAAGATCCGCATGGATTGCTCCAGCCCATGGGCGATGGCGAGCTTGGTGAAGCTCAAAGACCGCTTCGACATCGCCTTCGGCAACGATCCGGATTCCGATCGCCACGGCATCGTCACCGCCTCATCGGGATTGCTCAATCCGAACCATTACCTCGCCACTGCGATCGACTACTTGCTCGCCCATCGGCCCGCTTGGTCCGCGACGTCAGCCATTGGCAAGACGCTCGTCTCGTCGAGCATGATCGATCGCGTGGTGGCCGCGCGCGGGCGGAAGCTCGCCGAGGTGCCGGTGGGGTTCAAGTGGTTCGCGGGCGGCTTGTTCGACGGCTCGATCTGCTTTGGCGGCGAAGAGAGCGCTGGCGCGAGCTTCCTCGAACGCAACGGTTCCGTTTGGACCACCGACAAAGACGGCATCCTGCTCAACCTGCTCGCGGCCGAGATGACGGCGCGCCGCGGCGAAGATCCCGGCGTGTCGTATCGCAAGCTCACTGCCGAGTTCGGCGAGCCTGTCTATACGCGCATCGACGCTCCCGCAACGCCGGAGCAGAAGAAGCGATTGAGCAAGCTGGGTCCGGAGCAGGTGACGGCCACCGAGCTTGCGGGCGAGCCAATCACAGCCAGGCTGACGCGCGCTCCGGCCAATGGCGCATCGATCGGCGGACTGAAAGTGGTCAGCCCGCAAGGATGGTTCGCCGCGCGACCTTCGGGCACCGAGAACATCTACAAGATCTACGCCGAGAGCTTCCGCGGATCGGCGCACCTCGACGCCATCGTGGCCGAAGCGCAGGCGATCGTGACCGCGGCAGTGGCAAGCTAGAGATATGGCGTTCCCCGTCACCCGCATGCGCCGGTTGCGCGTCAACGAACAGATGCGCCGCCTGGTGCGCGAAACCACGCTCGATCCGGCTGGCTTCATCCTGCCGCTTTTCGTTTGTCCAGGCGAAGGCATCCGGCGCGAGATCTCGTCGATGCCCGGTAACGCGCAGCTTTCGATCGACAACCTGGTGAAGGAATGTGAAGAAGCGCGCTCGCTCGGAATCGGCGGTGTGATCCTGTTCGGTATTCCGGAGACGAAAGACGAGATCGCCTCGGGCGGATACGATCCCAATGGCATCGTGCAGCGCGCGGTGCGGGCGATCAAAGGCGCCGTTCCAGGTTTGCTCGTGGTCACCGACGTTTGCAACTGCGAGTACACGAGCCACGGCCATTGCGGCAAGATCGTCGATGGCGACGTGGCGAACGATCCCTCGCTCGAGTGGCTGGCCGCATCGGCACTCACGCACGCGCAGGCCG
The DNA here is from genome assembly GCA_046331625.1 of Bryobacteraceae bacterium. Classification (GTDB taxonomy): domain Bacteria; phylum Acidobacteriota; class Terriglobia; order Bryobacterales; family Bryobacteraceae; genus JAXLQL01. The sequence goes on from JAXLQL010000028.1 coordinate 19,811, forward strand.
GAGCTGACATCGTAGCGCCGTCCGACATGATGGACGGCCGCGTGGCGGCAATCCGCCGCAAGCTCGACGAGCACGGCTTCGCCAACACGCCGATCCTTTCTTATGCGGCGAAGTTCGCCTCGGGCTTCTACGGGCCCTTCCGCGAAGCCGCCGAGTCAACCCCACAGTTCGGCGACCGCCGCAGCTACCAAATGGATCCGGCCAATGCCCGCGAGGCGATGCGCGAGATCGAGATCGATCTCGAAGAAGGCGCCGACATGATCATGGTGAAGCCGGCCATGCCCTACCTCGATATCATCCGCATGGCGCGCGAGCGGTTTGACGTGCCGCTGGCGGCATATCAAGTGAGCGGCGAGTTCTCGATGATCCACGCGGCGGCACGCAATGGCTGGATCGATCTCGATCGCGTCATGATGGAGTCGCTCGTTTCGATTCGCCGCGCCGGCGCTTCGATCATCCTCACCTATTTCGCCAAGCAGGCCGCTCGCGCGCTCTGACGGCGAGCAGATCGTAGGGTGGAATGTCTCATGACACCGTGAGTGTGACGGACGTCTTGCTCCTCGCGCTGTTCATTGCCGGCGCCATGATTCTCGGCTATCTCATCACCAGGTTCAAACACGCGCGACACGCGCGCGCGTGGCGACCCTTGCTCGAAGTCGTGCAAGGTGAGGTCCGGCCGTGGACCGGGGGCGGCGCCGACTGCCCGATGCGTGGCGCCTACAAGGGCTTCGCCATCGTTGGGACGATTATTCCCGAGGCGTCGAGCGGTGAGGACAGCCGTTACAACCACTTCATGACTGGCATTTCAGGACTGAAGGGCGCCGCGGACTGGAAGCTTGCGTACGTGCACAAACTCTGGCCGCTCGGCAGTGCTCCGGCCTGGCGCATCGAGTCCAAAGACGAAGCCCTGTGTGCGCGCTTGGATGCCGCAGACCTCGCCGGGATCATCGAACAACTGGGCATCCTTCCCGATGCACCCGATCCTCCCGTCAGCTTTTCCGTTCAGCGCGGTGTTCTGTGCATTCAATGCGACGCGGGGAGTGACTGGGTTCCGTCGAAGGAGTTCTTCGTCAAACTGCTCGAGACGTTGATCGTACTGGCGAGAATCAACGCCGAGGTCAATGCTCCAGTCCAATGATTCGCGCCCGCTCCGGCACTGAGCCCTCCGCGCTATGCTGCGTTCACCCAAGACCGATAGCTCGCCCGAGCCACCATCGCCCAAACTTGTTCGATGGCCGAACAGCGTGAGCAGTGTATCGAGATCCGCGGGAGCAGCCACAAGCTCGCGCCAACGTGCGATGAGCGTCTGCCCGAGCCCTCCAGGCATGGCCTCCCACCACTGCGCTGCGAGGGATGCGGCTCGATCGCCCGCCGGATCGGCTCCGAGCGCTTCCACGATTTCCACGAACAATGCCGAGTCGAGCCCAGCACGCGCAGCCACATCAGCCGGCCGCAGCCGTTCTCGCAGCAGTTCCAGCGCCGCCGCTCGCAAGGCCGCGTGCACGCGCTCGAGATCGAAATCGCGCGCTCGTTCGCGAAGCTCCGAGGGCCAGTATTCGCGATTGCGCCACGCGAGGATTGCGCCCCACCGGAGCTCGGCATCCCCGCCGCACTCTCTCGCTTCGAGCTCGAGCCATCGCACCGGATCCGGCGCACCGGCCCAAGCGTCACGATAGAGTTGCCGCCGTTCCTCCGAAGGCCACGCTATCCAAAACCGGATCGCTTTGGTCCACGCCGCATCCTGCTTGTAGTAGCAGCGCATCTCACCGATCGCTTCGTGCATCTCAATCACCTCGCCGAGATTGCGCAGGATCGGCGCGCCAGATTCCGCTGCTTCGATGGCCGCAATAGCCGCACTGATGGAATCGCGCTGGGCCGTGAGCGTTCGCTTCTGCTGTTGGAGCGCCTCGCGAATTGCCACCGGACCGCTCCCGAGCAGTTCGCGCGCCCGCCGCAGCGAAAAGCCGACGAGCTTCAACGCGGCGATCTGCTCGAGCCGCTCGAGATCGGCGGCCGTGTATCGGCGGTATCCCGACGGCGACCGCTTCGGTACGAGTAGCCCCAGGCGCCCATAATGCCGGAGCGCCTTGACCGTGGTTCCCGCCAGCGCGGCGAACTGTCGAATGGTAAGAAACTCGCCCATCCTGCTTCATTCACAGCATGGGGCCTGCCCCAGGGGCGGAGTCAAGCTCCTCGAGTCAAACTCATTGACTCGGCCGGGCGACTAACCATCCACCATCCGCTTGCCCCGTTCGAACATGTCGGCGGCTTCGTCGGCGATCGAACGGCCTTTGTCATAGAGATCGCGGCCACGGTCGGCGAGTTCACGGCCTTTGTCGGCCAGCCGGTCGCGCCCCTTGTTCGCGGTCGACTTGATCAGGGTCCGGGTCTCTTCACCGGACTGGGGCGCGAACAACAATGCGATGGTCGCGCCGACGGCAACCCCGGCGCAAAACCACACTACCCGGGACTCGTCGTTGGATTCAGCCATGGTTCTGGCTCCTTTCTCGCAAATTCCATTCTATCCGGCTATGCTGGTCGAATGGCGGAAATCCCGATCGGGCGGCGTCTCGAGCGCCGCGTTCTGGTGACGAGCGAGTTGGCGATCGACTTTCTGGGCGTGGAAGACGCCCGCGTGCTGGCGACTCCGCATCTGGTCTGGCAACTCGAAATGACGTGCCGCGATTGCATCAAGCCGCTGCTCGACGAAGGCTATGACTCGGTGGGCACCGAGGTCTCGATCAAGCACTTGGCCGCGACGCCAATGGGAATGCCGGTCACGTTTCGCGCCGATGTGCAGCACGTGGATGGCAACCGCGTGCGGTTCCGGGTGGAAGCGTTCGACGAGAAGGAGAAGGTGTCCGAGGGCGTGCACGAACGCTATGTGGTGAACATCGCCCGATTCGCGTCGCGGGTGGCTGCCAAGGCTTCGGGAGCGTAAGGCCGAGTTCGATTTCCTCAGACTTCGCCTCTTCGTGCCGATGAGCTCTGCGTGAGGCGGAATCGGAAGTTCCTCCGGGCACTGGGCTGGGTAGCTTTAGCCGCGCTGTCGAGCGACGAGGGGCGCGCGCAGGTGACCGTAGCCGGCCGCGAAGTTCAGTTCCACGGCTTCTTTTCGCAAGGTTTCCTGCGCTCGAGCGGGAACAATTACCTGACCACCAGCAGTCTCGACGGCTCGTATCACCTTACTGACGGAGGTCTGAACGCGTCCACTCAGGTGACCAACCGCTTTCGCATCGGTGCGCAGGCGTATGTGCGCAACGTCGGAAAGCTCGGCAAGGGCCACGTAACGCTCGACTGGGCCTTCGGCGACTATCGTGTGAATGATTGGTTGGGCGTGCGAGTGGGGCAAGTGAAAACCGTGCTCGGGTTGTACAACGACACGCAAGACCTGGAATTCCTGCACACCTGGGCGCTGCTGCCCCAGTCGCTGTATCCGATCGATCTACGGGGCTACAACATCAGTCACCTGGGCGGTGACCTTTATGGAAGCATACCGGTGCGCGGCGCCGGTACGGTCTCCTATACGGTGTATGGCGGCAAGGCGCCGCCTGACCGCGCCGGCGGACTACAGTACGGCTTGGCGAGCTATGACCACCGGATCGGCGCGCGGAATGGATCGATGTACGGCGCCGACCTCAAATGGTCTCCGCTGCGGGGGCTGTTGCTCGGAGTGGGCTACCTGCATACTCGCCACATCACCAAGGGGGATAACCAGCGTTTCGGCGGGCCGTTCCTCTCCGATGCGCACGTTCACGACACGAGAATATCGTTTCAGTACAGCCGCGGCCCGTGGCGAATCGAATGGGAGCACAGCCGCGGCGCCAGCATCTCGAATGTCTCGACGGCGCTGAGCCCCTACGGGCCCTACTTCGTCGCCATTCCGTTCGACATGCGAGGAAGCTACGCGGCGGCGGCCTTTCGCGTGCGGAAGTGGCTCGAACTCGGTACTTACCACTCGCGCTTCTACCCGAACGCGAATCGACAAGTCCCTGTCTACGGCCGATACGCTCCGCCAGCCGAGCGGCATGTCTACGACCAGGCCGTGACCGGGCGTTTCGATTTCAAAACGCACTTCGATTTGAAAATCGAGGGCCATTTCATCGATGGATACGGCGACCCCGGCACCGCTCGGGGATTCTACCCGCAGGACAATCCGCAAGGGATGCAACCGCGCACCAACTTGCTGGTGGTCCGCCTCGGCTTCAATCGATAGGCAATTATCCATGAGAATCATTCCACGAATCTTCTTCTGGGTGGTTGTCACGGTGGCGGCGACCGGATTGGCTGCGGCTGACGGGCTGAAGGTAATCGCCCATTCGAGCGTGGGAATCGACGAGATTTCAGCCGACGACCTGCGCGCGGTCTTCCTCGGCACCCGCACTTCTCTCAAACGCGCCGGGCCGGTCCGGCCGGTCCTCGATCGCGATCACTCGAGCTTGCAGCGCTTTTCCGCCAGCTACCTCGGCAAAAGCAGTTCCGCGCTCGAAACCTACTACCGCAGTCTGATGTTCACCGGCAAGGGAACCTTGCCCGTAGGCTTCCCTTCCGACGAAGAAGTGGTGGCCTACGTGGCGCGTACGCCTGGAACCATCGGATTCGTGCGCCAATCCACCCCCGCGGCGCAGGTGAAGACGCTGAGAGTCACCGGAGCGCCATGAACCGGTCGAGCATCGCCACGAAGATCTGGCTCAGCATCGGCATCTTCGTTGCCGGATACGTGCTCTCCACCGGTTTGTTGCAAGTGCAGGGCCTGCGCCGTGAAACCGAGCTCCGTACTACGCTCGAAGCTTCTTACCCCCAGGCGCAGCTTACCCAACGCGCCGAATCCGAGTTCGATGCCGCTGTCCGTGCCTTTTCCGATGCTGTCGTGCTGCAGGAGGAACTGGCGCTCGAGCGAGGCATGCGCGGCGGCAACGACGCGGTCTCGGCTCTGCGCGCGGCGGCCGCCTTGACTCAGCTTCCCGCCTCGCGCCGCGAGGAACTGAGCGAACTGGCCGGCGAGGTGGAAACTTTCCTCGAGGACGCTGGTAAGATCTATGGCGTCGCCGTTCATGCTACTCGTTCGGTGCCGTTGTCGTCGCAGCAACAGATGCGCCGCCTCGCCGTTCATACCGAACTACTGCGCGGCAGGCTCGAGAAGATGAACGGCGTCTCTTCGCAAGATCTCGCCGGCCGGCTCACGTCGCTCGCCCTCCAGTCCCGGCGCCAGCGCCTGTTGGCCATACTGGTCTTCGCAATCACCTCCATCGTCGCCGCCATTGCCGTCAACTATACGATCCACCGCGCCGTCGCCAACCCGATTCTCCGCATCAACGCCGAACTGCAGGACGCCAAGCAAAAGGCCGACGAAGCCAACTCCGCCAAGAGCCAGTTTCTCGCCAACATGAGCCACGAGATCCGCACGCCGCTCAACGGCATTCTGGGCATGGCGGATCTGGCGCTCGCCACGCGGCTCGACCAGGAGCAGCGGGATTACCTTTCGATCATCCAGTCCTCCGGCCGTCACCTGCTGGGCGTGATCAATGACGTGCTCGACTTCTCCAAGATCGAGGCGCGCCGCCTCGAGCTTGACCGCATCGCCTTCCCGCTCCGCGAAAGCCTCGCCGGCATGCTGAAGCCCCTCGGACTTCGGGCTGCTTCCAAGGGGCTGGAACTCGTGTGCGATGTCGACGCCGGCGTTCCAGACAGGCTGGTGGGCGATCCCGGCCGTTTGCGCCAGATCATCGTCAATCTCGCCGGCAACGCTATCAAGTTCACCGAGCGCGGAGAGGTAGTCGTGCGCGTCTCGGCGGCCGCCCGAGCCGGTGATGGCGCGCCATCCGGCGTGCGACTCCACGTCCAGGTGGCCGACACGGGAATCGGTATTCCGGCCGGCAAGCAAGCGCTCGTTTTCGAGGCCTTCACTCAAGCCGACGGTTCCACCACGCGCCAGTACGGCGGAACCGGATTGGGCCTCACCATCTCTCGCCAGTTGGCCGGGCTCATGGGTGGTGAACTGTGGCTGGAGAGCGAGCCCGGCCGTGGCAGCATCTTCCACTTCACCGCGCAACTCGAGTGCGCCGATCCCGCGCTCGCCGAATCTGTTTCCGGAGCAGACTTCCCGGCGGCCCCCGCCCTCATCGTGAATGCTCACCCGGTGACGGGAACCGTTCTCTCCCGGATGATCCACTCATGGCCCGGTTGCAGTGCATCGGTCGCCGAACCGGCCGGCGCCATCTTCGCGCTCGAGGAAGCGGAACGAACCGGCGATCGTTTCCCCGTAGTGCTCCTGGATCCCGATGCAGGCGGAAACGGCCTCGCGCTCGGCAAGCAGATTCGCGCCCGGTGGGGTAACCGCGTTCGGATCGTTCTGCTCGGCGGCAACATTGACCGGGAGCAGTTGGCGCAACTCGACCCAGCCGCCTGTCTGACCAAGCCCGCCGCCGAGGAAGAACTACGGCTTGCCATCTGCGCGGTGCCCGCCGCGGTTTGCGAACTGCCGCTCGAAGGCCGCCGCTGGGATACCTTGCCGCGCTTGCGTATCCTGTTGGCGGAGGACAACAAGGTCAATCAGTTGTTCTGCGCCCGCCTTCTCGCCAAATGCGGCCATGCCGTGACAGTCGCCTCCAACGGAGCCGAGGCCGTCGCTCGCCATTCCGAAGGCGGATTCGACGTCGTCTTGATGGACGTTCAGATGCCCGTCATGGGCGGCTATGAAGCAACTGCCGCCATCCGAGCCCGAGACCAAATGGCTCGAGCCCGCACCCCGGTGATCGCATTGACCGCGCACGCGATGACGGGCGACCGCGAGCGCTGCCTCGAGGCAGGCATGGATGGATACCTGAGCAAGCCTTTCGGCCGCGACGAACTGCTCGAGGCGATCGAAGCGGCGGTCCATGGCAGACCGGCAATCATCGCCTGACCGCGCCCAATCCGGTCGGGCCCTGGACTGCCGGCCTCATTGCACAACGATTCGCGCCGGGTTGGTCACCACCCCCGGCTCGAAGCTGCAAATTACTTCTATCGCTCCCCGGCCCGCCAAACTCGCAGGCAACAGCAAGTTGATTTGGTCGAGCCCTGGAATCTGCCGCTGCGGACCCGCATAAGTCACCCCTGCCCCCTCTCCGCCTGCATGGCACGAGGTTGGCTGCAACGGCACTGAGGAGGCGAAGTTGATGGAGATTATTGGAGAGGCGCGGTGTCACAGAACGTGTCAGCCACACTGCATCTCGCAGCGCAACTCGTCTTCTGTCAATTGGAATGTGTCGATGCCAAAGTCTGCAAGGCGAGCCAGGAACTCGACCCGAGGGATCCCGGCGAGTTGAGCGGCAGCTCCGGATGAGAGCCGTCCGAGTTCGAACATCTTCATGGCTGCGGCCAGCTTCAACTGGTCCCCCGCTTGCTCCGGAGCGAGCTTCATCGCTGAGAGCGATTCGTCGGATACGTCAATCGTAATCTGCCGCGTCATCCAGTCCCAGCATAGCCGGGGCCGCTGAGCGAGGTCCAATCGGGGACACGCAACGGACTTGCTACTTGCTCTGCTCGGCCAGCACCTTCCGAAAGTACGCTTCCCGCTCGCCGATGTACGCCTTGTACCCTTGCGGATCGATGAACGGATTCGCGCCCTTCCCCATCTTCGCCACTTTCGCTTCCATCCCGTAGTAGGCGCCGTGCGCGCCGAGGAACACGTCGCACTTCAGTGCCTGCAACACCTGGAACGTGTGCGCGAAGTCCTTCGCGATCTCGGGATACACTTTGTTGCCCACCAACTCATATCCGGGGTTCACGTTCGGGCTGCCCACGATCACCACGTTGTACTTCTTGCCGCCTTCTTCCGCCACCAGCGTCCAGGTGGTGCAGCCGCGCGTGTGGCCCGGCGTGAGCACTGCGGTCAACTCCACTCCGCCCAGCACCACCTTCTCGCCGTCCTTCAGCACGCGATTCACCTTCACCGGCTTCCACGTGTCCGGATACTTGTACTGTCCCTTGCCGCCCGCTTCGATCACGCCTTCGTCGCCCTTCATCACCAGGATCTGCGCCCCGGTCAGTTCCTTTAGCAGCGCGTGCCCCTCCACGTGATCTCCGTGCGCGTGACTGGCGAGCAGGTACTTGACGTCGGTCATCTTGAACCCCAGCTTCTCGACGTTCGCCCGGATAATGGGCACTGTCCTTTCGAAGCTCGAGTTGATCAGGAAGTGCCCGGCCTTCGTCGTGATCAGGTACGTGGAGAGCCCCTTCGAGCCCACGTAGTAGACGTTGCCGATCACCTTGTGCGGCGGATACGGCTCGTTCCAATCGGCCTGCGCGAAGAGCAGTCCGGCGGCCGCGAGGCCCAATGCGATGCGGTACATGCGAGTCTCCTTAAAATGGCCCGGTCAGATGGCCGTGACGAGCTTGGCGAGCAGAGCCATGCGGTCGGCGATGCGGTCCACCAGAATGCTCTCGTTGGTGGCATGCGCGCCCTCGCCCACACCGCCCAGCCCGTCGAGCGTCGGGATCCCGAGAGCGGCGGTGAAGTTGCCATCCGATCCGCCACCCGTAGCGGACTCTTCGAGCTTGACTCCGATCTGCCCAGCCACGCGCAGCGCCGTGCGGAACAGGTTCGTCACGCCGGGCGAGCGTTCCATCGGCGGGCGGTTGAGCTCGCCCTTCACGTCGAGCTTGCACCCGGAGTCGCGCACACGCAGGGTGGCGAAGTTGCGCTGCAGCACCTCGAAGTCCTTGAGTCGCGGCACCCGGAAGTCGATCCCGACCGACGCCTTGTCTGGCACCACGTTGGTGCGAGAGCCTCCCGCGATGGTCCCCAGGTTGACCGTGACGCCGCGGCGGATGTTGGTGAACCGCCGGATTCTGTCGATTTGGTGGGCCAACTCGACGATCGCGTTCGAGCCCGCCTCGAAATCGACCCCCGCGTGCGAGGCTTTGCCGTGCACCGTCACGCGGTAGCCGCCCACACCCTTTCGCGATGTCTTGAGCTTGCCCTCGAGTCCGGTGCCGGGTTCCAGCACCAGCACCGCGGTGCTCTTCTTCGCCTCCTGTTCGGTGAGTGGGCGAGACGAGTGGCTGCCCACCTCTTCGTCGGAGTTGAGTTGCAGCACCACTTTGCGCCGAACCGGGATGTCGAGATCCCGCAGTGCCCGCATGGCGAACACGAAGAACGCGAGTCCGGACTTCATGTCGAGCACACCCGGACCGAACAGCCGCGTCTTATCCTGCCGCCAGGGCATTTCGCGGAGCGTGCCGAGGGGCCACACGGTATCGCTGTGACCCAGGGCGAGGATTTGGCCATCCTTCTCGCGAGCCGATTCACGGCCCGGCAGTTGGAACTCACAGAACAGGTGCTTGCCGTAGCGGCCGCCGGGCGCTGATCGCACGCGCGCGATATCGGAGACGCTTTCGGCGAACAGATCCGCGAACCGGTTCACGGCCATCGGATTGTCGCTCGGCGACTCGCACTCCACCAATTCACGCAAAAACAGGATTGCCTTGTTTTGGTGTGCGCGCAGATGGGCTAGTACGGGGTCCATCTTTGCCATGATAGCGATTCATGACAGCGGCATTACGAAACCTGATTGCTATAATCGAAGGTTCCATGCCGGTACTGGACATCCAGCAGATCTGCGACATTCTGCCGCATCGCTACCCGTTCTTGTTGGTCGATCGCATCGTGGAGCAGAGCGAGAAGCGGATCGTCGGGATCAAGAACGTCACCTACAACGAGCCGTTCTTCAACGGTCATTTCCCGAACAATCCGGTCATGCCGGGCGTGCTGATGGTGGAGGCGATCGCGCAGGTGGCGGGCGTGCTCGTGCTCGGCCCCATGCCGGATCGGAAGAGAAAGCTCGTCTTTCTGGCCAAAATCGAAGACGCGAGCTTCCGCCGGCCGGTCCGGCCGGGGGACCAACTGAAGATCGAAGTGGACCTCCTCCACGGCCGGCCGACACGCGCGCGCATGAAGGGCGTTTGCTCGGTGGATGGCGAGATGGCGGCCGAGGCCACCGTCATGTGTGTGCTGAAGGACATCGGCGACGGCGAGCCGCGGCCGTAGACCGGAGAGACGATGCCGATTCATCCCGCGGCGATCGTGGACCCCCGGGCGCGGGTCGACGAGTCCGCCGAAGTTGGGCCGTTTTGCGTGGTGGGCGCGGAGGTGGAGATCGGCGCGCGCACGCGCCTGATGGCGCACGTCTTCGTCGAGGGCCCCACGTGGATCGGTGAAGACAACATCTTCTATCCTTATTCCACCGTCGGAGTCGCTTCGCAGGACCTCAAGTACAAAGGTGAGCGCGCGGAGACACGGATCGGTTCGCGAAACAAGATCCGCGAGTTCGTGACGATCCACCGCGGTACCGAGGGCGGCGGACTGATCACCTCGATCGGCGACGACAACCTGATCATGGCTTACGCTCACGTGGCGCATGACTGCCGTGTGGGAAGTTCCACCGTGCTCGCCAATGGCGCGACGCTCGGTGGACATGTCCACATCGGTGACTTTGCGCGCGTGGGAGCCTTCACCGGGATCCATCAGTTCTGCCGCGTGGGCGCGCACGCGATGATCGGCGGATATGCGGTGATTACGCGCGACGTGCTCCCGTATTCGCTCGTCTCGGAAGAGCGCGATGCCAAGCTGTATCGCGCCAACTCGGTGGGCTTGGAACGGTCGGGCTTCGCGGCCGGCGCGATCAACCGGCTGAACAAGGCGTTTCGAGTGCTGCGCGATCCGGAAGTGAACACTTCGCGCGCCGTCGAGCGCATTCGCGCCGAAATCGAGCCCGGAGCCGAGATCGACGCGCTGGTGGGCTTCATCGAATCGAGCGAGCGCGGTTTCATCAAGTGAGCTTGCCTGCCGAGCGTTACGCGATCCTGTGCGGCAATGGCCGCTTCCCGCTGCTTGCGCTGGAACAGGCGCGCCTGCTCGGGCACGAGATCGTCGCGATCGGGATCAAGGGCGAGGCGGGCCCTGAGATCGAGCCGCTGGCTGCCACTACGCATTGGATCAGCGTGGCGCAACTCGGCAAGCTCATCGACATCCTGCACCGAGAGAAGATCACGCTCGCGATCTTTGCGGGCCAAGTGAAGCACGTGAGTCTGTTCTCGGGCCTGACCCCCGACTGGCGCTTGGCCAAGCTCCTGTTCTCGCTCGAGCATCGCAATACGGACGCGCTGATCGGCGGCGTGATCGAAGAGTTGCGCAAGGAAGGGATCGAAGTAGCCGATTCCACGGCGCTGCTCAAACCGCTCCTGGCGGGCGAGGGCGTGTTGACGCGGCGCGGGCCTACCGCCGACGAAGAGAAGGAAATTCGCTATGGGCGCCGGATCGCTGCGGCGCTCTCCGGGTTTGACCTCGGCCAGAGCGTGGCCATCAGTGAGCGCGCGTGCGTGGCGCTCGAAGCGATGGAAGGAACGGACGCGATGCTGCGCCGCGCGGCGGCTCTGGTGAACGGCGCCCGGATCACGCTGGTGAAGATCGCCTTGCGCGGGCACTTGTTGCGATGTGCCGGTGGCGGGCCGGCGACGATTGCGGTGATGCGCGAGACGAACGCGAGTGTGCTGGCGGTGGACGCGGGCCGGACGCTGCTGCTGGACCGCGACGAGATGCTCGCCGAAGCCGATCGCGCGCGCATCTGTGTGGTGGGCTATGCGGTCGAGGAGGGCGCATGAGACTCTGCCCCGCTATCGGCGCTCGCGTTGAGGTCGGTGGGAACATGCCGGTCCCGATATCAGCACTGGCTTTGCCGTGTAGGGCGGGCTTTAGCCAGCGCGGGACTTCAGTCCCGCTTCGGATGCGGGCACATACATTTCTGGGATTGCGGCTTCCCTGCGATGTGGGGCAGGCTTCAGCCTGCGCGGGACTTCAGTCCCGCCCGCAGGCCCATCGGCAGTTTCCAACTCCGCCCGATCCCGTAACCGAGGCGCGACCGTCAGGGAGCGGTGAACAGTCGAGTGCGGCACCGCTTGCTGACGCGCGCGGCTCGGTAACGGGCGGGACTGAAGTCCCGCGCAGGCTAAAGCCTGCCCCACATGCGACAGCCGCGGAGGCCGCATGAGCGGACCTAGAGTCGCCGTCATCGGCTGCGGGAGCTTCGGCCGCAATCACCTCCGTGTCGTCTCCTCCACCCCTGGAGCCACCCTCACTCACGCCATCGACTCGGACCTCGACCGTGCCCAAAAAGCCGCTGCCGAATTCGGTGCTGCCCGCCCCTCGGCCGACTGGCGCGACGCCATCGGCCACGCCGACGCCGCGATCATCGCCGCGCCGACCACCGCCCATGCCGAGATCGGAACGGCCCTCCTTGCGGCCGGACTCGACATCCTCGTGGAAAAGCCCATCGCGGATTCCTCCGAAGGAGCGCAACGTTTGGTCGAGGCCGGACGTCTCAACGCTAGAATCCTGCAAGTGGGGCACCTCGAACGCTTCAATCCGGCCGTGGTGGCGCTGCGTCGCGTGGCGAAGCTACCGCTGTTTTTCGAGATCCACCGCATGAATCAGTTCGCGCCGCGCTCGCTTGATGTGGACGTGGTGCTCGACCTCATGATCCATGACATCGACCTCGTGCTGGCCCTCACCGGCCAAATGCCCGAGGAAGTGCGCGCGGCCGGAATCCGAATCTTGTCGGAGAAGGTGGATATCGCCAACGTCCGCCTCGCGTTCCCCAACGGCTGCGTGGCCAACCTGACGGCCAGCCGCGTCTCCACCGAGCGTGTGCGCAAGATGCGCATGTTCCAGCCGCATCAATACATTTCCGTCGACTACGGCCGGCAGGATGGGGTTGCGTTCACGGTCGGCGAGAACCGCCAGATCGGCTTCGAGCAATTGTCCGCCGAGCGGAAGGAACCGCTGGTGGCGCAATGGGAGGCCTTCCTCGAATGCGTCCGCACCCGTCAGGAGCCGCAAGCCGGCGGTGAGGCCGCCACGCGCGCCCTCGCGGTGTGTCTCGACATTCTTGATAAGATCGAGGTGCACGCCGAGCGTGTGAACCTCACGTTGAGCCAATATGCGGTCTGAGCCGGAACAAGCAGTATCCGAACCCCGGCTATTCCTGCTCGGCCAGTACTCGGCCATGGAGCCGCCCAAGCGTGGGCTGGCCGCGGCCGGCTCGCTCCTGGTCCACATTCTGCTGGGCATCGGCTTGGTGACCATTCCGCTCACGGTTCCGGCGGCGCGAGTGGCGCATCTGGCGCCCGAGTACAGGGTGGTGCCGCTGATCGCGCCTCCTCCCGCCGAGCTCACACAAAAGGATCCCAACAAGACCAAGCCCGCCCTGGAAGTGAATCTCCAAGGGCTATTGAATCGCCCGACTCCCCAGCCGCAGACGCCGCCCCGGCCCTCGTCGACTCAGCCCGCCGCGCCCAGAAAGTTCGAAGGTCCGCCGAAGGTAGCCGCGGAGGCTCCCAAGCCGATGATCGAAGCTCCCAAGCTCGACCTCGGCTCGCGCCAGACCGGCGAACTCGAAGCCCGGAATCTCCCGGGGGTTGGCACGCAGACCCCCTTGCCTCCCACTCCACCCCAGATCCAGCCCGAGGAGAAGCCAAAGCTCGCATTCGAGCGGCCGGGCGCAAACATGGGGAGCCCGAACAATTCCGGGATCGCGCAGGGGAGAATGCCCACCCCGCAGCGGTCGTCTGTGGATGACGCCATGCGCCAGGTGGCTCGCGGCGGTGGCGGCGGACTGGTGGTCGGCGACATCGGAGAAGGCGTAGGCGGCTTGGGCGAATCGCTGAACAACCCAGCCGCTCCGCTCAAGAATGCCAGTGCCCTCGAGTTGCTGAGCGACCCGCAAGGCGTGGACTTCAAGCCCTACCTGATCCGCATTTTGTCGTCTGTGCGGCGCAACTGGTTCGCCGTGATGCCCGAGAGTGCGCGCCTCGGCAGGCGTGGCAAGGTGTTGATTCAATTCGCGATCAACAAAGACGGCAGTGTGCCGAAATTGGTGATCGCCGGGCCCAGTGGGTCAGAGGCGCTGGACCGGGCGGCCGTGGCGGGCGTCAGTGCGTCGAACCCTTTTCCGCCGCTGCCCATGGAGTTCAAGGGCAACCAGGTGCGGCTCCAGTTCACCTTCTCGTACAACATTCCGAAATGAGGTTGCAATGACCTCCGCGAGCCTCACCAAGGCGCTGATCGCCTATGCGGCCCTGGCCCTTCTAGGGTCTTTGCTCGTTTCCGGGCGTGTTCTGGCGGCGCTGTTGATTTTCCTAGGTGGTTTGGTTGCAAAGAGTTACATCGCCTGGCGGATTGCCGAAGACGAGCGCAAGACGGCCCGGTCGGACAAGGAAAACCCTGAGGTGAATTGACCGAGGGCACTTAAGGTCTCTATCCAACTTACTTTGGCCGGGCTTCGTGGGAAATTAGTCAAAGAGTGGCATGAGCTAGGACAACTGCCCAATACGTCAGGTGCCGATTCGGTACTCCAGTCCCGAAAGAGACTACGAATCGATACCGAAATGAAACCGAGTCCCAGGATGAACTCAGGCAAGGGCAGGGACGACGAGGAAGTGTCCACCGTATGACTCCCCTAAGTAGTTGGGAGCATGGGGTTTGGAATTGCTGATCAGGCCACGCTAAGTGGTTGCGGGGAAGGGTTCGGTTTGGTGATCGGGTTGCTTGTAATCGATCATCGGGCGATCAGCCCGGCAAGCGGCACCCGCTGAAAGAGAGAGCGGCGGGAGAGAGACCGCATCGTTATCGCTTCGGTGATTTCACAACTGTGAGGAGAGTTGCGTCCATGCGAACCAAGAGTGCTTTGAATACTGGAGCTGCGTCCAGACCCGCGGTACGGGGAGGGCGGGCGCGCACGGCGCCGAAGCAACCTACGATATCCACCCGTCATTCGGCGAAACACGCCGCTGGCCACGTGAGCGAACCGCTCACCGCATCTGAGCCGGCAGTCGCCGTCCTCGACGAGCCCGACGCTCCGCAGGCGGGTCTCCTCGCGACCCTCGAGATCGAAGCCATGATTCTCGAAGCCGAGCCGGTGGGCATTCCCGAGCCGGTGGCTCCGGTGGAACTCACTCCCGCGTCTCCAGTGGCGCGGCGCGACAAAGTCGTTCTCGAGCACCTGCCGCTGGTCAAGGCGATCGCGGTTCGCGTCCACGAGAATCTGCCGGTACACGTTGACCTCGATGACTTGGTCCACGCCGGTATCCTCGGCCTATTCGATGCCGTGAACAAGTTCGATCCTGAAAAGCAGGTTGCGTTTTCGAGCTACGCCAAGCACCGCATCAAGGGCGCCATCCTCGATAGCCTCCGCCAGCTCGACTGGGCTTCGCGCGACCTGCGCCGCCGCCACAAGCAGGTAGAAGCAGCCACGCGTGACCTGACCGCCGAGTTGCAACGCTCGCCCACCGACGCCGAACTCGCCGAGAAGCTCGGAGTAGAGGAAAGCCGCTGGCGCCAGATGATGGTGGATCTCCGCAACGTGGGTCTCATCTCGGCTTCCACGCGTAGCCAGGATGGCGACGATCTGCCCCCCCCGGATTTTCCGTCGGGTCCGGACACCCAGCCTGATCTGATGTGCGTCCGCGAGCAGATGCGGGCGATGCTCACCGACGCCATGCAGACGCTGCCAGAGCGCTACCAGAAGGTGGTGGTGCTCTACTACAGCAACGAGATGACGATGAAGGAAATAGGCGGCGTGCTCGGGATCAACGAGAGCCGCGTGTCGCAGATCCACAAGTCGGCGCTCGAGAAGATGGCCACGGCGTTAGGTACTGCGGGGATCACTTCGAGTCTGGCGTTCGCCGACTGATCGCCGTTCGCAGCCTGCGGCGGCGCTGCGTGTCGATTCCTACAACGATTCCTATGACGGGACTGTGCCGAAAGGTGCCTTCTCTGGTCGCGTATCCGACCCTTGCCTCTTCGAGCCGGCGCGCCTCTGTTGAGGACCGCAAGCCGGAGGAGCGCTCGAAGTTCGGCTCCGAAATCGAGCCTAAGAGCATTGGCGATGGGTGGGGTCCTATTCAGGCTATGGGGTCGGTCTAGCGCTGGCTGGAGACCTGCCTCACGATACTGTGAGATCTGAAATAGCCAAGACGTCATCAGAAAGGCCGTCAGGTGTATACTGAACGGAGCCGGATTGCAATGGAAATCCACGGCTAAGTTCGTGCTTTGCCCTATGGGAAAGCCGAGGGCCCTGCAGGGGTAGCCCGAGCAGCTAGAGAGCCGACGTGATTCTGAGGAGACGAAACTAGCATGAAGATGCGGGGATCAGCCTTTGCCGCCCTGGCGTTGACGGCAAATGTTTCAGCGAGCTTGGCTTCCGCCCAATCGATCACGCTGAAAGTGCCGGGAGCGTCCCAAATCCAGTTGGCAGGGCGCACTTCGTCGTCGGAGTTCTACGGCGGTTCTAACAGAGATCCGTTTGGAGTGGCAGCTGTCGACCGCGTGCCGCAAGACTCACCGGTGCTCGCAGACCTGAGACTCACTTCTGGTCAAGCCATCCGGTTCACGGCGACTGGACAAGTTGATCTGAATCCGCAGGCTCGGACTGGCCAGCGGCTCGCAGGGCCGTCCGGCACAAACTTCGGCTTCAGGCTTGACGGTCCTAACCGCTCTTTCTCCAGCTTTAGTGCCATTTCAGCTCGTCACGGTTCGCTGATCGGAATCTTTGAGAATGGAACCGTTCAAGGCGTGCCGTACGACGTCAACTTCCTTAGCGCATCAGAGATGCTTGCGCTCGTTGAACCTCGCGTGAACCAGCCGTTCTTGATTGGCGATGGGAAGACGCCCGATGGTAGGGAGCGGACGTTCATTGTTCCGAGCGGTTCCCAGCGTCTCTACCTTGGGGTACTCGATCAACCAGTGTCAGATAACCAGGGGGAGTTTAGCGTAGACGTCTCGATAGTTCCAAAGCCAAGCCTCGCATCGCAGATCCAAAATCCCATCCGTGTCCTCGGGACTTCCAACATCATGTTGGCTGACTTGGCAGAGGCGAAGGCGTGGAACGGCCGGGATTCTGTTCCGTGGAATTCACCTCCCTCGATCAATGTCCAGCAGTTTCAAACTCAGAGCGTTAAGATAAGCGCCACGGGAGCGGTTGATCTGAGCAGCACTCTCACCAATGTAGGGCCTAATGGCACTGGGTCCAACGTTTTGACGCGGCCGAACGGTCCTCTTGGAAGAGATTTCTTGGGCAACGGGCGAGGCTTCAGCGGCATTGACGCGCCTCGGGGGGCGCTGATTGGTGCGTTCGTGAGTGAGCAATTCAATTCCGATCTTAATCTTAGCTTCCAGTCTGATTTTTCGACTTCTGCTCGCCGAAACGCGAACCCTCAGACGCCACGACTCCAGGAGCTGTTCTTTATCGGCAACGGACGCACGGATACTGGAGTACAGAAGGACTTCGTCATTCCAGCCGGTGCTACTCGACTGTTTCTTGGAATTCACGAAGGCGACGGCGATGCTGGCATCGCCTCTGACAACTATGGAGCCTTCACGGTTACCCTCAGCCCGAATGCGCCCGCTACGCCACGCCTCCCACTCACCGGCGCTGTCAATAGCATTGCGAACGGCTCGGCCCCTTTTTCGCCAGGAACCCTCGTGGTCATCTCTGGATCGAACTTCGCCGAGACTACAACCATTGCTGACCGCCTTCCGATCCCTACCTCGCTCGCTGGCACCAAGGTGCTTTTCGATCTGATATCGGCTCCCGTCTTTAGGGTTTCGCCATCTCAAATCACCGCACAGGTGCCATTCGAGCTTGCCGGGGAATCAACGCAACTCGTCGTTCAGCGTGACGGCGTGCCGAGCGTGCCGATCACCCTCCAGTTGACGCCCTACGCTCCAGGGATTATCAGTCTAGACGGGAGATCGGGCGTTGTTTGGCGAGCTGAGACTGGCGAATTGGTCGGGAGCTCGCGTCCCGCGCGATCAGGCGATGCTTTGTCGCTCTACGCAATTGGGGTTGGCGCGACCAGGGATCCTGTAGGAAGCGGTGATCCACCCCCGTCAGAAGGGGTGATTGCGGCCTCGGCTCCGGTCAGCGTCATAGTGGAAGGAGCCGAAACTGAAGCTACTTTCGCTGGCCTTGCACCTGGCCTTGTCGGGATCTACCAGATCAACTTCGTCGTCCCGCCTGGCCTTGGGAGTGGCCTCCGTCCTCTGCGAATCAAGGTTGCCGGAGTTCCTTCCAACATCGTTCTACTACCGATCCAGAACTAACCGCGCTTGCCGGTTCCATTCAACCTCGTCGACCTTGTCGGGTCACGAAACCGGCGACATGTGGTACTATTTCGCCCGGAGGTCAAGATGGATCGTTATTCTAAAGTGCTTCTGTCAGTGATAGCGCTGATTCTCGTGGCGATGTCGTGCAAGCCGGTCAGCCAAGCCCGTAGCGGCGATGGTGAAGGCGCGCTCGCGGGAGTCCAGTTCAGCGCGAGCCTAGACTATCTCTATGCTATCGATGCACGGACGGGTCAGATCTGGCGTTATGAAGTGCCCACCGGCAAGGTAGCCTACGCAGGCCGACTGACTCAACTTGGCAGGCCCCTTGATCGAGTAACCCCGCCTCGGCCCATTCAATGATGTAGCGGGTCGAGCGGGTCGGGCCTTCACCCCGATCCTCAGCGGAGTGTGAAGCGGGAACTCGCGGCAACCAGTGTTGTTGGTACCGTACGAGTCGAAACAGCTTGGGTTCGCGACTACTGCAACCGGCCACTAGCGGGTGGACCATCGAACGCATCCCGCGCCGCCGAAACCGCCGCCACATCGCTGAGCCCCAACTCGCGACGGAGCGTGATCACCGTGGATGCGGCGGTCTCTGGGGAGTATTGCGCCACTGTCCAAGCCAAAGCGGCGGACGAGTGCCCCGCTACAGTCAGGAGGCCCAGCGTAGCCTGCTGGAGCTCGAGACAACGCGACACGGTGCCATACCACACCACCGCCTTCAACTCGCCGATTTCCCGGTCCGTGAGCGCCGCAGGATTTCCACTGTAACCGGAGGCTCCTGCAACCTCACGCAACCAAGCCGACGACTCGGCGCAGAATTTCTCCTCGCCAAACGCGTTGACCGCTTCCACGGCTCGCCGCAACCAGTTCCCCGCCGGTGCGTCACCGTCCGCCTGCGCCAGAACCCGGCGCCAAGCGGGTTGTTCGGGCATAGATGCCTTCACTTCTACCACCCTACCAGTCCGCGCGCCGCCGAAGAATCAGCCAAACCTCTCGGTCGGACCTCATTTTCTTATTGCGCGGCGAGCCCCCGGACCTTATCATGCAATTCATGAACCCCGTACTCCAACTGCGTGGCGTGACTAAGCGTTTCCCGTCTCACGCCGCCGTTGACGACGTCTCGCTCGACATCGAGCGCGGCTCGTTGTTCGCCCTCGTGGGCCCCAGCGGATGCGGCAAAACCACCACTCTGCGCATGATCGCGGGTTTCGAAACGCCCACCAGCGGCCAGATTCTGCTCAACGGCCAAGACATCGCTCCGCTCGCCCCGTACGAGCGCAACGTCAGTACTGTGTTCCAGAGCTACGCGCTGTTTCCCCACATGACCGCGCGGGAGAACATCCGTTTCGGCCTCGAGCAGCAGGGCGCCGCCGACATCGACAAGCGCGTGGACGAGGTACTCGACCTGGTCCGGATGAAGGGCAAGGAATCGCGCAAGCCGGCCAATCTCTCGGGCGGCGAGAAGCAGCGCATCGCGCTGGCGCGGTCGCTAGTGGTGCGGCCGGATGTGCTGCTGCTCGACGAGCCGCTTTCGGCGCTCGATCCCACGCTACGCCGCGAAGTCCGGCAGGAGCTCAAGGAGCTGCAGCAGCGCGTCGGGATCACGTTCGTGATCGTCACCCACCACCAGGAAGAAGCGCTCGCCATGGCGGACCAGATCGCCATCCTCAACCGCGGCAAGCTCGAACAGGTGGGCTCGCCCACCGACATCTACTTGAGGCCGGCGTCGAAGTTCGTGGCCGGGTTCCTGGGTGCGGTGAACTGGATCAACGGCATCGGCGTGCGCCCCGAAGCGCTCCGCCTCTCTGCCGACGCGCCTTCGAATGGCGCCCGCTCGATGCCCGCGCGGGTGATGCGCTCGGTGTTCCTCGGCAATTGTCTCCATGTCGAGTCCACGCTCGCCGACGGAACCGAAGTGGTCGCCGAAGTATCGCGGCTCAATGGATCGTATGCCTCGGGCGAGAACGTGCACGTGTGGTGGAAGCCGGGCGATGAAATGAGCCTTGGTCAATGAACCGGCTGCGGCTGGCAGCGTTGGCTCCGGCGCGAGTTTTCAACCTGCTGCTGTTTTTGGTCCCGCTCGGGATCATCGTTTGGTACAGCGTGCTCACTCGGGGCACCTATGGCGGGCAAGCGCCGCCGGTGACGGTCGACAACTATGCGCGCTTGGCGGATCCGCTCTACCTGTCGATCCTGCTCCGCTCGTTCTGGCTGGCGGGCCTGGCGACGCTGCTCTCGCTCGTGGCCGGATTTCCTCTGGCGTGGTTCATCGCCGAGTCGGGCGAGCGGAGGAACCTCTATATCCAGCTCGTGATGCTGCCGTTCTGGACGAGCTTCCTTGTGCGCACCTACGCCTGGATGTTCCTGCTGCGCGACACCGGACTCATCAATACGGCGCTGCAAGGGTTGGGACTGATCCACGAGCCGCTGCCGCTGCTCTACAACGATGGCGCGGTGCTGGTGGGGCTCGTCTACGGATACTTGCCGTTCATGGTGCTGCCGATCTACTCCGCGCTCGAGCGGCTGGATCGCGGGCTGCTCGAAGCTGCCGCCGATCTGGGCGCAACGCCGTTCACCACGCTACGCCGCATTACCATTCCGATCACCATGCCCGGCATCATCGCCGGATCGGTGCTGGTGTTCATCCCGTGCCTGGGCGCCTACCTCACGCCGGACCTGATGGGCGGTGGCAAAAGCATCATGATCGGCAACCTGGTGCAGAACCAGTTCACCACGGCGCGCGATTGGCCGTTCGGCTCGGCGCTGTCGCTGGCGCTGATGGCGCTGGTGATGTTGCTGTTGTGGTTCATGGTCCGGAAGGGCGGGGAGGAGGCGGCGCGATGAGCGGGAGTTGTCACGGGCTTTGCCAGGACGCCATCGCGTGGCTCGGCGTGCACCTCGCGGCGCTGGTCCGCCAGGGCGGAGAGCAGGCGGCGCGATGAGCAAACGCTGGCTCGGACTCTACGCGGCCGCAATCTACGCGTTCCTCCACGTGCCCATGCTCGTGCTGCTGGCGTTCAGCTTCAACTCGTCGCGATTCACGCGATGGGAGGGCTTCTCGCTTTCGTGGTACTCGAAGCTAGCCGCCGACTCGCGCATGATCGAGGCCACGTGGAACAGCCTGTGGATCGCGCTGGTCTCCACGCTCGCTGCCACCGCCATCGGTACGCTCGCCGCCTACGGAATGTGGCGGAAGCCGGCGCGCGTGCTCGAGTCGTCAATGTATCTTTCGCTCGTCACACCGGAGATCGTCACCGGCGTTTCGCTGATCGCGTTTTATCAATGGCTGTTCCGGCACATGGATGTGCGGCTCGGAATGCACACCGTGATCCTGGCCCACATCACGTTCTCGATCGCCTACGTAGTGATCGTGGTGCAGGCGCGGCTGCGCACAATGGACCGCTCGCTCGAAGAAGCCGCCATGGACCTCGGCGCTACCGAATGGATCGCTTTCCGGCGCGTGACGCTGCCGCTGCTGGTCCCCGGAATCGTGGCGGCGGCGTTGCTCGCGTTCACCATGTCGTTCGACGATTACGTCATCACGAGCCTGGTGGCGGGAGTCGATTCCGAGACGCTGCCGATGGTGATCTACTCGATGGCGCGGAAGGGCGTCAACCCGGAAGTCAACGCCGTGTCCGCTCTCATCGTGGCCGGGATCGGGGTGCTGATCGTGGTGGCGGAAAGGCTGCAGAAGCCATGAACCGGCGCCATTTTCTAGCAGCCTCGGCGGGCCTGATCGGATGCTCGCGGCAGACGAAGCCGCGGCTGAACGTCTACAACTGGTCAGACTATTTCGGCAAGACCACGCTCGCCGACTTCGAGCGCGAGACGGGGATCGAGGTCCGCTACTCGAGCTACGAGAGCAACGAGGAACTGCTCGCGAAGGTGTTCAGCGGCAACTCTGGCTGGGACATCGTGTTCCCTTCGAACTACTACATCCAGCCGCTGGTCGAGAATCGATTGCTGGCTCCCCTGCGGCACGAGTGGCTTCCGGGAATTGCGAATCTCGACCCGATGCTGAGCAAACCCGCTTGGGATCCAGAACTTACCTACTGCGTTCCGTACATGTGGGGCTCGACTGGGATTCTGTATCGCAAGCCGGCGTCGGGCGCCGCGCCCGCCGCTTGGGCGGATCTATGGGACGAGCGCTTCCGTGGCCGGCTCACGATGCTCGACGATCCGGCTGAGGCGCTGGGAGCGGCGCTCAAGAAACTGGGGCACTCGCTCAACACAGCCGATCCGGGCGAACTCGCGCGAGCCAAGGCCGAACTGATCGCGCAGAAGCGGATCGTGCGCGCGTATCTCAACGCCGAGGCTCGCGATCAGGTCGTAGCTGGCGATCTGCTGGCGGCACACCTGTGGGCGACTACGTCATCGCAAGCGATCGAGGCCGCGCCGCAACTCGGGTTCGCGTTTCCGCGCGAGGGCTTTCCGCTCTACGCCGATTGCGCTGTGATCTTGCGGGAAAGCACGCGGGTGGAAGCGGCGCACCGATTCATCGACTACCTGCTGCGGCCTCGCGTGGCCGCGGACATCGTCGCATTCTCGAAGACGTCAACGGCGAACGCCGAGGCTCGCAAGCTGCTTCCGGAGGCGATCTCCGGCAATCCGGTCCTGTATCCGGGAGAGGAAGTGCTCCGGCGCGGAGAGTGGTTCGCGACGCTGCCGGCGGCGGCGCAGCGGCTGCGCGATCGCATCTGGACCGAAGTCAAATCCGCCTGAGGTGGATCCAGCCACGATTCTGCTCCGTATCCAGTCACATGAGCGAAACCAACGTCCAAGTGATCCGCGACGTCTATGCCGCTTTCAACCGCGGCGACATCACGGCGGTAATGAGCCTCATTGACCCGAACGGGAGCCTCGTCTTCGAGGGTCCAGCATCGGTCCCGTGGACCGGAACCTACAACGGAGCAGACGGCTGGGGGATGTTCTTCCAGGCCGTGGGAATGAGCCTGGAAGGGACCACGGTCGAGATGGAGCCGTTCGCGGCACAGGGCGACCGTGTGGTTGCGGCCGGCCGATACCGGGGGAAGGTGAAAGCGACGGGCAAGGCGATCGACTCTCCGCTGGTGCACCTGTGGACGCTGAGCGGGGGCAAGATCGTCGCGTGCGTGGAGATGACGAACACAGCGGCGGAAGCGGTTGCCTGCACCGCGTAGTCAGGTGATCTTGGAACCGGTCTCGGAAGCGAATCTCGAGCTGAATGGGTATTCTTATCAGCCGGGACGCAGTGCGCAAGACGCGATCGAGCAGCGGCGCGTTTGATGCGGCGCGCGGCGCCCGTGCAGGAGCGGGACGAAAGCGGGATTGTGCGGACGACTGGCTGCAAGGGGAGAGCTCGCGGAACGCGGCAGTGCGGGGTGATCGGCCGGTTGTGAGCGAATCAGTGAGCCCTGGTGTCTACAATCCGTGAAGCAGGGCCGTCAAACGGTGGAGGGGAAGGTGGCGAACCAACGGATCGCCGGTAACCACGCTTCGTGGCCGGAAATCCGGAGGCGGCGCAAGGTGTCTTCGCAAGGTAGTTCTATAGAGAACATGTCTGTCGCCTGGGAGCCCTTTCGGCTCCGAGGGCACAAGGCCGCCCGCTCGCCTCGGGGATTCAGCACCCGCGCTCAATCTCGAGTCGTCGCCCGTTCCAGGCGTCTTTCCACCTGCATATTAAACTGGAAGCAATCATGTCTCGCAAACTCATCGGTCTCGCTCTGTCTGCGTTTGCCGCTGCTCTCGCACAATTCGAATCGGCGACCGTTTTGGGAACTCTTACCGATCCATCCGGAGCAGTCGTCGCCGGCGGCAAAGTGGCGCTCGAAAACGTCAAGACCGGCGTCACTATCAATGGCGTTACCAACGCTTCGGGCAACTTCGACTTCATCAACGTGCCGATCGGCTCTTACCGGATCCGCGCTGAAGCCGCCGGATTCCGCGCGGCCGTCACCGATCCCTTCACAGTCACCGTCAACGCGCGGCAGCGCGTGGACCTCAGCCTTACCGTAGGCGAAG
The DNA here is from genome assembly GCA_046331625.1 of Bryobacteraceae bacterium. GTDB lineage: Bacteria > Acidobacteriota > Terriglobia > Bryobacterales > Bryobacteraceae > JAXLQL01. Next base: position 43,956 of record JAXLQL010000028.1, read on the forward strand.
TGTCGCAGACCGTCTCGATCTCTGGCGCGGCCACAGCTCTCGAAACCGATTCGAGCGATCGCGGGCAACTGATCAACTCGGTCAATGTGGTGAACCTGCCGCTCAATGGCCGCAGCTATGCCGACCTCGCCTTGCTTGCGCCCGGAGTCCGCAAGTCCGTGCTCGGCATGGACCCCAACAACAGCAACTATCGCGAGGCTTCGTTCAACGTCAATGGGCTCCGCTCGGCGTTCAACAACTTCCAGGTGGATGGCGTCGACAACAACACCTATGCCACGTCGAACCAAGGCTACTCGAACCAGGCGATCCAGTTGAGCCCCGATGCGGTGAGCGAGTTCAAGGTGCAGACCAACAACTACTCGGCCGAATATGGGCGCGCCGGCGGAGCAATCGTGAACGTGTCCGTCAAGAGCGGCACCAACGCCTTTCACGGCGCGGCTTGGAACTATCTGCGCAACACCAGCCTCAATGCGGTCGGCTACTTCAAACCTGCCCTCGGCAAGCCGGTCTTCCAACAGAACCAATTCGGCGGGGCTGTCGGCGGACCCATCCGCAAGAACAAGACCTTCTTCTTCGCCGACTATGAAGGCCTGCGCCGCGCAACGAAGACGTTGTCGTTCCTGACGCTCCCGAACACCGATCAACGCAACGGGATCTTCAAGACCGCCAGTGGCGCGCCACTCCCCGTGCGCAATCCCTTCACGGGCCAGATCTTCTCCGACGGCATCGTTCCCAAGGCCCAGATTACGCCGTTCGCGCAAAAAGTGTTCTCGCAGTTGCCCACGCCCAACAACGAGACCTTTCTCAACAACTACCAGGCGCTACCGCGTGTGCCTTCGGTCGACAACAAAGGCGACGTTCGCGTGGATCACTACTTCAGTTCGAAGCTGACCGGGTTCATTCGCTACAGCCACCGCGAATTCACGCAGACCGATTCCCCCACCATTCCTTTGCCGCTCGGCGAGACCTCGAGCAACGGCTACGTCAACATCATCAGCAAGCAGGGCGCGGGTGGCGTCACCTACACGCTCAGCCCGACGTCTTTGATCGAAGTCCGGCTCGGGATCACGCGGAGCATCGGAGGCAAGTGGCCGATCCAGATTGGGCTGCCCGGCATGCTCGACGCCTACGGAATCCCAGGTGCACCCAACACGCCGGACATCTCGGGCGGGTTGAACACGCAGTCAATCAGTGGCTTCAACGGCATGGGCCGCCGCAGCAGCACGCCGCAGTTCCAAAACCCGCTCGTCATCAATCCCAAGATCAACTACTCGAAGATCTTCGCGAAACACAGCGTCAAGGTCGGTTGGGAGATGCAGACCATCAACACCGACGTTCTCGACTTCAGTCCGCAATACGGCCAGGACAACTACGGCGGCCAGTACAGCGCCGCGACCGCGGGCGCCGCATCGAACAACGCCTACAACGTGGCCGACTTCCTCTTCGGCGCGCGCAGCAGCTACTCGCTCACCAACGTCTTCACGGCGAAGTATCGCCAGCGGATGAATTTCTTCTACGTGCAAGACGACTGGAAGGTCAACAACCGGCTTACTCTCAATCTCGGTACCCGCTACGAGTACGCGACGCCCCAGTGGGAAGACGGGCTGCACCTGGCCAACTATGACCTCGCTGCCCAAAAGCCCATCTACGCGAGCTCGGGCAGCATCTACAATCGCGCCCTCGTCCACCCGGACCGCAACAACTTCGGTCCCCGCGTTGGCTTCGCGCTCCGCGCCACACCCGGACTCGTTATCCGCGGCGGCTACGGCGCCAGCTACATCCACTTCAACCGGCTCGGCGGCGAGAACCTGCTCGCCTACAATCCGCCGTCGGTCATTTCCACGAGCATCAACAATCCGGATCCCACCACGTCGCGCACGTGCGCCGCTGACGTGGCGCTCACCAACTGCTTCCGCCCCACGGCGCTCGGCTACACGTCGAGCATGATCGACGTCAATCGCATCGTGCTCCAGAACATCTCGCTGCGATACACCCCGGCAGACACGCGTACCGGATACGTGCAGAGCTGGCACGTCAGCATTCAAAAGGAGATCGCCAAGAATTGGGTGTTCGACATCGCCTATGTCGGTAACCACTCTTTGAAGCTAATCACTCTGGCCGACGTGAATCAGGCGAGGCCGCAGGCTCCCAACGAGAACAGCTCGCTCAACTCGCGCCGGCCCATGCAGGCATTCGGCGAAATGGAGATCTCGTGGAACGGCGGCTGGGCCAACTATCACGGCCTGCAGACGAAGGTCGAGCGCAAGTTCTCCACCGGCTTCTACTTCCTGAACTCCTTCACTTGGTCGAAGGCGATGGACAACGCGGCCGGCCACCTGGAAGTGTTCAACGGCGACAACTCCCGCATGAACTATCTCAACCAAGCTGCCGAGAAGGGCCTGGGCAGCTATAACCAACCGTTCAACGACACGGCGACGTTGGTCTACGATCTCCCCTACGGCAAGGGCCGCAAGTTCGCCGGTTCGAACCCGATCTTGCAGGCGATTCTCGGCGGATGGCGCTCCACGCTCATCAACACGATGGGCAGCGGGCTCCCGGTCAGCATCAACTACTCGCCAGCTACTCGTTACACCGTGAGCGGCTATCCGACTTACCGCCCGAACTTGCTCGCCGACCCGCTCGCCCCCAAGGCGCAGCGCAACATCGACAACTACTTCAACAAGGCGAACGTCGTGATTCCGGTGGACCCGCTCAATCCGAACCCGTTCGGCAATGGCGGGCGCAACACCGTGCGCAGTTACGCGCTCTACCAGACCGACCTCGGGCTCCACAAGGAGTTCCCGCTGTTCAGCGAAAGCCGCAAGCTCGAGTTCCGCAGCGAGTTCTTCAACCTGTTCAACAAGACGAACTTCCAAGGCCCGAACTCGACTGCATCGAGCTCCGCCTTCGGAACCATTCGCAGCACGTTCCCGGCGCGTGTGATCCAGTTCGCGCTACGCCTCAGCTTCTGACGAGCGGCTTCTTCTGATGAGCCTTGTCCTACTATCCTTCGGTTTCTTCGCCGGCCACGAAGATTTCTGCCTCCCTGTAGGGCAGGCTTTAGCCTGCGCGGGACTTCAGTCCCGCCTCCGGAACGTGCGTCGCGGCCCGCAGGAACTTGTCGTTTCCGACATCTGCACTTGCCCAGCCGTGTAGGGCGGGCTTCAGCCAGCGCGGGACTTCAGTCGCGCCGCCGGAGCGCCGTGCCCGATCTTCTATGCTCGCGCACTCGCGGTTCTGACATAGCGCAAAACCGGCGTTCCAACGCCGGTCAGTGACGAGACGCCACACGGAACGCGAGTTCCGCGCCGCACTCCAACCTAGTGCATCGTCTTCAAATACTGCCCGCTTGTCGCATCCACGTACACCGAATAGTTGCTGGTGGAAGCACTCGCGCCCCAGATCACGCGCCACGTCGGATTCCCGTCTTCCTTGGTCTTCCCAAGCACCACGGTGATCGGCACGTCGGGATGCTTCTTGATGTACTCGGCGCTTTTCCCGATCGCGGTATCGATCGCAGCCGGCGAATCGATCTTGAAAGCCTGCATCAGGAACGCAATCTCTTGACCGCGGCTGCCGCCCCAGCTTTCCTCTGTACCGCCAAACACGCCCTCATGCACTCCATCGGATTCCACCACCGAAAACTGAAAACTCTTCATGCGCCGCTTGGTGTCCGACGTGAACGTAGCACGCCAGGCAGGCCACTTGCCGCCTTTTTCCTTGATCGCGGTCAACGGTACCGGTTCCACCTTCAGCACCTGAGCGTCGTTCGCCCACTGCCGGGCTTGGCCGAACATCTTGAAAAACGCCGACTGTGCGCTGACGGGTTCCGGCGGAGCCTTTACCTTCTTTTCCTTCGGCGCTTCCTGAGTACAACCGGCAAGAAATAGAGCAATCGCGAACGGGATGAGCTTCTTCATGAGAACCCTCTATTTTAGCCAGCCGGTCACGCCTGCCGCCACCGGACCCTCGCGATCCGTATCGCGCCGCGCCATGTCCGAGGCACCACGGTCCCCGTACTCACCAGCGACTCATCCGGACCGATCGCCGTCGTATGGAAATTTCCTTGATGCTCCACCGCCTCCGGATGCTTGACTCCATCCGCATTGAGCGGGATAACCACCCGCTCGCTGGCTCGCTGAAGCCGCAGCCGCTTCGGATCCACCTCCGCCATCCACAACGGCGCTCGCCACCGCATCACGTTCACGTTGGTGGCATCGCGCCGGGTGTAGACCAAACACAACCCGTCGCGATGCGGCATCCATCGCTGCTGCGTCGTCGACATCGCGATCGGCTCGCCGTCATCGAATGTCCACGGGACCATCGGCTCCCAAGCGAGCCCATCGCGCGAGCGCGTCACGAATCCCTGACCATTCTCGGCGCGGATCGTCATGTAGTAGACGCCGCCGAAAATCGCAAGCGAAGGTTCGAGTAACCCGCGCCCCACACTGCACCGCAAGGTGTTGCCCTTCGACTTCACCCTTAGCGTTTCTCCATCGAATCCGCACCGGACCACGGTCACGCCGCGATCCGCCCTGCCCAGCGGACCATGCGAGAGCGGCACTAGCACGTCCCCGTCCGAGAGCGTCACCCGTTGCGAGCAGTTCGACGTGTACATCGCCGTCGCATCCGGATCGCTCCACTCGAGCTTCCGCACCCGCCCCCACCGGCCGTCTGGCGAGCGAACTGCGTACACGGGCCAGCGCTGCTCGTTCGGGCGAGCCAGTTTCCCATCCTTGTAGTAGACGTTGTGCGCCATCGCAATCACGCAGCCGGTGAGCGCGTGATGCTCCGGCACCGTGTCGCAGAAGCCTTCTTCCAGGCCGTCTGGTCCCGGATGCCGGCCCATATCCGAAATCGCCACAGGCTCACTCCAACTCCGGCCCATGTCGCGCGATTCCGACCACATCACTGCGTGATAGTAATCCGAACCCGTAACGCCTTGGAGTGTCATCAGCAGCCGCGGTGTCGGGCCGGGAACAACGCAGATGCGCGGATGAAACCACGTCATCGGCAGCGAGCCATCGAGGTTGTTCCAGAAAATCATCTGCTCGATGCTTGGTTGCCCGGCCGCCCGCATCGCGGCAGCCGCGCCCAGCACGAGTTCGCGTCTTCGAATCGACATCGAGACAACGGTATCAGAAGGTGCTATTGTCGATAGTCGAGGTATCGCCATGCCGAAGCCATCGGACCTGCTGCAAGGCACGCTCGACCTGCTCATTCTGCAAACCATTGCTCGCGAGCCGCTCCACGGCTGGGGCATCGCCAAGCGGATGCTCGTGCTCTCGGGCGACGTGCTCTCGGTCGGGCAAGGGTCGCTGTACCCGGCGCTCCATCGCCTGGAGCACCAAGGTTGGATCACCGCCGAATGGAAGGAATCCGATCTCGGCCGCCCGGCTCGTTTCTACTCGCTCACCCGCCAAGGGCGCAAGCAGTTGGCGCGCGAAGTGGAAAACTGGAGCCGCCTCTCCTCGGCCGTTCAACTCGTAATCCAGAACGCCTGAGGAGCCATCCATGCGACTGCTGCGAATTCTGCAACACCGCCTCAGTTCGGCCCTGCTGCGCCATCGCGCGGAAGCCGATCTTGACCGCGAACTCGCCCTCCACTTCGACGAGTTGGTGCGAACCCACGTGTCCGAAGGAATGGACGGCGCCTCCGCGCGAGCCGCCGCGCGCCGTGAATTCGGATCCACAGCACTCGCCGCCGAGCATTGCCGCGACCAGCGCCGCGTCACTCTGTGGGAAGATCTCGTGCGCGACGCCGCGCACGCAGTCCGCTCGCTGCTCCGCGCACCCGCATTCACGATTGCGGCCGTGCTTACCGTTGCGCTCGGCATTGGCGTCAACACGGCGGTGTTCAGCGTGGTGCATTCCGTCCTGCTCGATCCCTTGCCCTACCGCGACCCCGAGCGCCTCGTTCATCTCGCGTCGACTCACCCCTCAGTTCCCACGCACCAATCCGCCGCGCCGGACTTGGCCGACTGGCAGCGCATGTCATCGAGCTTCGAGAACATCTCGGCCTTCACTTTCCGCGCCGTCAACAAGTGGACCGTCGTGGGCGATGGCGAACCCGAGATCGTGCAGGTAGTGCAAGCTTCGGCGGGACTCTTCGACATGCTCGGCGCAAAGCCGCTGCTCGGCCGCACGTACACGGTGGAAGAGGAACGCAGCCGCGCGCCCGTCGTCATGATCGGCGAGTCGCTGTGGCGGCGCCGGTATGCCGCGGATCCGAAGATCATCGGCCGTACCATTCGCCTGGTCACGTGGCCAGTGACGGTGATCGGCGTCGTCTCGCAGAGCAACGCGCAGCCAGAGTGGGCAGACGTCTGGATGTCGCTCGCGTTTCTCGACCCCGCGCTCACCGAGTCACGCAAGCACCGTGCACTCGAAGTGATCGGGCGGCTGAAGGCGGGAGTGACACTCGATCAAGCGCAGCAGGAAATGAGTCGCATCTCCGCCGATCTCGAGCGCGCGTATCCGGCCACCAACGGCCGGACCGGCATCGTCGTCACTCCGCTCGCCTCCTGGATGACCGGCGAGGTACGGCCGGCGCTGCTCATCGCGTGGTCCGCCGCCGGGCTCGTGCTGCTGCTCGCCTGCGCCAATGTGGCGCATCTGGTTCTGGTCCGCACGATTCACCGCTCGCGCGAATTGGCCGTCCGTTCCGCGCTCGGAGCAGCGTCGTCCCGCCTGGCCCGCCTGCTGCTCGTCGAAAACGCGATGGTGGCTGCCGCGGGCGCGTTGCTCGGAGCCGCGGTTGCGCGATTCGCGCTGCCACTGATGTTGCGTGGCGCTGCAGTCGAGATCCCGCGGCTTGCTTCGTTTTCGATCTCGCCGGCTGCATTGCGATTCGGCATCGGCGCGGCTTTTCTGTGCGCGATTCTCTTCGCGCTGCCCGCCATCTTCCACGCACGCGGCATCGCCGTACTCTCGCTCATCAAGCAGAGCTCAGGCGTGTCGATCGGCCGCCGCCGGTCCCTGCTCGGACCGGCCATCATCGCCGCCGAAGTGGCGTTGGCGTTTCTCGTGATCTCGGCCGCGGGATTGCTTTATCGGAGCTTCAGCACCCTCGTGCACGAGCCTACTGGCTTCGACTCGAAGCACGTCCTGGCCGTGGACGCGCCGTTAGGCATCGATTGGGAAAAGTCAGCCGAGAACTACCGGCTCCGGGTCGCCCCCCGGCTGCGAGCGATTCCGGGCGTTACCGCGACCGGCGCCGCGAACCTGCTCCCCATGTCCCTGCGACCCAACGAGACCACCCGGTTCTCCTCCCGTTTCGGCATCGTGGGCCAGCACTACGAGGGCGGCCAATTTCCCGTGGCGCAATTGCGGTGGGTCACGCCAGACTACTTCGACGTGCTCCGCATCCCGATGCATAGCGGCCGCGCGTTCACCGAGCATGATCGCGGCAATCGCGCCTTCGTCATCAATGAAACACTCGCCCGCCGCTTCTTCCCTGGCTCCGATCCGGTAGGCCAGCGGCTTCTGATGAATGTTACGTCTCCAAAGCCGGACGAGGTACGCATCATCGGAGTCGTCGCCGACGTGCGCGACATGGCGCTCGACTTCGATCCCGCGCCCGCTATTTACGAGTTGCTCATGTCGAACCGCGCCGCGATCTTCCTTCGCACCAAAGGCGATCCAACGGAGATCATTCCCGCCGTGCGTGCCATCCTGCATGACAACAACCCGGACGCGCCGCTCCATTCGATCGGGCCGCTCGAAGGGGTAGTCGAGCGCTCCCTCGCCCTGCGCCGCTTCGCACTCGGGCTAATCGGCACCTTCGCCGCTCTCGCCATCCTGCTCACCGCGATCGGCGTCTACGGAATCGTGAGCTACTCGCTCAGCCAGCGCATCTCCGAGTTCGCCATCCGCTTCGCCCTGGGAGCCCGCCGCGCGCAAGTGCACGCGCTCGTCTTCGGCAACCTCGCGCTTCCGGCCGCAGCGGGACTCGCCTTGGGCTGGGCGCTCCATTCCGCCGCAGCGCGCCTGCTCGGCACGCAACTCTACAAGCTTTCTCCAAACGATCCGGTGGTCTTGGCCAGTGCCGGTGCAGCGCTGCTCACGCTCGTGTTGGGGTCGGCTCTGCGCCCTACTGCTCGTGCGTCCGGCGTCTCTCCGGCTTCGATTCTCCGCGAATAGCTGTGCTACGCTCCGGGAGCGAATGGGACAGTTCGACATTTCCTTCAAGGCGCTCGCCGAGCGGTCGCCACACCGCATCATCCGCGTTATCGGACACCATCGTATCGGCTCGGACGCCGTTGTAGTCCCAGTCGACCGCGAAGTAGCGGTTCCATTGAAGTCCGTGGATCAAGCCTTCGTCGTCGAGGACAAGGGCGAGCGCTGGGTGGAACACTTCGAAGCCGAGGTCGGGCTGTCGGCCGAGGATCGCCGCGCCATCGTCGATCGCGCGGACCTGCTTCGAATGAAGTCGGGGCTTCCCGTGTGGACCACCGTCGTGCTCATGTCGCGGCATCGGGGTCCAGCGCGCCCGCCTCGCACGCTTCGATCGCGTGATGGCTCATTGACCGTTACGCTGCGTCCGCGCTGGGTAAAGCTGTGGGAGATTCCCGCGGCCAAATTGGTGGAGGACGATGTACAGGCGCTGCCGTGGGTAGCCGCCCTTCGCGCGCGCCCGGGCGAGGTCGAAGCCGCCATTGAACGCATCAAAGCAGTTCGCGACTCCGAACTCCGGGGGCGTCTCAGCGCCGAGATGACCGCGCTCTCGCACCTGCAGTATGGTAAAGATGAAGTAGCAATCCTTCGAAAGAAATTCCAAATGGTGACCAGCAAGCAGATCTTCGATTCGACGCCGTTGGCCGAGGAAGCGATCGAGTACGGCAAGTCGTTGGGCCGCGAAGAGGGCCTCGAAAAGGGTCGGCAGGGACTCCTCCGCCTCATCAACCAGATCGTCTACAGCCGAGTTCCCGGATACGATACCGCGTGGCTGGAACGCATCGCCGACATAGACAAACTTGGCAACATCTCGACCGAATTGATCGCCGCCCCCGATGCCAAGGCTTGCCGCAACATCCTCGCGCGCCACAAGTCGCGCCGCTAGCGGCTATCGCCGGTATTCACGCCCTCTCCGCTCGTGATAGCGTGGAAGATGGAAACTCACATTCCTGGGAGGACCCTTGCCGCGCGGCGCCCTGATCTTCGTCTGCCTCGCCTCCGCCTTCGCAGCGGACCCCACCGCTGTCTTCTCGTTCGTCAAGAAGAACTGCGTCGCCTGCCACAACTCCTCGATGACCTCGGGTGACGTCAACTTCACCTCGCTCCTCACTCCCGAGTCGTTCGACGCTCGCCGCGAAACTTGGGAGCGCACAGTCTCCAAGCTCGAGACTGGCCAGATGCCGCCGCCCACTTCGCCCAAGCCTCCCGCCGCCGAAGTCACCGCCGTGACCAAGTGGCTCACCGCCGAGTTCGCCCGCCAGGACCGCACTGCCAAGCCCGACCCCGGCCGCGTCACCGCCCGCCGCCTCAATCGCAACGAGTACAACAACACCATCCGTGACTTGCTCGGCGTCGAGATCCGCCCGGCCGACAATTTCCCGAATGACGAAACCGCATTCGGCTTCGACAACATCGGCGACGCGCTCACGCTCCCCTCGGTGCTCCTCGAAAAGTACCTCTACGCCGCCGAGCGCTCGGTTCGCACCGCTGTCTTTGGTCCGGAAAAGCTCGCGCCGGCCGCGGTTCATTACTCATCGCCGGTGCGGCTCAACTTCTCGCGCGGCAAAGCCGTACTCCCCGACCTCACCGATTACGACCTCACCGGACTGAGCACGCTCCACTCGATGCATAACCTCCATCGCTTCCCCGTCGATGGCGAGTACAGCTTCCGCGTCGTGCTCAACGGCCACCGCCCCAATCAATCCGAACCCGTGCATCCGGCTCTGTGGATCGATGGCAAGATAATCCGCGAGTTCGAAGTCGACGCCACCGATCTCGAAGGCCAAATCGTCGAAACGCGCACGGCCGTGACCGCGGGCGAGCACCTCGTGTCGGTCGCGTACTTGAAGGCGTATCACGGCCTGCCGCCGAGCTACAACGGACCCGAACCTTCCAAACGCCCCGCGGTCGCGCTCATTTCCGCCCGCGGCAAGCTCACCGAGCAGGATATCGAGACGCTTCGCAAGTACGGAACCCGAATCAAGACCGACGCCATCGAAACTCGCGTCGACCATCGCTTCGAGTCGCTCGACATCGGCGGTCCGTTCACGCAGCCCTCCGGTCCCAAGCCCCAGAGCACCAAGCTCGTCTTCGTGTGCGCCGAGCAGACCGATGCCTGCGCTTCGAAGATCGTCTCCACCTTCGCGCGCCGCGCCTTCCGCCGGCCGGTGCCCGCCACGGAAGCCGCTCCGTTCGTCAACATCTACACCTTGGCCCGCAAGCAAGGCGACAGCTTCCAGGAAGGGATCGCCGCCGCGCTCCAGGGGATCCTGGTCTCACCCCACTTCCTCTTCCGCATCGAGCGCGATCGCACGCCCGCGGCCAGCCGCGCCTATGGCCCCGTAGATGATTTCGAACTCGCCTCGCGCCTCTCGTATTTCCTCTGGGCCACCATGCCTGACTCCGAACTGCTCGCCGCCGCCGAACAGCGCAAGCTCCGGCAACCGGCCGCGCTCGCGGCGCAGGTCCGCCGCATGCTGCGTGATCCCAAGTCGCGCGCCTTGGTCGAGAATTTCGCCGGCCAATGGCTGCAGTTCCGCAATATCGATGTCGTCAAGCCCGACTCGGAAAAGTTCCGCGAGTTCGACGATAGCCTCCGCTACTCGATGCGCCGCGAGACCGAGCTGTTCCTCGAGAATCTGATTCGGGAAGACCGCAGCGTGCTCGAAATCGTCGACGCCAAACACAGCTACCTCGACGAACGCCTAGCTCGCTTCTACGGCGTCCCAGGCATCCGTGGACCCGAGTTCCGCAAGGTCGACATGAGCGGCACGCGCCGCGGCGGCGGGGTCCTCGCGCAGGGCAGCATCCTCACCATCTCGTCCTACTCCACGCGGACTTCGCCAGTGCTGCGCGGCAAATGGATCCTCGAGAATCTTCTCGACTCACCGCCGCCCCCGCCGCCTCCCGCGGTCCCCTCGCTCGACGAGACCAAGATGCCTGAGGGCGCATCGCTGCGCCAGCAAATGGAGCAGCACCGCAAGAATCCCGCCTGCGCTTCGTGCCACTCGCGCCTCGACCCGCTCGGCTTTGGACTCGAAAACTTCAACGCCATCGGCCAGTGGCGCGACAAAGACGGAGCCGCGGCGGTGGACGCCTCGGGAACGCTGGGCACGCGCAGCTTCACCGGACCATCCGAGTTGAAAGGCCTCGTCCTGTCCGATCGCGACGCGTTCGTGCGAGGTCTCACCGGCAAGCTCCTTACTTATGCGCTAGGCCGCGGACTCGAACGTCCCGATCGCCGTATCGTGAACGACATCTCGTCCCGCTTGCCCGCCCGTAACTATTCCTTCTCGGCGCTCGTCCTCGAGATCGTGGAGAGCCTGCCGTTCCAGAACCGCCGCGTCGCCGATCCCCTTCGCACTTCCGTCCGCACCGGAGATTCCGCGCAATGAACTTCCTGACGAAAAAACATATTTCCCGCCGCGCGTTGTTGCGTGGCGCTGGCGTCGCCGTAGCCATGCCGTGGCTCGACGCGATGAGGCCCGCGCTGGCGGCTCCTCGCGGCGCCGTGCAAGCCAACCGGATCGCGGTCGTCTACGTGCCCAATGGCATCATGATGAATCAGTGGCTGCCCGCCGCTACCGGCAGTAGCTTCGAATTCACTCGCGTCCTGAAGCCGCTCGAGCGCTTCCGCTCCGACATCACCGTCGTCTCCGGACTCTCCAATCTCGCCGCCGAAAAGGCCAAGGGCGGCGGACATGCCAAAGCCTCGGGCAGCTTCCTTTCGAGCGCTCCTCCCAAGTACACCGCGGGCGCTGACGTACGCGCCGGGATCACCTTTGACCAAGTAGCCGCCAAGCACTTCGCCGCCGATACGCGAGTCCCTTCGCTGCAACTCGGCTGCGAAGACGCACGCATGATCGGCAATTGCGATACCGGATCGAGCTGCGCGTACACGAACACGCTTTCCTGGAAAGACGCCGACACTCCGCTGCAGGTGGAAGTGAATCCGCGCTCGGTGTTCGAGCGCCTTTTCGGCACGGTGGACCCGAGTCTCGACGCCGCCACGCGCGCCCGCCGCGCGCTTTACAAGAAGAGCATCCTCGACGCCACGCGCGAACAGACTCGGTCACTCGTAGCCACACTCGGAGCGGCCGACAAGCGCAAGCTCGACGAATACCTCACTTCGATACGCGAAGTGGAAACCCGCATCGCCAAGGCCGAGAGCGATCCCGAGATTCCGCTCGGCACGAAGCCATCGGGCATTCCGTTCCTCTATTCCGAATACGTGAAGCTGATGTTCGATCTGCAGGTGATCGCCTTCCAAGCCGACATCACTCGCGTCTCCACGATGATGCTTGGGCGCGAAGGCAGCGTGCGCGTGTACCCCGAAATCGGCGTGCCCGATCCGCATCACCCGCTCACTCATCATCGCGGCCACCCGGACTTCATCGAGAAGGTGACCAAGATCAACTGCTACCACGTCGAGTTGTTCTCTTATTTCGTGGAGAAAATGAAGTCCACGCAAGATGCGGACGGCACTCTACTCGATCACGCATCGCTCCTGTACGGAGGCGCACTCAGCGACGGCAATCAGCACTCGAACCACAACCTGCCGCTGGTGGTGGCGGGCCACGCTGGCGGTCTCCGCGGAGGACGCCACGTGCAGGCGGCGCCCAAGACGCCGGCTGCGAACCTCTTCCTCAATTTCCTCGATCGGTCAGGAGTGTCGGCCGAGAGCTTCGGCGACAGCACCGGCAAGCTCGACCTCAACGGGTAGAAGGCTTGGTACGCCGGGCCTGCGGTCACGCCTCCGTTCGCCGCGGCGGGCATCATTCAATCTTTCGCACTCTTGGGACCAGCACAGGAGTCTCCAGACCCCAACCGCGGTAGTCTGGGATTTGCGGCGAAGTTAACGACATGAGCGCTGACATTCACGCTCAATGGTCAAATACTGCTCGTAGCGTAACGGCTTTACCACCGAATCTTCTCTAGAATCCGTCCGCCACGTCAGTCGGCTTGGTGGTATAGACATCGGGCCGATGCTCAGTCTTCGTCCTCTAGGTCAGATCACCGGAGAGTGGCGATCCCAACAACCGACAGCATATGCCAACTGCATGGATAAAAAAGGGCAAGCCGACCGTGGCCATGGGCAGAAACGGCCGGAGGGACTCAGGGCTTGAATCTTGCCAATGCGCTGGCGTTCGGTTCCAGCCATGTCAGCGATGTCATATCGGTGGTGCTGACAAGCCTGTTTCCATCGCACCCGAAGAGCATACCCCACCGTCCATTCCCTGGAGCAAACGACCAGGTATCACGGTCCCGCGCTAACACATATATACCCCATCCTCGTTCACCATTTGCGGTTTTATGGTCCGTACTCACGAACACCTGGCCGTCATCACACATTGCTATGCCAGGCATCCCGATAGTAGAGGGAGTGTTGAACCGTCCGGTTACAGTGCCATCGAGTGCAAATTCCGTGTACACACCGGTTGCCTCGGAGTACCAACCAACGCGACCTTTCGAAGCTGCGAGGTAAGAATTCTCGCTGGGATGGGTAAAGCCGAGCTTGCGCACAAGGCTTCGTCGAGGAACAGATGATCCAATCAATCGTCCGGACTGATCAAAGCGCCGCAATACGTCGTGATCAGGTACTTCTTTTCCTCCGATCAGCTCAGTACCTACCATCCATATGGTCCCGTCCGACGCTACCGTCAACGCGCGCGGAGCAAATGGAGAAAGCTGCACAAGTTTCTGCTGACGACCGTCACGAGAAATCAGCGCCAGAAAACTTGTAGCCTTGGAATCGTCCGAGTATGCCGACCCAGCAACGGCCAACGATCCATCGGGACCGGCGGCGAAGCGACCGCTGTATATGTTAACCAAGCGCGCCCCTGGAATGCTCAACGTTTGGCTCCTGGTATTGTTGAGTCGGTCCAAGGTAATGAGCATTGGTGCCTCGGATTTTGCGTCTCTCACTGACACCAATGTTCCCCAACTCCAGATTGACACCGACTCTCCAGGTTGAAAGGGGGCGGGGATCGTATCCGTGCGTGTGAACGGGTCGACAGACGGCGTTCCTGTAGAGGGCTGACCGTTCAAGAGAGTGAAATGCGATATTGCAACCGCGGCTAGTAGCCGCAAGAGTTTGATGTTCATGGCTCATTACTCCTTCCGGCAAATTGAATTGTAGGGAAGCTCAAGACTACTGCGTGGGGCAAGTGAATGGGTAGGTGCAACTATCGCAAGTCTTGATGTTGCATCCGCACCACCAGACCTCCCCACAATAGCTCCCATTTTGGCACGTCCCACCGCACTGGCTTCCGTAGCCATAGTCAATCCTAGGATAGGAAACGGTCCCGTAGCAGGTCTGGCCTCCCGTGACGCAATTCGCGTAATCGTAGACCCAATAAGAGCCGGCACATGTGCTCGTGTTGCATTGGGCGGACACCGTTGGGATGCTCACCATCTTCAACAGACGATCCCACCATGCAGTTTGCCGATTGTCAGAACCGCACTTAAACTTGGTATTCCGGCGCTTTTCTAGCAAGCTACGCCATGAGTAGAGTGGGTTCGGTGACAAACCATCGAAAAGGGTGGCCAGTTGCTCGCCTGAAGGGCGGGCAAATGTGTGAGTGATTCGATTCGCCTGCGCGATCGGAAGTGGGGTTGGGGTTGGTTCTGGAGCGGTCGTCGCAGTGAAGTCAGGTGTTAGGAGAGCGACCGCACCGATCAAGATCAATGGGATGGCAATCAGCGTGCCCAGTATTCGCCTTGTGTTCATAACAGCCTCCAAGGTACCGAAACAGGGACATCCGACACTCGCGAGTGTACTCCGATTGATTGACCGAGTCAATGGGGTTGTTGCAGTTTGTGTGGCATTGTGAATGTGAGGTTCGTCACGCAAACGCAGTGCCCCTCCATGCACAATAAAGGCAAAATGTTGCAAACGGTCTGTGTGCTCAGTGCTCACATTGAGCCCATTCGTGGGGCAATCGGTACTTGGCCTTACTATGGGGCGAAGGAAGTCTATGCAATAGTTTGATACAGGAGTATTAGCACAACAAATGCCGGTTCGGCGCGTTTTAAGGCGTTCAAAAGACCGTATTCTCCACACCCGACCGGGACTTTCAGTCCCGCCCTATTCCTTGATCCAAGCGTGCCGCGGATCATCCTTCCAAGCCCCATACGTCCGACCCTCCCCCGCCAGCACCCACGTGTAGTTCAGCGTATATCCAGGACACGCCGCCACCGGATGATACCCGCGCGGGATCAGCACCGTGTCGCCATGCTGCACCGGAAACGCCAAGTCGAACGGCTCCGGATCGTCCGTATTCGTGTAGAGGCGCATGAATCCGAACCCCTGCGGAGGGTCGGTCTGAAAATAGTAGACCTCCTCCATCGGGACCTCGCCGTCTCCGAACCGGTCATGCTTGTGCGGCGGGCAACTCGACCACCCACCCGGCTGGTTCACCGTCTCCCCGCAGATCAAGTGCGCGGCCGGAACATTATCGGCGATATGCGTGAACACCGTGCGCGTCCAGTTGTCCTTGCCAACGGTCTTCGCGACGATATCGCCGCCCTGAATCACCACCGGCGCCACGCCCGGCTTTCCCGCCGCCCCAGCGATACTGATGCGCGCTCCGCCGTTCAGTGCCCGCAACCGGATCTTGGCCTGCGTCGGCAGGTACACCATGGGGTGCGCATCACGCAGCGATGTCCGCGCCGGAATCTCAGCCGACCACCTTCCCTGCGCCGTCTCGCACGACACCTCGTACGGTCCGGTGTAGGAATCGAGCGAGATCTCCTCATCACCCGAGTCGAAGGAGTGCTCGCGCAGGTTGCCGCCCAACTCGGCGATCGAAAACGACAGATATTTGAGCTCGCGGCCTCGTTGCGCGATCGGATACACGCCCGGCTTCTCACCCGGCGACTTGATGTGCAGAGTCATTCACCACAGTATAGCCGTGGCGAATCGCTGGGCCGTGAGATCTGCCTTGCTCGAACCTACGCCTTTTTCTTGCCCTTCGCCTTGCGGTTGGGATCGTGCTGCCAGCAGTACTTGCTGCCGTCAGCCGCCTTGCGCTTGCAGCGATCGCCGTCTTGCGTCTTGGCGATGCAGCGCTCGCTGTCGGGAACCGTGCTGCCCTTCTCGGCGCCCTTCGCGCCTTTGTCGGCGGCCTTCTCGGCGGCCTTCTCCGTCGCGGCGGCTTTGTCTTCCGCCTTCTTCTTCGTGCCTTGAGCAAACGAGGGAGTGCTCAGAGCCATACCGCCAGCCAGCATGGCGATCATCGCGAGTGTCGAAAGAATACGCTTCATGGAGTCAGTATATCCCCGGATTCCGAAGACGCGATGAAATCGCCGTTAACTTGCACTAATCTGCAATGCCGGGCCCGTTACTGCTCTAGCCGGTAGATGGTCATGCCCGAGAGTAGCTTCGGATAGAAGTCGGTCGACTTCTGCGGCATCACGCCGCCGCCGAACGACACGTCGGCCACTTCGTCGATCCGCGTCGGCTGCAGCAGGAATCCCACTTGCGCCTTGCCGCCGCGTACGGCAGCGAGCGCACCGTCGAGCCCGCGCACGTACTGGAGGTACTTCTCTTCGCGGACCGCTTCCTCGCCAATGCCGAGCACGCCTTCGAGCACCCGCTGGTGCAGGAAGCGCACATCCAGATCGCCCTTCGCCCGCGGAGCTTCGAGTAGCCGGATCCCATCCGGTAGCGCTACGCCCATCAGCACCTTGCCGTCTTCGAATGACGCAAAGCGCTGCCGGAACGCCGCTTCGTCAATTGGCGCCAACGTTCCCAGCGTGCCGAGCTTCTCGAGCATCGCCTGCGCCTCGAAGCCATCGAGGTTCTTCACCAGCCGGTGCGTCGCCAGAATCCGCAGCCCGGGTGAGTACATGTTGACGAAAGTCATCATCACTCGCTGCGCGTCCGCCAGGCTGCTCTCCTTGCTGAAATTGAGCGCCGTCTCGTAGCGATGATGGCCGTCGGCGATCACCAGCTTCTTGTCGCCCATCAACCGTTGCACTTCGGCCACCGTCGCGGGATCGGAGATCTTCCACAGGCGGTGCACGCCGTTGTACTCGTCCGTCACCACACCGAGCGGAGCCTGCGCCGCGGCCGCATCCAGTATGCGATCCACCGCGCCTTCCTTGTCGGGATAGAGCATGAAGATCTGGCCGAAGTGCGCATGCGTGTGGCGCAGCACTTCGAGCCGGTCTTTCTTCGGACCCGACAGCGTCTGCTCGTGCCGGTGCACGATGCCCGCCGAGTATTCCTCCACTTGGCCGAGCCCGATGAAGCCCTTGCGTACCAGCGTCTCACCGCTATCGGGGTCGCGGAACTCCTGGAAATAGGCGAAGAATGATGGCTCGGCCTCGCGCGCCAGAACACCCTTGGCGATCCAATCGTTCAGGTGCGCCGCGCCTCTCGTATAGATGTTGTCCGAGGCGCTGTCAGTGGGCTGCGGCTTGCCCAGGATAATGCGAACCAGGTTGTACGGGCTAAGCGAAAGGTAGCGCTCGCGCATGTCCGGATAGATCTTGTCGTATGGCTGAGTCACCAAATGGTCGAGCGCTACGGCGGCTGCCTGAGTATAGCGATAGGGTTGAAAAGGGAAGATTCGTGCCATGTAGGAGATGATTGCGGGGGAACTTTCAGGATAGCGCAGGGGTCACGCTAAGCTTGCCAGCCACATCGGCCGATAAAAGATCGATGCGTGGAATCCGTCACTCGCGGCGGGGCATGGCCTTCGTCGCAGTCTGCGCCGCCCTCGCCTTGCTGATCGCCTTCGCCGGGCTCGGGATCGATCTCGGTCGGATGCTGGTAGAACACCGGGCTCTCCGAACCCAGGCCAAGGCCGCTGCACTGCGCGCCGCCTGGGCGCTCGATGGAACCAGCCAGGGCTTGGCGGCCGCTCGCAAGCAAGCGGAGACAGGCGCCGGCGGACGCTTCGAGAAGATCGAGTTCGCCGCTGAAGCGAAAGGTGAGTGGAGCGCGGAGCCCGCCGATCCAGGCCAAGCGAAGCTCGCTCGCGTCACCCTGCGGCAGTCCGTGGAGCTCACCCTCGTCCGCGCCGTAGTGCCGGAAACGGCCAAGTGGGTGCGAGCAGCCGCAGTGGCCCGCTTGACCGCCGCAGGCGTGGAGTTGGCCAGATGAGGCGATCTCGCTGTTCACGGCGCGCAAGCGCTTTCGTCGAATTCGCCTTCGGCCTCACGGTGTTGTCTCCCGTCCTCGCCGGCGCGGCGCAGTACGGCTGGTCGCTCTATCAGTTGCACGAGCTCGAAGCGGCGGTCGAACAGGGAGCCGAAGCCGGTTGCCTCGCCCCGAGTCTGGATGGCAAGAGCACCTGGGAGGAGACCATTCGCAAGGCCACGCTCGCGCGGGGATCCAAGGTGGGCCTGCAACCGGAGCAGGTTCAGGTCCGCATCGATTTCGAGGCTCGCGAGTTCGAGGTCGCCATTCACCGATTCACCATTCCGGTTCCTCTTTCGCCGCTCGTTCTGAACGGCAAACCTTCGGCGCGCTTCCCCATCTGCCACGAATAGGCCACCGCCCCGCGAGTGCTGAACGGCCAACCCTCTGTCGTTTTCCTGATCCGCTGCAAACAAGCCCACAAAAGAAGGCGGCGGACCCGATTCGCCGGTCCGCCCTGCCGTTCGCTGAGTGCCTCTTCGGTGCTTCGCCGTTATCTCATCTCCCCATTCGCCCGCAACCGCCCACTTCCCCGATCCGCCGCAACAAGCTCGCAAAAAGAAAGCGGCGGACCGGGTCTGCCGGTCCGCCGAGCCATGTTTGTTCGCGGAGTGCCTCTGTTTGCGTGTGCAACAGGGGCTATTTGTTGTACCGGAGGATTTCAGCCGCAATCCGGGCGAACGCGCTCGAGAGCTGGCTCGCGTCGGGTGCGTACACGTACAAGCCTTCGGGCTTGGACGAGTCGAATATCGGGCTGGTCTTGTCGTTGGCGACCCGCAGCAGCAGTTCATTCTCCGCCGCGCCCACGCCTCCCAGTCCGAGAGTGTAGATCACAACGGCCAGGTTGCTGGCGTTGGCACGAATGCGCGTCGCGGCATCGGCCGTGGCATTGAACGCCGAGTTGTTCGCGGTGGTGTCGTCCCAGATCTTGATTTTCCCCGCGTACGGGTGGCCGACCGGATAAGTCAAAGTCGACTTGTAGCCGTACAGAGAATTCCCGTAGTAGTCGGTGTCGGGCTGATACGGAACGTCGTATTTGACGTTGCTAGAACTCGAACGGTACCAGCAGTCGGTGGATTTCGCCGAGCCGGTGTAGCCTACTGGGATTGCCACTGCCGTACCCGGGTCAACCACCGCTCCCATAGCGGCCGCATTAGTTGGGCGGATGCCGTCCCACGAGTTGATGTCGCGTGCGATATAGCCGAAGTACTTCTGACCCGAGGGATTCCAACCAAGTTGCGTGTAGTCCTTCGTGTGGCCCCAATCGTAGCAGTGAGTCTTGTTTGCGGTTTCGGTGGTGGACGACAGCTTCAAGGGCCATTCCGCCGTGATGGTGTTCGGGTTACCGTCGGTAAACAGCAGGATCACGTTGAGCACGCCCGGCTCGTTCTGGGCCAGCAATTGCTGGTAGCCGTTCCACAGCGCTTGCGGAGTTCCCGTCCAGCCCAGGCAACCGCCCGGATAGAGCTTGCCTAACTCAGTCGCGATGGTGGGCGCGTCGTTCCAGTTGCGCGTCATGGCATAGTCCACGCGGTAGTTGCCGCCGAACGTGATCAACCCGAGCTTGTCGCGCTGGTTGGCGAACTGCTGCGTGAACTGGATCGAGGCGCTCTCGAGATCGTCGCAAGAACCGGAGTTCTGCAGCGACCCGGAGCGGTCCACCACCAGCATCACGTTGACGTCGCGGCGCGATGTCTGCCCCATCACGCGGACATGCGTGAGAGGAGCCGCGCCGCCCGGCAGGTAGCGCATGAAGAACGAAGGAGCCGTCACGTCGATGGTCACGCTGACGCGCCTGGTTCGAACGGGGACCTCCTCCACCAGGATGCTGACCGTGCGCGTGGTCCCGGTCATCATCGCTTTTGACGGGAAGTTCGCGTCGAAATATGTCTGCGCGCGCGCGGTGGCGGAATTGAGCTGATCCTGAATGGTCAGGCCGACGGAAAGTGCGCGGGCCGACGCCATCGCCGCCGCGTCAGCAGCCGACTGGGTTCGCGCACGAATCGCGAAAAGCATTCCGGCGTCGATCGCCAGGCCCACCATCGGGATGATGATGGTCAGCATCAGCGCCGTAAGAATAATGGCGAAGCCCTTTCGCCGGAATTGGGGATTTTGGATGCGTCGCATGGTTCCTCGCCTCCTGCAAGGGTGCGTCCGTGGGAGCCCGCTGGGCCTCCCTTCCGGCGCTCGTCAGTAAATACTTCTCGTGTAGGTTCCTTTGGATGTCGCCGTGTAGCTTTGATTCAACGTGAACGAGGGCGTATCGAAATAGCCTTCCGACACGTATGCGGTCTCGCCTTCGAGCATGCCCGGCAACAGAGTCAACAGCTTGGGTGACTGCACGGTAGCATTGGTGAGGTAGTCAGCCGGCTTGATGTCGCCCTTCTTGAGTCCGGTCACCGCGTCAGGCCCGGTCAGGATGATCGAAGATGCCGGAGTGGCGAAATCACTCGTCCGCATTGTCGTGTTGCCGATGGTGTGCCGTTGGATCACCACCGCTTTGTGATAGTTCGGACACGAAGCCGGAGCCAGATTGGCTGCTGCGCATTCGCTGGTGCCGATGTACATGATCTTCGACAGCAGGATCACACCCTTGCCGCCGCTCAGCGTCATGCCGAGCCCTTGCGCCAAGCGAACCACGATGTTCTTGCTCGCGTCGAGCGAGAAGTCCACTTGGCGCACGTACATGTGTCCCGCGTCGCGTGTAATTTGCGACGCTTGCGTCGTCTTGGTCAAGTTCATGCCGAGGTTCACCGTGCCGATGAACAACGGGAACAGAAAGAGCATCACCAGTGCGAACTCGAGGATGGTATTGCCCTTCCGCCGCCGATTTTGACTACGAAATTCTCTCCGGATCATGCGTGTTCTCCCCTCGCTTCTGCCTCGGTTACGTGTTGGCCGGTACGCGGCACGGCGGCTGTCCTCCGCCAGGCAAGCCTTCCATGCGGTCAGAACTGCGCACCGTGATGTTCAGGGGCGATGACGACCAGTACAGCGGAACCATCCAGCTGTACATGTAGTTCTCCACCGAAACTTCGACGATGTTGCCTGGGGTGTTGCCCGCCGGAGCCATGATTTCACTGAACGTGGTCGGATCGTAGTAGCGAACGTGGATGGTTGCGGCCTTGTCGCTCGGCGTAAGGAATCCCAGGGCCGACTTCTTCACCACGTTGGTGATCGACGCGTCCTGGCACGTGGTCCCGTTGGTCGTCTGGTAGGTGACCGCGTAGCGCACGCCCTCGCGGACCGAGTTCTGCAAACACGACCTCAGGAAGATCGCGTAGCCAAAGTCGAAGATCCCGAACAGCAAACCGAGCAACGGAATCGCGATCAAGCCCACGTCGAGCATCGCGTTCCCTTTGCGGCGGCGAACCTGTTGTCGCATGGTCATATTCCCTCTTGTTCTGCTTCTCCTCCAGCATGCGCGCTCTTTGCCGAGTTCACCATTCCGGTGTAGCCCTACCCCATTGGCATTTTTCGCTTAGCCCTAAGGCTCGTCACCTTCCCATGACTTCCGCCTTGGCCGGACCATGCCTCCAATGCCCTCACCCAGCGACACTGGCCGCGCGGACGCGCAGACGAACCCTCGCAAGACATGGCCGCCGCGAGTATCCGCGCAAATCCTCTATTTGCCGCCGAAGTAGCTTGCCGCGATTTCCGAGTTCAGCCCGATGGCCCGTTTCCAGCATTCGCTCGCCTCGCTCGGACGGCCCAGCTTGTGCAGCACGTGCCCCAGATTGAGCAGCGCCTCGGCAAACCGCGGCCGCTCCTTGAGCGCCTCGGAGTAGTACCGCAGCGCTTCGGGTAACTGACCCTTCTCGTGCATCACCAGACCGATGTTGAAGGTCAACTCCGGTAAGTTCTGCTTTTGTTCGAGCAGCCGCTTGCGCACCTGTAGCGCCATCTCACAGTCCCCGGTCTGCACGGCCACCACGCCCATGCCCCGCAACGCGCCTACCGAGGCCGGCTGCAGTTCGAGCACCCGCGCAAAGCACTCGCCGGCGCCCACCCAGTCTCCCGTTTCGACGCACAGCACACCGCGTTGGAGCAAAGCGTCCGTCCAATCCGGGCGCTGTTCGCAGGCCATGCGAATCGCTTCGGTGGCGCCTTGCTTGTCGTTGCGGTGGAGCTTTGCCACTCCGATGCGGAACCATGCATCGGCGTTGGTGTCGTCCTGCCGGGTCAAGTGGACCAGCATTTCTTCGGCTTCGGCGGCGTTGCCCGCTTCCTCTTCCACCAGGGCGAGATTCCACAAAGCGCCCGTGAGCGAGGCATCGAGAGCGAGCGCGCTTTGATAGGCGCGGCGCGCCCCGTCGAGATCCTGCAAGTGGTGGCGGATGATTCCGAGGTTCACCAACGGACGTGCGTCGTCGGGGCGAAGCCGGAATGCCTGCTGATACGCCGAAGCCGCCAAGTCATGATTGCCCAGCTTCTGGTGGGCAAAGCCCAGGTTGAACCACGCCTGATAATGGTCAGACCGGATGGCCGCCAACCTCTGGCAGTGGCGCGCCACGGCTTCGTAGTCTTCCATCGCCAACGCGGTTGCGGCCAGACCTTCCTCGAGAATGAGCGTGGCCACCGAGAACTCGCTCTCCGATACGCCGGCCACCTCGTCGCCGAGCGAAGGTAGAGACCAATTCTCCACCGGGTTCTTTTCGAGTTTCTGGTTGTCTTGCGCTACTTCGGTCAATCCCACGCTTCCCCTCCCGTGTCGAACGCGCAACCGATGGGTTCGGTGATCGCCGCCGTTGCCGGCGGAGGCGCTTGAATCTCCCAAATCGACGGCCCTTTCGCCACGGGCACCCGCGGACCCGTCTGGCCGCGCGTGTTCCACCATTGGCTACTGAGCACCCGTAATCTCCATCCGTCGCGGTCCTGTTCCTGCCGTTGGCTTCCTTCCGGAGTCAACGCCGCAGCCGGGCGGAGCCGAACCGCCGGGCTCGAATCGCGGCAGGCGACAAAAACCGACACCAATCGCCGCTCCTGCTTGCTTCCCGGCTCGATATCCACCGGCCGCCGGATGGCAGCCGTTGCCTTTCGCTCTACCGCCGGCAGGTTTACGGCAAGCGTGCTCCAGAGCGCCGTCAATTCCGGCTCCTGCGCACGGCCCGCTACCGGGCGGAGCGGCATCCGCACCTCGACCTCGCCCGCGCATCCCGGGAACCGGTCCATTGGGTTCGTTTTTTTCCGCCGGGCCGGCTTCGGTAGCCGCAATGAGGCGAGCAGCCGGGGAGGCAGCGGCTGGGCGAGCGGATCCCGCCCCTTCACCGCCGCAACGTCGAGAGGAGCCCAACTGATCTCGCAACGCGGCAGTCCCGCGTCGTCCGCCCGCACGTGCGCCAGCTTGAACCAGATCAGTCGATGGCATGACGCTCCACGGCCCCACCTTCACCTCGAGGGCAGTAAGCCGCAGAGGGCGCTCGGCTTGGGCACGAAAGCCAGGTCCACCCGCTCAGCGGCGGTGGTAGAGCGGTGGGGCGGGCGCGGAACCGCCTGAAGTCTCGCCAGCAGCGGATTCACTCTTGTACGCTCAGGCTTGGGATCAGGCTTAGGCTCCACCTTGGGCTCCAGCTTCGGTTCGAACTGGTTCAGACTGGCCTCGACCGCAGGAAGTTGCGGAACTTCCTCGGGCGCCGTTCAAGACTCCCGCTGACTCGGCCACTTCGGGAACTTCGGCATCGAAAGCGTCAACGGATTCTTCGCCGCCGCCAGGCATCCATGGACACAATGCCGAGAGCCCGAACCGGAATCGACGGCCCGCCTTGCTCACCGAGAATGCCGAATCCCTCGGCCCGAGGTTGAAACTGGCCAGCTTGCCCGATCGCGTTCTCCACACACCGCGGACGTTGCCCGCTGAACTACCGAGCAGCCGTCGTTTTCTCTTCCTGCCGGATCTCCTTGCTCGGTTGCTTCGGAGACGGCTCTTCCGGAACGCTTCGGTGCGGCAGATGGTAAGCTCGAAGCGCAGTGTCCTGCGGACCCTGCAACGGCCAGGCCAGCCATCGGAGGATCGCCGGGCTCGAGTTGGGTCACCCTTGATCCAACTCGGCTGGAAAACGGAGATGCGGCGGGACGCCGAGGTACATGACGCCCGCGAAGTCACCTCGGTGGCCTGAGCCATGCACTGGCGGTCGATCCACCTGAGCCCAGGAAACATCGAGCAGCCGATCACTGCCGCCGCCAGGAGTCCAGCCCGTGGTCCGCACCCGCGTGTGGGCAATCGCGTCGCAACTGCGCCTACGCCCAGCGGATCGCACTCCTCCATGTACGGAACTGCGCCGGAAGTGGCATACAGCCCTGGAACAGGAAACTCGCCATTGCCGGAACGTGTTCCTCGAAGAGCGGGTTCCTCGACGAGCTCGTCAATGATGAACGGTCGCGGCCGACCCGGCCGCCTTCTGGCTCCGGCTCCGGTTCCTGGCGCCGTTCCGGCAACCGGCACGGGTGCCGTGGTACTGAAGCCCGAGCCGCTCAGTGCCAACCTCTCCTGATCGCGTTTTGAACGCGTTCTGATGCTCGGTCGAGCAGAACTCGGCCCTCGACAGTCCTGAATGAGACTCAGTTTGGCGCCACTTACAACCGGCAACACCTTCAAACATGGTGCGCCGCGCTGTCCCAGCCAGCTCACCGCCATGTCCTCTGCGAGCGGCAAGCCCGAACGATTTTCTCCCGAAGCTTCATTCTAAGGAGAGCCGTGGAACAATCCCATCAGGCTTAACCATGAGCGTAGGCAGGGTGCCTGCTAAGGGTCCGGCAGCGATTGTCACTCGCGCGCTAGGGTCGTGTTTCCTAGGCGACCCGCCCAACGTTCACTTTCCCATCCGCGCTGCCCACGGAAGCGGCTATTGCCGAACGGTCCGCGTCGAGCCAGCAGGCTTGTGGATCAGCGCCCGCACTTCGCCAACACGTTGCTAGCTCGCCGCTCACCGAAAGTATTGTCGACGCCCCGCCTCAGCCCCTTCCCCGTCACCGGACCTATTGAAGCCGCTCCGCCGCTTCGATCAGGCGTGGCAGCCAACTGGTCATCCGCCTGATCCTGGTCGCGCGACGACGCCACCCTTCACTGATCAACGCCCGCACGGCGCCACGCCTGCTCGCGCTCGAAGTCACTCGAAATATTCCGCGTTGACGCGCCCCGCCTCCAACCCCTTCCCCGTCACCGGACCTATTGAAGCCGCTCCGCGCTTCGATCAGGCGTCAGCGTAGTTGCCTGCCGATGTCGCTCGCCTGATCCTGGTCGCGCGCGACGAACGCCACCGCGCACTGATCAACGCCCGCACGGCGCCCACGCTGCTCGCTCGCCGCTCAGTCCGCTCGAAATATTCGCATTGACGCGCCCCGCCTCCCAACCCTTCCCCGTCACCGGACCTGGCTGAAGCCGCTCCGCCGCTTCGGTCAGGCGTGAGCGTAGCTGCCTGCCGAGTCGCTCGCCTGATCCTGGTCGCGCCGCGACGAACGCCACCGTTTCACCGATCAACGCCCGCACGGCGCCACGCTGCGCTCGCGCTCGCAGCCAACTCGAAGTATTCGCATTGACGCGCCCCGCCTCCCAACCCTTCGCCGTCACCGGACCTGTTGAAGCCGCTCCGCCGCTGGTCAGGCGACGAAGCGTAGCGCCATCCAGCGGGCGAAGTCCGGTAGGCGGTATATCAGGCACCAGTTGCCTGCCGATGTCGCTCGCCTGATCCACCGGGTCGCGCGTGACGAACTCAACCGCCTCATCGATCAGCGCCAGCACGGGCGCCACGCTGCTCGCTCGCGCCCTCCGCTGCGTTCGCGCAGCATCCAGGCAACTCGTCCTCTGGCGCCGTCGCGCCTGCCTCCAGCGCGTTGGTCGTCACGGGATCGCATCGCCGTCATGTACACCACCCGTACTCGGTGGAGCGGCCCGGTCCGGCTGTCGTCGAATAGTGATAGACCAGCCCACCAACCAGCGCCTGTCATCCCCAGTTGGAACGCCACCAGGCTTGGCGCGATGAACCCGGCGGATCGAGATTGCGTTGATCGGTAGAAGCGCCTCATAGTACCAGAAGTGCCGTGCGCGCGAAAACAGCGCGCCAGCTCGCGCAGTTCGTCGCGGAACAGGTGGATCGGACACCAGATGTCCACCAGGCCTTCCGAGCGGCTGAGCATCTTCGCCCGCGCGCCGCCGCCGGTTCGCGTAGATCGGAAGCGCAGCTCGATCGCTTTACCTAGCGCACCAGCGCGGCCCACTTGCGGAAATTCTCGTCGTCGCCCATCGAATACGGCTCGTCTTGCAGGTAGAACGAAAGTCCTCGAACGCGAGCCCGATCGACTGTGCGTGCCCGGCGTACCAGCGCAGAGCCACGGCAAACGCGCGGTCTGCGGCTTCCTTCCCCAGTGGAACTGTTCGGCCACGCGACTCCACGGAACCCGGAATGAGCAGCATCGCTTTGCCGTTCAGCCGCTGCCTGGCCGCATCGATGCTGCGCTCGACGACGTTGCTGTCCTTGCGCCCTTCCTCGTCAACGTCACCGAAGCGCCGGGGACGACGAAAACGTTGGTCCCGTGTGCGAGCGCGTCTTCGATCACCGGCTCGCGCAGGTTGGGCTGGGCGGCAACGACGGCCAGTTGCGGTGCCCGAACACGCGCTTTTCAGGGAGCGTTACCGGCGACACACGCAACAGGTCCTCGGCGGGCGCATCTAGGACTGCAGGTTCGCCACCCGAACACTCGACCGGACTCTCCCCGGCTTCAGAGCGCGACTCGAAATCGTCTTCGCCGCCGCGTCTCGCCCGCCCCACATGGATCGTCTGCGCCTGCCCCGAGCAGCGGCGGGCGTCTTCGGCAGGCTGCTGTCGATCAGGGCAGAACTCGGGGTGCTTCGCGCAGTTTCACCGCGGCTGCCAGTTCCGGGCCCACGGTAATGCGATAGTCCGCTGCGCCGGACTGGGTTCGTCACCGCAATCGCACGCCGACTTCGAACTCGCCGCCGAGCATCTCTGGCCCGGATCGCGTCCACCGTGGCCTTCTTCGGCCAGGGATTGGCAACCGCTGCCACGAACCGGCGCGGGCGGCGGAATCTCGGGGCGCGGCCCTGGCTGCGCAGGTTGCCGGGCGTGATCTCGACATGCTCGCGCGGCAAGCGCTTCCGAACTCGTGCGGCGAGTGATCCTCGCATTGGCCGATTGCGCTGGCCGAAGCGTACAGCGTCTTGCCCTGGCTCGCCTGCAACAGCCGCACCGCGCAATCGCCCGCCATCCGGAACGCCACCGGACTCGAGATGCCTCCGCCATCGAGCGGAATGGCCGCTATCACGCGTCCATCAGCGCGTAGGCGAGTTGCCGTCCTCGCCACGTCCTCGCGCACGGTTTGGAAAATGGTAGAGCTCGCCCGTGCCTTCGAGGTCCACGAGTGCGGCGCCCTGGAAAATACCGCGCCCGCCGAGTTGCGTGTTCCACAGCGGTTGGCCTCGGCCGACGCAATAAAGGCGCATGTTCTTGTCGCCGTAGAGCAGTTCCATGCGGCCATGCGCCGTCGAGATCCGCGACCACGTGCGAATGGTACGTTTGCAGTGCCGAGCGCGCTTGCCGCGGACTGCACCCGTGCGCCCGTCGAGCGCGTAGACTCGGTCTTCAAGCCGCCGAACGCCGTAGAGAAGAACACTTCGGGCTTGCCGTCGCCGTCGATGTCGGCGATCAGCGGCGCTTGCACGTCGAACCGTCCTCGACGGCGTGCGCCGCTGGCGTCTTCGCCGGCGAGATTCACCGCGTAGGCTTCGCGATCCTCGGTTCCAGCCAGGTCGGCGACGCCGTCTCCTCGGGTCGCCCACGGCGTGCGCTCAGCCGGTAGGTTGTAGCATTCGCCGAAGCGCGGTTGCCCCGAATGGTCCACGCCGTAGAGGTGTCCGCGCGAATCGGAAAAAACAGCAGCCGCCCGGCTACCAGCGCCTTGTAGTCCATCGCCTTGCCCGCGCTCGTACTTCCAGAGCCGCCTGCCGCTCGCATCGAATGCGTGATCGATCCGGCGACGTGCGGCGATCTCGGGGGCGCCGTCTCGGTGGTCCTGCAAGCGCTGGCGCGGTACTGGGTGAACTCCATCGCCGCTTTCGTTTCCGCCAGTGGGGAGAGCAACAGGACCTTGCCGTTGGCAAGGGTCACCGAGATCGATGAAGCATTCTCCGCCGAAGGAAACGGGACCGGCGATCACGCCACCTTCGAGCGTTATGGTCCGCTCCACTGGAAGCAGCAATTGCGCGAGCAGTACGGTGAACACTCTGGCGAATATCTTTGCTTTTCAGGGAAAGTCAACGTGGGCTGATGAAAAGTCCAACATGACTCGCCGCGCTTTGCTTGCATCACTCTTCGCCCCGCCAGGAGCGCTCGAAGCGGATGGCATGTTGCGCATCGGCGGCAGGCGCACCTTCGTCCACGGGCTCTATCAGCTCCCAACCGGACCCAATGCCTGGCAGCGCGCGCGGGACGCGGGGTTCCAGGTGGTGCATCGTCCGGCCACGCGCGCGGCACTCGACGAAGCCGCGCGGAATGGCATGCTCGCCTGGTGCACCACGGGGTTCCTTTCGCCTGAGAAGCGCGCCGCCGATGAGAAGCGCATTCGCGATTTGGTCGCGGCACTCAAAAGACCATCCGGCGCACCTGGTGGGAAAATGAGGACGAGCCTTCGTTCACCTGGAAGAAGCCGGGCGTTGCACGCGTGAGCGCAGTACGCGATCCGCGAGACCTACGCGCTCGTGAAGCAACTCGATCGGCGCATCCCGTGTACCTGAATCACGCGCCCACTGACTTGGTGAGCACGCTGCGTCAGCCGACCCGGCGCCGACCTCATCGCGACCGACATCATATCCAGTGATCCCGCATGGAATCCGCGAGCAGTACGCGTTGTGGGCGGACAGCCAGCAGGGCGATTTCCTCGATACGTCGACCAGGTGGGCGGGCGCATGCGGCAAGATGCGGCAAGTGGCCGGTCCGTCTCGCGGTCTCTTCATGGTGCTGCAGGCTTTTTGCGTGGGGGAGATGCTGCGCAAGAGTACGGCGATCGCGATCGAAGATGGTGCTCTACACTTCAACCGCGCAACTGCGATCGATGGCGTGGCGATCACGGCGTTACCGGATTGCTTTGGTGGGGACTGCGAGTACACTCCACCGGAGGCTCCGTTGTGGAACGCACTGGCTGGCGTGGCGTCGGAATTGAAACGGCACGCCGCCGATCTCGCCGCGCCTATCTCGAAGCCGCCGCTCACGATCGAGTATCACGAGACGGGCCACAGCATCGACCGTGGACTCGAATGGTGCGCCCGCGGGAAGCTGCTCGTGATCGTGAATGCGGACAAGAATCCTGTGGAGGCGACAATCACGGGTCTACCGGCTGGGGCGCGGCGGGAGCGCTTCGATCCTTTCGGAGTGCTGCTGCTGCGCACATGAACAGCCCTCCCACGTCAGTTGACGATGCGGCCGTCTTTCATGCGGACGATCCGGTTGGCGTGCTGGGCGGCGTCGGGATCGTGCGTGATCATGAGGATGGTCTGGCCGGTGCGGCGGTTGAGGTCGCGCATGAGGTCGAGGACGGCGTCGGAGTTCTCGGAGTCGAGATTGCCGGTGGGCTCGTCGGCCAGCAGGATCGCGGGATGATTCACCAGCGCCCGCGCGATGGCGACGCGCTGTTGTTCGCCGCCGGACATAGCTCGGGGCTTGTGTCCCAGGCGATGCTCGATGCCCAGCAGTTCGAGCACTTCGCGGAACTGCCCGTCAATCGTGAAGGGCTTCTTGGCGATGTCGCAGGCGATGGCGATGTTGTCGCCCGCGCTCAGGGTGGGCAGCAGGTTGTACTTCTGGAAAACAAAGCCGATCTTGGTTTTGCGCAGGTCTGTCAACTGTGCTTCGCTCATCGACGCCATGTCGACGCCATCGATCTTGATCGACCCCGAGGTGGCCGGCGTCAAGCCTCCCAGCACGTTGAACAAAGTCGATTTGCCGGAGCCGGATGGCCCGGCGATGGCGACAAAGTCGCCTTGTTCGATATCGAGGTCCACGCCGCGCAAGGCCTCCACCACCACGTCGCCGAGCTTGTAGGTTTTGCGCAGCTTGGCTATCTCGATGATGTGCTTGCCCGCGCTGTTAGTCATAAGAGAGCGCCTCGAGCGCGTCTTGGCGCACGGCTTTGAGGCCGGGGTAGATGGTTCCGAGCAAGGCACTGCCGACTGCGAGGATGGACGTGTAGGGCCACCATCGTGGCACGATCACCTGCGTCAAGACCGGACCTGCATATGTGTTCACCAGCCACTGGGTGCCGTAGGTCATCATGATGCCGAGCACGGCGCCCACCATCGCTAGCAGTGCGGTCTCGCGCATCAAAATTCCCAGCACGTATCCGGGAGATGCTCCCAGCGCCTTGAGGATTCCGATTTCGCGCGTCCGTTCGAGCACGGCGGTGTACATCGACAGGAAGACGACCAGCGTTCCCACCACCATTCCGAGCGTGATCACCACGGCGATGAAAGGCTTCAGTGCGGGAATGTTGTCGACCGAGAAGAGCGAGACCCACTCATCGAGCGAGACCACGGGATAGCCTTGCAGAAGCGGATTCGCCTTGAAAGCTGCCACTACCTGTTCCGTGTTGGCCGGATCATCGAGCTTGATGAAGACCTGCGAGATCTTGTCGGGCGTGCCAGCCAAGTCCTGGACGGTCTTCAGCGGGAGGACGATTCGCGAAAGCTTGCCCTGCTCGAAGACGCCGGCCACGCGCCACTCCCGGTCCCAGAGTTTGAACTTGGATCCGGTCTTGAGGCTCTTCGATCGTGCGTAGCGCTCGTCGATATTGATGTCGGCGTCACCGGAGAACGGGCCGCCTGACAGGAATTTGAAGCCGCCGCTCATGCGGCTGAACTGGTCAAATTCGATGCCGCTGGCGTTCTCCATGGGGCCGGCGCCGTGGCTGATGCTGCCGGTGGCGATGACGACGTGGGGTTGTTTGGCGAAGAATTCGACGAGTTTCTCCGGCATGGAGCCGTTCGAGAAGCTGATGATCGAAGTGCCGGGAGGCTTGATCATGATGTCGGCGCCAATGCCTTTGGCGCGGCGCTCGGCGTCTTCGAGCATCCCCATGCTGACGCCGACCAGAGTGAGGATCATGGTCACTTCAATGGCGATTGCGAGCACGCTCAGGAGGGTGCGGACGGGGCGATGCTTCAGATTTTCGACGACGAGCTTGTTGATCAAACGGAATCCTTCATTGTAGCGAAGGCGTTGTCAGAGAGTCGGCTGGCGGGGCAGTCGGGGGGGAGGCGGTCACAACCGGACCGGCGCTCTCGTCTGGGGCGTGGTCGTCAATCACGGCGTAGAGTTCCTCTGCCTTGAAAGGTTTGGCGAGATAGCCATCCATGCCCGCGGCCAGACATCGCTCACGGTCACCGTCGATGACGTTGGCGGTGACTCCGACGATGGGAGTGTGACCGCCGGATCGCTTTTCGAGTTCGCGTATGCGCGCCGTGGCTTCGTAGCCATCCATGCCGGGCATCTGGATATCCATGAGGACCAGATCGAACGCGCCCGTCTGCCAGCGGTCAATGGCCTCGAAGCCGTTCGAGGCGATTTCCACCGAGTGGCGCTCTTTTTCGAGAAGGCGCAGTGCGAGGCGCTGGTTGACCGGATTGTCTTCGGCGAGAAGCACGCTGAGGCCAGGCCGGCGCGGCGAACCGGGTTCGGCCGGAACTCGCCGGGTGGACGGCTTGGGATGCAGCGGCAATTCAAAGGTCAGACTGAAACTGAACGTGCTGCCGGCTCCTGGCTCGCTCACCAGGAGGATACGGCCGCCCATGAGTTCCGTCAGGCGGCGGCAGATGGCGAGGCCGAGCCCCGTACCGCCGTACTTACGAGTGGTGGCGCCATCGGCCTGGGCGAACGAATCGAACACGAGCGATTGCTTCTCGAGCGGGATGCCGATCCCGGTGTCGCGGACGGAGAAGCGGACCGAAGCCGAGTGCGGCGAGCTTTCCAGGGCCTGCAGTTGGACCGTCACCGATCCGGTCGGCGTGAACTTGATCGCGTTTCCGATGAGGTTGTTGAGAATCTGCCGCAGCCGTGTGGGATCTCCCATCACCTGGACCGGCACGGCGCCAATGGTCTCGAACTCGAGCGCCAGCCCCTTGCGCGAGGCCGTGGACGCGAATCCCTTGATGGTGGAAAGCACCAGCGCCGAGGGATCCAAGGCGATGTTTTCCAGGCTCAGCTTGCCTGCCTCGGACTTCGAAAAGTCGAGCACGTCGTTGAGAAGAGAAAGCAGTGACTCCGCCGAAACCCTGGCGGTATCCACGAGGTCGCGCTGGTCAGGGTTCATTTCGCTTTCGAGGCTGGCTGCGAGCATTCCGAGCACGCCATGCATCGGAGTGCGGATTTCGTGACTGATGTTGGCGAGGAATTCGCTCTTGAGCCGGCTCGCGGCTTCGGCCGCTTCTTTCGCCTGCGCCAAGTCCACCGCGCGCCGCCAATCGGACCAGTAACCGTTGTGAAGCGTCTTGGCTTGCCCGAGCACGTAGGCGAGAAACAGCGTGCCCATGATCGCGGTAGTGTAGGTTTCCCGCACTCCGATGGCGATGCACGTGACAATGATCGGCAGCCAAATCAGGCTCAAGTACGCATAGGAAAGCCTGACGTGCGGGGCCAGTGCCGTCAATCCTCCCGTGGAGATTCCCACCGCGATGATGATGAGCAACGTCGTGGCCCAGCGCTCCACACCGAAGTGCGCGCAGCTTGACGCCACCATCACGCCCCAGCAAGACGCCGTGACCGCAATGGCCAACACGTATGCGCGGCGCCAGTATTTGCCTGCCGATCCATTGCGCCAACGCAGGATCAGCCAGAGACGCCAGACGGTGAAAGCGACGATGACAAAGGAGAGACCAACTGCCATCCACGGCAACTGTTGCCAGTACGGTGTAGCCACGGCTACCATGAACACCCCGGCCAAGTGTGCCCAGCCCCCTTGTAGGCCGCGCCGGGCCAAGTCTCCGTTGGCTTGGAGAGTGGGGTTCGCTTCTACTGTGCCTGGAGCTACTGCCATCGGGATGCAGGGCTGTCCTCGTTAGCCTTATCGGTTCTGGACGGGTCGAGCTCTCGAAGAAAGCGGTTACCCGACTATTGTAGGTCTCCGCGAGGCGCAGACTGTCCATACCGGGCGAAACCCTAGCTTCCGCTCTGTGTTTGGTTGATGTATGATCGTCGGGGTCGCAGAATTGGCTGTTCAGGAGAAATCGGGGTCTGACAGCCGGAAACAGGAGAGAAGGCCGTTAGACCTTCTGATGATGTCGAGCTCCAACAAGATGTTGATCATTTTCATGGACGAGCGGGACGTATGGGCGGGGATGCCGCTCTACGAGGAGGTCCTGCAACGCCTCAAGGATCATGAGGTGGCCGGAGCAACGGTTCTGCCCGGGTTGTCGGGATACGGAGATCAGCTTCCGCTTTACAGGGGACCGTCTCGGCCTGTGGCGGTGTTGTCAGTGGATTCCGAGGCCAAGTTCCGAGAAGTAATGCCCGACCTCGAACCGATCCTGGGTGAGCGGTTCATGGTACTGACGGACGCCGAGTTGGTGGGATCTCTTTCTGGCGCTCCGGTGATGTAGTTCCCGCGCGGGGCGGTCAGCCGGAGTAAGCTGTAGTCATGCAGGCGATGACACGGCGCAATCTTCTGCGCACCATGGGCTCCGGCTTCGGGATGCTGGGCTTGGCTTCGCAACTGAGCCCGGGTTTGGCGACAGCTGCGTCCACAGCGGGACCGTCGCCACTGATGCCGAAGGAGCCTCACTTCCCCGGCAAGGCCAAGCGCGTCATTTATCTGTTCCTGAACGGTGGGCCGTCGCAGGTAGACACCTTCGATCCCAAGCCGATGCTCACCAAGTTCCACGGCACCAAAGCGCCGGCTGGGAACCTCAAAACCGAGCGGCGCACGGGCACTCTGCTCAAGTCGCCATTCGAGTTTCGCCGATTGGGCCAGAGCGGCGTCGAACTCAGCGAGATCTTCCCGAAGCTCGGCGAGCATGCCGACGATCTGTGCGTGATCCGCTCGATGTACACCGAGCGGCCCAATCACGAGCCATCACTGTTGATGCTCAACTGCGGCCACGTGCTGCCCGGACATCCGTCAATGGGCTCGTGGCTCACCTACGGGCTCGGAACTTTCAACCAAAACCTTCCGGGATTCGTGGTGCTGTGTCCTGGGTTGCCGGTGATCGGTCCGCAATTGTGGACCTCGGCTTACCTGCCGAGCATCCACCAAGGCACGCACCTTCCAAATAACGAGAAGGAGCCGGAGAAGCTGATTCAGCATCTGCGGAACCAACATCTCGACTCGGCCGAGCAGCGCAAGCAACTCGATCTGATCGCCGCGCTCAACCGGATCCATCTCGAGCGTGAAGGTCCCGATGCGCAATTGGAGGGCCGCATCCAATCGATGGAAGTGGCGTTCCGAATGCAGACCGAGGCCATGGATGCGCTCGATATTTCGAAGGAACCGCAGAAGGTCCGCGAGCGATATGGCGAGGGTGACTTCGCGCGCGGCTGCCTGATCGCGCGACGGTTGGTGGAGCGTGGCGTCCGCATGGTGCAGGTCTACTACGGCAACGGACAGCCGTGGGACAACCACGACGACATCCTGATTCATCGCAAGCTGGCGCAGACTTCGGATGCGGCGATGGGCGCGCTGCTCAGTGACCTGAAAGCTTCGGGGCTGTTGGATGAAACGATCGTCATCATTGGCGGCGAGTTCGGGCGCACCCCATCGGTGGAAGTGAGCGGTCTCGTGAAGGTGCAGAACGGGCGTGATCATAACAACCACGGCTTCTCGCTAGTGGTGGCGGGCGGCGGGTTCAAGCGGGGGATTGCCTACGGGTCAACGGACGAGTTCGGGTTCAAGGCGGTGGAAAAGCGCGTGCACCCCCACGATCTGCACGCCACGATGCTGCACGCCATGGGCATGGAACATACCAAGCTCACCTACCGTTACAGCGGTCGCGATTTCCGGCTGACTGATGTGGCCGGGAACGTAGTGCATGAGTTGCTCGCCTGAGGCCGGGGCGGGCGAATCTCCCAACGGCTGCGCCAACAAACCCGGGTCTGCAACCGGAGAGGCCTCAATTGCGTCGAATCGAGTGAAGCAGATGCGAATTACAGAATCGACGGGTTGATGCCGATGAGTCAGGCAAGCAAAGGAGAGGCCATGCATACGCTAGGCGATCGCAACTTCGTGGAGATCCCCGGGACGGAAACCCTGGAATTGCCACCGCTGCTGGTGAATGATGCAGCGCCGGTGCGGCGGCTGGACCGTGTGATGGATCTCGCCGCCAAGGTCATCGACAAAGAGGACCTGGTTCCTGCTCACCTGCTGGATACGGTGGCCGCCGAGACAGAAGTGGAACGGCGCAAGATGGACATGGCGATCAACCTCGCCGATACCTATCTTTCGCTGCGGCGGCACTGGAAATGGGGCGACGGAATCCTCGAATGGATCCGGCAATGCGAGATCACGTTCGAGGCGAAGCCGCAGTTCCGCACGCTGCTGCGCCCTGATGTGTGGCCGCACGCGGGCCGGTCGAGCTTCGTGACGCTGCTCGGGGACAAGGCCGTCGAGACCGATGGCGTCAACATCGAGAAGGCCGTGGGGCTGCGGTTGACGTTCCGCCACCTGCCTCCGCTCAGCGATTTCAGTGACCAGTTCCTGTTCTATTTGAACGGGAGGTTGGCGGAGACGGCGTATGGGGCATGGTCGGGGATGAGCCCTGCGCCGGTGTCGGCGTTGCCGCCGGAGCGGTTCCACGTGCAAGTGGTCGCGATGTAAGGCTGAGCCACATGCAGGGACTGAAGTTCCGCGCGGGCAGAAGCCTGCTCCGCATCGCGGCAGAGCCGCAATCCCAGAAGCACAGGTGCCCGTGTCCGCAGCGGGACTCAAGTCCCGTGCAGGCTTGAGCCTGCCCCACAGGCGGGCTGCAATCTTCGCGATCGGCGAAGAACCCGAAGCATAGACATCGTTGGGGAGCCCAGAAGCGGAGGTGCCCGTGTCCGAAGCGGGACTCAAGTCCCGCGCTGGCTTAAAGCCCGCCCTACACGGAGGCGGGCTGCAATCTTCGCGATCGGCGAAGAACCCGAAGCATAGACATCGCGGCGGAGCCGCAATCCCAGAAGCACAGGTGCCCGTGTCCGCAGCGGGACTCAAGTCCCGTGCAGGCTTAAAGCCCGCCCTACACGGAGGCGGGCTGCAATCTTCGCCGCCGGCGAAGAAGGACTACAAGTACTCTAGGTGAGGAGTGTGCGATGACAAGCAATCCGTGGCTCGATGTTCCGCTCGAAGACTATGAAGGGCACATGCGCGCTCCCGGCGTGGAGCAGTTGGACGCGCTTGCGGACCTGTTCGGAGAAGCGCTGGCGTTTTGCCGTCCGGAGTCAGTGGCGATTCTCGGGGTGGCGGGAGGGAACGGACTCGATCGCATCGATACGGGCGTGACCAAGCGCATTGTGGGCGTGGACATTCATCCGGAGTACTTGGCTGCAGTGCGCACACGCTATCCGGAGTTGCCGCTTACGCTGGTGTGTTGCGATCTCGACAGGGGCGCGATCGAGGAGGCTCCGGCTGCCATGGTGCATGCGGCGCTGATCTTCGAGCACGCGGGAATCGAGGGTTGTCTCGAGAGCGCGGTACGGATGGTGGCAGCCGGCGGGTTCCTGGTGGTGGTGCTGCAATTGCCGAGCGCTACCGCGGCAGGCGTTGCGGCCACGAGGTTCGAAACGATTCAGGCGCTGGGGTCGCGCTTTCGGTTGGTGGACAAGGATGAATTCGCCGGGCTGGTCTCGGGATCAGGGCTCACGATGGTGGAGCAACGCCAGCGGTCTCTACCTTCGGGGAAGGCGTTCTGGCTGGGAGTCTTTCGCAAAACGGCCGCGGGTCAAGCCTCCGCAACCGCGCCATGCGACACCGGAGACCGGCCGCGCCGGAGCCCATAGGCGAGCACATCTTCGCGATAGACACGCCGCTGATTTCCGACGCGATGGTGCGGCATGGCTCCGTGTTCGAGCAGCTTCACGAAATGCGGCCGCGACATGCCGAGCAGGTCCGCAGCTTCTTGCGTGGTCATCACCGGCTCCTCGTGGCGGACCTTCGGCTCATGGCCGCTGGCGAGCATGGCAACCGCTTCGCGCATCAGCGCGAACACTTCGCTGGGAAGGTCATGACGGTCGCCATTCGGGCCGAGGAGGATCGGGCATCCGGCATCGAGAAACGCCTTCAGGCTCTGGAATCGATCCATTTCTACTGGCGTCTCGGACGGAACTGACATAACGGGACAGGCTAACACGGCGTGGACGGAGGTGCAATCTTCTCTCAGCCAGGATCGCGCCGGCATTGTCTTCGCGCGATAATGGAAAAAATCTTCCGCGGGGTCTCGAGCGGACAGCCGGTTTGGTCCGGTTTCAGCCTTCGAGGGGCACCGTTACAGATAAGGAATGGTTGCGCGGTCCGGACGTTCGCGTTTCGGGCGGCTGATTCGAAGGGGTGTACTATGTCTCGTTTTCTTTCCTGCTTGTTCGTGACCGCCTTGCTGGTACCGGGGCAAACGATTACGTCGCGCATTCGCGGCGTGGTGAGCGATCCTTCCGGCGCCGTGGTGCCCGGAGCGGAGGTCTCGGTGCTGCACGAGTCGACCGGGCTGAAGCGATCCGTAGCTTCGTCGGCGGCGGGTCAATTTGCGCTGGAAGCGATGCCCCTCGGCAAGTACACCTTGACAGTGACGATGCAGGGATTCAAGAAGTTCTCGAGCACCGGCAACGAATTGCAGGTGGGCGAACCGCTGACTCTGGATGTTCGGCTCGAGACCGGCTCGATCACCGAGCAGGTGACGGTATCGGAATCGAGCTCTCAGGTCCAGACCGCCGAGGCTTCGCTCGGCAACGTCATCGACACCAAGCCCATCGAAGATCTGCCTTTGAACGGACGCAATCCGCTGCACCTGATGGCGCTGCAGCCCGGAGTTTCGGGACATGCGTCGCAGGCCACTTCGGCGTCAGGCACGGTGGTCTTTTCCGTCAACGGCGACCGGGGGCGCGGCATCTACACGACGCTCGACGGCGTAGACGTGAGCGATCCCGTGATTCCCCGAGGCGAACTGTCTCAGGTGCTGATCAATCCCGATTCGGTGAGCGAATATCGCGTCATCACGTCAGTGCCGAAGGCGGAGTATGGGCGCAACTCGGGCGCGCAGGTGCAAGTGGTGACTCGAAGCGGAACCAACCAGTTCCACGGCGCGGCATTCGCGTATAACCGCAACACGGCGTTCAACGCGAATGACTGGTTCAACAACCGGTCCGGGTTGGGGCGCGAGGTTCTGATCCGCAACCAGTACGGCGCCAGTCTCGGCGGACCCATCAAGCGCGACCGGCTGTTTTTCTTCTTCAATTGGCAGGGTCAGCGGATGAGCCAGAGCTTGTCGCAAACCCGCACCGTGCTGACGCCGGAAGCCCGGCAGGGAATTTTCCGTTACATGGTGGGAGCGGCAAACTCGGGGAGCCTGGTGGGGCCCACCGGGACTCCGCTGGCGCCTGCTTGCGGCACGGTGACCAGCAACTGCTATCGCACGGTGAACCTGGTGCAAGCAGATCCGCTGAAGCGCGGTCTCGACAAGCTGATGCAGTCGCAAATCGCGCTGACCAACCTGCCCAACGATTTCTCCGGCGGAGACGGGTTCAATACGGCGACGTTCCGGTTCAACGCGGCGGCGTCGGCGCCGATGGATACATACACCGGCAAGGTGGACTACCGGATCAATTCCAATCATCAATCGTTCCTGCGGTGGAACGAGGGTCACAGCGACTTGCTAGGCGACTATATCAACACGGGATTGCCGCGCTACCCGGCGAATCCCGCCGGATACCCTGGCCGCACGCGCGAGTCAGACAATCGCGGCTTCTCAGGGGGGCTGACGTCGGTGTTGGGCAACTCGAAAGTGAACGAGTTCAACCTTGGTTACACGAAGAACAGTCTTCTGTTCCTGGATCCGACGCATCCGAAATTCGAGATCGTGTCCAACGTTCAAAGCGACCCTTTCATTTTCTGGGGAGGAACTGGAAGAACGCCGCTCAACTGGCAGGCGGTGGACAATTTCTCTTTCACGAAGAACAACCACACTTTCAAGACCGGGGCAAACATTCGCTGGTATTCGATCGACCAGTTCCGGCGCGCGACCAACTTCTATCCGCGGCTCACGTTTGCCACCACGAACGCTCCCGTCTTCCTCGATTCGTCGGTGAGCACGGCCGGCATCAATTCCAACGATCTGGCTCGCCTGAACAGCCTGTTCAATGACCTCATGGGCGTGGTGGGCACAGTGCAGAAGGTGTTCTATTCGGACGGAAGGAAGTTCTCTTCTCCCGATCAGGAACTCAACTTCCTGCAACGCGCGCGCGAGTACAACTTCTACTTTCAAGACGACTGGCGCGTCTCGAAGAAGCTGACCCTCAACCTGGGACTGCGCTACGAATTCAACGGCGTTCCGGAAGATCTTTCGGGAATGCAAGTAGTGAACGACCGGCCGCTGAACAGCCCGTCGGCGGATGTTGCGCTGGTCCCTGCCGGACCGGGTACGGGCCGCAAGTGGTATGGCTCGGACAAAAACAATTTCGCTCCTACTGCCGGGTTCGCATGGACCCCGTTCGGGGACAAGACCGTGATCCGCGGCGGATACCGGACCGCGTTCAACCGGCTGGTGAACTGGGCGCTCAACGTGGTGGAGCAGAATCAGCCGGGGACTACGCGCACGCAGATCCTGCGGCCGAATTCGTCGGCCACGGCAGCGAATCCGGCATCGGTTCGGGCAAGCGATGCCGCCGTACAGACACTGGTTGGACAACTCGCAACAGGAGTGGTGGGCACGGAGGTCCAACGCGTGGTGGCGCCTGACCGCAGCTCGAGTCCGCTGCTGTTCGATCCGAACTTGAACACGCCGTTCGTGCATCAGTGGAATATCAGCATTCAACGCGAAGTGACGCGCGGAACGATTCTCGAACTTGCCTATGTCGGCAACAAAGGGACGCACATGTTCCGCATGCTGAACGCCAACCAGGCGAAAGTGACGCCGGAGTTTCTGGCGAGCTTCAATGCGGCGAAGGCGGGGGGCAGGTCCGGTCCGGTGGGTGCGCTGTTGAACACGTATGGCGCCGCGGTCCCTTCGTCTATCACGACGAACCTGGCGAACAACGACGTGGGCGGATTCATCACGGCGGTGGATACAGGCACGTTCAACGGGGTGACCGGCGGGCGGCTGGTAGCGGCGGGTTTGCCGCAGAGTTACTTCCGCAACCCGCAGTTTGCCATTGCCGGCATCGGCTGTTCCTGCACGGACAACAGCTACAACGCGCTGCAGATCTCGCTGAACCGGCGTTTCGCGCAAGGGCTGATGTTCGTGGCGAACTACACCTGGGCGAAGAGTATCGACGACATCAGCGACGATACGAACGGCGCGGGGACCACGCTCCTGATTCCGTATGATTCCAACAACCGGCGGCTGGACCGAGGCAGAAGCGACTATGACATCCGTCATCAGTTCCGGGCGGCGGTGATGTACGAGCTTCCGTTCGGCCACGGCAAGCGATGGGCGAAGAGCGGGATCCTGGCCTACACGATCGGAGGCTGGGCCACCAATACGATCATCGACTGGTCGAGCGGCTATCCGTTCAGCGTGAGCTCCGGCATCAGCTCCATCTATCCGAACGTGACCTCGAATGCGGTCTTCTCGGGCGATCCTACTGCGGTGGGCTCGCTCGTCAAGGGCGGGTCGGCAGTGACATACCTCGCTGCAGACGACAAGGCGAAGTTCTCGAATCCGGCCGTGGGCGGATATGGTTCGGGGCGAAACATATTCACGGGTCCTGGTTTCTTCCAGACCGACTTCTCGTTGCACAAGTCGTTCCGGCTTGGCGAGCGGCTGCGGACGGAATTGCGCGGCGAGGCGTTCAACGTGTTCAACAACGTGAACTACAGCCAGCCGAACGTGACGCTGACGAGCGGGGCCTTCGGGACGATTACGTCGACACGGGTTCCGCCGCGGGTGTTGCAGGTGGCGGCGCGGATTCATTTCTAGCCGGCCGGACTGGGGGCGGTGCGGCTGACGCCTGCCCCACATCGCGGCGGAGCCGGAATCGCGGGCCCGTATTGTGTAGCTGGTTGTGAACACGAGGTGCCCGTGTCCGGAGCGGGACTTCGGTCCCGCGGGAGCGGCCTGCAAATCTCTGTGGCCGGCGAAGAAGCTGAAGGATAGTAGTACAGGCGGGCTGAAATCTTTGCGGCAGGCGGAACGCGGCAAGGAACCAAGGGCGCCGACCCGTGACGGTGTTAGCATGAAGGTCCGTCTGAATAGACGATTCACAGGCCATTTCCCATGCTGCTCGCCGCCGCTGCCGTGTTT
This sequence comes from Bryobacteraceae bacterium, assembly GCA_046331625.1. Lineage (GTDB taxonomy): Bacteria > Acidobacteriota > Terriglobia > Bryobacterales > Bryobacteraceae > JAXLQL01. The sequence goes on from JAXLQL010000028.1 coordinate 85,697, forward strand.
GTGGGAAGTCAGGCTTGCCGGCCGTGCCACACCCCAATCTTTGATGCCTACCAGCGCACACCGATGGCGCGCTCCAGTGGCGCGGTAACCTCGGTCACTCCCGCGGAGTTTACCGCAGCGGGCAAGCGGTACCGCGTTTCGGGACGCACGCTGGAGTTCGAAGGCGGGACCCTGGCGTTGAAATACTTCATCGGGTCGAACTCAGCCGGGCGCTCGTTCCTGCACGAGTCCGAGGGCTATCTGTACGAGGCGCCGGTCACCTGGTACGCGCAGAAGAACGCGTGGGACGCATCGCCGGGTTATCAGCACGACCAAGAGATCCGCTTGACGAGGGCAGTCGAGCCCACCTGTCTGCAATGCCATGCAAGCCGAGTCCGGCCGGTGCTCGGCACACAGAACCGGTATGGCGATCCTCCGTTTCTCGATAACGGCGTTTCGTGTGAGCGATGCCACGGTCCAGGAAGCGAGCACGTTCGCGAGCCCGCGAAATACGGCATGGTGAACCCTGTCAAGCTGCCCGCTGAACGGCGTGACGACATCTGCGGCCAGTGCCACTTGACTGGAGAAGCGCGAATCGACCGGCCGGGCCGGCGGTTCTCCGAATTTCGCGCCGGTGACTTGCTGTCCGGCTATGCCAACTACGTCGTCTGGAAGTTGGGCCGCCGCGATTTGAAAGTGACCAGTCACGTCGAAAAGCTGGCCGCCAGCGCCTGCAAGTCCTCCTCTGGCGACCGCATGTGGTGCGGGACATGCCATGAGCCGCATGCGAACCAAGACAAGACCCAGGCAGCGTGTCTCGGCTGCCACTCCCAGGCACACCGCCAGACGGAGCGTTGCGCGACCTGTCACATGCCGCGCACTCTGGCGGTGGACGCAAATCATGGCGTGATGACGGACCACGGCATTCCCCGGGCGCCGCGGCGAACGCCGCCGCTCCGCAATGAGACTCTGGTGCCCTTCCCTGGCTCTATCGGCGATGATCGGGTGTTGGGCCTTGCGTATGCGGAACTGGGTGACCCGAGAGCGAAGGAACATCTCCTGCGCGCGGAGCCGAAAGATTGGCCGGTGCGGCTCCGGCTCGCGGCGCTCGAAACCGATGCAGCAAGGGCCGCGCAATTGTACGAGTCCGTGCTACGGGAGAATCCATCCGAGCCCGCGGCACTGGTGAATCTGGGAGCGTATCTGGCCGGACAAGGGCGCTCCGCGGAGGCGGCCCGTTTCTGGGAGCGGGCGCTGGTGGCGAACCCGGCGCTGGAAGAGGCGGTTCTGAACCTGTCGATGATTCAGCCCGCCGCCGAGGCGCGCGAAATCCTGCGTCTTTATCTCAAACTGAATCCGGTTTCGCGGAAGGCGCAGCGCCGGGCGGCGGCGTTGGCCCGAACGAAATGACGCGAATAGATTCCAGAAGTTCAGCATCTTCTGATATGCTGTGGCAGACTGCTGCTCGCTGTAGGAGGTCATCTTGTTCAAACGTTTCTCCCTGTTCCTCGCTGTGGTTGCCGTCCTGCTCGCGCAAAGCGACCGCGGCGCCGTCACCGGCACGGTCTCCGATGCCACCGGCGCTCTCATTCCCGGCGCCAAGCTCGCTCTGACGAACGGGAGCACGGGCGCTCGCTTCGACACTGTCTCGACGGGTACCGGCAATTACACGCTGCTGTCGCTGCCCGCGGGGACCTACACGTTGAACGTGGCGCAACCCGGGTTCAGCCCGTACGAGCAGACCAAGATTCAGGTGCAGGTGGCGGTGACTACCCGTGTGGATGTGATGCTGTCGGTGAGCACCGCTGCCGAATCGATCCAGGTGAGCGCCGAGTCTACGCAACTCAAGACCGAGAGCGCCGAGCAGTCGTCGACGATCACCGGCAAACAGATCGCCGAATTGCCGGTGAACTTCGGTATCGGCGCGGGCGCTATCCGCAACCCCCTGTCGTTCGTTCAGATGACGCCGGGCGCGACGTTCAACGGATGGAACAACATCTCGATCAACGGCGGCGCGAACAACTTCAAGATCATGTTCGAGGGCCAGGAATCGGACAGCCAGCGCCAGAATCGCGTCTCCGACGAACTGCAGCCATCGGTGGAGGCGATCGAGCAGTTCACGCTACAAACCTCGAATTTCTCGGCGGAGTTCGGCCGCATCGGCAACGGCGGTCTCTACAATTTCACGTCCAAGAGCGGCACGAATCAAATCCATGGCAGTGCCTACGCCTATGTCGAAAACACGTTCCTCAACGCGGGAATTCCGTTCACGGACGACGGCTCGGGCCGTCACATCAAGGTGGTGAAGCATCTGGCGGACTATGGCGGATCCGCCGGCGGTCCAGTCTGGATTCCCAAGGTCTACAACGGGCGCAACAAGACCTTCTTCTTTTTCAATCTCGAGCGCTACCGCGACCGGGAAAGCCTCTACGCCGGCACTTCCACCGTACCCAACTCCGCGTACTTGTCCGGCAACCTGAGCAACAACCTCGCCGTGACCAATTTCCGTAATCTCGGCACGGACTTCGCGGGACGGCCCATCATCCAGAACGCGGTCTACGATCCCTCCACGCAGGTGGTGGATTCGGCCGGCCGCCGAGTCCTGGCTGTGTTTCCCGGCAATATCATCCCTGCCAGCCGGATCGACCCGACTTCGCGCAAGATCCTGGAGTACTTCCCGAAGCCCAACCTGAACGGCGACGCGATCGTCAACAACTTCACGCAGTCGGGCGCGTTCTACAAGATTCAGCAGATCCCGTCTGTGAAGGTGGACCATAGCCTGAACGACCGGATCAAGCTTTCTGGATACTTCGGCGGGCAGAGCACCGACAAGTCCAATGGCGTAGATGGATTGCCCGACCTGCTTTCGCGCGTGCGGATCCAGAACATTCGCAGCAATACGACACGCCTCAACTACGACCACACCATTACGCCGACGCTTTTGCTGCATCTGGGCGGCGGCTTCATCTGGTACAAGAATCCCGACACTGTGCCGCCAGTGAGCTATGAATTCGATTTGACGAAGCTGGGGATCAACGGCTCGCCGGGCACTGGTTTTCCCCGCATCAATGCCGTGGGCGACAGCGTGCTGGGCGGCATGGCTTTGCCGTTCGGAACCGGCAACCGGTCTTTGAACTACGACCAGAAAACCACTGCCGTGGCCAGCATGAGCTGGATCCACGGCAACCACACCACCAAGTACGGAGCGGACTGGAAGCTGGAAGTTACCGCGCTGCCGAACGATTTCAATCTGACTCCTACGTTCAACTTCAGCGCGGCACAGACCGCGCAGCCGCTTTACGGGCAGGGCCTGCCGGCGGGAACGGGAACGGGGTCGGCTTGGGCCAGTTTCCTGCTGGGGTTGTACGACAACGCTTCCGCCGGGAACACTTCGGCGCCCGAGTATCGCCGCAAGTCTCTTGCTCTTTACGTTCAAGATACGTGGAAAGTTACTCGCAAGCTCACACTCGACTACGGCCTGCGGTGGGACGGCCAGGAGCCGCTGCGGGAGTTGTGGAATCGCCAGTCCACGTTCAGCCCGACAACTCCGAATCCGAATGCGGGCGGGCGGCCAGGAGCAGTGCTGTATGCCGGCCCTGGGGCAGGGCGCTGCAATTGTAGCTTTGCGGAGTACTATAAGTTCGGCTTTGCGCCGCGCCTGGGCGCTGCGTATCAACTGAACCAAAAGACCGTGCTGCGGGCGGGCTGGGGCTTGGTCTATGGTCCGCTGTCACCCACTGCGGTGGCGCCGTCTACCGCCAGCATGGGCTTCAACGTGGTGAACATCGTTTCGCCCGGCAATGGCGTGGCTGGCGGCACGATTTCGCAGCGGCTGAACCTGGATCCGAACCTTCTTTACGGGGCCGCCTACGATCCTGGCCTTTTCGTGGTTCCCGGCTCGGCCGTGCAGGGAGCGCCGGCACTGGTGGACCGCAACGGAGGAAGGCCCTCCCGCGTGAATCAGTGGAATCTATCGGTGCAACGCGAACTGCGGGCGGACATCGTGGTGGAGGCCGCTTACGTAGGCAACCGGACAGTGTGGCAGAACGCAGGCGGTGGCGGCAATTACCAATACTCCGTGGGAAACCTGGTGAACTATAACGCCGTGGACCCGGCCACGCTGGCGCGGGTTGGACTGGGGGACCTCACCAATGCCAATACCCGGGCACTGCTGAACTCCTCCATCACTTCGGCCGGCGCGGTGGCGGCCGGATTCCGCAAGCCGTATTCCGGTTTCCCCGACTCGGGCACAGTGCTGCAGAGCCTGCGGCCTTTCCCGCAATACTCCGGCATCGGGCAGTTGTGGGCCCCTCTCGGCGCCTCCTGGTATGACTCGCTGCAGGCGAAAGTAACGAAGCGGCTCTCCCACGGGCTCACGGCGACCTTTGCTTACAGTTTCTCCAAGACGCTCGACAACGCCACGAACTCGGGCAGTATCTACGATCGAAAGAGCATGAAGGGACTGTCGCCCAACTATCTGCCTCATATCGCAAGCTTGAGCTTCAACTACACGGTGCCTGCCTACGGTTTCGTGCGGCAGAATGCGGCGGCGCGGGGCTTGCTCAGCGGCTGGAAGCTGGGCATGATCAACACCTGGCAAAGTGGCACGCTGCTGGCCACACCGGGTTCCACCAACCAGATTGGTGGCTTTCTGGCCACGGGATACACCCGCCAGGCGCGCGTGCCAGGCGCTCCGCTCTACTTGAAGAGCCCGAATTGCGGGTGCATCGATCCGACGCAGGAAACGATTCTCAATCCGGCGGCGTGGCAGGACCAGGCTCCGGGTGTGCCGGGCAGCAACATCACCTACTTCAACGATTTCCGCGGGCAACGCCGGCCGATCATTTCCGGCGGGCTGGGCAAGGAGTTTCGCCTGAAGGAACGCGCGAGCTTCAGCATCCGGGCCGAGTTCTTCAACTTGTTCAACCAGAACCTGTCGATCGCCGACCCGGTGACGGGCGCTCCGGCCACTCCGCCCACTCGTTCCGGCGGCGTGCTGACCGGCGGCTTCGGCTATCTGAACTACCGCGGCATCGCCTCAAACAGCGTCAATTCGTCTCTGCCCACGCCGCGCACCGGCCAACTGGTGGCGAGGATTGATTTCTAAGTGGCGGCTCATAGCCGTCACCATGGCGGCTGCCAGCATTGGGGCCGCCATCCGCTTCGAAGATGCCGCGGCCAAATCCGGTCTGCGCTTTGAGCTCCGAAACGGGGCCAAAGGCGGCTTTCATCAGATCGAACTGACCCTGGGCGGAGTAGCCGCGTTGGACTACGACAACGATGGCTGCTTCGACATCTTTTTCACCAACGGCGCTACGATTCCAGGCCTCAGCAAAACCGGACCCGAGTACTCCAACCGCTTGTTTCGCAACAATTGCGACCTGACGTTCACGGATGTCACGGCCGCGGCGGGCCTGGCCGGCCAAGGCTACTCGATGGCTGTGGCCGCGGCCGACATGGACAACGACGGCTTCACCGATCTGTTTGTCGCCGGGGTGAAAGGAAATCAGCTTTATCGCAACCTGGGTAACGGCCGGTTTGCCGATGTCACGCGCCAGGCAGGCCTGGCTTCCGCCGAGCCGCGCTGGGCGGTCTCGGCGGGATGGTTCGACTACGACAACGATGGCCGGCTCGACCTGTTCGTCTCCAATTACGTTGTCTGGGACGCCGCCACCGAACCTCGCTGCGGTACGCCGGAGCGGCAGTATTATTGCCATCCGAACGCCTATCGCGGGTTGCCCAATCAACTGTTTCACAACAATGGCGACGGCAGCTTCACGGATGTTTCCGAACGTTCGGGCATCGCGCGTTACACAGGCAAGGGCATGGGCGTCTCGTTTGCCGACTACGACGGCGACGGCGACGCCGATATTTTTGTGGCCAACGATTCTGTGCGCGGTCTACTCTTCCGAAACGACGGCCACGGAAAATTTGACGAGGTGGCGATCGAAGCCGGTGTGGCACTGCGCGAAGACGGGTACGCCATCGCGGGCATGGGATCCGATTTTCGAGATCTGGATAACGATGGGCGCCCGGATCTGCTGGTTTCGGGGATTCTGAACGATTCTTTTCTCCTGTTTCGCAACCTCGGGCCGAAGGATGGCTTCGAGGACTACGCCCATCGCACGGGGCTCCTGATGGCTACCCGGCAACTCACCGGCTGGAGCCTGGGCATGTATGATTTCGATAACGACGGCTGGAAAGACATGTTCTTTGCCTCGGGCCACCTGATGCAACTCGACCGCTATCTGGGCCGCCTGTCGGCACTGCCGAATCGCGTGTTTCGCAATGTCGCCGGCCGGACCCTGCAGGACGTTTCGGCGGATGCCGGGCCTGATCTGCAACTGGCGGCGTCTCATCGCGGCGCGGCCTTTGCCGACTTCGACAACGACGGGCGCGTGGATGTGGTGGTGACGGCCGTTGACGCGCCGGCCAAGCTGTTCCGGAACGTGACGCCCCTACGGGGACATTGGCTCGCCGTGAAACTGCGCGGTGCGAAGGCCAACAGGCAAGGACTGGGCGCAGTGGTCCGATTGAGGCTTCCGGACGGCCGAACGCTGCACAATCAGGCGACCACGGCAGTGGGATACGCGAGCGCCAGCGAGCCGCTGGTCCGGTTCGGGCTGGGCGCAGCGGCGGAGGCTACTCTGGAAATCGATTGGCCGGGCGGACGCACACAGGTGCGGCGGGGAATCCAGGCCGACCGGGTTGTCGAGATCTCCGAAGAGGCCACGCCCTGATGGCCACGTTCCGGGTGGGAATCGTGGTACTGGCTGCCTCGCTGCTGTTGCACGGCGAATCCGCGGGCCGCGCCAGCTACGAGCGGGCAAACAGTCTTTTCGTCGCCAAGAAATTCCCTGAGGCGGCGGCTGCGCTGGACGAAGCTCTGGCCAAAGACCCGGATCTGGTGCCTGCGCTAACCCTGCGAGCGAAACTGGCGATGGCGGCGCGCCGCTACGACGTGGTCCGCAAGAGCCTGGAACATGCGCTGGCCGTGGATCCGAAGTCCTCTTACGCGCAGTTTCTCTACGGCATGGAAGCGTACCTCAACAATGAGATGACCGAGGCCCTCGTCCGCTTTCGCCGCGCGCGCGAGTTGGCCCCATCGGATCCACGGCCGGCATTGTACCTGGGCCTCACCACCGAGAGCGTGGGCCGGCCCGCGGAGGCAATGACGCTCTACGAGAAAGCGGTCCGTTTGGCGCGCCACGCAGGCCAACTCGATGGGGAGACTCTGCTGCCTGGGGCAAGGCTCCTTCTGCTTCTGGGCCGTCTCGATGAATCCGAGACATGGCTGCGTGACGCCGTCCGCCTGTCGCCCCGGCTGCGCGACGCCCGATTTGAATTCGCGCGCCTGCTGCTCAAGAAAGGCAACGCAGCCGAGGCGGCGGAAAACGGCGAAGCCGCGTTGGCTGCGCCGGAGGGGACCATCGACGACAACGCGATCCACTATCTGCTGGTGCGCGCCTGGAAAGCCGCCGGGCAGCCGGATCGCGCCGCGGCGCATGCCGCCGTGATGCGCGCCCGGGAAGCAACGCCTCCGTGATAGCCCACACCACGGACCGGATCACACCCTTGCCCGAGCCCGTAGACAGCAACCTCGCCGTGGCCGCGCCGGTGGAGGAACTGGTGAAGCAGGGTCAACTGGAGCAGGCGCTTGCCGCGTTTCAAAGGGACATAGTCATCCCCCGAAAAACTTGCAGCGCCCAAACTACGGGGGACCGGTCGCATCCATAGCCGTGCATCCGCGCCAGGTGAGGGCTCTGGCGGGCCTGTCGGTTCGACGTCAAGCGGATGAAGCCGGTGAAGATGCGACTGCTCGATAGCGAAGCGAATGGCGGGCGCTTGCTACAGCCGCTTCAGATATGCCACCAGCGCTGCCCGTTCCTCGGGCCGGATTTGCCGGTCAAACGCCACGCCATTCGTAGAGGCAACTGTTGGAAAGGTTCCCGGTGGTTGCTGGACTTCCGAGCATCGAGGCGATCAATTTCGCCCGTGATGAGGGAGAGCGGCTCAGCGGCAGTCGAGTCAGACTGAAGACGTCTAGCCAACACCCGGACCGTCAACCGGATGGAATTGAGCGGGTTGCGGATTTCATGCGCGATTCCCGCGACAACACGCCCCATCATGCGCAGACGATCTTCGCGCCGCAAGTCGGCCTCAGCAGCCTGGCGGCTCTCGGCCATCTCGTTAATGGCAAGCGCGATCGTTCGCAGATCATGCGACTGATCCGGGAGCCGGTAGCCGGGCTCCGTACGCAGCTGGAGCAGGCCAGACTGAATGACGGCAAAGCCTCTTTGAAGGCTGAAGCTCAATTTGAGGACAACCAGGATCGCGCCCAATGCGACCAACATGGCGCCGACCAACAGAATCCTCTGGTTCAGCTCGTTTGATTCGCTGAAGTTGAACGGGAGTGAGCGCGGCGTAGAATCCTCCCTCAAGTGGCTTGATGAACCACGAAAGAGAGGATTCATGGCAGAGATATACAAGAGCACGTCGATCTTTTTGTCCAACCGATGGGGTCCACCTCAGATCTCCTGCAACTTCTGGGGCTCGGCACACGACAGGAAACCGTTGTCGAGAGCT
>JAXLQL010000029.1:0-92897 GCA_046331625.1 Bryobacteraceae bacterium
CTCGACCGCATCCGTATCGAGACGTTCGGCGGACACTCCGCCCATGCCATCGACTCTGGTGGCGCAACGTTCGACATCCTGCTGTGGGGCGTGGCGCAGACCGGAAAGTGGGGCGTGCAGAGCCATCGGGCGCATGCGATCGATATCGAAGCGGGCTTCCAGCCCAAACGCGGCGGCCGCCTAAAACCATGGTTCCGCGGCGGCTTCTTCGACGGCTCGGGCGACTCTAATCCGAACGACAACCGCCATGGGACGTTCTTTCAGGTGCTGCCCACGCCGCGTCCGTTCGCTCGGTTCCCGTTCTTCAACCTGATGAACAACCGCGACCGGTTCGGAATGATGATCCTGAGGCCGCACGCGAAGGTGACAGTGTCCTCGGAAGTGCACGCCATGCGCCTGAGCAATCGCAATGACTTCTGGTATCAGGGCGGCGGCGTGTTCCAGCCCTGGACGTTCGGCTACTCGGGTCGTGCCAGCGGTGGCGCAACATCGCTCGGCAACTTGTACGACACGAGCGTGGAATTCCGATGCCGGCCGAATGTCACGTTCACCGGATATTTCGGCGTCGCTCAGGGATTGGCGATCGTGAACTCGATCTATCCGAAGGGGCAGCGGGCGCTGCTCGGTTACGTGGAAGCGCTCTATCGGTTCTGACTCGGCCAGTCACGACGCCGCCCGGCGCTGATAAACAGCGGGACTGAAGCCCCGCGCAGGCTGAAGCCCGCCCCACAATCGATGGCGCCCCTGCTTCTCAGAGACTCGTGAGGGCCGAGCCGTGCAGAGGGCGCGTTTCGCGTTGGCCGATGCGATGGTTGGCGATCATGGCTTGCCCAAGAGAGAGCCCCCCATCGTTCGCCGGGACCAAGTGATGACAATAGACGTCGAGGTTCCGCGCGCGCAGGAGATCCACGGTACGGCTCAGCAGGATCTGGTTCTGGAGCGAGCCACCCGAAAGGCACACGCGAGTGATCCCGGTGGTGGCCGCGACGCGGGAGCAGGCTTCGGCGAGCGCGGAAGCGAGCGTTGCGTGGAACGAAGCAGCCGCTCGAGCCGGATGGTCGCGGTTAGCCAACATCGCGCGGATAGTTTCGCGAAAATCGATTTGCCCATCGGCGATCTCGTACGGATACAGCGCAGCATCTTCTTGCGGCGCGCCGCGGGCCAGCGCCTCGAGCTCCATGGCGCCCTGGCCTTCGAACGTCGCGTAACGGCGCACGCCTAGGATCGCGGCAACGGCATCGAAGAGACGGCCGCATGACGATGTCTCCACAGTGTTGAAGCGCCGCTCGATCATTCGCGCCGCCACCGCGATCCGCGCTGCGTCCACCGCTTCGCGCCCGGATTGCAGCACGCTGGGCTCGAGTGCGGCGTCATGCAGATAGGCGAGCGCGCTTCGCCATGGCTCGCGGACCGCCGTGTCGCCACCGGGCAGCGGAACGTAGCGGAAGTGGAAGGGGCGCTCGAAGCCCGAGTAGTCGCAGACGAGCACTTCGCCGCCCCAGATCTTGCCGTCGGTCCCGTAGCCCGTGCCATCGAGGGCGAGTCCGATGACCTTGCCTTCGAGGCGGTTCTCGGCCATGCAGGAAGCGATGTGCGCGTGGTGGTGTTGGACTCCGATGCGCTCGGGAGCCTCGAGCGAAAGGGCGAACCGCGTCGAGTGATACCCGGGATGAAGATCGTGAGCCACCGCTACGGGCGATACGCGGAAGAAGCTCTGCATCTGGACGAGCGTGCTTCGGAACAGCTCGAGCGTTTCGAGATTCTCGAGGTCGCCGATGTGTTGGCTGAGTATGGCGAAGTGTTGCCTGGTGAGGCAGAAGACGTTTTTGAGGTCGCCGCCGCAGGCGAGGATTTCGTTGACGGGAGTGCCGAGATCGATCGGCAGCGGAGCGAAGCCGCGAGAACGGCGCATCACCTGCTCGCGACCGGCGGCCACGCGGACCACCGAGTCGTCGGCAGGTGTGTGGATGGGCCGGTTGTGAAGCAGGAAGAAGTCAGCGAGGGCGTGGAGGCGTGGAGCCACCTCTTCGTTCCGGCTGGCGATCGGCTCTTCGGAGACATTGGCCGAGGTCATCACCAGCGCGTCATACGGTGCGCCATCGAACAGCAGGTGATGTAGCGGCGTGTAGGGAAGCATGATGCCGATCTCATCGAGCCCGGGAGCCACCTCATGGGCCACCGGTGCATCGGCACGCTTGCGCAAGAGCACGATGGGTCGGCGCGCGGAGACCAAGGAGCCGAGTTCCGTGTCCGAGGTGATCGCGAGGCGTGCGGCTGTGGCGAGGTCGCGCGCCATCACGGCGAAGGGCTTTCCGGAGCGGCGCTTGCGGGTCCGCAGGGCAGTCACGGCCTCGCTGCTCGACGCCAGGCACGCCAAGTGAAATCCACCCAGGCCCTTTATTGCGACGACATCGCCTGAGGCAAGACGCTGTCTGGTTTGGCCGAGAGCTTCACCGCGGCTGGCGAGCAGCTTCTCGCGATCCCAGAGTTCGAGCCACGGGCCGCACTCGGGGCAAGCGTTGGGCTGCGCATGGAAACGGCGGTTCGAGGGGTCGTGATACTCGGCGGCGCAGGCTTCGCACATCGGAAATCCGGCCATGGTGGTGACGGGGCGATCATAGGGAACGTCGCGAATGATGGTGTAACGCGGACCGCAGTGGGTGCAGTTGGTGAACGGGTAACCGAAGCGGCGGTTGGCGGGATCGCGAAAATCTGCCATGCACGCGTCGCATGTGGCGATGTCGGGCGGCACGAGAACGAAAGCGGCGGCGCGCTGGCTCTCGCGGATCTCGAAGTTGTGGAAGCCAGCGGGTTCCGGTAGGAACTGCTCGTCTACGGCATCGATCATGGCGAGCGGGGGGGGATCGGAGCGCAGGCCGGCAATGAAGCCGGCGATTGCATCATCGGAGCCTTCGACTTCGATGGTGACGCCGTCGCCCGAGTTCTGAACGAAGCCGCACAGACGATGGGCATGAGCCAAGGCGTGGATCCAAGGGCGGAAGCCGACGCCTTGGACGATGCCGCGCACCAAGAGTCGACGCCGTTGGGTGAGGATGGTCGCGGGTTGGGTGATATGGCTCACGGCTGCTCACGAGGTACCGGCGGCGGGACTGAAGTCCCACGCAGGCTGAAGCCTGCCCCACACGGCAAGGCGAGTGCCCATGTCGGACTCGGCATGTTTTCACGAGTTCGCTGGGGTTTCCAGAACACTGCAGATAGCTGAACAGCATTTGGCACGCCAAATGCTCCCTCGTGTTCGTATTCGGATCCCAGGTTGATCAGAAGGAGGCTGCGTATGCCTGCCTCGGTTCAGTCGACGTACGATCTGCTCCGGACTCACGGCGTGGATCGGAGAACCTTCCTCGACTACTGCGTGAAACTGACCGCAGCCATGGGGCTCGGCTCAGCGTTCGTCCCGCAAGTAGTTTCCGCCCTTGAAACAAAACCCCGGCTTCCCGTGATCTGGCTGCATGGCCTCGAATGCACGTGTTGTAGCGAGAGTTTCATCAGAAGCTCACACCCGATCGCGCAGGACATTGTCCTGAACATGATCTCGCTCGACTACGACGATACGTTGCAGGCCGCGGCGGGCGAGCAGGTGGAAGAGATCCGCCGCAAGGTCATGAAGGACTTCAAGGGCCAGTACCTGCTGGCGGTGGAAGGCAACGCTCCCACCAAAGACGGCGGCGTCTATTGCACCGTGGGCGGACACACCTTCCTCGACATCCTGAAAGAGACCGCGGCTGACGCGAAGGCGATCGTGGCCTGGGGTTCTTGTGCTTCGCACGGGTGCGTGCAGAACGCAAAGCCGAACCCTACCGGCGCCGAGCCGGTGAAGAAGCTGATCTCCGGAAAGGCGATCATCAACGTGCCGGGATGTCCGCCGATCGCGGAAGTGATGACCGGCGTGCTGGCGTACATCCTGACGTTTGACCGGCTTCCCGAGCTCGATCGCGCCGGCCGCCCCAAGATGTTCTACGGGCAGCGCATCCACGACAAGTGCTACCGCAGGCCGTTCTTCGATGCAGGCCAGTTCGTGGAGAGCTGGGACGACGATGGCGCGCGCAAAGGTTGGTGCCTATACAAGATGGGATGCCGTGGGCCCACCACGTACAACTCGTGCTCGACGATCCGTTGGAACAACGGCGTCTCGTTCCCGATCGGCTCGGGCCATCCGTGCATCGGCTGCAGCGAGGAGAACTTCTGGGACAACGGTCCTTTCTATGAGCGGCTGTCGAACATCCCGGCGCCGGGCATCGATTCGACGCCGGACGCCGTTGGCAAGACGCTCACAGTCCTGACAGGTCTCGGCGTTGGCGCTCACGTCGCGTATCAAACGGTGCTCGGGAAGTTGAAGACCGAACCGCCGGCGGAAGGTCCATCTGCCGAAAGAAGGACGTAGAGAGGTGAAATCATGGCGACCCGTGTCGTAGTCGATCCGATCACTCGCATCGAAGGCCACCTCCGCGTGGAGGCCATGCTCGACGGCGGGAACAAAATCCAGGACGCCATCAGTTCGGGTACCATGTGGCGCGGAATCGAGATCATCCTGCAAGGGCGGGATCCGCGCGACGCCTGGGCGTTCTGCGAGAGGATTTGCGGCGTGTGCACCACCGTGCATGCGCTTGCGAGCGTCCGTTCGGTTGAAAATGCGCTCGGCATCCAGGTGCCGAAGAATGCCGACATCATCCGCAACATCATGTTCCTCACCCAGATGGTGCAGGACCACGTGATCCACTTCTACCATCTGCATGCGCTCGACTGGGTGGACGTGGTGTCGGCGTTGAAAGCCGATCCGGCGGCCACCGCGGCGTTGGCGCAGAAGGTGTCTCCACACTGGCCGCTGGCGACGGAAGGCTACTTCCGCGATGTGGCCGGAGCTGTCAAGAAGTTCGTCGACTCCGGACAACTCGGCATTTTCCAGAACGCCTACTGGGGGCATCCGGCCTACAAGCTTCCGCCCGAAGCGAACCTGATGGCCGTGGCGCACTATCTGGAAGCGTTGAAGTGGCAGAAGGAACTGATCAAGATCCACACGGTTTTCGGAGGCAAGAACCCGCATCCGAACTATCTGGTGGGCGGAATGGCGTCTCCGATTTCGATGCAGGGCGACAACGCGATCAACATCGAGCGGCTCAATATGGTGAGCGGCCTGATCGACGAAGCGGCGAACGTGGTGGAGAACATGTACATCCCCGATTTGCTCGCCGTGGCGTCGTTCTATCCGGAGTGGACGCAGTATGGCGGCGGGCTCGGCAGCTACATGGCGTACGGAGACGTGCCGCAGAACGGCATCGGCGACGCAACGAAATTCCGATTCCCGCGTGGCGTGATTCTTGGCAAGAACCTGGGCGAGGTGCTGCCGCTCGATCCGGCGGACCCAGCCCAGATTCAGGAAGAGATCGCGCATTCCTGGTACAAGTATCCAGACGGCAAGACGGGGCTGCATCCGTGGGAAGGCGTGACGGAGCCGAACTACACGGGTCCGAAGCCGCCGTATCAGCAGTTGGATGAGAACAAGGCGTACTCGTGGCTAAAGGCGCCACGGTGGAAAGGGCATGCTGTGGAAGTGGGTCCACTCGCGAGGATGTTGGTCGGTTTCGCCAGTGGACGCGACGAGTTCAAGCAAGTGGTGACGGCGGCGCTCGGGAAGTTGAAGGTGGGGCCGGAGGCGTTGTTCTCGACGCTGGGGCGCACCGCGGCTCGGGGACTCGAGACTCAGCTTTCCGTGCGTTGGCTGCGCGAGGAGTACCAGCAACTGATCGCGAACTTGAAGGCTGGCGACTCGAACACCGCCGACACGCGCCACTGGAAGCCGGAGACGTGGCCGGCTGAAGCGAAGGGCTTCGGATTCACGGAGGCTCCGCGCGGCGCGTTGTGCCACTGGATCCACATCAAGCAGGCGAAGATCGCGAACTACCAGATCGTGGTGCCCAGCACGTGGAACGCTTCGCCGAAAGACGGCAAGGGGCAGCACGGCGCGTATGAGGCCGCGCTGATCGGAACTCCGATGGCCGATCCGAAACGCCCCGTGGAGATCCTGCGGACGATTCATTCGTTCGATCCTTGCCTGGCTTGCGCGTCACACGTGTTCGGCGCCGATGGGGCCAAGCTCGCCGAGGTAGTGGTTCGTTGAGATCGGAGATGCTGCCATGACCACTTATGCAGTTCAACTGACGCCGGAGAAAGCCAAGTACGGGCTCCAGTTCGTGTGGGAGTGGCCGGTACGCGTGACGCACTGGGTGACAGCGGTGGCGATCGTGTTGCTATTCGCCACCGGGCTCTTCATCGCTTCGCCAGTGTTCTCTTCGCAAGGAGAAGCGTTCGACAACTTCACGATGGGGCGCTTCCGCCAACTGCACTTCCTCGCGGGATACGCGCTGCTGTTCAGCTTCTTGCTGCGCGGCTATTGGTTCTTCGCGGGAAACAAGTATTCGCGATCCGGAGTGCCGCTGATCTGGCAACGACACTGGTGGGAGAATCTGTGGGAGCAGGTGCGCGAGTACATGGGCACGGTGCCCGGTCCGCTGCGGTTGGGGCACACATCGCTCGCGGGCCTCTCGTATTTCCTGATGGTGGGCATGCTCGGTTTGTTCCAGATTGTGACCGGTTTCGCGCTCTATGGAGAGTCAAACCCGGGCGGGTTCTGGGACAACACCTGCGGCTTCGTGATTCCGATGCTCGGCGGATCGTTCCGCACGCACATGTGGCATCACGCAGTGGCATGGGGATTCGTCGTGTTCGTGATTCTGCACCTCTACATCGTGATCTTCGATTCGATCCGGTACAAGAACGGCTTGCTCGCTTCGATCGTCACCGGAAGCAAGTATTACAAGCAGGGGGATATCGACACCAATGACTGGGTCAGTTGAGAACGCCGCAGCTCCGGTGTTGGTGATGGGCCTGGGGAACCAGTTGCTGAGCGACGACGGCGTGGGCCTGTGCCTGCTCTCGCGATTGGCGGAATCGGGCGGCTTCGGTGACGATGTGGAGTTCGTTGACGGCGGCACGCAAGGCTTGGCTCTATTGCCGTACCTTGCCAGACGCCGGTCCATTCTCATGCTCGACGCGGCGAGCCTCGGCGCGCCGGCGGGCACGGTGCACGTCTTGCATGGAAACGAGGTCAGGCGGTTCCGGGCACGGCGTGCACCGACTCCTCATGAGTCGAGCGCGATGGAGCTGCTGGAAACGGCCGAGTTGCTGGGAGACGGCTGTGACGAAGTGGCCGTGGTGGGCGTGGAACCGGCGATGGTGCGCACCGGGATCGGGTTATCGCCGGAGGTGGAAAGCAACGTAGCAATCGCCGTGCAGCGAGCGCGGGAATTGCTCGAGGAGATGGTGGCGCATGTGCCTCGCAGTGCCCGGTAAGATCGTCGACTCGGAAGAGATCGGCGGCATGCGCGTGGGCCGCGTGCAGTTCGGCGGCATCACGCGAAAGGCTTTTCTCGATTACGTGCCGGAAGCCGGGCCGGGCGACTATGTGATGGTCCACGTGGGGTTCGCGATCAGCAAGGTGGACGAAGCCGAAGCCGAGCGGGCCTACGACGCGATGCGGAAGATGGGCATCCTCGAAGAGGAACTGGCGGGTGGAGACGCCTCATGAGGCTGCTCGATGAGTATCGCGATCCCGCGCTAGCGCAAGCGATCGCAGCCGATATCCGGCGTCGCGCGACTCGGCCCTGGGTACTGATGGAGATCTGCGGTGGGCAGACGCACACGTTGATGCGTTACGGGATTGACCGGCTGTTGCCCGAGGGCGTGGAACTGGTACATGGACCCGGCTGTCCGGTCTGCGTGACACCGCTCGAGACTTTGGACAAAGCCGTGGAGATCGCCTCGCGGCCGGACGTGATCTTCGTCTCTTATGGCGACATGTTGCGCGTGCCCGGCTCGTGGAGCGATTTGTTCCATGCACGGGCGAAGGGCGCGGACGTGCGGATCGTCTACTCGCCGATGGAAGCGCTCGACCTGGCGCGGCGAAATCCTGAGAAGCAGGTGGTCTTCTTCGCGGTTGGTTTCGAGACCACGGCTCCGGCCAACGCGATGCCGGTGTGGCAGGCCAAGCGCGAGGGCATCACGAACTTCTCGATTCTTGTTTCGCACGTGCTGGTGCCGCCGGCGATCCGGTTGCTGCTCGAGTCGCCAGGGAATCGCGTGCAAGGCTTCATCGCGCCGGGGCACGTTTGTACCGTGATGGGCTACGCCGAATACGAGGAATTGGCGAAACAGTACGGAGTTCCGTTCGTGGTGGCCGGATTCGAGCCGCTGGATTTGCTGGAAGCGATCCGGATGCTGGTGGCGCAGCTCGAAGAAGGCCGCGCGGAGGTGGAGAACCAATACGTTCGTAGCGTGACTCGCGAGGGCAACGAGGCTGCGCGCCGTAGGATGCTCGAGGTGTTCGAGGTGGCGGACCGGACGTGGCGCGGCATCGGCGAGATTCCGCAATCGGGTTACCGGCTGCGCGAAGAGTACGCCGCTTACGACGCCGAGCGCGTGTTTGGCCTCGAACATTCGCAAGTGAATGAGCCGCCCGAGTGCATTGCGGCGCTGATCTTGCAGGGGCAGAGGAAGCCAGTGGACTGTCCGCTTTTCGGTACGCGCTGCACGCCGGATCAGCCGGTGGGTGCGCCGATGGTTTCGGGCGAAGGTGCGTGCGCTGCGTATTTTCGATACCGGCGTCACGACGCGGCAGAGCTTGCAGTGGCGTGAAGGATGAATCCGATGCGCGACTTCATGTGTCCAACGCCGCTGCCCGCCGGTGACCGCATGCTGCTCGGGCACGGGTCTGGGGGAAGGCGCAGCGCGGCTTTCTCAATCGACTGCGCACAGAACTCGCCCCGGTGTGAAGGATGAATCCGATGCGCGACTTCACATGCCCCACTCCGCTGCCCGCAGGAGACCGCGTGCTGCTCGGACATGGGTCCGGCGGAACGCCGCGCGCGGCTTTCGCCGCGGACTCTTCGCAGAGTCCGCACTGGTGCGAAGGATGAATCCGATGCGCGACTTCACATGCCCCACTCCGCTGCCCGCCGGTGACCGCGTGCTGCTCGGGCACGGGTCCGGCGGAACGCAGCGCGCGGCTCTCACCACGGACTCTGCACAGAACCCGCCCCGGTGCGAAGGATGAATCCGATGCGCGACTTCACATGCCCCACTCCGCTGCCCGCCGGTGACCGCGTGCTGCTCGGGCACGGGTCCGGCGGAAAACTCAGCGCGCGATTGTTGGGCGAAGTGTTCTTGCAGGTGTTCCGGAGCCCCGTGCTGGCGCGGCTGGACGATCAAGCAGTTGTGGAGATCGGCGGAACGAGAGTAGCGTTCACAACGGACTCATTCGTGGTGAAGCCGTTGTTCTTTCGCGGAGGCGATATTGGATCGCTCGCCGTGCATGGCACCGTCAACGACTTGGCGATGGGCGGAGCGGCGCCACTGTTTCTCAGCGCGGGATTCATTCTCGAGGAGGGACTCGAGATGGAGACGCTTCGCCGGGTAGCAGCGTCGATGGCGGCGGCCGCGGAGGCGGCGGGAGTGGAGATCGTGACCGGAGACACCAAGGTGGTGGAAAAGGGCAGCGGAGACGGCGTGTTCATCAACACGACCGGGATCGGCGTGGTTCCGGCGGGCCTTTCTTTGTCGCCAAGCTCGGTGCGGCCCGGTGACCGGATCCTGGTGTCGGGCACGCTGGGCGATCACGGAGTCGCGATCTTGTCCGAGCGCGAAGGCCTCGAATTCGACGGTGAATTCGAGAGCGACTCTGCGCCGCTCCATACGCTGGTGAGCGCGATGCTCGATGCGGCCGGAGGCGCGATCCGCTGCATGCGCGACCCGACGCGCGGAGGCCTGGCGAGTTCGCTCAACGAGATCGCCGCGCGGGCGGGCGCCGGAATGGAGATCGACGACCGTGCTGTTCCCGTACGGGAAGCGGTGCGGGGCGCATGCGAAATGCTGGGGCTCGATCCGCTGTATGTGGCGAATGAAGGGAAGCTTGTCTCGGTCGTTGCGCCGGAAGCTGCCGATGCGGTGTTGGCGGCGATGCGAGCGCACTCGCTGGGCGGTGACGCGGCCGCGATCGGGATCGTTACGGAGCGGCATCCGGGGCTGGTCACGGCGCGCACTGCGTTCGGCACAACGCGGATCGTGGACATGCTGGCTGGAGATCAGTTGCCGCGGATTTGTTGAGGTCAGCGATGCACGAGATGGGGATCGCCAGTTCGGTGTTGGACGCGGTCCGGGTAGAGACGGCGCGGCATCCCGGCAGTAAGCCCTTGCGTGTTGGCGTGCGCGTGGGGGAATGGGCGGGCGTCGATACCGAGTCACTGCGATTCTGTTTCGATGCGCTGGTGACGGGGTCCGATTTGGCGGGACTGCAAATGGATCTCGACTATCGAGTGCGCCGGCATCGCTGCAAGGGATGTGCGGCCGAGTTCGAGGTGAGAGAGTACGCGGTGCGCTGCCCCGCCTGCGCGAGCGAGGAGACGGAGATGATCGGCGGCGCTGAGCTCGACATCGCATACCTGGAACTGGAGGACGACTGACATGGAGCGCGTTGCGATCGAACAAAAGGTACTGAGCGAGAATGATCGCATCGCGGGAGAACTGCGGCAGCGGTTCGCGGAGGAGTCGACGCTGGCGCTGAATTTCATCAGCTCGCCGGGGTCAGGCAAGACGCTGTTCCTCGAGCGGACGCTCGAACGGCTGCCGCGGGAACTGGCGGTAGCGGTGCTTACGGGTGACTTGCAGACGGACAATGATGCGCGGCGGCTGGCGCGATGCGGATTTCCGGTGCAGCAGATCACCACGGTAGGCGCGTGTCATTTGGACGCTCGCATGGTGGAGCGCGCTTTGCGCGAGTGGGCGGGCCGGCGGTTCGATCTGCTGTTGATCGAGAATGTGGGGAATTTGGTGTGCCCCACCAGCTACGACTTGGGTGAAGCTGCGAAGGTGGTGTTGCTCTCGGTGACCGAGGGCGAAGACAAGCCACTGAAATACCCGGGTGCGTTTCGGAGGTCGAGCGCGATGATCCTGAACAAGATCGATCTACTGCCGTACGTGCCGTTCGATATGGAGTTGGCGCGGACCAATGCGCGGCTGATTCATCCGGGGATCGACGTGTTCGAGACTTCATGCACTACGGGCGCGGGGCTCGCGGAGTGGATGGAGTGGCTTTCGGGCCGCGTCTCGTTGTGCCACGCCGAGGGGCCGGCGTCTAGAACTTCGTCACTTCAGTGAAGTGGAAATCCCGGACCTTCATCGCCGGGACCACCATGTCGTACGTCTCCTCGCCCGAAGCGCGGATCAACTCGCCGAGCATCTCCACCTGGTTCAACAATTCCACAAGACTTTGATTGAAACGGAAATTCCGGATCCCGCACACGATCTCGCCGCCTTCGACGAGGAACGTGCCGTCGCGTGTCATCCCGGTCATGACCTTCTCGTATGGCTCCACTTCGCGGATGTACCAGACGCGCGTCAGCAAGATCCCGCGTTCGGTGGACCGCACCATCTCGTCGACACTCGCACCGCCACCCGCGATGACGATGTTCGCGGGGAACTCGCCCACTTCGTTCGGCAGCGGCAGCCCGTGTCCGGTGGGCTCTTTGCCCGCGCGAGCCGCGGCTCCGCGCGAATAGCAGATTTCGCGCGGGACTCCGGAGTCCACCAGCGTGAGCTTGCGCCGCGGCACGCCTTCCCAATCGAACGGAGTGCCCGATTGCAGAGGATGGCGCGCATCGTCATGGATCGTGATGTTCGCACCAAACACCTGCTTGCCGATGCGATCGGTGAGGAAGCTGCGCTGGTCTTCGATCGCGGTCCCGCTGAAGTCTCCGAACAACTGGCCCACCAGATCGAGCACGGCGGCGGGTTCCAGGATCACGGTGTACTTGCCAGGATCGAGCACGCGCGGACTGCGGGACATCGCCGCTTTGCGAGAGGCCGAGCGGGCGAGGCCTTCGGTATCGAGTTGCGCTACATCCACCGAGGAGCGCTTGGCCCAGCCTGAGCTGTCGGCTTCCATCATCGTGATCGAAAACGTGCCGTTGGTTTCCTCGTGGTTCGCGAACGCGCCTTCCGAGTTCAGATAGGTGGCCTGCTGCATGCTGATCGAAAAAATACCCGCGGCGGTTTGCGACGCCTCTTCCGCGATCGCAATGGCACGCCGGACCTGAGCCGCGCGCTCGGCCGCGCCGCATTGTGCGGTTGCGGCAGCGGATCGCGAGACAGGTTCGATGGACGACGGCCCGGCCATCGGCAGCAGCGCTTCATCCGGCGCCGAGGCGCGCATCAATGCGACCGCGCGATCCACGGCGCGTTGAATGCTCGCCGCGTCAACGCGATTGGTGGTGGCGCGAGCGGTGCGATGGTCCTCTTGCGTACGCAGAGAAATGTTGACGTTGCGCTCGGAGACGTTCTGGTGGATCGCGTTGTTGGCGAAACGCGTGAGCGATTCTTCGTCCCCCGACACGATCAGTTCCACGTCGCGCACACCGAGCGAGCGGGCGTGGCGCTCGGCGGCGGCAAGCATCTGGCGGCACTCGCCGGGCGAGATCATTCCGGCAGCCCTCCGCCGATCTTGATGTTCGCAAACCGCGACGGGCTGGCGCCGTGCCCCGTGCCCATCACCTGCTCGGGTTGGCCTTTGCCGCAATTGGGAACGCCCCACAGCGTCCAGTGTTCGGGACCCGCGATCGCCGTACAAGAGTTCCAGAAGTCCGTGCTGATGCCGCTGTAGGTGGGGTTCTTGAGCATTCGCACGCGCTTGCCGTTTTTGATCTCCCAACCGATCTCGCAGCCGAACTGAAAGTTGTAGCGCTTGTCGTCGATCGACCAGCTTCGGTTGGTTTCCATGTAGATGCCGTGGTCCACGCCGAACACCTCGTCGAGCGAACTCGTCCCCGGTAGCAGACTCACGTTGGTCATGCGGATCAGCGGCAGCCGATTCCAACTCGTCGCGCGCATCGTCCCGTTGGATCGATTCTGCCCGATGGCGTGCGCCGTCTCCCGCGAGCTCATGTAGCCCTTGAATTGACCGGCCTTGATGATATCGACGCGCTGCGCGGCCACGCCTTCGTCGTCGAAGGCGAAGGTGCCGAGCCCCGGACCATGTGCCTCGGTGGCGTCGCAAACCACGTTGACGATCTCCGAGCCATAGCGCAGACGGTCAAGCTGATCGAGCGTGAGGAAGCTCATGCCGGCGTAGTTGGCTTCCGAGCCGAGGACGCGGTCGAGTTCGATCGGATGGCCCACCGACTCGTGGATCTGCAACCCGAGTTGCGCTGAATCGAGGATGAGATTCCCCGTTATCTCCGGGCACGGATCGGCCGAGTGCAACGCGACGCATTCGCTTGCGAGACGGGGAGCGTGCTTGGCGAGCTCGAGTTCGAGGGCAAGGTCCCAACCGCGGAGCTGATATTGTCCGCCGAAGGAGTTCGGGTACGAGCGCTTCTGGATTTCGCCCTCGCCGAAGCTGTAGCAGCACATGCCCGCGCCCGTAACGGTGCGTGTCTGATCGATCTCGCTGCCTTCCGAGCTCAGGTAGATCTGACGTGCACGCTCGAATACGAGCGAGGCTTCGGTGAGCGTGATTCCTTTCTCGCGGCGCATCTCGGCATCGGCTTCGAGCAGCAGCGCCACTTGCGTTTCCACGGGGATCGAAAACGGGTCGATGGCGCAAGGCGAAACCCAAGTCAGGCGAGCGGGAGGTTCGGGCGCGAGGCGAATGTCGTACTTCTTGGCGGAGGCACTGGCTGTGGCGATCTCGAGCGCGAGGCGGGCAGCGGATTCGATGCCCGCGTTCGTCAGGTCGTCTGTGGCGGCGAATCCCCAAGCGCCATCGACGATGACGCGGATGCCGATGCCCGCGCTTTCATCTTCAGAGACCTGGGAAACCTTGCCGTTCTTGACACCGAGCGTCCTGCCCCGGCTTTCCACTGCACGCACGTCGGCGTAGGATGCGCCACGGGACCACGCGGCGTCGAGCGCGCGCCTTGCGAGATCGATCATGATGATAGGTTCAGGCTAGCAGGGTGCTATTTGCGGGAGGCGGCCATCTTGCGCTTGCTGGGCCAACCTTCTTTTACTACCTGACGGGCGCGACCCAGGGCCAGCGCATCACCGGGTACTGCGTCGGTGATGACGGATCCGGCGGCGATGTAGCTCTCGTCGCCGACTTCGACGGGCGCGACAAGGGTGGAGTTGCTACCGACGAAGGCTCCGGCGCCGATCTTGGTCTGGTGCTTCTTGGTTCCGTCGTAGTTGCAGGTGATGGTGCCGGCACCGACGTTGACCTTGGAGCCGATGTCCGAGTCACCGAGGTAGGCCAGGTGCATCGACTTCGATCCACGGCCGAGGCGGGTCTTCTTGAGCTCGACGAAGTTGCCGATGTGCGCGCCCTGCTCGACGCGATTTTCCATGCGGAGGCGCGAGAACGGACCGAGATGGGCGTCGCGCTCGACGTGCGAGGTCCCCACCAGCGTGTAGGCGTCGATCATCACCGCGTCTTCGATGGTCGAGTCTTTGATGATCGATCCCGCGCCCACCATGCAGTCTTCGCCGATTACCGTACGGCCCAGAATCTGGCAGAACGGCCCCACCACCGTATCGCGGCCAATGATTACGTCGGGATCGACGGTCACGGTTTCCGGCCGTTCGATGGTGACGCCCGAGAGCATCAGCTCCTGCACCTTGCGCTCGCGGAAGATGCGGTCCACCTGAGCGAGTTCCACGCGCGTGTTGATGCCGAGCAGTTCGGCGGAATCTTCCACTAGCATCGGCGCGACGACATGGCCATGGCCGCGCAGGATCTCGACAATATCGGTGAGGTAGTATTCGCCGGAGGCCGGGTTGGGCCCGATCTCGCCGATGTGCTTCCACACGAGTTCCGCGTTGAAACAATAGAGCCCGGAATTGATTTCCCGGATCGCCTTCTGCTCTTCGCTCGCGGCCTTCTGCTCCACGATGGCCTGGACATTGCCAGCGCTGTCGCGCACGATGCGGCCGTAGCCGGATGGGTCATCGAGAATCGTGGTGACTACCGTAGCCGCCGCACCCGAGGCGCGATGGCGCGCGACCAGGGTCTCGAGAGTCTGCCCGCGCAGCAGCGGACCATCGCCGTAAAGAACGATCAGCAACTCGCCCGAGCCCTCGAGCGCAGGCCGGCACATCGAGAGCGCGTGGCCGGTGCCTTTCTGCTCCGTCTGTTCGGCGAAGCGGACACCCATATGAGCGACCGTGGCCCGAACCTGATCGGCCTGGTGACCCACCACGGTGACGATGTCGTCCGGCTCGGCCACCTTCTGCGCGGCGCGGATCACGTGCTCGACGAGAGTGAATCCGCCGGCGCGATGCAGCACCTTGGCCTTCTTCGACTTCATGCGGGTCCCGAGGCCCGCGGCAAGAATGGCGATTGTTACGTTCCGAGTCATGTCTCCTCTTCTCCATCGGCCGAAATGCCGGTTGCCGTTAGGTTCTCCGGCATCCGCTCGAGGGCGAGCTCAGTAGCCCGCGCTCATGGCGACACTGCCCCTGATGCCGAGGCGCGATGCACGCGCCTCTTGTGCCAGTTCCACGGCGACGGCGGCCGTGGCTTGAGGAAGGTGTCGAATCTTGTCCCCTCGCGCCAGCAGATTGCGGCCCACCACGCGCAGGCCCAACTCAGCGAGGCGGGGATAATCGTTCTGCACCGGGAACACCCGCTGCGCGGCGTAACGCCGGCGCCGGGATCCAGTAATGGGCCGTGTGTTGAGCACCACGGTGTCGGCCAGGCCCGGCATCGAGTGGCGGAACAAGGCTTCCACGTGATCCGACGCCTTGAAGTCCATCGTTTCGCCTGGCTGCCACATGAGGTTCACGAAGTAGGCCTTGCGTGCGGGCGAACGCCTGATCGCTTCCGGGATCCCGTCCACCAGCAGGTTGGGAATTACGCTGGTAAAGAGCGATCCCGGGCCGAGGCAGATCAAATCCGCCTGGGCGATGGCAGTGAGCGTATCCGTCAGCGGCTTGCACTTCTTCGGCTTCAGCCGGATGGTGCGGATCGGCGTGCGGCTGCGGCTGATGTTGGTCTCGCCGATCACGAGCTTGCCGTTTTCGAGAACGCCTTCGAGCGTCACGTTCGATGACGTGGAAGGGAAGATCTTTCCGCGGCTGGCCAGAACTTCCGAGGAGAACGAGACGGCCTTGGCGAAGTCGCCGGTCACGTGGGTCAGCGCAGTCAGGAACAGGTTGCCGAAGCTGTGGCCCTTGAGTCCCGTGCCACCTTCGAAGCGGTATTCGAACAGGCGGGCGAGCAGAGTTTCGTCTTCGGACAACGCCACCATGCAGTTGCGGATGTCGCCCGGGGGCAGCACGTCGAGTTCGCGGCGCAGCCGCCCGGAGCTGCCTCCGTCATCGGTGACCGTCACCACGGCGGTTACCTCGATCAACGGCAATCGCGCGGGCTGAGTCTCGCCCGGATGCGGCACGTATTCTTTCAGGCCGCGCAGGGTGGAAGAGAGTCCGGTTCCGCCTCCGATCACCACGATGCGGAGCGGACCATGCGGAGCTGGCGTAAGCGGCTGAGCCAGAAGAGTACCCTTACGATGCGTTCAAGACTTCCCGGATGAGCGGATGTTGAGCCAGCGGCGCGAACTCGGGATCGTTGCGGGCATTGACACGGTTGGCGGGCTGGAGTTCGATGGCTTTGCGCAGATGATTGGCCGAGCTTTCCATTTCGCCCTTGAGTCCGCTGGCAAGCGCGAGAGCGTAGTGGTAGTGGTCGGCGTCTTCCCGGCCGGCGATCGCTTTGCGCAGCAATTGCGCGGCGTCATCCACGCGCCCCTGGTTCAGAAGGCCGATCGCGTAGTTGTACTGGTCTTCTGGCGTCTGGAGCACGGGCTGCGCGCCGCCCAGCCGCCGCTCGCACATGCGGGCGTGCATTTTCGCCACATGCGCCATTTCCGTGACCGGGCCCTCTCCGGCCTGCTCGAACAGCGGCATGGCCTTGGCAAAGTCGCGCTTGTTGAAAAACGCCATCGCCTTGTCGAATGCTTGCGCCTGCTGTTCGGTGTCGATTTCCGCTGGGGTAGAGGTTTTTTCCTGTTTCAAGGTTTTCGCGTCGATGCTTTCGATGAGATCTGGCGATAGTTCAGTAAACCGCGCGGAGTCCGGACGTCTAGGGCGGAAATCCTCGCTTTTCTCATCCTACACGATACACACGGGTTGGCCGCAACTCGGGGGGCCCGGCTCAGGAACGCATGGAGTCGAGAACGCGCTGTAGCGCCGCTCGGGCCTTGGCTGCCGCCGCGCCGCCCGCAGCCGCGGCGAGCGGATGCTGCTCCTCCACGTCCGCCGGCACGTCGAACAGCCGCCCGTCGTCATAGAGCTTGAATCGCTGATTCCGCGCGAAGCGCTGTAACTTCGTGTAAGCCTCTTTGTCGTGGCCCGGCCTCGGATCGAAATGGCTGTAGATCCAATCCCGGGGATTGCCTCTCTTTCCGCGCACCTGGGGCAGGAAACTGCGGCCATCGAAGATTTCCCTGGCGGGTAGGCGGATGCCGGCGGCCTCGGCAATGGTCGGATAGAAATCGGTGGAGTCCACCAGATCGTCGAGCACCTTGCCCTGCGGGGACACGCCCTTCCAGTTGGCGATCAGGGGCACGCGCGTACCGGCATCGGTGGTAAGCCCCTTGCCGCCGCGAATCTCCCGATCGCCGAGCCGCGACGTGATTGTCTTGTCGGTTCCGTTGTCGCTGTAGAAGAGAATCAGCGTGCGTTCGCGAAGCGCGAGCTTGTCCAGGTGCGAGACCATCCGGCCCACCACTTCATCCATGTACTCCACCATGTCTTTGAAGTTCGCCCGGTCATTCTTCAGGCGGGCTGCGGTCCAGGTCTTGCTGCGAGGGGTGGCCATGAACGGACCGTGGGTCAAAGTCATCGGATAGTAAGCGAAGAAAGGCCGGTCGCGATTGCGCTCGATGAAGCGCATCAAATACTCGTTGAAGATGTCTTCGCCGAACTTGTCCTTCTGCTGCTTGTAGAGGCGGCCGTTCTCTTCGTAGGTCGGGTCGCCGTAGCGCGAGCCTTTCTCTTCGGTGTGGCCGGTGTGCCAGAGGCAGTACTCTTCGAAGCCCGAGTCCTTGGGCAGCTTGCCTTTGCCGCGCCATTCGGGCTCGAAGTCCGGAGGATTGTAGCTCCACAGTTGCCACTTGCCGGCGATGGCGGTCTTGTATCCGGCTTCGGTGAAGGCGTGGCCGAAGGTACGCTCCTTCGGATCCATCACGCCGAAGGCGCGCCAGTTGCGCTGGTTGTACTTCCCGGTCATCAACTGGACTCGCGTCGGGGTACAGAGGGGCTGGGCGTAGGCTTGGGTGAAACGAACTCCGGTCGCGGCCAGGCGGTCGAGATTGGGGGTCCGGTATGACGTGCTACCGTAGCAGCTCAGACACTCGTATCCGAGGTCGTCAGCCATCATCAAGAGGATGTTGGTGCGTGGCTGGGCTTGCGCCGCTGCCGCGGCTGCGGAGGCCAAGAAGGATCGTCGAGTGATTGGCATGATCGCACCATGGTAATCCCGCCCGCTGCTCTTTTGCTCATGGCCGTTTCCCTACTGATCGACACCGATCCCGGCGCCTTCACCGACGACAACGCGGCGATCGCGATGCTGGCGCGGAGTCCGGAAAGGGTGCGGATCGCGGGCGTCACCACGGTGTCGGGGAATACATGGTCGGCGTTCGGGTCGGCGAGCGCTCGCAAGACGCTGGCGCTGCTGGGGCTGGATGTTCCGGTGCATACGGGAGCTCCGAAGCCGCTGCGGCACACGGCGGCGATGAGCCGGCGCGAGGGCAAGCTCGAATTCGCGGGGGCGTTTGCGCTGCCGAAGCCGAAGGCGGAGCGGACCACGGCAGTGGACTTTCTGATCGAATCGCTGGAGCGGCAGCCGGCGACGGTGCTGGCGATCGGTCCGCTGACGAATCTCGCACTGGCGTTGCGCAAGCGTCCGGCGATCGCTTCCCGGATCGAGAAGCTGGTGATCATGGGCGGGAACGTCCGCGTGAAGGGGAACGTGACTCCGGCGGCGGAATTCAATTTCTGGTTCGATCCGGAAGCGGCGGACGAAGTGCTGCGGGCGCCGATCGCCCACCGCGTGTTGTTCGCGCTCGACGTTTGCAACAAGGTGGTGGTGACGCGCGAGGATTTCGATCGCGTGGTGGCAGCCGATACGCCGGTCACGCGGCTCTATCGCGAGTCGTTCGGGAACGAGTACCCGGGGTTTTTGAAGGATGCGTCGGCGAAGACCTATCTGTGGGATGAGTTGGCGGCGGCGTATTTGATCGATCCGGGGCTGTTCGAGACTGGGGAGCGAATGCGGCTGCGGGTGGAGACGAAGTTCGGCGAGAAGTACGGGGCAGTGGTGGAGGATCCGGGTGGGACGGCGACCGAAGTCGTCTTGGGCGTGGACGCGGGCCGGGCGAAGGAACTGTACCGCGAGTTGTTGCGGCGATGAGTCGGCGGGGCGCTGAGGCCCCGCCGACACTCGCATAGAGATTAGCCCAACGGGACCGTGCGCTTCTCTTCGGATTCCTGGCCGGCTTCCTGGCCGGGTTGAGCGGCAAGAGCGCGGTGCAGCGTAGTGAGGAGCTTGGTGGTGTCGAAGGGCTTCGTAAAGAACGCGTCGACACCGGAGAAGCGGCTGCGCATGCGGCTCATCAGACCGTTTTCGGCGGTGACCATGACGATCGGGATGTGCTGCGTGGCGGCATCGGAGCGGAGCAGGTTGGCGAGCGTATAGCCGTCCATACCGGCCATGTTGGCGTTGAGGAGGACGAGGTCCACTTCCACCTCGCGCGCCAGGGGGGCCACTTCGAAAGCGTCGCTGGCCATGACGGTGCTGAAGCCGTTGCGATGCAGAGTGCGAGCGAAAACAGCGTTCGCCTTGGCGTCGTCATCCACCATGAGGACCGTCTTGCGGCTACGCAGGTCCTGGAGTGACCGGCCGGCGGGATCCTGGGGATCGGTTTGGACCAGCGTGGTCAGGTAGGGGATGGCTTCCGAGGGCCGGTGCAGGTTGAGCAGGGCCACGGCGAGGCTGCGGTCGCGCTCGGGATGCTCGGGTTGCGACTTGTAGTGCTCGACAGCCTGTTCGAGGGCGGCGCGATTGGAGCCGTCGTTGTTGAACAGGGCGTCGAGGTCGCCGAGGTCGAGCCAACTGCCGCACTTCTGGCAGCGGTGCGAGAGCGCCATGTCGCCGCAGACAACGCAGATCTCTTCCACGGGTTCGCGTTCCCAGATGGCGAGCCCGTCTGGCGTGGCCAAGACCGGGTCGATTTCTTCCTCGGCATCCTGGGCCGGGGCCGGATTCGCCCAGCTTTGCTTGGACCAGCTCTGCGCCGGAGCTTCATGCCGGTGCGGAATGGTTCCGGGCCGCGAAGGAGAACCGAACGCGGTGTGGTTGGCCATCGGATCGTAACCGATGTCCTCTCCCTCGCCTTCGTCGACGGAATTGGGACGCGTATCGGCAACCAAGCGCGCTTCGGCTTTGCGTTGCGAGCGGGCGGCGGTTTCGGCGGCCAGGGTGGCTTGCGCCAAGCGGGCAGCCTCGTGGCGCATGGCTTCCTGTTCGGCTTCTTCGCGGGCAGCGCGTTCGCGGGCGGCTTGCTCCCGAGCCGCGTGCTCACGGGCGGCCTGTTCACGAGCAGCATGTTCGCGGCGGATGGCCTCCTCGCGCGCAGCCTTCTCGCGAGCTTCGGCTTCGCGGCGGGCAGCTTCTTCGCGAGCGGCCTTCTCGCGAGCTTCGGCTTCGCGGCGGGCGGCTTCTTCGCGAGCAGCCTTCTCCCGAGCTTCGGCTTCACGGCGAGCGGCTTCTTCGCGAGCAGCCTTCTCGCGAGCTTCGGCTTCGCGGCGAGCGGCTTCTTCGCGAGCAGCCTTCTCGCGAGCTTCGGCTTCACGGCGAGCGGCTTCTTCGCGAGCAGCCTTCTCACGAGCTTCGGCTTCGCGCCGAGCGGCTTCTTCACGAGCAGCCTTTTCGCGAGCTTCGGCTTCGCGCCGAGCGGCTTCTTCACGAGCAGCCTTGTCGCGAGCTTCGGCTTCCTGGCGTTCGGCCTCTTCGCGTGCGGCCTTCTCCCGAGCTTCGGCTTCGCGGCGCTCGGCTTCCTCGCGAGCGGTCTTCTCGCGAGCTTCCGCTTCTTGGCGTTCGGCTTCCTGGCGTTCGGTTTCTTCGCGAGCGGCTTTCTCGCGGGCTTCGGCCTCGTGGCGTTCGGCTTCTTCGCGAGCGGCCTTCTCGCGGGCTTCGGCTTCGTGGCGCTCGGCTTCTTCGCGAGCGGCTTTCTCGCGAGCGGCTTTCTCGCGAGCGGCTTTCTCGCGAGCTTCCGCCTCGCGACGCTCGCCTTCTTCGCGAGCAGCCTTCTCGCGGGCCGCCGCATCGAGGCGCTCGGCCTCTTCGCGAGCAGCCTTCTCGCGGGCTTCGGCTTCGCGGCGTTCGGCCTCTTCGCGAGCCGCTCTCTCGCGAGCTTCGGCTTCGCGGCGCTCGGCCTGCTCACGGGCGGCTTTCTCGCGAGCCTCCGCCTCCTGGCGCTCGGCTTGCTCGCGGGCGGCCTTTTCGGCAGCCGCGCGATCTTCCACCACCGGCCCGCTGGCCGTGCCTTCCTTGCGGACCAGCCTGCCACGCGAAATGGCCGTGGTCATTTCGTTGCCCCACGTCTTCGCGACGGCGTCTTGAGCCGTGACCCATTCGTCATCGGAGAGCTGGTCAGGCTGATCGACGATCCGGAGCAGCGATTGCATCGGATGCTGGCCGGCCAGCAGCGTCTGCAACTCCTCATCGGCAAGCACGCCGCCGGCGGTGCGCTCGCGCAACGCGGCGATCGTCTTGTGGATCTCGACCACGGGCGCGAAGTCCGCCTTCTCTTTGTGTCCGATGCCGGCCACACTGTCGAGAATGGCGTTCACCGCTTCCACGCGGCGGCGCTCTTCTTCTTGACGCTTCCGCTCTTCTTCCTGGCGGCGGCGCTCCTCTTCCTGGCGGCGCAGTTCTTCGGCCACGGCGACGCGGGCCGACTCGACGATGTCTTCCAACTGCTTGAGGGTGGTGATTTCGTCGACGTCCACCGCCGGCGCACCCAGCCCCTTGGCCGTTTCGGCTACCGCCAGACGGTGTTCGCAGAACCGCTTGCGGAGTGAGAAGCAGTTTTCCAGGTCCTGCTCCCGTGGCACGCCACCACGCCGGTAGACCTCGACGATCGCCCGGATGAAGGCCTCCAGTTGTTGTTCGTAACTTTTACGGAAACTGTCCTGGTCTGTAGACAGCCGCTCCAAAGAGACGGTCATGACGCTCCTCCCTCGACTCGAAAAACCCGCAAGTCCGCCGCTTCCGGCGAACCGGTACTAGAGTGGGTTGATCCCAATCTACTAGCTGACCCTGGATCTCGGGAATCCAGGATTCACCTTAGAACGGTCCTAGAGTATTTCTGAGGCTCGCTTTGGTACCACCCGGCAACCGCCCCCCCTGTGAGATGGTAGAGTGTTCCTGGCATGCTTTCGAAACTGATCCGGCGCACCCATCTCTACCTGGCGCTGTTCCTCACTCCGTGGGTCCTCATGTACATGGCGAGCACTTTCGTCATGAATCACCGTACTCTGTTTCGCGGCCACAAACCACCCCCGCCTCGGTGGGAGAAACTGAGCGAGACCGAGTACCACGGCGAGCCTTCAGGACCTGCCATCCTCTCAAGTCTCGGAATCGAGGGCGCTCATCAGGCGCAGAACCGCGACGGCCGCCTGGTGATCCAACGCAATGACGCCTTCCGGCCCGTTCGCGTGACTCTCGAAGCGAGCCGCCTCACCGTGGAACGCCAACACTTCGAGGGCGCCGCCTGGCTCGAGCGAATGCACCGGCGGCGCGGTTTCCAGACGCCCTACCTCCTAGACGACACCTGGGCGTTCCTGGTGGACCTGTTCATCGCCGGGGTCCTGTTCTGGGCCTTATCCGGTCTCTGGATGTGGTGGGAGATGAAGGTGACGCGGCGCTGGGGTACGGCGTTCTTGCTCGGTGGGGTTGCGTTGTTCGCCGTATTCCTGGGGGTGCTGTAGTGCGGTTCCTCCACCTGTGCCGCCGCGTTCATCTTTACTTGGGACTGGTTCTGCTGCCGTGGTTCCTCATGTATGGGCTCAGTTCGGTCCCGTTCAGCCACGGCCAATATTTCGAGCAACGATTCACAGCGTCAGGCCAACCGCGTTGGAAACAAAGGTTCGACAAGCCCTACGACATTCCGGTTCCCGCAGGCGATGAGTTGCGGGCGTTCGCCGACCATGTGGTGAGCGAGCATGGGCTGAGCGGAACGTATGGAGCTTATCGGCAGGGTCCGGATCAGGTAAATGTCTATGTTTGGCGGCCATTTCAGTCGACACAATTGAAGTATTACGTCAAAGATAGGCGCTTGGTGGCGGAGGACGCGACGTTTCGGGCGGATCACTTCCTGACGGGGCTCCACGCCAAGGGTGGGTTCGAGCAGGCGGGGTTCTTCAACTGGCTGTGGGGCGCGGTGGTGGATCTGGTGTGCCTGGCGATGGTGCTGTGGATCGTGACGGGGCTGTTTATGTGGTGGAAACTGCCGAGCACCCGGGCTTGGGGATGGGTGGCGTTGGCTGGCGGGTGGGTGAGCTTTGCGCTGTTTCTGTGGAAGCTATGAGGAAAAAGCCCCTGTCACTTTCGGCATTGTTTGGCGTGTAGGCCGTCAACATTACTTGGCGGAACCACCGAGGGCTGGGCGGAGGGGAGGTTGCGCAAAACGTGTCGCCATGCGGATGGGTTTTGCAATAGCGCGGACGCAAAGTGCGGTTGCTCGGCGTCCAGGCGGGGCAGTTGAGCAGCTTCGAAGGGCAGTTGGATCTCCTGGGCGGCGTGCAGAACGGCAAACGGCAACGGGCCTAGTCCGCGGTGGACCGCATGCGCGACAAGTTCGGCGATGCGGCCATTGCGCTGGCCAGCAGGATGCAAGGCAACTTCAACCACCCCGGCCTTTCACGTGCTACCCTCCGGCAACCATATTGCGCTGGCCAGCAGGATGCAAGGCAACTTCAACCGCCTATTGCACGACGCGCTAGAGCACGCGAGAAACCCGTCTCGGGGCCGGGTAACCCCAAGTCCGCCAGAGACTGACGGGCGTATGCGCATAATGTAGACGTGATCCTGCGGAAGCTTACTCTCCTAGGCGCGCTGGTCGTCGCGTCCCTTGCCTACGGCGCTGACGATCTGGAATCGGCATATCAAGAGCTGGTCGAAAGGGTGACAAAGGGAGATCCGGCCGTTGACGGCCGTGCCCTCCGCATGGCTTGCCTGCAGGCCAGCCGTTGCGACGCGCGCGGAGAGAACAAGGATCTGCTCGCCCTCCGCCAAGAGCTGCAGTCGAAAAACTTCAAGAAGGCCGCGGACATGGCGGAGAAGATGATCAAGCGCGGGTTTGTGAATATCCGCGCACACGCGATGGCGGCCCAGGCGTTTGGCGGGCTCGGCAACAAGGAGAAGGCCAAGTTTCACGATGGCGTCACTTCTATGCTGATCCGCTCCATCCTGTCGTCAGGCGACGGCAAGTCTCAAGCCACGGCATTTGAAGTGATTGGCACCTTCGAGGAGTACATCACCATGGAGGTGCTGGGGCTCCCGCCTTTCGGCCAGCAGTCGCTCATCACGGGTACGCCGCACAACTGGGATCGAATCGAAGTGAATGATCCGAAGAGCGGCGCGAAGGTCGCTGTTTTTTTCAACATCGACGCATTCTATCCGCCCAAGCTCTGAAAACGCTGGTGTGCGTGGTCCGCGCGGAGGCTCCCCACCTTCGTTTGTGGCCCCCAGCCGCATTCTGCTGGTACGGCGCCCTACCATAGTCCCGGTCTTCAAGACCCTGCGCGACAAGTCATTCCTTATCCTCCTGAGCGAGGAGTTTGGGGCCAATTTCCGAATGGCCGCCCATCCACTTGGAAGGCCACATGCGCAGCGTCATGCGACCCCGTGGACCCAGCCGCGACCTCCAATCGTCGCTCCAGCCTGTCGGGTTAGAGATCTACGGCCGCATGATTGGGTACTCTGTCTGAAATGGAGACCATACGCGCGGCATACGATGAGGTCTACGTTTACGCGATGGCGCGGCCCGGATTTATCCTGCAATATGTAGCTGATGCCACCATGGTGCAGACCGCGACCGTCGATACAAAACCGATCGCGATCGACCAGCCGCCGGGCGCAGCCGCATGAACAACCGAAATCGGTGGCGCACTGCCTCAGCGGATGAACTGAATTCTGTAATCGGGTTGTGCAGCCAGAGCATCGAACTCGTGATGATCTGCCGTGAGGATGGTTGCTTCCAGGCGCGCGGCCAGCTCAATGGCGAAACAGTCAGCCAATGAAACCCTCCGCAGACGAGCTTTCAGAGTTCCAGCAGCTTGCCATACAACCGGAGCGAGGCTCGCATCCTCGATCACGCCCAGCGTTGCCAGGTCCGCCACCGCTTGCAGGGCATCCTGCCGGTTTGCAGTCCGTTCGAAGTCGTAGAACACCTCACAGAGATTGAGCGCGTGAGCGTAACATTGCGACTCGGAGTCGAGGAGGATCTCGGCTACCGCATCGGCGCCGGGCTCGCCGCGAAGGAACGCGATCATAGCGCTCGCATCGAGGACAAAGATCACGACCGGGATTCCAGGGCGAGATCTTCCCTTTTCCGGCTCATGAACGACTCACTCGAGGTGGGGACGTCGCGGTACTTGCCCTTGATCGCTTGGACAAGTTCCCGGCGGCTGGCGGAGACCGGCGTTCGGGATGTTTCGACGGTGGCCAATGCCCCCATCAGTTCCCTGCGCTGCTCGGCAGTCAAGCTGCGTACGGCCTCCACTATAGACTGAACTTGCTCTGACATGCCGACATCCTCGCCACCATCATACCAGTGTGGGTGAGACTCAAAGACCCAATGCGGACAGCGTCTTCGATGCTTCGGGATCATCTGGCTCCTGAGTAACGCCATGCTCACCCGACGGCTGATACCCGGTCGCTTCGGGGATCAGGCGAGTCAGCGCCTTCGCCGCGAGCGAATTCCGCGAGGGCCCGGTGCATGTGACTGCGAGTTCTCGAGATCGGGGGCAATGAGACGTTCACGGCACGCCGTGTCCGAGTCGCCTTGTAGAGATTGGCAAAGATGATTGAAACTTAATCCGGTAGACCTCCGTCCAACTTGGCGTGCGACTGATTCTCGCAAGCTTGCCGCTGGTTGCGGCGGTGACGGCCCAGACACCCGACTACTTCCCGCTCCACACGGGCAACGAATGGATCTATCGCGAGAGTTTCGCGCGGTCCACCTCGACCGTGGTGATGAGCATCACGGGCACCCAGACCTTCAATGGGCGCGTCTATTCCGTGTTGACCGGGCTTTCGGACGGTCCGGTCTACTTGCGAACCTCGGAGACTGGCACGCTCTTCCGCTTCAACACGAACACGCGGCAGGACGAGGTGTGGGCGGAGTTCGCCACGGCGGAAGGCGGAACCTATCGGACGGCAGTGGACGCCTGCAATGAGACCGCTCGGGTGGAATCGCGCGATGCGTCGTTGAAGCTACCGGCGGGCGATTTCCAACATTCTTTGAAGATCGCGTATCCGCCCGGGCGCTGCGCCGACGCGGGGCTGACGCAAGAGACGTTCGCGCCCTACGTTGGTTTGGTGCAGCGAGAGTCGACGACCATCGCGGGGCCGCGCCGGTTGGACCTGATCTACGCGCGCATCGGAGGCGTGACGGTGCTGTCGGAGCCGGAGTTGACCACCAGCCTGTCCCTTGACCGCGCGGTGTATCGGCGCGGACAAGCGATCTCGGCTCGCCTCACGCTCCGCAACACGCAACCCGAGCCCGTGGAACTGAATTTCTCGAGCGGTCAGCGCTACGACATGGTGATCCGCAACGAGAAGGGGGAACAGGTTTTCCAGTGGTCCATCGGGACACTGTTTGTGGCGGTGACGGGCACCGAGAAAGTGGGGCCCGGGCAACGTACGTGGGTGATTGACGCCGACCGCGAACTGCCGCCGGGCCGTTATGTGGCCGAGGCGTGGATCACGGCCGATGGCGGAAAACGCTTCGGCGCGTACGCTGGATTCAGCATTACCGAATAGGAGGAACCAAATCATGGAGAGCAACACGATCACGATGTCTGCGCCCATCACACCGCCTGCCAAGACCGGATCCGCGAAGATGGGATTCAAAGAGGCGCAGCGCGCGCAAATGAGCATGTTGGCGCCGCTCGAAAAGAAGACGCTGATCTGGCTGGCCGAGCGGATGCCCGCGCGCGTCAATTCCGACCACCTGACGTCGCTCGGGCTGGTGTCGCTGATCGGCGCCGGACTCAGCTACTGGTACGCGAGCGTGAGCCAGGCAGGGTTGCTCATGGTGATCGCCTTCCTCATCCTGAACTGGTTCGGCGACTCGCTCGACGGCACGCTGGCGCGCGTGCGCAACCGGCAGCGCCCCCGCTACGGCTTCTACGTGGACCACGTGGTGGATATGTTTGGAACATTTTTCCTCATCGGCGGTTTGGGGCTTTCGGGCTACATGTCGGGCTGGGTCGCGGCCGGGCTGATCATCGCCTACTTCATGATCTCGATCGAGGTCTACCTCACCACGTACACCATCGGGACCTTCCACCTTTCGTTCTGGAAGTTCAGCCCTACGGAACTGCGGATCCTGTTGTGCATCGGGAATCTGGTGCTGCTGGCTGGCCAATCGAAGGGGCAGTTGTTCGGGCGCGAGTTCCTGATCTTCGACGTGGGCGGCGTGATCGGGATGATCGGCATGGCCGCTATGCTATTGGTCGCCGTGATTCGCCACACGACGCATCTCTACGAAGCCGAGCGCCTTCCGTGAGCGCGCTCACGCATCGCTGGCTGAAGTTCAACGCGGTGGGCGGCATCGGCATCGCCGTGCAGTTGGGAGCGCTGGCGCTGTTCAAGGGCGCGTTCGGGTGGCATTATCTGGTGGCCACGGCGCTGGCCGTGGAAGCCGCAGTGCTGCACAATTTCCTGTGGCATGAGCGCTGGACCTGGGCCGACCGCCCGGCCGGTTTTCCCGAGCGAATGGCGCGCCTGGCGCGCTTTCATCTCGGCAACGGACTGGTGTCGATCGTCTCGAACGTGCTGCTCATGCGGATCTTCGTGGGCTCGCTCGGAATGCCTTATCTCCCGGCGAACCTGGCCGCCGTCGCCATCACGTCGATTGCGAATTTTCTCCTGAGCGAGTATTTTGTATTTCGGGCCCGCGTGGGCCCATGATGATCTCCTTTCAACGCGTCACCAAATCGTTCGGTTCGTACACGGCCCTGCAAGACATCTCGCTCGACTTCGCGCGCGGACGCTTCGTGAGCGTGGTGGGTCCGAGCGGATGCGGCAAATCCACGCTACTGAATCTCGCCGCCGGGCTCGGCGCGCCATCGAGCGGCACCGTGCGCGTAGGCGGTGAGCCGCTCTCCGGAATCAATCGCCGCGCCTCGTACATGTTCCAGCAGGATGCGCTGCTACCCTGGAAGACCGTGCTCGACAATGTCCGGCTGGGCCTCACGTTTCGCGATCAGGACGGCGGCGACCGCGCACGCGAATGGCTGCATCGCGTGGGGCTCGACGGCTTCGGCGATCGCTATCCCGCGCAGTTGAGCGGCGGCATGCGCAAGCGGGCGGCCATGGCGCAGGCGTGGATCGTGGATCCGGAAATCGTGCTGATGGACGAGCCGTTCGGCGCGCTCGACGTGCACACGCGCATCAAGATGGAGAGCGAGATCCTCGAGCTGTGGCAGGGATCGGGCAAGACGGTGGTGTTCGTCACGCACGATCTCGAGGAAGCCATCGGCATGTCGGACGAGGTAGTGGTTCTCTCGGCGGGGCCGGCGAGCCACGTGGTGGGGCGATACGAGATCGATCTCCCGCGGCCGCGCGCGCTGCTCGACATCAAGACTGACGATCGCTTCCACGAATATTACCGCCACATTTGGTCCACGCTGCGGCAGGAAGTGGTCCGCGTCCACACGGGAGACGATCACCCGGCCGGGTGATGAGCCGCGATGCTGCTCTGGCAAATCCTCCTCGCATCGGGGCTGCTGGCGGTATGGGAAGCCGGCTCGCGCATCGGCTGGCTCGACAAATTCTTCTTCAGCCGCCCGAGCGACGTGATCACGCGCGTGGGCCAGTGGATCGTGGAAGGCGCCATCTGGTCGCACCTCGCCACTACGCTCACCGAGGCCGCGCTTTCATTCGCCATCGGATCCGCGCTCGGCGTGGGCCTGGGATTCCTGCTCGCGCGCCGGCCGTTTCTCTCTGACCTTCTCGATCCGTTCTTGCGAGTCGCCAACGCGCTGCCCCGCGTGGTGCTGGCTCCGATTTTTCTGCTGTGGTTCGGGTTGGGAATCTGGTCGAAGGTCGCCCTCGGTGTGACCGTGGTGTTCTTCATCGTGTTCTTCAATACGTGGCAGGGCGTGCGCGATGTGGATCGCACACTGCTCGACAACGCGCGCATGCTCGGCGCGGGAGAGCGGCAACTGGTGCGCCATGTACTGGTGCCGAGCGCGCTGAGCTGGATCTTCTCGAGCCTGCACGTAAGCGTCGGTTTCGCGATGATCGCGGTGGTGGTGGGCGAGTACCTCGGAGCTTCGCGCGGGGTCGGCTACATGATCGCGCAGGCTGAGGGGACGTTCGATACCACGGGTGTATTCGCGGGCATGACGGTGCTCGCGGCGGTGGTCCTGGCGGTGGGCGCGGTGGTCAACGCGGCGGAGAAGCGATTGCTTCGGTGGAAGCGAGCGCAGTAGCGATCACGGGTTCGCCGGCCGCGTCGAGTCCGTATTGATATGGGTGGCCCCATGGGTCGTCTGGGATGTCCTGAGGCAGGTAGGGTCCGTGCCAGCCTTTGGTGCGCGGCGGAGCTACGCGTAGCGCACGGAGTCCCTCGGTCGCGCTCGGATAGTGTCCGGAGTCCTTGCGGTAGACATCCAAGGCGGCGTGAGGCGCGGATCTGTTCGCGGGCCACGAGCTCTCTGATCGAGTGATGATCGCTGTGACAACTCCTGGACGTGACACAGAGCCCAAGGAGCAGCGCGAGAACGGCCAGCACGAATCGCATCTGATCGAGAGACGCGTTCGGCCTACCGAAAGTCTGCGTTCTGGATTCTGTTGCGGGGCTCGATCGTGATGACTGGCTTTCCTCTGGTATCCAACCGGTACTGATAGGGTCGCCCCCACATATCCAGAGGAGCGTCTTGTGGCAAGTAGGGTCCCTGCCAACCTTGGGTGCCCGCAGGCTCTACTTGCAGCGCTCTGAGTCCCTCGGCCGCGCTCGGGTAGTGGCCGGTGTCTTCCCGGTAGGCTTCGAGGGCGGTGTGGAAGTTGCGAATCTGCCCGGTCACTGCGTCAATTCGAACTGAACAGGCGAGCCGAATGTCCCATTCGCAAGAGGCCAGGATTAGCGCCAAGGACACCGCATGACAGGTCACGACGAATCGCATCTGATCGAGAGACGCAATCTGCCCGGAAAAGTTGGTCTCGCGCGGACCCGCCTCGCTGCCACGGTCAGGGCTTCGCTGCCACCGTGATCGTCACCTTTTCGAGCACCGGCCACGAAGCCGCATTCGATGACGTAAATCGCGCCCGATACTGCAGCCAGCGGCCCTTCGTTTCGAGCGGCGAGGCCCACGGAGCGCGATCGAGCGCCTCGCGCGTATCCGCGGATCTTGTTTCAAACATTAGCTTTGACCCGCGTGGCTCCTGCGCTTTCCACGAGAGCCTTGCCGCCCCACCGGCCTCCACCGCCTCCGACACGAACTGCTCTTCGAGTCTCCGCGTCATCACGCCGCCCACCGGCGTCATCTGCGAGAAGTGCGGACCGAACGTCGGCAATTCCTCTCTGCGCTTGGCGTCGAAGGCTCCCTTCTCATTCCAGTAAATGTAGCTGCGGATCGAATGATCGCCGTCTTTGAGATGGTTGTGCACCACCAGATCCGGGTACCCGTCATCGTTGAGGTCGAGCGGTTGGATCCCGGCGGACGACTCGGCGGGGAGCACCGTCCGGTTGCGATCGCTGAACTTGCCGCCGCCCAAACCCCAGTAGACGAACATCGGCAGAGACCGCGTCTTGTCCGACATGTAGTTGGTGCAAGCGAGGTCGAGCTTGGAATCGCGATTGAAGTCGGCGATCGCGCATTCGATGGACCCAAACGCCTCCACATCGGCGATCGGCGTGGCTGCGGGCGTTCCATCGGCCGTCCCCAAGTAGACGCGCGTGCGGTTGTCGTATGACTTGGTGGCCGCGTTGAACATGCCCGGAACCACGAAGTCGAGAACCCCGTCGCCGTTCAGGTCCGCTACGCTGAGTCCGCCGCCTTGCATCTGCCGCGTCCACATGCGCTCGCTACTGTAGCCTTTCTCGCCGCCCCAGTAGATCTCGAGCGAGCCGAAGTAGTGATCGCTGAACGAGAGATCCAGCCATCCGTCGCGATTGAAATCGGCCACCACCTGCGTGAGCGCGTTGCGCTTCGCCTTCAGCGCCAGTACGGTGGCGCGATCGGTGGAGAAGCCTTTGTCTGATCCCCAAAGGATGGTCCCGCGAGGCTTGCCGTTCACGGTGCCGGAGATGATCAAGTCGAGGTAGCCGTCGCGATTGAGGTCCGCCGCATTGCTTGCGTGCGCCGCGCCCGCTTCCAGCACTTGTCGCCGGCCGGTCGAGTATCCGTAGCGGCTTCCGTAGTAGAGAAACGCGGATTGAATATAGGCATTGGTGAACAGGATGTCGGCGTAGCCATCGTCATCGAAGTCGGCCACCGTGGTGTCGTACGCGCCTTCAGTGGGCAGCCTCGCCATCGACGCCGTGGAGTAGTGATGATGTGGATTGCCCCAGAAGATGAAACTGTTCTGCCGGCCCGCGTAACGTCCGCTGTATTGATTGATGAACACCAGCTCGGGGCGGCGGTCACCATCGAGATCGCCCGCGGTCACGCTCGCGGCGCCGAAGCTCTGCAACTCGCTGCGCAAATAGGGCGCGAAGCCCTGCTTGCTGCCCCAGTAGATGTACGAGGCCACGTCATAAGTTTGGTCGTCGTGCGAGTTGGCGAATGCGATATCGACGTTGCCATCGCCGTTGAAGTCGCCCGCCGCAACGCCGTTCGCACTCATCGTGGGCAGCGCAGTGCGGCGCTCGGGATCGAATCCACTCTTGGCGCCCCAATAAACGAACGACTCGGAGCCTTCGGCGTTGGCCACCGCGATGTCAGGCAAGCCGTCAGCGTTCATGTCCACCACCGCGACGTCGCGCGGAGATGCGGCGGGCAAGCGTTCCGTGCGCTTCGGATCGAGTCCAGTCGCTGAGCCGTGCATCACCAGCACCTGAGGCTCACCGGCGTCTGTCTGGTCGGTGCCCACCGTTTGGCGGCCGCCCGCGGTGGCGATCACGAGATCGGCTTTTCCATCGCCATCGACGTCCGCGGCGCGGATCGCAGTGGGGTCGGGCACGGGCACAGCCTGCATGCGCGCTGCCGAGTGGGGAGCGGTTCCGCCCCAGAAGACTTGCACCTCTTTCGCATCGCGCGCGCCGTTGAGAAATGCGACATCGGGAAACTGATCGCCGTTGATGTCGGCGATGACCACGTCGCGTGCTCCACGAGTGGGAAGGTGGCCGGGATTCTTCGTGTCGAAACCGCGCGCGCTGCCCCAGTAGATGAACGAGTCGAGCCCGAGATCGCGCGAGAGATTTTCGAGGCCGGCTTCCGCGCCTTGGTTGGCGAAAACCAGGTCGAGGAATCCGTCGCGATTGAGATCGGCGGCGGCCACGCCCGCGGCCCAGTTGGTGGGCAGTTCGATTTTGTTGGCCGCGTTGAAGCCCTTCGCGCTGCCCCAGTAAAGGTACGCGCTGCGGATGCCCGGGTAGTTGTGGATGTAGTTGCAGAAGACCAGATCGGGAAAGCCGTCGCGATTCAGGTCGGCAATGAGCGAGCGGCCGCCTCCGAAGGAAGGCAGTCTCGTAAGCTGCTTGTTGCCCGGCGCCAGCCACCCGAAGACGGTTTGGGCGAGTGGACGTTCTTTCCACAGTTCGGGCAGCAGCGAGCGAAAGCCCGTGGGCGAGTTCCAGTAGACGAAGGCGTCTACGGTTTCCTGGTTGTCGTGATCGTTCGAGATCAGGATGTCGAGGAAGCCGTCATTGTTCAGGTCCCAGCGGTTGACGGTCTGCACGCGCCCGGCTCGCGAGACGTAAAGGTTCGCCCCTGCATTTCCGAATGTTCCTGTTCGAAACATTTGGAAGCCTTCGTGTTCGATGGTTTGAGCGGCCAGGGCGGCGCAGAGGATGAGGAGCGGGATCGATTTGGACATTTCCGTTACCGGAAATATTTCATCACACCGAAGAGGTTCTGGAAATTGGCGAGCCCGCGCGAGCCCTTCGGCGTCAGCTTCTGGCTGATCGGATTGCCCTGCATGGTTTCGAGAAACGCGTAGCGAATGCCCCATCCGCCGCGGATCATGAGATCGATGCCCGCGGCCGCGCGCAGGCCGGGCTTGACGGCCGAGAACTCCGATCCAGGCAGCGTGGGGCTCCCCTTGGAAATCCGCAAAACCGGGTTCGTGCTCCGGAACGACATCACGCCGAGACCCACGCCAAGGAACGGGCGCACGGAACTCTCGCGCCTCCGAAAATAGATCAGCGCATCGCCGGCTGCGTTGTTCTGCGATGACCGCCGTGCTTGCTCGTACGCTGTCTCACGGCCGCCTTCCACCACTGAGGAAACCAGCGCGACCGCGTTGCGGTTCCATGACCACGCGCCCTGCACGGAGAGCCAATCCCGCATATGGCATCCGGCGAACGCATGTACGATTGGGCCGTTCTCTGGCTTGTATTGCGAGATCGCCGTGGATGCCGCGGTGATCTCCGCGCGGGCGTCTCCGGAAAGCGTGGAGACGCCCGCTCCGCCGCCAACGAACCATGTGCTCTGTGCCGAACTCACGCTCGCACACGTGAGCGCGAGCCACGCGAACCTGTTCAAGAAGGTTTCATCCTCTTCAAGATTCTAGCGGCAGCAGAGGGGGATCTTTCCAGATCTTTCGACTACACCCGGTGAGCGCAGACCTCTCGAAAGGACTCGAAACCAATGAAGCACTACTCGAACCGGCGTGTGTCCCTACTCGCCGCGGCACTCATGATTCCCGCGGGCCTCACCGCGCAAACGCGGCGCCCCGTAATCCAAGGCGTGATCGACACTCCAGGCAGCTACACGCTGCTGAGCGACATCGGCGTATCGCCCAACCGCGGCCCTGGGATTCTCATCACGGCATCTGGAGTGGACCTCGATTTGGCCGGAAGCAACATCGTGGGGCCAGGCGGAATTCAAGGCACGGGGATCCACGTGCGCGGCGTCTCTGGCGTGGCCATTCGCAACGGCAAGCTGGCGAACCTGGCGTTCGGCGTGATTGTGGAAGCCAGCAGCAACGTCACCGTTCGCGATTGCCATTTCCGCGGCGAGGGGCTCGCGCCATCGGCCCCTCCGCCGGAGACTGCGGTGATGATTATGCAGTCACGCAACGTGATCGTGGAGAACAACGCGATATCGAACACCGGGCTCGGCATCTTCGTGCGCGGCGGGCGCAGTGGCGGAAACAAGATCGCGAACAACACGATCACAGCGGGGCTGGGCACGTTCGCGGCGCTGGGGATTTGCTACAACCCAACGGCCGCCGACCCGCAAGCCCCTAAAGGCGACCTGATTCAGGGCAATTTCGTCAGCGGATATCCGACGTCGATCCAGATGAACGCGAATTCTTCGGCGAACGTCATCAAGGGCAACACACTGGTCTACGGGGCGTCGGCAATCGATGGGTTGGGTTCGAATGTGGAGATGGACAACGTCAAGGTGAAGTATCCGTGACAATCGATCAGTGACGGCCGATCAGCCGCGCTGATCGGCCAAGAAGCGTTGCTCGCACTTTTCCCAGAGAGCCGCCATGTCGCGCAACCGTTGCGGCTGTCGGCTCGCTTGGTTTCGAGTCTCGGCTCTGTCGCGAGCGATGTCGTAGAGTTCCCACCGTCCACCTTCGCCGGCCGAGACGATCTTCCAATCGCCCGAACGCAAACCGCGATTGTACATGTGATGGAAGAAGAAGTAGTCGTGCTTGACCGCGCGGTCTTTGTGAAAAGCAGGCCGGATGCTGCGGCCTTCGAATGGCGAGGCGCCCGCGACCGATAGAGGCGATCCGCCGGCGAGATCGACGAGCGTGGGCAACATGTCCACGAAGTGGACCGGGTTGTGTCGCAGCTTGCCTCGATCGAGTCCGCCCGCCGGCCAATGCACGATCATCGGTGACGAGATGCCGCCCTCGTGGATCCAATGCTTGTGCAAACGAAACGGAGCGTTGGCCGCGCTTGACCAGCCGGGGCCGAGGCTGAGATAGCTCGAAGCCGAACCCGGCGCTGCGCTGCGGTCATGCCCGTCGGCACGCACGATCATCTCCGCGCTCGCTCCGTTGTCGGAGAGAAACACGATCGCCGTATCGTCGAGCGTGCCTTGTCTGCGAAGCGTATCGAGCACGCGCCCCACTTCGATGTCCATGCGCGTGACCATCGCCGCGTGGATCGCCATCTTGGTTGCCTGAAAGTCGCGTTGCTCTCGTGTCAGCGAGTTCCAGGGAGTTGCCCTCGCCACTTCACCAGCCCCGAACTGCGCGGTCAGCCGGTCCGGAGAGAAGTTCCACGGCGGAACTTGCTCGCCCTCGAGAGGAGACAGAGCGCAGTGAATGATGCCGCGTTCGCGCAGCTTCTTCCAGCGGCGCTCGCGCGCGACGTCCCAGCCTTCCGCGAAACGATCGCGGTAGCGCGCGATGTCGTCTTGTAGCGCATGCAGCGGAAAATGAGGCGAGGTGAAGGCGAGGTAGAGGAAGAAGGGATCGCCAGCGTGGTCTTTCGCGTGATCGTCTAGCCAGCGGACCGCATGATCGGCGATACTGCGCGTCGCGTAGTAACCTTCGTCCCGCGTGACGGGAGGAAGCGGCTGGTCATCGAGGCGCGAACTGCGCGGACTGAAGTAACGGTCCTGATCGTCGAGCAGGTAGGAGTGATCGAACTTGCCGTGCTTCACCGGCAGCGTTTCATTCACGTGCCACTTGCCGGAGTGATAGCAGCGATAGCCCAGCGGCTTCAAGTGCTCAGGAAGGAATCGGGTCCAGGAAGGCAGCGGATCGCGGCCAG
The DNA here is from genome assembly GCA_046331625.1 of Bryobacteraceae bacterium. Lineage (GTDB taxonomy): Bacteria > Acidobacteriota > Terriglobia > Bryobacterales > Bryobacteraceae > JAXLQL01. Next base: position 36,201 of record JAXLQL010000029.1, read on the forward strand.
TCTGATCGCGGCCGATCTGTTGCGGGTACCGGCCGGTCATGAGGCAACTGCGGGAAGGCACGCAGCGCGCTGTGGAGTATGCTTCGGTGAAGCGCAGCCCATTGGCGGCCAACCGGTCGAGGTTCGGTGTGTCGATATCGCCGCCGTAACAGCCGAGGTCAGAGAACCCCATGTCGTCGGCAAGGATGAGGAGAAGGTTGGGCTTGTCGACTCGGGGCGGCGCGAAAGCACCTGTAGATGCGGTGAGGAATGTCCTCCGCGTCAACGCGTACTCTCGCCACGGCCGGCCAACGGGCGCACAAGAGACCCGCCGCACACGGCCACGCCGGAGTTCAGTAATGCCTGCAGAAAACTGTGGAGCACACTGTAGACTACCTGCTCGCTGACAGGCTGGCGTCCCGGCAAGCGGAACGAAGTAGGCAGTTCCTTGTTGATCTGCAGCCGGATCGAATTCGGCATCACATATCCGCCGCGATCTTTGTTGTTCGCGATGGAGAAGTTGGTTTGCAGCACGTTGGCCGTGCTGCCATCCACGTAAAACTGGCAGCGCGCGAACCATCCGAGGTTGGCCGGATCTCGCGCATCGAACAACAGCAGCGGAGCCTGGCGGCCTGGGGCTGTCGCTTCAACTACCACCGCTCGTTTCGAGCTGCGAACCTGGCACTCGAGTCCTAGCTGCTTACAGAGGTCCGAGATGGCCTGGTCTTCGAGCTCGAGGTAAAGAAACTTGTGGGCTCCAGCCTGCAAAAGCTGCATCCACATTATTCTAGCGTCCCGCGTACCGCTCGCTCGTAGGCGCTCATCGTGCGCGCGTCGAAAAGCACGAAAGTAACTTCGTTCACCGAGCCCGCGCTCTCGCGAAGATGGCGAGCGACGGCATCGATGGCGATGGGCGCGGCCTCGTCGAGGGGATACCCGTAGACGCCGGTGCTGATGGATGGGAAGGTGATCGACTGAGCACCTCGCTCTTCGGCGAGCCGCAAACAGGTCTGGTAACACGACGCGAGTTGCGTGGCTTGTTCGCTCGAGCTTCCATAGATCGGGCCCACCGCGTGGAGCACCCATTTCGCCGGCAGGTTTCCCGCCGTCGTCGCAACGGCGCTCCCGGTGGGGCATCGCCCGATCTCTTTGCGCATCCCGTCGAGCTCTTTCATGATCGCGGGCCCGCCCGCGCGATGAATCGCGCCATCCACACCGCCGCCACCGGCGAGCGAGGAATTCGCCGCATTGGCGATCGCATCGGCGGGCACCTTCGTAATGTCGCCTTGCATGAGGCGCAGCGTTTTCCCTGCGATCGTGATTTCCATGCTGTTATCGTAGAAGAAAGCTTACATGCCAGTTGGCTCTCCGGCCGTAGTGCTGTTCGATATCGACGGGACCCTCCTCCGCCGGTCAGGGCCGCATCATCGCCACGCACTGGTGGAAGCCGTGCGTCGCGTGACTGGGCTCCATGCTCCGCTCGACCATATTCCCCTGCAAGGCATGCTCGATCGCGCGATTCTCCACACGATGCTCGAAGACGTGGGTGTGAGCCGTGCGCGGATCTTACGGCTGATGCCTTCGCTCGTGCATCATGCGCAGCGCGTATATCTCGCGCAGAAGCCGCCAGCGCTGCATGACAAAGTGTGTCCCGGCGCGCGCACCGCGTTGCGCCGCCTTACACGCATAGGTGTTCCGATGGGGCTGGTCACCGGAAATCTCTCGCGCATCGGATGGGCGAAGCTCGAGCGGGCGGGCCTGCGCGAGTTCTTTCGATTCGGCGCGTTCGCGGAGATGGCGCACGATCGCGCGGGGCTGGTCCGCTTGGCGATGGCGCATGCGCGGCGGCGCGGATGGCTACGCAACGGCGCGGCGGTGTGGCTCGTCGGCGATCACCAAAACGACATCGAAGCGGCGCGGGCGAATCGGATCCGCATTCTCTCGGTGGCAACCGGAGTGCAGCCTCGCCAGGAACTGGAAGCCCACAAGCCGGATCTGCTGTTCGACGATCTGCGCTCGTTCGAACCCGGCGTCCTTTGGAGCAACTCGTGAAAGAAGCACAGTCGATCTCGGTGAAGCGCGCGCAGGTGGAGTTCCACAACTTCGCTTCGCTCGGCCAACCCGAGGTGAGCCTGAATGTCTACGCTGCCGAGAATCAACGGCGCGGGCGCTTGATCGCCGACCACTTGCCGTTCGTCGGCGAGATGACTCCGTTTCTCGAAGTGGGCGCCAATGCGGGGCACACGAGCTACCTGCTGGCGAATCGCTTCGACGCCGAGGGTTTCGCGCTCGACATTTCCGCCGACGCGCTTCGCCACGGCGTGTTCCTCATGGACCATTGGCAAATGTCGCGCGCGCCGGTGCGCGTTGCCGGCGACGCGCTGAACCTGCCGTTCCGCGACGGTTCGATGCGCTTCGTGATGACGCATCAGACGCTGAGCCAGTTCATGGAGATCGACGCCGTGTTCGCCGAGATCAAGCGTGTGCTGATGCCCGGCGGCGTGTTTCTGTTCTCGGAAGAACCGATCCGGCGAATGCTCTCGCTGCGGCTGTATCGTTGCCCGTACTACGACACGATGAAGCCCTGGGAGCGCAAGCTCTACGACTGGGGGCTGCTCGGGTTCCTGGTGAAAGACGTGATCGGGGCGCATCAGGAAGAAAGCTTCGGGATCCGGCAGAATCATCGCATGACGCTGCCCGACTGGCACGCCCTGGTGCAGCGGCATTTCGCCGCGCATGAGTACGAGATCGTGATTCCGCAGCGCGGGTGGGCCGAGCGGTGGGTCCGCGCGATCGGGCGCAAGATCGACAAATGCGGATCGGACTGGGTTCCGGCGCGATTGCTCGGCGGGACGCTCGCCGCGTTTTGCCGCAAGGCAGGGACTCCGCCCGCAGCCGCGCCGTCGATCCGCGATTTCGAACAGATGCTTCGTTGCCCAGACTGCTCCGGAGCGCTGCACCGCGATGCGCAGGAGACGCTGGTGTGCGCGAGTTGCGGATATCAGGCGGCGCAAGAAGGCGGCGTGTACAACTTGATCCGGTCAAAGGAGCGGAGCGAATTGTATCCGGGCGATCGCGACGATGTAATCGAGTTCTCGCAGCCTGGTCACGAGCGGCATTTGCTCGAAGGATGGGGCGACCTCGAGGGCGTGTTCGGCGGCAAGTATCGGTGGCTTTCGGATGCCCCAGCGCGGGCGTGGCTGCAGAGGGTGCATCCGGGTCCGTTGAAGCTGCGGGTGAGAGGACATGCGCATGAACGGTCGCTCGAGATGGGCGAGCCGTTGCAGGTGGCGGTCCGGGTGAATGGCGTAGATCTCGAGACGTTCCGGCTCGATCGCAATGGACTATTCGTGCTCGAAGCGGATGTTCCCGATGCGTCGGAGTATTTGGTCGAACTGCGGGCGTCACCGAAATGGCAGGCTCCGCCGGATGAGAGGTGGTTTACGGTGAACGTGGGGATGCTGCGGCTGGTCGCGCGAGAGTAGTGCGCGGTCACAAAATTCCGACACGGCCTACTCGAAATCCGTGTTTTTCGAGTTCTTCTTCGAAGAGTTCGGGGTTCTCATGATTGGCCGTGTGTTTGATGCGCCGCTTCGGACCGATCACCGCGATCTCGCCGGACATTTCAATCACCGTCTCGATCTCCTGCCAGCGGATGCTGTTTCGCCACAGTCCGAACAGCCTCCGGCTCTCGACACCCGAAGGAGTAGTCGCGATCGTCGATGGCAGGACCAGCGCAGAGGCAAACGCAAACGCGGCAATGATCCGAACGCGCCACCACTGCGAGGGATCCGAGAAAGTCTCATAGCAGGCCCACCCGGCAAAGGCGCCGGAGACCACAGCGAAAATGCGTACGCTGCTGTCCAGGCGGAAGAGAACGCTTGGGCTTGCCTCGCTCACTCGATGCTGCCGAACAGCTAACGGCGGCCCTTGTAGCGCGCTAGCAACCCTCGGCACGCGTTGGCATCGGGCGCAGCGATCAAAGCACTCGAGATGTTGCTGAGCTCGTCAATGTTGTTGATTCGTTCCAGCCATGCGAGACTACCGTAGCCGGGGATGCGGCTATGGATGATCTGGGTAATGAGGCGGAGTAGCCCCTGTCGTCCTTTTTTGAGCCCTTTTTCGAGCCCCTGTTCGAGCCCTCTCTCGAGCCCCTTCTCGAGCCCTAGCGACTTCCCGTACTCGATCGCTTCTTGCGCCAATGGCGTAGAATCGAAGATCTGCTTACTGGTCACCATGCTGAACTTCCTTCTAATGATCGCTACTTCATCTTTACCATACTGGAGGTGGGAAAGCGTCGTCATCTCCGCGCTCAATCGTCCGCGCAACTCCGAGTCTGGAATTGCCTTGATCCGCTCGATGGCCGCCTCGATCTCGCCCCGGCGAGCCCGCATCGCAGCCACCCACGGTAGTGTCAGAACGTCGTCTTCCACCAGCTTGGCCGCCGGGACCTCCCACAGCTTCACCCATCGCGGCTGCAAGGTCACAGTGATCGATCCTTCGCGTGATTGAAGCGTACGCGGTGGCCGTGCGGGACCGCGATGCCTCGACATGAGCACGATAGTGGTCCACACCGGGAGGCCCGACTTCATTCGAAGCAAGTCCGCGCGATCCACGATCGCGCGCCGATCCTCCGCCGAGAGTCCGGCTTCTGCCTCGAAGTGTTCCACCCAGCGGTTCTTCTTTTCCTCGACTACGAACGCCTGATCGACGGATCGCAACGGAACCGCCACCTCACGCTCGATCGGCACGACCACGGCGTCCGAGCCGATGCGATGATGCCCGATCGCGCGGATGACACGATACGGCGATCGTTCGGCGAGGGTGAAGGAGATGTCGAACTGTCCCATTCGCTCCTGGAGCGTATCACAGCCGGCCGCCACTCGAGCTCAATAGCCGCGGTCCAGGAACCCCACGTACTGCACCTCTTCCTCCAACATCAACCCAAACCGCGACCGCACCTTTTCCTTCAACTCATCCACCACCGTGCGCACGTCCATCGCCTTGCCCGCGCCATCGTTGTAGATCAGGTTCGCGTGATAGGCGGCCACCTGAATATCGCCGCGCCGGACTCCTTTCGCGCCCACCTGCTCGAGAAACCACGCCGACGGGACCTTTCCCTCGATTACCGCCTTCGCCGGAACCTGCGCCCGCACCGCCGGCGGCAGTTCCGCCAGGATGCAGTTCTTGAAGATGCTGCCCGCGCACTTCATCGTCGCCGGATACTTCGCGTCGCGAACGCGCTGGATCTCGTTCGCTTTGACCCGCAACGCGGCGGCGTCACCCGCCGGAAGACGCAGTTCCACCGAAAGCACGATCCACTGTTTTTGTTGTTTGAAGATGCTCTCGCGATAGGAGAACTGGCACTCAGCGTTCGTCATCCAGCGAACCCGATCGCCGTCGAACACCTCTACGCGCTCCACGAACTCCATCATCGAGTGCCCGTACGCTCCGGCGTTGCCGTAGACCGCGCCGCCCACCCATCCCGGAATCCGGTTCATCGTATGGAGCCCGTCGAGCCCCTGCGCAATCGAGAAATCCACCAGCGCCTGTAACTCCGCGCCAGACTCGGACCACAGCAGCTCGCCGCGCCGTTCGATCCGCCTGCCGCGGAATCGCAGCACGATCCCCGGGTAGCCCGTATCCGCCACAACCAAGTTGCTGCCACCGCCGAGCACCACGTACGCTTCGCCGGACCCGTGCGCCACCCAAATCGCGCGCCGAAACGACTCGGGATGCGTCGTCTCCACCAACACGTCCGCCGGACCGCCCAACCCGAACCGTGTCAGCTTGCTCAACGGAGCGTCCCGCGTGATCTCGAGGTGGGGAATCGCGTAGAATGGGTCGATTCTGCTCAACTCTCCACTTTAACTCGAAGGTCCACCGATGCCCGCTTTTCCCGGATTCCCGCCCGAGATGCCCACGTTCTTTCGCGGCCTCAAGAAGAACAACAACCGCGAATGGTTCCAAGCCAGAAAAGAAGTTTACGAGACGAAGGTCAAGGCTCCGATGGCTGACCTGATGAACGCCCTCAACGGCGAACTCGCCCAGGTGGCGCCAGACTATGTCACCGATCCCGCCAAGGGAATCTATCGCATCTATCGCGATACTCGCTTCGCCAAAGACAAGACTCCTTATAAGGACCACGTCGGCGGGCTCTTCTTCCATCGCGTGCTGGGCAAGCCGGCCGCCGCGCTCTACGTGGGCGCTTCCGACAAGGAAGTAGAAGTGGCGGGCGGGTTCTACATGCCCGGTCCCGATGAGATGCTCGCGGTGCGAACGTTGCTCGCCGAGCGCCACGAAGAGTTCCTGGCGATGACTACCGCGAAGGCGTTCACCAAGCTGGTTGGCGAGATGAAAGGCGATTCACTTTCGCGCGTGCCGAAAGGCTTCGCGAGCGACCATCCCGCGGCGGACCTCATTCGGCGCAAGCAATGGTATTGGTATGTCACCTTCGAGCCCGCGCTCGCCACTTCGCCTAAGCTCCTCGGGGAAGTTAAGAAACGTTTATTGGCGCTCGTTGCGCCGGTGAACTTCTTCAACGCGCCTTTGCTGGCTCGAAACAAGCGGGAACGCGACCGCTCCGTGTACTTTTAACATCACCGCCTTACAACCAGTGTGCAAAAAGTACTACGGCTAAGTTGCTGAAAACGCAGGGTCGCCCCCTCTGGCCACCCGTAAGTGATAGTGCGGTAAACGTTTACGTCGAGCGGCTGAGTTTGGCACGCCGCTTGCCTTTGTAGCAGGCGGAACGCAGAAACAGTGCGGACCGAAGTTGAGTGAAGAATCGGGAGAATAGCCAAACCATGGAAACCTTGAAGTCCACCACCACCCCCAGCGTCTCGGACAACACTGTCGAGGCGCCCAAGTCGAATTGGAAGACGCCTGCCATCATCGGCGCGTTGTTGAGCCTGTTGGGAGCCAACGCCGTCCTCTTTACCAAGAGCGCCGGCATCGAGAACGAGATGAACCGTCTTCGTCACTCGACTTCCACCGAAATGACCGCGATGAAGCAGACCGCCACCGCGCACGAGCAGTCGTCGCAGAAGACGATCGACGAACTTCGCGATCAGTTGACCGCGGCCAAGACCGATGCACAGAAGGCTGCGGCGAGCGCCGCGCTGCAGGCTCGGACCAACGCTGACAAGGCCGCCAAGCAGGCCGAGCAAGCCACCAAGATGGCGAGTGATCTCGCCGAAGCGCAGAAGGTGAGCGCCGAAGCGCAGGCGAAGCTGGCCGAGTCTCTGGGCGCCGTCAAGCAGACCACTGACGCCAATGTCACCAAGGTCGGCGAAGCGTTCACCGAGATCGGCAACGTGAAGACGGAAGTGGCCGCCACCAAGTCGACCCTCGATAGCACCATCTCCGAGCTCCGCTCCGTGAAGGGCGACCTCGGCGTGCAGAGCGGCCTGATCGCCACCAACTCGAAGGAACTCGACGCGCTGAAGCAGTTGGGCGAGCGCAACTACTTCGAGTTCAACATCACCAAGTCGAACGGCATGGTGAAGGTGGGCGGCATCGCGATGGAGCTGCGCAAGGCCGACCTGAAGCGCAACAAGTTCAACCTGTTCGTCCTCGCCGACGACAAGCGCGTGGAGAAGAAGGACAAGACGGTGAACGAGCCGGTCCAGTTCTACGTGCAGGGTGGAAAGCAACCCCTCGAAGTCGTGGTGAACGAGATCCAGAAAGATCGTATCGTGGGTTACCTCGCGACGCCGAAAGTGATCCAGGCGCGCCGGTAACACCTCTTGACGCTGACCCTCGAACTTTGGGCGCGGACCACACGGTCCGCGCCCGATTTGTTTTCTGGGGGGCGGATGGTGCCCGGCGCGGACGTATACTCGAAACATGACCGGGCGCGAACTGCTGCAGCGAATCGAGCGCAATCGTGAGGTGTTCGGCGGCAGGCCGATTATCAGAGGCCGCCGGATTGCTGTCGAGCATATTTTGTCGATGCTCGCGGCGGGCGATGCTCCAACCGATGTCTTGGACCACTATCCGTTCCTCGACGCTCCTGACATTCAGGCCTGTATGCTCTATGCTTACCGAGTTGTGGCAGCGTGAGGCAATTGAGCGAACACCTCCAATGAGGTAGGCATCCGGACGGCGAATGGTCTCCTTCATTCACATCTCGGATAAGAACACCGAGGCGGGTATCGTCAAGAACGGAATTCGCGTTGCGAAGGGCAACGCCGGGTTGCGTGGCGTTTACGCCGTACCCGTAGTGCCTGATTTCACAACCACCCATCAATGGGCAAGGGAGCTGAAGAGGCGCGGTACCCGGCTTCTGATTTGCGTGCAGTTCGGAGTGCCGAACGACGACCTTGTTTGGGTCGGCAAGTACAACAGCGACAAGGTGGAGATGACGGCGTCTGAAGCCGCTGCGGCGTTTCGGGCGCACACTGACCCGATGGGATTGGAAGTGATCATCCCGAGGAAGATCCGGCCCAAGGAAATCAAGCGAATCTATGCTGCTCCTCGCGTCACCGGCTGGCGGTACTATCCGGAAGCGAAAGGCAAAGAGCCCTTCTGCCGCTGCCGCTTCTGCAATCGCGGAGAGATTCGAGCTCAGCGTCTGATCAGAGATGACTCATGACGGAACGGCTTCGAACTCACCTCATGCAGATCTAAGCAGGATGCTGCTGCGCCAGTCTATCGTGCTCGCGTTCCTCGGCTTCCAGATCTGCGTCGATTTCAGCCTTGTTGGCGTAGTAGTAAGCAAGAGCGGCATGCACTTGCGCCAGCGATAAATGTTCGTAGTCGCTGGCGATCTGCTCAGGGGTCTCACCCACGTTATGAAGAACGGCAATCCGGCGAACCGACACACCCATACCTGCGATGCATTGCCTTCCGCCATGAATATCAGGGTGCCGTGAGATCAGACTGCCAATCTCAGTTACAGTAGCCATCGCCTCCAATTCTAACGTGCGTGAGCCCCCACAGCCCTGACCCATCAATGCTGCTGCGCGTACCTCCGCTTGAACTCCTCCGCTGCCTTCTTCCGCGCCTCCCGCTCCGCCGGCGTCATCTTCCCCACGTACCAACGATGCAGATCCGAGTTCAACACCTGTTCGAGCTCCGCCTCCACCTTCTTCGCCGCGGCCACCTTCGCCGCATCGCCCGACTCGGCCCCGCGCTTGATCACCTCCCGCAACTGCGGCACGAACTCCATGTAGAAGCGATGCGCCACCTCGTAGTTCCCGTGCCACTGCGTGTAGTCCGGACCCATCATCGCCACGCCATGCCGCGCCCGCCGGCCCTCATGATGCCACAGGAAGTAGTAGGTGAACTCGAGCTCGTCGTCGAAGTCGACATCGTTCGAGATCAGCCCCGCCGCGCGCGTCATCTGATACAACTTCGTCGCCGGACCACCGAACTTGTCGTTATAAAGACCCACCATCCGGTCAAACTGCGTGTACCAGTTCTCCACCCAGTTGGCCGCGTGGCATGACTGGCAGACTTGCCGCATGTCTGACCGGCGCTGCTCCCAAGGCTTCACCGTGCGCGACTGCGCCTTCGCCGCCGCGTCGATCTTCTCCGACACCGGCGGACGCAGCGTCCACGAAATGCGCGCTCCCACGTCATGCGTGAGCGGGAGATTCTTGGTCGCGCTCATGTGACACGTGGTGCACGTGGGGCCCTGCTCGAAGTCCTTGCCCGGGATCCAATCCTTCTTCTCCATCAGCGTTTCGTAGCGCGTCCGGTGCGCGGCGAAGGCGATCCCGTGCTTCGACTCTGTGTAGACCTCGATCTGCGGATGGTCCGGCCCCATGTGGCAGCGGCCGCAGTTCTCAGGCATGCGCGCCTGCGCCCGGCTGAAGTTGTGCCGGATGTGGCACGCCGAGCACGATCCCTTTGACCCATCCGGATTCAAGCGGCCCATGCCCGTGTTGGGCCACGTGGCCGGATCGAGCTTGCCATTCTCGAGCACCTTCACCTCCGCGCCGTGGCATTGCCAGCACCCGCTCACCGCGGGCGGCGAATTCGGCGACAGGTCGCCTTCCACCACTTCCGCGAGCACGTTGTCGAGACTGCCGAGAATCTTCGCCGCTTCCGAGTGATGCGATTGCTGGAACTCGTTGAACTCCTTCTCATGGCAGACCGAGCAGTCCTTCGGCGAGACGATCGTCGCCACCGTGAATCCGTTGTGCTGCATCGCGTCTTTGTCGCTCTTGTCGGCCTGATGGCACTCGTAGCAGCCCACGCCGTTCTTGCTGTGAGCACTGAGCTTCCACTGGCCCACGATGCCCGGGGTTGTGGATTGATGGCACGCCATGCAGGCGCGACTCTCCTTGCTGACTGCCGGAGCCTTGCCCTGCGGCGCGGCGAACGCGGCCGCCGCCAGCAGCGATAGCGTCAATACTCTCATCTCGGTCCTCCTTCGGAGTTCCGGCTGCGCTACACCTGGGGCATTTGCCCCACTCCGCAGCCTTGATCAGAAGTTTTCAGGACCGTAGAAGCAATCTTGCTGCCAGTCGCGCCCCACTACTCCGCGCAGCGGAAGTTCGCCTCATCGTCGAGGCTGCCCGACCCCTTGTATCGCGCCACCTGTGGATGCGGACACAGCGGACGCGTGCGCTTCACGCGCCCTTGCTCCACCTGTTGCGCCACAATCCGCTCCGGTGCCTTGCCTTTCTCCACCCACGGCACCACTTGCATCAGCGGATCGAAACACGCCGGACCCACACCGCCCGAGCAATGGAACACTCCGGGCATGAGGAACAGGCGGAAGAAGTCGCGAGTCCCGGCGCCCATCTTCGATTGCACGCTCGAGTAGTATTCGATGCCCATCAGCGGATTCAGCGCCGGGTCGGCCCATCCGAAGTACATGAGCAGCTTCCCGCCCCGATCGCGGAAGCGGCTGAGGTCTGGGTCGGTGGCGTTCATCAGCTTGCCCACGGGTTCGAACAGCGCTCCGTCGCGTTCGAGGTTGAAGTCGAGCACGTTGGCGCTGGGATCGTATTTGCCCTTGAGCATGTACTTCAGCGCGCTGTCGGCGTACATCACACTTTGCGCCAGCCCCTCGTCTTTCAGGATCCAGCCGTCCCATCCGCTCTTGCCGTTGGGTCCGGCGACTTCGGCGCCCTTCGGAAATCCCAACGCCGCGCGCTTGCCGTTCAGCATCACGTCGGCGTAGATGGTCTCGATCGTGTGGACCTGGCCCGCCGTGAAGCAGTCAGCGGCTTCGGCGCCGGAGCAGACCGGCAGATCGCGCGAGGGTTGGAAATCGCACTGCGTGGGATCGGTGAGCAGGCCGTCCTTTGCGCCGTCTTTGGCGTCGCAACGCGCATAGACACGGTCGGCCAGGAGCTTCAGCTTCTCCGTTCGGATCGGCGCTTTGGCTTGCGCTTGCCACGTGGCGATGGCACGCATTCTGCCAGCGACATTGTTGAGCGCGGGCGCGCCGGCGATGATGCCGTCGAAGTCCTCGGGATACCGCTGCGCCAGGATCAGAGCCTGCCGGCCGCCGGTGGAGCAACCGTTGTAGTATGACTTCGCCGGCCTCCGGCCGTAGAACGCCTCGGCCATCCGCTTCGCTGTTTCGGCGGTGACGTGCAGCGAGCGGAACGCATAGTCAGCCATCTTCTGCGGATGCACGGTGAAGGTGGCCAGTGGCTCGCGCTCGGCGTCGTGCCCGGTGTTGGTCTGCGTCACCACGAAGCCTGATTTCACGCCCGCATCGCGATGGGCCACGCGGTTCGGCGCATCGATCTTCTCGCCCGCGTAGCCGCCGTTGCCGAACATGTAGAGTCGGCTGTTCCAGGCGGCGGGCAGCGACACTTCGATCAGGATCTCCGGCTGCACCAGCGCCATCACGTGGCAGAAGGCCTGGCGCTCGTTCGTTGCCGGGATCTCTTCGGCCAGAAGGATCGAGTACTCGTAGCCGGTGAGGCTATGCAGCGCCGCGCAGGCGGTCTTGGGCCGGAGCTTGGCTTCGCCAGGATCGGGCTTCCAGTCGCGAATGTGCGGCGCATTCTGCGCGATGGCGAGGGCAGAGAACAGAGCGAGAGCAGGGAAGGCGGCAAGGGTGTCCAGTCGCATCACACGATGCTACCAGTTCACCCGTCCGCGCGAGGGCGCATGACAGTTTCATTGGCGGTGGGTGATTTCGAGGGGTGTCGTAGTCGGCGAGGTAGAGGTGGTTGTCGTGGTGGACAATGGCGACGCCGAGTCTGTCGAGCCAGCCGATGCGGCCAAGGACGTTGCGCTGCATGTACGGGTCTTCAGCGAAGTAAACCGTCGTCTCGAACGAATGCCCGAGGACGGAGAGATTCACCGAATGCCCAAATGCCCGGAAGACACCTGTTGCCGCCGATATGGTCACGCGAATGCCAGCCTCCAGGTCAACGAGCAGAAGATCGGCGAAACGCCGCTCGAAAACGCAGTACGTGGCTCCGGTGTCAACCGCAGCGAGCACATCCACTGGTTCTCGTCCGCATCGAAGCTGGATCGATATTAGAATTCCCGTCTCTTCCGAGCCATAGTCATGACGGCGTGGAAAAACGAACTCGAATGGCACAGGTCTCAGAATCCACTCATATACGGTCCCGGCGGGAACACATGGTCAAGCAGAGGTTCGGCGACTCCTGCTGCGCGTGCCGCGTCGAGTACCTCTTTTGCATCGTCACCTACCGCGAGGAGCCTTGCGCCCTCCAGCGCGACCCACTTGCCTGCATACTCGGCGCGATGTGTATTGATCCATTTGATCTCTTCCGTGCGCTCCTTGAATGGCACCCGCGTCACCTTCGACCGCTGGCGATCGCCCCTCTGCACCGGAGGTGGCGCGGAGGCAAGGTCTTGCACCGCCTTCTGAACGAAAACATCCACGCTGACACCTCGAGCTGCGGCTTTGGCTTCGATGTTCGCTTGTTCTTGCTCGGAAAGAGTGACGGTGAGAGTCATGACAACCTCTATCCTTATCGTACCGGGAAAGCGGCCGAAATGGATGCGTCTCAGAATCCGCTCACGCACGGTCTCGGCGGGGGAACATCGTACATCAGAGGATCGGGCACGTCCGCCGCGCGCGCTGCTTCGGACACCTCTTTTTCTTTGGGCGTCGTTGCCTAGTACGCGTAGCCGGTCAGGCTGTGCCGCGCCGCGCAGGCGGCCTTGGGCCGGAGCTTGGCCTCGCCAGGGCCGGGCTTCCAGTCGCGAATGTGCGGCGCGTCTGCGCGATGGCGAGGGCAGGGAGCAGCGCGACAGCAGAGAAGTGGGCAAGGGTGACCAGCCGCATCACACAATGCTACCAGTTCACTCGGTCACGCGATGGCGCATGCCAGTTCTACCGGCGGCGGGTGATTTCGAGGGAGTCGTAGTCGGCGAGGTAGAGGCGGTTGTCGTGGTGGACAATTGCGACGCCGAGTGTCGAGCCAGCCGATGCGGCCAAGGACATTGCGCCGCATGAATGCGTCTTCAGCGAAGTAAACCGTGGTTTCGAACTTGTGATCCAAGACAGACAGGTTCACCACATGACCAAAAACAGCGAACCTGCGGGTCACAGTCGAAACAGCGGCACGCAGGCCCGACTCGACATTGATCCTTAGCAGTTCAGCGACCCGCCGTTGGAAGATGCAAATGGACGCTCCAGTATCGACGAAGGCGACGACATCTGTGGCTGCTGACCCGGTATCGAGCAGGACCGGTAGCTCGATGCCAGGCTCTTGCGAATCATAGCGATGGCAGCTTGCAAATACGATTTCGAACGCCACGGAGAGCCTACGACCACCCAGCCCAAAAAGGACCCGGCGGGGGAACATCATGCAGCAACGGATCGGGAACGCCCGCCGCGCGCGCTGCTTCGAACACCTCTTTAGCATCGTCGCCTACCGCTAGCAGTCGTGAGCCATCCAGGGCGATCCACTTGCCCACGTACTCGGCGGAATGCTCGCGGATCCACCTCATCTCTTCGGTGCGATCCTTCATCTTCACGCGAGTCACTTTTGACCGCTGGCCATCGCCTTTCGGCGCCGCAGGTGGCGCGGACCCAAGGTTCTGCACTGCGTCCTGAACGAACGCATCCACACTCACACCGCGCGCCGCGGCTTTAGCCTCGATGTTCGCGTGTTCCTGCTCGGAAAGAGTGACTGTCAGAGTCATATGGCCTCTATCCTTATCCTACCGGGAAAGCGGGACCGGCGCGGGCTGCGCCTCAGGAACCGCTCATGTAGGGCCTGGCGGGAATACATGATCCAGCAACGGCTCAGCAACTCCGGCGGCTCGTGCCGCGTCGAGCACATCTTTGGCATCGTCGCCAACGGCGAAGGAGCTTCGAGCCCTCCAGCGCCACCCACTTGCGCGCACCTTCGGCCTCTCGCCTCCATCCTTCGCAACCCGAACCCGTGCCGAGGCGAGTTCCAGCACCGCCTCACGAACGAGAGCATCCGCGCTCACGCCGCGCGCAGCCGCCTAGGCATCGAGGTTCGCTCGTACTTTTGCGAAAAAGTGACGGTGAGCCTCCATCGTAAACCGGTGCGCCCCCCCCCCCGTTCCCGCCTGAACCACATTTATTTCTCCTTCCCTTGCAACACTCGCGACCCCTACCCTCCCGATTCCCCCATCCTCCATGCGACACTCGAATCGTAAGGCGATCGCCGGTCTCACCCGAGACCCCGCGGTCGCCTTTCGCATTTCTACGCAAAGGAAATCACCATGTCCACCGCCGCACAAAACGAAGCCAATCGCGCCAACGCGCAGAAATCCACCGGACCCCGCTCCGCCGAGGGCAAGTCCCGCTCATCCCAAAACGCCAAGACCCACGGGCTCTTCACCGCCACCTTCGCCGTCGCCCCCGAACACCAATTCGAATTCGACCTCTTCCTCGAACTCCAACGCGACGAACTCCTGCCCCAGGGCGTCAACGAGGAACTCGTCTTTGCCATCCTCGCCCAGGCTGCCTGGAAAACCGAAGCCATTCGCCGGTTTGAGGGCGAAGCTCTGCTCGAACAAAACGAAGCCAAGTTGGACCGGCTCGCGCGCTACGCCGCTCAGTTCGAGCGCGCCTACTATCGCGCCCTGGCCGAACTGCGTAAGCTCCAAACCGAACGCGCCCTCCGCGAAGCAGCCACGCAACCCGTAGAAAACACGCCTCCTCTCGCCGACTCCGCCAAGCTGCAAAAACAAACCCAATCCGCCCACCAGACCATCCTCGACACCGATATCCGCCGCATCGCCGCCGAAGCCTCTTGGACCAACGCGCAAATCAAAGCCATCCGCCTCGGCATCCAGCCCATGCCACAGCGTCACTCTGAGACCTCAGCGCTAACCTAAAGATTAAGATGAGCAAGGAATTCTCCCGGCGCGTCATCCCTCGCGACCTGCTCGCGGGCAGTGCCGTCAGCATCCGCCACCTCGTCCAGTACTCGTTCCTCGCGCTCAACGTCTGGATCGGAGTCCAGTTCTATCTCTGGGTCCGCTATCACGAAACCGGCGGACAAACGCTCGCGGTGGACCGCCCACCCGGCGTCGAAGGCTGGCTCCCCATCGCTTCCCTCATGAACTGGAAATACTGGTTCGCCACCGGCGAGTTCCCCGGCGTGCATCCAGCCGGAATGTTCCTGCTCGCCGCCTTCGTGCTCAGTTCGCTCCTGCTGCGCAAAGCCTTCTGCGGATGGCTGTGTCCCGTCGGCACCGTCTCGGAGTTCCTCTGGAAATTCGGGCGTTCCACATTCAAGCGTGTTTGGCATCTGCCCAAGTGGGCCGACCTGCCGCTCCGCTCGCTCAAGTACATCCTGATGGCGTTCTTCCTCTACGCCGCCGGAGCCATGTCCGCCACGGCGATCCGTGCGTTTCTCGACGGACCCTACGGCATCGTCGCCGATGTCAAGATGCTGAACTTCTTCCGCTACCTCAGCGTCACCGGAGCCGTTGTCGTCGGCTCGTTCCTTGTCTTGTCCATTTTCATTCCGAACTTCTGGTGCCGTTACCTGTGCCCGTATGGGGCGCTCATGGGCCTGTTTTCCTGGGCCAGCCCGCTGCGGATCACCCGCAACGCTTCCACATGCATTGACTGCGCCAAGTGCGCCCGAGCTTGTCCGGCTGACCTCGCCGTCGACAAGCTCATCCAGATCCAATCGCCGGAATGCCTCGGCTGCTTCGAGTGCGTCGACGTGTGCCCCGTCGAAAGCACGCTCGACATGACCTTGCCCGGTAAGCGGCCCGTCAAGGCCTGGACCGTGGCGGCCGGAGCCGCGGCCATCTTCCTCGGCTTCGTCACCTTCGCCCAAACTACGGGCCATTGGCACACCCGCGTCCCCGATAGCGTCTATCGCCTGCTCGTTCCGCAGGCCAATGAACTCGACCACCCTCGCTAGAGCGGTACGGTCCGGACCAAAACCAAATCCCGGAGGATTTGTTTGAAACATTCTGCCGTTGTTTTCGTATCCTGCTCGATCCTGGCCGCCGCCACCTACGAGGTGGGCCCCGGTAAGCCGCTCGCCAAGATCGCCGATGTCCCGTGGGCGCGCCTGGCGCCCGGAGACCTCGTCCTCATCAACGCCCGCCCTGATGCCTACAAGGAAAAATGGGTCATCGGGCGCTCCGGCACGGCCGCCGCTCCCATCGTCGTGCGCGGAGTCCCCGGCGCAGACGGCAAGCTGCCTGTCATCGACGCCAATGGCGCGGTCTCGGTCCCCGGACTCGTCTACCAGAACGCCGAACGTGGCCTCATTAAGATCGGTGGCAGCGACGTTCCGAGCGACGCACCGCGTGCGCAGTACATCACTATCGAGAATCTCGAGGTCCGCGGCGCTCGGCGCGGAAATGCCTATTTCCCCGATGGCGCGCCGCGCATCACCGGATACGCCGATAATGCCGCCGGTATCTACATCGAGCGCGGCAACAATGTCACCATCCGCAACTGCATCCTGCGCGACAACGGCAACGGGCTCTTCCTCGGCATTGGCCGCGACTTCCTGTTCGAAGGCAACTACGTCGTCGACAACGGCTACGGCGGCGACGATGACCAGCACCACAACATCTACCTGCAAGGCGTCGGAGTCACTCTGCAATACAACCAGTTCGGTCCGCTCAAGCCCGGCTCGCAGGGGAACAACATCAAAGACCGCAGCGCCGGCCTTGTAGTCCGCTACAACTGGATCGAAGGTGGTAACCGCGAACTCGACATGGTGGAGCATGGCGATCCCGAGATCCAAAACGACCCTCGCTTCAACGAAGCCTTCGTCTACGGCAACGTCATCATCGAGTACCAGGCGAATGACAACTTCAGCTTCATGCAATATGGAGGCGATGCTGGAAACCCCGCGCTGTTCCGCAAAGGGCCCGTCCATGTATACAACAACACCATGGTCTCGTTCCGAACCGATGGCACCGTGTTGCTTCGCTTGAGCGGCCAGAATGTCACCGCCGACGTTCGGAACAATGTCGTCCACATGGCCTCGGGCGCGACCCTTCTTGTCTCGCTCGACTTCGGCACCTTCGATCTTCGCAACAACTGGCTCCAGCGAGGCTATCGCCGTGCCGAGTTCGATATCGCGCCCTCCGTCATTCGCGACCTCGGCGGCAACATCGTGGGAACCGACCCCGGCCTCACTGACGTCAAAGGCCTCGACTTTCGCCCCGCCGCCGGATCGCCGCTGCTCTCGGCTTCCGCGCCGCTGGCCGCCAATGAGCTACCCGTGCTGCGCGAATACGTCAAGCATCAGCAGAGCCGCGAACGCGTGAGCGGCGCCCGCGATATCGGCGCCTATGAAGGCCGTGCGCCTTCCCCCACGCTTTCGCAGCTTGGCGTCTCCTCGCCGAACTCCTTCCTCTCCCTCTACGGCCAAGACCTGTCCCGCGCCACCACAGCCTGGGACTCGGCTATCGTCGGCGGCCGCCTTCCCACTGAACTCGAAACCGTGCGCGTGCGGGTGGATGGCAAAGACGCGGTTCTCCACTACGTGAGCCCTAGCCAGATCAACATCCTCACGCCGCCGGACGTCGCAACCGGAGATGTCGCCCTCGAAGTGACCACTCCTTTCGGACTCGCGCGCAGCCGCCTCCAGATTGTTCCCGCTGCGCCATTCGTCTTCGGCTATCCGTCGAATGGCAAGGTTTACGCCGCGGCGCTGTTCAACGGCACGGCCAACCTCATCACCCCCTCGGCGCCCGCCAAAACCGGAGACAACATCGTCCTCTACGCCACAGGCCTCGGACCCACCACGCCCGCGCCTCCGCCCGGCCAAGTGCTCACCGATGCATATCCACTCACGGACCTCGCTGCGCTCCACGTCACCCTCGGCGGCGCGGAAGCGCTGGTGCAGTACGCGGGCATGACCTTCGCCGGCGTCTTCCAGGTGAACGTCCAAGTGCCGCAGGGCGTCAACGCCGGAGATCAAGCGGTGGTGATCCGCACCGGATCGCAATCGAGCCAATCAAACATTTTCCTCGCTTTCCGTTGACCTTGCCGTGTAGGGCGGGCTTTAGCCAGCGCGGGACTTGAGTCCCGCTTCCGATGCGGGCACATGGCTTGTAGAAACGCGCCGAATGTAGATCCGGGATTGCGGCCCCGTCGCGATGTGGGGCAGGCTTTAGCCTGCGCGGGACTTCAGTCCCGCCGTAGCGCACGCTGCAGCGTGCAGTGCCTCTGGACTCGAGGGGAACCGCACCGCGGTGAGGCGCGATAATGGAGCAATGCTCCGCGTGGGCCTCACCGGCGGCTATGCCACCGGCAAGAGTTTCGTCGGCTCGGTCCTTGCCGATCTGGGATGCCATGTCATCAAGGCCGACGAACTCGGCCACGCCGTGCTCGCTCCCGATGGCGAGGCGTATGAAAGCGTCGTCAAAGAGTTCGGCGGCGCTATCCTGAAAGAAGACAGAACCATTGACCGGCGGCGATTGGGTGAGTTGGTATTCGGCAACCCGGAACGTCTGGCGAAGCTGAATTCCCTGGTGCACCCGCCCGTGTTTCGCCGTCAGGAAGATTGGTTTGCGGCCGTGGCGAAGAGCGACCCAACGGGAATCGCCGTGGCCGAAGCGGCGATCATGATCGAGACCGGCAGCCATGTGCGCTACCAAAAACTGATCGTGGCCGTCTGTGACGAGAAGCAGCAAATCGAACGGGCCATGGATCGGGATCATCTGACGCGGGAACAAGTGATGGCGCGGCTCGAGCGGCAGATGCCGCTCGCGGAAAAGATCCGGCTGGCTGACTATGTAATCGATACGTCCGGGACCAAGCAGGATACCGCTGCCCGGACGGAACAAGTTTGGCAATTGCTTCGTAAGATTCCACAGTAAGGGTGCAAGGCATGAAGATCTGGCGCGTACTCGGTGTGTCGGCTGTTCTGGCGGGAGCGTTCCTCGTCATCACCAGCCGCACGGGCTTGACACCGAAATGGATGCATCGGGAAGCGGGGCAGGAGAGTCCTCTTTGGTCCGGACCCGGCGTGGGCCAAGCGGCTGGCTTGAGCACGGACGAAGTCAACAACATCGAGATCTACAAGGCGGCGAGCAAGTCCACCGTGTTCATCACCAGCACGGTCTACCGGCGCGACTTCTTCTGGAACGTCTATCCAGCCAAGGAATCGGGCTCGGGCTTTCTGGTGAACGAAGACGGCACCATCATCACCAACAACCACGTGATCTCCGGTTCGCAGAAGCTCCAGGTGACGCTGTCTGACCAGTCGATTCACGAAGCCACCGTGCTCGACAAAGATCCGTCGAACGATCTGGCCATCATCAAGATCACTCCGAAGAAGAAGGTATCGCCGCTCAAGCTGGGTGACTCTGACAAGTTGCAAGTAGGGCAGAAGGTGCTCGCCATCGGAAATCCGTTCGGGCTTTCGGGCACGCTCACCACGGGCATCGTCAGCTCGCTCGGGCGCAACATCCGTGACGAGAGCGGCCGCGAACTCGAAGGCATGATCCAGACCGACGCGGCCATCAACCCTGGCAATTCTGGAGGGCCGCTGCTCGACTCGCAAGGCAACGTGATCGGCGTGAACACGGCCATCTATGGTCCCGGAGGCAACATCGGGATCGGATTCGCCATGCCGATCAATCGCGCCAAACAGATGATGGAGAGCTTCCAGACCAGCCGCAAGTTCGGCCGGCCCAAGCTCGGCGTCACCGGCGCCTACATCCAAGGCGACATCGCGGAAGCGCTCGATCTTCCCGCGCAAGGCGGCTTCCTCGTCTATGAGGTGACTCCGGATTCGGCCGCCGCCACAGCTGGGATCCAGCCGGCGCGTCGTTGGGTGATGGTGGGCAACAACGAAGTGGGAATCGGCGGCGACTTGATCATGGAGATCGACGGCAAGCGCGTTGACCGGCAGGAGTCGATCAACACGGCTCTGGCGCGCAAGCGGCCAGGCGACACCATCGAGATGACCGTGTTCCGCGGCGGGCGCGTGGGGAAGGTGAAGGTCCCGTTGTCGTCATCGAAGAGCGAGAACCTTTGATGCTGAAGCATCTCCCGTTCCTCTTCAAGAACCTGCTGCGGAGCAAGCGGCGCAGCGCGCTGGCGATCGCGTCAGTGGCGGCGTCGTTGTGCTTGCTCGGGCTGCTGATGACCATCTACCGGTCATTCTTCCTGAGCGAAGCAACCGAGGAGCAATCGTACCGGCTCATCGTCCGCAACAAGGTCTCGTTGGCCAATCCCTTGCCGCGAGCCTATCAGCCGAAGATCCAGCAGGTGGATGGCGTGAAGGAAGCGATGATCCTGCAGTGGTTCGGCGGGACCTACAAAGACGCGCGAGACCAGAACAACTTCTTCGCGCGCTTTGCCGTTGAGCCGCGCAAGGTGCGCACCATCTATAGCGAGTTCAAGATGCCCGAAGAGCAGTGGCAAGCGTTCTTCACCGAGCGGCGAGCCTGCATCGTGGGGGCGAAGCTGGCCAGGCAGCACGGATTCAAACCGGGCGACCGCATCACCATCGTGGGCGACATTTTTCCGGTGACGCTCGATATGGTGATCCGCGGCGTTTATGCAGCCGACTCGGGGGACGACAGCCTCTATCTCGACTATGCCTACCTCGACGAGAGCTTGACCGAACGGCGGCGTGGCTTCGTCGGGGCCTACGCCGTGCGGATGAATTCGCCCGGCGATGCAGCGCGCGTGCCCAAGGCGATCGACGACATGTTCCGCAACTCGCCGCAACAGACCAAGACGGAGACCGAGAAGGCCTTCGCACTGAGCTTTCTCGCGTTCCTGGGCAACGTGAAGGTGATGCTGCTTTCGATCTGCGCCGCGGTGACGTTCACCATCCTTCTGGTGACGGGCAATACGATGGCGATGTCGGTCCGCGAGCGCACCCGCGAGGTGGGCGTGCTCAAGACGATCGGGTTCACCCCGCAAGGCGTGCTCTCGCTGCTGGTGGGCGAATCCGTGTTGCTGGCCGCGATCGGCGGAGTGTTCGGGCTCTTGCTCACTTCGGCGCTTTGCGGCGTGCTGCGCCAGATGCCTTCCACATTCGCTGACAACAGCCAATTGGTGGTGACCAAAGGAGTGGCGGTGGCGTGCATGGCGGTGGCGGCGGCCATCGGGCTGATCAGTTCGGTGATTCCGGCGTGGCCGGCATCGCGGTTGCCGATCGTGGAAGCACTGCGGGTGACGGACTGACATGGCGATCCCGATTTCCTACAACATGCGCAACCTGGTGGCCCGCCGGACCACCACCATCATGACGGCGCTCGGAATCGCACTGACGGTGGCCGTGCTGCTAGCCATGCTGGCAATGGTGAACGGACTCGAGACTTCTCTTGCCGAAACAGGAGATCCGCTGAATGTTCTGGTGACGCGCAAAGGGTCGACGGCCGAGTTGAACTCAGTGGTTACACAGGAGTCGTTTCTCGTGGTGCGCTCGAAGCCTGGAATCGCCAAGAACGCGGCTGGCGCTCTGCTGGCATCCCTCGAGCTGATCACCGTGGTGATTCTCGAGAGCCCGGAGTATCCGAGCGGCATCAATATCAACCTGCGGGGCTTGAAGCCCGAAGGGTTCGCGATTCGCGAAGGCGTGAAGATCTCCGAAGGCCGGATGTTCCGAGAGGGGCTGCGCGAAGTGGTGGTGGGGCAAGGATTGTCGCGCCGATACCCGGCTGCGCGCATCGGTTCGAAGATGCATTTCGGTAAAGGCGATTGGGAAGTAGTCGGCGTCATGGACGCGGGCCGCTCGGCCGCCAACAGCGAGATCTTCTGTGACCTGAACCTGCTCGCAGCCGACCAGAACCGCGAAACCGCGTTGAGTTCCGCGCTGCTGCGCGCGCAGGACGAAGTATCGATGCAGGCTCTGATCAACGACCTGAAAGGCGACCGCCGGCTCAACGTGGACGCGCAGCCCGAGCGCGAATACTACGCCGCGCAGACGAGCTCAGCGACGCCGATCAAGGCTTTGGGGATCTTGGTAGCGATCATCATGGCGGTGGGCTCGAGCTTCGCGGCCATGAACACGATGTACGCGGCGGTGTCGCGGCGCTCGGCCGAGATCGGAACGCTCCGTGTGCTCGGATTTTCGCGCATGGGCATCCTGACCAGCTTCTTCTTGGAGTCGCTCCTGCTGAGTCTGCTCGGAGGCGCGTTGGGCTGCCTGCTGGTGCTGCCGTTGAACGGCATTTCCACCGGCATCGGCAGCTTCGTGACGTTCAGCGAGATCACGTTCTCGCTGCGCGTGACGCCGTCGATCATGGCCATCGGCGTGGCATTCGCGCTGGTGATGGGCGCCATCGGCGGGCTGTTTCCGGCGGGCTCGGCGGCGAGAAAAGAAATCCTGACAGCCCTCAAACAAATCTAACCTTTGCTCATGCAGCCTGACCTGAACAGCCTCAAGATCGACAAGTCTCTCAAGACCGGCTACGGCGAATCTCGCTGGGCGCAACGCTGGATCATCGGTGGCGTTCTCCTGTTCCTGCTGCTGGGCGCGGCGCGCTACATAGTGCCCAAGCTCGACACCACTGTAGACGTGAAGACCGCTCGCGCGGTGAGGGCGAGCACCGAGTCTGGCGGCGCCCGGCGCAGCGAAACGATCCTGACTGCCACTGGCTACATC
The DNA here is from genome assembly GCA_046331625.1 of Bryobacteraceae bacterium. Classification (GTDB taxonomy): domain Bacteria; phylum Acidobacteriota; class Terriglobia; order Bryobacterales; family Bryobacteraceae; genus JAXLQL01. The sequence continues at coordinate 59,162 of JAXLQL010000029.1, forward strand.
GTGGCGCATCACAAGATCCAGTTGGCCTCGAAGGTGGTGGGCAAGGTGGCTTGGATCGGCGTGGAGAAGGGCGATCACGTCAAGCAGGGGCAGGTGATCGTGCGCCTGGAAGACGACGAGTACAAGGCGCAGCTCCAGCAAGCCAAGGGCAATCTCGCGTCGCTCGAAGCGCGGCTGCTCGAGTTGCAGAACGGATCGCGACCCGAAGAGATCGCGGTGGCCAAAGCGAATCTCGAACAGGCCGAAGCGGACCTCGGCAACGCGCGCATCAATCTCGACCGGGCCAAGAAGCTGGTGGCCGAGAAGGTGTACTCGGTGCAGTCGTACGATGACGCCAAGAGCCGCTATGACTCGGCCGATGCGCGAGTGGCGTCGCTGCGCAAAAGCTATGAGCTGGTGAAGGTGGGTCCGCGGCAGGAACTGATGCAGCAGGTGCGCGGTCAGATCGAGCAAGCCAAGGGACAAGTGGCGTTCTACGAGACCCAGTTGGCGAACACGGTGATCCGCGCGCCCATCAACGGGACGATTCTCGAACGCATCGTGGAGCGCGGCGAGTTCGTCACCACGGGGTTCGTAGGCGATCGCGGAGCCAAGGGCTATGTGGTTTCGCTCGCCGATCTGAATGACCTGCAGGTGGAGCTCGACATCAACCAGAATGACTTCGCCAAGCTGGGTCCGAGACAGAAGGGCGTGATCTCGACGGACGCGTACAAGGACCGGAAGTACGATGGCGCGATCGAGGAAGTGTCGCCCGAGGCCAACCGGCAGAAGGCGACCGTGCAGGTGAAGGTGAAGGTGCTTGCGCCGGACGAGTTCCTGCGGCCGGAGATGAATGCGAGCGTGGACTTCGTCAGTGACGGCAAGCCCGCCGTGGCCAGCGAGCCCTCCAAGCCCGCGGTGTTCGTGCCGCCGGCGGCGATTCGCGAGGGAGCCGTGTTTGTGGCCGTGAACGGCAAGGCTGTGCGCCGCACCGTGAAGACCGGCAACACCTCGCCGGAAGGCGTGCGCGTGGAAGAAGGACTGATTGGCGGCGAAGAAGTGATTCTCAATCCCGGTCCGGAGTTGAAGGACGGGGCGAAAGTGCGGACCGGCAAATGAGCGACACCGTTATCGAGACCACCCAACTGACGAAAGAGTACGTGCGCAGGTACTTTCGCGTAACGGCATTGAAGAGCGCGAATCTCTCGATCCAGCAGGGCGAGTTCGTGGCTCTGATGGGACCGTCGGGTTCGGGCAAGTCGACGCTGCTGCACTTGATCGCGGCCATGGACCGGCCGAGCGGCGGCAAGATTCGCGTGCTCGGTGTGGATTTGCGGTCGCTGAATGACGCGTCGATCGCGCGGTGGCGCAATGCACATATCGGGTTCATCTTCCAGTCATTCAACTTGATCCCGGTATTGACCGCGCTCGAGAACGTGGAGTTGCCATTGAAGCTGACCAAGCTCGGCAAGGCCGAACGGTTCGCGCACGCCAAGAAGGCGCTGGAACTGGTGGGCTTGGGCGATCGCATGAAGCACACGCCGCGGCAGCTTTCCGGCGGCCAGGAGCAGCGCGTGGCCATCGCGCGGGCGATCGTGACGGATCCGGATCTGATCCTGGCTGACGAGCCTACCGGCAATCTCGATGCGAGTTCGGCGCGGGACGTTCTGTTGCTGTTGACTCGCTTGAATCGCGAGTTCGGCAAGACGGTCGTGATGGTAACGCACGATCCGCATGCAGCCAAGGCGGCATCGCGCGTGCGGTATCTCGAAAAGGGCGAACTCCTTCCCGAAGGCCAGAAGCCAGAGGACTGGAACTGACGCCCCCCTCCGCAAAGTGGGAGGATTGCCCAGGACCCCGGTACGCGCAATACTATAGGACTCATGGGCGTTTATCGTTCCGCCATTATCATCGCCGGTCTTGCCGCTACGCTGTTGGCGCAATCGACCGGAACACTCAAGACCAAGGTCTCGCCTAGCCGGGCTGGCGTGTTCGTCGACGGCAAGTACGTGGGGCCCGCGGGCAATCTCGGCATGGCTCGCAGCTACCCGGTAGCGGCGGGTGAGCATGAGATCAAGCTCGTGGAGCCGCGCTATCAAGAGGTGGTGAAGAAGGTGACCATCGCAGCGGGCAAGACCACCACGCTGAGCGAGACCATGACCAAGCTCCCCGAGCCGAAGCCACCATTCGGCGTGCTGCGGATTCAGAGCTCCGACAAGTTCGCGGCGGTGTATGTGAATGGCCGGTTCATGGGTCACGCCGATGAGTTCAACGGTGGCACGCAGCGGTTGCTGCTGCCTCCGGGCGAGTACACGGTTCGCGTGGAAGCAGCGGGTGGGCCTACTGAGCAGAAGGTCACACTAGAAGCGAACAAGACGGCGACGGTTCAGGCGAAGTAGCCGGCATTGCGGGGGCAGTCGCCCACATCGCGGCGGAGCCGCGATCGCAGATCGTCGTTGCATGGCCGGCGCGTGAAACAGCGTGCGTCCTACGGGCGCATGTGCCCGCATCGGGAGCGGGACTGAAGTCCCGCGCAGGCTGAAAGCCTGCCCCACAAGTCACGTCCGAAGCGAATAAGATGGCGACGGTTCAGGCGACGCAGCCAGCACCTGGGCGGTAACCCAGTCGGTCCGGACCGCATCGCGCACGGGCGAAGCAAGCGCAGCCTTGCCTTCGATGGCGTCGACAAAGTTGCGGATCAGCGGGTAGTGCAGGTTGCGCGGGGCGGGGATGCTCTCCTCACCGCCGGGATAGACGAGATCAGGTCCGTTGAGAGGTGAGAGATCGATCTCGCCTTCGGTGCCGACGATGCGGAAGCGGTCGCGCTCGACGCGCGAGTGCCAGCGGACATCGACGATGCCGCGCACGCCGTTGCCGTATTCGACGAGCGCGGTGGCCGAGTCTTCCACTCGCGATTGGTGCACCACGCGCGAGCGCTGTCCGCAGGCGCGGGCCGGTTCGCCGAAGAAGAAGTTGAGCAGGTCGATACGGTGCGAGGCGATGTCGTAGAGCGGACCGCCGCCGGACATGACGGGGTCGAGAAGCCAGGCGCGCTTGCCGTCTTCGGCCTGGAACCAAGAGTGATTCTCGAGCTCGGCGAGCACAGGCCGGCCGATGGCGCCCTCGGCCACGAGTTGGCGCGCGCGCAGCACCTTGGGATACAAGCGGCGATAGTAGGAGACGCCGAGGAGCTTGCCGGTTTCGCGGGCCGCGTCCACCATGGTGAGGGCTTCGGCGTAGTCGAGCGCGGTGGGCTTTTCGCAGAGCACGTGCTTGCCGGCGCGCAGTGCGGCGATGGTTTGCGGCGCGTGGAGACTGACCGGTGTGGCGAGGTAGACAGCGTCGAAGGCTGCGGAGGCGAGAGCGGAGTCGAGGTCCGGGAAGACCTCGGGTGCGTAGGCGCGGCCCTTGGCGGGAGTGCGCGAGACGACGGCTGCAATCTCACTGCGCGGTTCCTGTTGCAGCGCGGGGATCACGCGCTTGGTGGCGATGTCGCCGACGCCCACGAGAAGCCAGCGGGTCATGAGATGGGACCTCCGAATGAGAGCGCCATTTCGAGGAACGAGAGTCCGGTGAGCACGGCGCAGATGACGGCGAGTGCGTTCCAGATCTTCTCACGAGGCTGGGTGGGGCGAGGTTCTCCGGCGAGCCAGGCAGTGGCGAATCCGCCGATGAACCCGCCGATATGAGCGGCATTGTCGATGCGGAAGAATGGGAGCATGCCAATGAGCAGGCCGTAGACAGCCCACCGCGTGTAGTGAGTCTTGATCATGTCACCCAATGCGGAGCGGTGCCTCATGCCGAAAACCACGATAGCCCCGATCAGTCCGTAGATCCCGGCTGAAGCTCCCACCGAGAGCGAATCAGACCACCATGCGCTGGCCAGAAATCCCGTGACCGTGGCGACGAAGTAGATCACCACCGTGCGGCTGGTTTCGAAAATTTGCTCTACGCTTGCGCTCAGATCGAACAGAACCCAGGTGTTCATCAGGAAGTGAGTGAGCCCACTGTGAAGAAAGCCGGCGGTGACCAGTCGCCAGTACTGGTGGCCGAAGAAGATCGCGGCGTTGTACTTCGCGCCGAAAGCGAAGAGCGTGCGGTCGTCGATGTCCGAGATGGCGTTTTGATTGCCCCCGTTCATGCTGACCAGGATGGTGGCCACCCAAAGCCCCGAGTTGATGATCAGGATCAACATCGTGATGAAGCGAGCCGAGGGCAGCAGGCCGCCGATCAGGCCGTCTGGTTCTCGCTGGTCGATGGCGCGCGCACCGATGGGCGTGTCGCAATAGGGGCAGACCTTGTCGTCGGTAGTCACGAAAGCCCGGCAGTGCGGGCACATCCGGCGTTTTTCCACTGAGGTTCATTGTAGCGGGGACCGGCGGCTGGGAACGGCGAATCGCTATGATCGAGAAGCGATGGCGATATCGGAAGCGGAGAGACAAGCGGCGGTGGAATTGCTCGAGCAGACGCGCGAGGCGGTGCTCGCGATGGTGGACTCGGTGACGCCGGAGCAGTGGAGTTGGCGGGCGGGGGAGGGCGAGTGGTCCATGCGCGATTGCGTGGAGCACATCGTGTTGGTGGAGCTGTCGCTGCTGGCGCAGGCAGAAGCGGCGCTGGCCGACCCGCCGGGCGAGGTGCTCGAAAAGGCTGCCGAGAAGGACGCACGCATCTCGCGGGCGATCCCATCTCGGGAGCGGAAGGTGCAGTCGCCCGAGCCGTTCCGTCCGGGCCGGTTCGATGGAGACGTGCGTCAGGAGTTCGTGGTTGTGCGCGAGAAAACGCTCGCCTTCGCGCGGACCACGCAGGCCGAGTTACGTGCACACTGGCGCGACCATTTCGCGCTGGGGAAGTTGGATGCCTATCAGTGGCTGCTGTTCACGGGATTGCACTGCCAACGGCACTCGGCGCAGATGGAAGAGATCCGGAGCCGGTACGCCGCATGAGCTTTCCGGCCGCAGTTCCCGAGATCCCGGTAGCTGACGTTGACAAGGCCGCGGCTTACTACGTTGAATCGTTGGGATTCACGTTGGATTGGGGCGATGACCGCGGAGGGATTGCGGGCATCTCGCGCGGGGCCTGCCGGCTATTCCTGACCAATGGCGCCTTTCGCGAGTGGCATGGAAACAAGGGTTCGGTCCTCTTCTGGTTGAACGTCGACAGCAAGGCCGAAGTGGATGCGCTCTACGAGGAGTGGAAGGCTACGGGAGCGATCCTCGTTTCCGCGCCTGAGGACAAGCCGTGGATGCTGCGCGAGTTCACGGCTGCGGATGTGGATGGCAATCGGATCCGGGTGTTCTATGATTTTCGGCGCGACGTGTAGGTGCTTTGTGGCGAAAAGTGGATTGCAACTAAGAGTCCGGTGCCTGCCCCACAAGCAGTAGTGCCGCAATCGTGGATCGGACCGTCTAAGACGAGCGCATGTGCCCAGGTTCGAAGCAGCCCCGCGCTGGCTCAAAGCCCGCCCTACACGGAGACCGAAGCTGGCACCCGAAAGATCTGCGCGGCTCGAGGGAAGGTGGCAATACACTGAGGCTGAAATCTTCGCCCGAAGAAACTTTTGTTGTTCCGCCGCCGGCTGGATGGTTGTCTCATCCTTCAGCCATGACTCGCCTTCAGGTCGCCATCGCCCTTTCGGGCACAATCTGCTTTGCACAAGACGCCGCGCCGGTGCGCCTTCACCGGATCGGCCGGACTATCGCGCGCCAGGCGGCGCCGGTGGCCGCGGCCACGCCCGTGGTCGATTTCAGCGTACGGCTCGTGCCGAACGATCCATCCGACAATGCGCTGTTCGGGAGCAACGTCTCGATCCAGGGCAACCTCGCCGTGGTCGGGGCGAACTCCGCCGATCGCGGCTTGGGTGCGGCGTATGTGTTCGAACGGAAGTCCGGCGGCTGGACGCAGACCGCCAAGCTGGTTGCGCATGACCGCTTCGCCGGTTCGGAATTCGGCGAGAACGTCGTGATTTCCGGCAAGACGATCGCGATCGGCGCCCCGAGTGACCGGTCGGGAACCGGCGCGGTGTACGTCTACCAGAACGTGAGTGGGGCGTGGGTCGAAGAAGCCAAGGTGGTGGCGGCGGACGGAGAGCAGTTCGAGTTCTTCGCCGACAGCATCGCGCTGCAGGGCGACCTCCTGTTGGTGGGCGCCGATCTCGGTAGCGCACCCGGCATTCCCGGCGCGGGTGCTGCCTACGCCTTCCGGCACAACGCGAACGCCGGTACTTGGATTCAAGAAGCGAAGCTGAGCGACGCCAATCCGCGACCCGGTGGCGGCTACGGCGCGGGGACGGCAATCGCCGACGGCGACACCATCGCGATCGGCAATACCGAAGCGGCGATCTTCTACCGGCACACGGGCTCGACCTGGTCGCCGCAGTCCCGCGTGGTGGCCCAAGCTCCCGGGGAGTTGTTCGGCGTGAACATCGCGATTGACCGGAACTTCATGATCGTAGGCGCTCCCTTCGCCTTGGCGTCGAGCGGCGTGAACACTGGGGCTGCGTACCTGTACCGCAGGGCCGGAGACAACTGGACTCTCGAGTCGCGCATCGAGCCCACGGATCCGATCAGCCGGTTCTTCGGTACGAGGGTTGGGATCAGCGGCTCGATAGCGGTTGCGGGCGCTCCATTCACCGACTTCAATCAGGCTCCGGCCGGAGCGTCCGCGTGGGTGGCTCGCCGTTCTGGCAACTCGTGGACAATCGCGGCGCGACTGCGGCCTCATGATTCGACGCCACTCGACAACTTCGGCGGATACGCCGCCATCGACGGTTCGACGATCCTGATTGGCGCGGAGGAAGCGCTGGCGGCTTCGGGAATCCCTCAAGGCGCCGCCTATCTGTTCCTCTTGGACAAGTAGAGGCGGCCCGTTCGTCAGGCAGCCTTGCGCCGGCGCGAGAAGTGGAACTGGTGGACCGCGAGGTCAACCCGCGGGCCTTTGAACGCGACGCCTTCGCTTTCCAGACGCAGTCGCTGCTCGAGTCCGCTCGCGCCGGGAAGGCGGATCTTGCCGCCCGCTCCGAGCACGCGATGCCACGGAAGGCGATCGCCGGAGTTGCGCAGGGCCCAAACCACTTGGCGCGCACAGCCGGGGAATCCTGCCGCTTCGGCCACCTGCCCGTACGACGCGACCTTGCCGCGCGGTATGCGGCGAACCTGGACCCGAAGTGCGTCGAGGGTCAGCTTCGCGGCCGCCATCTCACGCGGATGCCATGCCTTCCGCTGCGGCCTCTTCGGCGGCGGCGGGTCCGGCGGATTGCGCTTCGTTGAGCGCGGCCTCGGCTTGCGGCTGCAGCACCGCGGGGACCTTGAGCAGGATCGGCAGGTTCGGATACTGCGAAGATCCGACAACGACGTTGGGGATGTGATATGCGTCGAGCACCGATCGCTGCGACATCGCTTCCACTTCGGCGGCGGTGCCCATGCCTTGGTAGATGGTGACGAGGTCCATGTTGTGCGACGTATCGCCGGCTTCGGGTGCGGGGGCGTCGGCGTAGGCTTCGTCGATGACGTCCATCGCTCGTGTCTCTTCATCGGCGGGGACGCGGACCTCGTATGCGCCCATGGGAACGCCCGGGGCGCTATCGTCGAACATCGCGGGGTTGAGTCCGGCATCGGCGAGCAGGTCGAGGACGGAGGCGGCTTCGTCGGCGGCGTTGCGGTCAGCGGAGCGAAAGACGGTTACGAGGTCAGAGGGGCTTGCCATATATGAAGGCTAGCATCCGGCGATCCGCAGAAGGAGCCGCTTGCAGAGGGGCGGATCGGGACGGCGTCATCGAGCCATCGGACGATGGCTCGCCGGCCGGCAGCGGGACTGAAGTCCCCCGCAGGTTGAAGCCGGCTGCGGCCTACCCCACGCAATGGGCTGAACTCTTCGCGGCCGGCGAAGAACCCGCAGTGTAGTAGTACACTGGGCCGCCCGGCTCCCAATGGGAGTCAAGTTAGGGCTGGAAACTCATGTTTGCGGGTCTTCGGTGATGGAGGGGTCGCCGACGTTGAACTTCGGACCGTTCTGATCCCAGTCTTCGGCGCGGAACATGCGGCCGGCGCCCTTGGCACCGTCGATCTCCTTGACGGTCATCATCACTTTTCGCCCTTTCACGTGACCCCAGACGTGATGGTAGAAGCGGCCTTCCTTGAAGCCGTGCCCCATCTCGAGCGCCTTGGCCATGGTTCCGCCGGAGCTGCCCACCTCCATGTAAGCGATGCCATCGCGGACGATGCGCACGAACTGGTGGCCGTGGCCGGAGATGACGTGCTCCACGCCATACTTCTTGGCGAGCCGATGCAGCGGGAAATCGGCGCCGAGCTTGAGGAGCGGTATCCAGTAGGGGCGATGGAAGAAGATGAACTTCGGACTACGGTCTTTGTTGGCTTCGAGGTCCTGTTCGAGGAATTGGATTTGCTGCTCGCTCAAATCCTCACTGCGGCTGTTGTCGAGCACGGTGAAGTGGGCCTCTTCGTAGTTGAAGCTGTAGAAGAGCGGGCGGCCGCTTTCCTTCTCGTATAGCTGACGCGAGGTGTCTGAAAAGACGTCATGGTTGCCGGCCGTGAAATAGAGGGGATAGTGGTCATAGCGCTCCCAGATGGGGCGGAGTTCCTGCCATTGCGAGGGCGCCAAGTCATCGCTGCCGCCCTGGATGGTGTCGCCGACGTTGATGACGAAGTCGGGGTGGAGCATGTCGACCTCGCGCCACACGCGGCCGTAGATCTGCGGCTGGGCGCCACCGGTGCGGTCACCGATGATCGAGAAGCGGAAGTCGTTCTTCGGCTCGGTATAGGCTCGGACGCCGATGAGGCCGCCGAACACGAAAAGGACGAGCAGCGCCGCCATGCGGGGCTTGTGCAAGGTGGCCTTGCGAGAGTTCGCCATGTGCTGATTCTACCGTGGACCGTGCGCACGGTAGCGTGAATTTCGGGTGAGAATTTGTACCTCGTGCGGGCACTGAATGAATAGGTGGACGCGCTGGTTTCGATCATGGCGGCTCCGCTGCTGGCGAGCACGCTCGACGACCTGTTCCTTTTGCTGTACCGGGTGATCGGTCCGGGGCGGCGCATGCCCGAACTCGGACCGCTGCCCGAAAAGCTGCCGCGGATCGCGATCTTCATTTGCTGCTGGCAGGAAGCGGCGGTGATCCGGCGGATGCTCGATGACAACTCGCGGGCGATCTACTACAAGGGCGACTATCGGATCTACGTGGGGCTCTATCCGAACGATCTCGAGACGATCGAGGAAGTGCAAAAGGCGGCGGCGCGGCATTCGCGGATTCGGCTCGCCGTGGGCGAGCGGCCGGGCAAGAGCACCAAAGCAGACAACCTGAACCAGGTCTACCAGCGGATGCTTGCCGACGAGGCGAGCGAGGGTTTTCGCTTCGACGCGGTGGTAGTGCATGACGCTGAGGATCAGATCGACAAGGACGAGTTACGGATGGTGGCGCGGGCGCTCGAACGGTATGCCATGATCCAGGTACCGGTAAAGGCGCTTCCTGATCCGCCGCTACGGGTGCGCGGAATCTACTGCGAGGACTTTGCCTACAACCACATCGTGGAGCTTCCGGCGCGGGCCGCGCTGGGCGGCTTCGTTCCTTCGGCAGGAGTGGGCACGGCCTATCGCCGAGACGTGCTGGATCGGATGGCTGAGCGCGGCGGAGGACGGCTGTTCGAGTCGGGCAGCCTTACGGAGGACTATGAGAGCGGGTTGCTGGTCCACCGGCTCGGCTACCGCCAGTTGTTCCTGCCGCTTGCCTGGGGCCCCTCACCGCCGACGGCGGAGCACTTTCCGGCGCAGTTTTGGCGAGCGGTGACGCAGCGGTCGCGTTGGATCCGGGGAATCGCGTTGCAGTCGTGGAAGCGGCACCGGTGGGGTCGCGGGTGGGAGGCCTATTGGTTTCTGCATGATCGAAAGGCGATTGCGCTCAACCTGCTGGCTCCGGTGGTGACTGTCTGGTTTGGGGCGGGGCTCATCCGTTGGTTGCTGGGATACGGCGGAGCGCCCTGGAGCGGTTCGGGACTGATGGCGGCCAATCTGGTGGCGGGAGCTTTGGTTTGGGCCGGGCGTGTATGGGCGACAGCGCGGGTCTACGGCGGCGCGTTTGCGGCTGGTTTCCCATGGAGGCGGCTGGTGGCGATGGCTGTGGATTGCTGCGCGGCGTTCAAGGCTTTGTACGAGCAGAGCGGACGGGCAGGGGCGGGATGGGCGAAGACGGCGCACACGTATCCGTCGGAGCAGCGATCGGAGGGGCGGATCACGGTGGAGGAGGTGCTCGAGTGCGAAGGCGTCTTGACGGGGGCGCAGGTTCGGCAGGCGCGGGCCAGTTGTCCTGTGGGGCGGAGCATGGCGATGCATTTGGCGGAGCTCGGGTGGGTAGGAGAGGAGGCGATGGCGGAGGCGCTGGAGCGGCAAAGTGGGCTCGAGCGGGCGGGGTCGCGGCACCCCCATTTGCGGGTTTCCCGCATCTTTTCCGCGGGGGTGGCTACCCGGTACCAACTGCTGCCTTTAGGGATAGAAGATGGGGAACTGGTGGTAGGGGTGCCGTATCCAATCGGGAGAGAGGGATTGGCGGAACTGAGGCGGTACACGCGCATGAAGGTGCGGCTAGTGTTGATGACGAAGGGGGGGTGGGAGGGAATGGCACGTTCCGTGCTCTAGCAGTAAATAACGCATGTTGAATCAACAAGATACGGGGTAGGTGAGAAGAAAAAAGCGGAAATGTTGCAGGCAGGGCTTGTCAGATGTAGGCGGTTTTGGTAATCTGGTTAAGTCGCCGCGAGCAAGGCAAACCACCTGAAAGTGGTGGCAGGGAAAAACGAAACCCTGTTGCAATGTTCCAGGAAGTTTGCTAAGGTAACAAATGGCGGCAATCGCCAGAAGGTTCCAAAGCAGTACCGGTAAGCGCATCGCTAACCGTCTCCCTTCTGAGTTGTTTAACTCCTAAGCGCAAGCGATCTTTGGTCCACGGCTCCCGCCGGTGAGGCAGGTGAGCGCGCGATAGCGAGTGGCAAAGGCGGCTTGGCTGACCTTTCACGAGTTTCGAGGCCAGCATGGCATGGACTAGCTCCAGTGTCATGCGCAGATGTTTGACAATCTGGTTGGATGCACAAAAAGTGATCACGTCAATGATCTCGAGATCAGCGGGATGATCTGGATCGAGATTCCACTCGATCCTTCAAACTCTACCATTTTCAATGAGAGTTTGATCCCGGCTCAGAATCAACGTTGGCGGCGCGCTTAACACATGCAAGTCGAACGAGAAAGGGGAGCAATCCCTGAGTAAAGTGGCATCCGGGTGAGTAACACGTGGATAATCTACCCTTTGGTGGGGAATAACCCTGGGAAACCGGGGCTAATACCGCATAAGTCCGAGAGGAGAAAGGCGAAAGTCGCCGAAGGAAGAGTCCGCGGCCGATTAGCTAGTTGGTAGGGTAAAAGCTTACCAAGGCGAAGATCGGTAGCCGGCCTGAGAGGGCACACGGCCACACTGGCACTGAAACACGGGCCAGACTCCTACGGGAGGCAGCAGTGGGGAATCTTGCACAATGGGGGAAACCCTGATGCAGCGACGCCGCGTGAGCGATGAAGCCCTTCGGGGTGTAAAGCTCTTTCGACAGGAACGATTATGACGGTACCTGGAGAAGAAGCTGCGGCTAACTACGTGCCAGCAGCCGCGGTAATACGTAGGCAGCGAACGTTGTTCGGAGTTACTGGGCGTAAAGAGTACGTAGGCGGTTCGCTAAGTCTGGTGTGAAATCTCCCGGCTCAACTGGGAGGGTGCGCCGGATACTGGCGGGCTCGAGTGCGGGAGAGGGAAGCGGAATTCCTGGTGTAGCGGTGAAATGCGTAGATATCAGGAGGAACACCAGTGGTGAAGACGGCTTCCTGGACCACAACTGACGCTGAGGTACGAAAGCGTGGGGAGCAAACAGGATTAGATACCCTGGTAGTCCACGCCCTAAACGATGCAGACTTGGTGTAGGCAGTTCAGTCTGTCTGTGCCGGAGCTAACGCGTTAAGTCTGCCGCCTGGGGAGTACGGTCGCAAGGCTGAAACTCAAAGGAATTGACGGGGGCCCGCACAAGCGGTGGAGCATGTGGTTTAATTCGACGCAACGCGAAGAACCTTACCTGGGCTCGAACGGCTTCGGACAAGTCGTGGAAACACGATCTTCCCGCAAGGGACCGGAGTCGAGGTGCTGCATGGCTGTCGTCAGCTCGTGTCGTGAGATGTTGGGTTAAGTCCCGCAACGAGCGCAACCCTTGTCCTGTGTTGCCACTCCGCAAGGAAGCACTCTCAGGAGACCGCCAGCGATAAGTTGGAGGAAGGTGGGGATGACGTCAAGTCATCATGGCCTTTATGTCCAGGGCTACACACGTGCTACAATGGACGGTACAAAGCGCTGCAAACCTGCGAAGGGGAGCCAATCGCAAAAAACCGTTCTCAGTTCGGATTGCAGGCTGCAACTCGCCTGCATGAAGCTGGAATCGCTAGTAATGGCGTATCAGAATGACGCCGTGAATACGTTCCCGGGCCTTGTACACACCGCCCGTCACATCACGAAAGTGGGTTGCACTAGAAGTCCGCAGACTAACCGCAAGGGGGTAGCGGCCCAAGGTGTGACTCATGATTGGGGTGAAGTCGTAACAAGGTAGCCGTAGGAGAACCTGCGGCTGGATCACCTCCTTTCTAAGAGAGGACGTGGGTGCAGTTGCCGAATTCGGCGCTCGTGTCTCGTGTACGAGACGTCGCCGAACCGGAAAGCCGGTTTAGTCCGGATCGCCGGTCAGTAAGCAACAGCCGTTGCACTCCACAATTCGTCCCGCGTCTCTTGCTCGGGATACAACGTGACACGCCGCTCCTGCCCTGTGCAGGGTGGCTGCATCCAACCGGCCTCGGAAGTTCGGGGCTGTAGCTCAGCTGGGAGAGCGCCTGATTTGCATTCAGGAGGCCACCGGTTCGATCCCGGTCAGCTCCACCAGTTTCGGTTTGCTCTTTCAAGGGTAAAACCAAGGCACATGGGCCTGTAGCTCAGGTGGCTAGAGCGCACCCCTGATAAGGGTGAGGTCGTTAGTTCGACTCTAACCAGGCCCACCATACTTCCAAAAGCCGATTCAGCGGTCAGCCGCCGGTTAGCCTCGCAAGGGCTAGACGGGAGCTGAGCGTTGAAACTCAGACGATCTTTGACAATCGAATATTGATGGGCAATATACACAAGTAGCACCTAGATTAACGGACGGTGAAAAGCAATATACCGTCCAGCACGGCAAGCGTAAGCTTTCGGGAGTTCCGGCGGGCGAGCGCAGGCGGTGCCGCAAGTAAATTTTATGGTCAAGCTACTAAGGGCATACGTGAGGATGCCTTGGCGCGCGAAGGCGATGAAGGACGTGGCCAGCTGCGATAAGCCTCGGGGAGAAGCAAGCATTCTGTGATCCGGGGATTTCCGAATGGGGGAACCCATGGCGTGTGTACACGCCATATCGTCATCTGAATTCATAGGGTGGCGAAGCGAACCTGGGGAAGTGAACCATCTTAGTACCCAGAGGAAGAGAAAACAACAGTGATTTCGAAAGTAGTGGCGAGCGAAATCGAAATAGCCCAAACCAGGCGATTCGAAAGGAGAGTCTGGGGTTGTAGGACCACAATAATCAGGCAGTGGCGCTGGCTGGGAGACCAGTTAGCGAGGCCGCCTGGTTAAACGAAGGAACGAAACCGTTAATAGAACTACATGGAAAGGTAGGCCATAGAGGGTGATAGCCCCGTATATGAAAATGGAATCGTACTTCCAGTGGCTCCTGAGTACCGCGGGACACGTGGAACCCTGCGGGAATTTGCCGGGACCATCCGGTAAGGCTAAATACTAACGCGCGACCGATAGTGAACTAGTACCGTGAGGGAAAGGTGAAAAGAACCCCTGCGAGGGGAGTGAAATAGTTACTGAAACCGTATGCCTACAAGCAGTGGAAGGGCTATGCCGCAAGGCAGCCTGACCTCGTGCCTATTGAATAATGAGCTGGCTAGTTTTTCTCAGTGGCAAGGTTAAGCGAAAGCGAGCCGAAGCGAAAGCGAGTCTGAATAGGGCGATTCAGTCGCTGGGAAAAGACGCGAAGCGGGATGATCTACCCTTGGCCAGGATGAAATCCGTGTAACAGCGGATGGAGGTCCGAACTAGTGTTGGTTGAAAACAGCTTGGATGAGCTGAGGGTAGGGGTGAAAGGCTAATCAAATTCCGTGATAGCTCGTTCTCTCCGAAATAGGTTTAGGCCTAGCCTCGTGTGGTCCGTCCCGGTGGTAGAGAACTGGCTGAACTAGGGGGCTTCCCAGCCTACCGAATTCAATCAAACTGCGAATGCCGGGAACGAGTAGCACGGGAGTCAGACAGCGAGGGCTAAGCTTCGTTGTCAAAAGGGGAAGAGCCCAGACCATCATCTAAGGTCCCCAAGTTCATGCTAAGTGGGAAAGGAAGTCGAGTGGCATTGACAGCCAGGAGGTTGGCTTAGAAGCAGCCATCCTTTAAAGAAAGCGTAATAGCTCACTGGTCGAGCCGCTCGGTGCCGACAATCCAACGGGGCTAAAGCATGACACCGAAGGTATGGGATCGTAGCAATACGATCGGTAGGAGAGCGTTCCCTAAGTCTGCTGAAGGTGGAGCGAAAGCACCACTGGAGACATGGGAAGTGACTCTGCCAGCATAAGTAGCGATAACGGAGGTGAGAACCCTCCGCGCCGTAAGTCTAAGGTTTCCTGATAAAGGTTAATCCGATCAGGGTTAGTCGGATCCTAAGGTGAGGCCGAAAGGCGTAGCCGATGGACACACGGTCAACATTCCGTGACCTCCGTAGGAGTTACCGATGCGGGGACGCTGCGCGTAAATTCCGGTGCGCAATGGTTTCAATCCGGAGTGAAGCGAGGCTTGGAAGGGGAAATCCGCCAGGCCGTCAGCCAGGAAAAGCCGCTAAGGGCCGAAGGAGTCCGTACCACAAACCGACACAGGTGGACGAGATGAGTATTCTAAGGCGCTCGGGTGATGGGTTGTCAAGGAACTAGGCACATTAACCCCGTAACTTCGGGAGAAGGGGTGCCTCCAGCAATGGAGGCCGCAGCGAATCGCGAGGGGCGACTGTTTAACAAAAACACAGGTCTCTGCAAAGTCAAAAAAACGACGTATAGGGGCTGACGCCTGCCCGGTGCCGGAAGGTTAAAGGGAGAGGTTAGCGCAAGCGAAGCTTCGAACTGAAGCCCCGGTGAACGGCGGCCGTAACTATAACGGTCCTAAGGTAGCGAAATTCCTTGTCGGGTAAGTTCCGACCTGCACGAATGGCGTAACGATCCCTCGACTGTCGGGACAACCCGCCCGGCGAACTTGTGGTTCCGGTGAAGACGCCGGATGCCCGCCACTAGACGGAAAGACCCCGTGCACCTTTACTACACCCTATCAATGAACTATGGGGCGGTCTGCGCAGGATAGGTGGGAGGCTTTGAGCCCGGGTTCTCGGACTCGGAGGAGCCAACGGTGAGATACCACCCTGATCGTTCTGTGGTTCTAACCTCCTCCCGTTATCCGGGAGAGGGACATTGGTAGGCGGGTAGTTTGACTGGGGCGGTCGCCTCCTAAATTGTAACGGAGGCGCTCGAAGCTTGGTTCAGGAGGTTTGGAAATCCTCCTTCGAGTGCAATGGCATAAACCAGGTTGACTGCGAGACCTACAAGTCAAGCAGGTGCGAAAGCAGGACATAGTGATCCGGTGGTTCTGTATGGAAGGGCCATCGCTCAACGGATAAAAGGTACGCCGGGGATAACAGGCTGATCGGAGCCAAGAGTTCACATCGACGCTCCGGTTTGGCACCTCGATGTCGGTTCATCGCATCCTGGGGGTGTAGAAGCTCCCAAGGGTTAGGCTGTTCGCCTATTAAAGCGGTACGTGAACTGGGTTCAGAACGTCGCGAGACAGTTCGGTCCCTATCTGTGGTGGGCGTAGGAGATTTGAGAGGGCCTGGCCGTAGTACGAGAGGACCCGGCTGGACAGACCTCTTGTGATTCTGTTGTCACACCAGTGGCACAGCAGAGTAGCGAAGTCTGGTTAGGATAAGCGCTGAATGCATATAAGTGCGAAACCTGCCTCGAGATGAGATCTCCCAAGGGGATAACCCCTATGAAGGGCCGTGGTAGACGACCACGTTGATAGGACGGGTGTGGAAGCGTGGTAACACGTTGAGCTAACCGTTACTAATAGCCCGTTCGGCTTGACCATAAAATTTACTTGAAGCATTGCCCCGTCGCCCGACCTGGACGACGGTTGCACAATCCGCTCTACTTGTGAGCCCATCAATATCTCGCTTCAACCCTTTTGGGTGACTCTAGCGAGGAGGTCACACCCGTTCCCATCCCGAACACGGAAGTTAAGCTCCTCAGCCCCGATGGTACTGCTCGCGCAAGTGGGTGGGAGAGTAGGACGTCGCCCAATCAAATTCCTCGAACCCCGGCCCAGCAGCCGGGGTTTCGTGCTTTCAGCCTCCGCTCGCGGCGTCAGCGCCTGCCGCCCGCTACGTGCGACAATAGATCCAGGAGTCCTCTCCGAACCCTGTGGCACAGCGCGATCCGTTTGCCTCGAACCCCAAGAAGAAAACTCCGCTGGCCGTGCGGATTAGCCAACTCGTCTTGGTCCACCCGGTGGGCCGAGCCGTACTGGCTGTATCGGTCTTCGGCTTCGCTACCATCTTCTTCAGCTTCGTCTACTTCTACTCCCACTACGCGAACCTCGTAGAGGAGAAGCTCCTCCGCGGACCCTACGCAACCACATCGCAACTGTTCGGCGCGCCGCAGGTGATCAATCTCGGCGACGAGGTCAGTTCGGCGGACATCATTGCCGCCCTCCACCGGTCCGGCTACAGCGAGAATCGCGCCAACCGCATGGGCTGGTATCAACGCCGCGACGACGGCATCGAGGTCTTCCCCGGGAGCGATTCCTACTTCCAACAGGAAGCCCACGTGCTCCGGTTCGACGGCCGCCGCGTGGCCCAGATCATCTCGCTTCGCGATAATACCGAACGAACCCAATTCTGGCTGGAACCCGAACTGATCACCAACCTCTTCGACCGCAACCGCGAGAAGCGCCGCATCATGAGCTTCCAGGACATCCCGCCGGTCATGAAGAACGCGGTTCTATCGGCCGAGGACAAGCGCTTTTTCTCGCACTCGGGTTTCGATCCGGTGCGCGTGCTCAAGTCCGCGTGGGTGGACCTCAAGGCCGGCAAGAACGTCCAAGGCGCATCCACGCTCTCGATGCAAGTGGCGCGTATGCTGCTGCTCACCAACGAGCGCAGTTGGCGGCGCAAGATCCCCGAGATCCTCATCACCATCCACCTCGAGCGCAAGCTTTCGAAGGAAGAGGTGTTCGAGCACTACTGCAATCAGATCTACATCGGCCGCGTAGGCAGCTTCAATATCCACGGGTTCGGCGAAGGAGCGCAGGCTTACTTCGGCAAAGACATCCGGCAGTTGACCCTGCCCGAAGCCGCCACGCTGGCGGGCCTGGTGCAAGGGCCCAGCATCTACAATCCGTTCAAGTCGCCCGAGAAGGCCAAGGCTCGGCGCAACACGATTCTGATCATGATGCGCGAGAACGGCTACATCTCCGAAGAGCAGTATCAGGACGCGATCAAGGCGCCGCTCGGCATCGCGCAAGGCGGCACCGAGTCAGAGGATGCGCCTTATTTTGTCGACCTCGTGAACGACGAGTTGCAGGCGAAGTTTCAGGATCATGATTTTCAGGCCAACTCTTATCGGGTCTACACGTCGCTCGACATCAACCTGCAGAAGGCCGCCGCGGAAGCGATGAAGGCGGGGCTGAAGGAAGTGGACACGATTCTCGAAAAGAAGGGCCGCACGGCGGCCAAGGGCTGGCCGCAGGTACAGGCCGCACTGGTGGCTCTCGATCCGCAGACGGGCGAGGTGAAGGCTCTGATCGGCGGCCGCGACTACGGCACCAGTCAGCTCAATCGCACGCTCTCGAAGCGGATGCCGGGTTCGATCTTCAAGCCGTTCGTGTACGCGGCTGCGCTCGCTACTGGGCTGGAAGGCGGTCCGAACTCGCTCACTCCGGCTTCCACGGTATCGGACGAGCCCACAACGTTCTGGTTCGATGGCAAGCCCTACGAGCCGAACAACTACCACAACCAGTTCAACGGCACGGTCACGATGCGGCAAGCGCTGCTGCGATCGATGAACGTGCCCACCGTGAAGTTCGCTGAGAAGATCGGTTACGGCACCGTGGCCGCTTACGCCCGCCGGGCAGGGTTGACAGGCGTCGGGGCCACGCCGGCCGCGGCGCTAGGATCCTACGACGCCCGGCCTCTCGACATGGCTGGCGCCTACACGGTGTTCGCCGCCCGCGGCATCTACAGCCAGCCCAACTGGGTCAAGATGATTCGCGACCAGGAAGGCAAAGTCATCTTCTCGGGCAAGCCGGTGCGCCGGCAGGCGATCGATCCGCGCGTTGCCTACATGATGGTGAACCTCATGGAAGGCGTCATCAACTCGGGCACGGGCGCCGGGGTTCGCGGGCGCGGATTCTCACTGCCAGTGGCTGGGAAAACCGGTACGTCGCACGATGGTTGGTTCGCTGGATTCACGTCGGAATTGCTGTGCGTGGTTTGGGTGGGCTATGACGACAATCGCGACCTCGAGCTGGATGGCGCGCGCGCGGCGTTGCCGGTGTGGACCGAGTTCATGAAGCGCGCGCACAAGTTCCGGCCGTACCGGCGCGCGAGCGCCTTCTCGGCACCGGACGGAGTGGTTTCCGTCGACATCGATTCGGCCAGCGGCAAATTGGCTGGCGGATGCGGTGGGCAGATCCGGCCGGAGGTTTTCCTGGTGGGCACGCAGCCGCTCGAGACGTGCGGCGGCGGCGGTGGCACGCAGGTGGCCTCGTGGGATGCTCCGGAGCCTTCGCAGGGCGGTGGATCCTCCGAGCCGCGCCGCGTGGCTTCGCGCCAAGTGACGTCGATCCCGGTGTCGCCCCAACCGGTGCGGAGCGAGGAACCCGCTCAACAACAGCAGCAGGCGCCGAAGAAGGGATTGCTCGACCGCATTATTGGCGTCTTCCGCTAGCAGCGCGTGGGGAGAAGTCCGCGTGCGACGGATGCCAGATCTGCGCCCGAAGGCGAGGCGTGGGGAGGAAACGGTGGTGGCACGGCGGGCCGTCTGCTTCGTTACGGATCCCGTACAATAGGGGCAGGAGTGTCGACATGAAGTACGTCCTCATCCTCGGACCGGTGCTGCTATGGGGTCAGGCCGGGCAGCCGCCGCTCGTTGCCAGCGCGGGAAGGTCCATGCCTGCGGCCTCGCCCACGCTGACGCCCGAGTCGCGCGGCGACATCGCGATGGCGCGCAAGGACTATCGCGGAGCCATCGACTACTACAAGGCGATCACGCCGGTTACTCACGTCTCACTCAACAAGATGGGGATCGCCTATCATCAGATGACCGATCTCGCTAGCGCCAAGCGCCACTACGAGCGGGCCATCAAGATGAAGCCCGACTACGCCGAGGCGATCAACAATCTCGGCACCGTCTACTATGCGGTGAAGAGCTACCGGCGGGCGGTGAACCAATACAATCGCGCTTTGAAGATCACGCCGAATTCGGCGAGCGTCTACTCGAACCTGGGGACCGCGTGGTTCGCGCGCAAGAATTATCCTCGGGCGGCCGAGTGCTACGAGAAGGCGCTACAGCTCGATCCGGAAGTGTTCGAACACCGCGGCACCAACGGCGTGCTGCTGCAGGAACGCAGCGTCGACGAGCGCGCCAAGTTCCACTTCTACATGGCGAAGACTTACGCCAAGGCGGGAATGAACGATCGTGCTCTGGCCTACATGCGAAAAGCCCTCGAAGAGGGATTCAAAGAACGGCAGCGTTTCGTGGAGGATCCGGAATTCGCCGGGCTCCAGCAGGTGCCGGAGTTCCAGGAACTGCTCAAGCTCGAGCCTCGCGTTCTGTAGCGCCCTTCTACTCGCGCTGCTGGGTTCGTGCCGAAGCGAACCGCGTCCGGCGGTGGAGCGCGTGGCGATCATCCCATTCGAAAACCAGAGCGCGAGCCGGGAAATCGACTGGGCGGGGCTGGCGATTGCGCAGTTGACCGCTAGCGCGGCGGTGGGAGGCAAGTCGCTGCATGTGTTTGTTGCGGCCGATACGAACGAGGCGTTCCGGGGCAGGGCATCGCGCATCGTCACCGGTTCGATCTCGGGGACCGGCAACACGCTCACGCTTTCTGGCGTGATCCAGGACGGGCGCGTGCGCACGGTTGCGCCACTCTCGCTGAGTGGTGACGCTCTGACGATCACGCGCCAGTTGGCTCGACAGCTCCAGCCCGATTCGCGCGAGCTCACGGCGAAGTCCTCGGAGGCGGTGCAACTGTTCGGACAGGCGCAGACCGCGGCGTCGCCGCAGCAGGCAGCAGCGATGCTCGAGCAGTGCGTGGCGCGCGATCCGGGATTCGTCGAAGGGCAATTGGCCCTGGCGCGGCTGCGGGGGGCGCCACCGAGCCTGCCCGGCGGCGCCAAGCTCGATCCCATCGATTCGGCGCGAGTGCAGTTGGCGCAGGCTCGCACGGATGCGGATCGAATCGGCGCGGCAGAACGCCTGGCGGGAGTGCTGCCCGCCGATCCCGAGCCTGCCGCCGCTGCCGGCATGATCTTTCTTCGCGAGCGTCAGTACGAACGCAGCATGGTCTGGCTGCGCAAGGCGACGCTCGTGGATCCGGATGCGGCCGAGCACTGGAACACGCTCTCCTACGTGCAAGCCTATGCGGGGAACTTGTCCGAAGCCGTGGCGAGCAACGCCGAGTACGCGAAACGAATCTCCGGGGGCAATGCCAGCGATTCGCTCGGAGAAATCTACTTCATGCACGGTAAGTTCGCCGAGGCTGAGAAGGCATTCCTCGAGGCCTACCAGAAGCAGCCGGACCTGCTCGGCTACGCGACGCTCCGCAAAGCCGCGCTCGCCCGGCGGAGCGCCGGGGATGCCAAGGGCGCGGATGCGATCTTCCAGCGGTACCTCGATGCGCAATCGCAGAATCCGCTGCGCGAAGTGTTCGCTGCGCAGTGGGAGTACTCGGCTGGCAATGCTCCCCAAGCGATTTCGCGTCTCGAGAAGTTCGCACGCGAGAAGAACGCCTCGGCTGCGTGGTCGCAATTGGCGGTGTGGCGGCGGATCGGCGGTGGCTCGGGAACGGAGGAAGCGAAGAAGTCGCTCGAGACGGCGGCTGCGGGCCGAGACCGGTTATCCGCCGCGCTCGCGTACTTCGTGACGATGTCGCCGGCCGCGCCGGCTGAGTGGCGCTCGCGTGCCGAGCGCACGTTCCCGCAGGGGACCGATCCTCAGATGCGAACGGGAGTGCTCGCCTACGGGCTGCTGATGGATCGGCATTTCGCCGATGCAGTGCCTCCACTCACAGCGTTGTGGAAAGGGGGGCCGGTGATCGGGGCGAACGAGTGGGCCGTTCCCTTGGCATGGGCGTTGGCGCAGACGGGAAAACCGGGGGAAGCGCGGGATCTGCTGAAGTATTGGCCGATTCCGGATTCGCTGGCGGAATCGATATTCTCAGCTTGGATGACGGCGAAGGTTCCGCAGTTGCGGAAGCTGTGATGGCGCTATGCTACTTACGCGCCCAGGGCCGGGCGGGCACGCCACGGTCGCGGTCCACCACCCGATCGTAAAGATGGAGTTCGTTAGTGGAGCCGAGCCCTTCGTTGTAGAAGCTGGTGAGGCCGAGGGCTTCCCGCAGGTCTTCGCCGAAGGCGTGGAGCTCCTTCAAGTGCTCGGCGCGAGCGGGAACACGAACGCCCGAATGTGTTTGAAACACTTTCTGGTAACCCACGTCCACCAGCACGCCGATATCATCCTTGATGAGCACGCCCGGATGCTCGATTGACACCTTGCCTTCGCCCGCGTCACTGAGATTGGCCGCGATCCCGTTGCGTGACGCGCGGGTCTTTCCACCCGCGGACTGCACCTGGAATCCGGCGCTACGCGCCATCTCGCATCGATCGGAAAATGTGTACTCTTTCGGCTTTTGGTGGCGGAAGAACATCTGACCCATTATAAAATGCCGAGATGGGTCATATCCTGTCTCTCGACGAAGGCACCTCATCGGCTCGCGCCGCGCTCTATGATCGCGAAGGCTGCAGGGTCGCCATGGAAGCCAATGCTTTCGAAAGCCGCTATCCGAACCCGGGATGGGTAGAGCAGGATCCTGTCGCGATCTGGCACGCGCAGATCGACGCCGCTCGGCGCACGCTCGCCAGGGCCGGTAATCCTCCGGTGGACGCGATCGGCATCACGAATCAGCGCGAGACCACCGTGGTTTGGGATCGCACGACCGGCGAGCCCGTGGCTCCAGCGATCGTTTGGCAATGCCGCCGCACGGCGGACTTCTGCAATCGCCTCGCCGCTTCCGCCGAGGCGGCATCGGTGACAGCGAAGACCGGCCTTGTGATCGATGCGTACTTTTCGGGCAGCAAGATCCGCTGGATTCTCGACAACGTCGCCGGCGCTCGCGAACGGGCGCGGCAAGGCGATCTCTTATTCGGAAACATCGACACGTGGCTCATCTGGAAGCTGACGGATGGACGTGTGCACGTGACGGATCCATCCAATGCATCTCGAACGATGCTGATGAATCTCGACTCGGGCGATTGGGACGCGGACCTGCTCCGCCTGTTCGAGATTCCCGCGTCGATGATGCCGAGGATCGTGCCTTCGAGCGGTGTTTGCGGAGTAGCTTCCGCGCCGCATCTGGGCGCGGAGATTCCGATCGCGGGTATCGCCGGAGATCAGCAGGCGGCGCTCTTCGGGCAGGCGTGTTTTCGGCCTGGGCTTTCCAAAAACACGTATGGCACAGGATGTTTCGCGCTGCTGCACACGGGCGGTGTGAAGCCTGTATCGCGGAACAAGCTGTTGGCCACGCGGGCGGCGTCCACCGATCGAAGCGCGCAGTTCGCTGTGGAGGGCAGCGTGTTCGTCGCCGGAGCCGCGGTGCAATGGTTGCGCGATCAGATGGGCCTCATCGGATCGGCGGCGGAATCGGCGCAGGTGGCCGCGTCGGTGCCCGACAACGGCGGTGTGTACATGGTACCGGCGTTCGTCGGAATGGGCGCGCCCTACTGGGACATGAATGCGCGCGGGCTGATCGCGGGGCTGACACGCGCTTCATCGAAGGCGCATATCGTTCGCGCTGCGCTCGAGTCGATCGCCTATCAGACGCGCGACCTCGTGGAAGCCATGGAAGCCGACTCGGGCGAGAAGCTGCGCGAGCTTCGTGTGGATGGCGGCGCGACGGCGAACGATTTCCTGATGCAGTTCCAAGCCGATGTGCTCGGGACACCGATCGTGCGTCCGGCCGATATCGAGACCACGGCGCTCGGAGCCGCGTATTTGGCGGGCTTGGCGACGGGGTTCTGGAAATCGGCGAGTGAGGTGGAATCGTTCTGGCGGGTGGATCGGAAGTTCGAGCCCGCTATCAGTGACGACGTTCGGGAAGGCTTGTACGCGGGTTGGAAGAACGCGGTACGGAGGGCCTTGTAGCGCGGGCACTGAAGGGCCCGCCGGCACGCAAAAGCGTGGGCATATCCGGGGCCTGAAACTCGGTGCCCGCGCCGGAAGCGGGACTGAAGTCCCGCGCAGGCTGAAAGCCTGCCCCACATCTCTACTGGTTCAAAAAGTCGATGAAGGCCGCGCAGAAAGTGAGATCGCGGCCGCGTTTGAGGTCGTGTCCCGCGCCTTCGATCACGAGCAATCGGGTCCTTGCCGGAATGAGCGCGAGTGCGGTCTCCATCTCGTCGCGAGTCCCGAAGTCGTCTCGGCTGCCGTGCGCGAACAGCGCGGGAACCCGCAACTGCGGAAGATGCGCCGTGCGCAACTGAGCGGGCTTCCCCGGCGGATGCAACGGATACGAGAGCAACAGCAGCGCCGGTGCAACCGCGGGATCCTCGGCAGCAAGCATGGTCGCCTGGCGGCCGCCGTACGAGTGCCCACCGAGAAACACGCGCCCCTGCACGATTCGCTGCACCGCATCCACGGCGCGGCGCAAGCCTTCGCGATCGCGAGCAGCGTCGGCCGGGCGCGGCGGACCGGCGTGCGCTCGGCGAAACGGCAGATCGCAGCGAAGCACGACGAGCCCGAGCCGCACGAACTCCTCCGCTACGGCCACCAACAAAGGCGCGCGGCTGTTCGATCCCGCGCCATGGGCGAGGACAATCGCGTCTTGGCCGCTGCCGGGATGGTAGAAACCGTGGACGTCATTTTCCTGGAACTCGTGGAACACGATTCCGTCAGTGTACGATGAACCCTTATGGACACAAAAGCGCCCGTCGAACGCTTCAAGTGCCCCGGCTGCTCCGCCGACATGCAGTTCGATCCGCAAACCGGTGGCTTGAAGTGCGCCTACTGTGGCGCGACGCAGAAGGTTTCGCATCCGGTGAATGCGGTGGTCGAAGAGCTCGACTATGAGCGCTATTCGCGAGCTTCCGATCCCGCGCTGCTGGGACAGATGTCGAGCAAGGCACTCGAAGTCACGTGTTCGAGTTGCGGCAGCACCACGCAGTTCGAGCCGGGAGCGATGTCGGGCCAATGCCCTTTCTGCGCGGCAAGCATCGTGATGCAGCCGAAGACCGCGAATCCGCTCATCGCGCCGAATGCCGTGCTGGCCTTCAAGCTCCCCAAGCAACAGGCCACGGCGAGCGTGCAACAGTGGCTCTCCTCGCGGTGGTTCGCGCCTTCGGGCTTGAAGAGCGTGACGCGGCCGGAAGGGATTCAGGGCGTGTACGTCCCCTTCTGGACCTTCGATGCACAGACGAACACGCGCTATCGCGGCCAACGCGGCGACTACTACTACGAAGAAGAAATGTTCACTGCGTTCGAGAACGGGCAAGAAGTGCGCCGCTCTCGGCAGGTGCGCAAGACGCGGTGGAGCCCGTGTTCAGGGCGAGTGGAGAACGCGTTCGACGATGTGTTGATTCCAGCCACCAAGGCGATCGATCGAAAGCGCCTGCAGGAGCTCGACCCTTGGGATCTCGAGACGGTCACACCTTACGAGCCTGCGTACTTGGCTGGCTTCCAAGCGCAGCGCTACCAAGTGGAACTGCCGGAGGGCCTGGCCGAGGCGAAGGCGATCATGAACGCCGAGATCGAGCACTCGGTCTGCCGCGATATCGGTGGCGACGAACAGAACGTCGAGTCGCTCGACTCCGCCTATCGCGACGTCACCTTCAAGCACGTGCTGCTACCCGTCTGGATCGGCGCCTATCGTTTCCAGGGCAAAGTGTTTCAGGTGACCATCAACGCGCGGACCGGCGAGGTGCAAGGCGATCGGCCATATAGCGCAGGAAAGATCGCGCTGCTGGTGATCGCGATTCTGGTGCTGATCCTGATTCTGGTCTCGCTGAGCAAGTAGCTATTGCAGGCGCCGCTCGGCGAGCGCAACGGTGTTCGTCATCAGCATGGCGATGGTCAGCGGACCCACGCCACCCGGGACCGGCGTGTATGCAGCAGTGTGGTCCACTTCGAGCGGATGTACGTCACCCACGAGAAGCTTGCCCTTCTGATCGAACTCGGCGAGCTTCGGCGATCCGGCGCCGAGCGCGGCTTCCGCTTTGGCGCGGTCCCCGAGATGGTTCATGCCGACGTCAATCACCACGGCGCCAGGTTTGAGAAAGCTGCCGCGGATGAACGCGGGCCGGCCGATCGCAGCCACTACGATGTCGCCTTGGCGGCACTCGGCAGCGAGGTCCACGGTCTTCGAGTGGCACACGGTTACCGTGGCGTTTCCATGGAGCAGCATCAACGCCATCGGCTTGCCTACGATGTCACTGCGGCCCACCACCACGGCTTTCTTCCCGGCAGTGGCGATGCCGTATCGGCGCAGCATCTCCATGACGCCGGCTGGCGTGCATGCCCGCGGTCCTGGATTGCCGGCGACGAGATTGCCGACACTCACCGGGTGGAACCCATCCACGTCTTTTGCTGGATCGATTGCCAGCAGCACTCGATGCGAGTCCACTTGCGGGGGCAGCGGCATCTGCACCAGGATTCCATCGACGTCGTCACGGCGGTTCAGTTCGCCGATCAGGGCGAGCAAATCTTCGGTCGAGATCGAAGCAGGCGGAGTCAGCTTCTCGCTGCGGATGCCGAGGTCCTCACAAGCCTTGACTTTGTTTCGAACATAAATGGCCGAAGCCGGGTCATCTCCCACGAGCACCACGACCAAGCCTGGCGCGCGGTGCTTCGCCGCCAGGGACTGGACGCGAGGCTTCAGTTCACCCAGGATCTCGTCCCGGATCTTCTTTCCATCTAGGATTTGAGGCATCCGCTACTGAACCGCTCCCTGCTTGCGAATGTAGAAATGATAGACCAGCGCCCCAACCAACACCGTGCCGATCGCGGTGGCAGTTACCTTGGGCTCGAGCGTCAACCCGAAAAGCGTCATCCACACGCCCACGATCATGAAGAAGCCCGGAATCACCGGGAACAGAAAGTTAACCACCGGGAGCTTTTGCCATCCCGGCCGCTTGCGGAAAATGAAGAGCGTGGAGACGGTGACGGTGGAGAAGAAGCTCAGCAGCGCGCTGATGTAGAGCACCAGATCTGGAAACGGCGTCAGCGTCATCAGCATCGCGGTCATGCCCTGCCACAACACGGCGTTGGTGGGCGTGCGGTAGGTGGGGCTGACATAGGCGGCGCCTTTGAAGAACGCGCCGTTCTTGGCCATGGCGTAGTAGACACGCGGTCCGATGGTGACCATCGCGTTGACTGACGACATGAGTCCCACGGCCATCAGCGCGGTGAAGATGCCGCTCACTGCGGGACCGAATAGATTCGAAGCCGTGATGGAGCCGATCGCCATTTGGTTCTTCAAGCCCTCGGGGGGCGTGGAGTAGAAGAACATCACATTGAGCGCGAAGTAGAGAACCGCGACGATCGCGGTTCCGGCTGCGAGCGCCACCGGAAGCACTTTGGCCGGCTGATGGATCTCCTCGGCAACGTAGGTGGCCGCGTTCCAGCCGCTGTAGGCCAAGTAGACCCAAAACAAACTGATGGCGAATTGTGCAGAAAGGGGTGTATCCGTGGTGCGTACGGCGCTTTGGCTCAGATGGCCCCAGTCACCGGTGCCGACCAGCAGCCCGAGCAGTATGAGTCCTACGATCACGGCGACTTTTGTGCTCGTCAGCACGTTCTGGATTGCGGCGACGGGTTTGAGTCCGAACAGGTTCAGCAGCGTGAAGACCAGCACGAGGCCTGACGCGCACAACTGCGCGCCTCCGAATTTGAAGGGGCCCAGGAAGACCTGCGAGTTCGATCCCTTGAGCGCGGGCCAGAAGTAACTCAGGTATTCGGAAAAGACGAGCGCGCTGGCGGCGATCGGCCCAGAGAAGCCGGCGAAGAACGAAACCCAGCCTGTCATGAATCCCCACGTGGGTCCGTAAGCGCGAGTGAGGTAGACGTACTCGCCGCCGGAGCTGGGGAAGTTCACGCCGAGTTCGGAGTAGCAAAACGCTCCGGCAAGCGCGCACAATGCACCCACCACGTAGATTCCGAGCACGAGATGCACCGACCCCAACTGGCCCACCAGAAATCCGGTGCCGCCGAAGATCAGCGTGCCGATCATGTTCGACACCACCAGCGCCGTCGCGCTGACGAGGCCCAACTGCCGAACCAGCGAGACCGAATTTTCCTGGGAATTCACTTCTGGCCATTGTAGCCAACCGCTCGTTGGCGCCGCCCGGTGGTAAACTGGTGAAGCCCCGATGCGAAGGGGACCAAGAAGTCACAGCTATAGGATCGAATTCGATCGACACGGCGAGGGGGCTCCCAGTGGGCCCCCTCTCCTGTTTTTCGGGAACGCTCATGAAACTCCACTACGCTCTTCTGGCCTGCGGAATGGTTGCCGCGCAAACCGTGCCGGATTTCTCGTCTCTGACGTTTCGCTCGCTGGGTCCGGCTGTGTCGTCCGGTCGCGTGACATCGTTCGCGGTCAACCCGAGCAACCCGGCTCACTACTTCGTTGGCGTGGGCTCCGGAGGCGTGTGGAAGACGACCAACGCTGGAACTACCTACACGCCTGTGTTCGATGGCCAGGGATCCTACTCGATCGGGACCGTTGCGCTCGATCCACGGAATCCGAGCACGGTATGGGTGGGGTCCGGCGAGAACAATAGCCAACGGAGCGTGTCGTGGGGCGACGGTGTCTACCGGTCAGACGATGGCGGCAAGACGTGGCGCAATCTGGGGCTCAAGAGTTCCGAGCACATCAGCCGGATCGCGATCGATCCTCGCGATAGCAACGTGGTGTACGTGGCAGCGCAGGGGCCGCTGTGGTCCGCTGGCGGCGAACGCGGGCTCTACAAGACTACCGATGGCGGCAAAACATTTTCGCGGATTCTCGAGACCAGTGAGAACACCGGCGTGACCGATGTCGCGCTCGATCCGGTGAATCCAGACGTGCTGCTGGCTGCTTCGTGGCAGAGGCGCCGCCATGTGTGGACTCTGATTAACGGCGGTCCGGAATCGGCGATCCACAAGTCGACTGATGCCGGCAAGACATGGCGCAAGGTGAGCTCCGGTTTGCCGGGCGAGGAACTGGGGCGCATCGGGTTCGTGTACTCTCCGGCAAAGCTGGGTCTCGTGTACGCGAAGGTGGAAGCGGCCAACAAAGCCGGCGGAGTTTTCCGCTCGCTCGATGGCGGCGAGTCATGGGAGAAGCGAAACGGCTTCGACGAACTCGGGCTCTACTACGGGCAGATCATTGCCGATCCGAAGAATCCCGAGCGCATCTTTGTTCCCGCGACGTTCATGCAGGTTTCCTACGACGGCGGCAAGACGCTGCGTGCGCTGGGCGATCGCGCCAAGCACGTGGACTCGCACACTCTTTGGGTCGATCCGGCCAACACAGATCACATGCTCATCGGATGCGACGGCGGCATCTACGAGAGTTGGGACAGCGCCGAGACGTGGCAGTTCAAAGCGAATCTTCCGGTAGCGCAGTTCTACGATGTGACGGTCGACAACGCTGCGCCTTTCTATAACGTCTGCGGCGGCACGCAAGACAATGCCACGTTGTGCGGGCCTTCGCGCACGCGGAACGCACACGGCATCGCCAATTCCGATTGGTTCGTGACCGTGTTCGGCGATGGGTTTCAGTCGCGCGTGGATCCGGACGATCCGAACACGATCTACAGTGAGTCGCAGTACGGCGGCCTCGTGCGATATGACAAGCGCACGGGCGAGCGCATCGGGATCCAGCCGGCTGAAGGCAAGGGCGAGCCTCCGTTGCGATGGAATTGGGATTCGCCGCTGATTCTGAGTCCGCATTCTTCGAGGCGGCTGTACTTCGGAGCGAACAAGGTGTTCCGGTCCGATGATCGCGGCGATTCGTGGCGGGCGATTTCGCCAGATGTGACGCGCGCGCTCGATCGCGACAAGCTGCCGGTGATGGGGCGCGTTTGGGGCCCCGATGCGGTGGCGAAGAACAACTCGTCGTCGTTCTATTCGAACCTTACGGCGCTGGCGGAGTCTCCGAAGCAGGAAGGGCTTCTGTACTCGGGCAGTGATGACGGGTTGATTCACGTGACCGAAAACGCGGGCGGGGCGTGGCGGAAGGTGGAAACATTTCCGGACGTTCCTGATCGCACCTACGTATCGCGGCTCGTGGCGTCGCAACACGATGCCGCCGTGGTCTATGCGGCTTTCGACAATCACAAGAATGGCGACTACAAGCCTTATTTGTTGCGAAGCGCCGATCGTGGCGCCACTTGGAACTCGATTGTTGGCGATCTCCCCAAAGGTCCCGTGCTTGCGATCGCGGAAGATCACGTGAATCGTGACTTGTTGTTCGCTGGAACCGAGTATGGACTCTTCGTTACGCTCGACGGCGGCAAGAAGTGGCACGCGCTGAAGGGCGGCATGCCGATGATCTCCGTGCGCGACTTGGCGATCCAGAAGCGCGAGAACGATCTGGTGGCGGCTACGTTCGGACGGGGATTCTATGTGCTCGATGACTACTCGCCTCTGCGTGCGCTTACGCCTGACGCTCTCGAGAAGGAAGCGCTCTTGTTTCCGGTGCGGAATGCACTCGAGTACGTGGAGGCTCGTCCGTACGGCAATCGCGGGAAGCCCTGGCAAGGCGAGAGTTTCTACACGGCGCCCAATCCTCCGTTCGGCGCCACCTTCACGTACTGGCTGAAGGACGGCTACAAGACCGCGAAGCAGCGCAGGCAGGATGCGCAGAAAGAAGCGGACAAGAAGAAGGAAAGCGCGCCGTATCCGAGCATCGCCGAGTTGTCGCGCGAAGCCGAAGAAGAAGCGCCGTCGATGATCTTGACCGTGACCGATGCCGCGGGGAAAACGGTGCGAAGGCTCAATGGTCCGGTGGGCAAAGGATTCCAGCGCGTGACCTGGGACCTGCGCTATCCCGCTCCGGGTGAAGACGCGGCGGGCGGATTTGTTCCGCCTGGGCGATACACGGTCGCGATCGCCAAACGCGTGAATGGCGTGACCGCAGCCTTGGCCGAGCCGCAGAGCTTCGAGGTTCGTGCAGAGTCTTCGACGCTGCCACAGTTGATCGAATTCCAGAAGAGGCTCAGCCGAATCGACGATGCCGTTGACGGGGCGATCGCTCTGGCCGGCGACACCGAGAAAAAGCTCGACGCGATTCGGCGCGCGCTCCAATCATCGGTGGCGCCACCGAAGCTTCTGGATGACACGGCGGCGCTCTCGGCTCGCGTGCGAGCGATTCTGCGGACGCTGCGCGGGGACTTGGTGCTGCGCGGGCGGCAAGAGGCGCAACCGCCATCGATCGCGGATCGGGTAGGGCAGGTGATCGCGGAGTTGCGGAACACGACATCGGCGCCCACGCGTACGCATCAGGCGAACGTGCAGGCTGCGGAAGCGGAATTCGCTGGTGAACTCGCGAAGCTGAAGACCCTGGTGGAAACGGACCTCAAGAAACTCGAGCGCGACCTCGACGCCAACGGTGTCCCCTACACTCCGGGACGAATCCCTGCGCTGCGCTAGCGGACGCGAGCTATATTGTTGGGACCATGCTTTCTCGACGGGATTGGGTCGCCACCGCGCTCGGCGCTTCGAGCGCTCTCGCACAGCGCGCCGATGCGCCACTCTACTTCGACATGCACATCGACACGCCATCGCGCATGGTGTCAGAAGGGTTGCGGCTAGGCGAGAGCCATCACTACACCTGCGTCGACATCCCGAAGATGCGGCAGGGTGGCCTCAACGCCGGTTTCTTCGCCGTGTTCGCTCCGGCGCGCAGCATGACGCCGGTGGAGGCCGTGAAACAGGCGCTTCGGATCATCGATGTGATCGTGGAAGAGGTAAAACGTTACCCGAATGATTTGTTCTTGGCCACGACGCCGGCCGATGTGCTTCGCTCGAGACGCGAGGGCAAGATTGGGATTCTGCTCGGCGTGGAAGGCGGGCATATGATCGATTCCAGTCTCGAGGTGCTGCGGCAGTTCCATCGCCTGGGCGCGCGTTACCTCGGGCTGACTCACAGCGGAAACACTCCGTGGTGTGGCGCTGCCGAGTACTCGGATGGTCCCAAGGGGCTCACGGATTTCGGCAAAGACGTGGTCCGCGAGATGAACCGGCTCGGCATGATGATCGACATGGCGCACGCGTCGGATCAGGCGTTCTACGATGCGGTGGAAACATCGGCTGCTCCGATTCTGAATACGCACGCGGCTTGCCGCGCCGTCTCGAACCACGCGCGCAACCTGACTGACGATATGCTGAAGGCGCTCGCAAGGAACGGCGGTGTGCTGGGCGTGGCGTACTACGCGGCGATGCTCGATGGCGGCTATCGGGAGCGGTTGCCACAGTTGGCTGAGATCGGCAAGAAGCGCGCCGAGGTGAACAAGCAATATCGTGATGACAAGAAGCGGCTCTCTGAGGAGCTATGGAAGCTCAATGAAGCCGAGGTAGCCACGATCGGCCAGCCTCCGCTCAGCCGCCTGGTGGACCACATCGAACACGCAGCCACTGTCGCGGGAATCGATCATGTGGGCGTCGGCTCTGACTTCGATAGCATCACACTCAAGCTGCCCAAGGGGCTCGAGCACATCGGCAAGACCGGCAACCTGGTTGCGGCGCTGAAGCAGCGCGGCTTCAAAGACGATCAGGTGAACAAGATCATGGGCGGCAACATGCTCCGCGCGATGCAGAAAGCGGAGGCCGTTGCCGCTAGGCGATGATGTCGTGGACTACGTTGCCGTGAATGTCCGTCAGGCGGAAATCGCGCCCGGCGTAGCGGAACGTGAGCTTGAGATGATCCATGCCGAGCAGATGCAGCATGGTGGCATGCAGATCGTGGAAGTGGACCCGCTTGTCGACCGCATAGTAGCCGTAGTCGTCAGTGGTGCCGTATGACAAGCCCGCTTTCACTCCGCCGCCCGCGAGCCACACGGTGAACGCCTCGGGGTTGTGGTCACGGCCATCGGAGCCCTGTGCTGTAGGCGTTCTGCCGAACTCACCGGCCCACAGCACCAACGTGTCTTTGAGCAGGCCTCGGCCTTTCAGATCGGTGAGCAACGCCGCGATCGGTTGATCCACTTCGTGCGCGTTGCCAGAGTGGTCACGGCGGAGGTCGGCGTGCTGATCCCACTTGTAGGTGTGGCTGACCTGCACGAAGCGCACACCGCGTTCGCTCAGGCGGCGAGCCATGAGACACTGGCGGCCGAAGTCTTCGGTGACCGGATTGTCGATGCCATACATCTTCCGCGTCGCCTCTGACTCGCCGGAAATGTCTTGTAGCTCCGGGGCCGAAGACTGCATGCGGAATGCCAGTTCGAAGGACTCGATGCGCCCTTCGAGCGCACGATCAGGACCCGTTGTTTCGAGTTGCTGGCGATTCAGTTGCTGCGTGTAGTCGATCTCCATGCGTTGAATGTCGTGTGGAGTTTCGTGATTGGCGATGAACGGAATCTTGGCATCGCGCGCGGGCACTCCCACCGAGCCGATCGGCGTGCCGGCGTAAGGTGCGGGCAGGAAAGCGGAGCTGAAGTTGTTCGCTCCACCATGGCTTTGCGTGGGGCAGATTGTCACGTAACCGGGCATGCTTTGGTTCTCAGAGCCGAGTCCGTAGGTGACCCAGGAGCCCATGCTCGGGCGCACGAACGTATCGCTGCCCGTGTGCAGTTCCAGCAGCGCGCCGCCGTGCCGCGAGTTCGAACCCCACATCGACTTGATGAAGCACATGTCGTCGACATGTTTGGCAACGTTCGGAAACAGATCGCTGACCCAGGCCCCGCTTTGTCCGTACTGCTTGAATTCCCACGGCGACTGCAGCAAGTTGAACGTCTCGGCCGAGACCACCTTGCGCTTGGCGAACGGAAGGGGCTTGCCGTGATCGCGCTTGAGCAGGGGCTTGTAGTCAAATGTGTCCACCTGCGACGGGCCGCCATGCATGAACAGGAAGATCACGCGTTTGGCGCGGGCAGGGAAGTGCGGATCGCGAGGCGCGAGCGGGTTGGCGCCTTTTGCGCCGAGCAGGCCCGACAGAGCCAGATTGCCGAAACCTGCGCTGGCGAACTTCAGCAGTTCGCGGCGAGGCAGCACGCGGTTGAGATGAGTGTTCCAGTGGCGATTCATGTTGCGGCCCTCAGTTCAAATAGATGAATTCGTTCGATGCGATCAACGCCTTGCAGAAACTCTGCCACGTGAGCGCTTGCTTGTCTTTGGCATCGGCGGGGAGCGCCTTTTCGAT
>JAXLQL010000030.1:0-92830 GCA_046331625.1 Bryobacteraceae bacterium
TCCTGGCGCGCGGCTACGAGCAAGATCACCGTCAGCCGTTCATCTTCCATCGGACCGTAAGTGTTGGCGGAAATCCGATCAAGGTGCAGGTCGATTTCCTCGCGGGCGAATACGAGGGAACAGGCAAAACCCACCGAACCCAGCGCGTACAGGAGGGCCGTGCGCGCAAAGCCCGTGGCTGTGACCTTGCTTTTGACTTGTTCGTTGAAACGGAGATCCGCGGGGAACTCCCCGGCGGCGGCGCGGATCAGGCTATGGTGCGCGTTTCGTCAGTCATCGCGTTCCTGGTGATGAAAGGAATGGCGCTGCATGACCGGCTGAAGGAAAAGGATGCCTGGGATATCTACTTCACGTTGACCAACTATCCGGGTGGATTGGATGCCCTCATCGCGGAGATTCAACCGCACATCGACCATGGTCTGGTTCAAGAGGGTTTGAGGAAGATCGCGGATAAGTTCGCGACAGTGACACACGTCGGGCCGAAGTTCGTTGCTGATTTCGAGGAAGTTCAGGAAGCTGATGAGCGCGCAACTTTGATGCGGGATGCTTTCGAAAAGATGGACTACCTGCTACGCGCTCTCAAGATCAGGTGAGCCACGGCCAGTCGTTTGGGCGGGCAGTTTCGCTCGGATCTCGTCAAATGAATACGGGCGAAAGTGGTTCGTGTCGACACCGACATCCATGCTCCGGCTACCCTCGGCGGCAGGTAGTTTGCCATGCGAGTGGCCGTATAGTTGCCACGCTCCGCGGCCTGAGTGATGCCAGACCCGCATCGCGTAGTGGCAAAGCACGATGGGCTGATTGCGAATACTGACCTCTGCGATTTCCTTTGCCCAGACGAATTCGTCCACGATCTTCTTTATGACGCGGTCGTGGTTGCCAAGAATGAAATAGACCTTTTTGCAGCGGATCTTTTGCCGGTATGCGGCTGCGACCTTTGGGCCGCCGATGCAGAAGTCGCCGAGGAAGTAGAGTTCGTCGGCGGCCTTCACTGATTCGTTGACGCGGTCAAGAATCGCCTCATCCATCTCGGCGGCGCTCGCAAAGGGACGATCACAGTAGCGAATGATATTCGAGTGGCCGAAGTGAAAGTCGGCACTGAACCAGACGTTGGACATGCTATTCGTCCTCCGCGCCTTCCGGGAGAATCACGAGGTCGTAAACGCCTGCTTCAACCGCATCCCGCGCCATCTGCTGGATCGCTTCGTGCCTTGCGGCGTTGCGACGCTCGCGGAAGGCCAACAGAACAGGTTCCTCAATTCTGCGTCTCGCTCCCACGCCAACGGAAGGGATCGTCCGTTCATCGAGCAACTTGACCATGAACTCGCGGCTAACGTTGAGCAATGTGGCGGCGCGGGTGATGGTCAGAAGGTTGCCTGGCATAGCGTGCCCCAGTTCCTATTTTCGTCCATCAATGGCCAACTGGACGCCAACCCTCGGTTCGGCGGATCCGCAACAATTTCGACGCTGCGAGGCACATGCCGAACAAATTGGACATCCCAGAATCATTTGCGAGCGCTCGATTGAGAGGTGGATCGATCCTGGGATGTCCTCGGCCTGATTGCCCTTCGCACGCGATCATTTCATCGTCTTCGTCCAAAGTACTCCTCATCGGCTGGGCGTGTGGCTCCGCCGGCCGCGATCCATTCGGCCAGTCGGTGTTCTTCGACTCGCATTTGACGGCCTAGGCGCACGATCGGCAGAAGCCCTTGGCGGCCCAGTTCATAGGCCCTTTGGAGCGACACGCCGAGGCGTTTGGCTACTTCATCCATGTGCAGCAGGCAGATCTGCGTCCGCCCGTTGTGTTCGGTTTCGGAAAGGAGAATCGGGTTCATGATTTTCTAATACCGGAATATCCACAGGCCAGCAAACGAGTTGCTACAGGGCCCTACATCGGTAGCCCAACTCGGTTGGGAAACAGCCAGACCTGCCTTAGGATGACCTCGTGGCAGGACAACTGATACCGCGCGGGAAGAACGTCTGGCTGATCCGGGTGTTCCTCGGCCGCGATCCGCAGACGCAGAAGAAGCTTTTCGACAACCGGACGTTTCACGGAACCAAGAAGGACGCTGAACGTGTGATGGCCGAGATTGTCCGCGAGCGCGACCTCGGCG
Source organism: Bryobacteraceae bacterium (assembly GCA_046331625.1). GTDB lineage: Bacteria > Acidobacteriota > Terriglobia > Bryobacterales > Bryobacteraceae > JAXLQL01. Next base: position 2,115 of record JAXLQL010000030.1, read on the forward strand.
AGGCCTCGCTCTGCACCGACAAGACCACCATCGCGATGCTGCTGGACGACTTGGTCGTCGACTACCGCGTCAACGGCAAGCGTGTCGACTGGTGCGAACTCGTCGTGAGAACCCACCTCAAGCCATTCTTCGGAAACGTCATGGCATCGAAGCTCACGACAGACCTTGTGAAGCGTTATATGGCGGTTCGACAAGAGAAGGGCATCGCCAACGGGACCGTGAACCGGGAACTGGCCCTCTTGCGCCGCTCCTTCAATCTGGCACGGATGACGACGCCGCCCAAGGTTGCGAAGGTGCCTTTCATCCCAACACTTGAAGAGAACAACGTTCGGAAGGGCTTCTTTGAAGACGCCCAATACCACGCGCTCATGGAAGCCCTGCCGGACTACCTGCGCCCCGTCCTCGCGTTTGCCTATTACACCGGGTGCCGTCGCGGCGAGATCCTGAGCCTCCAGTGGTCGCAGGTGGATCTGGACCACCGAATCGTCCGCCTCGAACCCGGCACGACCAAAAACGATGAGGCGCGCATCATCCCGCTGGTAGCCGACGTGCTTCTGACCCTCAAGCAGCAAAAGGAAACCCGCGATGCACTCTACCCAGACTGCGAGTGGGTTTTCGCGCGCGAAGGTCAGCCGATCCGTTCCTTCAAGACAGCGTGGGCCGGTGCATGTGTGCGGGCTGGACTCGTAGACTCTGGTGGCGAGCCGGCAAAGCTCTTCCACGATCTGCGCCGGACCGGCGTCCGGAATCTCGTCCGCGCCGGCGTTCCCGAAGTCGTCTCCATGAGAATCTCCGGGCACAAGACCAGGGCCGTGTTCGACCGCTACAACATCGTCTCTGAAACCGATCTGACCGACGCCGCAGAGAAACTGGACCGGCACCTTCGACAGCGGCGCTCCAAGGACGCTAAGCCGACTCCGCCCACGCCCTCCGACGACGATCAAACCGAGTAGCTTTGCCCCCTCAAAACCGGTCGCCAATCACCCGGTCGCCCGATCGGGAGAGCTCGTTTGTGGGACAAATCTGTCCCACAAAAGTCCCACATGGCTACCCAACCAAACAGCCAAGAACGCCGCGCAACCTCTCGGAATTCGAAATTTGTCCCACTATAGTCCCACAAACGCTAAAGAGCCCTCCGATGGAGGGCTTCTGAATCTCTGTAACTTATTGATTTTATTGGTGCGGATGAGAGGACTTGAACCTCCACTCCCTTGCGAGAACTAGAACCTGAAACGGAAAAGACTTGCTTGCGGCTGTTTGGATCTGGTTCATTCTCTTTCGTAAGATATTGATCCGATTGCAGATGTGGCATTACCCGTGTTCGCCTCAGTCCGGGCTGTTTGGGGCAGTTTGGCGGATTCCGCACACAGCCCGCACACTACATTGGGGTCGTTCAATGTCCCCAATCATATGCATGATCCGACCACCAGCGACAGGTTTTGCTTACGGCTGGGCGGTCCTAGCGACCGCGCGGGGCGGGCGTGTCATAAACAATGCTATACTTCTGACAGGCATGGAGACACTCGCAACAGCCGTGATGAATCGCGTCGGCAAGTCGCCCGAAGGGGTGCCCGTGTCGGCGAAGGAACTTCTCCATCTCGGAACCCGTGCAGCCGTGGATCAGACGCTTTCTCGCTTGGTTCGCCGTGGCAGCCTCATTCGCGTGGGGCGCGGACTCTACGTTCGTCCGATTGAGGGGCGCTTTGGCGTTCGGCCCCCCGCGTCGGCAACTGTTGTGCAAGCAATTATTGAACAGCGTGGCGAAAACGTCGTTCCCCACGGAGCGGCGGCGGCGAACGAGTTGGGGCTTACGACGCAAGTTCCGGTGCTTGAGGTGTATCTGACTTCCGGTCCAACACGGAAGTTGAAGTTGGGCAACCAGGCTGTCGAACTTCGGCACGCTCCCGCCTGGCAGTTGGCACTTCCGGGACGTAAAGCAGGCGCGCTGATCCGAGCATTGGCTTGGCTCGGGCGGGAGCAGGCAAGCTACGCGGTCGAAGCCGTACGCGGCATACTGCCGGAATCGGAATTGAACGCGGTAGTTGAACTACGCAGAATGTTGCCCACCTGGATGGCGCAGCATGTGAGCAAACTTGCAGGTCAGGCCTGAAGTATTTATCAAACTGTCGGCCTCGGATCGGCGCGAAGCGCTGGCCGTAGCAGCAGCCGCTTCGGGTCGCCCAATCCACTTGCTGGACAAAGACGTCTGGCTGGTCTGGCTGCTCGATATCCTGTTCCGGTCGCCTTTCGGCGAGCACCTCGTATTCAAGGGCGGCTCGTCGCTATCCAAGGGATATCAGATCATCAGCCGGTTCTCCGAAGATGTTGACTTGACCTACGACATCCGAGCGCTGGCGCCGGACCTGTCGGGTACAGGGCTCGATCCATTGCCGGCGACGCGCAGCCAAGAGAAGCGCTGGACCAAAGAGATCCGCTCGCGCCTGCCGGAATGGATCGCAGAGCAGGTCTTGCCACAGATTTCTGCGGTGCTCACGGATCAAGATCTGACAGCAACGCTTTCGGCCGAAGGCGAAAAAGTGTTCCTTGAATATGCACCATTGGCGGCGGGATCTGGCTATGTGCGTCCAGTGGTGACCCTCGAGTTTGGTGCACGCTCCACGGGCGAGCCCTGGGAATCTCGAACGATTACCTGCGATGCGGCGCAGAGCGTTGCCGGCGTCGCTTTTCCATCGGCAACCGCCAGGGTCATGCGGCCACAGCGGACCTTCTGGGAAAAAGCAACCGCCGTTCATGTATTCTGCCAACAGGGCGAGTTTCGCGGCGGGGAACGCTTCTCTCGGCACTGGCATGACTTGGCCCAACTGGACCGCGCCGGCATCGCAGATACTGCGATTGGTGATCGAGCACTCGCGCTCGCTGTCGCCAAACACAAGTCGATGTTCTTCTCTGAAAAGACCGCCGTAAGTGAGTTGATCAACTATGTCGCCGCCGTTTCCGGTGGCCTGCAGTTGGTCCCGAGTGACATGGCGCTCGCAAGTCTTTCGCTCGATTACTCGAAAATGCTCGACGATGGTTTGTTGATGGGCGACGCCGAACCGTTTGAGCAGTTGCTTGAACAATGCCGGGGCTTGGAGGCGCGAGCCAACAAAGGGAAATGAGCGACAAACGGCCGGCAGACGATCCTCTTCACGATCTGGCTGCGAGGTGCGAGCAACTGGAGCGGGAGATTGATCGGCTCCGGTCACTGCTAGACGAGCACGGCATCGCCATCCCGTCCGCCACGCTGTCCCCAGCCAAACCGCCGCCCCCAATCTCGCAACTCAAAACTCCAGAAAAGGTTGCCCTCTTTCGATCCCTCTTTCGTGGACGCGAGGACGTCTACGCCAGGCGATGGGAAAGCCCCGACGGCCGCACTGGCTACTCGCCAAACACTGAGCGCAACTGGAAGGCCTACTATGCCGCCAAACCGGAGGATCGAAAGCGCGTTGACAAGGAGACCAAGACGAATGTGCCCCTTGACGACGAAGCGATCCACAATCATCTCGCCGGCAAGCACACGATCGGCGTGTATCCGCTGCTGCTCGATGAAACCTGCTGGTTCCTCGCCGTGGACTTCGACAAGAAAACATGGAAAGACGATGCGGCTGCTTTTCGCGACACGTGCACCGCCCTCGGCGTACCCGCGTCGGTTGAATGCTCGCGTTCCGGAAACGGGGCACACGTTTGGATTTTCTTCGAGAGGCCCGTTCCCGCTGGTCTCGCGCGCCCCTTGGGATCGCTGTTGCTCACCAAGACGATGGAGCGCCGTCACCAACTCGGCCTTGATTCCTATGATCGGCTCTTCCCGAATCAAGACACCATGCCCAAGGGCGGTTTCGGGAATCTCATCGCGCTGCCGCTCCAGAAAGCTCCACGCGAGTTGGGCCGCAGCGTATTTCTCGACGAACAGATGCGCCCCTATGATGATCAATGGGGCTACCTCAGTTCCGTCAAGCGAATGACGCGAGCGGCAGCAGACCGAGTGATTGCGGATGCCCTCCAGCAGGGCGGCGACCTTGTTGGCGTGCGTTTCGCGAGCACCGAAGACGATGAGGCGCCGGATCCGTGGACTCTTCCGCCGTCACGCAAGCGTCCAGAGAAGCCTGTGAAAGGGCCGTTGCCGTCATCCGTCGAGATCGTGCGGGCGAACCTGTTATTCATCGACAAGAAGGGACTGCCGCCTGATCTCATGAATCGGCTTCTGCGCCTCGCGGCCTTCCAAAATCCCGAATTCTACAAGGCTCAAGCAATGCGCCTTGCCACCTACGACAAGCCGCGAGTCATCGCCTGCGGTGAAGATCTGCCGCGGCATTTGGCACTGCCGCGCGGGTGCCTCGCGGAAGTGATGGCTTTCTTGGAAAGCCTCAAAATCAAGGCCGTCGTACGCGATGAGCGCAACGGCGGAACGTCTATAGATGTTGCGTTTCACGGCACACTGCGTTCTGCGCAGGAAGCCGCCGTGGCGAGAGTTCTGCAGCATGACGACGGCTTGATCTGTGCGCCAACGGCCTTCGGCAAGACGGCAGTCGCGTCGTGGCTGATCGCCAAACGCGGCGTCAACTCGCTCGTGATCGTCCACCGCCAACAACTGCTCGATCAGTGGCGCGAACGCCTGGCGATGTTTCTGGACACGCCGATCGACAAGATCGGTCAGGTGGGCGGCGGCAAGACGAAGAGGACCGGCGTAATCGACGTGGCGGTGATCCAAAGCCTTCATCGCGAGAAAGAGGTAAAAGACTTTGTCGCCGAGTATGGGCATGTGATTGTCGACGAATGCCACCACCTATCCGCCTTCACGTTCGAGCAGGTGATGCGGCAGGTGAAGGCGAAGTTCGTGGTTGGTCTGACCGCGACGCCAACTCGAAAAGACGGGCACCATCCGATCATCTACATGCAGTGCGGGCCGGCGCGCTTCACAATGGCGGCTCGCGTGATGACGGAATCCACACCGTTCGACCATTTTGTCGTTCCTCGATTGACCGACTTCCGAATTTCCGGCGAACCAACGATTCAGGACATCTATGCCGCGATGACCACCGACGAGGCTCGCAACCGCAGCATCGCCGACGATGTTGCGCGGGCGGTTGAGCAAGGCCGGTCCCCGCTCGTATTGACCGGACGGACTGAGCACCTCGCGCAGCTTGAAAACGCACTCGGCGACCGTGTTCGGAACATCGTGGTGCTCAAAGGCGGCATGGGCCGCAAACAACGGCGCGAGGTAAACGAGCGGCTCGCGTCAATTCCGGAATCGGAACCGCGAACGATTCTTGCAACCGGCAGCTACATTGGCGAAGGCTTCGACGATGCCCGCCTCGACACGCTCTTCCTGGCGATGCCGATTTCATGGAAAGGGACGCTCCAGCAGTATGTCGGCCGCCTGCACCGGCTTCACGACGGAAAGAAGGTCGTCGAGGTGTACGACTACGTCGATGCCGATGTCTTGATGCTCGCGCGCATGTATGGCCGTCGGCTGAAGGGCTACGCCGACATGGGTTACAAGATCCTGTCCGATGTTCAGCGCCACCTCGATCTGTGATTCGAGATTTCTAGTGCGCTCCCTTTCTGCAATCTCCGCAATCGCATATGGATCAACAGCTTCGGAGCACTTCTTCAAGCCGCTTTCGTACGCATGTGTGCGCCCAGTGTGCGAACTGCGCCAAACTCGCACACTTTCCGCACACAAACGCGAAAAAGCCCTCCGATGGAGGGCTTCTGAATCGGGCGTGGCTACTTTTCGACGACGGGGGACCAGCGGCCTTTGGGGTGTAGCCGTGCCTGATCTTGCTTGATGTGGTAGGGCCAATAGTCGTCGAAGTCTCCACTGAGGTAAATGGCGCGAAGTTTGACGATGGCTTCCGCCATTGGCTCGGTCCATCGCATTCCGGAGCGTTCCATTCGGTCCTTGATGAGGTGTTTGCAAGCCCCTTCCACCGAGCCACTGGCAATGGGGAGGCCTTGCGCGAGGTAATCGTGGTAGCGCATGTGTTGTTTGTTGTGGTCGAAGTAGTTGGCGACTTTGAGCAGAGTCTCGCGAGCTGTACCGAGCAGGCGCCGCTTGGTGGCAGTTTGGCGGAGGCCTTTGATCACCTGACAAACGTTGCCTTCGAGGATTCTGGAACAGGCCAGCCGAGCGTAGATCTCGACCTCGGGACCGTCTTCCGGGCCGGGGCACAGAACATGAGCGGCCTGCCAAACGTAGCCGAGCACATGAAGCAAGTCGAGGATCAGAGTGACCTCGAGTTTATTGTGGACAAGCGCTTGGAGCGAGCGATCGCCGTCGGTCAGTGCAACGCGGGTTTTGTGAGAGTCGGGGTCGCGGCGGAGGACCTCGCGAAGGACTTCATCGATCACGTCGGCTTTGGTTTTCTGCAAGCTGGCCCAGACGCGTTTGTGCTCCGGGCGAGGAGGCTGCTCAGAGTAGTTGGGGCGGATGGTGGTGCGGAATAGACTCTCGACAACTTGATCGGGCGTGCGAATCCAGGGAGCCCGGTAGAAGACCGTGGCTACGGTGGCCATCTTTTTTCCACCGGGCTTTGGTCCCTTGGAAGGCCGAACCGAGCGCTGAAGGGGAGCCGGCCTGACCAAGGGGATGCCCTTGCCGTCCAAAGAGACAACGAGCAGGGATGCCTTGGGATCGGGGACCTGTGGTGGCCGCTGCAAGTAGGAATCGTCGAAGTCACGGGCTGCTTCCTGGACGATGGCTTCCAGGCTGCGCTTGTGGATCCGGAATCCAGCGATGTCCTCGATCCGGTCGAGGGACTCCTGGAAGGGGCCCTGAACAGCAGCCTTGGCCAAGTGTTTTTGCAGATCGTAGGAGAAGGAACGGGCAGGCAGTTGAAGAGCCTCGTCGAGAGGGTGAATGCTGCCGGAGCCGTCACGGCTGTAGGCCAGGCGGTCGATCCGGACTTCGCCAGCGAGGGTTCTGATGATGCGAGGGTGGATGCGGCGGTGGTTGTAGATCTGGCCGTTGACAACGAGGGCAGGTCCGACATCGCCAGTCCCTCTGCGATCGAGGTGAGCTTGGAGGAGAACCCGCTGCAACTCGCGGATCTCGCCGCGCTGGTGGTGTTCGATGGCATGAAGGGGAAGAGAGGCGGTATCGCCATCGGAGAGCCAATCGTGGATGGAGAGGAACTGCTGGAGAACGGCAGGATCGATGGCGGAGGGATCAAAGGGGGTGGGGGGAGTGGCGTTCGCCATGATATTACGGTACTATTACCGTAAGACAATGGCCACGCCCAAAACACCCGCTTCCCCGCACAAGGCTACCGAACCACTGGAGCAACGATTCCAGCAACTCAAACAGGAGTTGGCCCAATTGGAGTACTTCACCAAAGGCACCGTGCTGTCGCGGATGGTCAAGTGCGGCAAGGCGCAGTGCGCTTGCCACACTCAGCCATCCAAGCGCCACGGACCGTACTACGAATGGACCTACAAACAAGGCGGCAAGACGGTCAACGTCCGACTCAGCCCGCCTTCGGCGGCCATCTATCGGGCGGCGGCCAAACAGTATCGGAGGCTCAAGGCGACGCTTGCCCGCATGGAACGGCTATCTCGACAAGCCTTGGTTCGCCTCGCCAAACATGCCGAGACATCCCCCTCACCGCCCCCAAAAGCCGGGATATGATCATATCCCCACCTTTTTGACTCAAGCCAAGTTCCCCGAACTTTCGCAAGCTACTGATTTGTCGCTACTAGGCCGTCGTCGAAAAGTAGCCGCGCCCTTCTGAATCACTGTAAGAATCACTGTAACTTATTGATCTTATTGGTGCGGATGAGAGGACTTGAACCTCCACTCCCTTGCGAGAACTAGCGAGGTCTTCGACCTCAAACCGACGAGCGTAGCGCTGCGGGATTCCGTAGAATCTCGGTCATGGCGAGCATCCCTGAACTCCTCAATGGCCATGTGACGCTGGAAGTGGAATGCCTGGACCGGCTGTACTTGAACGGGTACATCGGGCCGCTGGCCACCTCGGGCGGGCTGGTGACCTTCATGCGCGAGCAGTTGGGCAAGCCGATTCCATCGCCAGTGGTGTTGGGCCAGGTAACCGAGAAGTTTCGCGAGGCAGTAAAAGCACTGGCGGAGCGGCAAGAGATTCCCGTCTATCAGTTCAACCACAAGGAGCGGAAGGATGATGTAGCGAACGACTTTCGGCGCAAGCGCGGCGTGCGCGACGGCATCGTATTCGTCGGAGTGGCCCAGGAAAAAGCACAGGCTTTTCAGGGCAAGAAGGTCAACGGACAGTTCCTCTTCACTCGTGACAAACGGTCTACATCAACCACTACTACTTCTACATCGACGATGCCGACTTCGGGCCGCTGTTCATCAAAGTGTGCAGCTACGCGCCGTGGGGGACCAAGCTGTGTTTGAACGGGCACGAGTGGGCCAAGCGGCAACTGGAAAAGCGCGGCATCGCCTACGAAGCTCTCGACAACGGTTTCCTGTCGTGTGCCGAGCCCCAGAAGTTGCAGGAGATCTGACTCGTTGGGACCGGAGGACATCGACCGCGTGTTCCGCAAATGGCTAACCCGGTTGCCGCTACCGCTCACGGCCGAACATCGCTCGGCCGGCTACGACTGGAACTTGTCGATCTGGCAGATGGAAGTGAGCCTGACTCAGATTTTCGACCGGCCATTGCGTGGGCGCGAGTTCTTCGAAGAGATCATCCGCGACAACCTGGACCTGGGCCGGCCGGACCGCGTGCAACTCATCTTCGACCGCGCGGTGACCAAGAAGACGCCGGGGGAGTTTCGCACCCGCGTGATTCAGGATGGGTCTACCCCAGCCTGCACATCAACTACAAGAACTTTGACCCGAAGCAGTATTTCAAAGAGGGGCGAGGCTGCCGGACCGAAGGCACGTTCCGCAACCCCAACGATTTTGGTATCAACAAAGGCTTGTCCAATCTGCCCTACCTGCGGAAGGTAGGCCGTGAGATCAATCGGCGCTTGCTGGAAGTCGAACGCGTCAGCCACAACAGCGGCTTGAGCGGCGACAGCATCCAAAGAGTGGTGCAACCGACCGTCACCAACGACGGTGAGAAGGCGCCGGCCTTGAAGTTCGGCCAACCGCGCGTCATGGCGTTGTTTCTGGCCTTGACGCTGTTTCAGCATTTGATCGATGGCTTTCACAACCGCGATCTCCGTACGCTGGTGATCGATCTGCTCGGCGTGAAAGCCGAGGAGTACACCGCCAGCATGATGACCTACGATCTGCGGCGGCTGCGGCTGAAGGGGCTGATCTATCGTCCGCCCAAGACGCACCGCTACTTCCTGACGCCCTACGGCTGGAAGGTAGCCCGGCTCTTCAGCCGATTGGAGTCTCGCGTGTTCCGCCCCGCCGTGGCGATGTTCACCGGCAACGACGCGGTTCTGCCATTCCCGCTTCGTGCCTCTCTGGACCGCGTCGACTCCCAGCTTGACGAACTGATCTCCGAGGCATTCCCGCCTGCCAAGGCTGCCTGAAGGTTGTCACAAATCTTGCTACTTTTCTTAAGATCTGACTTCCGTTAGACGTCTAGTTGACGGGCGGCCCTGGACCGAAGCAAGCGTTTTAGCTGACGTCCGCGCGATTGCCGGTCCCCGCGCCACACTGATCCACAACGAAACCGAAGATCGCTTCGATGTGTTGCCCCTGCTGATTGCCACCGACGGAGCGATTGCGGCGTTCGGCGCCACCGTAAGTAACCCCGGCCGCCGCCTTCGCCCGAACATCGTGATCGGCGGCGTCGAAGGGCTTGCCGAACGCAAATGGCCGGGTCACAAACTTCGTATCGGAGGTGTGATCATCGATATCGACAGCCTCCGCGGCCGCTGCGTGATGACGATCTTCCCGCGTTGGATCGCGATCTTGAATGCCTTGCTCACCTTGGAAAGGTCCCGGTTGATCGTGGTCTCCTTGATACCGAGGGCGCGGCGGTGGGCACGATACTGGCGGCAATCGTCTACGGTAATCTCGGCGGCGAGGCGTTTGCCAAAGAATGGTCGAAGGTGCGTGTTCAACACGCCGGTGTAGTTCTTGCGGGTGGCTTCGTGAGGGACGGCGGCAAGGAAGTCATCGAACAGCTCGTTCATGGTGATCTTGCCGGGATCGGAGGAGACGCGCAGGCGTTTCGTTTTGTCGAGTTCCGCCTCGCGCCGCGCAATGTAATCGATGGCGTGCTGGCGTTCAGCCTCCTTACAACTGGTGGATTCGGCGCGCAGCTTCCAGATGCCGGTTCGCGGGTCCGGCTTGAAGATGCGCTTGTACCAGATCCCCTTCTTGAGGTAGAACCCTCGCGGCATCTTGACGCTGGAAGATGCCGACGTATTGCGTTTCACTCGCGGCATAGCCGACGGTAGCCCGCATGTCTAATTCGTGTCAATAGGCTTCTGCCCGCGCTTTCTCAAAAAGTGCGTCGATCTCGCGGCGGTCCAGGAAGACACGGTCGTCAATGCGCAGCGGTGTCAAGATACGACGTTCGTACAGGTGCCGGACGGCCTTTTCGGTGCGGCCGAGATATTCAGCGGCACGGCAGACGCTCAGCAGATAGGGTGCCTCGCCTCGGCGAGATAACCAGGGTCATTGCCGCGCTGGTTACCGCTATTTCCGCGTGGGTGGGCTACACGGCGGGCATGGAGATCGTCAAAGATACAGGCGACTCTGGGCAAGCAGTTGATGGGGCCTACGCGTCTATGACGCGCGCGCAGGCCGCCTCGGCTTCGGGCGCGCGCTCGTGCGAAATCTCGCCAAAGACGGTCCTTTGGGACTGTGGCAAATCCTGCCCGCAGGCCAGATCCTCACAACAGCGCTACTCGCCATCCACGTCGCTGTCGTCCAACGCGGCCCCGTGAGCCAAGCGATACACGATCACATGGCCGACACCTGGGCAGCAGCGCCTGAAGAGACCACGCAGTTACGTCTGAGCTGAAACTCACGGCATCCAATTCTCACGGAGATACGGAACCTCGAATCCCAACTTCGCGAATCCTTCATACGCCGGACCCGTCCGCGATGGATTCGGCTTCTCGATCCAACTCACGAACTCCCGCGCACCCTCCACCCACCCCGCGTCGAGCATTGCCGCGCACAACGCGAAATCGCGGTCGAAGCGGTCGGTCATGATCCCCGGTACCGGCGCATCGATGCCCCACCACGCCCGCTGCTCGCCATCGATGAACATGCTGCGCGCCGCCACGATCGCGCCCGCTTCCCGCAGCGCGAAGTGATGCCAACCATTGCGCTCGGCAAACGCGATGAGCCAAGGCGCCGCCGGCAAGTGATACACGGAGTCGATGAATCCAGCCCATTCGGAAGCCGTCGCAGACGTCACCCGCTCCACTCCCAGACACTCGGCGTGCGCAGGCTCGCCGGCCGTCGCCGGGCGCACAATGCGATCCCACGCACTCACTCGCCGCAATCCGCGCGCGGCCGCCAAGGCGCCTTCTTCGGGCATCATGTGAACGTAGAACTTCGACGACCCGGCCCGGCGAAACGTCTCGAGCGCCGCATCGAGCACTTCCGGCGTCCAGGGATCCGTATTCGCCGCGTTGAAGTGGGCCAAGTGCAGTCCGCGCGAAGTCATCGTGAACAGGCCGTTTTCGAATCGCGCTTCCAGCCGGTACAGCTCGTAGAAGTCGGGTGGAACCGCGGCGGCCATGTCCGCCCAGGCCGCGATCTCGGTACGCTCCGCGGGATGCATACTCGATTCTACGAACATCGCCACGCGGCGGATCTATCAGAACGTGAATCGAAGATTCACCCGAATCGCCCGGCCGTCATTGAGCGTGTTTGTGATGAACCCGAAGCTCGGGCTAGACACCTCTCTCCACGGTTCGGCGAACTGCGGTGTATTGGTGAGATTGATCGCCTCGCCGCGCAGCGTCAACTTGCGATCGCCGCCCACGCTGAACGATCGCGAGACCGAAGCGTTCAAATTGGTGACGCCATCTTTTCGGAACGTGTTGTACCCGAGATTCCCGCGCGACTCAGTCGGACCGATGAACCCGAACGCCGCGCGCGGCAGCATCGCCCGGGACGTGTCGGGATGATTGATGGTCCGCCCCAACACCGAAGGATCTAGTAGGTTCGGCCGGTCCCCGTTGTCGCCGTCCACGTTGCCAAAGCCCGGACCATCGGATCCGGTCAGCAACGAAAACGGAGTCCCTGTCTTCAGTAACGCCACCGCCGAGATCTCCCACTGTCCCACCCAGCGAGCCATCCAACCCGTTCCAATCCGCGGCGTAGCAAATGCGGCCCGCAACAAAAATGCGTGTTTTTGGTCGAATGAACTCGGGCCCTTCACGTCAGCCCAAACATTGCTCTCGCTTTGCGCCTGCGCTTGCTTGCCGTCGTCTCCGGTGCCCGTGTTCGTGTAGGCGCCGCCGAGGTCGATCGCCTTCGAGATCCAATACGAAGCATCCACACTGAAGCCGCGCCAACGCGGCAGAATCAGTGTCGCGCGGCCCGCGTCGAAGTAAGCGTGCGACCCGTTCACGATCAGCCGGTAGTCGAAGTAGCGCGTGTCCGGGCGCCGGTCATTGATCGTCGCCGTAGTTTGGGGAATCCCCGGCACAGGCCGCGCCCGGTTGTTGTAGAACAGCATCAGCAGCTTGTGCGACCGGCTTCCCACGTAGCCGAATTGCAGCTTCCACTTTCGCGAAGGGAGCGGCTCCCAGGTCAAATTGTAGAGGTGCGAATAGGGAGTGGACAGTTCCGGCGAGATATCGAGAAACGTACTGCGCTCACCCGCCACCACGGGGACGTTCGTCTGCCGGTAGGCTACAAATAGATCCGGCGCTTGGATCTCGAACTTGCGATTGTTCGGCAAGTTGTAGCGCATCTGCGAATAGGTGACCGGGAAGATCTCGCCATAGTGGATCCCGTAGGACACCCGCAACATTCCGCCTCCGCGGGGCAGCCGGTAGGCGAGCCCGAAACGCGGCGCGAAATTGTTGCAGTCGCAGTCATAGGGAATGCGGTCGAAGTGATTCACCTCTACCGGCGTGGTTAGCAACTCGTATCGAAGCCCATAGTGGATCTGAAGAGACGAGTTCACTCGCCAACTGTCGCCGATGTGAAACGCTGACTCCCACGACCGGTATCCGCGATGCGCGTTGCCCGCCGCGCCGGAGTAGCGGCTTGGAACCCCTAGCAGGAAATTCTCCATCGCCGTGCGGCCGAAATCATTCCGGAAATAGAGGTTCCCACGATGGCTCGACGCTTCGAACCCATTGAGCTGCCGCCTCACCAGATCCGCTCCCGCGTACCACGAGTGCGTACCGCGCTTTGACGCCACGGCCGCGCCGTAACGGAACCGATTCGTCGCGCGATGGATCGGGATGCTCGAACTCGGCCCCAGCGTCTGGATCACGTTCGAGAAATTCACCTGTGGACCCACCGCATTCGGCTCGGGAACAAGGTCCGAAGTCACGCGATCGAACATCGCCGTGGCCGTTGCCGTCGTCGCGGGCGCCATGGTCCGGATCCATGTGTATTGCGCTGTGTGCGCCTTGGTGCGCGTGTCGGGATTCTGACCTGCCACCAGTTGGAACGCATCCACGAACTGCGATGTGAACTGGTAGCGCGCGGCGAAACGGTTGCGCTCGTCGATTCCCTGGTCGAGCCGCACGCCGCCCGAGTTGTCGTTGATACTCTGTGGCGCGTTGGTATTGAGCGCCCGCTCGTTGATGTCGGTGCGGTTGGGTAGTTCCGCCGGAAACGCATCGAGAAAGCGTTGTAGCAGCCGGCGCGCTTCCGGATCAGTCGCGCGGATCGTGCGATCGGCCGCGGTCGGCACCAGCACGTTGCCGTTGACGTTGCCCCGAATCTTCTGTTGCGATCCATCGAGCGTCAGAGACGCCTTCTTCCACGGCTGGAACCCCATCGAGAATCCGTACTGATTCTCATGCGCCGGCTTCAGATTGCCCACTGTGAAGAATGATCGGGCATTGAGTACGCTGTTGCCGTGCGATGCGAACAGGTTCCCATGCAGTGGCGAGTTGCGGCCAGCCGAAAGATGGATCGAAGACGACGGGCGGTTGCCGAACTCCGAACCGAAATACACTCGGTCGGCGCGGAACTCTTCAAACAGCGTCGCCGTTGTGCCCAGGCGAATGTTCAGATCCTTGAGCGCGTTGTTGTCGATGAGGTTGAACTGGACGTTCTCGTTGCGCCGGCTCTCGCCGCTCGATGTGTCGGTTTGGCCCAGTAGGTTCAGATCCGCACGCCGCTGGGGCTCCGCTTGCGCCGCTGGCTTGGGCGGTTCCGCGGAAGGTCCCTGCGCGAAGCAAACAGCCACCCCGAGCACCAAGGCCCCTCGCTGTAACGCCACCGTAACATTTTATCGCGCTACGTCTTCTGGACCTTGATCGGCTGACACCATCACGTGAAATCCCGAGTAGCGCCAGGACGCCGGTCGATCGCGCGTTGTTCCTCTTCGTCCACCGTGAGCCGGAACAGATCCGGGCGCGCGTAATGTCCCACCGGATCGAAATCGAACCGCGACCGCGGAATCTCATCGAGGTCGAGCGTCGCCGTCAGCACGCACTCGCCTTCGAACGCCGGACCCGCCAACACCTCACCCATCGGCGACACAATGCAACTCCCGCCGCGAGAAAGCACATCGCCGGGTTGCCCGCCCAGCGGATAGTCGTCCGGATAGTCACTGCGCCGCGCGAACTGGTTCGCCGAGAGCACGAAGCAACGGCCCTCGGTGGCGATATGCCGCATGGTGGGCAGCCAGGTGTCGCGGCCATCGGCCGTCGGCGCGCAGTAGAGCGAAATCCCCTTGCCGTACATCGCGGCACGCAGCAGCGGCATGTAGTTCTCCCAGCAGATCACCGCACCCAGCTTGCCGAACTCGGTATCCAAGGCCGTCAGCGTGGACCCGTCGCCGAAGCCCCAGATCAGCCGCTCCGAAGCAGTTGGCATCACCTTGCGATGCTTGCCCAGATACTCGCCGCGCGGAGAAAAAAACAGCACCGTGCAATAGAGCGTGGAACCATCGCGTTCGATCACGCCGATCACCAGATACGCGCCGGCCTCGCGCGCCACTTCGCCCAGTGCAGACACCGCGGGACCAGGCACATCGATCGCACCCGCCCAGTAGCGCCGAAACCACTCGCGCCCTTCGCGCGTTCGCTCCCCCACCACCGCGCCGAATCCAATGCCGCGCGGATAGCCGCCCACGAACGCCTCCGGAAACAAGATGATCCGAGCTTGTTCGGCCGCTGCCTTGGCGGCCCATACGCGAACACGGTCGAGCGTCGGTTCGAGTTCGAAGGCCCGCGGCGCTGCCTGCACCACGGCTACGCGGACACGGTTCAATCTACTGCCCCAGTAACTCGGCTTCCACAACCACCGTTGCGCGCACTTCGATCAAGCCGGACTCCACGGGAGTGGTTGTGGCTGCGCCGCCCGCCACAGCCGTAGGTGTGCGGTCGAGCGCGCTGGCCCGCGCGACCACTGCTTCATCGGCCGCAAGCACATTGCCGAGCCGCCCACCCAAGCCCTGCGCAATCGCTTCCGCGAACGAGCGGGCCTGTTGCGTCGCGAGGCGCAACGCCTGCAGCCGCTGCGGGTTCGGATCGCGGAGCGCGAAGCTGATTCCCGACACGGTGGTGGCGCCGGCCTTCGTCGCTGCGTCGATGATCTTGCCCGCCGACGAGAGATCCGCGGTGGTCACGCGGACCGTGTTGTTGGTGGTGTACCCGAGCAACGTCGGTATGCCGCCTCCCTGCGGAAAGCGATAGTTCGGCGTCACCGAGTAGCCCACCGTGCGGATGTCGGCAGCCGGACCGAGCAGTCCGCGCAATGCGGCCAGCACGGCCGTCACCTTCTCGGCATTTTCGTTGGCTGAACCTTCCGCCGTTTGACCAGTGGTAGTGACGCCGACGCTGATCTGTACCTGGTCCGGGCGAACGCTGATCACGCCCTCGCCGCTAGCGCGTACCGTGGGCCGTTGGCCTACCAACTGGGCTTGAAGCCCCTGCGCCACAAGTAGAGCAAGACAAAAGGCTGGCACGTTTCTCATCATGACTCTTTGACTGTACCAACCCAGAAACTCGCTCGCAGTTGCGGACACAACGCGACTCTCCACGAACTCGCCAGGCGGAGCGCTCCTCTGCCGATTGCACTGTCCTTCCGTTTCTCCGCAGGCCGGGAAGATTTCAGCCCGCCTGTGGGGCATGCTTCAGCCTGCTTCAGCCTGCGCAGGACTCGAGTCCCGCCGCCCTATCGCGTCTGGGCATCGTGCTTCTGATTCCAGATGCGCCGGCTCATCGCATTCTGCTGGCGCTCGATCTTCGCTCGCTCGGCCAGACTCAATCCACCGCCGTCGACGCGGTCCCGTACGATCTCGCGATGTAGTTGCGCTTCCTGCCGTTCGAGCCGGCGGGCTTCCGGCCGCGTCAACTCACCCGACCGCACGCCTTGCGCGATGCGCGCCTGTTGATTCCGTTGCCGCACGGCCGGACGGTCCGCCGCGCACATCACCCCAGCGGCAACCAACATCGCCGCCGTCATGCCCAAGAGTTGCTTTGCCATTGCTTTCGTCTCCTTTTTGCTCCGCCTTCTTCTCGGCGTCTGTCTGCATGAACTCGGCGGCAGCGAAGAAGTTTCGTCTTTTTCTTCCGCCCGCGCTCGACTGGTACCGTCCCCATTTCGGCGCCGCCGCGCTGCGATAAAATGCACTCGGGGAACCAGATCCACCCTATGATGAAATTCCTGTGGCTCGCTTTTCCGGTGGCGTGCGCTTTGGCCGCCAGCGTGGACTTCAACCGCGAAATCCGCCCGATCCTCTCTGACCGCTGCTTCACCTGTCACGGCCCGGACACCAACAATCGAATGGCCGGCCTTCGGCTCGACACCGAAGAAGGCGCCAAGCGCGATCTCGGCAAAGGCCGCTTCGCCATCGTGCCCGGCGACCTTGCGAAGAGCCTCGCCTATCAACGCGTGATCACTACCGAGAAAGCGAAGCGCATGCCGCCGGCGCACCTCGGAGCCGCGCTCAGCGAGCGCGAAGCCGGCCTGCTCCGCCGCTGGATCGAAGAAGGAGCGCAGTGGCAGAAGCACTGGTCTCTCCTCCCACCGCAACGGCTCGCCGTGCCCAAGGTGTCTAACCCCGCGTGGGTCCGCAATCCGATCGACGCGTTTATCCTCGCGCGTCTCGACCGTGAAGGCTTGAAGCCGTCGCCCGAAGCGGACAAAGCGACCCTGCTGCGCCGTGTCAGCATCGACCTCACCGGCATTCCGCCCACACCGGCCGAGGTCGCTGCGTTCGTCAACGATTCCACGCCCGATGCCTATGAGCACGTCGTCGATCGTCTGCTCCGCTCTCCCCGCTATGGCGAGCGCATGGCCGCGCGTTGGCTGGATGCGGCCCGCTACGCCGATACGAACGGTTACCAGACCGACGCCGAGCGATTCATGTGGCGCTGGCGCGATTGGGTGATTGAAGCGTTCAACAAGAACATGCCGTTCGATCAGTTCACCATCGAACAACTCGCTGGCGATCTGCTCCCCAACCCGACACTCGATCAACTCATCGCCACCGGATTCAATCGCAACCATCGCGGCAACGGCGAAGGCGGCTCGATCCCAGCCGAGTTCCTCGTCGAGTACCATGTCGACCGCGTCGACACCACCTCCACCGTTTGGATGGGCCTCACACTCGGCTGCTCGCGCTGTCATGACCACAAGTACGACCCCTTCACCCAGAAGGAGTTCTATTCGCTCATCGCCTTCTTCAACAACCTGAACGAGAAGGGCAAGGTGTTCAAGTACGGCAACTCGCCGCCGATGATTCCCGCGCCCACCCGCGACCAACAGACGGATCTCGCTGCGATCGAGCAGCAACTGCGCGATGCCACCGCGGCCTTCGACCAAACCGCCGCCGAGCGCAAGAAGCTCCAGTCGAAGTGGGAGAAGGAACTGGCGTCGAGCAAGTCTGCGCAGGATTGGTATCCGCGCCGCGAACTCATGCTCCACTTCCCGCTCGCTGGAGCGCCAGCCGGGCGCGACCGCTCCGGGAAAGAGATGGCAGCGTCGGCGAAAGATGGCGACATCGCCTTCGCACCAGGCGCACGCGGAGCCACCTTCGACGGCAAAGGCTACGTGGATGCTGGCAATCACGCGCCTTTCGGTTTCTACAGCAAATTCTCTCTAACCGCCTGGATCAAGCCCGAGTCGCCCGATGGCGCCATCGTCACCCGCGCCATCGATCAGGAAGAACAGGGCGGGTGGGGATTGTACCTCAAGGGCGGCAAGGTCCAGTTGAATCTCGTGCAGCGCTGGCTCGATGACTGCTTGCGCGTGGAGTCTGTGGACACGCTCGAGATGAACCGCGGCTACCACGTGGCTGTTTCCTATGACGCCACGCGCATCGCCGATGGCATCAAGCTCTACATCGATGGCAAGCCGGCGAAGTTGAAGTACATCGTCGATGACCTCAATCAGTCATTCCAGGTGAAGGAGCCGGTCCGCATCGGTGCGGGCAACGGCTTCCGTTTCCGGGGGCTCATCGGTGACGTGCGCATCTACAATGACGTGATCTCGCCCACTGAGGCGTCGATGCTCGCTACCACTGATTCGCTCAACGCGATCGCAAAGATTCCTGCTGCGCGCCGCAGTGCGGGGCAAGCAGCCAAGCTCGAAGGCGCGTTCCTCGAGAGTGGCGCCCCTGCCGGTGTGCGCGAGGCATGGCAGAAGCAGGCGGAACTCCAGAAGAAGCGGCAGAACTTCCTCGACAACCTTCCCACCGTGATGGTGATGAAAGACGAGCCGCAGATTCGCGACACGTTCCTTCTGCAGCGCGGCGTCTATGATCGCCCGGGAGCGAGGGTGACTCGCGGTGTTCCCGCGGCTCTGCCGCAGATTCCCGCGGATCTGCCCATGAACCGGCTCGGCCTGGCCAAGTGGTTGGTCAGCGCGGAGCATCCGCTTACGGCTCGCGTCACCGTGAACCGCTATTGGCAAATGATGTTCGGCGCGGGCATCGTCAAGACCGTTGAGGACTTCGGCTCCCAGGGCGAGTGGCCCGTGCACCCGGAACTGCTCGACTGGCTGGCCGTGGAGTTCCGCGAAAAGGGTTGGGACGTGAAGGGCATCGTCAAGACGATCGTCATGAGCAACACTTACCGCCAGCGCTCGAGCACCACACCGGAACTGGTTCAAAAGGATCCAGACAATCGGCTGCTCGCCCACGGACCACGCTACCGCTTGCCCGCGGAAGTGGTTCGAGATCAGGCCCTCGCCGTGTCCGGACTCCTCGTCGAGCATCTCGGCGGCCCCTCGGTGAAGCCCTACCAGCCTGCCGGGCTGTGGAAGGAACTCGCCGGCGGCAATGACTATCAGCGCGATCACGGCGACAAGCTGTACCGCCGCTCGCTCTATACGTTCTGGAAGCGCGCCTCGCCGCCCCCGGGCATGATGACCTTCGATTCGGCGGGCCGCGAGGCGTGTACCGTGCGCGAGAATCGCACCAACACGCCGTTGCAGGCTCTCACGCTGATGAATGACGAGACCTACCTCGAAGCCGCGCGCAAACTCGCCGAGCGCATGATCCACGATGGTGGCGCAGCGCCCGAATCGCGGCTGGCCTACGGTTTCCAACTGGCCACCTCGCGGAAGCCGAAAGAACGGGAGCAGGCGGTTCTGCTCACCAGCTTCCACAACTACCGCGACCGCTACAAGACGGATCCGGCGAAGGCGGCCAAGTTCCTGGCGCAGGGCGAGTCGCCCATGGACAAGTCGATCGATACGGCCGATCTGGCGGCCTACTCGACCGTGGCGAGCCTCATCCTCAACCTCGACGAAGTGGTGACCAAGGAGTGATGCGAATGGATTTGACGCGCCGATACTTCTTCAATCGAATGGCGGCCGGAGTGGGCGTCCCCGCTTTGGCGTCTCTGCTGCGGGCCGACAACGCCGTGCCTTCCGCTACCGGCGGATTGTCCGGCGTGCCGCATTTCGCGCCGAAGGCCAAGCGGATGATCTACCTGTTCCAATCCGGCGGACCTTCCCAACTCGATCTCTTCGATCACAAGCCGCTCTTGGCCGATCGCTTCGCCACGGAGCTTCCTGACTCCGTGCGGCGCGGCCAGCGCCTCACCGGCATGACGGCTACCCAGACCACGTTCCCCACCGCGCCAACAATGTACAAGTTCGCGCAACACGGCCAAAGCGGAGCGTGGATGAGCGAACTGCTCCCGAACCTGTCGAAGATCGCCGATGACCTGACGTTCGTCAAATCGATGCACACCGAGGCCATCAATCACGATCCCGGTGTTACGTTTTTTCAGACGGGGTTCATCATCGCGGGCCGGCCCTCGATCGGAGCATGGCTTTCCTACGGTCTCGGCTCCGAGAACAAAGACCTGCCAGCCTTCGTCGTGATGATCTCGCAGGGAACCGGCAATCCCGCCGATCAGCCGCTCTATGACCGGCTCTGGGGCAGCGGCTTCCTGCCCACGCGCTATCAGGGTGTGAAGTTCCGTTCCGTGGGCGACCCGGTGCTGCATCTGAACAATCCCGAAGGCATGACCCCGAATGACCGCCGCCGGTTCATCGACGATCTGAATCAGCTCAACCAGATCAAGCTCGAAGACTTCGCCGACCCCGAGATCGCCACGCGCATCGCACAGTACGAGATGGCGTTCCGCATGCAGTCGTCGGTGCCCGAGTTGACCGACATCTCGAAGGAATCCGAGCACACGTTCGAGCTCTACGGCGAGGAGGCACGCAAGCCCGGAACGTTCGCCGCCAATTGCTTGCTCGCGCGGCGGTTGGCTGAGCGCGGCGTGCGCTTCATCCAGCTCTTCCATCGTGGCTGGGACCAGCACAACAAGCTGCCCAAGCAGCTTCCAGGCCAGGCGCGCGACATGGATCGCGCGAGCTACGCGCTCGTCAAGGACCTCAAAGAACGTGGCATGCTCGACGACACGCTGGTAGTGTGGGGCGGGGAATTCGGGCGCACCGTCTATTGCCAGGGCAAGCTCACGCGCGACGACTACGGTCGCGACCATCATCCCCGCTGCTTTACCATGTGGATGGCCGGCGGCGGCATCAAGCCCGGCGTCACCTACGGCGAGACCGACGACTATTCATACAACGTGATCAAAGATCCCGTGCACGTGCATGACATGCATGCCACCATCCTGCACTGCTTGGGCATCGATCACACCAAGCTCACGTTCAAGTTCCAGGGCCGGCACTTCCGCTTGACCGACGTTCATGGCCAAGTGGTGAAAGACATCCTGGCCTAGGCGGCCCGTGGCTAAAGTCGCGTGGGCCGCGTTGCGAGCGCCCAGGTCTGGGGATGTCGCCAGATTCGAGGCGTGGCCAGAGACGCAATGCGGGCCATTTCGAAGGAGCCGCAACGAAGCAGATGGCCCCTGCCGCCGCAACCCTCTGGGCGGCCGGGATCTGTGCCCGTATGCTTCGCCGCTCGAGATCGGCCAGCATCGCTTCCTTCTCGCGCCTCGCCTTCGGGCACAGATCCCGCGCCCGCGCGACCCACGGGGCTCTAGCCACGGGCTGCTAGCATTCCGGCGCCAGCGCATTTTGCGTACTTCCGGCTACAACATCACCTGCGCCGGGTTGATGGCGCCGTACTTGCCTTTGTTCGCCGTGATCTCGAAAGCCTGCGGAACACTTTCCAGTCCATTGAGAACGTGCGTAATCGTGGGCTTCAGCCGGACCCGTCCTGACGACACCAGCCGAACCGTGTGCTCGAGGTTGGCTACCGTACTAATGTCCGGGAAGATGTAGCGGAGACTGCGCTCGCGGAGCAGGTCGATATCCACCTCGAGCGGCTGACCGAACCACGATACGCCGACGATCTTCCCGCCAGACCGTACCGCGTCGATCGACTGCATGAGGCTTCGCGAACCGGCCAACCCTTGCTTGGGGCTTCCACCCGCGCATTCGAAAACGATGTCCGCTCCGTTGCCGTCAGTGAGTTCCCGAATCCTCTCCACCGGATTGCACTGGGTGGCATTCAGTGCCACGTCGGCGCCCAATTCCCGCGAGATCCGGCACGCTTCGTCGCGAACGTCCACCGTGATCACCATGCCCGCGCCCGTGTTGCGCGCAATTTGCATGCACTCCATGCCCATGCTGCCTTGCCCGAAAATGGCGACCGTGTCGCCGATGCCGATCTGCGCCGTTTCCACCGCGGCTACGCTGTCGCTCAACGACTGTAGACATGCGGCCTCGCTGTCGCTGATTCGATCGTCCACCTTCACCAGCGCGATCTCCGGAAGGATCGCGTACTGGGAGAAACATCCCGGCAATTGAAAGCCGATGATCGGCCCCTTGCGGCAAAGATGATTGCGTCCGTTGATGCACATCTGGCATTCGCCACAAGGCAGCTTCGCGCGCGCAGCCACCCGGTCTCCTACCTGGAACCGCGTCACGCCTTTGCCGGCTTCGACGATGCGGACGCAGAATTCGTGCCCGAACAATTGCACCGGCGCTTCGGTTTCCAGCCGCTTCTTGATCTTCTCGTACGCCAGCGTGCGAATGCCGAAAGCGAGTTGCGCCTCGGTTACGCTGGGCTGCACGCACAGGACCTCCACGATGACGTGGCCCGGCTTGCACTCGGGGGTGGGTATTTCGTCCATGCGCATGTCGCCGAAGCCATAGAATCGCCAAGCCTTCATGATGGAAAAGTTCCTTTGGTGATGAGTTCTTGTGAGAGTGCGGGAGTTCCCAGCAGACGATGGTATCATCCCACCTGATGATCGGATCAAAAGTCGCGCCGCCACTTGCCGGGCCGCGCCAACGCGGGTCCGCTCGCTCCTCTACTTGCTCCTGCTGATGGCCGTCACCCACGGTCCAGTTGGCCTCGCCATGTGGATGGCGGGCGGCAGCGTGAACGGCGGCACGGTTTTCTGCTTCACCGGCGAACTCGGCTACCGGGCCGTGGAGCAGCGAGTGCGCATCCACGATTTCCATGCCACCATGCTGCAGCGTCCAGCGCCACAGCGTTTCGAAGCGGTTGACCGGTCCGTTTCCGGCGCGAGTGATTCACGACATTCTCGAGAGTCGATGGTAAGAAGCAAAGGCCGGCGCGCGAAGGCTTCGTGACGCTCAGATATGATGTATGGCAGGAAATTCATCCATGCCTGTCCGGAAGGGATTGGGAAGCCGTATGACTGGCGCCGGCTCGAAGCGGCGCGCATTGCGATGCGAACATGCGGTGCTCCTCGTTCTGGCATCGGCGGCTCCGGCTTGGTCCGCGGACCCTTCGCTCGCCGAACAGGCTCGCGACCTGTTCTCGCGGCGCTGCGTGGTCTGTCACTCAGCCCAAGTCAAGACCTCCGGGCTCGACCTCAGTTCGCGCGACGCGGCGGTCAAAGGCGGCAGCAAAGGGCCCGGCTTGATCGTGACCCGCGTCTCGCGAGGCGAAATGCCTCCGGCCAAACCGCTGCCCGAATCCGAAGTAGACGTGCTCCGGCGTTGGGAAGCCGCGGGAATGCCGGCCTGGAGCGGCACCATGGAACGGCGCAGAGCCGGGCTTGACTGGTGGTCTTTTCAGCCGCTCCAAGAGGCCAAGCTCCCGCAGAGTGCCGCCGTCCATCCGGTTGACGCCTGGGTTCTCGAAAAGCTCCAAGCGCGCGGCTGGCAAATGGCGCCGGAGGCGGAAAGGCGGACGTTGATCCGAAGAGTCACATTCGGGCTCACCGGCTTGCCGCCCACGCCAGAAGAGATCGAGCGCTTTCTGAAAGACCGCCGCCCCGATGCGTACGAGCATCTGGTGGACCGGCTGCTCTCTTCGCCGCGCTACGGCGAACATTGGGCGCGCCACTGGCTCGACGTGGTCCGCTATGCCGAAAGCGAAGGCTTCGAACGCGACTGGCTGCGCGATCACGCATGGCCGTATCGCGACTACGTCATCCGCAGTTTCAATGGCGACAAGCCGTATGCGCAGTTCGCGCGCGAGCAGATCGCAGGCGACGTGGCCGAACCGCAAACGCGCGACGGCGTGGTGGCTACCAGCATGCTCGTGCTCGGACCCTACGACGCCGTGGGCCTCACCTCGGCCGTCGGCCTCGAGCGCGATCAAGTGCGTGCCGACCAGATGGAAGAAATGGTGGGCCTGGTGTCGCAGACGTTCCTCGGGCTGACCGTGAACTGCGCTCGCTGCCACGATCACAAGTTTGATCCGATTCCGCAACGCGACTACTACCGCCTCAAGGCCGTATTCGATGGCGTGTGGCAGCCTACCATCGGAGACGAGTTGCGCGCCGATGGCCGGCCGATTCTCACGCCGCAAGAAGCGGAGCGTCATCGCGAACAGTTGCGGGCCATCGAGGATCGGATCCGCGGTACCGAACAACGGCTGGGCTCTCTCGATCGCGCTGCTCGGCCGCCTCTGGCCCTACCCGAAGTTCCGCGTCCAGTTGCGTGGTGGACTCTCGACACGGACGCGCGAGATGACGCCGGCACGCTTCATGCGAGTGTGCTGCCAGAACAGGGCTCGTTTTCTAGCGGACGCCTGCGCCCTGCGCAGGGCAAGGACACGGTCATCGCGATGACCGCGCCGCTCGCCTCTGACCTACGCGAAAAGACGATCGAAGCTTGGGTCTGGGTGGCCAAGAAGCCCGAGAAATCCGCTACGCTCGTCCGCATCCGCAACCGGAGCGGCTTCCGCGGCGCAGCGTCTGACGGCATTCACTACGCGGGTGGAAAAAAGCGGCAGTGGGAGAACACGAGCACCGTGCGATTCCGCACCGAAGAAGTGGATGGTCCGGAAGAAGATACTCCAGCCGGCGGGCGCGTTCACATGGCGATCACCTACGCGGCTGACGGCGAGATCCGAATGTATCGCAACGGCAAGCTCTACGGACGCGCCTATCGTCCCGACCCGGGAACTCCGCATGGCAAGCTCCAAACCTACGGCAAAGGCGACGCCGTTGTGGAACTCTCGAGCGCCAACGGGCTCGAGTTGGAGCAGGCGCGCATCTTCGCGCAGACCTTGACCGCCGCGCAGATTGCGGCGCTCTTCGATGCGGGAGTGCGCAACGCCGATCCGCCAGCGGGACCCGAACGGGACCGTCTGGTGCAGCAGTTGGCCGATGCGCGCCAGGAACTGCGGGCGCTTACGGCGGGGCCGGCCAAGGCATTTTCCGCCGAGGCGCGCCAAGGTCCGCCCACGCGATTCCTGATGCGCGGCGATGTGGGCAAGCCGGGCGACGTGGTCACCCCGGGCGGCATCTCGTGCATCCACGGAGTCAGCGGCGACCTGAACCTGCCCGCCGATGCTCCCGAAGCCGAGCGCCGCCGCCGCTTCGCCGATTGGGTCACCAGCCCTTCGAATCCGCTGTTCGCGCGCGTGATCGTCAACCGCGTCTGGCACTATCATTTCGGCAGCGGATTGGTGGAGAGCCCCAATGACTTCGGCTACAACGGAGGCAAGCCGTCGCATCCGGAACTGCTCGATTGGCTGGCTGCGGACTTCCTTCGCAGTGGTGGCAGCATCAAGCATTTGCAGAAGCAGATTCTCACCGCCGCGGCCTACAGGCAGTCTTCCCGCTTCGATTCCACCGCGGCCGCCGAAGATTCCGGCGCCAGATTCCTGTGGCGCTTTCCGCCGCAACGCTTGTCCGCCGAAGCTGTCCGTGACGCCATGCTGGCCAGCAGCGGAGCCATGAATCCAGCAATGTACGGCCCGAGCTTCCGGCCGTTCCAGATCGTGAAGAACGCCGGATCGTACCATTCCTATGATCCGGTGGATTCGGCCGATGCCGGCTTGCAACGGCGCACCGTTTACCGCATGAACATCAACTCGGGCGGCAACCCGATGCTCGATGCTCTCGATTGCCCCCTGCCTTCGATGAAGACCCCGAAGCGCTCCGTCACCACCACCCCGCTGCAGGCGCTGAGCCTGATGAACAATCCTTTCGCCGGAAGGATGGCGAAGACGCTGGCGGAGCGAGTGACTGCGGAGCGGAACGGCATAGTGGAGCAAGTGGCTCGCGCGTTCGAATTGGCGCTCGGCCGTCCGCCGCGCGAGGAGGAAGCCGCGTCAGCCGCCGCGCTGGCCGGGAAGGCCGGGCTCGAGTCGCTGTGCTGGGCGCTCTACAACATGAGCGAGTTCCTTTATGTTCAATGATCCTCTGTCCGTTGGCAAAATCTCGCGGCGCCGCGCGCTGCTCGATGCGGGCGCGGGATTCGGATGGCTGGCCGTGTCTTCGCTCGCGGCAGCAGCCAGCGGCGACAAGCCGCCGGGAACGCATTTCGCACCCAAAGCCAAGCGCGTGGTGCAGGTGTTCTGTGTGGGCGGCATGAGCCACGTGGACACATTCGACTACAAGCCCGTGCTCGCCAAACTGAATGGCAAGCCCTGGGACATGCCCACCTTCTTCGGCCAAGGGGGCAATTTGCTGGGCAACGTGTTCGAGTTCAAACAACGCGGCCAAAGCGGATTGTGGGTGAGCGATCTGCTCCCCGGTCTCGCCTCGTTCGCCGACAAGCTTACCGTGGTGCGCACCATGGTTTCGAAAAGCGCCAATCACATGCCCGCGGTAGCCTGCATGAACACAGGCTTCATCCTCACCGGATTTCCGAGCATGGGCGCTTGGGTCACCTACGCGCTCGGCACAGAACGTGAGAACCTGCCCGCGTTCGTCGTGCTGCCCGACATGCGCGCGCACCCTTGGGGCGGCACCGTGCAATGGTCGAACGGATTCCTGCCGGCTGCTGTCCAAGGCACCATGTTCCGTAGTTCGGCCACGCCTGTGCCGGACCTTCGTACGCCCGCCGATACCAAGCCGGAATCGCGTACGGCGGCGCTTGACTGGCTGGCCCGGCAGAATCGCCGCTTTGCCGACGAGCATCCGGGAGACTCGACACTCGACGCGCGCATCCGCAGTTACGAACTGGCGGCCAGCATGCAACTGAGCGTGCCCACCATCGCGGATCTCTCGAGTGAATCGGAGGCCACGCGCAAACTCTACGGATTCGACGATCCGAAAACCGAACCCTTGGCGCGGCAGTGCATATTGGCGCGGCGGCTGCTCGAAGAGGGCGTGCGCTTCGTGCAGGTGTATCACGGCGGTTCCTCTGTGGATTGGGATGCGCACGGCAACATCATCGACAATCACACCAAGCGCGCCTCCGAGTACGACAAGCCGGTGGGCGGCTTGCTGCGCGATCTCGATTCGCGAGGGCTGCTGAAGGACACTCTGGTGATGGGCGTTACCGAGTTCGGCCGCACACCGGTCTCGCAAGGAACCGGCAAGACCGCTGGCCGCGATCATCATCCGGATTGCTTCACGTGCTGGATGGCGGGCGCTGGGGTCAAGCCGGGTTTCGCGTACGGCGTCTCCGATGACTTGGGCCAGAAACCCGCCGAAAACCCGGTGACGATTCACGACTTTCACGCCACCGCGCTGCATCTGCTCGGGCTAGACCACGAACGGTTGACGTTCTACCACAACGGCATCCGGCGGCGGCTGACTGACGTGCATGGTCAGGTGATCAAAGGATATCTGGCGTAACTACTTTCCGGCGCAAAATTCCATGGCTCAGATTGTGGGGCAGGCTTCAGCCTGCGCGGGACTTCAGTCCCGCTGTCAATGCCCAGCTCCCAGGCCCTGGCAGCGAACCTTAGCAGCCCGTGGCTAAAGTCGCGCGACCCACGGGACTTTAGCCACGCGCTGTTAACCTCTCCCGAAGGGTGCTTGGGGGGCATCACTTCGGTTTCCGCTATTGGCGGGTGATGGCGGGCGAGTACCTCTCGAATTTCGCGCCGGAAAGTAACTAGTTTAGCTGTTGACTCGCAGTCCGTGTGGGGCAGGCTTCAGCCTGCGCGGGACTTCAGTCCCGCTGCCGACCTGCGCGCTAGCGTGGGCTCGCGCATGCGAACAGGGCCCTGAGCGTCGCCGAAGTGCTGATTACTCCTCCGCTCTCGGAAGAGAGCCCCGTGCTTCCGCCATTCTTCCAGGACCTGCGCGACCGAGGCTTTCCCGTTGTGCTGATCAACCGCCGCCTGAAGCCCAGGATCTTTCATCAGGTGTCGGCGGACTACGCAGCGGGAGTCAAGGCCTCCATTGAAACGCTCACTTCGCTTGCCCATCGCCGTGTGGCGTACATTTCCGGAAAGCCCGCTGTGTTGCCGATGGCTAGCGGATTTCGAACTCCATGCAGCGACAGCGTCTCCATCGGAGCCCTGCGCTTTCTTCTCGAAAGCGGCGTGCAGGCGCCGCGAGAGGTTTCGCTCACCAGCTTCGTTGGAATTGACGCCACCGAGTTCACTCATCCGAGCCTGTCCACTGTGGCGACGCCGTTGTATGAGATCGGCCAGCAGGCATTCCTCCTCTTGATGGAACTGATCCAGGAAAGCCACGCCAAGCCGCGGGATGTGGTTCTGCCGGCCCGCTTCATTCCACGCGAGTCGATCGGCGTGGCCCCGAAGCGAGTGGCTGTACCCAAAGCGGCAGCAGCAGGGATGATTCGTTCCCGCGGATAGGCGCGCGATCGAGAGTCGCCGTCCGGAGCGAGCACGGCTCGAATCTCCCGAGTCTCGAAGCTCCGATATACTACCCCTCATGTCCACACCAACCACCCTCTACGCCAGGCTCGGAGGCTATGACGCCATCTCCGCCGTCTCCATCCATCTTGTGGGCCGTTTGATGGCCGACCCGCGGCTGGGCCGGTTCTGGGCTCACCGGGGTACTGACGGTTTGCAGCGCGAATTGCAACTGCTAGTCAATTTCCTGTGCCATGCCACTGGCGGTCCCATGCTCTACACCGGCCGCGACATGAAAACTTCTCACAAAGGCATGCGGATCGACGAAGGCGACTGGCAAGCCTTTTTGGGCCACCTAAATGCCACGCTCGATCACTTCGGGCTCACCGGCGATGACCGCGCGGCCGTGGCCGGCTTCGTGGAGAGCACCAAGGCAGAGATCGTGGAAGCCTGAACCCGATCTGCCATCGGCGCAATAATCGAACCGTAACCGGGCAAGCTGCCTGACTCGGAAACTCAGACGTCATTGCCAATGGTCTATCGTCAAACCTGATGTTGACTGCGCAATTTCGATCGGTCATGATCGAGGCGAACCACTCCGCATGAATCGCATCGTCTGGAGTTCGATCGCGCTAGCCGCCTTCCTGCTGGCAGCACCGGAGGTAGCCGAAACGCGCGGGCCGGAGATTCTGGCCAAGCGTTGCGCCTCCTGTCATGGCGCCGCGAAAATCTCGGGCCTCGATCTTCGTGACCGTGCTTCGGCGCTTCGTGGCGGATCGCGCGGACCAGCCATCGTGCCCGGCAAGCCAGCCGAGAGCCTCCTCTTCGCCGCGATTTCCGGCGCCGGCAAACTCGAGATGCCACCGGGCAAGGAGAAACTCACCGCCGGGGAGATCGAAGCCCTGCGCGCCTGGATCGCATCGGGCGCGGAATGGACCTCGGCTCCGCTTGCGGCCCAGCCTTCGTTCTGGTCATTCCGCAAGCTCGTGCGGCCGGCCGTTCCCGCTGGCCCATCCCATCCGATTGACGCCTTCGTCCAGCGCGGACTTGCAGCCAAAGGACTCACGCCAGCGCCGCGCGCCGATCGCGCGACTCTGATCCGCCGCGCCTACTTCGACCTGATCGGCCTGCCGCCGCCTCCCGGCAAAGTCAGGAAGTTCGTAGAAGACTCATCGCCCGAAGCCTGGCCGAACCTGATCGACGAACTCCTCGCCTCCGAGCACTACGGCGAGCGCTGGGGCCGCCATTGGCTCGATGTGGTCCGCTACGCCGATAGCGGCGGCTACGAGACCGACATCCTCTTCAAGAACGCTTGGCGTTATCGCGACTACGTCATCAAGTCATTCAACGAAGGCAAGCCATATGACCGTTTCGTTCAGGAACAGATTGCCGGAGACGAGATGTGGCCGGACAACCTCGACCTTTCCGGAACCTACGATCTGCCCAAGCAGAAACTCGCCAATCTCGATGCGCGCATCGGCACCGGACTCTACACCTTCGGGCCGGAAGTGCACGAATCGAACATGGACGCCGAAAAGCTCCAGTATGAGAAGGTCACGGATTGGGTGGACACCACCGGCTCGGCCTTCTTGGGGCTCACCTTCGCCTGCGCACGCTGTCACGATCACAAGTTCGACCCGATTACGCAGCGCGACTACTATCGCCTGGCTGCGGTGTTCGCCTACTCCACCGAGACCGAGGTGCCCGTGGTGCACCGGATGTCGATCCGCGACCATGGTCAGCACTATCCGCGTGTGATCGCCGTTTCGGAAGCGCGCACGGCCTACCGCTTGCACGAAGAGAGCGTCCGCAAGCGCCTGATCGCCGAGCGCAAGAAGGCGTTCACGCCGGACGAGATCGCGGCGTATGACGCGAAAGAGGAAGCTCGCACGCCTCTGCAAAAAGAGCAGGCCGAGAAGGTCGCGGCTGCGATTCGCGAGATCAAGCTCGACAAGGAAATGACCGCGGCGGAGGCAGAGCAATCGAGAAGGCTCCTCGAGGCGATCGGCAAAGCCGTGCTCGAAGTGCCCGAGCGCGACGCGCAGAGGGGGCTCTGGGACGGCTTGATGGATATCCCAGTGGCGAGCGTTCTCGGCCATCGCGACCCCGCGCTGGTGCCGCCCACCTTCGTCTACAGCCGCGGCGAGCTTTCTCTCAAGCGCGACAAGATGCAGGCCGGATTGCCTGCGTTCCTCGGCGGCGACGTGCAGTTCGACGACTGTTCCGGCCGCTGCGTGCCTCTGGCGCGGAAGCAATTGGCGCTGTGGCTGACTCAGCCCGATCATCCGCTCACGGCGCGCGTAATGGCCAATCGCGTCTGGGCTTGGCACACGGGGCGCGGTTTGGCGGCCACGCCGAACGACTTTGGCCGCCAGGGGCAAGCGCCCATCCTACCGGAACTCCTCGATTGGCTCGCCTCGGAATTCGTGGCGCGCAAGTGGAGCGTCAAGGCCCTGCACCGGCTCATCATGACGTCTGAGACCTATCAGCGGGCAAGCGCTTTCAAAAACGAAGCCAATCTCACTGTGGACCGCGACAACGCCTACCTGTGGCGCTTCAATAGGAGGCGGCTGGAAGGCGAGGTACTGTGGGATGCGATGCATTCGGCGGCGGGTACCCTGAATCTCCGCATGGGAGGCAAGCCCGTCGCGCCCCCCCTGAGCACTGACGAGGCTAGCGGCATGGGATCCGTCTGGCAGTGGCCCGTGAATGCCGATCCTTCCGAACACTCCCGCCGTGGCGTGTACTTGTTGGTGCGCCGTAACATGCCGTATCCGATGTTCGAAGCCTTCGACAATCCCATCAATTCGGTGAGTTGCCCCCAGCGCGAGGTCAGCTCGGTGGCGCCGCAAGCGCTCTGGTTCCTGAATAACAAGGTGGCCTCGGAACAGGCGACTCGCTTCGCCGCTCGGCTTCGCAAAGATTTCGGAAATGACCCGGCCGCCTTGGCCACCGGTGCCTGGCAGCTTGCCTTGGGTCGCGCGCCGTCAGCCCTGGAAAAGCAACAGGCCGTGGATTTGATCGGCAAACTGTCGCTGGAAAAGTTCTGCCTGTCGATCTTCAATCTCAACGAGTTTGCCTTCGTGGACTAACAACGTGATCCAGCTATCGACACCGTCGTCCCGCCGCCGCTTCCTCGAGCGCTTCGCCTTCGGATTCGGCGGAATGGCGTTCAGCCATCTCGCCTCTGCCGGAACCATCGCGAGCCCGCTTGCGCCCAAGAAGCCGCACATGCCGGCCAAGGCGAAGAGCATCATCTATCTGTTCATGCAAGGCGGACCGAGCCACGTCGACTCCTTCGACCCCAAGCCGATGCTGCAGCGCTTCGACGCCCAGAGCCTGCCTCCGAGCTTTCGTTCGGAAGGGCTGAACCTGCAGTTCATCCGCGTGTCGGAATCGAAGCTGATGGGCTCGCGGCGCACCTTTCAGAAGTACGGCCAGTCTGGACTCGAAGTCTCTGACCTGTTCGACAAAACCGCATCCGCGCACGCCGACAAGATCGCGGTGGTCCGCTCGGTTCACCATGAAGCCTTCATTCATGGTCCCGCGTTGAACCTA
Organism: Bryobacteraceae bacterium; assembly: GCA_046331625.1. Classification (GTDB taxonomy): domain Bacteria; phylum Acidobacteriota; class Terriglobia; order Bryobacterales; family Bryobacteraceae; genus JAXLQL01. The sequence goes on from JAXLQL010000030.1 coordinate 34,127, forward strand.
CTCTATTCCGGCTCCATTCGGGCGGGTTTCCCGAGCGTGGGTTCATGGGTCGTGTATGGCCTCGGCAGCGAATGCGACAATCTGCCCGCGTTCATCATGATGACTGACGGCGCGATCAGCGGCCGTAGCCGGAACTCTTATTCGTCGGGCTTTCTGCCCGCGCTCTATCAAGGCACCGTGCTGCGCACTGAGGGTGCGCCGCTGGTGAACCTGTCGCCGCCGCAGGACATGTCGATCGCCGATCAACGAATGCTGCTCGATCAAGTGGGCACGTGGAACCGGATTCACCGCGAGGGCCGCGAAGACGATTCGCGTCTCGACGCGCAGATCGCCAATTACGAACTCGCCTTCCGCATGCAGGCAGCCGCGCCTGGCCTGGTGGACATCTCTTCCGAGCCGGAACACATCCGGCGCTCGTACGGGCTCGACGACAAGCACACCGAGAAGTTCGGCCGCCTCGCCCTGCTCGCGCGCCGTCTGGTGGAGCGCGGTGTGCGCTTCGTGCAACTCGTCTCGACGGATTGGGATGGCCACGGCGAGTGCGACAAGAATCACACCGGCAACGCCCGCCGCATAGACCAGCCGATTGCCGCTCTCATCGCCGACCTCGAGCAGCGCGGCCTACTCGAGTCGACACTGATCGTTTGGGTGGGCGAGTTCGGCCGCACACCCGTGATGCAAGGCAATCAGGGGCGTGACCATCATCCGTATGCGTTCTCCGCCTGGTTGTGCGGCGGCGGCGTGAAGGGTGGCAAAGCGATCGGCGCCACCGACGAGTTCGGATTCCGCCCGGTCCATGACCCTGTCCATGTGAATGACCTGCATGGCGCCATGTTGTCGATGATGGGCCTCGATCATCTCCGGCTCACCTATCCTTTCAATGGGCGCGACTTCCGGCTCACTGATGTCGGTGGCCACTTCAACGTCGCCCATCGGCTCCGCTCCTGAGAAAGCGCGAATCGCCTACGCCTCGCGGATAGGCGTGTTTGCAGCGCTGAGCCCTGCCGTCCGTGCGATAGAATGAAAAAGAAAGGGGGCGTAACGGATTCGACGGGATTGATCTGACGCAGGAAGGCGTGCCGGGTTGCGAGCTCCCGTTAAACGATCGCAAACCATAACTGCCAACACGCAGTTTGCATACGCTGCCTAATCTTAGGTAGCCGCTTCCGGGTTCCCAGGCCCGCATGGGATTCGGTAAGCGTCATCATGGCGGGCTGGGTCCAAAGCTTCTGCTCGTAGCCGAGGATCGAGACTCAATCGGGCTGGGGCGCCGTCAATCTCGCCGGTTCTGAGGCGGTGCTCGACAATCTGAGCCGGATACGCACGTAGGCTTGTTGTGAAGGGCTTTCTCGGACGCGGGTTCGACTCCCGCCGCCTCCACCATCCTCTCGACAGAACATGCAGACCATCCATACTGACGCCGCCCCGAAAGCGATTGGACCCTACTCGCAGGCCGTGGTCCACCATGGGGTCGCATACCTGAGCGGCCAGATCCCGCTCGATCCCGCTACCGGACAAGTAGTGGAAGGCGACATCGCCGCGCAGACCGAGCGCGTGCTCGAGAATCTCAAAGCCGTGCTCGAAGGCTGCGGATCAGGACTGCATCGCGTGCTGAAGACCACCGTCTTCCTCGCCGACATGACCGAGTTCCCGAAGATGAACGAGGTCTATGGCCGCTATTTCCCCGAGAATCCGCCGGCGCGGTCCACCGTGCAGGTAGCGCGCTTGCCGCGGGACGTCAGAGTCGAGATCGACTGCATCGCGCTCGCCTAGCCGCACGTTGCTCGCGCGCCTAGCCGCGTGTTACTAGAGCTGCGTGGGCCGCGTTGAGCCCATGTCGGGAGATTTCGCCAGAGGCGAAGCGTGGTCACAGGCGCAATGCGCCATTTCGAAGGAGCCGCAGCGGGTTGTCGCTCCCGCTCGCACGTTGCCTTCGGGCACCGTTCCGCCCCAAAATTCCATGTTTCAGATTGCGGGGCAGCTTCAGCAGGCTTCAGGCCTGCGCGGGACTTCAGTCCCGCTGTCGATGCCCAGCGCTCAGGCCGGGCAGCGAACTTTAACCCCTCCCGAAGGGTGCTTGCGCGGCTTGCACTTCGGTTTCCGCTCTTGGCGGGTGATGGCTGGCGAGTACCTCTCGAAATTTCGCGCCGGAGAGTAGCTAACGCCAGCGCTCGTTTGCACGTCGTCCCGGCGCTGACAACGCAGATTCCGCCGCGCGGGTCAGCGCCGTAGCGTCCGCAGACCCTCTCGGAACCTCGAGCAGCGTCCGCGAAAGCTCCCGCATCGAGAGCGGCTTCTGGAGGAACCGCGCCGCACCAGCCCGTAAGATCTTCGACGTATTTTCCACCGTGTCGTCGCTCGAAACGGCGATCACTTCGATGTCCCCGCCCTGGGCCACGGCGGCTTCGGCGACTTCCGATCCGTGCCCGTCTGGCAGATGGCAGTCCACCAGAGCGATATCGTAATGGTGCAGCCGGAGCAAAGTCAGCGCTTCGCTGACGCAATTGGCTTCGTGACATACGGCTCCGCAGGCTTCGGCGGCCCGCGCGAAGAGGAAGCGATTCATCGGATCGTCCTCGACAATGAGAATCCGGAAAGGTTCCGGACTAGTGCTCCCGCTTTCGATTCCCGCTCCGGTGCCCGTCGCCGGGCCGGCAGGTGCGACCGTGCCTGCCGCCTGCATCTCGACTGTCATTCTCATGGCCTCATGAACCTGATGCCATAGTAGGTCAGTCTGCTTCCCGGCGCTGTAGGCGCGCTGCCGATCCTGCTGTAAGCAGAATGCGTACCTACCTGTTCTTGTCGATGAGTAGGACCCGGTATATAATGACAACGTCGCGCCCCTTGCCGAATTTCTCGGGGATCCGGAATGCACAAGTGACGAGAGAGCGCAAATTGGAGATGTTGCTCGCACGGAGTTGGCGAGCATCGGATGAAGAGAGCGCGCGTTTGGCGCAGCTAGTGCACGATGGTGCAGCGCAGAATGCCGCGGCTCTCAGGATCGCCTTGGCAAAGCTGGCCAAGAGAATTCCCCCGATCCTCGGTGGAGAATTTAAAGAGGTTATTCACCTCAGCGATGAGCTGGCAGCTAACCTGAAACTCCTTTCCAGTGAATTTAATTTTCCTGTAGCTGAAATAGGCCTCGCCGAGACGGTGCGGGCCAACGCTGCCCGAGCCACTCGAATCAGCGGAATGGACGTAGTTTGTCACGCCGAGCCCCTGACGCCGAGTGCGGACGCTGCCTCGTCCATGGCCGCGATCCTGAGGCGAGCCGTGAACCTGTTTTCGAATCATGCGGCAACATCCCGCCTCGAGATTCGATTGGAACCACAGGGCGCGAAAGCGGTGCTATCCATCGCTGCCCATGGCTGCGCGTTCCAGGACGCCGCCCGGGTGCAGGAGATCATTGAGGAATTGAATGAGCGGGCGAGGGTAGCCGGAGGCTCGTGCGAATATTCGGCGCCCGTCACCGGCGAGGTTTGTCTGCAAGTCTCGTTCCCGCTTCCCCTAGCCGCGATCGAAGCTCCGCCCAAGCAAAGACGGAAAATTCATGTCCTGATGGCTGACGACCATCCCGTGGTGCGCCGCGGCCTTCTGCATATTCTTTCCGAACAGCCCGGCATCGCGACTGACGAAGTGGATTCCTTCCCGAAACTCCGAGCCTTCCTCGCACGGAAGACACCCGGCGTCCTCGTACTCGACATCAACATGCCCGGCGGTAACGGAATCGAGATGCTGGGTGAGCTGACCCGGCACTACCCGCACGTGCCGGTGCTCGTGCTCAGCGTCCACTCCGAGGAGACCGCCGGTGTGCGCGCCATCGCCGCCGGCGCCAAAGGCTATCTCACCAAAGACGCCGCACCGGAGCATTTGGGCGAGGCTGTGCGCCGCCTTGCCGCCGGCGGCCGGTACATCAGCTCCCGGCTGACGGAAGCATTGGCTACTCGCGTGCAAACAGCCAGAGCGGACTTGCCGCCCCATGCGCAATTGTCCGAACGAGAGCTGACCGTGCTGGGCCTCATCGCCGATGGTAAGAGCACGGCCGAAATCGGAGAAGTCTTGAATATCAGCCCCAAGACCGTCGGCACCTATCGCGGGCGTATCTACGAGAAACTCAAACTTCGTTCACCGGCCGAACTGACCCGCTACGCGATCGACCACCGGCTCTCCACGCCAGTCACCGGATACAGGGAGTAAGACGATGACAACGCCGCAGCCTGCCATCCTCGTTGTCGATGACAACTTGCAGGTTCGCCGCTACGTCGTGCAGTTACTGACAGAGGCATCGTTTCGTTGCATGGAAGCGGAAGACGCCACCGCCGCGCTGGCTGCCGTGGCTTCCACGCCGATCGCGCTGCTCGTCAGCGACGTCCGCCTCCAGGGCGCCTCCGGCGTCGAACTCGCACGCCAAGCGCGCAGCCTTCAGCCTTCATTGCCGGTGCTGCTCATGTCCGGCTATGATCTTGAAGGATTGGACTACGAGCACATCGTGAAGCCGTTCGAACCCGCGGAGTTTCTGGACAAGGTTAGGGGGATGGTTTCTCCGTGAAGACAGCCGCCGTCCTGGCGACCCTGACATGGGCCGCCGCGATGGCCGCCGAACGGCGCGTGATTTCGCTCGCCGCCGACGGGGATTTGACTCAGCAAGGGCTGTTCGATATTGCCTTCGAGCCCGGCGGCAAGGGTGGCGTAAGCAATGTCTGGATTGCCGCCTCCAACGGGCTTCATTCCTACGACGGATTTCTTTGGAAGCGCTACGGCGTAGCCGACGGGCTCCCTAGTGATTTCGTGCGCTGCGTGGCGTTCACGCGCTCGGGCGACCTGTGGGTGGGCACTGACAAGGGCGCCGGGGTGTTCCGCCCGCACTCGTTCGAAACGCGTGGAAGTCCGGGTGGGTTGGCCGGTCCCAATGTCAGGCGGATTATCGAAGACAGCCGGGGCGCCCTTTGGTTCACTTCCGACAGTTGGCCCAATGCCAAGGCGCGCGGTGGCATCGCCCGCCTGAAAGATGGAGTCTGGAAAGCCTGGCACGCCGAGGATGGCTTGCCCAGTGATTATGTTGTCAATCAACTCACTGACCGCACGGGCCGGGTTTTTGCGATGACCCTCAACGGACCGGCGCACCTCGAGAGAGACCGCTGGGTTGCCGAGCGCGTTCCCAGACTTTCCCTCGGTAAGCATTGGGGCTCCTCGCTCATGGTGGATTCGCCCGCGCTCGGTCCGGTGCTCACCAATGGACACGACGTGTTCGTCGAACGCGCCGGAGCGTGGGTTCCACTGGGTTCGGCGCCGCCACACCAGTATGGCTTGGTGGCGGCGGATGGGCAGCTTCTGATGGCGGCCGACACCGCGCCTGCGCGGAAAGCTTTCGCTGAGTGGAACGGCCAGAAGTGGCAGCCCGTGTCTGAAGAGTTCAGCGTTCCTCATGACTATGGAGAGGAAATGCGTCGGGCGCCCGATGGCTCGGTCTGGTGCCTCGGGTTCGGCTTTCTGGTTCGCTGGCCGCGGCAGCATGAGGAATGGACAACGTTGGCCCAAAACCCGCCCGGAGCAGTTCTGGGCGGCGCCAAAGGGGGGCTATGGGCTTTTCAACCCGATCTCCAGCCAGCGGGTTTACGCCGGCTGCACGAGTTGAAGGACGGGAAGTGGATCGATCTGGGGCGCTTTCGATCCGTCGCCTTGGATGCTTCAGACGGAATTTGGGCGGCCGGTTCCCTACACGTCTCGTGGCTGGCGCCCGGGCGGACCAAAACCTGGGACCACAAGGAAACCGGATTCGCGCACCATGGCTCAATCACCGTGGATGGCGAAGGCACTCCGTGGCTGTTGGGCCGGGGGGCCGAACGTCAAGAAGCCGCGGCCTATTTTGACGGAGGCGCGTGGCACGCCAGGCCGATTCCTGAGCTCGGAACGCCGGAGCGCGTGGAACACGCACCGGCGTTGCCGTCGGGATTGTGGTGTCTCGCCTACCGTGGGCGCAACGACGACGCCCGCGCTCTCGTGCTGGTGACGAAGACCTCATTGGAGCAGGTACCCCTGCCAACTCCGATCCCGGCATTCGAGGCCGCTCTGCATGCTGGCCACGACGGCACTCTCTGGCTCTTCGGTGATACAGGCCTCCACCGTCTGGATCGAAACCGCAGATGGACGCGATTTGACGATCTGCCAGCCCGCCATGTGCGCTCCGCCGGGTTGCAGCCGGGACGCTCCTGGTTCACGATGGATAGTCTCTTTGGTGGCACGGGCGGCCTGTTCAGGCTCACGAGTTCGGGCAGAAAGTTTTACCCGGCGCGCCTATCCGTCCGCTTCAGCCAGTCCGCTGACGGGACCTTGGTGACCGGATCGCCGGGTCGCTTATGGGTGGTGCCTCCTGCCGGCGACGCGTTCGAAATCCGCACTCCAGACCGTTCGGAGCTGCTTTCCGCGTTTCGCGATTCCTCGGGTGCCTATGTAGTGGCCACCACGTCTTCGTTGATGCGATTCCGGCCGGATGGCATTCCGCCAAAGACGCAGCTCATGGTGCGGTCAGACGCCGTGCTCAGCGGCCAGCCTTTCACGGTAGAGGCGAGGGCGCGTGAGCGGTTCTTACCTCCCGGCGATAGCCTCGGGTTCGAGTATTCCTGGCGGCTCGACAATCAGCCATGGACGAAGTTCGAGCGGTCCGCGCACTTCCAAGTTGCAACGTCCGGGCTGGAGATGGGCACCCACCGGATCGCTGTGCGCGCGCGCGACAACGGCCAAGACATGGATATGTCCCAGGCCGCGGCGCAGTTCCGTGTGCATCAATTGCCCGTGCAAGAGAGGCCATGGTTCGCGCCGGCGCTTGTCTTGATCACGGCCGCCTTCGGCTTCGCGGCGATTGCCGCCTTGCGCGCTCGCCGCAAGTTGAGCCGGCAGGCTGCCGAACTCGAAACTCGCGTGAAGGAGCGCACCGCCACGCTCGAAGACGAAGTGGCGCGCCGAGCCGCGGTGGAAGCCGAACTACGCCACAGCGACCGGCGCTATCGCGAGATCGTGGAAACGGCGCAGGAGGGGATCGCGGTATTCGACCCCGAAGGCCGGTGCCAGATGGCCAACCGTGAGTTCTCGCGAATCGTGGGTTGCCCGCTCGAGCAGTTACCGGGACGTCAGGCCAACCAGATCCTGGGAGAGGATGCGGCTGCCCTGATGGAGCAACGATTTCGGCGAGCCGGATCGGAGGCCGCCGAGGCGCTCGAGTTGACCTTGTCTCCGGTTGGCTGCGAGCCTCGCCTGGTGGCGATTTCCGGCCGCCCCATTCCCGGGCTCGGCGTTCCCTCTGAGGCGACGCTGGTTGCCGTGGTGGACAATACGATCCGGCGAAAGCACTCGGAAGCACTCCGGCAGAGCGAAGCTTCCTACCGCGGCCTGTTCGAAGCCAACCCGAATGCGGCGTTCGTAGTCGATCTCGAGACGCTCCGATTCCTCCTGGTGAACTCGGCTGCCATATCCACGTACGGATATTCGGCCCAGGAGTTTCAATCCATCTGCCTGTACGATCTGCAGCAGCCCGGCAACGTAGAACTGGCGCGGCAAATGTTGGCCGAACCGATGCTGTCGAGGCGGCGTTGGTCGTGGAAGCACCGCCGCAAGGACGGATCGATCCTCGATGTCGAGATCGCCGCTCAGGACATCGACTTTCAGGGCCGCAAAGCTCGCCTGGTGATTGCCGTCGACACCACCGAGCGCTCTCGGGCAGCTGCCGCGTTGCACGAAAGCGAAGCCAATCTACTGCGCGCTCAGCGGCTGGCGCAACTGGGAAGCTTTCAATACGCGCTCGACGAGCCCGCGCGGCCCGCGGCTGCATGGTCGGCGGAAATGGACCATATTCTGGGGATCGAGAGCGCCGGTCCGCCGCCCGTGTTGGCCGCCTTGGCTGAAATGGTTCACCCGGAAGACCGCGACCGTTGGCGCAACGCCGCGGAAAAGGCCAGCGAAAGCGGCCACCCGGTCGAGTTCGAGCATCGCGTGGTGAGGCCCGGCGGAGCCATCCGCTACCTCCGGACCACGCTCGTGAGAGACGTCATCTCGGATGTGCCGGGATTGACCGGCACCGTACAGGACATTACCGATCGCCGCATGCTCGAAGAGCAACTCTGGCAATCGCAGAAGCTCGAAAGCATCGGCCAACTTGCCGGCGGAATTGCCCACGACTTCAACAATCTGCTCACCGTCATCAACGGCTACAGCGGACGAATTCTCGGCAAGCTAGACCCGGCGGGCAGCCTGCATGGCGATGCGCGTCAAATCCTCACTGCGGGGAAACAGGCTGCGGCGCTCACCAAGCAACTGCTCGCCTTCGGCCGCCGGCAGGCGTTCCATCTCGAAGTGGTGGATCTCAATGCGGCGGTCAACGAGAGCCGGGAAATGCTCGCGCGGTTGATGGGCGAGCGCATCGAACTGCTGGTGGAGTTGCATGGCGAGCCGCTGCCGGTCTCGGTGGATCCGTCGCAGATCCAACAGGTGTTGCTCAATCTCACCGTGAACGCAAGAGACGCGATGCCAGGCGGCGGAACCCTGCGCATTCGCACGCTCGCCATCGAGCCGGGCGGTGTGCGCCGTGCCGCGCTCGAGGTGATCGACTCCGGCGAAGGGATGACGGAGGAGGTCCGCAGCCGGATCTTCGAGCCGTTCTTCACCACCAAGGGACGGTCTGGCGGAACGGGCTTGGGGCTGGCAACCGTGTATGGCATCGTGCGGCAGAGCGGCGGAGAAATCCAGGTGGAGAGCCGCCTTGGCTCCGGTTCTGTGTTCCGCGCGATGTTCCCTTTGGCCAACGAGGCCCCGGGCGAACCGGCCAAGGCTTCCGAACACGAGACCGCGGCGCCGGGCTCCGGTACGATCTTGCTCGTGGAGGATCAACGCGAAGTGCGAGAGTTGGCGGCCGAGGTTCTGCGCGCGCACGGCTATCGCGTCCTCGATGCCAGTAGTGGCCCCGTAGCGATGGCAATGCCGGAAGGCGATCTCGCCGCCGTGGATCTGCTGGTGACCGACGTCATCATGCCGGGAATGACCGGCGTGGAACTGGCCGAGGCGCTCCGCGCCCGCCACCCGGGGTTGCGAGTCCTGTTCGTTTCCGGCTACACGGCCGACGTGATTCGCGAGGTTGGCCCGGACCTGATGCTGCTCGAGAAGCCATTCACGGCGGAGGCTCTGGTGGCCGGGGTCCGGTCTGCGATGAGCGTGGCCGCCGGCCCGCATGCCGGCGAAATCGGATTAAGATAGTGGAGGGGAGGAATGGCCGAGTGGTTGAAGGCGGCGGTCTTGAAAACCGTTAGCGGCGTGAGTCGCTCGGGGGTTCGAATCCCTCTTCCTCCGCCACCCCTATTGTTTTGGCTGCTGGGCTGTCACGAAAGCGGTTGTGTTGAACCAGCGGGCGAGTCCCGTGGTGTCCGCTTCGCAGCCCGGTAGGGAAGATCCAGCGGTGTAGGAAACGTTCCATTCCACCCGCCGCAGCGGGCGATCGGCCAATAAGAACGGCGGCCGTGCGTTGTCGGGAACACGGGCCGTCAGGCTCAACTGTTGGCTCTCGCTCAACGCCGGAAGCAGTTGCAGCGCGCGCTCGAGTTCCTGCCACTTCGCCCGCTGCTGGTCGTTGAGGATCGCGGGAAGAGCCTTCTGGAGGTCTTTTTCGAGCCCGATGGACTCGCGGCAAACTTGCTCGAGGCGCGCGGCCTTCGCTCCGAGGACGCTCACGTCCGGCATCGGCTGTGCGGACTCGGCTTGGATCTCGCGGCGGAGCGAAGCGGCTTCCTCTCGGCGTTGCGACAGATCCGATCTGGTCCCGTATTCGAGATTGACTATTCGGGTGAACTGGTCCTCAGTCAGGTCCAGATGTCGCGCCAAATTAGGATATAGGGCTTGCGAGACTGGATATGCGAACGCTCCAGTGATCGCGAATCTTCCGTCCCACGGGCATCCCGCCAGTAGCGAAATCCCGTAGGTTTGCGAAACGAGCCACCCTATCGGCAGGTCCGCAGCCTGTAATCCAGGGGGCAGCGCGCTTTTCACTTCTTGGCCCAGGAGTCCGAGACTCTGGCCCTCGCTCATGGCGGGCAACAGCCCCATGGCAACTTCCATCTCTGCCAAGCGCGCGCGCTGCGTCTCGTCGAGCACACGGCGAAGTTCCTCTCGGTACGACGCGAACCACCCCGTCGCTTCCTTGCAAATACCGGCGATCTCCAGATGGCGCACGCCGAGCGCCGCGGGATCGGGTTGGTCGCGAAGCGACTCCGCCAGTAGTTCCCGATTCACCTGTCCGAGGCGATCATACGCTTGCCCCTGCCGCGTCTGATACGCTCTCCTCGATTCGGTGATCCGCTCCCATTGCGCATCGCTGAGCGCGAGCCTCTGCCGCAGGTTCGGATAGAACTCCAACCCTTGCGCCGAGGCCGTGGCCGCACTCGCCAGAAACCAGAGCAGGGCAAGCGGTGTTCTCATATCCCTCCAGTACCGATGTTATCGCGGACCAGCGCCTGTGATTCAATAGAAGAACCATGGCGCAGATCAAACCTGCCGATCAAGAGGTGTTTGACGTCGTCGTCGTGGGTTCAGGTGCCGGAGGAGGCACTGCCGCCCACGTTCTGACTGCCAAAGGCATCCGCGTTGCCCTGCTCGAAGCGGGCCCGATGCTTGACGTCGCCAAAGAATACAAGGAACACAAGTGGCCATACGACTATGACCACCGCGGCGCCGAAGAAGGCGGCAAAACCTACTTCAACAAAGGCAAGCCGTTCGGATTTTTCGCCACCACCAGCGGCGGATGGGAGCTCGACGGCGAACCCTACACCGTCGCGCCCGGCAGCAAGTTCAAGTGGTTCCGCTCGCGCATCATCGGCGGCCGCACCAATCACTACGGCCGCATGTCGTTCCGCTTTTCCGACTACGACTTCAGGCCGTATTCGAAAGACGGTCTCGGTTTCGACTGGCCCATCTCCTATGAAGACATCGCGCCCTACTACGACAAGGCCGAGGAGTTCATCGGCGTGGTGGGCTCGGCGGAAGGCATTCGCAGCGCGCCCGACGGCAGGTTCCACACGCCCCCCGCACCGCGCGCGCACGAGATTCTGATCCAGAAGGCGAGCCAGAAGCTCGGGATCCCCTGCATCCCCAACCGGCGCGCCGTCATCACGCGGTCGATCAACGGCCGCGCCGCTTGCCACTACTGCGGACAATGCGGCCGCGGCTGCATGACCGCCTCGAACTACAGCTCGAGCCAGGTGCAGATCTTCCCGGCCATGAAGACCGGCAAGCTGAAGATCTATGACAATGCGATGGTCCGCGAAGTTCTCACCAATGGGAACGGCAAAGCCACCGGCGTCATGTACGTGGACAAGCGAACGCGCGAGCAGCGCGTGATCCAGGGCCGCGCGGTGATTCTCGCCGCCAGCGCCTGCGAGTCCACGCGCATCATGCTGAACTCGAAGTCGAAGGAATTTCCCAACGGCATCGCCAACGGCTCGGGACTGCTCGGCCGCTACCTGATGGACACGGTCGGCTTCGGACTGAGCGGATACGTGCCGGCGCTCGAAGGCATGCAGCACTACGACACCGACGGCGCGGGCGGAGCGCATCTCTACATGCCGTGGTGGATGTGGGACAAGCACGACAAGCTCGACTTCCCGCGCGGCTATCACATCGAGATCGGCGGCGGCTACGGAATGCCGGGCGTGGGCTCCTATCATGGCGCGGCGCGGCGGTACGGCTACGGCGCCGACATGAAGAAGAAGATCCGCGAAGGCTACGGATGCGGCGTCGGCTTCGCCGGCCGCGGCGAGATGATTCCGAACATCCACAGCTACTGCGAACTCGATCCGAACGTAGTAGACCAATGGGGCATTCCCGTGCTCCGCTTCCATTTCAAGTGGACCGACTACGAGTGGAAGCAAGCCCGCCACATGGAGAAAACGTTCGCCGACATCATTACCACGATGGGCGGTCGCGTCACCGGCTTGAGCGCGGCCGAACGCGAGGCCGACGGCATCTCGATTCCAGGCACGATCATTCACGAAGTCGGTACCGCGGTGATGGGCAAGAGCCCGAAGACCTCGGTGCTCAACGGCTACACGCAAGCCCACGAAGTGAAGAACCTGTTCGTGATGGATGGCGCGAGCTTCGTCAGCAATCCTGACAAGAACCCCACACTCACCATCAACGCGCTCGCCTGGCGCGGATGCGACTACCTGGCCGAGGAAATGAGGAAGGGCAATGTCTAACCTGATCCAGATCGACGACGTTTCCCGCCGCGACCTCATTCGCGGCATCGCGCTCGCGCTGACCAGCGCCGGAGTGCTCGATCTCGAAGCCGCCCAGCATGTCCATCAGGAGGCCGCAGCGGCCAAGAAGGCGGGAGTCTACACGCCGCGCGAACTGGTGGCGCACGAGTTCAAAACGGTGGAGCGCCTGGCCGAGTTGATCGTGCCGGCCGACAGCGTGTCGGGCTCGGCGAAAGACGCTGGCGCAGCCGAATTCATCGATCTGCTCTGCAGCCAGAATCCGAAGCTCGCCGAGATCTACCACGGTGGCATCGCCTGGTTCGATCGCGAGATGGATCGGCGCTACGGCAAGAAGTTCCTGGAAGCCGCGGCGGCGCAGCAGACCGAGTTGCTCGACGTGCTGGTGGCCGCCGAGAAAGAGGACCGCGCGCGCAAAGACGAGGAACTCGTCTATCGCCGCTCGAGCGACTATCGCCAGTTCAGCGCCTACACCGTGAAGCGCGAAAGCGAACTCGGCGCCGGAGTGAAGTTCTTTGACTGGGTGCGGAAGATGTCGGTGGACGCCTTCTACACCAGTCCGCTCGGCATCAAGGACCTCGACTATCGAGGCAACAAGGGCATGTCGAAGTACGAAGTGCCCAAGGCGGCGATCGAGCACGCGCTTGCGCGGAGTCCGTTCAAAGCCTGAGGATTGATCGACCAGCCGCACCCCATCGCCGGCCGTCACCGCGTGCTCGCTTTGCTCGCGGTGGGCACGATGATCAACTACCTGGACCGGACGGTGCTCGGCATCGCCGCGCCCCAACTCAGTGTGGCGCTCCAGCTTACGCCCTCAGCGCTCGGTGTGGTGTTCTCGGCGTTCGCGTGGAGCTATGCGGCGGCGCAGATTCCCGGAGGCTGGCTGCTTGACCGACTGGGCAATCGGCTTACGTACTTTCTTTCGGTGGTGACGTGGTCGGGGTTCACGCTGCTCCAGGGTTTCGCGCAAGGCATCGCATCGCTGCTCGCGTTCCGCCTCGGCTTGGGACTCGCCGAGGCGCCGTGCTTCCCAGCCAACAGCCGCATGGTGGCCGATTGGTTCCCGAAGTCCGAGCGCGCTCGCGCTACCGCGGTGTACACGGTGGGTGAGTATGTGGGGCTGGCGGCGTTCGGACCGCTCCTGTTCTGGATCCTGCATGGGTTCGGATGGCGAGCCATGTTCTGGGTGGTGGGCTTGGTGGGGATCGCGTTTAGCGCTGTGTGGTGGTGGCTCTATCGCGACCGCACTGGCGAAGCCGCGCGGACGCCGGTCTCCTGGAGCGGCGTGGGCCGCTTGCTGCGGGAGCGCTCGATCATCGGCGCGAGCCTGGGACAGTTCGGCGGCAACTCGACGCTCGTGTTTTTCCTCACATGGTTTCCCACGTACCTCGCAAAGGAGCGCGGGCTCGATTGGATCCGCTCCGGCTTCTTCGCGATCCTGCCGTACTTGGCTGCGGCTTGTGGCGTGATGTTTGGCGGCTGGCTCTCGGATCGCCTGCTGCAAAAGGGCGCGAGCCCCACCCTCGCGCGCAAGCTTCCGGTGATCGCCGGGCTGCTCGGCGCGTCCACGATTCTGCTCGCGAACTTCGTCTCGAGCGATGCGGCCGTGATCGCGGTGATGTCGGTGGCGTTCTTCGCGCAAGGGATGACGGGCCTCGGCTGGACGGTGATCAGCGAGATCGCACCGCTTTCGATGATGGGCCTCGCGGGCGGAGTGTTCAACCTCGCGGCGAACCTGGCCGGCATCCTCACGCCGTTGGTGATTGGGTTGCTGCTCGACTCGACCGGGTCATTCTTCTGGGCGCTAGTCTATGTCGCGGCGATGGCGATGCTCGGGGCGTGTTCGTACGTGTTTGTGTTGGGGAAGGTGGAACGCATCGAGTCAGCCTCGTCATCAATGCCGAGCTAGAATCGGTGGAGGCTCGAGAGGTCCCCGCCGTGGGGCCTTGTCTGCCGCCGCGGGGGCAACGCGATGGAATACATTGAGGTCGACTACAACCGGGATCTGGAGACCCTCGAAAAACTCCTCTCGGACGTGAAGCAGCCGGGCGATTTTTTCGTCTCTGGAGTGCTGGAAATACCGATGCCACGGGTTGAGGTGCAAGGCGCGGGAACGCTTTCGTTCCCAGTGCCCGCCACCCAAATCGAGGCATTGGTGAAGCAGGCGACTCAGGCGCCTTACGGCCGCGGCGAGGACACCATCGTCGATACCTCCGTGCGCAACGTCTGGCAGATCTCGCCCGCCGCCGTAAAGATCGGCGGCAAATCCTGGGCATCTACGTTCGAGAGCATCCTGTCCAAGGTGACTGCCGGACTCGGTTGCGGCACGAGCGTCTCCGCCGAGTTCTACAAGCTGTTGGTCTACGAACCCGGCGGATTCTTTCTGGCGCACCGCGATACCGAAAAGGCCGGCGGCATGTTCGGGACTCTCGTGCTGACGCTGCCATCGGCGTATCGCGGCGGCGCCCTCCGGATCCGCCACGGCAGCCGCGAAGTCACGGTCGAGACCAACGCCGCTGAGCCCTCCGAGATTTCGTTCGCCGCGTTCTACGCCGATTGCGAACATGAGGCGTTACCGGTAATCGAAGGGAACCGCGTTTGCCTTGTCTACAACTTGATTCAGAAGCAGACGAAGGGCAAGGCTCGACCGCCCAAAGCCCCGGATTACGGGCCGGAAGTGGAGAAGATCGCAACCATCCTGCGCTCCTACTGGAAGTCGCCGGGCGCCCCTGATAAGCTGGCCTGGCTGCTCGAACACCAGTACAGCCCAGCGGGTCTTTCCTTCGCATCGCTGAAAGGCGCCGACGAGGCGCAATCCCGGGCTCTGGTTCGCGCGGCCGAACTCGCGGGGTGCTCCGCGCATCTTGCGGTGGTTCACATCGGCGAGAGTGGTGCCGCCGAACCCGATGGAGATTTCTACTATCACTCCCGCAGGTCGCGCTATGAGGCCGGCTACGATGACGGCGAAGGAGAGGACGACGAGCCTGAGGAAGAGGACGAGGACTTCAGCGCCGATACGGTCGACGATTCGTGGCAATACGTCGATGAGTGGCGCGACACCGAGGATCGAGCCGCCGGGTTCGGGCGAATTCCGCTCAAATCGGGCGAATTGCTCCCCGCCGGCGCGCTCGATGAAGAACCTCCCGATGAAAAGCGCCTGACAGAAGCCTCCGGCAACGAAGGAGCGTCCTACGAGCGGTCCTATCATCGGGCAGTGCTCGTGCTCTGGCCCAAGAACCGAATTATCGATGTTTTGTTGCAAGGCGGCACCACTGCTTGCTTGCCGCATTTGGAGCGGCTGGTGGCGGGCGGCGAGAGTGTCCGTTCGGCTGCGGTCGCGGCCGCCCGGCGAATCGTCGAGGCATGGCCCGTTGCCAAGGATAGTCCGTACTTGTTCGACGATTACTCGGATATCGTCACTACACCGGAGCATTCCGGCCGAGCCAGCATGATTGGCGCGCTCGTCGATCTCGAGGCCTCATCCTTGCTCGAGCAGTTCATCCGCGATGTGCTGATGTCCGCCTACGATGGTTCGGAAAACGCGGGCTTGGCTCGGGCGCCGGCCGTACTCGGAGACAAGAAAGCCCGGGCCGTTTTGTCCGCACTCGTGGAAGCGCGGATGCCGAAACGGCCGGCCGAGTGCGTGGATCTGTTGCTCACTCTTGCCCGCAACGAAGCATCCGATGGCGTACGGCAGGTCGCGAAAGCCGCCGTAGCCGGCCTCGACGGCATCGCCGCGCCCGTCTCCCGGCGCAGTGCCTTTCAATGGTGGGATGAGAAAGAGGGCGCAAAACCGCGGCATCAGGATCCGGAGTTCATCGAGAATTTGTTTTCCGCACTCCACCATTTCGAAGACCGGACCCTGTGCGATGCCGCGGCGCGCAGCATTTCCGCGAACCCGAAAGTTTTCGATCCGGTAACCACGGTGGTTCCGGCAATCGAACGCATCCGCGCCGAAAAGGATCGCCTGTCGCCGGCTGTGGACAGCGGTCTGCTGAGTCTCTGGACAAGCGCGGCGGAGTTTCTGCTGCTGCGGAGCGAGGTTCCTCCGGAGCCGCCTCCGGACTGGCGCTTGGAGGCGAAGCTCTCCTGCAAGTGCGCCGACTGTCGCGAGCTCGAGGCCTTTGCTCGCGACCGTGGCGACAAGGTGCATCGTTTTCGTGTGAACAAGGAACGCCGCAGACACCTCCACGGCGTGATCACGCAATACAAGCTCGATATGACCCACGTCACGGAGCGCAAAGGCTCTCCGCAAACGTTGGTCTGCACCAAAGACCGCCGGACTTTTCAGACACGCTTGCAGGAGTACCAGAATGACCTCGCCGCCATGGGTACGCTCGTGAAGATGGCGAGCCGGTCCGCTCCAACTGCTCTACTGAAGAGAATGGAGGCCGCGATACGGGCGGGCGAAGTTTGACGCAGCGCAAGACCACGCGAAAGCGTTTCTCCACTTCGACCGTGGCCGGTGATGAGTTCGTTCCATGGCTCGCCGCAACGGGTGAACTGGCGTACTCGCCCGAGTCGCCGCCGGAACGCGACTACTTTTTTCAATACTCTTGGGTGGTCCCCGGAGTGTTGGTTGACGCAGAGCACAGGCGGCGTCACCACTGGTTCGGCGAGAGCAGAAAAGACGACCGCAAGGTGCAACTGCTCTTCCGGTTCTGGAATCGTGCCCGGCGCGGCGAGCGCGACGCGTTGTACTTGGCGAACGGAACAGCGCGTCCAGGCGCCGTCACCGCGCCGATAGCGGCATACCGCCACACAGGGATCGATAAGTATGGCGGAAACGAGCAACGGCTCATCATGCTGCAGCACGGCAGTTATTACATCGGCGACCCCGATGGCCAACCCTCGATCGATCGCGGCGAAGCCGTGCTCTACAGAGGAGTCAAGTCCGCGGCAACGTACATGCTCTACAGGCTCACCACTCCGGACGTGCGCAAGCGGCTGCTGGAAATCCATGCCCGAACCTTGGCGGATTCGGTCGACTCGTTCAACGCCGTCCACTGTAACCTGAGGCGATGTGAGACGGGGATGTTCAACGATGGGAGCTTCGTCTTCGACGACCATTGCCGGGAAGCGGGACTCGATCCGAAGAACCCTGAAATTCGATCGATCCTCTATTCCGGATACGCGCTCGAAGAATGGTGCGCCTGGCGCAAGTTCGGACCCAACTACGTGAAGTTTCGAACGCCGCTGACAAACCTCCGCATCACCACTTTCGTCTGCGGCGAAACCGAGGTCAAAGTGGTCGACCCGAACGAGCTCCACGTCACTGAAGCAATTGGCTGCACGGTGCGCGAAGTCCAAGTTTGACTGGGTCGCCCGCTATCCTGATCTGAGATGAACCCGCTAGGTCTCGAGCTCACCGTTCTCACGGCCATGATCGCCCCCGCCGTGCTGATCTCGGCTTGCGGACCACTCCTGCTCTCCACCACCATCCGCTTCGGCCGCGTGGTGGATCGCGTGCGCGTGCTCTCCGCTCTGGTGGAAGATCTCGCCCACGGCCGTGCCGCGCAGGAGCACGCCGAAGAGAAGATCTCTCTCTACTTCGATCAACTGGATGCGCAGTCTGAACGGGCGCGGTTGCTGCAGCGGGCTCTGCGGAGCATCTATTCCGCGCTCGGCATGTTCATCGCCGCCAGCCTCACTATCGGACTGCTTGCCGTCGCGGCACGGCGCCTCGATTGGATTCCCGTGGTGATCGGCCTCTCCGGCACTATCTTCCTCTTCTACGGCGCCGTCTTGCTGATCCACGAATCGCGGCTGGGCTACGAGTCCATGACGCATGAACTCGACGTGATGCGCAAGCTGGTGCATCGGCAGTTGCCGGCGCAGATGCGCGAGCTGAAGCAGTAACTCATATGCCCGCTTCGTCGCGAACCCTGGGCTTGAACCAAGGATAAAGCGCAAGCGGCAGAAGCAGGCGTGAGCAGCGTGCTGGTTCGAGGCCGCCCATCACCACCGACGCCAGCGGACGCTGCACTTCGGATCCGGTAGAAGTGGACAGCGCCATGGGCAGGAATCCGAGGCTCGCCACCAGTGCGGTCATCAGCACCGGACGCAACCTCTGCGACGCTCCCCGATGTACGGCTTCGTCGAGCGGCATGCCGGCTTGGTAGAGCCGGTTCACGGAACTCACCAGCACGATTCCGTTCAACACCGCGACGCCGAACAACGCAATGAATCCGACTGAAGCCGAGAGGTTGAGGTTGAGCTGCCGCGCCCACAACGCGGCGATCCCGCCCACCAACGCGAACGGAACGTTGAGCAGGATCAGCAGCGCTTGCCGGATGCTGTGGAACGTGGCAAACAGGATTCCGAAAATGATGGTGGCCGTGAGCGGCAGCACCAGCATCAGCCGCTTCTGCGCGCGCTCTTGATTTTCGAATTGCCCGCCGTAGTCGATCCAATAGCCGGGCGGCAGCTTCACTTGCGACTCCATGCGCCGCTGCACTTCGGCGACGAACGAGCCGAGATCGCGGCCGCGAACATTGGCCTGCACCACGATGCGCCGCTGGCCGTTCTCGCGATTGATCACTTCGGGTCCGCGAGTCACGCGCACTTTGGCGATCTGCCCCAGGCGAACGGTCTCGCCGCCGGGCGCGGTGAGAAGCAGGTCGCGAATGGCGTCGAGATCGCGGCGGTAGCGGTCCGGCAGGCGCAGCACGATATCGAATCGGCGCTGATTGTCGATCAGCGTCGAGACGTCTTTGCCGCCTACCACCACTTCCATGAGATCGCGCACGTCGGCGATGTTGAGGCCATAGCGGGCGAGCGCGGCGCGGTCCGGCTCGATCATGAGCTCGGCAACGCCCGAAATCACTTCCATCTGCGCATCGGCCGCGCCCGGAGTCGACGAAACGACGCGCAGGCTCCGCTCGGCCATCTGTTCGAGCACGCGCGGATCGTCGCCGAAAATCTTCACCGCGAGGTCGGCCTTGACGCCCGAGACAACCTCGTCGAGCCGCATCGCCATCGGTTGTGTGAAGCTGAACGCCATGCCGGTGATCGGCTGCAGCGCCTTGTCCATCGCCTCGATCAACTCTTCTTTCGTGTGGAAGCGGGTCCACTGATCCTTGTGCTTGAGCAGCACGTACACGTCGCCCTGATAGATGCCCATCGCCTCGGTGGCGAGATCCGGCCGGCCGATCTTGGTGACGATGCTCGACACTTCCGGAAACGCCATCAGCGTCTGCTCCACGCGCTGGCTCATGGCCACGCTCTCGGTGAGCGAGATCCCGGGCAGCTTGCGGCTCTCGATGAGAATCGAGCCTTCGTCGAGCTTCGGCATGAACTCGGTTCCGATGAAGCCCAGAGACCCGAGCGCCACCGTCACGCAAACCACGCCTGCGAGCACGGCCATGATGCGGTGGCGAATCACCAGTGACAAGGCTGAATCGTAGATGCCCTGCAGGAATTCGAACCACCGGCTCCCGTGCTCCTTCATCGGCTTCCGCAAGGCCACCGTGGTGGCGGCGGGCACGGCGAACAAAGCCAGCAACAGCGACCCCACCAGCGCCGAGCATACCGTGATCGCCATCGGCCGGAACATGCGCCCCTCGAGCCCTTCCAGCAGAAAAATCGGCAGGTACACAGCCACGATGATCGCTACGCCGAATAGGATCGGACGGGCTACTTCATGCGCCGCTTCGCGAATCCGCCGGGCCGCGTCAAACGGACCGTCCTCCTGGTGCGAGAGCCGCCGCACGGCGTTCTCCATCATCACCACCGCGCCGTCCACGATCATGCCGAAGTCCACCGCGCCGAGGCTCATCAGGTTCGCCGTCACGCCGAACGCGCGCATGCCGATGAAGCCCGCCAGCATCGATACCGGAATGACACTCGCCACGATCAGCCCCGCGCGCACATTGCCGAGGAACACCATCAGGATGACCACCACCAGCAGGCCGCCTTCGAGCAGGTTGTTGCGCACCGTGCGGATCGTGGCGTCGATCACGTCTGACTGATCGTAGAAAGGCTCCACCTTCACGCCGCTGGGCAGACGCAGCGCGGCGAGCTTCACCTTCACGCGGTCGAGGACGCGCTTGCCGTTCTCGCCCTTGAGCATGATCGTCATGCCGGAAACAGTCTCGCCCTTGCCATCCCGCGACACCGCGCCTTGCCGCGGCATCGGGCGGAGCTTCACTTCCGCTACGTCGCGCAACAACACGGGCGTGCCTTGGCGAGCCAACACAACAACGCGTTCGATGTCCGGAATCTCGCGCAGCCGCCCCAAACCGCGCACGGTGTACTGCTCCGAACCGTGCTCGATGAAGCCGCCGCCGAAGTTCTCGTTGTTGTCGCGGACCCGTTCGTACAAATCGCGCAGCGTGAGGTTGTAGCGCTTCAACGCCATCGGATCGGCTTCGATGTGATATTGCCGCGTTTCGCCGCCCCACGTGTTCACTTCGTTGATGCCCGGCACCGTGCGCAACTGGTTCTTGATCTGCCACTCCTGGAGCGTCTTCATCTCCATCGCCGACAGCGGACCAGCGAGCGTGTACTGGTAAATCTCGCCGAACGCGGTGGCCACCGGACCGAGCGACGGCTTCACCGCCTCCGGCAGCCTGCTCCGCACCTCCTGGATGCGCTCGTTGATGAGCTGCCGTGCAAAGTAGGTGTTGACCGAATCCTCGA
Source organism: Bryobacteraceae bacterium (assembly GCA_046331625.1). Classification (GTDB taxonomy): domain Bacteria; phylum Acidobacteriota; class Terriglobia; order Bryobacterales; family Bryobacteraceae; genus JAXLQL01. The sequence continues at coordinate 55,018 of JAXLQL010000030.1, forward strand.
ACACGATGGTGACCATCGACAGCCCGAGCTTCGAGATGGACCGGATGCCTTCGTTTCGCGGCAGCCCCATCACCGACGTTTCGATCGGATAGGTGACCAGCATCTCCACCTCGGCCGGGCTCATCGACGGGCACTCGGTGATCACGGTCACCTGGTTATTGGTCAGATCGGGAAACGCGTCGATCGGAATATCGAGCAGCGCGAAGGTTCCGTAGCCGATCAGCGCGGCAACGGCGAGAAGCACGGCGAAGCGGTTGTCGAGCGCCGCATCGATCAAGCGAGCCAGCATCGAGGGTCTCTCATTCCTCCGCGAGCGCGCTCTTGAGCAAGGCTGATTTGAGTGCGAAGGCTCCACGCGTCACCACCTCATCGCCTTCCTTGAGTCCATGTACGATCTCGAGCGCGCCTCCGGAACTGCGTCCGGTCTCCACCGTCACCGCCTCGAAGGCGCCACTCCCGCGGCGCACGAACAGCACGGGAGCGCCCTTCACTTCTTGCAGCGCGGTTTCCTGCACGAACATTGCGGCCCGCTGCCCGGGCAGGCTGAGCGCGGCCTCGGCGTACATCTCCGGCTTCAAGAGTCCGTTGGTGTTCTGGAGCTCGATGCGCGCCTGGATGGTCCGCGTTGCCGGGTCGAGTTGATCGCCCAGCCGCGAGATGCGTCCGGTGAATGTGCGGCCGGAGTGCGCCTGCACCGTTACACTGGCGGGCATCCCGATCCGCAACTGCGGAAAATGCTCTTCACCCACGGCGGCGATCATCCACAACGTGCCCAGGTCGGCGATCACGAACGCCTCGCCGCCCGGCTGCACCACGCTTCCTTCGGTCACGTTGCGTTGCAGAACCACGCCTCCGGCCCCGGGTGGAACCTTGATGGTAATGAAGTCCTCGTCGCCATGTTCGGCTCCGGCATGATGCTCGGGCTCGTCCAACTGCACACCGAGGAAATCGATCAGGTGCGTCTTGGTGCGCGTCAACTCGATCTCGGCCTGCTCGATCAGTGCGCGCGTGTTCTTCAGTTCGAACTCGGCATGCTCCACTTGTTCGAGAGACGCGGCCTTGAGTTCGTAAAGCTTCTTGGCTCGATCGCGCACGCGCAGCGCTTGCTCCTCAGTGGCCTTCAAGCGAGCCACTTCCTTCTGCGCCTTCTGATAAGAGGCACGGCCTTCGTGGACATCGTGGCTATGCATGGCGGCGAGCACTTGGCCCGCGGCAACGTGATCGCCGATATTCACCCGGACCTTGACGATGCGCCCGTCGGTCATCGCGCCTACCTTCCAAGTGCGCTCTTCGTTCACCACGATGCGGCCCGTGGTGCGGATGGTCTCGGGCACCGATCGAATTGTCACCGCTTCACTCGAGATCCCCGCCTGCTTTTGCGCTGCCGCGTCGAGCTTCACTTCGCTTGACGAGCCTTCGCTTTTGGGCGGAGCAGCTTCCTTCGGCGGAGCAGTCGCCTCCACCGATCCAGTCGGCTTGGAGCCGCACGACCACAAGGCAATCAGAGAAGCCAGAGCAACGAACGTCGTCTTCACGGTTCCACTCCCAGCGCGGTTTCGAGCGCCGCCTCCGCCTGACGGATCCCGGCCAAGCCCCGCGCCTCCGCCGTGCGAGCTTCAATGCGAATCCGTTGCGCATCCAGCAATCGCAGCAGGTCTGATCCGCCGAGCTTGTACGCGCCTTCGGCGATGCGATAGGTCTCGTCGGCTTGCGACACCAACGGATGCAGCAACTCCGTCAACTCCCGCCGCCGGATCTCATACTCGGTCCAAGTAGCCTGCACCTCGGCGCGAACCACTGCTTCCACCGCGGCCAGGTTCGATTCCGCCACGCGGATCTCGGCGGCCGACGCGGCAATATTGCCCTGATTCTTGTTCATCACCGGCAGGTCCATTTGAAAGCCGCCCATCACGGTGTTGAACCCCGCCGTGCGCTTGTATCCGAACAACGCGTCATAGTTGGGTCGCGCGTAGGCCGTCTGCAGCCGTTGGTTGGCGCGAGCTTGCTCCATCGCCGCGCGAGCCAGCTTGACTTCGGTCCGTTGCGCCACGGCCGCATCGGCGTCGCCGGCCAACGCCCGCGAAGCCGAAGCCTCAACCGAGTCAGTCAGCGTCACCGGCGGGAACTGTGTCTGGCCCATCTCGCGCAGCAATTGGATCCGCGTGCGTTCGCTCTCGAGGTGGGCGCGGTTGAGATCGATCCGAAGCCGCTGCTGCTCGAGCCTAATGCGGATCAGGTCGGACTCGGCCATCGATCCTTCTTGCACGCGCACCCGATGGTACTCCACGATGCCATCGAAGTTGCGCACCGCTTCTTCGAGCAACGCCTCGGTGCGGCGAGCGCCAGCGGCGGTCCAGTAGGCGAGCGCCACGCGGCCGGAGATCTGCCTCCGCAACAACTCCTGTTCGAGCCCGGCACGTTGCACTCCGGCTGATGCGAAGTCGACGCGGCGCTGGCGTTTCGAGGCAGATTCGAATGTATTCGACAGATACGCGAAGTGATCCACTTCCTGGCCATACTGCAAGCCCGGTTGCCCCGTGGCGCGCAGATTCTCCACTTGCAGGAACAGCCGTGGGTTCGGAAGCAGGCCAGCCTGTTGCCGCAGGCCTTCGGTCGCGGCGATGCGTCCGGCGGCGCCCGCCAGCAATGGATGAATATGCAAAGCGCGGTCCACGGCTTCCCGCCGGCTCAAACTATCCTGCGCAAAGAGCCCCATCGCGCACAGAACGAGCGCGATTTGACCCACAACGACCCGTCTAATGGCAATGATCTCCGCTTAGCTTCAGATTCAAACTCAACACTCAAGGTTACACTGAAACATGGACATATCGCTGTTTCAGGTGGACGCTTTCTCGTCTCGAGTATTCGGTGGCAATCCGGCTGCCGTTTGCCCGCTCGATCGCTGGATCCCGGCCAAAATCATGCAGGCGATCGCCGCCGAAAACAATTTGGCCGAAACCGCCTTCTTCGTCAAGACGGGCGACGTCTACGAGATCCGCTGGTTCACGCCGGCCGTCGAGATCGACCTGTGTGGCCACGCCACGCTCGCCTCGGCTTACGTACTGTTCGACTACCTGAGCCACGGCGGCGATCGCGTCACGTTCCTCAGCAAGAGCGGCGAACTGGCCGTGGACAAGCGTGACGGCCGGCTCTGCCTCGATTTTCCCTCCCGCCCACCGCAACGCTGCCAGCCGCATGATCGCCTGATCGACGGCCTTGGTACGCAGCCGCTCGAGGTGCTCGCCGCGAACTACTACATGGCCGTCTATCCGAAAGAAGAAGACGTGTGGACCCTCGAACCGAACTTCGACGTGCTGCGTGCGCTCGACCGCGGCGGCATCGTGGTTACCGCGCCAGGCCGCGAGGTCGACTTCGTCTCGCGCTTCTTCGCGCCCGCATTCGGCATCGATGAAGATCCGGTGACGGGATCGGCGCACTGCCTGTTGATTCCGTATTGGTCGCGGCGGCTGGGCAAGAAAGACATGCGCGCCTTGCAGGTCTCGCGGCGGGGCGGCGAGTTGTGGGTCGAAGACCGCGGCGACCGCGTCGGCATCGCGGGTCACGTAACGCCCTATCTGCGCGGAACCATAACCGTTCCCATCTGAAACAATTCCCGACTGAGACGCCGCCCGGCGCATCAGAAGCTCTATGAGGAATGCGCTCAACATCCTCGGATTCCAACTCGTCTGGTTCGCCTGCGTGCTCTCGGCTGCGGCGGGACAATCGTGGATCGGGTTGTGCGTGTTCGCAGCGGTGATCGGGCTCCATCTGCTGTATTCGTCCCCGCGAGTGAAAGAGGCGGGACTGTTGATTCTCGCTGCCTGCCTCGGCTTGGTCGTGGAGACCGTGTTGCTCGCGGCCGGAGCGTTCCGCTTTCCATCGGAGAGCCTGCTGCCGCCCGCGTGGATGATCGCGCTGTGGGTGAACTTCGCCACCACGCTGCGTTACAGCATGCGATGGCTCGAGGGCCGGTACGCACTTGCCGCGGTGCTCGGCGCCGTAGCCGGACCGCTTGCCTACCTCGGTGGCGCGCGCCTCGGAGCGATCGCCGGAGTGGACTCGGTGTGGCCGATCCTCGTTGCCTGGGCCGCCATGACGCCATTCCTCGTGTGGATCGCCAAAGGAGTCCAGAAAGGAAACCGATGAACTACTGGGTGATTCTCGCGGGGGGCTGGGCCGGCATGGCGGTGGCCATGGCGGTTCTGTGGCAGGTGCAGCGGAGCTACGGCAAAGCCGGCATCGTCGATATCCTCTGGGCCGCGGGCGTCGGCGCGCTGGGCATGGGATTCTCGGCCGTCGGCAGCGGCTATCCGATCCGGCGGCTGCTGATCGGGTTTCTTGCCGGCGCATGGTCCATGCGCCTCTCTACGTACTTGCTCATTCGTGTTTTAAACATGGCCGAAGATGGGCGTTACGAGGCGATGAAGAAAAAGTGGGGTGACGCCACACAGCGGAACCTCTTCTGGTTTTTCCAGATGCAGGCGTTCTGGAGCGTCATGTTCGCCGCGCCGATCCTGTTGGCGTCGGGGAATCCGGACATGCCCCTCGACTGGATGGACGCAGCGGGTCTCGCCATCTGGACCGTTGCCGTGTTCGGAGAAATGATCGCCGATCGCCAATTGGCCGAGTTCCGGGCGCGCCCCGCGAATCGCGGCAAAGTTTGCCAAACCGGCCTTTGGCGATACTCGCGGCATCCCAACTATTTCTTCGAGTGGTTGCATTGGTTCACCTACGTACTGCTCGGGTGGAACGCGCCCTACGGGTGGGCTACTCTCTTCGGTCCCGCGGTCATGCTGTTGTTCCTGTTCAAAGTCACCGGGATTCCGCCTACCGAAGCCAATGCGCTGGCGAGCCGCGGCGAGGCCTATCGCCGCTATCAGCAGACCACCAGCGTGTTCTTCCCTTGGCCGCCCAAGGCAGATGCGTGAGCGCGGTGCTCTTCGCGCAACTTCGTGATTCCCGCATGCCCCGGCCCGCATCTTCACAGACGAGGATGATGACTTCATGACCGATCGCCTGCTTGCCTTTGCGCTTGCGCAAACCGAACTCGGCCATGTGCCAGACTCGATCGTTCGCTTCGGAATCCGCCAACTGTGCGAGCAGCGCCTGGCCGAATGCGCGCGGAATGGCGACGCCGCACAGTTCGCTCAGACGATGCGTTCGAGCGAAGTAGCGCCCGTGCCCGCCAAAGCCAACGAACAACACTACGAGCTTCCGCCCGAGTTCTTCGGCCTCGTGCTCGGCCGGCATCGCAAGTACAGCTCCTGCTTCTGGCCGGAGAACTGCTCGGGGCTCGACGAAGCCGAAGCCGCCGCGCTCGCGCTCACGTGCGAACATGCCGAACTCGCCGATGGCATGGAGATTCTCGAGCTCGGCTGCGGTTGGGGATCGCTTTCGCTCTGGATGGCCGGGCACTATCCGAATAGCCGCATCACCGCCGTTTCGAACTCCGCTCCACAGCGCCAGCACATCGAAGCCGAAGCCGTGCGCCGGGGCATCGCCAATCTGCGCGTGATCACCGATGACATGAATCGCTTCGAGGCGCCGGGCCGCTATGACCGAGTCGTGTCCGTCGAGATGTTCGAGCACATGCGCAACTGGGGCGAACTGCTGCGCCGCATCTCGGCTTGGATGAACCCCAGCGGCAAGCTCTTCCTGCATGTCTTTTGTCATCGCGAGTTCGCCTACGCCTACGAAACCGCTGGCGAGCACAACTGGATGGGCCGCTACTTCTTCACCGGCGGCATCATGCCGGGCGCCGATCTCATCGCTCACTTTCAAGACCAATTCCGGCTAGCGCATCAATGGCGTTGGAGCGGCGAGCACTACGCGAAAACCGCCGAGGCGTGGCTCGCCAATCTCGACGCCAACGCATTCACCGTCATGCCGATTCTCGCGCGGGTCTATGGCGCACAAAGCGAAATCTGGTTCCACCGCTGGCGCGTCTTCTTTCTCGCCTGCGCGGAACTGTTCGGCTACTGCGATGGCCGCGAGTGGCAAGTGGGCCACTATCTGCTAGAGTGTCGATAGCGTCCTCTCAATGAATCTGATCCGACTGGAGGGAGCCGGCAAGACCTACGCCTCCGAGAGCGGGCCTGTGGCCGCACTACGGAAAGTGGACCTTGACCTGGAGGCGGGGCAATTCGTCGCCGTCGTGGGCCGCAGCGGTTGCGGCAAAAGCACGCTACTGAACCTGTGCGGCGCCATGGATTTTCCTACCGAGGGGCGCGTGCTGATCGAAGGCGCCAGCACCGCGGATCTCGATGAGGCTGCGCTCACGGCGTTGCGCCGCTCGAAGATCGGCTTCGTCTTCCAGTTCTTTCAACTGCTGCCGACCATGACCGCCGAGGAGAACGTGGAACTGCCGGCGCTGCTCGCGGGCAACACGCACGCCCGCTCTCGGAGCCGCGAACTGCTCGGTTGGGTAGAGCTCGAGGGGCTGGGCGCGCGCTATCCCCATCAACTCTCCGGCGGACAGATGCAGCGCGTCGCCATCGCGCGCGCGTTGATCAATTCACCGCGCGTGATCCTCGCCGATGAGCCGATCGGCAATCTCGACACGGTCACCGGCGACACGGTGCTGGAACTGCTTCGCCGCACGGCCAAGGAGATCGGCGCACTGGTGGTGATGGCCACGCACAGTCTCGAGTCGGCGGAAAAGTGCGACGTGGTCGTGCGCATGAAAGACGGCGGAATCGATCACGTGGAGCGCCGATGAAAGCGCTGGCTGCGGTGTTCGCGCGCTTGATTCTGCGTCCGCTCCGCAATGAGCCGGTGCGCACCACGCTCAACGTGCTCGCGGTTGCTTTGGGCGTTGCCGTGGTGATTGCGATCGATTTGGCGGGCGACGCGGCAGCCGGATCGTTCCGTTCTTCCATGGACACGCTGGCGGGCAAAGCTTCGTTCGAGATCGTGGGCGCCGGCGGGATCGACGAAAAGATTCTCGGCAAGCTCGCCGCGATTCCGATGCCGCTGCGATTCGTGCCGCGCATCGAAAGCTTCGCCCTGATCGGCGATCGCGAAGCCAATATGCCGCTGATCGGGCTCGACCTGTTCGCGCTCGACGAGCCGCCCCAGGGAGCCGGCGAGGCCGAACCGGAAGCGATCGGCGACCTGCGTTCCATCTGGGTCTCCGGCGTACCGGGCGCCGCGGCTGGCGGCAAGCTTCGCTTGTCGATCAACGGACGCGCGACTGAATACAAGGTCCGCGGAACATTGCCGGCTGCGGAGCCAGTCGTTCTCATGGATATCGCCGCCGCGCAAACTGCCCTCGCCCGGCCCGGCCTCGTGGATCGCATTGAAGTCCACGTGCCCGATGGAATCGACGCCCGCGAAGAGATCGAGAAGGCCCTCCCGCCGGGCGTGGAACTGCGCTCGTACGGATCGAAGACCGAAGAGAATCGTAAAATGCTGAACGCGTTCCGCTGGAATCTGCGCGTGCTCAGCTACATCTCGCTCGTCGTCGGCGCGTTCCTCATCTACAACACCATCGCTGTTTCGGTGGTGCGGCGTCGCGCCGAAGTCGGCGTACTGCGCGCGCTGGGCGCCACGCGCATGCAGGTGCGGCTGGCGTTTCTCGTCGAGGCCGGGATGTTCGGGCTAGCAGGCGCTGTCCTCGGCCTCGCGCTCGGAAGGCTGATGGCCGAAGGCGCAGTGCGGATGCTGGGCCGCACGGTGCAGTCGCTCTACGTCAGCAGCGCGCCTGGCGCCATCGACATCACCTGGATCACCGTTGCGCAGGCATTCGCGATCGCCTTCGGCGCCACGCTGCTCTCGGCTTGGGGACCAGCGCACGAAGCCTCGCAAGTGGCTCCCGTGGAAGCGATGGCGCGGGGCTATCGCGAAGTGCAAGCGCGCGCAAGGCTGGGCCTCGACCTCACCATCGCCATCGTCCTCTCGGGTACCGCCTACTGGCTCACCACGCTCGCACCGTGGCAGGGCCGCCCCATGGGCGGATACGCGGCGTGCCTGTTGCTCATCGCCGCCGCGGCGTTCCTGATCCCGGCCATGGTGCAGGCGGCATCGCGCGTACTCGCGGGCTTCGCGACACTCCTGCTGCGTGCGCCCGGAAGGCTTGCCACGCGCGGGATCGCAGCCGCTTTGCCGCGAACCTCGGTGCTCGTAGCCGCGCTCGCCACCGCAGTCGCGATGATGGTGAGCGTCGGCATTATGGTCGGCAGCTTTCGCGAAACCGTCAATCTCTGGATGGAAAGCCAACTCCGCGCCGACCTCTACTTGCGCCCAGCAGGCGGTGGCGGGGCGGGGAAGTATCCCGTGATGCCCGTGGCGCTGGCCGATGCGATCGCGAAGCTGCAGGGCGTGCGAGCCGTCGACCGCTTCCGCATCTACGAGATCAGCTATGGCGGGCTGCCGGCGCTTTTTGGCGGCGGCGAGACGAGTGTGATTGAAGGCAACGGACGCATGGAGTTCTTGTCGGGGCAGAATCGCGAGGAGATCCTGAAGAAGCTCCCCACCGGCGACTTCTCCATCGTGAGTGAGCCGTTCGCCAACAAGCACCTCGTCGAGGCTGGCGACCGCATCGAGATCTCGCTTGCAACAGGAAAGAAGTCGTTCGAGGTGCTGGGAGTCTATTACGACTATTCGAACGAACGCGGCTACGTCATCGTCGACCGCAAGACGCTCCTGCGTCACCTGCCCGACACGGCCATCTCGAACATGGCGGTGTACGTGGACGATCCGTCGAGCGTCGATGCCGTCCGCGAGCGCATCGCCAAGACCGCTGCCGGGCAAGACGTGCTCGTGTTCTCGAACGCGAACCTGCGCGAAGAAGCGCTGCGGATCTTCGACCGCACATTCGCCATCACTTGGGCGCTCGAAGCCGTTGCGGTAGTCGTGGCCGTGTTGGGCATCGCCGGCGCGCTCGTGACGCTCGTGATCGATCGCCGCCGCGAGATGGGCTTGCTGAGATTCCTCGGCGCATCGCCAGGACAAGTGCGCAGCCTCGTACTGACCGAATCCGGCCTTCTCGGGCTGCTCTCCATCGCTGCCGGATTCGCGCTCGGCTATGCGCTCTCGCTGATCTTGATCTATGTGATCAATCGCCAGTCCTTCGGCTGGACCATTTCTTTCCACTGGCCCGAAGCGTTGCTCGCTTCCACGCTGGCGCTGATCTTCTTCACAACCGTGCTCGCCGGCATCTATCCGGCGCGCGTCGCCGTGCGGCTCAATCCCATCGAGGTGATCCACGAAGAATGAAGACCCTCGCCGCGTTCCTGATCTTCGCGCTCGCCAAACCGGGATACCAGTACCGTTTCCCGCATGACCACTTCTCGCATCCCGAGTTCCGCACCGAGTGGTGGTATTGGACCGGCAACCTTACCGATCCCGCCGGCCGCCGCTTCGGCTTCGAACTCACCTTCTTCCGTCAAGCGCTCAGCGAAGAGCGCCGCGCGAAGAGCGCGTGGGACCCCACTGATCTCTACATGGCCCACCTCACGCTCAGCGACATTCAGGAAAAGCGATTCCTGCACTTCGAGCGGATCAATCGCGCGGGTCCAGGATTGGCCGGCGTCGACGAGCAGAAGGGCCGCATCTGGAATGGCAACTGGGAAGCCGGACTCGGCTACGCGCGCGCAGTGAGCGATGCGTTTCGATTCGAGTTCAAGTTCACTTCGAAGAAGCCGCCCGTGGTTCACGGCGTGGATGGCGTGAGCCAGAAGGCCGATGGTCCGGGCCGTGCGTCACACTACATTTCTTTCACTCGATTGATGACCGAGGGCAAGCTCGTTCTCGGTGAGCGCGAGTTCCAGGTGAAAGGCTCGGCGTGGATGGATCACGAGTTCTTCACGCATCAACTCGAACGCGAGCAAACCGGTTGGGACTGGATGAGCATCCAACTCGACAACGGCAGCGAACTGATGCTCTATCGGATCCGCCGCAGTGACGGCACGGTGGATCCGCATTCGGCCGGCACCTACGTCGACGCTGCCGGCAATGCGCGACATCTCAACGCGACCGATTTCCTAATGACGCCGGGACGCACGTGGAAGCGCTATCCAGTGGCGTGGCAGATTCTGGTACCTTCGCTCGATATCGAGCTCAACGCCGTGACGCAGCTCGAAGACCAGGAACTGGTGGCCAAGAGCCGCTTCTCGCCCAGTTATTGGGAAGGCGCGGTGGACTACGCGGGCTTCTCGGACCACAAAGTGGTGGGAGGCGTGGGTTATCTCGAGATGACCGGATACGATCGTCCGGTGCGCTTCGGCGAACCGAACTGATATTCTGCGATCTATAAGCTTCAATGCTGAAACAGACCATCTTTCGCGAGTACGACATTCGCGGCATCGCCGATCGAGAGATGCCGAGCGAAGACATTCGGGTGCTGGGCCAGGCGTTCGGCACCTTCCTGCAACGGAATGGAGGAAAGAACATCAATCTCGGGCGCGACGTGCGCTTGAGTGGGCAGCGCCTGCATGACGCGCTTCTGGATGGGTTGATCACGAGCGGTTGCGCCGTCACCGACATCGGCGTGGTTCCCACGCCCGTGCTCTACCACTCGGTTTTCCATCTGAAATCGGATGGCGCGGTGATGATCACCGGCAGCCACAATCCGGCCGAGTACAACGGATTCAAAACCGTCTGCGGCGGCACCACCATCCACGGCGACCAGATTCAAGAGATCTATCGCTTGATCCAGCACGGCGACCTCGACGCGGGCGCAGGAGCCGCGCGGGCAGTAGACACGGTGCCGGACTACGTCACCGACATCGCTTCCCGCTTTGACTGGAAGCGCCGCATCAAAGTGGTGGTGGATGCGGGCAATGGAACCGCGGGTCCGGTGATGAAGCAACTGCTGCCCAAGCTCAATTGCGACGCCGTGGAGCTCTACTTCGAACCCGACGGCAGCTTCCCCAATCATCACCCGGATCCGACCGTTGAGAAGAATCTCGAGCCGCTCTCGAAAGCGGTGCGGGAGCACAAGGCCGATCTGGGAATCGCCTTCGATGGCGACTCGGATCGCATCGGCGCGGTGGACGAGCGCGGTCAAGTGGTGTGGGGCGATTACCTCATGCTGATCTACGCCCGCGAGATCCTGTCACGCAAGCCCGGCGCAAAGTTCATCGGCGAAGTGAAGTGCTCGCAGGTGATGTACGACACGATCGAGAAGCTCGGCGGCCATCCGATCATGTACAAGACCGGACATTCGCTCATCAAGGCCAAGATGAAGCAGGAGCACGCCGAACTCGCCGGCGAGATGAGCGGCCACATGTTCTTCGCCGACCGTTACTACGGCTTCGACGACGCCATGTACGCGGCCTGTCGCTTGATGGAGATCGTGGCCAACTCGGGCAAGCCGCTATCGGCCCAGCTCGATGGACTGCCCCGGACCGTGTGTACGCCCGAGATCCGCGTGGATTGTCCGGACGAGGCCAAGTTCGAAGTGATCCAGCGCGTGCGTGACGGCTTCCGCCAAACGCATCGCGTGGTGGATGTCGATGGCGTGCGCGTGATGTTCGATGGCGGCTGGGGCCTGGCCCGTGCATCGAATACGCAGCCGGTGCTGGTGCTGCGGTTCGAGGCGACGAGTCCGGAGTTGCTCGAGGAGTATCGGCATACGGTGGAGTCCGCTGTGAGTGCGGCTCGCGCTGCGGCGGGTGCCTAGGAGTATCGGACATGCGGCAGCAGTTTCTGAGAGCAGCGTTGTTCTTCGCGGCGCTGCTCTGCCTCTCTTGCAACTTGACCGAGCGTGTCGCCGAAGCGAAGAAAGGCGTTGAGCGATTTCACGAACGCCTGAACTCGGAGCAGTATTCCGTCATCTACGCCGGCGCGGACTCGATGTTTCGCCAGCAGAGTTCGGAGAAAGACTTCACGGCGATCGTTTCCGCCGTCCACCGGAAACTGGGTCTGGTCAAACAGGCCGAGCCCGGAGGCTGGCATGTCAACACGAACGCCAACGGGACGTTCGTCTCGCTCAGCTACAAAACGAAGTTCGCTGAGGGCGATGCTGTCGAGTCTTTCGTCTGGCGCGTGTCCGGGAGCGAGGCGAAGCTGGTCGGCTACAACATCAATTCCGCGGCACTGATCACGAAGTAGGCTCTTCCGCGCCCACGACGACCTTCATTATGTGCCAAGTCTTCGTAGTACTCCTCGAGCATTTCGGATTTCTGATCAGCGCAGCGGGTCAAGTGCATGGTGCGTTTGTCTTGATTCAACGCGAATGGGAAACGGGTGCCGCTCGAGCGCCTCTACGGACGCCGGGCTCGGGCTCGAAGACAATGCGCCATCGGCTGCCCGTGGCCTTTGCAAAGCGCTCCAGGGTTCGTGTTGAGGGGCGGCTGCCGCCACTTTCCAAACGCGCGACTACCGCCTGCGTCGTCTTCATGCGCTTGGCGACTTGCTCCTGCGTCAATCCTGCACGGGAGCCCGCTCCAATCAACGCGCGCGTCAGCGCAAACTCCTCGTCCAGAGCGTCGTACTCTTTGCGGTAGTCCGGATCCTTCATCCACTTCTTGTGGAGATCGGCAACACGCACGCCCCCAACCCGCCTACCCATGTTGACTCCAGTTGTCATATGTGACAACATTCAGTAGAGGAGCCAGCCGCGGCGGAATGACCCGAAAAACGCGGCCCGTTTCGTGGATCAAGGCGGCGGTGAAGGAATTCGAGATTTTCCCGGAAGGGGCGAGGTCGATCTGTCTGGCGGCGCTGACCATCGCGGCGGAGGGCGGTAAGGCCGACGTTGCGAAGCCGATGCAAGGCCTCGGGCCGGGCGTGTTTGAAATTGCGTTGGCGTTCAGGGGCGATGCCTTCCGCGTCGTCTACGCCGTACGATTTGCCGACGAGATCTGGGTAGTCCATGCGTTCCAGAAGAAGTCGACGCAAGGGATCAAGACGCCTCAACGCGAGATCGATCTGATCAAGGAGCGATTGATACGGTTGAAGGAGATGCTGCGATGAAAAAGGAGAAGCTGGAGGTGGTGCGGGGGAGCGGCAATGTGTTCCGCGACCTTGGGTACCAGAACGCGGACGCGGAGCAGTTCAAGAGTATCCTAGCCGCCGAAATCATCAAGACGCTGGATCGGGATGGCCTCACCGTGCGGGAAGCGCATGGTCGCACAGGGATTGCGGCCGCCGATTTCTCGCGCATCCGCAATGCGGACCTCGGACGGTTCACGGTGGACCGCCTTATGTCGATCGTCAACCGGCTCGGCTCGCGCATCGAAATCAAGGTGCGCGTGCATCGGCCCACAACGGCACACGGCGGTCGTATGCCGATCTCTCGATGATTGCCCGATGTCGCTACTCGAGCTCCGCCGCGATCCACCGCGCGACCCCGCCCGCCGCTCCAAGCGACAGCGCCCGAGGCTGCGACCGATATGCCGCGACCGCCGGCTCCACCCAGACCTTCAACTCCGCATCCGGCAACACCGTGTTCCTCCCGTCAACGAGTTCGTCGAGTAGCAGCGGCTTCGGCGCAAGCGCACCCGCGATATACGCCAAGTCACCCGCTGACGCCGAATCAGGCACGATCGCATCCGACGGCACATACAGAAAGGAATCGTCGAGCATCGACAGGTAACCCACCAGCCCGCGATGCACGGCCACCGCCGCGACTCTCTCTTCGAACAACCCGCCAAGCAGCGCGAGCAGGCCACCCAGAGGCTCCGCGTCCCGCGTGATCTCGGGTCCGATGCGCCACCCGGCCACCTCCTCGATCAAGCGCCGGCGCGGATTCGGCGGTACATCGGCATCCCCCCACAACGCCATCCGCTTCGAGTCGATGCCCGGCCGCTTCTCGAGCCACGAAAGAACGGTTCGCAGATCCTTCAATCGCGCTCCAACCATAGTGTTGCCGAGCATCAGCTCCGTCGCCGCGAGCGTGATGCCCGCGCTCAAAGGATGGCGGCGGCGATCGGGCGCCGTTTCGCCGATGCCGCGGAGATCCGGCAGACAGATCGCGACCCCGCTCGCCAGCAGCGCATCGATCTCCGCACGCCGGTTCGCAAGCAGCCGACCGCGCCCGGCCTGCGAGATCACCGTCACCACCGGCATGCCCGCCGCCTTCGCACCCGAAGGCCGCAACAGCACGACCGGAACAATGATCCCGGGCTCGACTTCCAGCGTCACGCCCTCCGCCTCCGCGCCGCTGTCCTGCTTCTTCCACCTCGTGACAGCCGCCGGATTCCCATTCGGCTCGATGTCGCCCAGCAGCGCGGACCACTTCTTCCGCAACCACTCCCGCCGCTCGGGAACACCCAGCGCCGCCATGGTCACGCGCGCCGCTCGAACCCGCGCGCTGGCTTTCTCCCGCAGCAACTCGTGCACGGCTTTCATGCCGACACGCGCAGCCGTATCTCGCTCGAGCGCGGCCAACTCTGCTTCGGGCCGACGGTCGGCCGGTTCCTCTTCGGGAATCGGAATCCCGAACCACCGCTTCAGCTCCGGATAAAGCGTCCTCCTCTGCGCCGGACCGATGTTGGCGCATTCACCCGGACCCGGAAATCCTCCGAAGCCATGCGCTTCGTCCAGGTTGTCGGGCAGGCCGTAGAGTCCGAAGATTTTCCGATACCGGTGCCACGCCGGAACCTTCTCCACCTCCCAGCCCATTTCGTATGAGAACACCAGCCGCCGAGGCGCCACCGACGCATTGATCACCCACGGCAGAAAGCCATCGCGGATGCTGCGAGGCAAGTTTCGCGTGGTCTCCCAGCTTCCCCAACCCGGATCCGGAAACGGATGAAAATCGCTCGGCCGGTTGCCGCGTTCGGGAATCGCCTCGCCGTAGGTGAACGGCGCCGCAGCCGCTACGCGCGGATCGAGCGCGGCCGTGATCGCCGCTGGTTCTCCTCCGGCCGCCACCGCGCCGAGAAGAATGATCTTCTTCGGATCGACTTCCTTGTGTGTGAGCAGCAGATCGATGCCGCGCATCGTGTCCCAAACCATCCACTGGATCAGACTCTCGCCAGCCACGTACATCTGCATGCCCGTGTTGTATCGGGCGTGATACCCTTCGCGATTCCACGGATAGGTTTGGATGCGCTCGCCGTGATCGATCTGGTCCATGATGAGCACCTCGCATCCCAGCCGGGCCCACAGAATCCCCATGTCCTGCAACTCGGCCTGCCAGCGCGGGCGATGATGGCTGTGCAGGATCACCATGCCAGGGCGGCCGGTCGACGGCCTCTCGGGGACATAGAGATTCGCGGTCACCCAGAGTCCCGGGCGGCTTTGGAAGATGAGATCCTGCCTCCGATAGCCCTGTCCTGCGAACTCCTTCGTAATCCGCGTATCGAGCTGCGTGTGCGCGGGAAACTCGCTCATCCACTTGCGTAGCGCTCCCAGGCGCGCGTCGCGGAACTTCTCCCAGGCTTCGCGCGAGTTCACCTGCTGCCACGCCTCCCAGTCCGTAGCGAGGTATGTTCGCGCACGGGCGCGAAGGTTGCGATCCACCATATTGACCACCGAGACCTGGCTCCGTTCGGCTGAAGTCAACACGTAAGTCAGTGGCGACGGCTCGGCGATGTTCGGACGCGGTGCCTGCACACGCGACGCTGCCGACAGGCGCATTCGCCGATAGCGAGAAGCTGCGGTCGCCGTCTCGCTCTCGATCGTCGGAAGCATACTGATTTCGGCGGCGTCGCCCGGGCGCTGCCGCCGTTGCCGTACCAGCAACATGCGCCACTCGGAAGGAAAGCGGTCCTCACCGAGAGCGTCTGCGACCTTTTCCAAAGGCACGTCGATCCTCACGAGCCACGCTCCTTCTTGTACCGTGGCCCGCACTGCCGCGCCGCTGTCCCATTCGCGAGGCCTCGAAATCCGATTCCCGCCCGTGAAGCCCGCCGCGTCCCGCAAGTATCCGAGCGGATTCACCACGAACTGCGCGTACATGGAGCCGGATGTCGCCAGGTACAGCGCGAAATTGTCGTCCTGATCCACCGCGCCGTCATTCTCGCGAACCTGGGCCACCAGCTTCTCGGGTTCCGTGCACTGCGCAAACACGGCCAGCGTCTTGCCGTCGTGGAGCAGCTTCACTTCCGTCGGAACGCGCGGCCAACGGGGATGCGGCTCGTCCAATTGAAGCCGCCACGCCGGCGTGTCCCGCCAAGGAGCGTCGTTCCATCCGGAGTCCAGGGGCGGCAGCGAAGCCGTCTTGGCTACTTCGATCGGAGGCTCTTGATTTCCGAGCGCTGGCGGGCGAAATGCCGGCGGTGGATCGCCCCACCGCACGCTCCGATCGACGCCGATCTTCTCCGCCGGACCTTTCACCGGCCAGCGCCACACCTGCTGCGGCGATCCGGGACGCGATGCACGAATGCGCTCGATAGTGGCGAAAATGCGATCGTTCGATGGCGCACTCAATTCGCTCAGCGGAAACGCCACTTCCACGGTCCAGCTTTTCTCTTCGATGCGCGAGGCCACCAGGAATCGGTTGATGTTGATCCCGAGCACCGGCGCCGTGCGCTCGTCGGAGTAGGGGAACACCTCGAGACTCTTCCAAACCGGATGCCCGGAACGCTCGAGCGAGTAGGCTCCGAGCGGATTGATGTTCACGGTGCGGTCCAGGTAGCCGATGTCAGCGCCCGCATAGATCCGGAGCAGGTCCTCATCTTCCCAGGCCGGGTTGTGACCGATCGATCGCGCGGTCACGCGTCCGGACGGCTCGGGCAGTGAAGCTGCGACGTAGAAGTAACGCCCCGCCACGACTGCTCGCACCTCGCCTCCACCCGCGCCCGAGAACGGCGCGGCGGGAACTTTCTTCCAGAATGGGTCATCGAGCTTGCCGTCGATGATCAGGGACACAAGGGCTAACGCGAGCGCGTGCATCGGAATCGAATCCTATCAGAACTGGCGGCGCAATCCCACCTGTCCGGTGCGCGGATTTCCGATCTCGAGCCATTGGAGGATCAAGCGGCAGCCTGCGGATTCAAGACAGGCCCCTCGCCCACCGAGTGAGATGGATCGCGCGCCACAACGGTCAGCCCGTGCTGTTGTCGCTGCGATCAGAAAGCTGCTGATGCGGATTGGACCGCGACCGAAACCCAATACCCCGCCGGCTCAAAATCGACCTCGGGATGCGGTACACAGAGCATCACGAATCGCTTCTTCGAAATTCCGGCGTACTCCTGCCTCCATGCGCATGGCGAGCTACCCTTCTTCCCGCTCCCAAACCAACCGCCCCACCGCCCGTGGCGTATCCGCGATCAGCGTCAGCTTCCGCTTGCCCTCGAACTCATACCCGCGCCGCAAGTCCGTCCCCACCCAGTTCGGCAACAAACATCCCTTCACGTGATGCACGATCGTGCGCTCGCCTTCCAGCACATCGAACGTCCCGTAGTACGCGATGAACCCGCCCACCATCTCGCGCAACTCCGCCTCGCTCGCCTTCGCCAGAATCGAGAACGCACCCGCCTGCGGAACATTTCCGGCCAATCTCGTGCGGCCCGGCCGCATCAATTGCGCCGACATCCGCCCCGCCCGGTCATACGTGATGCGGCCTTCCGGCTTGTCGCCGTACGGCAGCGTCACCTCGCCCGTCGACTTGTCCTTCATCTCGTAGCTCACCAGGTGCCACACGCCAATGAGGCGGTCGCGGACGGACGCCGCCGGTGCCACCGCCGCCGCAGCCGATGCCAGCAGCAGCCCGCGTCTCGGAATCGATTGCTTCGCATTTCGCATGTTCCCGAGAGTAGCACCTACCCGATCGGCGAGTACTCAAATCGCCGAATCGGCGGCATCCTGGAATCGATGAGTCAAGCATTGACCGACCTCTCCCGCGACCTCGCCGACTTGGTCCAGACCGCATCGAAGGACGTAGCCGGCGTCGACGCGCGCGCCAGTGGATTCCTCTGGCAGCCCGGCGTCATCGTCACCGCCGCCGGCGCCGCCGAGCATCGCCGCCGCATTCGCATCACGCTCCCTGACGGATCCACCGCCGCAGCCGAACTCGCCGGGCGCGACCCCGGGCTCGACCTCGCCGTGCTCCGTTGCGATACTGCGCCTGCTCCGTCCCTCGTTCATCACGAAGGCGAACTGCGTCCCGGCCAAATGATCCTGACCCTCGGCCGCAGTCACGACACCGGACCACGCGCCTCCATGGGCATCCTCAGCAGCGTCGCCGCCGGCTGGCGCAATCGCCACGGCCGCAAGATCGATCCGTTTCTCAGGCTCGATGCCGCGCTGCATCCTGGATCGGCGGGAGGTCCGGTGGTGGATGCCGCCTCGGGCCGGCTGATCGGAATGGCGGTGAACACCTTCTCGCGATTCTCCGTGGTCGCGGTGCCGGCGGCGGTCATCGCCAAGGCAGTCAGGCAGATCCTCGAAAGCGGCGGAGTGGCCCGCGGTTACCTCGGCGTTGGCCTCCAGCCCGTACGGGTGCTCGGGATTTCCGGAATCGAACCGCGCACCGCGCTCATCTTGATAAACGTGGAGCCGGAGAGTCCGGCCGCCGCCGCCGGGTTCCTGCTTGGCGACGTCGTGCTCTCCATCGAGGGCCATGAGATCGAACAGCCCGATGACGTCATCGCTTTCCTCGAACCCGAACGCATCGGCCAGAAGCTCGAAGTGGAGATCGTTCGCGGCGGCGAGCGGCGCACACTCTCGGTCACGGTGGGAGCCCAGCCGCGACAGGAGGGCTGCTGACATGCAAGGAATCGGCGAAGTAGCGGAACGGCTCCGCCGGTCCACCGTGCAGATCAGTTCGGGCGATCGCGGCCAAGGCTCCGGCGTCATTTGGGCTTCGAACGGAACCGTGATCACCAACTCGCACGTTGCGCGCGGGAATCGTGCTCGGGTCGAGCTCTGGAACGGCGCCACCTACCAGGCGACCGTCATGAGGCGCAACCCCCGCCGCGATCTCGCCATTCTCCGCATGGACTCGCCGCCGGATCCGCGCGATCTCCCTGCCGCTCGTTCCGCGGCCGCCGCCGGCGTCCGGCCGGGTGAACTCGTCATCGCCGTTGGGAACCCGCTCGGTTTCAGTGGCGCGGCCAGCACGGGGACTCTCCAGGGCGTGGGCGCGGTCCGCGGACTCGGCTCGCAACCCTGGGTTCAG
Organism: Bryobacteraceae bacterium; assembly: GCA_046331625.1. Lineage (GTDB taxonomy): Bacteria > Acidobacteriota > Terriglobia > Bryobacterales > Bryobacteraceae > JAXLQL01. The sequence goes on from JAXLQL010000030.1 coordinate 74,030, forward strand.
GCGTCGATCCGGCTCGCCCCTGGTAACTCTGGTGGTCCGCTGGCGAATGTAACTGGCGACGTGATTGGCATCAATACTATGGTGGCGAGCGGTGGAATTGGACTAGCAGTACCCTCTGAAGCGGTGATGTCGGCATTAGTACTACCAGAACCGAAGCGGCTTGGAGTTTCAGCACGTCAAGTCCGGCTCCCCGATGGCTCCTCAGGAGTGCTTTTGGTGGATGTGGAGCCCGGATCTCCTGCTGCAAACGCGTCGCTTTTGCCCGGCGACGTGCTCGTGGAGGTGGGGGCAAGGCCGCTTCAGGGGCTCGACGACATCGCCGAAGCCCTTGAAAACGCGCCGGAAGCGGTCAACGTACGTTTTTTTCGCTGGAATCAACGGATTCCACGTCAGGTTACTCTTGCATTAGGATTAGAAATGCGTAATAATGGAGCCACTGAGGTTCCATGACCAAAGTACTGGTTGTGGCCTCCACTCCATGGGCAGGAGCCGGGCTGACTTCTCTCCTCCGGCAGACCGGCTCTGCCATGGTCCTAAGTTCACCAACCGATCCCCAACAAGCCAGCGACCTCAGCCGCAGTCTCGGTGCCGACGTTATTGTCACCGATGTCCCGGCCGTGCTTTCAGACTCCGATCCGGCGGCGCCGATCCTGGCGTTGACGGACTCGCCTGTCGAGCCGGACGGCCGGTTGCGCGGCGTGCTTCCCGCCGAGCCCACTTCAGACGAACTCGCGGTGGCGCTCGATGCGATCCGGGCGGGCTTGATCGTGCTCCATCCGGACACTTTGCGAATCCTGCATGCCGCCGAGGTGCCCGCCGCCCAAACGCTCCTCACGCCGCGCGAAGTGCAGGTGCTGCGGATGATGGCCGAGGGCCGAGCGAACAAAGAGATCGCATTCGATCTGGGCATTACCGAGCACACCGTCAAGTTCCACGTCTCGTCGATTCTCGAGAAGCTCGATGCCGACAGCCGCACCGAGGCCGTGGCGCGCGGCATCCGGCAAGGTCTCGTCTTTCTCTAATGTCAGAGCCGGTGAACTGCCTTTCCGTTTAGGGTGGACTTTAGCCAACGTGGGACTCGAGCCCACTGTTTGCCCCCCCCACAAACCCGAACCGTACAATAGAAAAGATGAAGCTGGCCTTGGCTCTGGCCTTGTGCGCCGCCGCCGTGGCGCAGGTGCCGGGCATTGGATCCAGGCCGGATTCTCCGCCCCCCCCGGCCCCCACTGATCCGCTGGGCCGATCCACCCCACGCGGCTGTATCCTCGGATTCCTCCGTGCCGCTCAACTCGACCGCTTCGAGGAAGCGTCCCGTTATCTCCAAAGCAAGGATCCCACCGCCGGTCCGCGGCTCGCCCGCCAACTGCGGACCGTGATGGATTACGGCTTCCGTGACCGCATCGATAGCATCAGTTCGCGACCGGAAGGGTTCCTCGATGATTCGCTTCCGCCGGAACATGACGATGCCGGAATGTTGCGCCTCGGTTCGGAACAAGCTCCCCTGATTTTGGTTCGTGTGCCGGACGAGCGCATCGGCGGCTCCATCTGGTTGGTGTCGGCCCAAACGCTCGCGAAGATCCCCGCTCTTTATGACGCCGTGGGCTTCCCCAAGGTGGAAGAGAAGTTGCCCGAGTTCATGGTGCGCACCAAGATCCTCTCCACCCCGCTCTGGCAATGGATCGCGAGCTTCACCGCTTTCCCGCTGGCGCTCGGATTGGCGTGGCTGCTGATGCGGTTCGTGCTGGGTGGGTTGACGGGCAAACCTGCATCGCTGGGTGACTGGAAGTTCGTGGTAGGTGCGCCGATCGCGTTGCTGTTCGGTTTGTTGCTGCACTGGGGATTCATCACCTACCTCGGAGCTCCGCTGCTCTCCCGCTATTACTACGAGCGGCTGTTGACGGTAGCGCTGGTTCTCGTGGTGGGTTGGCTGCTGTGGCGTCTGCTCGATATCGGGACCAAGCGGCTCATCGGGTCCGCGGCTTCCGCGGGCGAGCAAGCGGGCACACTGATGGTGCTGGGGCGGCGGATCCTGAAGGCTTTCTTGTTCGTCGGCATCGTGATGGCCACGCTTTCGGCGATGGGCTTCCAGACCACTGGTCTGCTCACCACTCTCGGAATCGGCGGTATCGCCATCGCCTTGGCCGCGCAGAAGACGATCGAGAATCTGATCGGCGGTCTCACGCTCGTCAGTGACGAAGTGTTCCGCGTGGGGGACGCGTGCAAGCTCGGGGATCGAACAGGAGTCATCGAAGACATCGGACTACGCTCCACTCGGGTGCGCACGCCCGAGCGCTCGGAGCTCTCGATTCCCAACGGCACGCTCGCGGCGATGAACATCGAGAATCTCTCCCGCCGTGACCGCATCCTGATCAACCAGACGTTCCTCATCCGCATCGACACCTCGCCCGATCAACTCCGCTACGTGCTCGATGAGTGCCGCAAGATGCTGCTCGCGCATCCGAAGATTTTCCCCGATGGCGCGCGGTTCCGGCTGGTGGGCCTCGAAGACTCCGGGTTCCGCGTGGAACTGTTCGCGCAGGTGAACACTCCGGACGCGCTCGAGTGGCTGGCCGTACGCGAGGAGATTCTGCTGCGCACGGTGGAAGTCATCGAGTCGGCGGGAACGGCGCTTGCGCCACGGCTCGAGCACCAAGCCGACGACAAAGGGCTCGATGGCGTCAAGCGCGCGGCCGCCGAGAAAAAGGTCCGCGGGAAAAGCTGAGTTCCAGTTTGTGGGGCAGACTTTAGTCTGCGCGGGACTTCAGTCCCGCCCGCGCGTCACACGCGATCAGATTGCCAGCCTTGGCGTAGTCCAGAATCAACTCATCGCAAGTAATCAGCGTCGCGCTCTTCAACCTCGCCAGCGCCACCAGGAACCGGTCGCAGGGATCGCGGTGCTCCTTGCCATCGGACTTCCTCACCCAAGCCGGCAGCACCGTCGACTCGATCGCGACCTTCGCATGAAGCGGCGCCACGCGCACCCCGGGCGGCTGCTTCTGCCGCTCGAGCCACGCCTCGAGATTGCCGTGGACGAGCAGATCGCCCCGTTGCGCCTTCAACGCGATCTCCCACACCGAGACGACGCTCGCGAGCAACCGCTTCTCCCGCGCCGCAGTCTCGAGCCATGGTCCGATCCACGCAGCGAAGCGGCCAACTCCCCCGGATCCTCCGCTTGCCCAAACCCAAATGTGCGTGTCGATCAATAGCGGTCTCGGACCCGCAAGATCAGAGGTCAGCATCTACTTCCCAGTCGGGCGCGAGCGGAGCAACCAAATCGCTTGTTTCCTCCATCGCACCGGCGGAGCGGCCAAGGAAAGGCTCAGTGATACGCGGAGGCACCGGCACCAACTTCGCCACCGGCTTGCGATGCTTGGTTACGACGATTTCCACGCCGCGATCCCGCACTTCATCCATCAGTGCAAGACATGTTGCTTTGAACTCAGCGGCCGTAACGGTTCGTTGCTTGGCTGCCAGCGCCGCAATGGGCTTCATCTGCGGTGATGCCATACGCGCCTCCTAATATGACCATACCATGAGTCATATTTAGCCGCAACCAAATTCGCGCCATAATCATCCCATGCGACTGTTTCCGGTCTTGGTGACCGCCACTGCCTTACTCTCGGCTCAGCAATTCGACATCGTCATCCACGGGGGGCGCGTGATGGATCCCGAATCGGGCCTCGACGCCGTTCGCGACGTCGGCATCCGCGGATCCAAAGTGGCCGTGATCTCGACCAAATCGCTGAAGGGCAAGCGCCAGATCGATGCCAAGGGACTGGTGGTCGCGCCCGGGTTCATCGATCTCCATCAGCACGGCCAAACACCCGAGAACTATCGCCTCAAGGCGCGCGACGGCGTCACCACCGCGCTCGAACTCGAGATCGGCGTGAGTCCCGTGAAAGACTGGATCGCCGCGCGAGAAGGCAAGACCCTCGTCAACTTCGGCGCCAGCGCCGGCTACATCCCCGCGCGGATGGTCGTCATGAAAGACACGGGCGCATTCCTGCCGCGCGACAAGGCGATCACGGAAATCACCACCGCTGATGACCGCGGCGCGATCCTGAAGATCATTGACCGCGACCTCTCTGACGGCGGCCTCGGGCTCGGCTTCGGATTCAACTACACACCCAAGGCCGGCCATGACGAACTCGAAGACGTCTTCTGGCTGGCGGCCAAGTGGAACCGGCCGAGCTTCATCCACATGCGCTACGGATCCATGGGCGATCCGGGATTACTCGCGTCTCTGCACGAAGTGATCGCATATGCGGCGGTGACGGGCGCTCCAGTGCACGTAGTCCACTACGGAGCTTCGTCGACCGTGAACTTCGACAAAGGGATCCGCACCGTGGAAGGCGCGCGCAAACACGGCATCGACATCACGCTCGAAGCGTATCCTTACACCGCGGGCATGACGCGCATCGAGACGGCGATCTTCGACGAAGGCTGGGAGAAGCGGCTTGGCATCGGGCCCCAGGACATGCTGTGGGCCGAGACCGGCGAGCGCCTGACGCCCGAGACATTCGCCAAGTATCGCAAGACCGGCGGTTGGGTAGCCACGTTCACCAACACCGAAGAGATGATCCGCAAGAACATGGCGCACCCGTGGATCATGATCGCCTCTGACGGCATTCTCGAGAACGGCAAGGGTCATCCGCGCGTGTCCGGAACATATGCGCGCGTGCTCGGCCGCTACGTCCGCGAGCAGAAGGCGCTGACTCTGATGGAAGCGATTCGCAAGATGAGCCTGATGCCCGCCCAGCGGCTCGAGAAGATGTCGCCGGCGATGCGCGCGAAGGGTCGCGTGCGCGTGGGCGCCGATGCGGACCTCTCGCTGTTCGATCCGAACACCGTGATCGACAAGAGCGACTATTCGAAGCCCGACACGCCGTCGGAAGGGATACCGTATGTGCTGGTCAACGGCGTCGTCGTAGTGGACCAAAGCAAAGTCGTCGACGGCGTACTGCCCGGCCACCCCGTGCGAGCGAAGTAGGCTTTAGCCAGCGCAGCAGATCGGACATCGGCAATGGCCTTGCCGTGTGGGGCGGGCTTCAGCCAGCGCGGGACTTCAGTCCCGCCGCTGCCCACTCTACCGGATCTCCTCGAGCTCGCTCACATCGATATTCGTCGGGCGGTCCGGAGTGTCCGACCCCACGATCGTATCCGTACCCCGCACGCGCCAATAATAATTGCTGCCCGCCGTGCCTTCGAGCGTCTCGCCCGTGTCGGGGTCCTGCAAGCGCACGCGTCCGCGAATATAGTCACTGAACCGTTCGCTCGAGCGCTCCTGCGATCGCTGGCGTGACCAATAGGAATCGGTGATGATCTTCGATACGCGATCATTGGTCTCGCTCACGATGCGCGAAGTCTCCGCCGTCGTCTGCTGCTGCTGGCGCGCCCACTGGGGATTGATCTGGAACGTCTTCAGCATCCGCTCGAATGCCGCGTTGATCTCGCCCGCACGCTCCGGTGGCGCGATCCAGCTCACAAGCGTCAGCATGTTCCAGATGTACATCCCCGAATTCCCCATGCGCGACGTCGCCGCCAACGTGTAACCTGCGTTCTCGCGACCACCCCGCGTGCACGAGAACGACACCTCGCCCGCCGTGCTCGATTGCCCGATGTTCGGATTGCTCTGGCTCAGGTCTGGGCGCTGCTTGTTTTCGCGCATCTGGAAATTCGACGCTTGGAGGCTCCGCGCCATGCCCATCGCGTACTCTTGCGCGAACACCACGCCCGGCAAATAGCGGCGCACCGTCATCACAGTGCCGTACCCGGGAGAGTACTGCGAGCCTTCGCGAAAGCCGCCCATCGCCATCGTCGGATTCGGTTCGGCGAAAGTGCCGATGTTCGTGTCGCCGATGCGGAGCACGGCTTGCCCATCCGGCGACTGGATCCATACAGCCGACCGCACGTCCACCGTATTCTTGCGGATCGTTCCGCCTTGTACCTGCCATCCCACGGGCACATCGACCGTGAACGAAGCCTCGTTCGGATCCTGGAACCTGCGGAACGAGAGATTCGCCGCCGGAGCCGCACCGCCCGCGCTACCCGCCGCAGCTCGACGCTCCGTGACACCGTTGAAGCGGAAGCTCCGCAACGCGGCCACCATCGCGCCACGCTGCTGCCCGAACGTGGCAGCCGGACCGGCGATCACGTAAACGGCGCCCGCACCCTTGCCGAGAAAGCAGAGAATGTTCGCGCGTCCGGGTCCTGCGGCGGACCGAAAGTCGACCGCGGCGGTGGCGCCGGAAGCGCCCATGCGGCTCGGATAGACGCCGGTCACTTGCGCATTCGGCAACAGCGGAGCGAGCGCCTGCGCCGCCGCACGCCGGAGCCAGTCCGATGCCGTGCCGTTGGCCGCGCGCACCGGAGCGATGAGGATCAGCGAGGCCTGATCTCCGCTACGCGCGACCACGGCTCCGTTCTGCTGCACTTGCGCGCGCCATCCCGGTGGCAAACTCATTTGAAACGCCGCATCCCCTGCCGGCGCCGGTGGGCCTTCGGGTGCCGCAACCGCACGGCGCTCCTGAGTCTGTGGCGCGGGAGGAGCCTGCTTGGGTGGCGCTTCGGCTTGCTTCTTGTTGCCGCCTCCGATGACGATGCCATCCTTCAGTACCGATCCGAGCGTCTGCGCCGACACGGGCAGCGCGATTGCCACGATCAACCAGCGTTTCATTCCTCCACCTCCAACGTCATTGCACCACCTCCAACGGAGTCAGATTCACCGACCCATCCGCGGCCCACACATCGGTCCCGATCACCGTCTTGTCCGGATCGGACTCCGTGCGCGCCGCATCGTCATCGCGAAAATAGTAGTTGCTGCCAGCCTTGGCGCGATAGTGGTTGCCTTGCCCGTCCGTCAGCCGAACCGTCCCCGAGAGCACATCGTCCACCCCGCGCGCCCGGCGATCCGCCGCGGCCATGCGCTCTTCGAACATGCGCTGCCCGTTCTGGCGCGACTCCTCGAGTGACCGCATGATCGCCTGATGATCGCGCTGCGCCGCCGCGCGATTCGCCATCACCCACTGCACATTCCACCGAACCGACGAGGCCACGCGTCCGAACAGCGCCGCGATCTCGGGTTCCCGCGCGGCCGGACCGATGTACCCCGCTACCTCGCGCGAATACTGGCCCCCCGTGAGGGTCGCATCGGGTGACTGCAGAAACAACAGCGTGGTCACGAAAGCTCCGGCCACGGGTTGCCCACCGCGCGTACCTTCGAAGACCGCTTCGCCGCACAAGTAGCGGAATCCCGCGGGTAGTTGGATCTTGGGGACCAAGTCCGGCCGCGGACGCCTACTGATCACGCGCGCTCCTTGGATGCGCCACTCAGCGGCGATGCGTTGCACATACTCTTCGGCCACCTGCTCGGCCTGGCGAAACGGGCACCAGTCCATCCCCTGCATGGGTTGCTGCACCCCGAACGTGTTTTGCCCCGGAATCAGGCAACTGTTCAATCGGACATCACCAAGGATGATGGCGGCGCCGCCATCGGGACTGATCAGGCGGTGGCCATTGCGCACATCGTTGTTCGAGATGCGGAGCACGCCCCCCTCCACGCGCCATCCGGCGGGCTTCTCCGCTGTGTACGCTCCTTCGCTCGGTTCGCGGAATGGCTCCATTGCCACAGCCGGCGCCGGCGCGGCAACCCCCGCCGTATTCTGCGCTCGTGGAGCCGCTTCGTAGCGGAAACTCCGCAGCACAGCGAGCAGCTTCGGCTTCGAGGCCGCGAACTGCTGTGCGGGTGCAGCGACCGCGTAGACCATCGCCGTGCGTCGACTGGTTTCGGCGCACAACGCCGCCCCACGACTCTGTCCATTGCGGAACCCGAAGTTCGCCACCGCGAGACCACGCCCGCTCGCCGTCACGTTCACGTTGCCCGCGCCCGGAAACATACCCCACCGGTTGGCGAACGCACCGCGCAGCACCGAGCCGCAATCGCCATCGCGCGCGAGCACCGGAACGATCGAGACGAACTCCGAACGGTCCGCCGCGACCATCGACACCTGCCCGCGCTCGGCTTTTTCCACCGTCCAACCCGCCGGAAGCGCCACGCGGAATCCGGCCGGATCGCGATGGACGGAAACGGTGACACCGGGCGCGTCCGCCGCTGGCCGCGGAGACGACGACTTGCCTCCCAACACGATTCCGTCTTTGAGCACTGACCCCAGTGTCTGCGCCGAGGCCCACGCACCGAAACACAGCGCCAAGATCGCGAGTATCATCGGTGCTCCATCAGTTCCCGGATCACCGGATCCGAAGCCAGCACCTCTTCGATCTCGGCGCGCCGTTCCGGCGGGATGGCCGCACCGAGTTGCGACGCATCTAATAGGCGCCGCACTGATTCGCTCTGCTCATCCCAATGGTCCGGGTCATGTGTCGTGACTGGGGAACTCATTCACGCATCCTTTCGACAAACCAGTTATCGATGCTCCACCGCAGTGGTTGCCGCTCTTCGCGCCTTCAGCGGAGAGCCCTCCGTAATTCCTTCACCATTCGCTCGGCCACCCGCTCCATGTCTTTGTCGCGAAAGGCGCCCGTGATCGGCTTCTTGTCGCCCACCTCGTGCTGCCACAGGATCACCTTGCCGCTGCGGTCGATCAGGATCGCCGTCGTGCGGACTTTGTCCGACAAGCCAAACACCCGGCCCGCGCGCGAGACAGTGCCGCCCTTCTTGTCTTCCACTTGGAGCTTCATCACCGCGTCCGCGCCAGCCGCGCTACGCAGGGTCTTCACTCGCGCACCCAGTTCGCGGTCAATCGCAGCTACGATCAACTCGTCCAACTCGCCTGGCATCTTCTCGACGAAGATTGATTGCACATCGGAAAGCAGCGTGATGGGCCGAACGTGTTCGGGCTCCACACGGGGAGCCGGCGCGACCGGCGCTGGCGCGGGTGTTGGAAGTTGCGGAGCGCTCGACATGGGAGCGGGCTCTTTCTCCGCCGGTCCCTGATAGCGCGATCCAACCGTATCGAGCAGCGCCTTGTCGGCGCCGGCCGCTCCCAATGCGGCGGCGTTGACCGGCGTCAGCCGGAAGTTCACTCCACGGCGAGCGACCTCGGAGCGAATCTCGCCGAGCAACGGAGGCGTTGCCGCTCGCAGCGCCGCCACCAGCCCCGCCAGATGAATGGGACGCGCGCCTGCGAGCCCCGAAGCCAGCCCGTCCGTCTTGTCGAGCAACGCCAGCACCGGCTTCCGATCGGGCTGGGCGGGTGCGGCGGGCGCTGGAATTTTCGCTGGCTGCGCAGGCGGAGGAGTGGGTTCGCTCGAGCGCGGCGCCGAGACATCAGGCGGAGGGTGGAACGGAATCGGAGTCGGGTCCGGCTCCGGGATCACCGGGGTATCGCCCGTCTTCGGCTTCGGACCATCGGATACTTGCGGCGGTGTGGCTTTCCACGGATCCACCGGCGGATTCATCATGCGGTTGATCCCGAGAGCCAGCCCCACCAACGCCACACCCGCCGCCACTCCGCCCACCAGCGCTCGATTCCGATTGCTCGGGGCAGGCTTGGCGGCTGGACCCGGCGCGGGCGTGATCGCAGCCAACGGCAACAACGCACCCAAGGCGGAGGAAAACTCCATGGCGGTGGAGTAGCGGGCATTGGGATTCTTCGCCAGTGCGCGCATCACCGCCGCTTCGGCATCGGGCGGAATCGCGACGCCCAGACCCGCGAGCGATGGCGGCGGCTGCATCACATGCGCGTTCAACAACTCGTAGTCGCTGGCGGCGGAAAACGGAATCCGGCCACTCAACATCTCATAGAGCACCACGCCCATCGAGTAGAGGTCTGAGGACGGACCCGCGGCTACCCCCTGAATCCGTTCCGGCGCCAGGTATTCGAGCGTCCCCACCACGCTGCCTTCGCGAGTGGTCTTGGGACCGCTGGCCATCATCTGCGCGATTCCGAAATCCATCAACTTGGCGCCGCCGTGCACGGGCAGCATGATGTTTGCGGGTTTGATGTCACGATGCAGGATGCCTTGCGAGTGCGCGTGATTCAAGCCTTCGAGGATGAGCCGCGTCAGTTGGAACGCATCGGTCCACGGCATCGGCCCGGTACGCGCCAACCGTTGCTCGAGCGTCTCGCCCGGCACGTACTCCATCACCATGTAGAACTCCGTGCCGTCACGGAAGAACGTGTAGAGCTGCGCGATGGAAGGATGATTCAACCGTGCGAGCGTGACGGCTTCCGAGCGAAAACGGTCGATCGTTTCGGGCTCCGCCGCGGCGTTCACCTTCAGAGCCTTCATCGCCACTTCGCGCTCCACCATCAGGTCCAGCGCCCGATAGACCTTGCCCATGGCTCCTTCGCCGAGCTTGTCGATGACGCAGTAGTTTCCGATCTTGAGGCCGGTCATGCAGGCTCCGCGCGCCCCACGTGCAAAACAGCTACGGTGACGTTGTCGCTGCACTCGCGCCGCGTCGCCAGTGCGATCAAATCGGCGCAGGCGCGCTCCGGTTGGCGGGCACGCGCCGCCACCTCGGCGATTTCGCGATCTGAGATCGTTTCGTACAAGCCGTCGGAACACAACACGAACCGGTCATCGGGCTGCAACGGGAACGGATCCTTCCAACACGACACCTCGAGCTTGTCGTGCGTGCCCATCGCCCGCGTAATCACGTTGCGATCCTCATGGTGGGCCGCTTCGGCCAGCGTGATCACGCCCTTGTTGACCAACTGCATCGTGGCCGAGTGATCTTCGGTCATGCGATACGTCTCGCCGCCGCGCACCAGGTACACGCGGCTGTCTCCCACATGGGCAGCCCAGGCAACACCGCTGATCACCGCCACGGCAGTGCAGGTGGTGCCCATGCCCGCTAGCTTGGGCTCCTTGCGGGCGCGATCGAAAATGGCGCGATTGGCCCCCTGGAATGCCGTGACCAACGCCTCTTGCGGGGACTCCGAACTCGCATAGTAGCTCCTGGCAATGTAGTCGACGGCGAGATTCGAGGCGATCTCCCCCCCTTCATGGCCGCCCATGCCATCGGCCACCACCGCGAGAATTCCCTTCTGCGCGAGCGCGTCGCGGTCTGGCACGATCACCGTGGCGGAGTCTTCGTTGTTGGCGCGCGTGGGGCCGCGGTCTGAGAGAAAACTCGCCGACACGGGATAGCGGTCAAACGATAGGTAGTGGAACTCGGCGGTAGCCTTGATCGTTGCTCTGGGCATGTTGCCTCTTTCAGCGCGCGCGACTCATCGTGTAGCTGTAGACTTTTCGCTCGCTCACTTCGAACTGGACGGGCTGCTCCTGGAATCCGTCTCCGCGCAGAACCAGGTTCACGGTCTCGCCCATCTTTCCGGTTCGGACAAAGGGCGTTCGTCCGGCATAGCGGCCGTTCTCCCACACTTCTGCAGGGCCGTTGGTCACCTCGACGGTTACTGCCTGCTGGCCACCGCCCGTACCTGCTCCGGCCCAGGTCAACAGAACGGCGGCCAGCAGCAGCACAGCAGCGGCCATGGCGATCCATCGCCCAAATGGACCGGGCGCCACTACTGAAGTCGATGCTGCCCCGCGAAGCAACCGCCGCAGCGCGTCGCAGCTTGCCACGCGGCGTCCGGGTTCCTTCTCGAGGCAACGCATCACGACTTGACTCAGATCCTCCGGGACTCCTGTCACGACCGCCGCGGGAGGCGTGGGCGTGCGGCTGAGAATCGCCTCATGCATCGCGGCCGGCTGAGCCGCGGCGAAGGCGGGCTGGCCGGTCAACATCTCGTAGCCAAGCAGGCCGATCGCCCAGATCTCGGAGGCTTCGGAAGCCAGTTGCCCGCGCAGCACCTCGGGAGCCAGATTCTCCGGTGTGCCGATCACCATCCCCTCTTGCGTGAGTCGCGAGCCGAGACGATACCGGGCAATCCCGAAGTCGAGCAGCTTCGCTTGACCCTCGGGCGTGAGCTTGACGTTGGCTGCCTTGAGGTCGCGGTGGAGGATTCCTTTGCTGTGCAGGTATCCGATCGCGCCGGCGATCTGGTCCAGGATCTGCCTCACCTGTTCCGGCGGGATGGGGCCGCGTAGGGCGATCCGCGAATGAAGCGTCTCGCCGGGTACGAACTCCATGACGATGCATGGCCGGTCTTCATAGAGGAACATCTCATGGAAGGCGGCGATGCCGGAATGTGCAATTTCGGAGTGGATCCGGCCCTCGCTCAGAAAGCGCTTCCACTGTGCGTCATCGGGCACGGCGCCGTGGAGCGTCTTGAGTGCGCGGCTTGCGCCAGAGGCGGTGTCGGTAACGCGCCACACCTCGCCCATGCCTCCGGCGCCCACGCGCTCTTCCACGCGGTATCGCCCGCACATGGTTCCGGGTTGGATGCTCATGGCCCGATCTCCGCGCCGCGATGCCTACATCACTTTGTTCGTGCCCATCAGTTCCATGCCGTAGCGGATCGGCACGGCGAAGGTGATCGTGGCATCCTGGCCCACGGTGCCGGAAGTGAAGATCCCGATCACCCGGCCTTTGTCATCGAACACCGGGCCGCCGCTGTTGCCTCCGCCCGTGGAGTTGATGGTGAGCTGGATGACGTCTCCCATCGTCGAATAGGTGGCCTCGTTGAATCCGGCCTGCCCGCGGATGACGCGGCCCACGTTGCCGACGCTCAGCGTCGGGTCGGGAATCACCTTGGCTTCCGAGTTCGAGCGGAACACGTCCTTCGACTGAACCGCGCCCACCACCACGGGCGAGACACCCGGATATCCCAGCACCACCAGCGGATCGCCCACGGCGATCTTGTCGTAGTTGTCGAACAGCTCCACTTTGCGCAGACTGCGAGGCAAGTCGACCTTGACCATCGCCACGTCGATCTGATCGGAGACGCGCGCGAGTTTGGCCGGCACGCGTACGCGGTTCTTGGCGAAGGTGACATCGAGGTAGTCATTGCGGCCTTCGATGAGCTTGCCGCTGATCGACTTGGGCACCAGCTTGAAGTTGCCGGAATCCGGCGTGCCCTGGATGATCAGCTTGGCGTCAGCCGGAACCCACGCCGGGAAGCTGCGCCCTCCGATCGGCGTCACGTTCTTGATCTTCATTTCCTGGTCGAGATCGAGCACCACGCCCACTTGGTCAGGGAAGTGGTAGCGGGTGAACCAGGTGGCGGCCACGTGGCGATTCGTCAAAACGAAGCCATCCGACGAAACCACGAAGCCCGAGCCGCTGTGCATGCCGCCGATGGCCTTGTACTTGCCGCCCCCGTCATCGGTGGAGAGCAGCGGTTCGATGCCGCCTTCGAGCTTCATGAAGGCGGGAAGGTAAGGCGGTCCGTTGGGGATGATTTCCTTTGACTGGCCCTCCTGATCGGTGATCTTGTTGGGCATCGCCACTTGGTAGAGCTGTCGGCCGCTCTCGACGTCGACGATCTTCCAGCCCGCTTCGAAGTAAACCACCGAGTCCGTGTTGGCGGCCGAGATCTGCGCAGGAGTCTGCTTGCCGTCACTGACGATGGCGGGTCCGCGCCGGGCGAAGTACAGCGCTGCTCCTCCGCCAACCACGGCGATGGCCGCGATGGCCGCCACCAGTTGCATGGAGTTCTTCTTCTGGCCCGTGGCGATCATGCGCTCGACAGTCGCTTTGCTCGGGCCCGCCGCGCCGGGACCAGAGATCACGGGTGTGACGGCGCTCGGGATCGGCGGGGGCGCGGCCGCTTCGCGCGTCATGGCCGGAGGGGGCAGTTGCGTGGCCAGCCGAGTGGGCTTTACGGCGGGCGCCGGGCGCGGCTCGAGGTCAAACTCCAGTTCCGGGCCGCCGGGTCCCAACTGGATGATGTCGCCGGGCGTGAGCGCCACCTCGCCCGAGATGCGCTGCTTGTTGAGGAAGGTGCCGTTGCGGGAGCCGAGGTCGCTGAGCTGGCAGGTGGGAGGAGTGCCCGCCGAGATCGAGATCTTGGAGTGCATGCGGCTGACCACATCGTCTTTGTCTTGGTCGAGCGCGATTTCGCACGAGGGGTCGCGGCCGAGGCTGAGGCTGCGGTGGCGGTCGAGCGGGAACTCGGTGGCGGAGCCAGCCTTACCACCGTTGCGGTGGCGAATGATGATTTTGGGTTCCATAGGCGTTCGGGGTAGTTATCGAGGTCTCGCGCCTGAGGTTGCTTACGCGGGCTCCGCCTGCCGGTTGTGGGGCAGGCTTCAGCCTGCGCGGGACTTCAGTCCCGCTCTGCCCGCTCGCGCGTACCGTGTCTTGGGAAAATCGTATCTCTCTTCCCCTCAATCATTTCCCTGGATCGATTTTGCAAGCCCGCACCGCCCTCCCGCTACAACGGGACCATGATGACTGACCGCAAACTCGAAGCCAATCGCGCCAACGCGCAGCACTCAACCGGACCCCGCACCCCGGAAGGCAAGGCCGCCTCTTCCCGGAATGCGACCACCCACGGACTCTTCTCCGCCACGTTCGCCGTCGCGCGGCAGGACCGCGAAGAGTTCGACATCTTCCTCGAACTCCAGCGCGAAGAACTCCGCCCGCAAGGCATCAACGAGGAACTCATCTTCTCGAACCTCGTCCAAGCCGCGTGGAAAATCGAAGCCACCCGCCGTCTCGAGATGCAAGCCCTCGCCGAACAGAACGAAGCCAAGCTCGACAAATACGGAAGGTACGCCACCCGTTTCGAGCGCGCCTACTATCGCGCCCTCTCCGAGCTCCGCAAGCTGCAGACCGAACGAGCCCAACGCGAAGCGCCCACGCAACCCATGGGAGACGCGCCGCCGCTCGCTGACTCCGCCAAGCTGAAAAAACGAACCCAACCTGCACCCAACCGCGACCCCCTCACGGACCGCCTCAACGCCGAGTCCCGCTGGACAATGGCCCACCTCCGCGCCCGCAAAGCCGGCATCGCCACACCACCTGTGCGCGAGTTCGCCGCCGATGCTGACCAAGGTTGAATCTCTCTACTTCAGCCGCCCGGACTATCCCGAACTCGACGCCGGTTCCGATGTCGGCAGCCTTTCCGCGTGTGCAGGACAGCTCGGGAATCCAGTGCTCACCCACTACGATGGGGACAAGAGCGAAGGTGGGCGAGCAATCTCGAGGACCGTAACGCACGTAAGGCTCGAGCAGACATCGAAGGCAGCGATGGGCAGGCCGGCCCTGCGCTGAAGGAGCCGAACCGGGAGAAGGGCACCGGCAGCGTCGAAATATGACCATCGGACCGAGGGATCCGCGTGACGTCGAAGGGCTGAAAGTGGACGGACAACTTCTTTGGAGGCGGCACAAAGTGTCTTCTCCAGGCACCCAGTACTTCTCTCCACCGCCGCCAGCACTCGCGTGCCAGCGCTTCGATTCCCGCCAGAAGACTCGCGCCGATGCTCGTCGCGTCCGTCCCGTCAGCCTGGAAACCAGGCAACCACTCGATCGCCAGCACCAGATACGTCAGCGCGGTGATGAGGTCGCCAGGCCCATCTCAAGACCCGCGCGTCTTCACCATGCCGCCGTCTTTGAGCTTCTCGTCCGGATGCGGAATCACAACGTCGCCTTCCTTCAGTCCCGACGTCACCTCGGCGGTCAATCCGTTCCGATGCCCCGTCTCCACGCCCCGTTTACGCGCGATGCCCGCTTCCACCGCATAGACGAACCACTTCTCACCCTCGCGGAACAACGCGCTCGAAGGGATGTGCAGCACGCGCTCGCCACGCCACAGCACGAACGCTGCTTCCACGCGATACCCCTCGCCCAATCGCTGCCATTCGCTCGCCGGCGACACCAGATCGGAGATCACGCGCACCCGCTGCTCTTCCACACCGAGCGCGGAAATCTTGGTGAACCCGGTGGGCTCGATCAACCGCACACGCGCCTCGAGCGGATGATCGCCGCCCCAGCGCGTCAGCCGGACCGGCGTGCCAGGGCTCACCTTCACTGCATCGGCCGACAACAACTCCACTTCGATCTCGAGCGCGCGCGTGTTGCCCAATTCCAAGATCGCCTCGCCCGGCGTCACCACCCCTTCACTTTGCCGCCCCACCTTCACCACGCGGCCCGACACGGGCGCGGTAATCGTGATCGTCTCCGCCGGCCGCCGCGGTTCGAGCGCCCGCCCCTCGAGCGCCCGCCCCTCGAGCGATGGATTCGAAGCCGCCGCCCGCGCAGCTTCCACATCTGCCCGCGTGCGCGCGATCTCGGCGCGCGCCACAGACACCGCTTGCTCCGCGGCCTGACGCAGCGCATCCGTCCGCCGCACCTCCGCTCGCGTGCGATCGGTCCGCTCAGCCGGAAGGTCGCCCGAAGCCACCAGTTTCTCCTCGCGCGCCATTTGCAGTTTCCAATAGTCCGCGTCCGCGGCCGTAGCCTTCAGTTGTTCCAGCGCGGAAGCCAGTCGCGCGTCAGCGCCCTCGCGAGCAGCCGATGCCGAACGCAGCCTAGCCTCGTTCTCAGACGAACGCCTCCGGTCGAGCACTTCCGCTCGCAGCGGTTCGAGCGTAGCCACGGCTTGCCCGGAGCGGATCTCGTCTCCCACCTTCCATGGGTGCCGCCGCAAGTACCCAGCCAGCGGTGGCGACACCACGAACCGGTCGCGCAATCGCGTTTTGCCTTCCTCCTCCACCGTCACTTCGAGCGGACCATGGTTCGCCGCCGACGTTTCCACTTCGAGCGGCTGCGGCTGCATCCCTATATAGATCGCCGCGGCGAGTGCTCCGCCGATAATCACGAAGACGAGCGTGCGTTTCCAGTTCAATCAGTCACTCTCTCGTCTTGAGCACTTCCACCAGGTCCATGTGATCGAGCTTGCGCCGCACGATGAGCCCGCTCACCACTGCGGCAATCAGAACCACCAGGGTAGCGAACGCGTAGGTGTTGGGCGTGGTGACCATCGGTACGCGAAACAGATCCGACTGTGTGTTCTCGGCCATGAACCACGCCAGCCGGTTGCCGAGCACGAGGCCCAGCGGAATCGCGGCCAGCACCAGAATGCCCAACTCCCCGAGCAGAATGTAGCTGATCTCGCCGCGCGTGTAGCCGAGCACGCGCAGGCTCGCCAGTTCGCGGCTCCGCTCGCTGAACGCGATCCGCGCCGTGTTATAGACCACGCCCACCGCGATCGTCGCCGCCAGAATCGTGCTGAAGAACGCGAAGATCAGCATCTGGCGCGCCATCACCTCATAGAACGCCTTCAGCGTGCGAGCCCGCGATGACGTTCCCGCTACCAGTGGCATGTCGCGCAGCCGCCGCAGTACTTCCGGTGTGTCCGCTGTCTTGGCCGCAAGGTGCGCTCCGGAAATCGCCGAGCCTTCCCGCAGCAGCCGGTTCAGCGCGTCTCGCTCCATGTACGCCGAAACGCCGATGAACTCCTTCACCGTTCCCGCAACCGGAGCTTCCACCACCGCGCGCCGGCCCTCGAGCGTCTCGAGCGTGAGCATGTCGCCCGGCTTCACCTTGAGGATCGTCGCCAGATGGTCTGTCAACAGCAACCCCGATGGCGGCAGTTCCACCGTCGCCATCCCGTCATTGAGCAGCCGCCGCAGATCCCCTTCGTTGTCCAGTCCCTGCACCGCGGTGCGATACGTGTAGAGGCTGTTGCGCAGCCGAACCGGGACCGATCGATTCGGCTCGGCGAGCGTAACTCCCGGAAGCGCGGCCAGTGAGTAGAGCGCCTTGTGCGAAACGGGTTCGGCGAAGGTGATGGTCAGATCGTCGCGTTGCGCGCGCTGGAACTGGAAGAAGAGGATGAAATCCACCGCATCCGCCCAGAACCCACCCATCACGAGAATCGCCGCCGAGAAGGCGACTCCGATGATCGACAGCAACGCCTTGATCGGCCGCCGTTCAATGTTGCGCAGGATCATCCGTGTCGGCTGCGCCAGCCCTCGTCCCAGGCCCAGCCGTTCGAGAATCGTCGCCCGGTAGAGTCCCGGCGAAGCCGGTTGCATCGCCGCGGCCGGAGCCTCCGAAGCATATTTGATCACCGCATGCACCGCGCCCACGCCCGCGGCGGCCAGGCCGATCAGCGTCGCCATCAACACCACCGAAGTACGCACCATGAAGTCGAGATAAGGGAACCGGTACACCTCCATGTACATGTTGCACATCCCGCGCCCCATCCACGCGCCTGCGCCGAGGCCCATCGCCACGCCCACCAGCACGATCACCGTGACGAACTTCAAGAAGTGAATCACGATGCTCGCGTTCGTGTAGCCGAACGCCTTCAGGATCGCGATCTGCGAGCGCTGCGTCGCCATCAAGCGCGAGATCACCACGTTCAACAGGAACGCGGCCACGGAGAGAAAGATCGCGGGGAACATCGTGGCCATCGTCCCGAGCTGGCGGAACTCCTCGGAAAGGTACCGATGCGACACCTGGTCTTTGCGGCCGTGCGCCCCGAGCCCTCCATATGGCTCGAGCACTTCGTCCAGGCGCGCGATCACGTCCAGTTCGTTCGCCGAAGGCTCGAGCGTCGCCGACACCTGATTGAACGCCTCCTTCATATTGAAGGCCGCTTCGAGCGGCTCGTGATTCATCCACAGAATCGCGTAGCTCTTGAAGTCGGGCACGATCGCCCCGGGCTGCAGTTGGAAGATGAATTCGGGCGACGACACCACGCCCACCACTTGGAACTTGCGCCTTCGCCCGTACACCGTTGCCGAAAATTCGAATCCAGGTTCGATGTGATGCGCATTCGCGAATCCGTCTGAGAGCAACACCTCTTGGTCGCGACCCTGTTCCGGATAGCGCCCTGACGCAAGATAGAGCCGGTTGATCACGGGACGTCCGCCTTCGGGCAGCGAGAGCACCTGCGCCGTTACCGGATCGGGAAACGAGGGCACGTACAAGTTCGCCGGAGCAGCCACGCGCGCTTCCACCGCCTGCACTCCCGGAATCTC
>JAXLQL010000031.1:0-89999 GCA_046331625.1 Bryobacteraceae bacterium
CCGGCACTCCCGACCGCGCCACCAGGAACCGTCTTTCGGCCAACCCGGTGAAGTCGAGGTCATTGAGAACTTTTTCGCGCTCGCGATCAATCCGGGCCTGGATTTTGTGCGTATACGATCTCGTAATCTTGGAGTACTCGATTCCCACATCATGAGACGCGGCACCGACCCAGATCTCGAGGCCCTGCCAACTGTCTTTCATCTTCCACAGGCGGATGTGATGGCGCTTGGCAAAGGTGTTGTTCTGTTTCTGGAACACGAGGTCAGGCAGTCGCCCACCGAGCGTCATCGGCGAGACGGGAGCCCGGTTGTAGGGCCGCCGCTTCACGATAGCGTAACCTGCCTTGAACGCCGCTTTGACGCACATCTTGTCCGCCGTGTACCAGCCAGCTTCGCGGAACGCATGCTCCACGCTGGCGCGGTCACCGGCCACCACGACATTGGTCCAATCAGAAGGCTGCGGCGGATTGACCGATTCGATGCGCTTGGGGAGAGATGCCACGAGCGAATCCCAGCCGGTGGGGACCATGTTATCGAGCCTCGACACCGCGGGGATGAATTCGAGCGATTCGGGAAACGGAGGCGGCTCCTCGAGGGCCAGCAGCATTTCGACCCCACTTCTGTATCGGATTTGCGGCCGCTTGATTTCCGACCAGACGAACTTGTATCCCTGCAGGATGCCGAGCGAAACCGGGTGCGTGTAAACGAGCGGGGCGAAAACGAGGTCCCACTTGGTGGGCCGCTTGCGCAATCCGCCCGGTCCGATAATCAAGCTGTCGGGTCCGACGGTTTCGCGGGCGTTGTCCACCTCCACCAGCTTCGCGTGCAACGGCCAGCGTCTTCCGAACGCCTCGATCTCCCGGAATGCCAGCCGCAGGAACGAGCGTCCGTTGGGACCGCTCCGTGGCTTGGCCTCCACAATCTGCCCGGAAACCACCGCGCCCTGCGGCGCCACCATGTCTTCGGCGGCAATGACCACGGCACGGATCTCGTCTCCGGCCCTGGCGCGATCAGAAGCCAGCGGTTGTTGGAGCCGGATCCATAAATGCGGCGTGCGGGCCACGATCGGGCCTTGAGCCGGCAGCGTCCACGGCGAGACGGCCAGCGCGATGCTCAGCAGGTGCCTCCACGAGGGCATTCGTTCTGTTCTAGACTACTCGGGGTCCACTTTGCAAGTGCTAAGGCGTAGTCTATGCAGAAATTAATCGGCTGGAAGGTCACGGGACTACAGGTTTTGCTGCCAAGGGCTCAGCGGCGTAGGCGCATTCCGGCGCGCGGAAGTCCCCGGACTACCGGTAGGCTCGAGCCCGTGGGGCCGGCCATCGCAACGGCTTTTGCGGCACGGGGCCGCTACGTCAACTCACCGGCCAGCAGCGCCGGCAGTTGGCCAGGCCGGCGGCGGATCCCCATGAAAAACTGCCCGAACGCCGCATAGACCGCGCTCACCTCGTCAAAGCGCATCTCGTAGATCAGCTTCTTGAAGTGCAGCGGATCCTCGCTGAACAGATCCACGCCCCATTCCCAGTCGTCGAACCCGATCGAGCCCGAGATGATCTGCTTCACCGAATCGGCGTATTTGCGCCCCACCATGCCGTGCTCGTGCATCATGCGGGCGCGGTCGGCAAACGGGACCTGATACCAGTTCTTCTGTTCGCCCCGGCGGCGGTCCATCGGATAGAAGCAAAGGTAACGATGCTGCGGCATGGCGGGATACAGGCGTGGCTCCATGGCCTTTCGCTGCCGCTCCATCTCCTCGGCCAGCGCCTCGTTCCATGCATCGGTGCCGGGCTCGAGCCCCTTGTCGGCGAAGACGCGCCAGATGCGTCCGGTGGATTCGTACAGGCCGAGTTCCACCACGGAAAGATAGGAGTGCGCAGGTTCCAGATAGTCGAACAGGCGCAGCCGCGCGAACTCGAGCTCAGTGCGATTGAGCTCGGCCATATCGCGGCGGAAGTGGACGAGCATGAGGTCGCCCTTGTGGCCCAGCATCGAGAACAGCGCCGACTGCGAGTTCTCCGCTTGCGCCAGCCATGCCGCCGCTTCTTCGGAAATGGCGCGGCAGACGGTCTCGGGCAACTGCTTCCACTCGCGCCAGCGGATTTTCATCATCTGGTGCAACGCGTAGGAACCTTCGAGTGTGAGGGGAACGATGGGACCGTCCATCTTCTAATGCTACAACCCGGGCATGCTACAACTGGGCAGGACATGCAACACGACGCCCTGCTGATCGTTTCCTTCGGCGGACCCGAAAAACACGAAGACGTGATCCCGTTTCTCGAGAACGTGCTCCGCGGACGGAACGTACCGCGCGAGCGGATGCTCGAAGTGGCCGAACACTATTACCATCTCGAAGGGCGCAGCCCGATCAATGACCAAGTTCGGGCCTTGATTGCCGCGCTCCGCGAACTGTTCGATCGCGAGGGTCCAGCACTGCCGATCTACTGGGGCAACCGCAACTGGCATCCCATGCTCCCGGATACGATGCGGCAGATGAAGGCCGACGGGATCCGGCACGCGCGCGCATTCGTGACCTCGATCTTCAGTTCCTACTCCGGATGCCGGCAGTATCGCGAGAACATCGAAGCGGCTCGCACCGAGGTGGGCGAAGGCGCGCCCGCGATCGACAAGCTACCATCGTTCGCCAATCACCCGCTGTTCCTCGCGGCGATGGCCGATCGCGTGCGCGACGCGTTGGCCGGCGGTGACGCCGAAGTGGTGTTCACCGCGCACAGCATCCCGAACTCGATGTCCGCCGGTTGCGCCTACGTGGCGCAACTCGAAGAGGCCTGCCGCCGCGTGACAGCGCTCGCCGGCGCTGCCCGCCACACGTTGGTGTACCAGAGCCGCAGCGGACCACCTACGCAACCCTGGCTCGGTCCGGATGTGTGCGATTTCCTGCGGTCGCGCCAAGACCGCACGCCCGTAGTGATCGCGCCCATCGGGTTTCTGTCGGATCACGTGGAAGTGCTGTGGGATCTCGATCACGACGCGCGAGCAGCCGCCGAAGAGCGCGGGATTCCGATGGTGCGCGCAGGAACGGTGGGCACGCATCCGAAGTTCGTGCGGATGATTCGCGAACTGGTGCTCTCCGGAGTGACGCAGGTTTGCGCAGCCGAATGCTGCCCGCCTCCCGCGCGGCCCGGGAGCGCGAGGCCGTGATGGGACACGGGAGGACGATACAAGTGAATACCCTCGATCCTGCCTACCGCGCAGCCGTCTTCTGGGTAGCGTACTTGATGTGGGCCCTCGGTATCTGGCGTACCGCTGACGCCTTGTCCAATCGACCAGGCGTCTCCGGACTCGAGTGGTTCCTTCTGGCCGCGCTCGCAATTACACCGCTCGCAAGCGGCGCCGGCTTGCATCGAACCGAGAAAGCGTTTCGGCGAGCACTCGAGGCAGGCGTCCCGAACCCTGAGGCCCTACGCTCGGCCGTTTCCTCGATGCGAACGCAACTGCTGGTCTTGGGCGTAACGGTGTTTGCGGTGAGTGACCTGCTGTCGCGAACGCGCTAGTGGAACGAGCGCCCTATGCCACCGGACTTGGCTTGGCGCCCGCCGCCATCAACATTCGCAGTGCCAACAGGTTCGACGCATGGTACGCCGTGACTCCCATGTTCTTCACATCTTCGTCGGCTGTTCCGATATGCCGCTTGACCAGCGTGCGGAACTCATCGATAGTGATGCCGAGTTCACGCGCAGCTTCGGCTTCCGAGAAGAACGATTTTGACGCCGTCTTTGCCATTGGGGACAAACTGATTGTAGAGGGAGCAGGGCGCTGTCCCAATCAGCAGGAGTCCCTAGATACAAGGTGCTTTGTCCTGACCAACCGGATTTCACCGTGTACTACGTAGTTTCCGTCCACGGAGGCGTGTTTCGGCGCGCTCGAGTAGGCTGGTCCGCTTAGTAGGGAAGTTTGAACTCCGGTACCACGGCGGCCACAAGTGCATGCGGACTCGCGAACCGGCTCGCGTTTCGGCGCAATTCCACCCCTCCGCGGTGCAACTGCACACCATCTTCTTCGTTCGCCTGTAGACCCACCGCGCCGGTAGGAATTGCCGAGTCTTCCCAGCGCGCGAAACTCGCTTCATTCACGAACAGCCGGAAGCGAGGACCATCCATTTCGAGGGCGAACGCTACCTGCCGCCCTACCCCCGCCACCGGATCCACTTGTGGCGTAATGGCTACGGCTTCACCAGCCATGTGGCGCAACACACGCACACCCAGCCCCTCGCCGCCCTCGCGGTCCACACGAACCGAGTAGTACCGGTCGAGCCGATTCGATGCTCGCGCCAACAGCGTTACGCCCTTGCGGAACGAAACCTCGAAGTCGGCGCGGCCATTCGGAGTATTCGCGCTCTGCTTGTACAGCACCGCTCCAGCCAGGCGCGCGATGCCGCCGTCGACCTGGAGCGCTCCCGATCGCAGCGGCGAAGTCCAATCCGAGGTCGATGGAGCGTTCCACTGCGCGCGCAGTTCGCGCTGCAGCGAGAAGCTGCCACCGCCTCCGCTCATCAACCCGAAGCTGATCGCCATCGCCGCCACCAAAGGCGCGATGATTCCCCACGGACCATAGCTGGTGGGCATTCCACGCGCGGGCGCCGGCTCCTCGATCGCTTCGCCCACTCCTCGCAGGCGCCGGATCGCCCAACGCCAACGCGCCAGCCAGTTCGGCACCACCTGGTCGAGCAGCGCCTCGGCGCATTCCTCATCGGTCATTCCAGTGAGGTCGAGGTCGATATCGCGGCCGAGCAACGATGTCGGATCGCATTCGCTCACACGCACCGCCAGCGGACGCTGCGCGTTTGCGAAAACCGCCGCTGTCGCCCATTCGTCGCGTGCGTGATCGGTACCCAGATACGCTGGCGACAAGATCGCTATCACTCGCCCGGCTCCGCGAATCGCCTGTGTCACGCGGCGATGGGTGCTGGGTCCGCGCTTGCGCGCTGGATTCCACATCCGAACCGCATAGCCTTCCGCTTCGAGCGTGGAGGCGACGAACTCGGCCCACTTCGCGTCTGGCTCGGCGTAGCTGACGAAGTAGGCGGGCCGGCTGGAAGCGGTAGCCGCGCCTGACTCCGGCCGCGCTTTCCACAGAGGCGCCAGAGTGTCGAGAAGATTCTGCGCGTAGGCATCGGTTTGCGCCACCAGGTCCACCGCCGCGGCCGTATCGAGCAGCAGGCCGGGCTCGCATCGGGAAACGCGCGCAGCGGTTCGTGGCAGCCCGAGTTCGGCGGCTTCCTGCCACTCATCCACCGCGTAGTCAGAGTGCAGATACTCCTGTGAGAAGATGCCGATCAGCCCGGACGAATCTTCCATTGCCTCGCGGATCTTTCGCAGCGTCA
The DNA here is from genome assembly GCA_046331625.1 of Bryobacteraceae bacterium. Taxonomy (GTDB): domain Bacteria; phylum Acidobacteriota; class Terriglobia; order Bryobacterales; family Bryobacteraceae; genus JAXLQL01. Next base: position 5,342 of record JAXLQL010000031.1, read on the forward strand.
ACGGACCGCGCCTGCGCCCCGGATTCCACAAACGCGCCGTGTAGCCTTCCTTGCGCAGCGATTCCACCACGAATTCGGCCCAGTGTTGGTCGGCGCGGGCGTAGCTGATGTAATAGTCGGCCTTGCGGCCGAGCGGCGACCCCGGCAGCCATAGCGGGCTCACGTGCTCGAGCAGCGCGGCGGCGAAAGCGTCACCGGACTTTTCCGCGAGATCCGCTGGATCCGCGAATGCGCCGCCCGGCAAATGCGAAGCGTCGCACGGCGCTACCTTGATCGCCGAAAGGAGCTTCCCCGCTTCCCGCGCGAAGCTCCACTCGTCCCAGACCGCACCCGACTCGAGGTATCGAGGCGACAAGATCGCCAAAAGCTGGCGCGCGTTGGCGAGGCCCGCTTCTGCTTCGACGGTGAGTCCGGTGCCCCGCGGGATATCCGGGCTCCACATCCGCGTCGAGTAACCCTCGCGTTCGAGGATCTGCGAGACGTTCGATGCCACCTGGAAATCGTCGGGCGCGTAGCTGATGAAGTAGTCGACTTCGCGTGTAGTGGGCGAGCCAGGCTTGGCGTCGATGGTGCTCGACTTCCAGAACTTGCGCCACCCGGGCGCCACCGCTTCCACGATCAGGTCGCCCCAGTGCGCCTTGGGCTTGCCGACCAAGTCCAGGTAGTGGATCGCGGCCATGAGTCCGTCCACTTTGCACGGCGCCACGCGAATGGGGATGATCCGCCGCGACTCGTTGTCGGGATTGGCGGCCCAAGCCGCGGACCATTCCGCCCATGCATAGTCCGATCGCATGTAGTGTGGCGAAAGGATCGCGATGATTCGGCGGGCGTTGCGTAGCGCGCGATCGATCTGGAGCGGAAAGTTCTGCCCGTAGAGGAAGTCGCGGTGCTGGTAGACCACTCGGAAGCCGCGCTTTTCCAGGGCTTCGGCGGTCAGCTTCGCCCATTCCACATCGGGGCTTGCGTAGGAAATGAAGAAGTCTGCCTCTTCTTCGCGAAGCCCAACCGAGATGGACAGATTCGCCAAATCGAGCGCTGAGGCGTCAAAACACTGCGCGCAGAGCGCAGTGAGTTGGCCTTCGATCAATTGCGGACAGGGCGTACCGCATCGCTCGCAAACCATGGTGGGATACTCCATGGAAGAGATCGGCGGGATCCCGCGTTTGCGTTAGACCCCACAGTACGCCGCGCATAGGCCGCGAGTCCCTTGCGCCGTTCGCGACCCGTTTAAGCTACCCTCCGGCGCAAGCCCCTCTCCAGTCAAAACACCGGCTTCACGAACTTCCCCGCCAACCACACCGCCGCATCCGGCCTCCGCCACCGCAGCGGACCAGCCACCAGCGCCGCCACCACCTCCCGATGCACCACCTGTGGCGCCAGCCCAGCCCGGATCCTCACGATCCGGTCATCGCCCAGCCCCAGAAAAATCCGCCGCGACCGTTCCAACCCCTCCAACCTCTCGAACTCGTTCGGAATCTCACCGCGTTGGTTCGCGATCCGGTGTACCGCCTCCGCCGGATCGATGTCGAGCAGCAACACCACATCCGGCCTCGGAAACCGCTGCGTCATGATCCGCTCGATCTCTCGCTCGTTCCCCCCCCGCGCGCCTTGATACGCGATCGACGAATAGTAGTACCGGTCGAGGATCACCACGCGACCCTCATGCAGCGCCGGCAGGATCAAGCCGTTCACGTGCTCCGTGCGGTCCTCGAGAAACGCCGCGAGTTCTTCTTCGAGCGACATCCGCCCCGTCGTCGCGGACTCGCGGATCTTGCGCCCCCACGGTCCGTCGGTCGGCTCCCGCGACACCACCGGAGTCTCCCCAGCGCGTTCGAGCGCCTCGCGCAGCATCCGCACCTGCGTCGACTTGCCCGTGCCGTCGATGCCTTCGAACACCACAAACACGCCGGGCCAAGAGTCCGTGGAAAGAGCCGATGAGGATGGAGTGCGGGTCGGGATTTCCTGAGTATGGCATAGAGGATTCACCGGTCAACAATGCTAAAATCGAGGTTCCCCATGAAAATCGCCATCGGGGCGGACCACGCTGGTTTCACCCTGAAGGAACAGCTTCGCCAATGGCTCGCCGCCCGTGGACATGAGGTTATGGATTGCGGCACCGGAAACGGCGAGTCCACTGACTACCCGGATTACGCCGCTCTCGTCGCACGCCGCGTGACCGAAGGCGCAGTCGACCGCGGTATCCTCGTCTGCTCCACCGGAGTCGGCATGTCGATCGCGGCGAACAAGGTCCCCGGCATCCGCGCCGCGCTCGCCGTCAATCCGGAAGAGGTGCACCTGACGCGCTCGCACAACGATGCCAACGTGCTCGCGCTCGGCGCGCGCTACACCGATTCGGCCACCGCCGAGCAGATGGTCGACGTCTTTCTCAACACCGAATTCGAGGGCGGCCGTCACGCGCGCCGCGTGGCCAAAATCGCAAGGCTCGAGGAGGAAATGAATCATAATGACCGAACAGCAGGCAATGGCGAGGACTCTCGCTGAAGTCGATCCGGAGATTTACGAAGCGATCCACCATGAGCTCGATCGCCAAAACACCCGCATCGAACTGATCGCCAGCGAGAACTTCACGTCAGAGGCCGTGCTCGAAGCCACCGGCAGCGTGCTTACCAACAAGTACGCCGAAGGCTATCCGGGCAAGCGCTACTACGGCGGTTGCGAACACATCGACGTCGTCGAAAACCTCGCTCGCGACCGGGCCAAGAAGCTCTTCCACTCCGACTACGCCAACGTCCAGCCGCACTCCGGATCCCAAGCCAACGAAGCCGCCTACGCCGCTGTGCTCACGCCCGGCGACACCATCCTCGGCATGAATCTCGCCCACGGCGGCCATCTCACTCACGGCCACCATCTCAACTTCTCGGGCAAGACCTACAAGATCGTCCCCTACGGCGTGCGCAAAGAAGACGAACGCATCGACTATGACGAACTCGCGCGCCTCGCCGAGGAGCACAAGCCGAAGATGATCATCGGCGGCGCGAGCGCCTATCCGCGGATCATCGATTTCGCCCGCTTCCGCCAAGTGGCCGATTCCGTCGGTGCGCTCTTCCTGGTGGACATGGCGCATTTCTCCGGGCTCGTCGCCGCCGGCCTCTACCCCAACCCCTGCGATCACGCCGACATCGTCACCTCCACCACGCACAAGACGCTCCGCGGTCCGCGCTCTGGCCTCATTCTCGCCAAGCGCCGCGTGATGGGCCAAGACGCCAAGGGCAAAGACATCCTCCTCGGCGACCTCATCGACAAAGCCGTTTTCCCCGGAGCGCAAGGCGGTCCGCTGTGTCACGTGATGGCCGCGAAAGCGGTCTGCTTCCTCGAGGCTCTACGACCCGAGTTCCGCGCCTATCAACAACAGGTGAAGTTGAACGCCGCCGCGCTCGCGCAATCGCTCGTCGATGCTGGCTTCCGTGTCGTCTCCGGCGGAACCGATACGCACCTGCTGCTGCTCGACGTCTTCAGCAAAGGCGTTCGCGGAAAAGAAGCCGAAGCCGCGCTCGATCACGCCTACATCACCGTCAACAAGAACGCCATCCCGTTTGACGTGAACCCGCCTCTCAACCCGAGCGGCATTCGCCTCGGCAGCCCCGCCGTCACCACGCGGGGATTCCGCGAAGCCGAAATGCGCGAGGTCGGATCCATGATCGCCGAGGTGGTGAACCAACTCGCCAAAGACCCCGCCGCAATCGACGGCGCCATCGCCTCGGTGCGCAAGCGCGCCGCTGCCCTCACTGACCGCTTCCCGCTGTACGCCTGGAAGCAAGCCGCCGTGGCGGCGCACTGAGGCCGCGCCATGCGCATTGTCCTGGACGCGCGCCATGTCCAGGATTTCGGCATCGGCACCTACATCCGAAACCTGCTCCAGGGCCTCGCAGCCATCGATCAGGAGAATCGCTACCTGCTCGTCTGCTACGCGCAAGACCGCGATAGCTTCGCTGGCCTGCCGCGCAACTTCTCCACCGTCCCGTACTCGCACGGCGATCTCGAAAAGTTCGACAACGTGCGCTTCCCCATCGTCGTCAAGCGCCTCGCGGCCGACCTTTGCCATGTCCCCATCAATCGCGTTCCGTTGATGATGCCGCAGCCCTACGTGGTCACCGTACACGACATGAGCCGCGTGCTGCTCTCCGGCGCCGGATGGCGCAATCAGTTGAGCCTCTTCCGCGCGCGCCGGGGATTGCTGCGCGCCGGCAAAGTGATCGCGGTCTCCGCGGCCACGCGCCGCTCGGTCGAGACCGTGCTCGGCGTTCCGCATGACCACATCCGCGTCATCTACAACGCGCTCGATCCCAAGTTTCTCGCCCTGCGCCCGTCCCCCGAAGAGCGAACCCGCGCGCTCGAGCGCTACGGAGTCTCTGAGCCGTTCATCCTTTATGTCGGCAACATCCGCCCGCACAAGAACGTGCCGCGGCTAATTGAAGCGTTCTCCGTGCTGCGTGACGAGCTTCAGGAAAGCGAGCAGTTCCGGAACCTGCGCCTCATCGTGGTGGGCGACGACATCTCCAAGTATCCGGCAGTGCGCCGGGCCGCCGCGCAGACACGCCTCGGCCAGGCGATCCGGTTTCTCGGCCACATTCCGGTGGAAGCGTTGAAGGCCTTCTACGAATCCGCCGCGGCCTTCGCGTTTCCTTCGCTGCACGAAGGCTTCGGCCTGCCGCCGCTCGAAGCCATGGCCAGCGGCACGCCCGTGCTGACTTCGAACGTGAGTTCGCTGCCCGAAGTGGTGGGCGATGCGGCTGTGACCGTGAGTCCGGACAACGTCTTCGAGATCGCCCGCGGCCTCAAGGAAATCCTCCTCGATCAACCCGCCCGCGCTCGCCTTATCGAACGTGGTTACGAGCAGGTGCGCAAGTTCAGTTGGGAGCGCACCGCGCACCAGGTGCTCGAGACCTACCGCGAGGCGCTCTCGCGCCCGTAACCCCCAAGGCTGCGCCGGCCGGGCGAGTCAGGCGGCGAGTCCTCCTAACCGAGTTTCTTCTTCAACAGCTCGTTCACCATCTGCGGATTCGCCTGCCCACGCGACGCCTTCATCACCTGCCCCACCAGGAAACCCGCCACCGCCGTCTTGCCGCTCTTGAATTGCTCCACCTGTTTCGGATTCGCCGCGATCACTTCATCCACGATCTTCTCGATCGCACTCGTGTCCGAGATCTGCCGCAACCCTTCGCGATCCATGATCGCCGAGGCCGCGTCGCCGGACTCGTACATCTTCGGGAAAATCTCCTTCGCAAGCTTGTTCGAGATCTCGCCAGAAGCGATCAGCCGCAGCAGTTCGCCCAGCCGCTCGGCGCTCACAGGCGACTCGGAGATCTCGCGCCCGTCCGCCTTGAGCGCTCCCGCCAATTCGCCGGTCACCCAATTGGCAGCGATCTTGGGATCGGCGCCCGCTTTCACTACGTCGCGATAGTACGCACTCGTCTCGCGCGTCTGCGTGAGCACCTGCGCGTCATACTCGCGCAGTCCATAGTCTTCCACCAAGCGCTTCCGCAACGTGGGAGGCAACTCGGGCATGCGCGAACGGATCTCGCCGAGCCAACGCCCGCTGATCTTCAAGGGCAGCAAGTCGGGCTCGGGAAAGTAGCGATAATCGTGCGCTTCTTCTTTACTCCGCTGGCTGAACGTTTCGCCCGCCGCCGGATCGTACCCGCGCGTTTCCTGCTTCACCTTGCCGCCGCTTTCGATGAGCGCGATTTGCCGCTGGATCTCGTAGTCGAGCGCTTCTTTCAAAAAGCGAAACGAGTTCAGATTCTTCACCTCGGCCTTGGTACCGAACTTCTCCGCGCCCCGCAGGCGAACGCTGACGTTCGCGTCGCAGCGCAGGTGCCCCTTCTCCATGTCGCAAGTGGAAACGCCGGCGAACTCGAGCAGCAGCTTCACTTCGGTGAGGTATTGATACGCCTCTTCGGAACTGCGCATGTCGGGCTCGCTCACGATCTCGATGAGCGGCGTACCGGTGCGATTGAGGTCGACGTAGGTGTAGCGGTCCGAATCGCGATAACCCTCGTGCATGCTCTTGCCCGCGTCGTCTTCCATGTGCACGCGCGTCACGCCGATGCGCTTGTGTACGCCGCCTGCCAGCACGATGTCGACGAAGCCGTGCTCGGCGAAAGGCTTGTCGTACTGCGAGATCTGATAGCCCTTGGGAAGATCCGGATAGAAGTAGTTTTTGCGCGCGAAGATCGAAGACTCGCGGACCTGGCAGTTCAGCGCGAGCGCGCCTTCCACAGCCAGTTCCACCGCCTGCTTGTTCAACACCGGCAACGCACCCGGCATTCCCAGGCACACCGGGCAAACATTGGTGTTGGGCGGAGCGCCGAATCCGGTGGCGCACGAACAGAAGATCTTGGTCCGCGTAGCCAACTGCACGTGTACTTCGAGCCCGATCACCGGTTCGTACTTGGCGACAACGTCAGGGGACACGAATGTTTCGGCGGCGGTCGGCATTTCTCCCATTGTAGTCGCGACCCGATTTCTACACTCCGTGTAGGGCGGGCTTTAGCCAGCGCGGGACTTCAGTCCCGCTGCCGCCGCACGCACCAACACTCGGTAGCGCGCGTCGGCGCCGCGCTTTGCGAGTTTCGGCCCCTTGGAGCAGCGCTTCGCCGTACACGCTTCCGTCCCGCCCGCTTACCGCATCCCCGTTACTCCGCCGCGATCTTGACCAACATCTTCCCAGTGTTGGAGCCTTCCATCATCCCAGTGAACGCACGCACCATGTTCTCGAGCCCAAGCTCGAATTGCTCGCGATAGCGGAGCTTGCCCTCGCGCACCCAACCCGTGAGCGCCGACAAGCCCTCGCCGTAACGCTCGGCGAAATCGATCACGAGGAAACCCTCCTTTCGTGCCCGCTTGATGATGAGATAGAAGTCCGAGCGCGGACCGAGCGGCGCGCTCTCGTCGTTGTACTGCGAGATCTGCCCGCAGATCGGGATGCGCGCTTTCACATTGAGTAGCGGCATCACGGCGTCAGAGATGGGTCCGCCGACATTGTCGAAGTAGACGTCGACTCCCGATGGGCAGAACTCGGCAAGCGTCTTGCGATAGTCGCCCGTGGTCTTGTAGTTGAACGCCGCGTCGAAGCCGAGTTCCTCGGTCAGCCACGCCACTTTGTCATCGCTCCCCGCGATGCCCACCACGCGGCATCCCTGAATCTTGGCGATCTGCCCCGCGATCGATCCCACCGCGCCCGCCGCGCCAGACACCACGACAGTCTCGCCTGCCTTCGCTGCGCCCACCGTCAACAGTCCGAAGTAAGCGGTGAGCCCAGGCATCCCGAGCACGCCGAGCGCAGTCGAGACCGGAGCCACAGCCGGATCGAGCTTGCGGAATCCTTTTCCAGTTGTGGTGATCCACGGCTGCCAAGGAGTCATTCCTTCGATGTAGTCTCCGAGCGCGAATCGCGGCGACTTCGAAGCCACCACCCGCGACACGCCACCGCCGTAGAGCGGCTCATTCAATGCGAACGGTTGCGAGTACGAGGCGCGATCGCGCATGCGTCCGCGCATGTACGGATCCACCGAAAGGTAAAGCACCTTGGCGAGCACTTCGCCCTCGGTGGGCTCCGGCACGGCGACTTCCTCGAAGCGGAAGTCCGAGTCTTTGGGGGCTCCCACTGGCCGGGAAGCCAACACGATTCGTTTCATCGATTCAGGCATGTTTCACAATCTCGTTGTAATGATAGACGTGCGCGCCGCTCGCAGACAGGTTCGCGATCGCGCGGGCCAACACGTCAGCCGGCATCGCTCGATACTTGCTTAGACCGCCGATCAGCACGAAACCGAGCGCGACCGAGAGCGCTTTGCCGATCACCTCGCCAGGGCGGCTTTCCTGACGTGGACCGAGCAGCACTCCGGGGCGAAAAACGTGGAGCCCTTCGAACGGCAAGGCTCGCAGCGCGGCTTCCAACTCGCCCTTCACGCGCAGATAGAAATTGCTCGAAGCCGAGTTCGCCCCTACCGACGAAACTAGCGAGAATTGTTTCGCGCCACGTTCGAGGCTCCAGCGCGCCAACGCGAGGGGAGCGTCATAGTCGACTCGCCGGAACGCTTCCTGCGATCCCGCCTTGCGGATCGTGGTGCCGACCGCACAGTACACATGCCCGGCCTCGGGCAAGTCCGCGGCGCCAAGATGTTCGAAATCCACCTTGCGCTCGACGAGGTTCGGATGCTGGAACGCGAGTGGCTTGCGCACCAGCGCCGTCACAGAGTGCCCGCGGGCGGTCAACTCGCAGAGCAGGAATCCGCCCACCAAACCCGATCCGGCCACAATGGCGTTCACGGCGCGGCGATCTCCTCGAAGGCGAGCTCCGTGGTCATGGCGATGGCTGCTTTCAGTGAACGGTACACCGGGCAGCGATCATGGAACACGCCGTGAACGCGCTCCACCGTCTCTCGATGCGCGGCCTCAGCCTTCAGCTTCAAACGCACGTGCACGCGTTTCAACACCAGCACCCGATCCTCGGTCTCTACTTCACCCACGGCTTCGCATTCGAGCCTCCCGGCCGATGCGGGAATCTGACGCGCCTCCAGCGCGCCCCCGAAGGTCCCCATGAGTCAACCCGCGGCGGAAGCCACGATGTAGTCGATCGTGGTGGCGTGCTCTTCGAACTTGCCAGGCTCGAGTCCATAGTGTTTGGCGATGGCGCCGTGAGCGCTGAACAGCACGGGCTCGGATTCGGCAGGCAGCCAGGCGCGACGGAGCGGTCCCTTCACGCGCTCGATCCGGATTTGGGAGCGGTAGGCGGCTTCGGACATCGGTCCATTATTGCAAGCCGCGTGGCATACTGGGCTCTTGTCGCGCCCGGTTTGCATCCTGCTCCTGTTCCTGGCCTCCTGCGCGCGCAAGGAAGCACCCAAAACAAGATCTGCCGAGTACGTGAATCCGCGAGTTTGCGCCGGATGCCACGCCGCCCAAGCCGCGGCATACAAGAAGAGCGGCATGGCACGATCATTCGCCGTGGCCACGCCCGCGCTTCTCAACATCGAGGACTTCTCGAAGCGCAACAAGCTCGACCACGCCCCCTCGGGCGACCGCTTCGAGATGCTGCGCCGCGGCGACCATTTCTTCCAGCGCCGCTACCAGCTCGGCTACCAGGGCCGCGAAGAGAACGCGCTCGAACTCGAGATCCACTACGTGCTCGGCTCGGGGCACGCCTCACGCAGCTACATTCATCGCCGGCCCGACAATCGGCTCGTGGAGTTGCCCGTCGCCTGGTACACCGAGAACGGCGGATATTGGGCCATGAGCCCGGGTTTCGATCGCGCCGATCATCTCGGCTTTCGCCGCTCGCTTACCGACGAGTGCATGGCATGCCACAACGGCTACCCGGCGATTCCCGAGGGCGCGTCGCGATCCGGAGTAGAAGCGACGTTTCCGCCGGCGATGCCCGAAGGCATCGATTGCCAACGCTGCCATGGACCGGGTGGAGCGCACATCGAAGCGGCGCAGCGCTCGGACAAAGCGGCGTTGGCAAAGACGATCGTCAACCCCGCCCGGCTCGATCGCGACCGGCAGCTCGAGGTCTGCATGCAGTGCCACCTCGAGACGACTTCCTTCTCGCTGCCGAACTCGATCGTGCGCTTCGATCGCAGCGTGTTCGCCTATCGCGCCGGCGATCCGCTCGGCGATCATATCTCGCACTTCGATCACGCACCCGGTACGGGACACGACGACAAGTTCGAAATCGTGAGCGCGGCTTATCGTCTCCGGCAGTCGGCGTGTTTCCGCCGATCCGAGACCCTCACTTGCACCACGTGCCATCACCCGCATGGCACGGCAGCCAATTACGACAACGCGTGCAAGGGTTGCCATGCTTCGCTCTCGGCGAAGCATCCCGCGGCGAAGTCCGATTGCGCTTCGTGCCACATGCCGAAGCGCCGCACCGAAGACGTGGTGCATGCCGCCGTCACCGACCATCGCATTCAACGCACGAAGCCCGCCGGTGATCTGCTGGCTCCGCGACGCGAGCGCTCGGCGAACGAGAGCGCATACGCGGGAGAAGTTGCGCCGTACTATCCGGCGAACCCCCCGGAGCTCTATCTCGCGCTCGCGCAGGTGATGCACAAGAGCAACATCGACGCCGGGATTCCGCGCCTGGAACGAGCGATCGCACTCGATCAACCGAAGCAGCCCGAGTTCTATCTGAACCTGGCGCAAGCGTGGATCGAGAAGGGCCGCCGCGATCGTGCGATCGATCTCTATCGCGAAGCGCTCCGGCGCGACGAGCGCTATTCGCCGGCGCTTCGCGGACTCGGGTTCGCGCAGCTACGCGAAGGGCGAGTGCAGGAGTCGATCGAGGTGCTCGAGCGCGCGCGTGGCTTCGATGCTTCGAATGCCGGCACGCATCACGATCTCGCGCGGGCCTATCAAGCCGCCGGGCGGCGCGGCGATGCTATCGCTTCGGCGCGCGAGGCCGTGCGGTTGCAGGCAGATTTCACGGAAGCGCAGAACACGCTCGGCGGACTGCTGCTCGAAGCGGGCGATCGCGCCGGCGCGGAACAAGCACTGCGCGAGTCGCTGCGTTGGTGGCCGCGCTACGGCGAAGCCCACGAGAACATGGCGAACTTTTTCCTCTCGGGCGGCGATGCCGCACAAGCCGAGTATCATTGCAGGCGCGCGGTGGAGTTGTCGCCCGGCCGTGCGGAGGCTCGACTGAACCACGGGATCGTGCTCGCCGGATTGCACCGGTTCGCCGATGCCGCCGAGGCATTCCGCAAAGCGGCGGAGCTCAATCCGAAGCTGGACCGCGCTTATCTGGGCCTCGGCATGTCGCTCGCAGCGCTGCGGGATCTCGCGGGAGCGAAGCGGAATCTCGAACGTGCTGCGGCGGGAATGGATGCCGCGGTCCGGCAAGAGGCGCTCGATGTGCTGCGTGAGTTGGCCGCGGCGCCGCAGTGACCTGGGCTCCCGATGTACGCTGATACGAAGAATCATGAGCCCTACGGTCCCAGCGTTTGAGCCGATTCCCTTCCGCATCCGAATTGGAGTAACTGGTCATCGCAAGAATTTCGACCAGGCTCGCATGACGGAACTCGTGCGCAAGGCAATCGCAGAGCAAATCGACCAGCTTTTTCTGGACCCGAAGGATCGCGAAGCCGTAGCGAAGGCCCGGCGCGAGAATTCGCCGCCCGTACTCTACGGAGTGGTCACTCCTCTGGCCGAGGGTGCGGATCGGATCGTGGCGCAAGCCGTACTCGAATATCCGGGGGCGGCCATCGACGTGGTGCTGCCGCTGCCCGACGACGAGTACATGCGCGACTTCGAGACCGCGGAGTCGAAGAACGAGTTTCTCCAACTGCTCGCGCAATGCCGCCGCCCTGTTCGGCTGCGTCCCGACGACGATTCCAAGGAGAGCCGCAACGCCGCGTATGAAGCTGCGGGCCGGTGGGTGGTGGATCACTGTGACGTCGTGATCGCCATTTGGAACAGTCACGGTGCGGTGGGCCGCGGTGGTACCGCCGAGATTGTCGAGTACGCGCGGCTCAACCGGCGTCCCATCATCCGCATCTGGGACTCCATCGAAGCGGAATCGGGAGTTGGCCTGCGCGCTACTTCACTTGCGGCGATCGCTGAGTTCAACGAGGCACGGCCAAATCCATCGGAAAGACTGCCTTATCTTGCCAACCTCGAAAGGGACTATTTTGAGACACCCAAATCGGCGGCAGGCCTCCCCGAAGCCGCCAGGAAGATCGTGCGCGAGAAGTTGTTTCCCCTCTATGTGCACACTTCGTTGCTCGCCAAGCAGCACCAGAAGCTCTTTCACCGCGCAGGCCTCTTCGTTTACGTGTTCTCCGCCCTCGCGGTTGCGGCAGTAGCAATCGCGGTCGCGGCTCTCGACGAGGATTTCTCGTTTCTCGCTTATGCTTTCGAGTTCGTGCTGCTCGTCATTGCCTGGCTCGTTGTTCGGCGCTCTCACGGGCATCGCTCGCAGGAACGATGGATGGAGAACCGCTTCCTCGCCGAGCGGATAAGGTCCGGGTTCTTCTTGGCGGTTTGCGGCGTTGACCCGACGCCGATCGAAACGCCACCATTCATGGGTCACGCGCATGAGCCTGACGACTGGATGGTCCGCGCCTTCAACGAAGCCTGGAACCGCCTCCCGGTCCTGCGGCCATGCGAAGCCGGCCTTTGCCCGCTTCTACGGCATTACGCGATCGAGGTATGGCTTGACGGCCAGGTGAAGTTCCACGAAGAGAAGCGGGACCGCGAAGCTTGGCACGGCAAGGCGTTTCTCACCACCGCCAAGGTACTGTTCTTTGTCACGTTGGGTGCCGCGTTCGTCCACACGGCCCTGCATGAATGGGTTCATCACTATCCTTGGATCAATTCCGCCTTGACGGTGATCGCCATCGCCTTCCCAGCAGTTCTCGCATCGATCGCCGGGATGCGCGCTCACCGCGAACATCTCCGCCTCGAAAAGCGCAGCGAAAGCATGGCGCGGCAACTGCGAGTGCTGGCCCAAAGAATGAGCACCGCCGGCGACAACCCCAAAGAGTTCCGCCGGATCCTCCTCCAGGCCGACGAAGCCCTGCTCCGTGAAACGCAAGAATGGCTTTCCCTGATGCGCTACGTCGAGATCGAGGCTGGGTGACCTCTGCGGTTCCAGGACCTCCGGTCCCCTCACCTTAGCTCCCCGGTCATTTGATCGCTCCGAGTTCTACCTGATATCGTATGAGGGTACTGGCGGGTCCCCTACCCGCCCCGGGCCGCACATTGTGGATTTGGGAGGCCCGGCTAGAACGTGACCACTACCAATAACGACCCTAACCGGGAGAACGACTGAATGCTCTGCAACCTGAGCGTCCCTGTGCGACGCGCGACATCTTTACTCTTTCTATTGCTATTGCTCTCATTGGCCGCTGCGCCGGTGCTGGCACAATCGCACGGCGGCGGCGAGGCCAACTTGGTGCTCCCCGACCTCGACAAGGCCACCTTCCTCGGAGGCATCGGTGGCCGAAGTTTGCTCATGGTCGGCATCCTCGTATCCGTGCTCGGCCTCGGATTCGGCCTTCTGATCTACAAAGAACTCCAAGGCATGCCGGTCCACAAGTCGATGCTCGAAGTCTCCGAGCTCATCTACGAAACCTGCAAGACCTACCTGCAGACGCAGGGCAAGTTCCTGATGATTCTCGAGATCTTCATCGGCGTCATCATCGTCTTCTACTTCGGATTCCTCCAACACTTCGACTTCCTCAAGGTGCTGATCATTCTCTTGTTCAGCATGGTCGGGATCCTCGGTAGCTACTCCGTTGCCTGGTTCGGCATCCGCGTCAACACCTTCGCGAATTCGCGCTGCGCGTTCGCCAGTCTTCGCGGCAAGCCGTGGCCCTGCTACGCGATTCCGCTCAAGGCCGGCATGAGCATCGGCATGCTCCTCATCTCGGTGGAGCTCTTCCTGATGCTGTGCATCCTGCTATTCGTCCCGGGCGACTACGCCGGACCCTGCTTCATCGGATTCGCTATCGGCGAATCGCTCGGCGCGGCTGCGCTCCGCGTGGCCGGCGGCATCTTTACGAAGATCGCCGACATCGGTTCGGACCTCATGAAGATCGTCTTCAAGATCAAGGAAGACGACGCCCGCAACCCTGGCGTGATCGCCGACTGCACGGGCGACAACGCGGGCGACTCGGTCGGCCCCTCGGCCGACGGCTTCGAAACCTACGGTGTCACCGGCGTGGCGCTGATCTCGTTCATCCTGCTCGCTGTGAAGGATCCGTTGGTGCAAGTGCAACTGCTCGTGTGGATCTTCGTCATGCGCGTGATGATGGTGGTGGCCTCGGCCGCTTCCTACTTCATCAACGACATCATCGCCCGCGGCAAATACTCTGACGCGAACCGCTTCAACTTCGAAGCTCCGCTCACCTCGCTCGTCATGATCACCTCGGGCGTGTCTGTAGTGCTCACCTACATCGTCTCGTACCTGCTGATTCCGGATCTCGGCGGTGATCCGAGCCTTTGGTGGAAGCTCTCTACCGTGATCACTTGCGGCACTCTCGCGGGCGCCATCATTCCCGAAGGCGTCAAGGTGTTCACGTCCACTGAATCGGCTCACGTACACGAAGTGGTCACGTCCTCGAAAGAAGGCGGCGCTTCGCTCAACATCCTCTCTGGTCTCGTGGCCGGCAACTTCAGCGCGTTCTGGCTCGGCATGGCGATCCTGCTGCTCATGACCGTCGCCTACATCGTGTCCGGCATGGGCTTGGCCTCGTTGATGCTCGCTCCGGCCGTGTTCTCGTTTGGTCTGGTCGCATTCGGATTCCTCGGCATGGGTCCGGTGACGATCGCGGTCGACTCCTACGGTCCCGTGACGGACAACGCGCAGTCGGTCTACGAGCTGTCCACCATCGAGTCGATCAAAGGCATCGAGGGCGAGATCAAGAAGGACTTCGGCTTCGATCCGAAGTTCGAAGAAGCCAAGCAGCATCTCGAAGAGAATGACGGCGCGGGCAACACGTTCAAGGCGACCGCGAAGCCGGTGCTGATCGGAACCGCGGTAGTGGGCGCCACCACGATGATCTTCTCGATCATCGTCACGCTCACCGGCGGTCTGAAGCCAGAACTGCTCAGCAACCTCTCGATTCTCTATCCGCCGTTCCTGCTCGGACTCATCACTGGCGGCGCGGTGATCTACTGGTTCACCGGCGCTTCCACGCAAGCCGTGACCACGGGCGCTTATCGCGCGGTGGAGTACATCAAGGCGAATATCAAGCTCGAGAGCACCACCAAAGCATCGGTCGAGGATTCGAAGAAGGTGGTGGAAATCTGCACGCAGTACGCCCAGAAAGGCATGTTCAACATCTTCCTGACGGTGTTCTTCGCCACGCTCTCGTTCGCGTTCTTCGAGCCCTACTTCTTCATCGGCTACCTGATCGCCATCGCGTTGTTCGGCTTGTATCAGGCGATCTTCATGGCCAACGCCGGCGGCGCTTGGGACAACGCGAAGAAGGTGGTGGAAACCGAGCTGAAGGCGAAGGGCACGCCGCTGCACGACGCCACGGTGGTGGGCGATACGGTGGGCGATCCGTTCAAGGACACGTCATCGGTGGCGCTCAACCCGATCATCAAGTTCACCACGCTGTTCGGATTGCTCGCGGTGGAACTCGCAGTGTCGCTTTCGCGGGAACAGGGAACCGCCTTCAGCACGACGCTGGCCGTGGTGTTCCTGGTGATCGCGCTGTTCTTCGTCCACCGCTCCTTCTACGGGATGCGGATCGAAAGCGGCAAGTAGTCCGCTTCACATTCGCACGAACTTACGCGGCGCTCGGGCAGGTCTCGCCCGGCGCCGCGTTTGCTTTCCGGGCTCCCTCGCTCGCGGACCAGAGTCTGATCGGTCCGCCGGAAGCCGGCTGGGGCATCAGTAATCGAGGATCCGATCGTACTCGTCATGCGGACCGATCCAGCACCCTAAGAGGGCGTCGCCTCTGCCTATCGCGAGCGCAGCAACGGATGCGCGGGGTTGACTCTAAGAGAAGGAACTGCTTGTCCGCCTGATCCATCACCCGTTTGGGAGCTTATCGTAGTGGTCCCAGAATTCCGGAAGGGCTCGGGACCGGAATTTCACTGGCGCGCCCGTTGCGCGCGACGAAGCTCCAGCCCTCTCGCGGGCACGTATCCTGACCTGCGGCGATCTGGCGGCCAATCTTCTCCATGAAGGCGGTTGCACGCCCGCCATGGCCGAAATCGCTTTCGATCTGGCGACCCCAAGCTTCTTCCCGCAACTCATCAAACCAATCCGTCAGCTCTTGCCGTTCCGGCTCGGAGCGCTGAGAAATGACGACCTCGTTTGCCTCGACGGTCATACCCTCGACTTACCCTTGTCACGTGCCAATCGCAACCTTCGAGTTGAACCGCAAGCCTGCCCCAAGGTAAGGCACCACCAACTTTCCGGCTTGGAGCAGGCTCTGGCCTGCCCCCGTTTATTTTCGCATTGCAGCTGTCAGCCTACCGCGCCGCGAGCCGAATGCGCACGAGCAAATCATGCAACGCCTCCCGGCTCGAAGGCGACTCTGGCAGCTTGGAACCTCGCGCGGCCTCTTCTAACTCCCGAACGAGACGCGAATACTCATTCCGGTGGAGCTCCATCTCGGGAGACTCGAGTGTGCCTTTCTCCGCACCACCGGTTTTTCGCCGGACCAACTCATCGATGTATGGCAGCCGGTACTCCTCGTTGAGCGCCACCAGATTGGCTTCGATCCTCCCCGTTCGCATCAAATGGATCCCTGTGAGCAACACTCGATAGACGTAAAGTAGCGGCTTCACGCGCCTCGGCTGCTCCTTCTCGAACAAGTTCCACTGCGTTGCCGCGAAGCCAAGGTAGTGATGGCTGTGCCGCCGCGTGATACAGCCGCGCGAGATCTCCTTCAGTTGCTCATGCTCCGGGCTCGACTGCACGATCAGCGGCGAGTACAACTGCTCGAGCACGTAGCCATTCCTCTTGAGCAGCATCGTGAAGAACTTCAGAACGTCGTGCGTGACCAAGTCCATCTCGACGCTGCCGCGCATCCCTTCTACTTCCAGCGTCTCACGTTTCGGCAACAGCCCCGCGGCTTCGGCGATCGGCAGGATGTGAGCGCCGCGCAAGTCATAATCGGAATCGGGTGACGGGAATCCGTAGAGATGTGCGCCGCTTACCGTGGCGAAAAGCAGCGGATACGGATGGCGCGCCACCTCGGCCCGCAATACCTCATAGTCGATCACGGGGATTCTCCTTGTGGTAGCCTTCCGCCGTCGCATGCCGGCGCGCGCGCAGCAAGAACTCGTTGGCCCTCGCATAGTCGGGGTGCTCGGGCAGCGATGTGCCCGCCAACGCATCGTCCAACTCGCGGTGGAGCTGCAGCCGCCACGACTCTACCTTTTCCCAGGGAACCTCGCCGCGCCGGATCGCCAGCAATTGCTCCCGATATCCGTCTACGCGCAAAGGAACGAACCCCTCACGCAACACCGTGACGCCGGAGAGCAGCAGCCGGATCAGGTGCATCACGTGCTTCCATCGCAGAGCATGGTTGTTGCGCAAGTCTTGTTCGAGTTTCTTGAACTGCGAAAGCACATAAGAGTTATAAGTGCGATGAACGTGCCGCGAAAGAAAGATCTCGTGCATCGCGATCAACTCTTGCGCAAGCGGCGTGCATGCCTCGATGAGCGGCGAGTACAAGCACTCGAGCACGTTCGGATTTGCCTTCAACGCCAGCCGAATGAACTTCTCGATCTCCCAGTAGCATTCCTCCTGGTCGCTTTCGATCTGCCCAGGAACTCCCGCTAGAGACCAATGCCAATCCGCCGGTGGAAGAAAGAAACCGCGCCGGTCAACGTCGGATCCCTCTTGGTCCAACCCGTAGGCCCGTGACCCAACGATGCACTGAAACTGCACATACGGCCGCAACAACTCGGGCTCCACCGCGCCCGGCACTTCGGCGTCAGCGTGTTTGAAGATCGTCAGTTCATAGCGGCGAAAACTACCTTCAGCGCCGTCCGTGAATCGCACCCGGTATCCGTGCTCGGGTGCATCCGGCGCATGCGAGACGATGCCCACACGCCCATCGGCGCGCGTCAGCACCTTGGTGCCCGCGGGGATGACGAAATGCGGCTGGACCGGCTTCACCGTGACTCCAGAATACACGCCGACACGCCGAGTCCGGGCATCCCGGCTACGATCATCAGCAGTTCCAGACTTGGCTCTCAGACCGTTCACTTCGGACCGCGACGCAGACTTGGGGCGCACGCTTCAGCTTGCTGGCGGGTGCTTCGGCACCCACTCTCACCGCGTCAAAGCAGCCCGGGTCGGGCTTTCAGCGAGCGTCGGACGTCACTCGCGCTACTAGCTCAGGCACGTCCTCTTTCGGCTACGACTTGGCGCGCTTGGCCACGAACTCCGACGGATTCTGCCCGCCTTCGCGCTTGAACTTGATCTCGTCACCCGACACCTTCCCCGTGAACGTACGCTTGCCGCGCTGCGTCTCGATCGAGAATGACACCGTGTCTCCAGCCACCTTGCCGTTCTCGATCTTCATGCTCCCATTCGGATCCGTCACCGTGCCCGTCAACGCTTCCCCGCTCACGGTGAATTGAAAGGTGGTCTCCACGCTCTGACCGCCGCGACTCACCTGACCGCTCCACTTTCCACTGATGTCGGCGGCGAGCGCAACGAACGTACTGACCGCGATTCCAAGGGCGACTCGAATGATTCTGTTCATGGCGTACATTCTACGCTCATCGCAGAAATTCCGCCACGAACTCGGCATCCTGCGCATCGGCCATATCGGTCAAATCGCCCAGCACCCATCGATAACGAAACCCGAGCCCCACGTCCACCACGCGACCCATCCAATTCACCGGATCCGTGCGCAACAACTCGCGCTTGCCCATCCGTTCCGCCAAGTCCTCGATCTCCCACCGCAGCGCAAAGCCATGGATCACCGCATCGGAAAGCGCCGTGTTCATCGTCTGCTCGAGCGCATCCGGAAACCCGTAAGGCGACCGGTCAAGCCACACCTTCCCAATCCGCGGATCCGCCGCAGCAGCCAGCAGCAGCCACACGCCCTTGATCCCCTGCGCCGCCGCACGGATCGACCTCGCATCCACATCCGGACGCGCGGCGAGCAGGTCCACGCCACGCACGATATCCCGCGCCCGCAACGACGGCAAATCGAGCCCGATCTGATCCGCGCGCGTGTTCGCGAGCCAATCGCCGACATACGGCCGCCGATCGTCATACTTGCTCGACCGCCGCGGATCCATCTTCAGCACCATGTTGCCGGCCTTTGCAATTCGTTCCGCAATCGTATCCGAAAGCCGCCCGCCCAACAACAGCACAGCCAGCTTCTTCCCACTCGACATCGGAATCAACAAGCTCCCCGCGAGTTCGATGCCCGGCTCGCTCTCGAAGCGAATCTGCTGCGCACGGAACCCGCTGCCCACCGACTCGCGCATCACGCGCGCCACCGGCGCCGGCAGATTCACCACGATCTGCATCCGCCGCAACTCCGCCGCCAACTCCGCGCGCGTGCCCGCCTTGCGCTTCGCCTGGAAGCTCTCGAGGATCACCTGATTCAGCTTGCGCGATCCCGGTTCATCCTCCACGTGACCCGTGCGGCTCGCCAGCAGCGTCTCGTTCGGAAACATCTTCACCGCCACATCGCGCGAATCCCCCTCGCCATCTTTCAACCAGCGAATCAACCACGCGTACATCGCCTCGCGACTCGCCTTCGGCGTTCCATGCCCGCCCTTGCCTACGAAGTAGCCGAGCTTCTCCTCGGCGCCGTAGATCCGATACCATCGCCGCGCCTCTTCGTAAACCAGCTTCGCGCCCGCCGGCGTGAAGTAGTCTTCCTCGGTCGCGTGGAGCTGCCACGGCACCGGCGCCGAAAGTTCCACGAAGTCCGCGGTATCGAGCCCGATCGCCAAGTGCCGCGGCAAAGTCATCTCCGAATGCGGATTGGCTCCGGAGAACAACAGCCGGTACGAGTTCGGAAAGCACGCCGGAATCACCGCTTTCAATCGCGCATCCAGCGCTCCGATGAAGGTGGTGAGCGCACCGCCGCCCGAGCATCCCGCAGCACCGAGCCGCGCCGGATCCACCTCGAGCCGGCTCGCCAGGTAATCGAGCGATCGCTTCGCGTCGTGAATGAAGTACCGCGCCAACCCTTCGCCGATCAGGCTCGCCTGCGCGCCTTGATGGATGTGCTCGTTCACTGACCATCCCGCGGCCGGAGCCTTCAACTGCGCGTCATATGTCTGCTCGCGCTCGCCTTGCCCCGCCGGATCGAACGCCAGCGACACGAAACCCTTCAACGCCAGATTCGCCGCCAGCCACTGCGGCTCGGCTTTGCCTTCTTGCGTGTGGCCCGCCTGCAATAGCACACCCGGATAGCGCCCCGGCTTCGATGGCCGGTAGAGATTCGCCGTCACCCAATATCCCGGCAGGCTTTCGTACATCACGTTCTCGATCTCGTAGCCGTCAGCCTTTGTGCGCCGCGCGACCCGCGCCCGCAACGGACCTTCATACTCCGGCAATCCGCCGAGCGCCTCGAGAATCTTCGCGCGCACCACCTTCTTGCGCTCTTCGGCCTCGGCCACCGTGCGCACGCGCGCCACCTCCGCTTCGCGCGCATCCAACAACCGCTGCGCGATCTTGTCCATCCATTTCAGCAACGGATCATCGGGCGGCGTCTGCGCGAGCGTCGTCCGCGCGAGAAGGGCCACCGCGCACGCGAAACCGAAGACTTGTTTCATGACGAATCCTCACGATACCGCAGCTCGTGTGCTATCCTCATCGATTCCAGGTACGCCCTCCAGTGGAAGGCGTTGAAAAGGGAACCCGGTGAGAACCCGGGACTGCCCCGCAGCGGTAAGGAGAACGAACGTTGCATCCGACACTGGCTCGCACCGGCGAGCTGGGAAGTCGCAACTAGTAGGTAGCTCTCGAGTCCGAAGACCTGCCTGGGACAGCCTGCAAGGCTGAATGCCGGTTTGCTCTCGAAGGGGGGGCAGGTCTTGATCCATCGATTCATCGCGGTCCTTTGCGGAACGCTCGCTGTTTCCGCTCTCTTTGCGGCTGAAGGTGTGCGCGGTTTGGTCCGCGATCCCCAAGGCCGGCCGGTTGCAGGTGCGGAGTTGCTCCTGTTCCGTGAAGGCTCGGCTGGTCCGCTCGCGCGGGCGGTCGCTGAGCGTGGTTCGTTCGCATTTCCGTCCGCGACCTCGGGCGCGTTTCTCCTCGAAGTTTCCGCGGAAGGATTTCGCCGTGTCTCGCGCCCCGTCACCGCTGGAGAGTCCGCCGAGATCACGCTCGAGTTGGCCGGCGTGGATCAACGCGTGCTCGTGACCGCCGAGGCTTCCGCGCAGACCGTGGACCAAGTCTCGAAAGCCGCCTCGATCATCGGCGCCGATGAGATCGCAGAGCGCAACGAATACAGCCTCGCCGAGACTCTTCGCGACACGCCTGGACTTCTCATTCGCAATCTCGGTGGTCCCGGTCAAGCTACGTCCGTGCGCATTCGAGGGCTGCGCGCGGACGCCACCGCCGTGCTCATTGACGGCATGAGGTTCCGCGACGTCGCTACCATCCAGGGCGATGCCAGCGGCTTTCTCTCCACGTTCAACGTGATCTCGTTCGATCGCGTGGAAGTGCTGCGCGGTTCGGGCTCTTCGCTCTACGGGTCACACGCCGTAGGCGGCGCGATCAACGTGGTCACGGATCCTGGTGGTGGACCGCTGCATGGCGGTGTGCTGATGGAAGGCGGCTCGCTCGGGCTACTGCGGGGCCGCGCCACCGTGAGCGGCGGAACTCGCAATGACCGGCTCACCTACAGCGCCGGTCTCGTCCATCTCAATGTGCTGAGCGGCGTGGATGGCAATGACCGTGCGCGGAGCACGGGCGTGCAATCGTTCGTTCGCTACGCACTCGCGCCTTCCACATCGATCTCCGCGCGCCTGTTCGGGTCAGATGATTTCGTGCAGTCGAACGTCAGCCCAAGCGTATCGGGCATCCCCGCCGCGAACATCCCCTCCACGGGAATCATCGAGGCGATCGCACCTTCCGTCGAACAGGTGAAGGCCTCCGCCGCAGGGCTCGCTTTCCCGCCCGGCAACGCGACCTACATACCCGCACGTGACGATCCCGATAGCCGCCGCGCATCCCGGTTCTGGACAGGCGCATTCCGGCTGCGACAGCAGATCGCCCCCGCTCTCGACGCCCAGGTAGGCTACCAGCGCGTGCACACCACCCGCGATTTCCAGAACGGACCGGCCGGAACAGGATTCCAGCCTCTTGTTTCAAACAAAAGCAGCTTTCAAGGGGATATCGACACGGCCGATGCCCGGATCAACTGGCGAGCGCGGCCGTGGTTCAGCGTGGCGGCGGGCTACGAGTTCGAACGCGAAGGCTACCTCAACTCCGACGACAATCGCATGCCCGGACCCTCGCGGCTCGCGGTTCGCACCGAGGCTGGGCAGCACTCCCACGCCGCGTACTTCGCAAATCAAATTGCGCTCGCGGATCGCCGGCTGCAGATTTCGCTGTCGGGCCGCGCGCAAGGATTCGGCATCGATCGCCCTCGCTTCGTCTACTCCGGAACTGCCGCCGCATACGACAACGCCGCCGTGATCACGCCGCCGCGCGCGCTCACGGGAGACGCCGCCGTCTCCTATTTCCTCGCCCGCTCAGGAACCAAGCTCCGCGCGCACGGCGGAAACTCGTATCGTGCTCCCGGACTCTACGAGCGCTTCGGATCGGGCTTTTACTATGACTCGATTAGCAACGCGGTCATCTTCAGTCCCTACGGCGATCCGCGCTTGGCCCCCGATCGCTACAACTCCATCGACGCGGGTATCGATCAATATCTCTTCCGCGATCGGCTGCGCTTGAGCGCCACCTGGTTCTACACGCGCATCGTGCAGATCACGCAGTTCGATTCCTCGGCGAGCGCCGTGGTCTTCGCAACCGATCCCTTCCATCGCTTCTCCGGCTACTACAACGGCGCTGGTGGAACTTCGCGCGGACTCGAGACCACTGCGGAACTGCGCCCCGATCGCTCGACGCTGCTGCGCGCGTCGTACGCCTACGTCAACGCCGACACCGATCAAGACGCGGCCGTGCGCGGCTTCTTCGGCGCGCTCAGCGTGCCCGCCCACTCCTTCACTGCTTTTGCGCATCGCCAATTAGGACGCAAGGCATCGCTCACCGTGGACCTCTATCGCTCATCGAGCTACTACAACGCGCTCTTTGCAGGCGTCCGCTCGCGTGCCTACCACTTCGGCGGCGTCACCAAGATCGATGCTGTGGCTGCGCGAACGCTGCGGTCCGGCGAAAAGTACTCGCTCGAATGGTACGCCAAGGTTGAGAATCTCCTCAACCAAAGATTCTTCGAGAACGGATTCCAGGGTCCGCGCGCGACTGCCCTTACGGGCCTGCGAGTTGCCTTTCGATGAAACTTTCGATGAAAGAGGCGAGGCCCTACCGGCTGGACGAGCGCGGCCGTTGGCTCATTGTCTCGTTCCCCGAACCTTGGTCGATACTCAGTTGGGCGGTGGTCAACGGCGGCTTCACGCAATCCTCGCGCGCCGCGTGGCTGTACCTCGAGCGTGACGAGATTCGAGACGTGGCTGACCCGGCGGAATGGATGCGCGCGCGCATGCACGCCGAGGGTATCGCCGGAGCGATCGGCTTCATGACCAGCCGGCGCAAGCTGGCATGGGTGGAAGCATCGGCGAACGAGAGCAGCGGCCGTGCCTGGGCGATTGGTACCGTGGGCATGAGCAACGCGCTTCGCGCGGGCGATCCACCCGCGGCGAGCCTGAATCACGGAACAATCAATTTGTTCGTAACATATTCGGCGCCTTTGTCGACCGAGGCTGCACTCGAAGCGTTGTGTCTCGTCTCCGAGGCAAAGGCCACGGCCGTGCTCGAAAGCCGTGTGCCCAGCACTCGCAGCGACGAGGCGGCTTCGGGCACGGGCACGGACTACCTCGCTATCGCCTGGCCCACCATCGGCGAGCGCGTGCGCTACGCGGGAAAACACACCGCCGCTGGATCCGTGATTGCTCGCGCCGCCCTCAACGCCGTCCGAGAAGGCGTACGCCAATGGAAGGAGGAGTTCGGTTCTCCGGCTTGAATCGAAATGGCGGCTCCTTTGTTCATCGGCGGTACGGCGTCTCACGTCGGCAAGAGTTGGTTCACCACCGCGTTCTGCCGGCTGCTCGCCAATCGCGGAGTTCGCGTCGCGCCGTTCAAGGCGCAGAACATGTCGAACAATTCGTATCCGTGCATCGAAGGCGGCGAGATCGGCCGGTCGCAAGCCGCGCAAGCGGAAGCATGCCGCGTACCACCGATGGCCGACATGAATCCCGTGCTCCTCAAGCCGACTTCGGTCAACGGATCGCAGGTGGTGCTCCGCGGCAAGGTCTGGACGCACCTCGAAGCCCGCGACTACTACACGCACACGGATTCGCTGCTCTCGCTCGCGCTTGAAAGTTTTCGACGCCTCGCCGCGACCTTCGATTTCGTCGTGTGCGAAGGGGCGGGCAGCGTCGCCGAGATGAACCTGCTCGACCGCGACATCGTCAATCTCCGTTTCGCGCAAGCCGTGGGAGCGCGCGCGCTGCTGGTGGCGGACATCGAGCGCGGCGGAGTGTTCGGCTCGCTCGCGGGGACGGTCGAATTGCTGCCCGCCGCGCAGCGAGCGCTCATTCGCGCGTTCGCCGTGAACCGGTTTCGTGGGGACTTGCGGCTCTTCGATGACGGCGTCGCGTTTCTCGAGAAGCGTCTCGGCATTCCCTGCCTCGGCGTGTTCCCGTTCGACCCCACGATCCGGATCGACGACGAGGATAGCCTGTCGATCAATGGCGCCGCCGCCAAAGGCGAGATCGCCGCGATCCGCCTCCCGCGCATCTCGAACTTCACTGACCTTCGATCGATTGCGCCGGTGGCGTGGATCGACTCGCCGGTGGCTCGTCAGTTCCGCGTCGTGTTTCTGCCCGGCACCAAGAACACTATTGAAGATCTCGTGTGGCTGCGGGAGCAAGGGCTCGACTCGTGGATCCACGCACAACACGACGGCGGCGCGACGATCATCGGAATCTGCGGCGGCTATCAGATGCTCGGAGAATCGGTGGCCGATCCCGACGGACTCGAGAGCAGCATCGCGTCCGCGCCCGGACTCGCCATGTTGCCCGTGCGCACCGTACTCCGCGCTCCCAAGGTCACGCAAGTCGTGCAGGCGCGAACGCTCGCGGGCGCGGCGTTCACCGCCTACGAGATCCACATGGGCGAGACGCGCCCGTTGGCGAACAGCGCGCCATTCGCATTTCTAGCTGACGGAACTCCCGAAGGCTTGCGCGCCGGGCGCGTCATGGGCACGTATCTTCACGGCGCGTTCGAAGATGCTGCGGTTGTCGAGGAGATCTTGGGAATCGAGGTCACGCCGCCCCCGAAAGACGAGATGTACGATCGCCTCGCTGCCTGGCTGAAAGAGCATGCGAAGCCCGAAGTTCTCGAGGATCTCCTCGCATGAGCGTCACGCTTGTGGGGCAGGCTTCAGCCTGCGCGGGACTTCAGTCCCGCTGCCGGCGTCTCGCTCGCCCGCTCGTTCCGCATGCTCTGCCCCTGACTGTACGCAGGCCCCCTTGCAAACTCAGATCCCGCACCCTGGCAATTACCTTGCCGTGTAGGGCGGGCTTTAGCCAGCGCGGGACTTCAGTCCCGCTGCCGGTGCCTCGCTCGCTAGCTCGTTCCGCACGCAAAGTCCGAACCGTGGAGGGACTCACCTGATGATGGTCACCCCCCTCCAGTTGACCTGCGGTCTCGCCGCCGACCTCCTCCTCGGCGATCCGCATTGGCTCCCCCACCCAATCGTTGCGCTCGGAAAGTTCGCGGCCGTCATGGAGCGCCTATGGCGCGCGCTCCTGCCCGCTCGCACCGCAGGCGTGGCCGCGTGGATCAGCGTCGTGAGCGTAGCCTGCGGCTTCGTCTACTTCACCCTGCGCCTAGTGCCCGAACCCTGGATCCAGATCTACTGGATCTACTCACTCGTCGCACTACGCAGCCTCGATGATCACGCGCGCGCCGTGATTGCTCCGTTGCGGGGAGGCGATCTTGACGCAGCCCGCCGCGCCGTGGGCATGATCGTCGGTCGCGACACGCAATCGCTCGACGAACGCGAAGTCACGCGCGCCGTCGTCGAAACGGTGGCAGAGAATCTGAGCGATGGAGTGATCGCACCGTTGTTCTGGCTCGTGCTCGGTGGCCCCGTGGCGATGGCCGCCTACAAAGCCATCAACACTCTCGACAGCATGTTCGGCCACAAGAGCGACCGGTATCGCGAGTTCGGCTGGTGCTCTGCGCGCATCGACGATGCCGCCAACTGGATCCCGGCCCGCCTCACCGCAGCGCTCATCTGGATCGTCGCCGCCGTGTGGCCGGGTCTCGACTTCGCCCGCAGCGTGCGAGCCACCTGGCGCGACGCGCATCGCCAACCGAGCCCCAATTCCGGCTACCCGGAAGCAGCCGCAGCCGGAGCCATCGGAGTCCGGCTAGGCGGAGTCAACCACTATCGCGGCGTCCGCTCTGAAAAATCATTTTTGGGTGAAGATGTTCGGCCGCTCGACTGGCGTGCCTGGCCTCCGATGCGCGCCATCCTCTACGCGTCCACGGCTTTGTTCACTTGCCTTGCGTTAGGAGCGGCTTCATGGAGATGATGACGCACGGAGGCAATCTCTTCGCCGCCGCCGAACGTGCCGGCCTCGATTGGCGCCAAATCCTCGACTTCAGCGCGAGCATCAATCCGCTCGGCATGTCGCCCGCGTCCCGCGAAGCGATTCTCACCTCCATTGACCGCGTGACGCACTATCCGGAACGCTCGGCCTCCCGCCTTCGTCAACGTCTTGCGGAAGAGTGGAACGTACCCGCGAATAGAATCGCGGCCGGCAATGGCGCCACCGAACTCCTGTTCGCCTGGTGCCGCCGCTTCGCCACCGGCACGATCGTCGTACCCACTTTCGGCGAGTTCCATCGCGCTTGGCCCGATGCAGCGCTCGCTCCGCTCGAAGGTCCGTGGCCCGATTGCGGACCCGTAGCCATCACGCGACCGGCCAACCCGACTGGAGCTCTAGTCGATCCCGAAACGGTCTTGCGCTATGCGTATTCGCGGCGTGATCCCGTGCTCGTCGACGAATCGTTCATCGAGTTCTGCGACACGCCGAGCCTCGTGTCACATGCCGGCGGGAATTTGTTTGTTCTGCGTTCGCTGACCAAGTTCCACGCGCTGCCGGGTCTCCGCGTGGGCGCGCTCGTGGGAGACGTCGCCGAACTCTCCGAAGCACCGTGGTCCGTGAACGTACTTGCGGAAGCGGCGGCCATCGCATCGCTCGATGATCGCGATCACGCCCGCCGCACGCGAGAGTTCGTGCGGTCGGAATCGAAGTGGCTGTTCGAGCAACTGCGCGGCATCGCAGGACTCCATCCCCATTCGCCCACGGCCAACTATGTCTATGCGGAAGCCGCCCGAGCTTCCGATCTCACTGCCTTCGCCGCCGCGCGCAACGTCCTCATCCGCGATTGCACCGGATGGCCCGGCCTTCCTGCTCCAGCGATTCGCGTGGCCGTGCGCAATCGATGGGAGAACGAGATCCTGATCGCGCTCTGCAAGGAGTTCGCATGCCGCTGCTGAAGCTTGTACTGCTACCCTTCCGTTTCCGCGCCGGCCGAGAAGAGTTCCGCTCTCCGTGTAGGGCGCGCTCTAGCCAGCGCGGGACTTTCAGTCCCGCCTCCGATGTGGAGCAGGCTTCAGCCTGTGCGGAACTTCAGTCCCACCACTCGTGCACCGCACCGAGTTTCAAACCATTGCACCCGTACCCAGCCCTCCTCCTCGCGCTCTCCGCAGTAGCCCTCGCCCAATCGCCGAGCCGCATCGTCTCCACCGCCCCCAGCTTCACCGAGACGATGTTCGCGCTCGGCGCAGGCAACCGCGTCATTGCGGTGTCCGAGTTCTGCCACTTCCCCGAGCAAGCGAACAGGCTCCCGCGAGTCGGCAGCTATCTGCAACCGAACATCGAAGCCATCGCGAAGCTCGAACCCGACCTCGTACTCGTGCACGCCGAACAAAAAGCAGCAGTCGCCCAACTCCATGCTCTAGGGCTCCGCACGCTCGCGCTCACCAACACCTCGCTCGAAGACACAATCGCCACCGCGCGGCGGATCGGCGATGCGATCGGTTCGCCCGAGCGCGGCATCGAGCTCGACAAGCAGATCCGCTCGCGTCTCACTGCCATTGAAAAACGAGCCGCCGGCAAGCCCCGCCGCAGCCTGCTGTTCGTCGTCGGCCGCACGCCCGGCCGGCTCGACGGCATGATCGCCGTTGGTAAAGGATCGTTCCTCAACGAGCTGATCCGCATCGCCGGCGGACGCAACGTGCTCGCCGATTCGCCAGTCACCTATCCGAAGATCTCGCTCGAAGGCGTGCTGCGCCTCGACCCCGATGTCATCGTCGACATGGGCGACATGGCGGTCACCACCGGCGTCACCGAAGCGCACACGAGCGCCGTCGTCAAGCTTTGGAAGTCGCAAGCAGGCGTGCGAGCCGCCGCGTCGAGTCGCGTGTTCGCCGTCGCCTCGGACATCTACGTCGTTCCCGGACCCCGCGTCAGCGAAGCCGCCGAAGCCTTCCATCGCATGCTCTTTCCGGAGCCGAATCGATGACGCTGCTCTCGCTCGATTCGCTCACGTTTCGCTACGGAGACGGCCCCACCGTGGTGGATCGGGTGACCGCGCAAGTGTCCGCGCCCGAGCTGATCGCCATCATCGGCCCGAACGGCGCGGGCAAGTCGACGCTGCTCGATCTCATCGCGGGGCACAAGACACCCGCTGCCGGTACGTGCCGCTTGCAGGACCGCGACGCCGCCCGAATGGATCGCCGCCAGCTATGCCGCATCGTGGCGCACGTTCCACAGCAGATGCCCTCCGATGTTCCGTTCACGGTCGAAGAGGTGGTGCTCACCGGCCGCATTCCCCATGGCCGCGGACTCTACGAGAACGCGGAAGATCTCGCGGCAATGGAAGTGGCGATCGAGCGGGTACGTCTCGAGCCGTTTCGCCACCGCCGATTCTCTTCGCTCAGCGGAGGTGAAAGGCAACGTGTGTTGCTGGCTGCGGCGCTGTGCCAGCAATCGCCGATCCTCTTGCTTGACGAGCCCAGCGCCCATCTCGACCCCGAAAACGAAGCGCAACTGTGGAGCCTGTTGTGCGAGTTGCGCTCCAGCGGCCATCTCATCCTGGTAGTGACGCACCACTTGGCGCTGGCGGCGCAGCACGCGGATCGCATCTGGGTGCTGCACCGCGGTCACCTCGCCGCCGACGCCCCCCCCGCCGAAGCCATGCAGCCGAAGCGTCTCGAAGAAGTGTTCCATGTGCCGTTCCACTGGCATCGCGGCGCGGAAGGCAGGGTGTTCCTGACCTATGGCCACTGATCTCGAACGCCGAGCCCGCCGAGTTCTCGCTGCGTCCGCTTTGGCGGCACTCGCGGTGGCTGCAGTCTGCCCGTTCCTCGGCGGATCCGGACTCGACTACAGCCGCGTCGTGAATCATCAGGCTCCTGACTGGAACATTTTCCTCACTCTTCGTGTACCGCGTACTTTGCTCGCGCTCCTCACAGGAGCAGCGCTGTCTTCCGCGGGCGCGGCCTTTCAAGCACTGCTCCGCGATGCACTCGCAACACCATCGAGCCTCGGGGTCTCATCCGCGGCGTCACTCGGCGCGGTGTTCGCTATCGCGGTTTTGCCGGGAGATGAAACCAGCTTCCCGCTGGTCTGGATCTGCGCTTTGGCGGGCGCGGCGGCGGTCATCGGCTTGGTCGCCGTGTTCGGCCAATCGCGCCGCTTCTCGCCCTACACGCTGCTGCTCACGGGAATCGCCATCAATGGAATCTGCGCCTCAGTGGTGCTGCTGCTCCATTCTTTGGCGGGAATCACCAAGGGGTTCCAGATCGCGCACTGGCTCATGGGCGGCATCGACGCGGTGGAGTATCGAGTGCTCGCGCTCCTCGCTGCTGTAGTTGTTCCGCCTTGTGTGTGGATCCTCAGTCAAGCTCGCGTGCTCAATGTGATCTCGTACGGCGAGGCTTGGGCCACGGGACGCGGAGTCGATTGCCGCCGCATTACCTGGCAAGGCTTCGCTGTGGGAGCGCTGCTCACCGGCACCACCACCGCCATCACAGGACCCATCGCCTTCGTCGGTCTCATCGTGCCGCATTTGCTGCGGCGCATCGTGGGTCCCGATCATCGCCTGCTGTTGCCTGCATCGTTGTTCGGCGGCGGAGCGTTCCTCGTGGTGTGCGACACGGTCGCGCGAACCGTGCTGTCGCCCATCGAGATTCCGGTCGGCGTCGTCACTGCGCTGTTAGGAGGGCCTTTCTTTGTCTGGCTGCTTTGGTCACGGTAGCGCGATCGGTCACGTGGGTGAGTTGCTGCAAGGGGCGCTCCGTCTGCGCGGCCGCGTCGAGCCCTTCCTCGTGACGCTTCCCGCCCCCAGCCTCGTTTGCCATGCCCGCGTGCGTCCCGCGAGGCTGTGGAACGTCACTCCCGCCGGCAGTTCGAGAGCCCTGCGCGCGGCCATGATCGCCGCCGGACATTGCCGAATCCGTGGTCCGCTCGCGCTCGATCTGCATTCGGCGATTCCCCGGGGCCGCGGCTTCGGATCGTCCACCGCCGATTGCGTTGCGGCGATCCGCGCCGTGGCCGATTACGCAGGAATCGAGATTTGTTCGAAACATATTGGGGCTATCGCGTGCGAGGCCGAAAGCGCTAGCGATTCCACGATGTTCGGCCTCGAACCGGTGGTCTTTCTTCCCCGCCGCGGCGAGTGCCTGCATCGCTTCGAAGGAGCGTGGCCGGAGATCGCGTGTGAGTTTCTCGATCTCGGCGGTCCCCCGGTCGACACGCTCGCTTGCCCCCTGCCTCGCTACTCCCATGCCGAACTCGACGAGTTCGAGAAGCTGCTCGCCGATCTCAGTCAGGCGTTTCGTCGCCGGGACCCCTCATCGCTGGGCCGGATCGCCACGCGTAGCGGCGCCATCCATCAACGCCATCGGCCACATTC
Organism: Bryobacteraceae bacterium; assembly: GCA_046331625.1. Classification (GTDB taxonomy): domain Bacteria; phylum Acidobacteriota; class Terriglobia; order Bryobacterales; family Bryobacteraceae; genus JAXLQL01. The sequence continues at coordinate 35,934 of JAXLQL010000031.1, forward strand.
ACGGTGGGCCGTGCTGCGAGCCTCTGCCTCCGATGCTCACGGCGTCGCGATCTCGCACAGCGGAACTGCCGCCGCCATCCTGCTGGCCGGGCAGGAACGGAGCCGAGCATCATCGCGCTCGTCGGCGGTAGCCGAAGCGGTGACCGCGCACCGCCGGACCGCATTGTCACGCCGAGCGCCACTGGCTCCCGGCGTCGCGATCTCACACAGCGGAACCGCCGCGATCCTGCCGGAACGGAGCCGAGCATGATCGTCTTGGCCGGCGGCCGCAGCCGCAACTGTCGCGCCGCATCGACCGGCCGCATTGGCACGCGCAGTGCTGCCACTGATGTACGCCATCGGGCACTATCATCCGCTGCCACCGCTCGCGCCGCCGCGATCTCACACAGCGGAGCCACCGCCGCCATCCTCATGGCCTCTCAGGAACGGAGTTGCGCATGATCGTGCTTGTCGGCGGTGGCAGCCGTAGTGGCAAGAGCCGCCACGCGCTCGAACTCGCTCGCCGCTACGGCCCCCGCCGCGGCTTCCTCGCTACAGCCCAAGCTTTCGATCACGAAATGGAAGAGCGCATCCACCGCCATCGCGCCGAGCGCGGCGAAGAGTTCGCCACCTTCGAAGAACCCCTCGACCTCGCCGGCGCCGTCTCGCGCCTCGCCACTTCGCTCGACGTGCTCGTGGTCGATTGCCTCACCCTGTGGCTCAGCAACATCATGATCGCCGGCCACGAACTCGACGAACGCGCGGTGCTCGACTCCATCGCCGCATCGCCGCTTCCGTGCATTCTCGTCACGAACGAAGTCGGTTGCGGCATCGTGCCGGAGAACGCACTCGCGCGAGCGTTTCGCGACCGCGCGGGCATCCTCAACCAACTCGCGGCCCAGCGCGCCGCCGAAGCCTACTGGATGGCGTTCGGCATCCCGATCCGCTTGAAGTGACATGCGCCAGGCTCTCGGATTCCTCACCGTGCTCCCCTTGGCGAACTCCGCCGAGCCGCCAGGGCGATCTGCGTGGGCGTATCCGTTGATCGGTGCGCTCCTCGGCCTCGCTGCTGCGCCCGCCCTACCGCTGAAGTTCGGACCGCTCCTCATCGTGATCGCCCTCGCCCTCATCACCGGCGGACTGCACGAAGACGGGCTCGCCGATGTAGCTGACGCCATTCGCTCCTATCGCTCGCGGGAGAAGATGCTCGCGATTCTCAAAGACAGCCGCATCGGAGCGCACGGCGCGCTCGCCCTCATTGCGTCATTCGCGTTCCGTTGGCAAGCACTCGCGGCCTTGCACGCCAACGCCTTCGCCGCGCTTCCCGTCGCGTTCGGAATCTCACGCGCGATGATGGTGCTGCTCGCCGCCACGGCGCCACCCGCGGGCGATGGGCTCGGCCGCGCATTCATCGAAAGCCTTCCGCGTACGGCTTGGATCCTCGCGCTGGTGCAAGCGGTTGCCCTGGCTGCGCTCACCGGATGGCCCGCCGCGCTCGTGCTCATCGCGATCAACGGCACGGTTCTCGCGCTGCTCTGCCATTGGTTCCGCGCGCGACTCGGCGGCGTCACCGGCGATTGCCTCGGCGCAATTTGCCAACTCTCGGAAGCAGCTTCGCTCGGAGCGCTCGCGTGCCTGTGATCCATCTGATCCGCCATGCCGAGCCCGCACTCACCGGCGCCCTGCTCGGCAGCTCCGACATACCGCTCTCCTCGGAATCCATCGCGCCCTCGTTGCTCGCGGTCGATCGAGTCTACTCGAGTCCGCTCGCGCGCGCGCACCGCACTGCGCAGTTGCTATTTCCCGAGCGTCGCGCCATCGTCGTTCCCGAACTCGCCGAGCGCGGTCTCGGGGCATGGGAGAAGCTCACGTGGAGCCAGGTCGAGCAAGCCTGGCCCGAGCAAGCGCGCGAAGCCGAGCGCGACTGGTTCGCCTTCACTCCGCCCGATGGGGAAACGTGGGTAGCCTTCGTCGAGCGCGTTACGCGCGCCTGGTGCAACATGACCCTCGGAGAGAGCACGGCAATCGTTGCCCACTCCGGCGTAAACTCGGTACTGCGGTCGATCATTACCGGCGCAACGTCTTCTTCTTTCCATCAGGACTACTGCGAGGCCCTCACTCTTGTCATTCCGGATCCACATTCCGCCCACGGCCAATGAGGCCATCGCGGCGGAAGTTGCCCGCCGCTGGAACTCGCTCACCAAGCCACCCGCAAGCCTCGGCCGGCTCGAAGCAGTCGTGCGGCAGCTCGCCCTCATTCAACGCACGGCGCGGCCCAAGCTCGCCCGCAAAGCAGCGGTGATCTTTTGCGCGGATCATGGCGTAACCGAAGAAGGAATCAGTGCCTATCCACGCGAAGTCACCGCGCAGATGATGCGCAATTTCCTGTCCGGCGGCGCGGCCATCAGCGTCCTGTGCAAACAGTTCGGCGCCACGGCGGTGGTGGTGGATACAGGGGTCGACACCAAGCCCATCGGCGGCGCCATCGACATGCGGATCGCGCCAGGCACGGCCAATTTCGTGCGCGGTCCGGCGATGACTCGGGAGCAAGCTGAAGCCGCGCTCCACAACGGCGTCTCCCTGGCGCGCGAGATGAGCCACCGCTTCGACATCGTCGCCGTGGGCGAAATGGGAATCGGCAATACCACCGCTGCCAGCGCCTTGATGTGCGCCTTCACCGGCGCATCTCCGGATCTCGCCTCAGGACCCGGCACCGGACTCGACTCCGATGGCGTGGCGCGCAAAGCCGCCGTCGTCCGCAAGGCGCTCGACCTGCATCGCGCCGCTGTCGCGTCCGGCGATCCATTCCAGGTGCTCGCTGCGCTCGGTGGATTCGAGATCGTTACCATGGCCGGCTTCCTGCTGGGAGCAGCGGAGGCTCGCCTCGCCGCCATCGTCGACGGGTTCATATCGTCCGTTGCCGCGATTGCAGCGCTTGCAATCGAACCCCAGGCGATCGACTATTTGTTCTTCTCGCACGTTTCTGCCGAGCCCGCTCATCGCCCGATGCTCGAAGCCCTCGGAGCTCGCGCGATCTTCGATCTCGACATGCGCTTGGGCGAAGGCTCCGGCGCCGCGCTCGCCATCCCGGTGCTCGAAGCTGCGCTCGCGCTCTACGATCGCATGGCCACGTTCGCCGAGGGCGGCGTCAGCGGCAAGCGCTGAGCTACTGGGCGGAGGCTACTTCATCGCGCCTCACGGACACGCGAAGCACCCGATCGTCCACCGCCGCCCATCCGTCTTAATCGTGATCAGCCCTCGTTCGTCGGTCCGCAGCAGCTTCACTCCGCGCTCGTCGAGGCGTTCCAAAATCTGCGGATGCGGATGATGGAACTGGTTCTCCGCTCCATCGGAAATGATCGCCCAGTGCGGCTTCACCGCATCCAGGAAGTCCGCGGTCGACGAGGTCCGGCTCCCGTGATGCGCCACCTTCAACACATCCACCGGGCGCAGCCGCCCGTCATCCAACATGCGGCGCTCCATCGCCCGCTCCACATCGCCCGTGAACAGGAACGAGCTCGCACCGTACTCGATGCGGAACGCGAGCGAGTCATTGTTCTTGGGCGCCGCGCCCGGTTCGTAGTCGCTTGGGGGCGAAAGAAACTCGATCTGCGTTGCGCCCCATCGCCGCGTCTCGCCGGCCTTTGGAGTGACCACTCGCACTCCGAGATCGCGTAACTGCCCGCGCAGCGAGATCCACGGTTCCACCTCGGGGAATGCGCCGATCCACACCTCGCGCGGCCGAAAGTTCGCCGCCACCGCGCGCAGCCCGCCCATGTGATCTTCGTGCGCGTGCGAGATCGCCACCAAGTCGATCCGCTTGATCGAACGCGTGAACAAGTAATCGGAGACCACCTCTTCGCCGATATCGAACGAAGGCTTGCGGCGGCCGTACGTCAGGAATCCACCCGTGTCCACCAGCATCGTTTCGCCCGTAGGCGCGGCGATCCAGAGGCTGTCTCCTTGCCCCACGTCGATCGCCGTCACCTCGAGCTTTCCCGCTTCCGTTTGCGCCGGAAACGGATGTATCAGCAGCAGTCCCAGCGCCAATGCGAATGCCACTCCGCCGGCCCATCGAAATGCAGGCCGCGCTGGTATCGAAACCGCCGCCAAAATCAACGCCACGACAAATGCCCACAACAGCCACTCCGGAGGCTCAGGCACGCGACCGCCCGGATCGCGCCGCGCGTGCCAGTCGGCTACCTGCGATGAGAACCGGATTAGCGCCGCCGCCGCCCACGCCGGCCAATGCCATCCCGTGGCGAGCGCGAGAAACCCCGCCGGAATCACCAGGTTCATCGCGGGCACGATGAGCAAGTTCGCGGTCAGCCCCGTCACGGGCATCGAGTGGAAGTAGCTGACCATCGGGAGCGCAAGTCCGCACTGCACCACACCGGAAACGACGAACAAGTTCCACACGAAGAACCAACATCGTCCCGCGATGCTCATCAGCAGCAGCGACCATCGCTCCGGCACTCGGATCGCGAGCGCGAGCGTCTCCGCCAACAGCCGCCACTCCACGCGCATCGCGGCCGCGCGCGGCGGAAGATGGCTATCGATTCGCTTGTCGCCGAGCGAGTGTACCGCGCGCGCGAAAGGATCGGTGGTCCGCTCGAGCATCGGCACGGCTATCGCTCCGATCAGCGCCACCGAGAGGAACGAGAGCTGAAAGCTCGGATCGAACAACTGCTCCGGATCGATCAAGAGAAATCCGATCGCGACCGCGGCCAGCAAGTTCAACACCCGCGGCCTGCGAAACAAGAACCGGCCCATGCCGAACAACGTCAGCCCCGCCGCGGCTCGCACCACCGGAGCGCTGCCTCCCGCCGCGAGCGCGTAGATCCAACCCATCGCTGCCGTCAGTGCGAGCGACCATCCCACGCCCACCGAAGCCACCCGCAGCAGGAACACGAAGCACGCCGTGAGCGTGGTCAAGTGCAACCCGGAGATCACGAGCGCGTGGTAGGTCCCCGTGCGCCGAAACGATTCCACCCAATTTTGTTCCAGCCGCGCCGTATCGCCGATGAGGATGCCGCGCGTCATTCCCGCCGCGAACGCGTCTTGCGCATAGATCTCGTCGAGCCTCGTCACCGCGGCCTCGCGCAAGCCATAGATCCAGGCCAACCGCTTGTCGCCGCACTCACCCAGCATTTCGAGCCCGGACTTCGCGTTGGCCGACCCGAGCCAATGGATGTCGCGCCGCGCCAGGTAGTGAACGAAGTCGAATGAGCCCGGGTTATTGTAGTTGTGCGGACGCCGCAGCCGCGCATCGAGCGCGACCCGCAGCCCGTAGTGGAGCCGCGGCGGCTCCTCTCCTTCGCGCACATACCAGTTCACACGCACCCGCGCTCCTGGTTCCAGTTCGAGCACGAACTGTTCGCGGTCTTCGCCGATCGCCGGCGGCTGCACCACGCAGCCCTCGAGCCGCAGCGATTCGCCCGGCGTGAACTCGATCCGCGGCGGAGCTCCTGGCCGATGCGCCAGGTCCACCAGGATGCCCACCGCCAAGAATGCCGCGAGCCACGCCAAGGCGGCTGCCCGCCGGCTTACTTTCCAAGTCGCCAGCACCGCGAGCAGGGCGAGCGCTGTCAACGCGATCCACACGGGACCCGGTTCGAACGCCAGCCTCCTCGAGGCGACGATGCCAGCCGCGATTCCTCCCAGAGGAACCACGAGCGGGTCACGCAGCGGCATATATAAGGTAGTGCGCCGGACCCGGGAAAATTCTCGAGCGAACTTACCGGAAAGCCGGAATCCCCCCCACGCCGCTCAGCCCCAGCCATTCGGTCATCGCGCGGAGTTCCACGCCGAGCGCCTCGCACACCGCCGCTGCCTTCTCGCCGGGCTCGGGAAAATTCTCGGGCGAACTTACCGGAAAGCCGGAATCCGCCCCAAGCCGCCCAGCCCCAGCCACTCGCTCATCGCGCGGAGTTCCACGCCAAGCGCCTCGCGCACCGCCGAGGCCTTCTCGCCGGGTTCGAGATGAGCCGCCATCACGCGCAGCACGCCCGCCCCGCGATCGGCGCGCAGGTCCACCCGCGCGGCCAGCCGGTCGCCCAGGAGCAGCGGCAGCACATAGTAGCCCCAACGCCGGCGCTCTTCGGGCACATAGATCTCCACGCGATAGTGGAACCCGAACAGGCGCTCGGTGCGGGGCCGGAACCAGATCAGCGGATCGAACGGCGAAAGGAGCGCTCGTGCGTCTACGCGGCGGGGCGGTTCCGCGCCTCGTGCCAGGTACGCCTTCTCGCGCCAGCCTTCCACGGTGACCTCGCTCACGTCGCCCTGTTCGAGCAACTCGGCAATGCGCGGACGCGCCTCGCTCATCGGCATCCGAAAGTAGTCCGCGAGGTCCCGCGCGGTGGCGACTCCGTGCGCGCCCGCCGCTTGCCGCAATAGCTCTCGCTGCGAGTCCAAGCGATCCACCGCTCGTTCGCGATGTGCGGCCGGGATCACGCGCTCAGCCAGATCGTAGATGCGGGCGAAATCCGATCGCCGTCCGGCGACGGCGAGGTCCCCGCGGCCGAAGAACGACTCGAGCGTCGCCCGCGCCACCGAAGAGGTCCAGTCCCCCGCGATCCTGCGGTCGCCATCCGGCTGCGGCGCTTCCGACGCGGTCAGGGGACCATGCTTGACCACGGCATCGAACACGCGTTGCGCGTATGCGGCGTTCGCGGCCAGGAACTTCTCGAACCCCCACGGCCTCACGCGATGCGTGGCGCGCCGGTACGCGAGCAGCGGATAGGAGGCCATCGGCACGATGGATGCTTCGTGCGCCCACTGCTCGGTGAGCGCGCCCTCACCATAGACGGCCCTCTGGAACGTCTCGCGTGAGAAGGCGCCGGTGCGCGAGAACACGACCTGCTCGTGCGCCGGAGCCACCACGTTCACGAAGTCGAGCTGTACCAGCCGGAGGCGCCCGATCGCTGCTCCGATGTGCTTCGCCGTGGCTCGCTTTGGCCGGCTGGCGGCGAGCCCCTGCGCCGCAATCGCGATGCGGCGCGCTTCGGCGAGGGAGAGATCCGCAGCCATCGGTCCAGACGATTCTAGCGCGATGACGCGATCACACTTGTGTCGCCGCCCGCCATCGGGTACCATGAGTGCCGGACCTTCATGCCTTACTGCTCGCAATGCGGCGCTGCTGTCAACGGAGCTTTCTGCGGAGCGTGCGGAGCGCGCATGGGCGGTCCAGCGCCGCAAGCGGCGCCCCCCCCGGCCCAATCGGGAAGCTCGGCGGGCAAGATCATCGTGATCATCATCGGGGCGCTGCTGTTCATGGGGCTCTTGGGCACGGTTGGGCTCTTCTACGTGGGCTACAAGGCCAAGCAGAAGTTCGAACAAGTGGTGAAGGAAGAATGGCTCGAGAAAGACGACAAGCGGCCCACTGCGCCGGCGAAGCCCATAGACGATATGTGCTCGCTGCTCTCCGCTGACGATGCAGCCGCGATCCTCGATGTCAAGATCGTGCGAGCCGAGAACCGCGGCAAGGGAGGCTGCGCGTACTTCACCGAGCAGGCCACCGAGTCCAAGCACGATGAGGGGAGCGACGAGGCTCGCAAGGTGCTCGAACAGATCGGCAAGAGGCTTCCTGACGATCTTTCCGGCGCTGCGGCGGTGGTCAACGTGACGCCCGGTGGCCGCCAGCAATGGACTGGAATCCGCGTGGCCACGCGCATGCTCGAGATGGTGGGCGTGTCCGGCGACAAGAAAACAAAAGTGATGGAAGATGTTCCAGGCTTGGGAGACCGCGCCGTCTCCTTCGCCGGTGGCACCCTGATCATGGTGCTCAAAGACGACTACCTGGCCAACATCGCCATATTCGCGACAGCGGACCAGGAGAAGAGAGTCGAGTTCGCGCGGCGCGTCGTTTCCAAGCTCTAGGGATCGTTTCAAAGGAGGCCGAAAATGGCATTTTGTGCGCAGTGTGGAGCCCAAATGGACGGGCGCTTTTGCCCGGCGTGTGGAGCACCCCAAGGGGGCGCGGCGCCGCAGCCCGGCATGGGGGCTCCCGCTGCTCCGCAGGTGAATGCCGGAGGCCTCACCGAGAACCTGGCTGGCGCTCTCTGCTATCTGCTCGGGTTCATCACGGGGATCCTCTTCCTTGTGCTGGCTCCCTACAACCAGAACCCGCGGGTTCGCTTTCACGCCTTCCAGTCCATCTTCGCCAATGTCGCCTGGATCGCCTTCTGGGTGGTGGTGAACATCATCGGCGTCTTTGCGCATATCTTCGCTCTCCTGCTGATTCCCGTTTACCTGCTCGCCGGCCTGGGGGCGTTCTGCTTGTGGCTCTATCTGATGTATCGGGCCTACAACAACAACCCGCTGGTGCTCCCCGTGGTCGGTCCCCTGGCGCAGCAGCAGGCAGGCCAGCAGTAGCCCGCCGCGCTTGGCCCGCGCGATCTACGAAGATCTTCGTTGACATGTACGAAGGATTTCGTATATGATCGCCACATGGAGATCCCTCGGCCCACGCCCGCTGAACTCGACATCTTGCAAGTGCTCTGGGAGATTGGCCCGTCAACCGTTCGCCAAGTGCATCAGGCGCTGGCTGACCGTCGCGACACCGGCTATACCACCGTCCTCAAACTGATGCAGATCATGGCCGATAAAGGCCTGGTGCACCGCGATGAGTCGCAGCGCGCGCATCTTTACCGGGCCGCCATCGCCAAGGAAAAGACGCGCACTCAACTCGTGGCCGACCTGCTCGATCGAGCTTTCTCCGGCTCAGCCGCGCTGTTGGTGCAACAAGCTCTCGAAGCCCGCAAGGCCTCTCCTGAAGAACTCGCCGAAATCCGACGCATCCTGCGCGAACACGAGAAAGGAGCCCGCAAGTGATTTTCGATGCCCGTCTTGGCTGGACGTTGATCCACTTTCTTTGGCAAGGCACGCTCGTTGCCGGATTGCTCTGGGCGCTGCTCCCAGCTTTCAGCTCTGCTCGTGTGCGCTACGCACTTGCGCTCGTGTTTCTGACCGTCGCCGCGCTCGCCCCTGTGGTGACGCATCTAACCTCCAACGCGCCGCCGAGCCGGATCGTCATCCCGGTAGGCGAACTCCCCTCCTTCAGTAAGGGCGTTGCGGCGGTAGCGCCGGTTACTCCGCACCGGGAATGGATCGCTTGGATTCCGCTGGCCTGGATCACCGGTGTCACGCTGTGCAGCCTCCGTCTGTTGGTGGCTTGGTGGGCGGCACGCCGCCTTGCCCGGTCAGGCGCGTTTCTCGAGAATCGTTGGGCGGACCTCGCTGCGCGCGTCGGAGTCTCTCATCCCATACACTATGCCGAATCCGTCCGTGCCGTTGTGCCCTCGGTAATCGGAGTCTTCCGCCCGGTGATCCTGCTGCCCGCAGCCGTGCTCGCCAAGCTCCCCGTGCATCAACTGGAAGCTGTGATCGCGCACGAGCTCGCGCATGTCCGGCGCTACGACTACCTCGTCAACTGGATCCAGGCGCTGATCGAAACCGTGCTCTTCTATCATCCGGCCGTGTGGTGGATTTCGTCCGTCGTTCGCCGCGAGCGCGAAGTCTGCTGTGACGAAATCGCGGTGCAGGCCACGGGCAATGATGGAACGGTGCTCGCGAGCGCTCTCGTGGAGCTCGAAATGCTTCGCTCCGCCGCGCCCGCGATGGCCGTTACCGGCGGCGATCTCGAAGCGCGGGTGCGCCGCATGCTCGGCCAACAGCCTCCTGCTTCGCCGGCGCCGCTATGGGCGCTCGGCGCGCTCGCGCTTCTCGCGGTTCTAGTGCTGCTTCCGGATCGTGCTGTCTCCCAGCCTCGACCGCAGCCGGTGGCTGCGGCGCAGGCGCCGAAGCCCGATCCGCGCGAGGCCGAAGTCCACGCTCTGCGGCAGGAGTTGGCGCGCACCCGCGCCGAGCTCGAACGAGTGAAGAGTGAGCTGGCACGCGACCGTGGAGCCGCGCTCGCACAGGCATCCAAAGACGTGGAGGCCGCCAACGTCCGGCAAGCGGAGCAGGCTCTCATGGCCGCGCAGGACCAAATGCAGGAGGCTACGCGTCAACAGAAGGAAGGGGCTCGCCGCCGTGTCTTGTTCGACAAGAAGAAGCTGGTGGAAGAGGCGCGCGCCAGAATCGTGGAAGCGCAGGCCGACGCGATTCGCGCCGGCATTCTGGCGGGATTCTCGTCACCGAATCCGCAGACTTCCGGCCCAACGGGACCCTATCGCAAATGGCTCGACGAAGACGTGGTCTACATCGTCACGCCGGCGGAACGCGCGGACTACGAGCGCCTGTCCACGCGGGTGGAATGCGAAGCGTTCATCGAGAAGTTCTGGAAGAAGCGCGACCCCACGCCAGCCACAGAAGCCAACGAGGCGAAGGAAGAACATTATCGGCGCATTGCGTTTTCGAACGACCGCTTCGGTCGAACGGGAGCCGCCGGGTGGCGCACGCACCGCGGCAGGATGTACATCGTCAACGGGCCGCCCGATGAGATCCAATCGACGCCTGGCAAGGAAGAGGTCTGGATGTACCGCCAGCAGGGCGGTGGCGTCATTCGATATCGCTTCGACCTTACGACGAACGCGGAGCCCGTCGAGGTCCGATGAGGACGGTGGAATCGGACTGAAGGCTGCAGCCTTGTGCTGGAGACTCGCCGGGGGAGCTTGGGCACGGGGCTCCGGCAGCGGGACTGAAGTCCCGCGCAGGCTGAAGCCTGCCCCACACGGCAGGGGTGGTGCTGGGATCGGAGGCGGCGTGTTTTCACGGGACTTCGACGCGGGTGCCGGCAGCGGGACTGAAGTCCCGCGCAGGCTGAAGCCCGCCCTACACGGCAGGGCAAGTGCTGGGGCCGGAGGCGGCGTGTCAGATCACGCCGGCTTGTCGCGCCAGTTCTTCGCACTGGTGGAGGCTTTGCTCCAAGCTTTCGGTAGGCTCGATCTCATAGGCACGCCAGAGCAATCGCTTCGCATCCAGGTAGTCGCGGTCCATCATCGCTACCAACCCGAGCCCGTGAAATGCCTGCGCCAGCGAAGGATTCAGCCGCAGCGCGGCATTCAGGTAAAGCCGAGCCTCGTCGATCCTCGGCCGGCTCGACGGGTCCGGGCTTGCCGGCGAGATGCCCTCGAGCAGCACCATTCCAAGTGTTGCGTTGGCTCGAGGCGAGCGAGGGTGGTCCTCGACCGTCGAGCGCCACAACGCTTCCTCGTTGCGCCAGCGGTACGCAACCCGGATCGACAGTCCCATGTAGATCGCCAAAACGGCTGCGGTTGCGCCGATGCCGAGCCATCGCGGCCCGCGCGCATAGAGCGCCGCAAGGGCCATCCCGACCAGAACCACCGGGCCGACGATCGCAAGATACAGCGTACGCTCGGCCACCACCACCCCGATCGGAACCAACTGCGCAACCGGAAGCACGGCGATCGCAAACCAGCCCATTGCCAGCAGCGACGCGGTACGGCCGAACAAGCGTGCGTACACCACGCATGCCATCAACGCGATCACGAGCGTCTCCGCTTCAGAAACCGGCATCCCGATCAAGCTCTCGCGCAAGTGCCCGTAGTACACGGCCTGTCCCCAGGGCAGAATCGAGAGCCTTATGCAATGGGCGATGGCAACCACGATCAGCTTGATCCGGCCCGGCAACCGATAGCCGTACGCTACCGTGGACTCGGGCGGCACGAACAACGAGTCGAGCGCGAGCCACCGCAGCATCAAGTAGGTTGCCGCCGGGATCAATAACAGCCAGTCACGGCGCTGGAACCAATCGGCGACCGCAGCGCTCCGCCGGTCTGGAAGCAACCCTCGCACCAGCACCATGAGCGCCGGCACGACGATGGCCGACTCCTTGCAGCACATCGCGAGAAACAGGAGCAGCAACGTCCCGAGCATGCCTCGTGCGGCGAGGAATCGATGCACGGCGAGAAGCCCGAAAGTGGCCGCCAAGAGGTCGGCTTGGCCATACGCGGTGATCACCGATTCGGCATGGACGGGATGCGCCGCAAAGAGCAACGCCACAGTGAACGCGGCGGGTTCGCTCACCAACCTCCGCAGGATGAGCCACACCAGCACGGAGCACATGGCGTGGAGGGCGAGGCTGACCAAGTGATAAGGAATCGGGTTCAACCCGAACGCCACCCTCTCGGTGCCCACGGCCACTAGAGCCACTGGACGGTAGAGGCCGTCTCCATGGCGTTCACCCCAGTAGCTTTGCGTGAACACCCGCGGTAGTTCCGTCACCGGCGCGTCAAGGCGCTCCATCAGGAGCATGCGGTCATCGCTGATGAAGCCGTTTGGGATGGCCGAGCAGAAAACGAGTATCGCCAACAGTGCGATCCCAAGCACCGCCAACTTCGGATGCGTAACCTTTCCTCCGGTACCCCGATGCTACCACGCCGGAATCCGCCGCGGAGCTGCGTTTCGCCGGTGCGTCGCGCACCGGGACGCGGCGCTATCATGCTCACATAAGCTATGTTGCGGAGAACCTTCCTCGCTCAATCCTCGCTTGCCGCGTTGCTAGCCAAGACGGATTCCCGATTCGCCAAGGCGATCGAGATCTCGAAGAACGCGCCCGATATCGCCTACCTTGCCGGTGCTGCGCGCTATCGCGGCAACACCACGGAATGGTCGGCTGGAAAGGCGCGGCCCGACACGGTCTTTCTGCTGGCTTCGATCACCAAGCCGATGACGGCGATTGCGGTGATGAAGCTGGTGGACGCGGGGCAAGTGAAGCTCGCCGACAAGGTGCAGAAGTTCATTCCGGAGTTCAAGGGCGGTGACCGTGACCTGATCACCGTGAAGCACCTGCTGACGCACACCTCGGGCCTGCCCGACATGCTTCCCGAGAACGAAGAGCTGCGGAAGAAGCACGCGCCGCTGAGCGAGTTCGTGGCCGGGACCTGCCGCGTTCCGCTGCTGTTCAAGCCCGGGACGCAGGTGAAGTATCAGAGCATGGGCATCCTGCTCGCGGCGGAGATCGTGGAGCGTGTCTCGAAGACGCCGCTACGGGCGTTCCTGAAGAAGAACCTCTTCGATCCGCTCGGCATGAAGCAGACCTCGCTCGGGCTGGGCGGCCGGCGCATTCCCGATACCGCGATCGGCCAAGTGACCGGCAATGACGACTGGAACTGGAACAGCCCCTACTGGCGCGACTTCGGAGCTCCGTGGGGCGGCGCGCATTCCACCACCGCGGATCTGCTGGTGCTGCTCGGCTACTTTCTGGAGCCCGATGCGAGGGTGCTGAAACCCGAGACGGCGCGGCTGATGGTGACCGACCAGAATGCCGGACTCAATGAACCGTGGGGCCTGGGCTTCATGGTCAATGGAAACAAATTCGCCAAGAAATGTTCTCGCAATACTTTCGGCCATTGGGGCTCCACGGGAACGGTGGCGTGGGCGGATCCGGTGACGAAGGCGAGCTTCGTGCTGCTCACCACCAAGCCGGCGCAGGACTCGCGCGGGACGGTGTTGGGTCCGGTATCGGATGCCGTGGCAGAGGCGGTGGCATGAGATTCGCCGGAATGCTTGCCGTGGCGCTGGCGGCTGCGGCGCAAACCAAGTCGCCGACGCTCGAACAACTGATGAGCGGGCCGTTCCCTTCGTCGCTGACCGCCGCGCCCGCCGGAGGGCATGTCGCGTGGGTGCAGAACGCGGCAGGCGTCCGGAACATCTGGGTGGCGTCGCCGCCCGATTACAGCGCCAAGGCGATCACCCCTTATAAGAGTGACGATGGGCAGGAGATCGCGAGCCTCGTCTTCAGCCCGGGCGGAGACGCGATCGTGTACGTGCGGGGGGGGGACGCCAACCGGGCTGGCGAGATTCCGAATCCGATGAGCGATCCGGCGGGCGCCGAGCAGGCCGTGTGGGTGGTCCCGACTGGGGGGGGCGAACCGAAGCGGATCGGAGAAGGCGCGGCCCCCGTGGTTTCGGCGAAGGGCCGGGTCGCGTTCCTGCAGAAGGGCCAAGTGTGGAGTGCGCCGCTCGATGGGAGCGCGAAGCCCGAGCACCTGATCAAAGCGCGCGGAGTTGCGCGCGAGCTGCGCTGGTCGCCCGACGGGTCGCAACTTGCGTTCGTGAGCAATCGCGGCGATCACGCCTACATTGGCGTCTACTCGGAAGCGGCCAAGGCGGTTCGTTTTCTCGATCCGAGTGTGGATAGCGACTCCGACCCGGCATGGTCGCCGGATGGCAAGCAGATCGCGTTCCTGCGCATGGCGGCATCGAAGGAGTTCGTGATGTTCGGGGCGCGGCGGACGGCGGAGCCGTGGTCGATTCGCGTGGCGGACGTTGCGACGGGCAAGTCGCAGGCGGTGTTCACGGCCGATCCGGGACGCGGCAGTACGTTCTATCCGATGGAAGCCGCGAACCAGATTCTGTGGGCTTCGACGGGTCACCTGGTGTTTCCGTGGGAGCGCGATGGCTGGCTGCATCTTTACTCGATTCCGGTGCAGGGCGGCACGAGCGCCCGGCTGCTGACGTTCGGCGATTTCGAAGTGGAACATGTGGCGCTGACTCCCGACGGCAAGGAAGTGCTGTATTCGGCCAACAGCGATGATCCGGAGCGCAGGCATGTGTATCGCGTGGCGGCGGGCGGCGGTCCGGTGAATCCGATCACGAGCGGGAAGGGGATCGAATGGTCGCCGGTGATGACAAGCGATGGGAAGGCCGTGGCGTTGCTGCGATCGGATGCGCGCGTGCCTGCCCGAGCGGCGATACTGGCTGCGTTCTCGGCTCCGCGCGATTTGGCTCCGTTCGAGTTTCCCGGAGACGCGCTGGTGGAGCCGCAACCGGTGGCGCTCACTGGCGCCGACGGGTTCAAGATGCGCGGCCAGTTGTTCCTGCCGGCGGGCGCGCCGCAGGAGAAGAAGCCGGCGATGATCTTCTTTCATGGCGGCTCGCGACGGCAGATGTTGCTCGGCTGGCATTACTTGCCTTACTACCATCACACTTACGCGATGAACCAATATCTGGCCAGCCGCGGATACGTGGTGTTGTCTGTGAATTACCGGAGCGGTATCGGCTACGGCATGGAATTCCGCGAGGCACTGAATCATGGTGCCACGGGGGCGAGCGAATTCAACGACGTGATGGGGGCGGGGCTCTACCTGCAGAGCCGGGCGGATGTGGACGCCAAGCGCATCGGCCTGTGGGGCGGTTCGTACGGTGGGTATCTCACCGCGCTCGGGCTGGCCCGCGCGTCGGATCTGTTCGCGGCTGGCGTTGATATTCACGGCGTGCATGACTGGAACGTGGTGATCAAGGGCTTTCGGCCGAGCTACGATCCGCGGGAAAATCCCGACCGGGCGCGCGTGGCTTTCGAATCGTCGCCGATGGCGGGGGTGAAAGGATGGCGGTCGCCCGTGCTGTTGATCCATGGGGATGACGATCGCAATGTTCCGTTCAGCGAGAGCGTGACGATGGCGGAGGCGCTGCGGAAGCAAGGCGTGGAGTTCGAGCAACTGGTATTTCCGGACGAGATACACGGGTTTCTTCGGCATTCGCGATGGCTCGAAGTATTTCGCGCGTCGGCGGATTTCCTGGATCGGAAATTGAAGAAGAAGTAGCTCGGGCGGCCTCAGGCGGCCTTGGGGAGGCCGGCGTCAGTGATGGGGATGCCGGCTTTGAGGGCGGAGAGCTTGGCCATGGTCCAGCGGGATTCGGCGTCGAGGCGGCGGCAGAAGGCATCGTTTGCGAGGTCGGGTAGCGGTTGGGTTTGTTTTCGCAGGGTGGCGATGTCGGCGACTGGGGGCTGTGTATCGGTGGTTTTCGTAGCCGCTTCGCGGAGGGCGCGTTCGGTTTGGAGCTTGCGGAGCTCAGTGAGGGCGCGGTAGTAGGCGCGCTCGAACTGGGCAGTGTAGCGGGAGTAGCGGTCGAGCTTGGCTTCGTTTTGTTCGAGCAGGGCTTCCGCCTCCAGGCGGCGTGTTTTTTCGGTTTTCCAGGCCGCCTGGACGAGGTTGGAGAAGACGAGTTCCTCGTTGATGCCTTGGGGGCGGAGTTCGTCGCGTTGGAGATCGAGGAAGATGTCGAACTCGTCGCGGTCTTCGGGTGCGACGGCGAAGGTGGCGGTGAAGAGGCCGTGGGTGATGGCGTTCCTCGACGAGGTGGCTTTGCCTTCGGGCGTGCGGGGTCCGGTGGATTTTTGGGCGTTGGCGCGATTGGCTTCGTTTTGCGCGGCGGTGGCGGTGGACATGGTTGTCTCCTCTGGGTGCAGAAATGCGAAAGGCGGCTCGGACGCGAGGGTCCCAGCCGCCTTACGATTTCAGTGTCTCATGCGGTGTCAAGGGGTTTGGGGTGTTTTGGGGGAGGGGGTTATTGAAAAAGAAGGAGAAATTCTGTTGGATCGGTTGTGACTGGCCTGCCTGTGCCGGTTCGGAATGGGTTGATTCTTGTCACCCCCACATCCGCGCCGTCGATCGATCGCTGCCGCTAGCCGCTTCATCGCGGCCTTTACAGTACGCCGGCGGAGGTAGACTGGTGGTATGAGCGCAGCAGCGATACCGAGACTGTCGGTTGAAGAGTATCTGACCGCCGACCGGGCAGCGGAAGTCAAGAGCGAGTATCATGACGGCGAAATGTTCCCGATCGTCGCGGCCAGCGCGGCTCATGCCGAGATCGTCGGCTTGGTAGCGTTCGGTTTGATCGGAAAGCTCCGGGGGGGCCATGCCGCACATACCTCTCCCCCTTGCGGGTTCGCGTGAGCGCTACCAAATACGTGTACTCGGACATCGTGGTGATTTGTGGCAAGCCCGCTTTTACCGACGAACAAGTCGACACCGTGACAAATCCGAAGTTGATCGTCGAAGTCTTGTCACCGTCGACGGCTAACTACGACTACAGCGAGAAATTCGCCGCCTATCGCGGACTCCCGTCGCTCGAGGAGTACGTTCTCGTTGCGCAGCGGCGGCCGCTCATCGACATCTTCCGGAGAACACCGGACAACAAGTGGCTGCTCTCGAGCTTCGAAGGGCTCGACAGTAGCGCCGAGCTTACGTCGCTCGGAATCTCGCTTCGGCTTGCGGACATCTACGCAGGCGTGCTCTGAGCCGGGACTCGAGGCCAATCCTCAGCCGGCTTCGGTCCGGAATGGGTTGATCTTTGCCACGACCCCGCGAATGCCTGTGGTGGCGCTCTCCACCTTCGACTCACCAGCCTTCTTCGCCGCCGAGAGAATCGACTTCACCACCGCTCCGGCCGACGCAGCGACGAGCGACCCCAACATCTGCGCCGCGGTCACGCTGGCGAACTTGCGTGCTGCCACCGGGTCCACGGCGACCACGGCTCCGCAATAGCGCTGCCCGATCACGGCGACGCGCAGCGTGAGATATGCGTTGGCCGATCCCTCGAGAAGCGACTGGATGACGATCGACGAAACGTGGGACACGCCCGGCACCATCCCGATGACGGAGCTGCCGAGCGCCGCCTGGATCACCGGTTGGACCTGGTCCGCGATATCGAGATCTTCGATTTGCGCGGCGAAGAATGCCGTTGCGCCGACGTTGGCATAGAGGCGCCACATCTCGCGCAGAGCCGGGCGCTGTTGATAGACCTGAGCGATCTGCCAGAGCATCCGCGCTTGCATGACGAGCACCATGATGGCGTCGAGCCGGCCGTTCTGCGAGATTGCGGTGCTGACGAAGACGGCCGAGGCAGTTCGCCTGGCGATCTCGATGGAGCGCGCGTCGAGAATGCGGATCGCGTCCTCGATTCCGGCGCGGTCACTGAGTCGCGCGGCGGCGTTCGCGAGGTTCGGATTCTTTTCGAGGCGCGCGGAGAGGCGCTTCAGATGTTGGTCAAACGCGGGTCCGGTGGCAAGTTCGGGTGGCGACATGGGCGCGGGCAATCGGAGGAAGGCGTGGACGGCGAACGCCACGATGGCCGTGTAGATCGCGAGCAAGGCGAGCAGGACGATTCGGCCTGAGCCGGGAGACGCCGCGTTCGCGAGTGCGACGGCTTGCGCGGTTTGGTTGAACACGAATAGCGCAAAGAGAAAGAGCACGCCGATGCCGACCGCCGCCGCTAGCCGCTTCATTGCGATCTTCACGGTAGCACGGGCCGAAGGCGGAGCGGTCCACGATGACACTACACTGAATAAAAGCGGAAAACCCATGGCCCGACTCTTCTCTGCAATTTCGACATTGCTTGTTTCCACGCTTCTGGCCCGTGAGCCAGTGCGCGCGCGGCATGCGATGGTGGTGGCGCAAGAACCGCTCGCGACCGATGTTGCCGTGGAAGTGCTCCGGGGCGGAGGCAATGCCGTGGATGCCGCGGTGGCGCTGGGGTTCGCGCTCGCGGTCACGCATCCTTCGGCTGGGAATCTCGGTGGCGGCGGATTCCTGCTGGTGCGTTTGGCCAGTGGCGAGACGAGCTTCATCGACTTTCGCGAGTCGGCGCCCGCGGCTTCGGCGCGTGACATGTACCTCGATTCGGCTGGAAACCCGACGCGCGCTTCGATTGAAGGCTGGAAGGCGGCTGGGGTGCCCGGCACCGTTCGTGGACTCGAGTTCGCGCACCGCAAGTGGGGCTCGCGCCGCTGGGCCACGCTGGTACATCCCGCGATCGCGCTTGCGCGCAATGGTTTCACCGTGCCGTACGATCTTGCGCATCAGCTCGACCACGGGGGCGCGAACAGGCTGCTCTCGCAGTTCCCGGAATCCAAGCGCATCTTCTTGAAGGGCGGCGCACTGCTGCAGCCTGGCGAAACGTTTCGGCAGCCGGAACTGGCGGCAACGCTCGCGCGCATTGCGCGCAGCGGGGCTCGGGACTTCTACGAAGGCGAAACCGCCCGCATCCTGGCCGAGCAAATCAAAACCAATGGCGGGCTGATCACGCTCGAAGATTTGAAACAATACCGGGTGGCCGAGCGAAAACCTCTCGCGGGATCTTACAAGGGTTTCGAAATCATCACCGCTCCCCCGCCCAGCTCGGGCGGGCTCGGGATCCTGCAGATGATGGGCGTGCTCGAAGGGACGGGCTATGAGAAGTCCGGCGCGGGGTCGGCCGCCGCGATCCACTACGTTGCCGAGGCGATGCGCCGCTACTACGCGGATCGGTCAGAACACTTCGGAGACCCCGATTTCTTTCGCGTTCCCGGGCGCGGCCTGCTGGATCCACGCTATATCGCGCGGGTGCGGCAATCGATCGATCCGGAGCGCGCATCGTCGAGCGAGGCGGTCCGCCCTGGCAAGCCGGCGGACTTCGAGCCTTCCGAGACGACGCACTTTTCCATTGTCGACGCCAAGGGAAACGCCGTCGCGCTCACTTATACCATCAATGGAAGTTACGGCAATGGTGTGACGGTTCCGAAGCTCGGTTTTTTGCTCAACAATGAGATGGACGACTTTACCGCCAAACCCGGGGTGCCCAATATGTTCGGGCTGGTGCAAGGCGAAGGCAACGCGATCCAGCCGAAGAAGCGGCCGCTGTCGTCGATGGCTCCGACCATCCTCGTGAAAGACGGGAAGCCTTTCCTGGTGGTGGGAGCTCCTGGTGGATCGCGGATCATCACTGGCGTGCTCGAAGTGATTCTCAACGTGGTGGATCACGGGATGAACGTGCAAGACGCGATCGACGCTCCGCGTTTCCATCATCAGTGGCAGCCCGATCAACTCTCGCTCGAGCGCGGATTCTCTCCGGACACGATTCGGTTGCTCGAACAGCGCGGCCATCAGATCGCGCGGATCGAGAGCGTCGCGCGGGTGGAGGCGATCGTGATCAAGGACGGCTGGCTGCAAGGCGGCACCGACGGACGCGGGGACGGAAAGGCAGCCGGATACTGATCGCATGACGCGGGGAGTTTCCACTTATCTCTTCCTCGGCGAGCGCGTGGCGCCTTCGCTGCTCGAGCAAATGGCCGATGCGGGAGCCGAGCGCGTGGAGTTGTTCTGCGCGAGGCAATCGTTCGACTATCGCGACCGTGGGCAGATCTCCGAGTTGGCGCGGTGGTTTCGCGATTCGCCGTTGCGCCTGCATTCGCTGCACGGGCCGGTGCACAACACGCTCGATTGGAACTCGCGCGGGCCGCACACGCGGCTTCCGATTACGGAACCCGACCGCGGGCGCCGGCGCCAGAGCGTCGACGAGATCAAGCGCGCCATCGAGGTGGCCGAGTCGCTGCCGTATGCCTACTTCATTCAGCATCTCGGCAGCAGCCGGGAAGAGTACGATCCTCGCAAGATCGAAGCAGCCTGGGCGTCGCTCGAAGAGTTGAATGCGTTCGCGCGTGACTTGGGCGTGGAGATTTTGCTCGAGAATCTCGCCAACGGGACGGCTACGCCCGAGCGGCTGATCGAGCTGGTTACCGAGACGCGTCTTCCCAATGGCTTTTGCCTCGACACGGGGCATGCGCAGCTATCCGGCGGCGTGGAAGCGGCATTCGATGCGATGAAGGAGCGCGTTCGCTCGACGCACATTCACGGGAACGATGGCGTGAAGGACCAGCATCTGGCTCCGCTCGACGGCTCGCTCGATTGGAAGCGGGCGATGGAGTTGCTTCGCTCGCGTGCGCATCAGTATCCGCTGATGCTCGAGCTGCGGGGCAAGGATCTGGAACGCGGGGCGGCGCTCGAACTGGTCCGGCGGGCTTTTGAGCGGTTGGAGTCGTTATGGTAGACGGCACTGTTCGCAAGAATCGCGGGACTGAAGTCCCGCGCTGGCTAAAGCCCGCCCTACACGGAGAGCCATCTGCAACCCACTGGAGTTACTAAGTCATGCAACCTAATCGCCTAGCCATTATCGGAGCTCCGCTCGACCTCGGCGCTGGCCGCCGGGGCGTCGACATGGGTCCCTCCGCCATGCGGGTCGCCGAACTCCAACAGCGGCTCAGCCGTCTCTCCTACATCGTCGAGGACCACGGCAACGTGGATGTCGTCCAGGCCGAATCGCGCGAGCCGGGCAATCCGCACGCGCGGTATTTGCCCGAGATCGCCGAGACTTGCCGCCGCCTCGCAGGCCTAGTGGAGAAGGCGGCGGACGGTGCGCGCTTCCCGATCGTTCTCGGCGGGGACCACTCGGCCGCGGTCGGCACTGTGTCTGGCGTTTCGCGTCACTACCGGAAGAAGAAGCAGAAGATCGGCCTCATCTGGATCGACGCGCACGCCGACATGAACACGCCGGAGTCGTCTGTGTCCGGCAACGTCCACGGCATGCCGCTCGCTTGTCTGCTGGGAAAAGGTCCCCGCGAACTTACTCACATTTTCAATTTCGCTCCCAAGGTGTTGCCGAAAAACACGGTCGTGCTCGGTCTCCGTTCGGTGGACCAACTGGAGCGCCAGACTGTCCGCGAATCCGGCGTCCACATTTTCACGATGCGCGACATCGACGAGCGCGGCCTCCGCGCCGTGATGGCCGACGCGATTCGTTTCGCCATGGACGACACGGCGGGGTTCCACGTCTCGTTCGACATGGACTCGGTCGATCCGCAACTTGCCCCCGGCGTCGGCACGCCGGTGCCCGGTGGACTCACCTATCGCGAGGCCCACCTCGCGATGGAAATGGCGGGCGACACCGGAGCGTTGACGTCGATCGATGTGGTGGAAGTGAATCCCGTGCTCGACATCGCTAACCGTACGGCCGATCTCGGCGTCCAATTGATAGCTTCCGGTCTCGGAAAACGGATCCTCTGATGCTTTGGCCTCTCGCGCTGTTGTTGCTGCAAGCCGAAGCCCAAGTCTCGGAGATCCAGCGCGCTATTCGCACTTTCGCTGAAGCCTATTCGCTCATCGAGGGAAACGCGGCAGATCAGGTTCACCCGGACAACGCGATCTACGAAGCCGCGCTTCCCGCGCTGATGCGGCGGCTCGATCCGCATTCGGCATTCTTGAGCACGCAGCAAATGGAGCAGCTCAAGGAGATGGAGCGCTCCACGACGAAGGGCTTCGGGACGATCGTGTCCGTACTGCCGGGGCGGGTGATCGTGCTGCAGACGATCGCGGGCTCGCCCTCGACGCGCGCGGGCATCGCGGCCGGCGACGAGATCCTCGGGATCAACAATATCCGGCTCGATCTGCTGACGATGGAACAACTGGTGCAGGTGCTGGGCGAGACGCGACAGCGCAAAGCGCTGCTGCACGTGCGCCGGCCGGGATACGCGACACTACTGCAGTTCACGCTCACGCCGGAGGAACTTGCGGCCCCGAGTGTGGATCGAGCGTACATGCTGGAACCCGGCGCCGGCTACATTCGCGCGACGAGCTTCGATGTGGAAACGGGCAAGCAGGTGAAGGAGGCGATCGAGAAGATCGGAGGCGCTTCGCTCAAGGCGCTGGTGTTCGACCTGCGCAACAACGGCGGCGGTGTGGTGGCAGCGGCGCTCGACACCGCGGCGCTGTTTCTTGCGCCCGGACAGAAGATTCTTTCGGCTCGCGGACGCGCGCGCAAGCTCGAAGAAGTGACTGTTCCGGAGAAGGCCGAGCCGTACAAGTTTCCGCTGGTGATCCTCATCAACGAGAAGACCGCGAGCGCGGCCGAGATCGTCACCGGCGCGTTGCAGGATCACGATCGCGCCACGGTGATCGGCACGCCGTCATTCGGCAAGGGACTCGTGCAGAGTGTCTATCCGCTGTCGCAAGGTACAGGCATGGCGCTCACGACGGCGTTCTACTACACGCCTTCGGGACGTTCGATTCAGAAGCCGCTCAAAGAGAGCCAGCTCGAGACGGCGCTCTACGCGAACCTGGAAGACAAGAAAGAATTCAAGACGGATGCGGGCCGCGCTGTGAAAGGCGGCGGAGGGATCGAGCCCGATCGGGTGGTGACGCCGGAGCGCCAGACGCGCCTGCGCAACTTCCTCGATGCTTCGGGGGCGCTCACGGCGTTCGCGACCGAGTTCATCAAGAAGAATCCTGCGATCACGCGCGAGTTCCAGGTGACGGACCGGCATCTGGACACGCTGCAACTCTACCTGGGCGAGAACAAAATCACGCCGGGCGTGGCCGAGTGGTCCGCCGATCGCGACTGGATTCGCAACCGAGTGCACCAGGAAATCTTCAATCAGGCGCTCGGCGTTGCGGCGGGGGATGAGATCGAATCGCAGCGCGATCCACAGGTGCGGGCGGCAGTCGAGGCCCTGCGCAAATAAGCCGGCAACAATTGGACCACTCAAAGCTTGTCAATTGGACCCATTCGGGGATCCATTTGCGGGCTACGATGGAGCCATGCTCACGACCGATCTTCAATTCGTCCGCACGTCCGAGTGCGAGTGGCGTCCGCTCGACGAGCCGGGCATCTCGGGTATCGCGGTCAAGGTGCTGCGCCGCGATGGCGGACGCGCGCCCACGATTCTGTTGCGCTTCGATGCCGGGGCGCGGTATCCGGCGCACGATCATCCGGGTGGTGAGGAGGTGTTCGTGCTCGAAGGGGAGGTCCATTTCGGTCCGAAGCACCTGAGAGCGGGTGACTATCTGTACACGCCGCCGGGCGGCAAGCATGCGGTCTGGACGGAGCAAGGCTGCGTGATGCTGCTGTGCGTGCCCGAGGAAGTAGTGATCCTGCGCAAGGGCGGCGGGTAGGTCAACCGAGGTCCGGCATGCCGAGCTTCGCGCGGCCCGCGAGCGTGAGTTGGTTCGAGGACCACGCGGGGTCCCAGGTCTGCTCTACGACCACCTTGCGCACGCCGGGCACCTTCATCAGCCGCTGGCGCACGGGGGCCGAGTTCCCGCCCGACCCATAGGTGAAATAGCCGAGGAGCGGACGGCCACGATGCGGCATGGTCATCTTGACGTAGACCGTGTCATTGCGGACGCGGATATCGTAGACGAGGCCCAGATCCACCACGCTGATGTCGGCCTTGTAGAGCTGTTCGTCCTTGCATTCGCCGAGCGCGGCCCAGAGCGCCTTCTTGGGGATCGGGCTGTCGCCTGCCTCGCCGGGCCGGGCCAGCTTGCCGGGCGAAGCGGCCGCGCCGCCGGGCAGATCGGCCGCCGAAGCCGCCAGTGGGTTCACGAGGCAGTGGCGCAATGTTTCAATCATTTCCTGACCGTCTTGTTCCGTGTAGTGCGCGGCCACGTAGGCGTTGCGCTGATGGAGCACGGCTCCGGCGGGCACCTGCTTCACCGGCAGGGGATAGCGGCTCCACACCGGACCGTGCCATTCGTAGAAAAACATTGGATTGGCATTATGTTTCAGCGGGGGGAGGTTCTCGCCGCGATGCTCGAGGTAGAGGGCGATGAAGGCGTCGCGCGAGTCTTTGTTCATGAACCCGATCGCCCACAAGTCGTCTTTGTACTCCGGGTTCGGCTTGCCGGTGCGCAGCTTGCCGTCCGGCCCCATCCACAGAATGTCCGTGAACGACTGCCCCGAGAACACCCACTCGTCGTCGCGGAGCGCGTCCACTTCCACGTCTTGCAGTACGTCCACGCGCCCGGTTTTGATGAACCACGGGAGACCGGCGAAGAAGCGATACTCGACGTCGAAGTGGATCCGGCTCGGCGAGAAGACGGGATGCACGGGCGAGTACGGGAAACCCCAGCGGCGCACGATGGTGCAGAGCGGACCGCGCGTTACCTCATAGTCAGGGCAGCGCTCCCAGAGCGTGATGCGCAACTTCTGGAAGTTCCCCGAACTGACGTAATCATGCGCCCAATCGATGCCCGGCGGCTCGCCGTGGCCTTCGCCGCCAGCGAAGAGTTCGAGGCCGTGGCGGCGCTTGAAGGTGAGCCGTTCGAGCTGGCCCATCTGGCGCGAGAGGCGCGCGCGGTAGAAGTCATTCTCGATATCGAGCGAGAGGCCCTCGCCCGCTGTCGCGAGGTCAGTAGGATGATCGGGCAGTTCCGCGTCCGGGTTGCCGTAGAAGATCACGTAGTGAGTGCGGGTGTGGGCGGGCGATCCCGTAAGAAACATCACCTTGCAGAAATGTTCTTTACCGCGGCGGACCTCGGCGTGCACCTGGCAGGGGATTTCGTGCAGCGCGCCGCCTTCCACGCGCGCCAGCCGAATCTCGCGGGCGAGCGAGGTGACCCGCGATGAAGGAACGGAGATCCCGATCTCGATGGGTTGTACCGGATGCTTGCGCCCGATGGTCTCGTCGACGGCGAAAGCCTTGTAGTGGCTCCAACCGCGCGCCCACTCGCGCCACGGTGTGGGAAGGCTGGCGGTCTCGCGATCGTTCGCTGCTGGCAGCAACGGCGTGCCGGGGCTCTCGTGCTCCTGCGCTTCCTCCATTGCCGTGGAGCGAACGGAGTGCGCCAGCGCGCGGACCAGCCGGTAATCGCCCTTCGCCCATGCGGCCTTCAGCAGCTCGATCTTGCGGTCAAAGGAATCGGTGCGGTCAGCTTGGGTGCTTTCTTTCATGGGGCCTATTGAATCATAATTGGCGGGATGAGTTCGCGATCCATTTTCGTTGCGGCGCTGGCCGCGATGCTGGCTGCGTGCGGAGGCGCGCCCAAAGTGGAAGAGAAGAAGGCGCCGGTGGAAAGGCCGAAGCCGCCTGAAGCGTATCGCGTCAAGCTCGAGACGACGAAGGGCGACATCGTGATCGAGGTGAAGCGCGAATGGTCGCCGCGCGGGAGCGATCATTTCTGGGACTTGGTGAAGAGCCGCTTCTACGATGGCGTCAAGTTCCACCGCGTGATCCGCGGGTTCATCGCGCAGTTCGGCATCAACGGCAATCCGAAGACGCATCAGCTCTACGCGCAATTGCAGATCGCCGACGATCCGCTGAAGCTGAAGAACAAGCGCGGAACGGTGGCGTTCGCGAAGCTCGGTCCGAACACGCGGACGACCGAGGTTTACATCAACCTACGCGACAATCCGATCCTCGACACGACGAGCTTCGTTCCGTTCGGGCGCGTGGTGGAGGGGCTGGACGTTGCGGACCAACTGAGCTTCATGTACGGCGAGTTGGGACCGAAGGGCGCGGGGCCCGATCCGGCGAAGGCAGCGACGCAGGGCAACGAATATCTGGAGCGCCAGTTCCCGAGGCTGGACGCGATCAAGAGCGCGACGGTGCTGCCCTGAGATGCAACCGGCGCGAGCGCGCAAACCGAGTCGCATTTCGCCCGAGGCGAGGCGGAAGTGGACGGCGTGCGTATGCGCGATCGTGGTGATCGTGCTGGCGATGTGGATGAGCGCGGCGATGCGCGGATATCCGGAGGCCGATGGGCTATTGCACGGAGCGCTGCGGTCTCCGGTGTTGGCGCTGGAGCTGGCGCATGACGAGCGCGAACTGGCTTCGGTGCTGGGGCGCGGACATCGCGATGAAGCACGCATTGCGCAGATCTTCCGCGACGCTACTTCGATCGATCAATTCTTCATCCCGGCGTATGTGGCGCTGCTGGCGGCGTTCCTGGCGATCGTGTTCGAGAATGGCGAGGGAGTGTGGAAATGGATCCGGAGGTTCGCTGTGGGGCTGGCGCTCGCGGCGGGCGCGGCGGATTATGTGGAGAACCGGGGCATTTTTGAGGCGATCGATGCACCGATGCTCGATCTCGAAAGGGCGCTTGCGATTTATCGGCCCGCGGTGGTGAAGTGGTGCCTGCTGCTGGGGGTATGCGCGATTGCGGCGCTGGGGCTGTTGGTGCGCGGGGCGAGGACGGCGTTGGGTCCGGTGGCCGCGCGGTTGGCGGGATTGGTGATGCTGGTGGGGCTCGGGTTGGCGGGTCGCGCGCCGGAGCAGTTGGCGTTTCTGGAGAGGGCGGTGACGTTGTTGGCGGGGGCGGTGTTGCCGGCGTGCCTTATTGCGCCGGTGATCCGGGAGAGCCCTTCACATACACGTCGCCAGTGAAGTAGCTCTGCTTGTCCGTGATCGTGAGGTCTTGCCAAGTCGGAGAATTCGGAAGCCGGGCTCGATTTCCATCGAGAGGCGTTCGAACGAGAGGCGTTCGAATCGGTGCGGCGGGGAGCGTCGAGCAGAGGAATGCGAGGTCGAGCAATACAGCGAGCGTCGACACTCTCTCCATATCTCTAAGACCCGTCAACCCGCCTATCAACTACACCCGGCTTGCCTAGGAGCCGCGCCAAAGCTTCTCGCACCGCCCAGACGGCTCCGCCGAGGATCATCACGAACATCGTTACGCGCATTGCCGTGACGAGGAAAGCGGTGTCGAGGGCGGGCCAAACGAAGCGGTACTTGACGAGGTCGCCAGCGCGGTCCGTGAGCCAGTGCCATCCGGTGTGCGCCACCAGCGCTGAAAGGATGATGGTTCCCACGCGCTCGGCCACGATCCAGCGGAACACGGCGCCGAGCAACGGGATCAGCAGCATGAGCACGAGAATCTGGCCCAATTCCACACCCACGTTGAACGCGAGCAGTGACGTGAGCAAGTGCGATCCGGCGAATTGGAGCGTTTCGCGTAGCGCGAACGAGAATCCGAAGCCGTGCACGAGTCCGAAGGCGAAGGCCATGGTCCAGCGGCGGCCGAGGCTCGAGGCACCCACGATGTTTTCGAACGCCATCCAGACGATCGAAGCGGCGATCAGGGTCTCGATCAGCGGCGGGAACCACAGCGCATCCGGCGCGAAATCGTAGGCGGAAGCGAGCAGCGTGATCGAGTGGGCCACGGTGAAGGCGGTGACCACGCCCACCAGCGCTCGCAGGCGGCGGAACGGGATCACCAGACACGCGAGGAAGAGCAAGTGATCGGTGCCATCGAGGATGTGGCGGAATCCGAGTGCGACGAAGCGGCGCGCGGCCTCGCTCCAGCGTGGATCGAGGGGCATGAGTCCGGGGTCGCCTTCATACTCGTAGGCGCGTACCACGCCGCCCGGCGGCAGGAATCGCAACACCGTGATGACGCGCCCGGCTAGGTGCTCGAACCCGAAGCGAACTGCGAATTCCGAGCGATCGGAAGCGATCGGCGTCTCGAGCGCGACATCGAGCAGCACCTGGTTCCAGACGACATTCGCGGTGGTCGCGAGGCGCGGCGCGGTGATGTGGGCGAGCGCTTCGTCGAATGACGCGAACGAGCGATCGGAGGGCAGCGAGATCTGCGTGGCCACCACGCGTGGTTGGGGCAGGCGCGCTCCGGCTTCGCGAATCTCGCCCACGCTCGCGAGCGATACGGCGGCGGCGTCCGGGAGGATCGGCGCGAGCTTGTCCATGTCGAGATAACCGCCGGGGATTTCCGGAAAGGCGACATCGCGAATGGCGCGCAGGGGCACGCGCACGAGCATCTGGAGGCGATTTCCAGCGGGCTTGACGAAGACGTTGACGGTGACGTCGCTCGGCATATCGTGCCCGGTGGCCACGGCAACGGTCACGAGCAGGGCGAAAAGCGGGCGCAAACGGGAACCTCGAATCGGGCGTCGAATCGTGTATGATAACGTATCGCTCGCAGCATGAAAGGAGCCCCAGGATGAAACGGAAGCACGCCGGAATTGCAGCGTTCGCGGCCATGATTGCCGCGCTCGGAGTAGGGTCGAGTTGGCTCGAACGGAAATCGGTGCAGGCGGCTACGGCGCAGGCGCCGCGGTTCGAAGTGGATCCGATGTGGCCGAAGCCGCTGCCGAATCACTGGGTGATCGGCGCCACTATCGGTGTCGGCGTGGACGCGAACGATCACGTCTACATCATTCATCGCGCGGGTTCGCTCGAAGACAAGGAGAAGTACGCGACTTGGAGTCCGCGGGCTTCCGAGTGCTGCGCTCCGGCGCCGCCGGTGCTCGAGTTCGATCCGGCGGGGAACCTGGTGTCGAGCTGGGGTGGTCCGGGGCAGGGCTATGATTGGCCGGCTTCGAATCACGGGATCGACGTGGATCACAAGGGCAACGTGTGGATCGGCGGGAATGGCCGTGGGACGGCTCCGGCGGCGGCGCGGCTGGCGCACGACGAGAGCAAGATGGCGAGCGCGGGCGCGGTGCATGACAGCTTCGTGCTGAAGTTCACGCGGGCGGGCAAGTTCCTAATGCAGATCGGCAAGCCGAATCAAAGCAAGGGCAGCAACGATATCGGGAACCTGCGATTGCCGGCGAAGACGCTGGTGGATCCGAAGACGAACGAACTCTACGTGGCCGATGGATACGGCAACCGGCGTGTGATCGTGTTCGACGCCGAGACGGGCAAGTACAAGCGGCACTGGGGCGCGTACGGCAACAAGCCGGATGACACGCAACTGCCGCCGTACAACCCGAGCGAGCCGGCTCCGAAACAATTCCGGACTCCCGTGCATGGGGTCGCATTGGCCAATGACGGGCTGCTTTATGTGTGCGATCGCACGAATGATCGCGTGCAGGTGTTCAAGACCGATGGGACGTACGTGAAGGAGACGTGGATCGCGAAGGACACGCTGGGGGACGGGTCAACGTTCGACGTGGCGCTGTCTCACGATCCGCAGCAGAAGTTCCTGTATGTGGCCGATGGGTCGAACATGAAGATCCACGTGCTGTTGCGGGAGACGCTGGAGGTGCTGACGACGTTCGGCGACGGCGGCCGGCAGCCGGGGCAGTTCTACGCGGTGCACAGCATCGCGACGGACTCCAAGGGGAACATCTACACGACGGAGACGTATCGCGGGCAGCGGGTGCAGAAGTTCGTATTCAAGGGCGTGGCTCCGGTGGTGAAGAAGGAACAGGGAGTGGTTTGGCCGAAGAAGAGTTGAGGTCAGCCAGCAGAGCACGGATTTTCGCAAATACCGCGGAGTGTGCTGATGAGGTTCGCGCAACTGAGCCACGAGCAGCGGGATCGGCGTCCCGCACAGATTTCGAGTCTGCCCAGACGCTCGTAACTCAGTTGCGCGAACCTCGGTAAGCAATGGCGGGACTGAAGTCCCGCGCAGGCTAAAGCCCGCCCTACACGGCAGGGCGGTGCTGGTGCCGGAATCGGCTTGGTTTCACGGGTTCCGGCGCGCGGGCCGGCAGCGGGACTGAAGTCCCGCGCAGGCTAAAGCCTGCCCCACACGAGGAGGATGGGCACGCGGGCTGAGATCTTCGCAGCTGGCAGCGCGTTCAGTTCTGGGGCTGGTAGCAGTAACCGGGCACCCAGCGCTCGAGCATGGCGATGAAGTCTTCGCGGCGCACCGGCTTGGGGAGCACTCCGTTCATGCCGCTGGAGGCGATGCGGCTCTTGAGCGAGTCTTCGCTCGATCCGCTGAAAGCAACGATCGGCGTATGGCGATTGAAGCGGCTTTCCGAGCGAATGCGCGAAGCGGCGGCGAAACCGTCGAGATCGGGCATGGAGCAATCGATCACCATCATGGCGTAGGATCGCGAGTCTGCCATTGCGACGGCCTCGAGCCCCGAGGCGGCTTCTTCCACCTCGACGCCGAGCTTCTCGAGGAAGCGCCGGGCCACCATGCGGTTGACGTCGATATCGTCGGCCACGAGAACGACTGGAGTGAACGAGCCAAGGGGTGCGATCGGGACCTCGAGCCAAAAGCGCGTTCCTTCTCCCTCCACGCTTTCGAACCCGACTTCGGCCCCGATCGCCCGGGCCCAGGCGCAGCAGATCGCCAGTCCGAGGCCGGCCCCGCCCTGAGGCCAGCCAACCGGACGCGACGCCTGAGCGAACGGTTGAAATGCTCTGTCGCGAAAATCCTCGGGTATGCCGATGCCCGTATCCTGGATTTGGACATAGAGGACGCGCGGGCCCGCATAGCGAATCGAAACCGTTACTTTGCCACGGGGAGTAAATTTAACGGCGTTATCGAGGGCCGCGCCGAGAATCTGGCGAATCGCGTCGGCGGGGCCGGTATGAACCTTGCCTTCGCCGATCTCCGAGTTGACCTCGACCGAGAGGCGCTTGGCTTCGGCTGAGTTCCGCAAGCCGGCTACAATCTGCTCCACCAAACCGATGGGCTCGAAAGTCTCGATTTCGGCCTGCTGGTGTCCAGCCCAGAGCTGGAACAAACGTCTGGCGTCGAGCAGAGCGCGGCGCAAGGCCGACTCGGAGGCTCGAGCCTCTTCCAGAACCGACGACCGGACAGGAGCGGAATGCTCCAGTACCTGCCTGAGGGAACCGATCTCGGTCAAGAGGGTATCCATTTGACGAGTCAGATCGACCAACGGGGTTCCATGGTCGTTCGTCAATGTACGAAGCACTTCGGGGGCTTCGAACGTATCGTTACAGGTTGCTTGCATCGTTACCACATTGAGAAGCTTACCGGTTTCGCAATTCGGAAACTATCGGCAGAGGTCGCGAGATTGGATCGGAAAGCGGGCATGGGCAGGTAGGACCGCGGGAGGGGGTATTGTCAGCGTCTGTCTGACGAAACGGGCTTATTCACCAGTTCCTCTACTGTCTGGAGGAATTCATCGAACTCGGTGGATTTGTCGAAAAAGTAATTCAGCCCACGTTCGCGCGCAGCCTTGCGAAAAGCATCGCTCGAGTGGTTGGTGAGGACGACAACTTCGGCTTTGGGACAGTCCGGCGAGGCGACCACGTCCCAGCCAGTGCCTTTCTTCAGTTGAAGGTCAAGCACCACGAGGTCCGGCGAGGTCTGACGCCACTTGTCTCTGGCTTCGCCGGCGTCAGCGGCTTCGCCGACCAGGCACAAATGGGGGATAGCCCGTAATTCGCGGCTCAGCTTCTCCCGCAACAGCGCCGAGTCTTCGACCAGCAGAACTCGCATTTGGTATTGACCCTTCTGTAGCGTAGCTCACAGGGCGAGTTCGAAGCTGTCGGGGTTCCTCCAGAACTCGTGTCCGATCACGAGCCGTGGTCTGTCGGCATTTGTCCTACAACCACTTCGGACAAACGCTCGAGCGCATAGCGGGTCAACTCCGCGTTGGTGGACATATTCATCTTCTCGAGCACCCGCGCGCGGTAGGTGGAGACGGTTTTGACGCTGAGGTTGAGTTCCTCGGCGATCTGAGAGACGGTACGGCCGGAGGCGATTTTGACGAGGACGGTGTATTCGCGGTCAGACAGCAGGCGGTGGGGTTCGGCGGACTCGGGCTGCTGAATCGAGGCCACCAGAGCTTCAGCGAGCGCGGGGCTCACCCACTTGCCGCCGGAATGGAGCTTGCGTAAGGCGGCCACCAAAAGGTCTGGGGCGCTCTCTTTGTTGAGATATCCGCTGGCGCCAGCGGCCAAGGTGCGCACTGCCAACTGATCTTCCGGATGAATACTGAGCACGAGGATCGGCAGCCGCGGGCACAGTTGCTTGATGTCGCGGATGGCGTCGAGGCCGGAGCGGCCGGGCATGTTCACGTCGAGCATGAGCACGTCTGGCACGCTACGCGAGAGGTGTTCCATCACCTCGGCGACATTGCGGGCTTCGCCGACGATTTGGAGGTCGCCTTGTTCGGCCAGAATCTGAACGAGGCCCTTGCGGACTATGGGATGGTCGTCAGCAATGAGGACTCGGATCATTTCGCAGCCGCCGAAGTAGTAACTATTGTCGCGGATTCGGTGCTGCCTGCCAAGGGAAATCGCACGCAAATCCGGGTTCCGAGGCCGGGACCGGTGGTGACGTCGAAGGCGCCACCGGCCGAGGCGGCGCGTTCGCGCATGCCGAGCAGACCGAGCGAGTCCTGTTTCACGAAATCCGCCGGGGCGATGCCGCGGCCGTCGTCGGATACTTCGAGCTCCACCGAATCGGCCCGTGAGCGCAGGACGACGCTGACTTCGTTGGCGCCGGCGTGGCGGGCGACATTGGTGAGAGCTTCCTGGAGGATCCGGAAAATGGTGGTGGCCAGTTCCGGGGAGGCAGCGGCCTCTTGGAGACGGCAGTGGACCGGAATGCCGAGTTGCTTTTCGGTCTCGCGGCACTGCCATTCGATGGCGGCGTTGAGGCCGAGGTTGTCGAGCACGGGCGGGCGCAGTTCGGTGGCGATGCGGCGGACACTCGAAATGGTGGAGTCGACGAGCGAGAGCAAATCGGCGAAGTCGTGAGGAGTGGTTCCGTTGCCGCGGGCCGAGCGGTTGCGGATCATGGCGAGCCCCATCTTGATCGCGGTCAACTGCTGGCCGAGTTCGTCGTGGATCTCGCGGGCGATGCGCGTGCGCTCGGATTCAGTGGCCGACTCGAGCTTGGCGGCGAGCGCGCGCAGGCGGCGTTCGGATTCGCGGAGCTCTTCCTCGGCTTCGAGGCGGTCCATCTCGGCGGCGGCGCGCGAGGCAAAGATGCGCAAGGAGGAGCGAACCAGTTCCGGATAAGGGAGCGGAGTGCGGGAAATCACGACGATGTGGCCGCGGACGCGGTCGGCGGAGTCGAGTATCGGGGTGGCGGCGTAGAATTCGATCTTGGGGCCGGCGAACAAGGGGTCATCGGGATACTTGCGCCAAGCGCCAGTCTCGATGAACTCCTCGTTGCCGTCGCGGACCGAGTCGCAGGGAGTGCCGGTCAGATCGAACTCCTCGGGCACTTCGGCGAACAAGCCACAGATTCCCGCCACGACTCGGGCCCGCCGCGCCGGTTCCGAATAGAATTCGCAAACGAACGCTCCGTCGGCGCGAAGCGCCAGTGCCAGATGTTCCACCAGCGAGCGGAAGAAGGCGTTTCCGGTATTGGCGGAGACGCCCTTGGCGAGATTCGTGATGGTCTCTTCGGTGTGCTTGCGCTCGGTGACGTCGCGTTGAACGCCCCACATGCGCAGGAGCAGGCCGTTTTCCACCACCGGAAAGATGTTGGTGTGGAAGTAGCGCTCGCTGCCATTGGCGAGGCGGTGATGGGAGAGGAACTCGGCGGCTTGGCTCTTGGCGCGGGCCATCTTGAGGTCGGCGATGGCATTGATGGGATCTGAGCCATCGCGGAAGTCGATGGGCTTCTTGCCGACCATGTCGGCTGCCTTTTCGAGCCCACGCATGCGGGCGCAAGCATCATTGGCTTCGGCGATTCTTCCACTCGAGTAGCAGAGGCGAACGATCTCGGCCTCGGGCAAGTGGAGCGGCACGGGAGGATCGAATTCGCAACGGAAGATCCCTTCCGAGCTCTTGCCGATGAAGGCGCGATAGCGTTCCTCACTGGCGCGCAAGTCGGCTTCCACGCGCTCTCGTTCGAGTTCGGCGGAGGCGCGCGCGGAAAGGATACGCAGGGTGTCGGAGACCAAGCGGGGGTCGCCCATCGGGTTTCGATACAGCACGCCCATCAAGCCGATGGGCTCGCCATCGGCTCCGCGGAGCAGGGCTCCGGCGTAGCCTTCGGCCTTGGCTTGCCGCAGAAGCGGCGCGTTCGGGAACAGCTCGCGGACCTTCTCGCGGTAGATGCAGATCTCCGAACCGGACACTTTTTCGCAAGGTGTGCCTTCGAGATCGAACTCGGTATTCGGCGCGAACTTGCCGCGGACCCAAACCGCCGCGGTCATCATGCGCCCGGACTGATTGGGCAGCGCCCGGGCGATGAAAGCGTTGTCGGCCTGGAGCGCGGTACCGAGGTGCTCGACCAGCGAGCGGAAGAAGGCCTCGCCTCCGTCGACGGTGACATTGCCGGCCAGGGCCGAGAGCATCTCCTCGGTGCGTTTGCGTTCAGTGATATCGCGCTGCACTCCCCAAACACGCAGCAGTGCGCCGTTTTCGATTACCGAGAAGCAACTGGTGTTGTAATAGCGCACCGAACCATCGGGGCGGCGCTCGCGATTGAGCAGGTCGCGCATGTTGAACTTGGCGCGGATCATGGCCAGGTTCTCGTTCGTAATCACCGGATCGTCAGGGTTGCGAATCGCCGCCAGCGGCTGGCCCACCATGGCGCCGGCGCTCGGGAATCCGCGCAGGCGGGCTTCCACTTCGTTGCACTCGGCAATCACGCCGCGTTCGTAGCAGAGGCGGTGGATCTCGTCGTCGGAGAGGTCCATCGGGATCGGCGGTGAGAACTCCATCCGGAGAATGCCTTCGGAGCTGTTGGCGATGAAGGCGCGGTAGCGATCATCGCTCGCCTTCAAAGCTCCGCTGACATTGCGAAGGTCAGCGACTGTTCGCCGCAGGCGCCAGACGAGCAAGGCCAGGATCGGGATGAGCAGAGCGACGGTGCCCAGCAGGACGGTGGCAGCCGTGTGGGCGGCGTCAGGGTCCAGCCACGGAACAGCGGCCCTGGCCGCAGGGACACAGTAAACCGCGAACGCCGCTAGGCAAAGCGGAGATCCGGTAGGCTCGCGATGATGGGGCAAGATGAATCGCGCCTGATCGGATCTAATCATAGGTCAGGGCGGGGTTCGAGCACAACTGCCACTTTCGCTACACTATGGGGCATGACCACCCGTCGCGCGTTGCTCCTCGCGGCGCTTGCCGCGCTGCCGCTGCTGGCCGACAAAGACATGACCAAGCTCCAGATCGAGGTCAAGGACTTGCAGGGCAAGCCCATCGATCGTGCCGGCGTGAAAGTCCGGTTCGTGCAAGGGCGCTCGGCGGCGAAGTTCGGCAAGAAGATCATCAAGGCCTGGGAACTGCGGACCAATCAGTTGGGGATCGCCAAGATTCCGGAGATCCCGCAGGGCAAGATCCTGATCCAGGTGATGGCCAAGGGTTACCAGACCTACGGCAAGACGCATGACATTCAGGAAGAAGAGAAGACGGTCGAGATCCGCCTGAACCCACCGCAGCCTCAGTATTCGGCGCACTGATCACGGCGGTGAATCACTCGGGGCTGGAAGTCGAGATCAAACTGCGGGTGGAGTCCGCCGATGGGGCGCGGCGCCGGTTGGAGGTTTTGGGCTTTCAGCCGAGGACGGATCGCCTTCACGAGACCAATGCGCTGTGGGATTGGCCGGAGGCATTGCTGCGCGGCCGCGGTGAATTGCTGCGGGTGCGCGAGGTGGGCGGCCAGGCGATTCTGACGTACAAGGGCAAGGCGATCGCGGGAAAGCACAAGGCGCGGCCGGAGATCGAGGTCGGACTGTCGAGCGCGAAGGCTTTCGAGGAGGTGCTGCGGCGTCTGGGCCTCGGCTCTACTTATCGTTACGAGAAGTTCCGCACGGAGTTCGAGCGGCCTGGCGATGATGGCCACGCCACCGTGGATGAGACGCCGATCGGCGTTTTCCTCGAGCTCGAAGGCGCGCCTGAGTGGATCGACCGAGTGGCTGGCGCGTTGGGTTTCGGGGCAAACGATTACATAACCGATTCTTACGCAACTCTTTACAAGTTGCATTGCGAACGGACGGGCTGCGAAGCGGGAGAGGGGATGCTTTTCCGCAAGAACGCCTAGTGCAGGGAGTGAGTTCGCCCTAGACGCTTGTAGTTTCCCTGTTCCCGGCCTAAGCTTGAGGTACAAGGCTTGGAGGAGCCGATTCGGAGATGAACGCCTTAGTCGTGAGCGTGCTGTGTATACCCGTGCTCGGGCTGGCGTGGTTCCATTTCATTTGCCAGTTGATGCTGCACCATCGCAGCAGCCGCAACCGCGCCGTGGAAGTTGCGGGAACGCTCGGGTTACGCTTCCCCTCGCTGAGGCCTCCCTGCGACCGCCCGTGGATCGAGGTGGCGGAGACCCTCGAGCGCGAGTTCGAGATGCTTTTCCAAATGGCGCGGGAATGCGCTCAGATTCGGGACGTGATGGGCGGCGAAATTTGGATGCTGGCGGTGGGTTTCCACGTGGCGGCGCTAACGGGCCGTCTGGTGGCGAGCATCTGGCCGTGGCTCCTCGAGCAGTGCTTGACGCGAATGTGGCTGGCCACAGCTACGATGGCCGAGTGTATCGGAGACTATCGGCCCGTGCGGCGAAAAGCATCGCCGGCGCGGTTTCTTGCCAAGGCGGGCGGCGTGCGTATCTGAGTTCCCTCCCCAGTGCGCCGCCCGATCTTTTTCACTGCTTGCGAAACCACAAAACCAGATCGGGACGGGCCCCGGTGTAGATTTCGCCGTGAGTATCGAGCTCGATCGAATGATGGCCCTTGGTTTCGACCCAGCCGAGCGGCTTTCCGGTGGAACGGTCCACTTTGACGAGCCATCCACCCACTCCGTTGGCGTTGTTGCGGGGCTGAGTGCCGATCCAAAGATCGCCCGCTGGGGAAAAGCTGATCGAGAAAGTCTTGCCGAGGTGGCGCCACTCGCCGATGTAGCTGCCATCGAGATGGAAGCGCTGGATGCGGCCGTTTTCGCGGTCGGCGACGTAGACGATGGAATCGCGGTCAATGGCAATGCCGTGGGGGAGCACGAACTCGCCCGGACCGGTTCCGCGCTTGCCCCACTGGCGCACTCGATTGCCCTTGCGGTCATACACCACCACGCGCGCGTTGCCGTAACCATCGGAGATGTAGAGAAGGCCATCGCGGCCGAAGGCGATGTCGTTGGCTCCGCGGAAGGCGCTGCGGCCTTCTGGCATCTCGCCGACGTCGAATTGGAGCAGTTGCTTGCCTTGGGCGGTGAAGTGATGCACTTTGGAGCTGCCGGAATCGACGGTCCAGATGGAGCCGTCGCGATCGACGCGGATGCTGTGGGGGATCGTGTAGAGTCCCTTGCCCCAGGAGCGCAGGACTTTGCCCTGGTGGTCCACCGCGAGGATGGGGTCGGCTTTGTCGCCGCGCTGGAAGAGGTAGATGGTTCCCTTGCGGTCAATGGTGACGGACGAGGAGAAGTCGAGCGCGAAGCCGGGAGCGGGGCTCGAGATGGTCATCTGGGTTTGGGTGAGCGCCAATTTGGGCGCTGAGGTGATGAGCGTGCGGAGAGCGGCAGCTTCGGCCTCGGGGTTGGGTTCCGACGGGCGCTGGGCAAGAAGAGGGAATGCGGCGGCCAAAACGAGGAGCTTCATGTGGGGTTCCTGACGGACCATCATACAGCGCGCGGAGCGAATCCAGAAACGGCCGGAAACATCCGATACTTGTAGCGTGCCTTTCCAACCTTCGAACACCTGGGCCGCCACCTACTACGATGGCCACTCCTCGCAAGGTGTGGCGGCGCAGGTAGGCCTGACCCCGGCTGGGCTGACGATTTACCGGGATGAAGCGCCGACGGTCCAGTGGCAATATGGAGAGGCGCGGCCGGAGGGGGGCTCGATCGACGGCGGTCCGGTGCGGCTGAGCCGGCCAGGTGCGGTGACCGAGATGCTGCTGTTCGCCGACCCGAAGGTGTTCGATGAGATCCGGAAGCTGAACCCGGCGTTTCGCGTGAAGGGAGCAACTGCGCCAGCCAGCGGGCTGTGGAAAGCCTTGGGAGTGTTGGCGGCGGCGACCGTGGCGGTGATTGTGGTGCTCTACAAGTTCGCGTTGCCGGCGATCGGTGGGGCGATGGCGAAGCAGGTTCCGGTGGCATGGGAGGAGAAGCTGGGCGAATCGGTGGCGCGGCAAACGACGGCGCTCGAAAAGACGTGCACGGCCTCGGAGGTGGTGGAACCGATCCGGCAGTTGACGCAGCGGCTGGCCGATCAGCGGCCGGGGAATCCGTACAAGTTCCGGGTGACGGTGGCGCAAGGGGACATGGTGAACGCGTTCGCGGCTCCGGGGGGCTACGTGGTGGTGTATCGCGGGCTGCTCGACAAGACGAAGTCGCCCGAGGAACTGGCGGCGGTATTGGCGCACGAAGTGACGCATGTGTTGGACCGGCACCCCACCACGGCGATGATGCGCAGCATCAGCCTGTGGGCGCTGATCTCGATGCTCTTCGGCGATTCCACAGGAACGATCATCAGCCTGGCCGGCGCCCTCGAGGAACTGCGCTTCAGCCGCGACCAGGAGGAAAGCGCTGACCGCGGCGCGATGGAACTGATGGCGCGGGCGAAGGTGGATCCACGGGCCTCGGTGGCCGTGTTCCGGACGCTCGAGAAAGAAGGGGGCGATTTGCCTGCCTTCGCGAAGTATCTGTCGACGCATCCCCGGACAGCGGATCGGATCCGAAGCTTCGAGCAGTGGGCCGAGTCAGTGACTTATCGAGCCGAGCCGGTGCTTCCAGGGCAGGCTTGGCCGCCGCAGTCGGCGGCGTGCGGGAAATAGGGGCGATCCGAGCGCTTGGCCGTCAGTTCGGGAGCCGCAGGGACTGGTGC
Organism: Bryobacteraceae bacterium; assembly: GCA_046331625.1. GTDB lineage: Bacteria > Acidobacteriota > Terriglobia > Bryobacterales > Bryobacteraceae > JAXLQL01. The sequence continues at coordinate 74,633 of JAXLQL010000031.1, forward strand.
ACTGCCAGCTTCCACTGCCCCTTGTCGAGCACCCAAACATGCACGAACCGCAGATGAGCTGGTGCGGGAGCGGCCCCCTTCGAACTGGTCTCGATCCGAGCCGTGCACATCGTGACGCCGGTGTTGCCGTACACCCGGGCATCGATCGATTCGTGGTCCACCTTGTGATACTTCCGAACGCCGGTCTTCATGTTGGCGATGAACACGGCCTTGGTGTCGGTGTCGCCGGTGGAATGCGTGTAGGCGAGGTCCTCGGCCAGGATCTTGCCCAGCGCGGCTTCGTCAGCCTTGGCGGTGGCAGCGCCCCAGGCCTTCTCCGCCGCCTTGAGGCCGTCGAGCTTCTTGTCTTGCGCCAGCACCACCAGAGAAGTGGCGGCTACGATCAGTGCGAGTCTGTTCATGCTCTACCTTGGTTACCACAAATACGAAAGGCGGGACAAGCTCGCGCTCGCCCCGCCCGGAAAATTGCTTGGTTCTGAATCGATCAGGCTTGCTTGCGGCGAAGCAACGCCAATGCAGCCAGACCCGCTCCCGACAAAGCGATCGTCGCCGGCTCTGGCGTCAGCACTTGATCCGGCACCTGTGGGTCGCCGAAAATGCTGTCGTCGAACATGATCTCATCGACCATGATCCAGACGCTCTGATAGAACAGCGTCAGCGTGAACTGCGTGTTCGAGGGCAGGATGCTCGCATCGAGGTAATACCACTTGGGATCCGGTGTCACCGGGTCCGCCAAGTTGAATCCGAGGGTGAAGCTGCCACCGTTCACTTCGACGCGCAGCGGCGGACGAACGGATCCGAGGCCGTTCGAATCATCGAGGTGGATGCCGATCGTGTTGACCTTCACGCCTCCCGGGTGGTTGCTGAAATCGAACAGGAATGACGGTGCTCCGTTCAAGGCCGGGTTGCAGTAGTCCAGTCCCGTGCCCGAGCCCGGAGTGGAGCAAGGCGCACCACCGTTCGTATGCGGCGATTGGAGCCAACCCACGTACGGTCCCGGCGTGGTGCCCCAGTTCTGCGTCGTCGTGACGCCGTTGGTCAGGTCACCCAAGCCGCCGCTCAATGCGGCATAGGGTGTGGTTACCGGAGCTCCCGGTGCGTTGTAGCTGTCGTCGAAATAGGTGTACGCACCCGTACCTCCGTTTGGTCCCGAGTAAAAAAGCGGATTGATCGTCGCCCCGTTAGCGGCAATCATCCCCCCCATAAGTAGGACAGCGCCTATCTTTTTGTGCATTTTGGCACTCCTCCAAGCTTCCGTGCAAGAACCACAAGTCCTAGGTGGACACAGACTACACTACACGTCTGCGTTCCCTCGGTAAACACCATGTATAGCTTGTTTCCACACAGAAGTAAAGCAGGTTTTGCGTGTCAACGGCAATTTGTTTTATCAGTACTGGTACCATCCTCTTCAACGTACCGGAATCGACCGTTCTGGAGACTCGGAATACAATAGAGGAGTACCAAAATGGAACCTCGGATCCGGTCGACCACGATCCTCTGTGTGCGCCGCAACGGACGCGTAGTGATGGCAGGCGATGGCCAAGTCACCGCAGGCGGGGAGGTCCTCAAGGACTCCGCCAATAAATTAAGAAGACTTTATAAAGACAAGATCCTCGCCGGCTTCGCGGGTTCCACCGCCGACGCCTTCTCGCTGTTTTCCCGCTTCGAAGCCAAGCTCGAACAGCACAACGGGAACCTGCCGCGCAGCGTGGTGGAGCTCGCGAAGGACTGGCGTACAGACCGCGTCCTGCGCCACCTGGAAGCCCTGCTGCTCGTGGCGGACCTCCAGAACACCTACCTGGTGAGCGGCAATGGCGACGTGATCGAGCCCGACGAGCCCGTGGCGGCTATCGGCTCCGGCGGCGGCTACGCCAAGGCTGCGGCTCGCGCGCTGCTCGAGAATACGGAACTCGAAGCCAAGCCTTTGGTGGAGAAGGCCATGAAGATCGCGGGCGACATCTGCATCTACACCAATCAACGCGTCCGGTTCGAGGAGCTCGGCTAATCATGGTCATCTACCTCCCCTCACAGGCCACCGGCGAGTCGGTCGGGCTCGATGAACTGACGCCACGGGAAATCGTGGTCGAACTCGACAAGTACGTGATTGGGCAGGCCGAGGCCAAGCGCTCGGTGGCGATCGCGCTGCGCAACCGGATCCGGAGGCAGCGGCTCGAACCGGAAATGGCCGAGGAGGTGATGCCCAAGAACATCCTCATGATCGGCCCCACGGGCGTAGGCAAAACGGAGCTCGCCCGGCGGCTGGCCAAGCTCGCCAATTCGCCTTTTCTCAAGGTGGAGGCGAGCAAGTTCACCGAGGTGGGCTATGTGGGGCGCGACGTCGAGTCAATGATTCGCGACCTCGTGGAGATCGCCATCGACATGGTTCGCGAAGAGAAGCTCGACGAGGTGGCTGAGCGCGCCGAGCGCAACGCCGAAGACCGCTTGCTGGATCTGTTGATGCCCACTCAGCCTGAAGGCAGCGACAGCGTGGAGAAGACCCGCGACAAGCTGCGCGAGCGCCTGCGTGCCGGAAAGCTCGACGACCGCACCGTGGAAGTGGACGTGAAAGAGCGCGGCCCCGCCCTCGAATTCGCCTCCACGATGGGCCTCGAGGAGATGGACGTCAACTTCAAAGACGTGCTGGGCAATTTCTTCTCGCCGCGATCGCGCAAACGCAAAATGCGTGTGGGCGAAGCGTTCGAATACCTCATCCAGGAAGAGGAGCAGAAGCTTGTCGACATGGATCACGTCACGCGCATCGCCATCGAGCGCGTGGAGCGCAACGGCATCATCTTCCTCGACGAGGTGGACAAGATCGCCGGGCGCGAAGGCGGGCACGGTCCGGACGTGAGCCGCGAAGGCGTGCAGCGCGACATCCTGCCGATCGTGGAAGGCACCACCGTGAACACGCGCTACGGCTTCGTGCGCACGGATCACATCCTCTTCATCGCCGCCGGCGCGTTTCACGTCTCGAAACCGAGCGACCTGATCCCCGAACTGCAGGGGCGCTTTCCGATTCGCGTGGAACTCAAGTCGCTCAGCGAAGAAGACTTCATCCGCATCTTGAAGGAGCCCAAGGCCGCGCTCGTCAAGCAGTACACGGCGCTTCTCGAGACGGAAGGGATCAAGCTCGGCTTCACCGAAGACGCGCTGCAGGAGATCGCCAAGATCGCTACTGCGCTCAATCGCGACATGGAGAACATCGGCGCGCGGCGGCTGCATACGATCATGGAGAAGGTGCTCGAAACCATCTCGTTCGATGGGCCCGATCTCAAGAAGAAGACGCTGAAGGTGGACGCGGCGTACGTGCGGCAGCAGCTTGCCGACATCGTCAAGGATCAGGACCTGAGCCGATACATTCTCTAATGCGCTCCGCTGTGGCTCTGATGCGTTCCGCTCTACTCGCCCCGGTTGTGGTTGCGTTAACGGGGTGCGGATACGTCGGTCCGCCGCTTCCGCCGTCACTCCACATTCCCATGCCGGTGGCCGATCTCGCAGCGCGCCAGGTTTCCGGACGCGTAGAGATCCACTTCACGGCGCCCAAGGAAACCACCGACCGCGTGCCGATCCAACGCCTGAGTGCGATCGAGCTGAAGATGGGCGAGACGATGATTCCCGTGGCGTCACTGAAGCCGGGTCCGGTGGAGGCGACGGCTGAGGTGGGCGCGCTCGCGGGCAAGACGGTGACGGTGGCGGTGCGAACGGCATCGCTGAAGCAGAAGTGGTCCGACTGGCGGCAAGTGGAGATCGAACTAGCGCCGGCGCTCGCGACACCCGCGGCCGCACGCGCCGAGTCACACCCGCGCGGAGTGCGCTTGGCATGGGACTCGGCGGGTCCACTGGTGCGAGTGTGGAAGCGCGCAACGGGCCGGGAGGCGTTCCTGGCGGTGGCCGAGGTAAGCGGCAACGAGTGGATCGACGCGGATGCTCCATTCGGCACCCCGCAGGCCTACCGGCTGCAATCGATCGCCAAAGTCAGCGGCGGCGAAGCCGAGAGCGAGCGGACCGAGGTGATCGAGATCACCCCCGAGGACAAGTTCCCGCCCGCGCCGCCCAAAGGGCTGACCGCGGTGACGGGGATCAACGCGATCGAGCTCGCGTGGGACCGGAGTCCCGAGCCCGACGTCGTGGCGTACGTGGTTTACCGTGCCGTGGGCGACGGAGCGATGGCGAAGCACGGCGATCCGGGTCCGGCGGCGAGCTTCAGTGATCGCGATGTGAAGGCCGGGGTGCGGTACCGGTATCGGGTGACGGCGGTGGATGCTCGGGGGAATGAGAGCGGTCAGAGCGACGAGGCGGAACTGGTGGCGCAGTGAAGGTTCACCCGCGACCCGCCCATTTCCCCCGCACTTCCACCTGCGCGGACCGCAACCGCTCGCTGTACTCCACGCGCCGCGGCCACTGCCTCGGGATCTGGGCCAACTGCTCGCGCGCCGAGTCGCGCACCTGAGCCAGCTTGGGCAGCGGCTCCACCAATCGCCCTCCCCGGACCACCGGCCGCAGTAATGGCACCGGAGTCTCACCGGCGCCATCGCAGCCGACGCACTCATCGATCGCGGCAATCACGTCGCGGTCGCGATAGCGAAACACCTGCTTCGGACCGGGATACGTCTCCTTGCCCGGACTCAGCTTGATCACTCCATGCTTCACGCCCGCGTGCTCGATCTCGGCGAGCTTGTACACCGCGCCGAGCGCCGGCGCGTCCACCGATGCCGCGAGTTCCGTGCCGACACCGAACGAGTCGATCGGCGCTCCCGCCGCAACGAGCGCGGCGATCTTGGTTTCGTTGAGATCGCCGCTGGCCATGATTTTGGCATCGGCGAGTCCGGCGTCGTCGAGGATCTTGCGCACGCCGCGCGCGAGTTCACCGAGGTCGCCGCTGTCGAGCCGAACGCCCCACAGCGGACGCCCGAGCGCCGCGGCACGGCGAGCGCCTTCGAGCGTGTCATAGGTGTCGATGAGGTAAACCGTGCCTTCGCCGAGCAACTGCTGGAGCCGGGCAAAGGATTCGCGCTCGGTGTCGAATGACTGGATCCACGAGTGCGCCGTCGTTCCGTAGACTGGGATCCCGTAGCGGTATCCGGCCTCGGCGTTGCTCGTGCCCGCGCACCCGCCCACGTAGGCAGCCCTTGCCGCGAGCGTGCCTGCTTCGGGCGAGTGTGCTCGCCGCGTTCCGAACTCTACAGTGGAGCGCCCAGCCGCGGCTTCCGCCACGCGAGATGCCTTCGACGCGATCAGCGTCTGGAAGGAAATCATCGCGAGCAGATAGGTCTCCGGGATCTGCGCCTCGCACAGGGGGCCGCGGACGATCATCAGAGGCTCGCCCGCGAAGGCCGGGGTCCCTTCGGGCATCGCCCAGACGTCGCCCGTGAAGCGGAACTCGCGCAGTAACTCCCAGAACTCGGCGGGCGCGTGCGCGAATTGCGGCAGAGTCCGCAGATACTCGATCTCATCGTGCGAGAAATCGAGCCCGAGCAGATACTCGACGGCTTGCTCGAGTCCAGCGGCGATCAGATAGTCGCGCCCGGCGGGCAGCCTGCGGACGAACAACTCGAACGTGGCGCGATCCCGATGCTTGCCGGCGGCGGCGTACCCCGCCGACATCGTCAACTCGTAGAGGTCCGTCAGCAGGCCATGCGGCATCGGCGCTACTTCTTCTTGCCTTCGTCCTTTTTGGCGTCGTCTTTTTTGGGGGGCGCGGGTTCCTTCACGTCAGCCGCGGCTTTCTTTAGCTCTTCCACGGTCTTGGCGTCCACTTCATAGACGCTCGGCTCGTTTTCGCGAATGGCGAAATACTTGTCGCCCGTTTTCGAGACCAGCACCTTTTCGGTGCGCTGGCCTTCTTTCGAAGTGACCGTGGCTTCGAGGATGGGCGTGGTGTAACCGGTGTCGACGAACTTCGCCGCCGCCAAGTCACGCAGCTTGTCGATGAGGGCCTGGACGCTGGTGGCGTCGAGCTCCTTGTTGCCTTCTTTCCACTTGGCGTCTTTCTCCTTGGGATCTTTGGCGAACGTGCGGACCTTGCCTTCATCACGGATCTCGACACGATTCGGGTCGTTCCATCCGAAATCGAAGATCTTCTTCTGGCGATAGTCGTCGATCGCCTTGGAGATGCCGTCGCCGAGATCGGAGCCCACCTTGTAAGCTCCCTCGAGAGACGAACCCTTGGCATAGTAGGCGTTGTCTTTCGACTTCCGCACTTCGATCTGCTGCGTGCCGGCCGCATCGGTCACCTTGGCCACGGCCACCACGGCGGCGCCCGCGAATTCCTTCTGCGCTTTGGCGCTGTCATCGGCCGAGACCGCCGGATCCATCTTGGCGTCTTTGACCTTCCGCACCAGTTCTTCCACGTGGCCGCCATCGGCGCGCATGGGCTTCGGTTTGACGAGCTGCCACTCGTTCTGGTTGTTCTTGCCGAACTCGGCTGTCGAGCCTTTCACCGTCAGCTCGATGCGGCTGAGCTTGTCGGAGTCGAACGCGACCAGCCGCTTGTCCTGCAGGTCTTTCCACGTCTTGTCGATGCTGGTCTTGTTGGCGCTAGCCAGCGTGAACACGCGCGGATCGCCATCCACTTTGGCGAAGAATCCGCCGGAAGTGGGCGTCTCATCGCCGATCAGCAACTTGGTGGTCTTGCCGTCTTTCGTCTTGAGCGCGAGCGCCAGTTGCGGATTCGTCAAGCCGAAGTTCCCCAGATCGCCCGCCTTCTCTTCGATCAGCCGCTCGGAATTGAGAGGATTGAACGAATTCGCCAGCAAGTTCGCTGCGTCGGCGTCGGTCCGCATTTCCTTGGGCGCGATGAGCTTCCACTTGTTGTCGGCGCCGCGCTCGATGGTAGTGGTTTCGCCGCCTTTGGCGATGTCGATCCTCGTCAATTGATCCACGTGCAAAGCCGTGATCTTCGGAGGCGCATCGGCCGCCGGTTGGCCTTCTTTGGCCTTCTCCGAGCGGTTCGAGAACCAGAGGCCGGCAGCAAGCGCGGCGAGCACGCCGGCCCAGACCAGTAGTCCGCGAAGTTTCATTCTCTGGTTACCTCCGCTTCCACCAGACGCTCAGACCCATGGCCAGGAAGGCCAAAGGCAGCACGCCGAGAGAATAAAACAGAATCATGCGCATTTGTCGCGCGTTCAAAGACAGACGCCGGTCTTCGGGTTCCTTGGGCCGGATCGAGATCAGGTCCTCGTCTTGCGACAGCCAGTTGAACATGTTCATCACCAGGTCGCGATTGCCGCCGAAGCGGAGGAAGTTGTTCGACGCGAATCCGGACGTGCCCACTACCACGAAGCGGCCCTGCTCTTTTTCCTTGCCTGTGTTGTAGGAACCCGCCGCCGCGAGCACGTGCGGACCCTTCTTGTCTTTGCTTTGATCGAGCCGGATCTCGGGCGAACTGATGCGCGTGGTGGCGTACGAATTGGCGGAGCTCGAGAACAACTTGTCGACCGTGGTCTTGCCGCCGGACTTCACTTCGAGCGATCGCACCAGCGGCATCGCCGCCGCGGTTTCACGCATCTCACGAACGATCGCGTGGTTCTCGTAGCTAGTCACGAGAGGCATTTCCGGACCGAGCCCGAAGACTTGGCCGACGGGGCTGAGGTCGAGCACGAGATCCTTGTTCACGGTGACGCCCCAACCCTCGATCAGTTTGGTAAGGGCGGCGTTCTCGTCGGTTTCGTCTTTGGCGAACTTCACCGGCGGATCGAGCAGGAACAGCGCGCGGCCGCCGCCTTCCACAAATTTCTGAATCGCGTCGACGGCCGGCGGCAAGTAGTCGCGCTTGGGCCCGGCCACCATGAGTACCGTGCAATCCTTCGGGATCTCCGCCTTCTCGACGAGCGAGAGTTCCTGGGTCTTGTAGTTGTTGCGCTCGAGGTACTCCTTGAGTCCGCTGACGCCGCTGCGATCGGAATCGCTGAAGGCGCGCTCGCCGCTTCCCTTGATGGCGCAGGCCATGCGCTGGCCGCCCTTCAGCGCGCGGATCAGCGCGCCGGTGAGCTCCTCTTCGGTGACAGACTTGGCCTCTTCCTTCTTTTCGCCCACGCGGACGAAGGTAGTGCCGAAGTTGCGCACGCCTTCGGATCGGGCCAATTGCGGCTTCTTTTCCGGATCGACGTACTCGACGGAGACGCGCGAGGAGAGGTTGTCGTACTGGTCGAGCAGGTCTTTCGCGCCGCCGGGGTTCGCGAAGTTCTGGGTGCGGTCGAAATACTGGATCTTGACGTCTTGGGTGAGGCCCTTGATCACCTTCGCCGTCTGATCAGAAAGGCTGAACCGCTTGTTCGCCGTCGAATCATAACTCTTGTTGTGCCGGTTGGCCAGGAAATTGGCGATCGTGAGCGCCGCCAGAATTACCGCCGTATAGACGGCTACGTAGGCGCCGAAGCGAGTCTGTTTGGCTTGTAGGATTCCCGATGCCATCGATTACGACCTCCACCGCAGCGATTCCATCGACCGGGCCGTGAGGAACAGCCCGAAGAAGATGAACGACAGGTAGAACACTGCGTCTTTGAGATTGAGCACGCCCTTGGAGAACGGCTCGTAGTGCTCCACCACCGACAGGTACGACATCACTTTTCCCGCCGTGCTCGTCTCGAATGACGATGCCCACGAAAGGATCCACAGTAGCAGGCTGATGGCGAAAGTGCCCGCGCCGGCCACGATCTGGTTCTTGGTGCAGGAGGAGATGAACGTGCCGATCGCGAGCAAACATCCGCCTTGCAGCAGCAGCCCGAGCAGGCCCACCAGCACTGGCTTGAGATCAGGCTTGCCGTAGAGGAACAGGATCACGATGTTCAGCAGCGAGATGCCGAGCAAGCACCCATACATCATCCACGCAGCCAGAAACTTGCCGAGAATGATCTCGACATCGGTTACGGGCGAAGTAGTAAGCAGCTCGATCGTGCCTTGGCGCTTTTCTTCGGCGAACACGCGCATGGTGATCATCGGGATCAGGAACAATCCGAACACGCTGACGTTCATCAGCAGCGGCCGGACGACGCTTTCGTTCACGTCCATCGGCATGCCGCGCCCCATCATTTGCGACTGCATTCCCATTTGCACGAAGAATGCCGTAGCCGCCCAGAAGATGTAGCCGGAGATGATCGCGAAGAACACCATCAGGCCATAGGCTACCGGAGATGCGAAGTAACTTTTCAGTTCCTTTTTACAAATGGTCCAAACGTTGCTCATTGGTTCTCTCCCTGGGCGGGCGCAGCGGCGTCCGCCGAAGTCAGTTGGAGGAAGATTTCTTCCAGGCTATAAGCCACCGCGTGCAACTCGTGAAGATTCCAGCCGGACTCGACCACCGCCCGCGCCAGCTCGGGCCGGATGTGCCGCCCTTGCAGGCTCTCCACTTCGAACTTCGAGCGGTAGGTCTTTGGCGTCTTTGGCCACCACGCGGCTCACGCCCGAGACCTGCTCGAGCTTCTGCTGGATCTGCGAAGCGTTCGCCTCGCCGGAGATCTCGAGTGCCACGGACTCCAGCGCCGCGCATGCGGCGGTGAGGTTCTCCACCAGAGTCCGTGGCCACCACGCGGCCCTTGTTGATGATGATCACGCGCTCGCACGTCTGCTCCACTTCGAGGCAGGATGTGCGTGCTCGGAAATGATGGTGTGCTCGTAGTTCCTTGATCAACTGGCGCGTCTCGATGATCTGCTTGGGATCGAGACCGGCGGTGAACTCGTCGAGGATCAGCACATCGGGGTTGTGGATGATGGCTTGGGCGAGGCCCACGCGCTGGCGGTAACCTTTGGATAGCTTCGAGATGAGCTTGGTCTTGACGTCCGCCACGCGGCAGCGTTCGGCCACTTCGTCCACGCGGCGGCTGAGGTCAGCCTTGGCGACCCCCTTCAGCCGGCCGACGAAGTGCAGATACTCGACCACTTCCATTTCCGGATACAGCGGAGGCGTTTCCGGCAGGTAGCCGATCCGTTTCTTGACTTCCATCGGGTTTTCCGACACGTCGAATCCCGCCACTTCCGCCGTGCCTTGGGAGGGCGGCAGGAAGCAGGTGAGAACTCGCATCGTGGTGGTCTTGCCAGCGCCGTTGGGTCCCAGGAAGCCGACGATCTGGCCCTTGGGGACCTCGAACGAAACGTTATTCACGGCAACCGTGCGCGCATAGCGCTTCGTAAGGCTTTCGACTTTGATCATAGAGTTGTGATTGCTCGACAGACAGGGATTGGGATGCGTACCGGAGACTGCAAGGGGTTGTACCGACTCTCCATGATAAGAAGACGCGGACGGGCTGTCAAACGGAAGCAGCTCCCCTCGAGAGGCCAGGCCGGTACTCGCCTGCCCGTGCGATATCCTGAAGTGTCATTTCCACGCAAAGGAGCGCCCATGTCTTACCCGATGTCCGACCCGACGTCTGACCCGATCTCCCGGCGGAACCTCGTCAAGGCCGCCACCGTTGCCGCCGCGCCCGCCTTCATCCCCAGCCTGTCCGCCGCGAACGAAGTTCCGTTCGGTTTCATCGGAGCCGGTGGCCGCGGCTACTACCTGATGGAGCGGCTCTTCGTCGGAAGCGGCAAGAACGTACGCGTGCTCGGCGTTTGCGACACCTACGAGAACAATCGCAACCGCGGCAAAGATCGCGTGCAGACGATGGGCAAGAACACGCCGGCCACCTACAACGACTTCAACGAGTTGCTGGCCAACCGCGACATCGAGACGGTGGTGATCGCCACGCCCGAGCATCTGCATTTCCAGATGACCATCGCCGCTCTCAAGGCTGGTAAAAATATCTATATCGAGAAGCCGCTGGCGCACACGATCGAGGAAGGCGAAGAGATCCTGCGCGTGGCCAAGCAGGCGGGCAAGAAGGTGCAGGTGGGCACGCAGAACCGGAGCAACTCCATCTACGGGATGGCGAAGCTGATGGTGCAGCAGGGCATGATCGGCGACTGCCACTACGTGCGCGCGTTTTGGTATCGCAATGCGCTGCCGGGCGGAGCTCCGGCGTGGCGCTACACGATTCCCAAGGAGTCCACCGAACAGAATACCGATTGGAGTCGATTCCTGGGATCGGCCAACAAGCGCTCGTTCGACAAGCCGCGCTACTTCCAGTGGCGCCTTTACTGGGACTACTCGGGCGGCATCTCCACCGATCTGCTGGTGCACCAAACGGACATCACGAATTTTGTTTTGGGAAAGAGCATGCCGCATTCGTGCATGGCGTCCGGCGGCATCTATCGTTGGGTGGAAGACGATCGGGAAGTGCCCGATACGATGAGCGCCCTCTACGACTACGACGACAAGTTCCACCTGAACTATAGCTGCTACCTGGGCAACGACCAGTACGGCTACGGCGAGCAGTTCTGCGGCGACGAAGGCACCATCGAAGTGGTGAATCGCTCCACGCTCACCTATACTCCGCAGAAGTTCGGCGGATCGCCCCCAGCGCATCTGGCGCAGAAACTCTCGACCCGCAAGGAAATGAAGATCGATCTGCCCGGCAACGACAACCTCGCCGTGGAAGCGCACCTGCGCAATCTCGTCGAGGCCGTGCAAGGCAAGGCGACGCTGGTTGCGCCACCGGAAGTGGGCCAGCAAGCCGCGATCCCGGGGCACATGGCCACGCTTTCGATCCGCAACAACAAGCGCGTCGTTTGGGACGACAAGACGCGCAAAGTCAGCTTCACCTGAGGCCGGAGCCGCGATGCCCCGCCGCCGGTCGATGCTCGAAGCGCTCGGAGGCGAAGCGGGTTGCAAGCGCCTGGCGGCGGACTTCTACGCGCGCGTTGGAAAAGACGCGGTGCTGCGTCCGCTGTTTCCTGGCAAGAGCCTTCGCTGCGCGATCGAGGAGTTCGGGGCGTTTCTGATTCAGTTCCTCGGCGGCGATGAGGACCATACGCAGTATCGCTGGTGGTTGAGCCTGCGCGAGTCGCATGCGCGATTCCGGATCACCGCGGGGCAACGCAGCGCCTGGTTGGGGCACATGACCGCGACACTCGAAGCGGCGCAGCTCGATGAGACATCGCGGAAGGCGCTCGGGCAGTTTTTCCTGCAGAGCTCGGCGTACGTGATCGGCAAAGACTCCGCTGCGCCCGAGCATGAGGAACTCGCCACGCGCTGGAGCGAGCAACTCACGCTGGATGGCGCAGTGGCCGCGATCGCCGCTGGCCGAGACGAAGAGGCGCTCGCGCTCGCGCCGCGGTTCGCTGCTCGACCCGCTGTGTTCGTGGGACTGCTGGCGCGGATGATGCAATCCGGACGCGAGGCTTTGGTTCGGTTCGCGGTCAGTGCAGTGGAGGCGAACCCGGCGTTGGCCACGCGCCGCCACGGAGGACGCGCGCTCCTGCACTACGCGGCGGGCGCGGGTTGCCTCGCTGTGGTGGATGCGCTTCTCAAGGGCGGCTCCGATCCCGATATTCTCGACGCGGGCGGCCACACGCCGCTCTATCGGGTGGCGAACGAATGCGGCGCCGAGGCTGGTCCGGCGATTGTTCGCGCACTGGTGAAGGCCGGCGCGGACGTAGATGCTTGCGAGGGCGTCACGCGGGCAACGCCGCTGCACATGGCCGCACGCCGCGGATTCACCGGGGTCGCCAAGGCGCTCCTCGACTGTGGCGCTGCGATGGATGCGCGAGACCGCAAGGGCGTGACGCCGCTCGGGCGGGCTGTGAACTGCAGGAAGGAGGCGGCGGCGCAACTACTGCGCGATGCGGGCGCGGAGCGTTAGTTTAGTCAGTTAGGCCCTCACCCCACGGCGGCCCAGGGCCGAGCGCGGCGTGAGGGCCCTGGTCCTACTTCAGCCCGGGTGCGTCGATTCTGCCGCTAAAGTGGCTCCACCCCAGGTTGAAGGCGGGTATGTTCGTGTCGTCGAAATACCGGTGCATCGTCAAGGTCCCGGTGGCGCGCTGAAAGCGGCCAGTGCCACCCGTGATCGTGTATAGGCCGACAAAGTAGCTCCCTTTCGGAACGTCAGAGACAGCCCGTCCGACGAAGACAGCGGTGATCGTATCGCCATTCGCCAGTAGGAACTGGAATGTGCCGGCCGTGGCCAGCCCGGTCGGCAGGTCGACGGTCGTCTTTTCGGTGTACGTGAACGGACCAATGAGCGTCGCCGTCCCGGCGCCACCGCCAGTGGCGCGCAGGATTGGTCCTTCCACCGCACCTGTGAACTTCCCATCGAAGGCGCCCTTGAATGGGCTGCCGGTTTCGGATTGAGCGCCCAGCGTTGGCAGGGATAGGGTAACGGCCAGAACGCTCGCGGCCATCCGGCTGGCGAGCAGACGTGAGTTCATAGACAAGTTGAGGTCTCCTAAGCTAAAGATTCCGGTCGCAACCGTTCGCGACCGATAACCGCACTATGGAGCCCGGCGAGCGCGGGGTCCAATGATTTCCGGCTCAGTTCTCCACCTAAGCCCGTAACCTCCTCGGGAGCCTGGAGTTATACTTGAGCATCAGACCTCGAGAAGTGGATCACCAGCGAACCCAAACGGTGGAGTTTGGCCCTTTTGCGCTCGACCTCGGCACGGGAGAGCTGACCAAGCACGGTACATCGGTTCGTCTGCGCGGCATGCCGTTGAAAATCCTTCACTACTTGGTGGAGCGCCCGGGTGAAGTAGTTACCCGCTCGGAGTTGCAACGGCTGTTGTGGCCGGAAACCGCGTACGGAGACTTCGAGCAAGGATTGAACACCGCTGTCAACGTGGTTCGGCGTACGCTGGCGGACTCGGCGGATCAACCCCGCTACATCGAGACGATCCCAGGCGCCGGATACCGGTTCATCGCGCCGGTAAACCGGCAGCAAACGGTGGCATCGGACACTCAGGCCGAGCTTCATGACGCCCAGGCGCCGCGAAATCCAGCAGCCACGAAGTCCGGCGGCCGGTCTTTTCGCGGATGGTTCGCCGCTATGATTGCCGCGGTCTTGCTGGGTGGCGCCGCATGGCGGTGGTTCCAGCCGGCACGGCCCGTTCTGATTTCGGGCGCCATCCCCTCCGCCAACCAGACGGCCAACGATCAGTACAACCTGGGCATGAACTTCCTAGCCTTCCAAAACGACTCGGTGCGGGCGGGAAAGGCTTTCGAGCGGGCGCTGCAAATCGATCCCGACTTCGCCGCCGCCCGCTTGCAGCGTGCCTGTCTCGTGATCATCGACATTTTCAACGGATATTCGAACGATGAGACGGTGCTTCTTCAGGCCGAGCAGGATCTACATCGCGCCGCGGCGAAAACACCCGCCGGCGATGGATTGCTGCTCTCCACGCAAGCCGCCGTCTATTTCGTTCAAGGGCGGCTGGACCAGGTGCCCCGCGCCGGATTGGATGATTGGTGGCGAAGAACCGGTGGCAAGGTTGGAAGTCCGGTGTGGGTGGTGCTCTTCCCGATGCTCGCCGGGCAAACGGACGGTCCGCTTCAGATCCTGCGCGGTCATCTGGAGCGCAATCCGCAAGAAGGCCCCGCTCGCATGTTTCTCGGGGAACTGCAGCGAACGATGGGTGACACGGAGGCTGCGGTCCGCACGCTGGAACTCACTCTCGAGCAGGGTCCGAATCATCCGACTACGATATTCTTGCTCGCCATGGCCTACTTGGATCAAGGATTGCCTGCAAAGGCTCATGCGCTGCTGCAACGGACACGAGCGGATTTGCACGAGAACTATATGTGGCGCCACGCATCGGCGACCGTTCTGGCAGCCCTGGGAGAGCACGAAAAAGCACGAGTGACGATGGACGATGAAACGCTGAAGTACGCACGCCTGGCGTGGACCGTTACTTCCGCGACCGCGGATTTCTACGCGCTGCAAAACGATCGCGCCAGGGCGATCGAATGGCTACGCCTGGCGGCGGCCCGCGGCGACGAGCGGACGGCGTACTTCCGGCGGAATCCGCGCCTGGCGGTACTGAGGGGGGACGAGCGATTCGCTTCACTGCTCGCCTCTATCGAAACCCGGCGCCGGTGATCTGAGAGGCAACTGGATTAACTGCTGAAAGGTCTCTGCAGGCAGGTCCAGAGTTGTATTCCCTGACCGCGCCCGATGGAGTGTGGAACGAAGAAACGCGGGAGTGCGGTTTGGTTCCGGGGGATTTTGCCATGCTGTCAGGCGCAAATCTTGGCGTTCGCCGAAAGGAGGGCAGAGGGCGATGATCTGCCGCTGGCGCTGGCCGGCGTTTCGGTGTCGACCGCCCGCTCCGAACGCGGCTGGGGTACCGTCGCCGAAAATGAAACTGTAGCCCAAGCATCGCCACACCTCGAGATCAGGCGACCACCTTAGCTCCTTAGCCCTACGAGTCCCGAATCCGCGACCCGCTTTAAAGCAAGGCCTCTCCCTATCCGATGGGATGATTGATGAGGATTGTTGCCGGATGTCTCGCTGCCGCCCTGGTCCTGGCCGCTGGGCCCGAGGCGAACCCGGAGCCGCGC
>JAXLQL010000032.1:0-87413 GCA_046331625.1 Bryobacteraceae bacterium
GGCGATTGGGGCAGCGGTGACCTGCTCGGCGCGCGTCCGCGCTTCCTCGATCCGGCGGCGTTCCGCAGTCCAACCGCTTACGCGTACGGAGACACGCCTGGCGTCGGCGCCTATGGGCTCTACAATCCCGGCTTCTGGAACGAAGACGTGAGCGTGACGCGCCAGTTCGCCATCACGGAGCGCTTCAAGCTCGACTTCTCCGCCGAAGGCTACAACGTCACGAATTCGACGCTGTTCAACGGTCCGGCTTCGCTCGACATCACCAACGCGAACTTCGGGCGCATCACGTCGCAGCAGAATTCACCGCGGTCCCTGCAATTAGCTCTGAAGCTGCAGTTCTAACGGGCCGCGGCTGCGGACTTGTGGCGCACGCTTCAGCGTACGGGCGGGCGCCTCAGTGCTCTCTCGGGAAGTCGGAAATTCTTAGATGTCGACTCGTGCCGCCCGGCGAGGTGCCGATCTTCATAACCGTTGCGCGTTTATCGTTCCCTAGCAAGAGAGGGCTGCGGTCACTCAATGGGTGGCTGCGGTGTCTCAGCCGCATCATGTAGCCATTTTTTCGAGGGCTTGATCACTCGCTTCGCGGTCGCGTAACCCGCCGCTTCCTTTTCTGTGTCGAAGAGAAGACCATGCGGCGAGAACTGGGAAGTCTGGCTAAGTGCTCAATTTCTTTGGGCCACTCGCCGCGGAGGCTTTCGTTGGTCCAGCGAAGCAGGTCGAAAGTCCCATCAGGACGCGAGGTCACGAACCACGCGGTTCCACTCTCGGAGTAGTTGGCCTCGATTACCAAGTCTGCACGCCAGCGAAGGCCGGCCATACCGCCAGTTCCTGTTGCCGAAAGCGAACCGCTATCGTACACGATAATGGGAATTCCCCGCCCGCTTTCAGCCACAAGCGTCGCGATGACGCCGATTCCCTCCGCCCACAACTCGGGATGAGCGAACGCCGCAACCTCCAAATCGGACGCACTCCAGTGCCCACTCTCGCCGCCCCGATACGCTCTACCGATTCTGGTCGAGTATCGTGTACTGAAAATTTCTTTTCTTCCTTGTTTTCAACCGCTCACGGGTTTCGATTTTGTCAGGACGAACCGCCCCCGCACTACTCTTGGGATCGAGGAGGCTCGCATGACGAACCGCGCTCGCAACTCCGTCGAGCTCCAGGGATCGCACGCATCCTCCTCCAAGCGCTTACCGCGGGCGTGGGCAAAACCCCGCAAATGCACCCGCTAAAAGCGATTTTGCAAAACGAGAACCGGCCAAGGAGAATCACAATGAACATCTATCTCGACGACTCCATCGAGCCCGTCTACCACTCCATCACGTTCCATCCCGGATGGTCGCTCCGCGCGCTGCTCGCGGCCATTCGAGCCTGGGCCCGTTCCACGGTCACCAAGACTGCCCAGCAGAAGATAGAAGAGTCCAAGATGTGGACTGCCCTTCGCGACGCAATTTTCAACGCTTTGCTTCCGTTCCCGGATGCTCACCAGCAAGTCGGTTCCGCCATCGCAGCCGTCTATGAGAGCTTCAAGGACCAACCTGCATGAAGACCGAATGGAGCGCTCTGCTTACGCGAGCCACGGTCACTACGCCGGAACCAACCGCGTCACCGTCTCAATGTGACTTGTCTGCGGGAACAGATCTACCACGGTCATCGACTCCACCGCGTAACCACCCGCCAACAGTGACGCAAGGTCGCGCGCCAGCGTCGACGGATCGCAGCTTACGATGTGCAGCCGCCGCGGCCGGATGCGCACCAACTCCGACACCACCTTCTTCCCCAGCCCGGCCCGCGGCGGATCGGCCACCACAAAATCCGGCGCTCGATGCGTCCGCTCGAGGAAAGTCTCCACGTTCGCTTGATGCGCGGTCACGCCTGAGCGGGCCCGCCGTGCGTTGAACTCGAGGTCGGTCACCGCACTCGCCACGGCTTCCACTGACGTAACCGAAACAAACCGCCGCGCCAGCGGAAGCGAGAACAATCCTACACCGGCGTAGAGATCCAACGCCGATTCGCCCCGCACTTCGCCGAGCGCGCTCTCCACCAACGGCTCGATCAGGAACCGATTCACCTGGAAGAAAGATTTGTGGCTCACGCGATAGGTGAGGTCGTCTACCGGATAGTCGAGCGATGCCGACATCGACCCTGGCAACTGCTCGCCGCACCACTCGAAGAACGATCGGCTCAAGTGCCGCGCTCCGGAATCGAGCACGTTTACCTGGAACTCCTTCTCGTTGGTGAACAGCTCCATCGAGCGGAGAAAGTTCGGCCATCGCCGGTCACGCATCATGCTCCGCAGCGCGCGAATCGCCTCGCTCAGCTTAGGTGACGCCACCGCGCACCGGTCCACGTCCACCACCTGATGAGTACCGGCTTCGTGGAATCCCACCGAGTCGCCTTCGAAATGCAACTGGATTCGGTTGCGGTACTCCCATCCCGGGCCCGCCACCAGTTCGATCCGCGACGGCGCTTCCACCTTTCCCGATCGCTTCAAAGTCTCGCGCACGATCTCGATCTTTTGAGCCGCCTGATAGGCGACGGAAGCGTGCTGATAGTGGCAGCCTCCGCACAGCCCGAAGTACGGACACCGCGGCTGTACGCGCTCCGACGACGCCTCGAGCACTTGCAACACGCGCGCCCGAACCAGATCGGGCTTCTCGGTCACCGCATCGAGCGACACCAACTCGCCCGGCAGCGCGAACGGAGTCAAGATCACTCGTCCGTCTGCCCTGGCCAGCGCGTCGCCGCCGTATACCAGCTTTTCTACTCTGACTTCGTTTACGATGGTTTCTTACCTCAACTGATCGAATCGAACATGAAACGTGTCTTCTCCGGCGTCCAACCGTCGGGCAATCTCCATATTGGCAACTACCTGGGCGCCATCAAGAATTTCGTCAAGCTCCAGTATGACTACCAGTGCATCTTTTGCGTGGTCGATCTGCATGCCGTCACCCTCTATCAAAAGCCCGAGGAACTGCGCGCCAAGATTCTCGAAATCGCCGCGTTGTTCCTGGCGGCGGGCATTGATCCGAAGGTTTCCTCTCTCATTGTGCAGTCGGCCGTTCCCGCCCATGCGGAACTGGCTTGGATGCTTACCTGCGTCACTCCCGTCGGCTGGCTCCATCGCATGACTCAGTTCAAACACCGCCTCGAGCAGCTCAAGGTCAAGCTCGAGTCAGGCAAAGAGGATCAGCTCGTTTCGGTCGGCGACGGTATTCTCCAATACCCGGTCCTCATGGCAGCCGACATTCTACTGTACAACGCCTCCATCGTTCCCGTGGGTGAGGACCAGGCACAGCACCTCGAACTGACCCGCGACATCGCCGAGCGATTCAACTCTATGTACGGCGACACGTTCGTCGTGCCGGCCACCAAGCTTCCCGCGGTGGGCGCGCGCGTCATGGGTCTCGATGATCCGTCGAAGAAGATGAGCAAGTCCGCCTCCGGCGCCAATCACGCCATCGCCCTGCTTGACCCCATCGACGTCGCCCGCAAGAAAGTCATGCGCGCCGTTACCGACACCCAGCCCGCCGTCGACTTCGAGTCGCTCGGTGAAGGCGTCGCCAACCTGCTGGGAATCTACCAGGCCTTCAGCGAATGCACTTACGATCAGCTTCGCAGCGAGTTCGCCGGCAAACGGTACGGCGACACCAAAAAGCTCGTCGCCGAAATGGTGATTAGCCATCTCGAACCGTTCCAGCAGCGCTATCGCGAGATCACGGCGGACCCTGCCTATGTCGCTGGCATCTTGCGCGAGGGCGCCGCACGCGTCACCCCGATCGCTGACGCCACCGTGCTAGACGCCAAGCGCAAGATGGGACTCTACACGGAGTGACCGACGAGCCTTCACGGCGCCTCGGGTTTCGGTTCTACCTGCGCATGCTCCGCGAGAACCGGAACCTTCGGCTGCTGTGGTTCGCGCAAATCGTCAGCGAACTCGGTGACTGGCTCTACGCCGTCGTCATCTACGATCTGCTCTTGCGCCGCACCGGAACCGCGCAGTCCGTGGCTCTTGCCGTCATCGCGCAGGTGCTTCCGCAAGTAGTGGCGGCTCCCATGGCGGGCGTGCTCAACGATCGTCTTCCTCGCCGCTGGGTGATGATCGCCTCAGACTTCATCCGCGCCGCCATTGTGCTCGGGATGCTCGCTGCCGTGCGTGCGGAAATGATGTGGCCCATCTACCTGCTGCTGTTCGCCGAAACCACGCTCTGGGGATTCTTCGAACCCGGCCGCTCGGCCATCCTGCCCAATCTCACGCGCGATCCGCAAGAGACCCTTGCCGCGAATTCGCTCTCCACAGCCACTTGGTCTTTCAATCTCGTCGCCGGTTCGGCGCTCGGCGGCTTCATCGCCGTTGCCGCGGGCGCGGACGCCGTGTTCCTGATCAACGCCGCGTCATTTCTGGTCTCAGCCGCATGCCTGCTCGCAATGAAGGCTGAGGAACCGCATGCTGCTGGACACCCGCCGCTCCGCTTGCGCGATCTCTTCGACTTCTCACCGATCGTCGAGGGGTATCGCTACGTCAGTCGCGACCGCCGCACCATGGCGCTGCTGTGGGCCAAAGCCGGCCTCGGCTTGATGGGCTCGAACTACGTGATTCTCACTCTGTTCGGTGAGCGCGTATTCGCCGTCTCGGGCAAGCCCATCCTCGGCATGAGCTTTCTCATGGCTGCGCGCGGAGTCGGCGCACTTCTCGGTCCGGCTGTGGGCGGATGGTGGGCCGCCGGCCGCTCCAAGCAAATGCTGCGCGGCATCCTCCTTGGATTCCTTCTCGGTTCGGCCGGCTACTTCGCTCTCGGGCTTGCGCCCTCCATTGCCGCGGCCATCGCACTCGTCACCGTGGCTCATGCCGGTGGCTCGATGATTTGGGTCTTTGAAACAACCATGCTGCAGAGTCAGACGGACGATCGCTTCCGTGGCCGCGTCTTTTCAGCGGACCTCTGCTTTCTGGTCATGGCGATGGCGGCCAGCATTGCGTCCACCAGCGTCCTCGTCGATCGAGGGCTTCCCGTGCGCCAGGCGAGCATGGTGCTGGGCGCTGTGCTACTGCTTCCGGCCGCGCTTTGGTTGACTCGTGCCTTGCCGCTTTGGCGGAACGACGGTGACTCTCGCGAACCCCTCGGCTCGCGTGGGCTTGACTAGCTTCTCCGCCATCCGCTCGAGCACTTCGTCGGGAACCACACGCGCTCTACCGCGATTCCGCTTCTTGCAGGTGGCTAGGGGCACATTGAAGAACACCGCCTCCACGCGGCACCCGGCGAGCTTCAGGTACGGCCGACGTTCCCACGGCGTCAGGTGCGTCGCATCGATGCACGTGACCGGCCGCCCGATCTGGATCCGGTGGCGCAACAGGTAGCGTATCGTCGCGAAGACGCGCTTGTGGATCGACTGGTCGCGCTCGTCGTCGGCGAGCACGGCCCGGATCGCGTCGCTCGACAAAACCGGCAACTTTTGTTTCGCCGCCCAAGTCGACTTGCCGCATCCCGGCAACCCCACCAGCACCACCACACGAGGTCTAAGTGCCAAGCTCTCTACCCTCGGTCACACCTTCAACTCAGCCACCCTTCAACTCAGCCACTGCTTTGGAATGTGGGGCAGGCTTCAGCCTGCGCGGGACTTCAGTCCCGCCGCTCGAAGCAGCGTACCACGCAAGTCGAGGGGCCGCAGGCCCCTCAGCGGACCACAGGTCCGCCCTACCATGCCTCACAGTGTGTATCTTTCCGCCGCCAGTAGCTTCCCCGCGATCTTCCTCCGCAATTCGATCGCATTCACCGGCTCGAACCGCGTGAACCGCTTCAGAATCGAAAGATTCATCCGCATCGTATCGCCTTCGCCGCACGCCGCCACCACGTTCCGAGCGTGCGAATCCACCGTCTCCATCGCTTCGCGCAGGAACACCGCCGCCATGTCGAGCGCCATCTCCGCCTTCGCGGCCGGCATTTTCCGCGCCCGCAACAGCACGCTCTCCATCGCGAACGCACTCATCGCGATCTCGGTGATCGAAGCCAAAATCTCCTGCTGATTCTCGAGCTCACCTTGGAACTTCTGATACGCCACGCCCATCGCAAACAGAGCCGCGCGCTTGGCGTTCGCCACCAGCGTCTCGTCGGACCGCTCGGAAAGCGCCGGACCTTCCATGATCTCGGCCTGCAGCTTCTTCACCGCTTCCACCAACGGGAGCTTCCCGCGCTGCGCCCGCTTCAGCATCATGCCCGTGGCGAGCATCCGGTTGATCTCGTTCGTGCCTTCGAAGATCCGGTTGATGCGCGAATCGCGATAGGCACGCTCCACCGCATAGTCCTGGTGGAAGCCGTATCCGCCGTGGATCTGCACGCCTTCATCGGTCACGTAGTCGAGCACTTCGCTCGCGAACACCTTCACGTACGAACACTCGGTGGCGAACTCCTCCACCGCCTTCATCAGCGTCTCGGATGCGCCCGGCGCGTCCCAGGTGAAGTCTTCGAGATGCCGCTCGATCATCCCCGTCACGCGATAGCTCATCGTCTCCGCCGCGAAGATGCGGATCGCCATCTCGGCCAGCTTGTGCTGGATCATTCCGAACTCGCCGATCGACTTGCCGAACGCCTTCCGCTCCTTGGCGTACTTCAAGCAGATCTGCAAGACGTTCTTCGACCCACCCACCGTCCCCGGACCGAGCTTCAGTCGCCCGACATTCAAAATGTTGAACGCGATGATGTGCCCGCGGCCGATCTCGCCGAGCACATTCTCCACCGGCACTTTCACGTTGTCGAAGTAGACAGCCGTGGTGGAACTGCCCTTGATTCCCATCTTCTTCTCTTCGACCCCGGGAGTTACGCCCGGCCACGCGCGTTCCACCAGAAACGCCGTGAACTTCTCGCCGCCCACCTTGGCGAACACCGTGTAAAGATCGGCGCCGCCGCCGTTGGTGATCCACATCTTCTGGCCGTTCAGCACGTAGTGCGTGCCGTCGGCGCTCAGGTCCGCGCGCGTCTTCGCGGCCAGCGCATCGGAACCCGCGTGCGGTTCACTCAAGCAATACGCGCCAACCATCTCCGCCTTGGCCAGTTTCGTGAGATATTTCGCCTTCTGTTGTTCGTTGCCGAATAGCAGCAACGGCAGCGTGCCGATGCCGCTGTGCCCACCGTGCCACCCGGAGTACGATGCGTCGCGAGCCAGATTCTCGGCCACAATCATGGCTGACGTGAAATCGAGCTCCATGCCTCCGAACTTTTCGGGCACCACCACCGCGGTCAACCCCAACTCAGCCGACTTGCGCAGCACTTTGATGGCAACGCCGGGCTCCTGATGCTGGATCGCCTCGATGTTGGGCACGATCTCACCCTGACAGAAATCCGCCGTCACCTTCGCGATCGCCTTATGCTCGCTGGTGAAATCCTCGGGTGTGAAAACGTCCTCCGGCGTTGCCGCCGAAAGCAGGAATCCGCCGCCAATCGGAAGTGTCTTCGTTGCCGTCGCTGTCATACTGCCCCCATTTACATCAACTCGAAAATTCCCGCGGCGCCTTGGCCGCCGCCGATACACATCGTCACCATTCCATAGCGCGACTCTCGCCGCCGCATCTCGCGCAGAATCGTCGCCGTCAGCTTCGCGCCCGTGCACCCCAGGGGATGCCCCAGCGCCACCGCGCCGCCATTCACGTTCACGCGCTCCACGTCGAGCCCGGCCTTTTTGATCACCGCCAACGCCTGCGCCGCGAACGCTTCGTTCAACTCGATCACGCCGATATCCTCGGTCTTCAAACCGGCAAGCGCCAAGGCTTTCGGAATCGCCACCACCGGCCCGATACCCATGATCTCCGGTGGCACGCCGCCCACAGCGAAACTCACGAAGCGCGCCATCGGCTTCAACCCCAATACGCGAGCCCTACGCTCTGACATCACCAGTGCCGCCGCGGCGCCGTCACTCGTCTGTGAGGAATTGCCGGCCGTCACCGTACCCTTCGAATGGAACACCGGCTTGAGCTTCGCAAGCGCTTCCACCGAAGTATCCGCACGCGGCCCTTCATCCTGCGCGAACGTCTTCTTCGAGTGCTTCCGCTTGCCCGCCTCGAGCACGGTGGACTCTACCTCCACCGGTACGATCTCATCGTCGAACTTGCCGCCGGCCTGCGCTGCTAGCGCGTTCTTGTGGCTCCGATAGGCGAACTCATCGGCTTGCTGCCGCGCGACCCCATACTTGCGAGCCACGTTCTCCGCCGTCAGGCCCATGTTGATGTAGACCTGCGGCATGTTGTCCACCATCCACGGATTCGGCGCCAGCTTGTTCCCCGACATCGGGATCATGCTCATTGACTCGGCGCCGCCGGCCACCACGATCTCCGCCGAGCCGGCGCGAATCTTCTCCGCCGCCATTGCGATCGCTTGCAGCCCCGAAGAACAGAACCGGTTGATCGTCACCGCCGGCACCATGTCCGGAAACCCAGCGCGCAACGAAGCTATCCGCGCCATGTTCATTCCCGATTCGCCTTCCGGCATCGCGCACCCGAGAATGACGTCGTCGATTGCTTCCATCTCCACTTGCGGATACTTCTCGAGCAGGGCGCGAAACACCGTCGCAGCCAGATCATCCGGACGGCTGTTGCGCAGCGTCCCTCGCGGAGCCTTCCCAGCGGCGGTCCGCAAGCAATCCACGATTACGGCTTCCTGCATGGTCTCCTCTTTTAGTTGCGCAACGGCTTGCCGGTTTTGAGCATGTGCTGCATTCGCTGTTGCGTCTTCGGATTCCCGCACAGGCTCAGGAACGCCTCACGCTCGAGATCGAGCAGATACTGCTCGCTCACGGTTTGCTCGCCCGTCAGTCCGCCGCCGCTCAAAACCCAAGCCAGTCGCTCGGCCACTACCATGTCATAGTCGGAAATGTATTCGCCCTGCCGAGCCATCCACGCGCCCATCTTCATGAGCGCGTATCCTGCCTCGCCTGACACCGTGATGTCATTGCGAGGAGCGGCCGGCGCATAGTTCGGCACCAGCGCCAGCGCCAATGCCTTGGCGTCGGCCACCAGGCGTTCGTGGTTCATCGAAATGCCGTCAGAGGACGAGAGCAGCCCCCCACGGCGAGCGTCTTCCGCGCTCGACGACACCTTCGCGAACCCAACCTGCTCGAACACCTTCTTCGGATCCTTCCACCGCAGCAGCAGCTCCTTGCAGCCGCCTCCTGCGGGAATCACGCCCACGCCCGCTTCCACCAGGCCCATGTAGAGCTCGGCCGATGCTTGCAAGCGTGAAGAATGAAGACAGATCTCGCACCCGCCTCCGAGCGTCCGGTTGAACGGAGCAGCCACCACGGGCTTCGGCGAGCACTTGATCGCCATGTTCGCCTGTTGGAACCGGCTGATGCCCAGTGCCAGATCGTCCCACTCGCCTTCTTGCGCGGCCAGCAGCACCAGCATGAGGTTCGCCCCCACGCTGAAGTCAGTGCCTTGGTTCGCGATCACCAGCGCTTGCCAATTCTTCTGCGTTTCCACCAGCGCCGCGTAGATCATCGAGAAGATGTCTTCGCCGAGCGTGTTCATCTTCGAGTGGAACTCGAGGCAAAGCACGCCATCGCCCAGGTCCACCATCGAAGCGCCCGGATTCTTCTTCACCACGCCGCCGGCCCGCTTCTGATCGGCCAATACCGTCACGCCCGGGCGCAGGTCCATGTCTTCGTAACACTGCAGCGCCAAGTCGAAGTACTCGGTACGCGGTTGCCGCAGCCGGTCGGCCGGACGATAGAATGACTTCGCTCCGTTGCGCCGCATCTGCTCCACGGCGAACGGCAGTGCGCGGCCTTCGCTTTCGATCCGCTGGCACGTCTCTTCGAACCCCAGCGCATCCCACAGCTCGAACGGACCGAACGGATGCGCGTAACCCCAACGCATCGCCCGATCGATTTCCACGATCCTGTCGGAGATCTCGGGGATCCTCTCGGCCGAATAGATCATGTGATCGGAAAACAGCTTCCACAGGAAGCTGCCCGTACGATCCTTGGCCGCCACCAACGCCCTCAGCCGCTCGCCGAGATTCTCGATGCCGCGCGCCGCCTCCACTGACGGCATGCTCACCTTCTGCGTGGGCTTGTATTCGAGCGTCTTCAGGTCAAGCGCTTCGATCTTGCGATTCTCGCCCGATCCCACCCGCCGGTAGAATCCCTGGCCGGATTTCTCGCCCATCCAGCCGCGCTCCATCAGAATGTTGAACACCGGCGCGGGACGAAAACGGTCACGCCACCGGTCATGCGGCGTCAACTCGTAGAGGTTCTGCCCCACGTAAACCCACACGTCGATGCCCACGATGTCGAGCAGCCGGAAGCTCGCGCTGTTCGGCATCCCGATCAGCGGACCCGTCAGCAGATCCACTTCTTCCACCGTGTAGCCGTCTTCCATCGTGATCTTCTGCACGGTGCCGCCAAAAAAGCTCCCGATGCGGTTGGCGATGAAGTTCGGCGTATCCTTGCACAGCACTACGCCCTTGCCGAGCCTGCGGTCGGCGAAGGTGGTCACAAAGCTCAACACATCGGCGTCGGTCTCCGGAGCCGGGATGACCTCGAGCAGATGCAGATAGCGCGGAGGATTGAAGAAGTGCGTGCCGAGAAAGCGCTTGCGGAAGCCCTCGGAGAATCCGTCGGCGATGCGCGTTAGCGGTATGCCGCTCGTGTTGGTGGAAAGAATCGCCTCGGGATCGGCGAGATGCTCCACCTTCTTCCACAGATGACGCTTGATGGCCAGGTTCTCGGTAACCGCTTCGATGATCCAGTCACAGCCGGCGACCTCCGGAAGGTGATCTTCGAAGTTACCCGGCTGCACCAGCGACCGAAGCGAGTCCGCGAAAAAGCCGCCCGGTTTCTGCTTGACGGCAGAATCCAGACCACGAACGGCGGCGGCGTTGCGGTCCTTTTCGTTGGGCAATACGACATCGAGCAGCAGTGAAGGGATGCCGGCATTGGCAAAGTGCGCCGCAATGCGCGCGCCCATGGTGCCAGCGCCCATCACGGCTACGCGCTTGATGGGTTTCATTGTCGATTGGGGTTCCCTTTGGGAGTTTAGCAGAAGGTACCCCACCGCCCGGTACTGTGGGCCTATTTCCGTTGGAACCAGTGCCGGTGCACCGGCAGCGGCATCTCTGACTTGGCCCCTCGGACGCTCTTCCAGATGATTTCGTTCAGCGCGAACATCGGAGCTTCGTCCACTTCGTCCAGGTTCATCTCCATCGATTCTTTCGCGCCCCACGCCAGCGCCGTGTTCTTCTCCATCACGTCGATCTTCGGCGCAACGGCCATGTAGGGGGAGTTGTCCGCGGTCGCGTTGAACGAGTTGTACATCGGCATGGCCGCGGCATCGTATTGCGTCATCGGCGGCAGCCCCAGCAGCAACTCGATCGTTCGCAGCATTGACGATGTAGTGTAGAGCGTAGAATCCACAATCCCGCGCTTGGCGTATGGGCTCGCGATGAGCCCAACCGTGCGCCGCGCGTCCACATGGTCCGGGCCGTTTTGCGCATCGTCCTCGATCATGAAGATCGCCGTCTCGGCCCAGTACTTGCTCTTCGAAAGCCGCTCCACCAGTTGGCCCACGGCCCAATCGGCATTGGCTACCATCGCCTTCGGCGTGTACGCTCCGGGCCGCGTACCGGCGGTGTGATCCTCAGGCAGACTCATCACTACGAGATTGGGCAAGCGCTTGTTCGGATCGGGCGAATCGAAATTCTTCTCATACTCATCCAGTTCTTCGAAGAACACCTTCACATTGTCGGTGTCGCGCATGCCGGGGAGCTTGAACTTCGGGTTCACGTGGTTCAACAAGCCGCCAACGCCCGGAGCCGCATCCATCGTGGTGCCGTCGCTCGAGCGCACGGCGTACTCGCCGTAGCTCCGATACGTCAGCCCCTTGCGCGCAGCGAGATCCCACAGGTGGCCACCTGCGGGAACGTACGCCATCGAAGTGGTCTGGCGGCTGTGTCCTCCATAAGCAGGCGGCCACATCTTTTCGTTGTAGTCGGTGGCGATCGCCGAATTCGACCACGAGTGTCCATCCACGCTCACCTCTCCATCGCAATAGAGGTTGTCGAGCAGCACCCATTGATTCGAGATGGCGTGGTGATTCGGCGTGATCTTCTCGCCGAAGATCGTGAGCCTCGCGTCCCCGTTGCCTTTCTTCACGTCACCCATTACCTGGTCATACGTACGGTTCTCTTTGATCACGTACACCACGTGCTTGATCGGAGAACCCGTGCCCACTTCGCGCGGTATGACGGACGCTTCCTTCGCCGGCCGGGCCATCGTCAGGTAGTCGTCTTTGTAAGGGATGTTGTCGTAGACCTGCTTCGTCCAGGCCTTGATTTCATTGCGCAGCTTGCTCACCGAGACGATGTTCACCGTGCCTCGCTGGATGTCGCGCACCGAGTCTTTACTCGTCTTGCCGTTGAGCAGCGGACTGGTGGGCCCTTCCGGATTCGCATGCGCTTCCAGCCCCTTGCTGTTGCCCACGTAGAGCTTCATCTTCGAAGTCAAATGCAGAGCGCTCGGATACCAGCCCGAGGGAATGAAGCCCATCACGTGACTCTCGCCAGCCTCGCGTACGTTCACCACGGCAATGCAGTTGTTGTCCGCGTTGGCAACGAACAACATGTTCGCCTTGCGGTCAAGCTCGAGCGCGTTCGGCGTGGTCCCCTGTGGCGCCCGCGCCGTCGGACCGACATTGATGGTTTCGATCGCCTGCCGCTTCTTGGTGTCGATCACCGTGACGGTGTTCTCGTTTCCGTTTGAAACATAAAGCCGCCCATCTGCTCCCAACTCCATATCGTTCGGATTGCGGCCTGTGGGCACGGTCGAGAGCGTCTTGCCCGTCTCCGGATCGATCACCGAAACCGACGCGCTACTCCAGTTGGAAACGAACAGCGTGGAGCCGTCTTCGCTGAACAAGACGTCGTAGGGACTCATCTCCACCGGGATCTTCCGTACGATCTTGCCGCTGTCGAGGTCGAACACGGCCACGTGCCCCCGCCGTTGATCGGTTCCGCGATGCGCTGCGTAGAGCAGGTTCTTCTTCGGGTGCGCCGCCAGGCCGGTCCAGTAAGTATCGGCCGCCGCAAGCGTGTCACTCAATTCGGCGATCGGCTTGTCGCTCAGCTTGCCCGCCGCGTAGCTGAACACGTGAATCGTTGCGACCGCTTTCACGTGTCGCGGACCGCTTGCGTTGCCGCCGGAAACATAGAGCTTCGACCCATCATTCGACCACGCCATGCCGAGCCATGCCGATTCGAGCCCGATCCGCTGCGTGGCTTCTTCCGTAACGGTGTCGATCACCACCAGCCCATGCGGATTGAAGCCGCCATGCTGCGCGATCACTACTTTTTCGTCTTTG
Organism: Bryobacteraceae bacterium; assembly: GCA_046331625.1. GTDB lineage: Bacteria > Acidobacteriota > Terriglobia > Bryobacterales > Bryobacteraceae > JAXLQL01. Next base: position 13,343 of record JAXLQL010000032.1, read on the forward strand.
CTCGCCGTGATGTTGAGAATCAGGTCTTCCGTGCGGATCGCCTTGCCTACCGGCGTGATCCGCCAGCCGTTGGGAAGCGAAAACCCGCCGGGCGTTGGTCCCGGAACCTGAGCTAAAGAGACGGTGAGTGAGCCGATGAGGAGCGCGGTGAATTTCATGCGATAAGAAACAGACTATCGCACTGCGGTTTCGATCGTGTGAAGGTTCACTCGGCGCTGAACAGGTTTCCGCGTCCAAGCAACCATTCGGGATCCAGCCGCCGCTTCACCGCCCGCATCGCTTCCAAGTGTTGCGGCGCATATTGGATCTCGAGCAGCGCGGCCTTGCGCTTGCCCAGTCCGTGCTCGGCGCTCACGGTGCCGCCCATCTGCACCACCGTGCGCGCCAGCTCGATCATCAACTCGCGTCCGCGATCGAACTCGCTCTGCGTGCGCGGCAGGATGTTCACGTGTACATGGGCGTCGCCGATATGCCCGAAGATCACGTAGCGCCCCGCGAACTCCGCCGCAAGGGCACGGTGATAGGCGCGCAGCATCTCGAGATTGCGATCGAGCGGAACCGCGTAGTCAGAGCCGAGCTTGAGGAATCCGTTCCGGCGCACCGTGTCGTTCACTGATTCCGGAAGCGCGTGTCGAAATGCGCGGAATCGTTCGCGGTCACGGTCGCTTGCGGCGAACCACGAAGCTTCCGTGTCTGCGCCTGCCGCTTCCAGCCGCTCCACCCACGCTTCCACTTGATCCTCACCGGCCTCTTGTTCGAACAACAGACCCGCCGCCGCGCCCGCCGGAATTTCCGGATAACGCGCGCGCAACAGATCGAGCGATCCAGCATCGACATACTCGAGCATGCGCAGTCTCGGAATCGGGCGCCACGTATCCACCGCGCACACTGCGGAATCATCGTCGCCGAAGAACGCCACGCCAGTGAGCAGTGAGCCGGCCGCCGGCAGCAGTTGCAACTCGGCTTCCGTCACGATCCCGAGCGTCCCCTCACTGCCGATGAACAGGTCCACCCAATCCATCGCGGGCGCAAGCGGATACCCAGCGGTGTTCTTGGTCGTGTTTGGCAACGGAATTGACGGCACGTCAAAATCGATCGGCTCGCCGCGACGGAACTTCCGCAACTCGCCGCTCGCCATAACCACCGTCAATGCCCGCACGTGCTGGCGGGTCGAGCCGTAGAGAAAGCTCCGCGACCCGCTCGCATTGGTGGCGACCGTTCCACCCACTGACGCGGTCCACTCGGTCGGATCGGGCGCGTAGAGTTGGCCGCTGCGCGCGGCTGCCGCCTGAAGGTCGCGCAACACGACGCCCGCCCCCGCTGTCACTACTCTCGGCGCGATCTCCAGCCGTGTCAGCTTCTCGGTCGCCAACACCCAGCCGCCTTGCGCGCATCGCCCGCCGGTGACCCCGGTTCCCGCACCGGCGATCGTCACCGGAATCCGCTGCGCCGCCGCTTCGCGTACTACTGCCGCCGCTTCTTCATTCGAAGCAGGAGTGAACACGCGCTCAGCCGAGCCCCGGTATCCCGAGGCATCTTCCACGTAGCGCAGTTCGACGGACAAAGCCGTCACACCTCGAGGATCACGGGCATGATCAGCGGCCTCCGCTGCGTCTGCTTGTTCAGATAGCGCTTCAGATCTTGCCGGATCTTTTCCTGCATCACACCCCAGTCGCCGCGCTCTTCGGCGGACGAGCTTTCGAGCGTCTTCGAGACCACTTGTCGCGCTTGCTGCATCAGGTCCGATCCGCTTTCGTCGGAGATGAATCCGCGCGACACGATTTCCGGAAGCGTCTCGGCCAACCCAGTGTGCTTGTTGATGGCGATGATCGGGAGCACGAAGCCGTCTTCGGACAAGTGACGGCGGTCCCGGATTACCAGGTCGTCGACAACTTCATCGATCGTCCCCGAGTCGATGCAAACGCGGCCCACGGTGATCTCCTCGCCGCGGCGCGCGCCGTATTCATCGATCACGATCGTCTGCCCGCTCTCGATCACGAAGGTCTTCTCGAGATTCGGCAGGTGCATGTGCTCGGCCAGTTGCGCATGCACGGCCAGTTGCCGGTACTCGCCGTGAATTGGCACGAAGTAGCGCGGCCTGACCAGATTCAGGATCAGCTTCAACTCTTCTGACGACGCATGTCCGGAGACGTGCACCGGCGGTGTCATGTTGCCATAGACGAGGTCTGCGCTACGCCTCGCCAGGTGATTCATCATCCGGAAAATTGCCTTCTCGTTTCCCGGGATGATGCGCGCGCTCAGCACCACCGTGTCGCCTTCGTCCACCGAGAGGTTCTTGTGGTTGTCCACCGCCACGCGCGACATCGCCGACATCGGCTCGCCCTGCGTCCCGGAAACCACCACGCACACGCGATTGCGCGGCATGTTCTGGATATCCTGCGGACGCAGCAGGATGTTGTCTGGAATGTCGAGCAGTCCGAGATTGTGCGCGATCTCGGTGACTTCGGTCATGCTGCGGCCGAGAAACGCCACCTTGCGACCGAACTCGCGCGACAGGTCGAGCAACTGCTGAATGCGGTGGATCGATGAACTGAACGCCGCCACGATCACGCGATGCTCGGCGCGATGGAAGATGTTCTCGAGGCACGGCCGCACGGCTCGCTCGCTCTGCGTGTGGCCCGAGCGGTCGGCATTGGTCGAGTCCATCAGCAGCATCAGCACGCCGCGTTTGCCGTACTCGGCGAAGCTGTGCAGGTCGAACGGCTCGTTGTCGGTGGGCGTCGGGTCGATCTTGAAATCGCCCGTGTGGATCACCACTCCGATCGGCGTAGTGATCGCCAGCGACACAGCCTGCACGATCGAGTGCGTGACGTGGATGAACTCCACTTGAAACGGACCGATCGTGATCTTGTCCTTGGGATGCACGCGATTCAGCTTCACGTGCTCCACCATGTCGTGCTCTTCGAGCCGCCGCTCGACAAGCCCCAACGTGAACGGCGTGCCGTAGACCGGGATGTCGAGTTCGGACAGCAGGAACGGGACGCCGCCGATATGATCCTCATGCCCGTGCGTCAGCACGAGCGCGCGGACTTTGTCTCGATTGTCGGTGAGGAAGGTGAAATCGGGGACAACGCTATCGACCCCCATCAGTTCGGCGTCGGGGAACATCATCCCCGAGTCGATCACCAGAATGTCGTCACCGTGTTGGAGGGCCAGGCAGTTCATCCCGAACTCACCCAGCCCGCCGAGCGGGATCACCCGCAGGGCGGCATCGGCCATAAACTGTTCAGCTTAGCACGGCGATTTTGGCGGGCCTGATCATGGGCCGCATGAATCGTCGCCCCTACGCGGGCCGCAGGACGCCAAGAAGAGTGTTGACGCACTCCGCGATTTTCCCAGGCCGTAGGCGGCCCGCGGCGTAGCGCACCAAGGCTGAATCCACGGTGGCCAAGCGTGTAGGCCGGATTCGGCTTGCTTGATTAAGCCCGCCCACCTCGAAGTCCGCTCCTTCGCGTGAGACCGAGTAAGCTTGGAAACTCGAGCTTCCGGAAATCTGACAGATGATCAAGTCATCGCCCGGAAGACTGGCCAAGACCAGTGCAGGCCGGCGTTTGAACTGGCGGAGATCGGAGTACGGGAAGTCGATGACGATGACATCGCCCCTTACAAATGCGCCCAGATGGCGTCCTCCTCTTCCGAAAACCAATCCTTGCTGAACGAGGACTCTGCGGCTCGCAGGAGTACGTGTCGATCCTCGGCTTCTTCCCGGATTTCGCGGACAAATGCCAGTACGCGCTCGACATCGAGTTCACCCAACAGTGCTAACTCCTTTTCGAGTAGCTCACGCTGGTTCACAGTGCTCATTCAGCCTTCATGATACATCCAAACACGGGTAGGCAAAGCAGTTCCTGGGATCACTTGCGACACTGTAGGATCGCCGCGAAATTAGAACGTCACCCCGACCAGCGCCGTGAACTGGCTCGCCTTCGCGTTAATCAGATTCCCGAACTTGAACTGATCCTCGAGCCGATGCGTCAGCCGCAGCTCCGGCGTGATATGGATCACGCCCAAGTTGATGTCCACCCCGCCGTCGAACACGATCCCCTTCGTCGCCGTCTTCACGAATGCCAGCGGATCCTTGATCGCCAACCCCGACAGCCGATTCACCGAGAACCCCGCGCCAAGAAACGGTCGCGCCACCTGCGGACCGAATCGCTTGCGCAAAATGAACGGGAACTCCCACGAACTCCCCGACGATGACGTGCCGTTATCGGTGTACTCCACCTTGCGGTACAGCGCATCGAAATTGATGCTCAATCCCGCCGGCAAGTGGACTTCCACAGTCGGCCCAAACGTATAGTGATGCGGAATCGACTGGAAGCGGTTCTGCGCCACCTCGAAGGCATCGGTCAGCGGCGCGCCGCCGCGCACGCCGAGCGAAAGCCCTCCTGCCTGAAGCGATGAACCGGCCAGTGCGAGTAGAAAGAGGGTATGTTTCATGCCGCCTTTGCCGTGCGAAGAAAGCTCTTGATCGAGCGGATCGCCTGGCGCGTGCGGTGTTCGTTCTCGATGAATGCGAAGCGTACATGGCCTTCGCCGAGAGGCCCGAAGCCGATGCCAGGCGACACGGCTACGAGGGACTGCTGCAGAAGCTGCTTGGAAAACTCGAGCGATCCCATCCCCTTGTACGGCTCGGGAATCGGGGCCCACAGAAACATCGATCCCTTCGGAGGTTCCACCGCCCAGCCGGCGCGGCTCAGTCCATCCACCAACACGTCGCGCCGCTTTCGATACACCTCGCAGATCTTCGTCACTTCGTTCTCGCACTCGCGCAACGCGATGATGCCGGCGATCTGCAGCGGCTGGAAAATTCCGTAGTCGAGGTAGCTCTTGATCCGGGCCAGCGCCTTGATCATCTTGGCGTTGCCCAGACAAAAGCCCATCCGCCACCCGGCCATGTTGTATGACTTCGACATCGAGAAGATCTCCACGGCCACTTCCTTGGCGCCGGGAACCTGCATGATGCTCGGCGGCTTGTAGCCGTCGAAAGCGATATCGGCGTAGGCGAAATCATGCACCACCATCGTGCCGTGCTTCTGCGCCAGGTCGATGATCGCTTTCATGAAGTCGTAGTCCACGCACGTCGTAGTCGGGTTGTGCGGAAACGAAATCAGGATCATCTTCGGCTTCCGCTCTTTCTTGAAGAGATCATAAAGCCGCATCAGGAACTCGCCCGGCGTCGGCATCGGGATGGTGCAGGCATGTCCCTCGGCCATGATCACGCCCCATTGGTGGATCGGATACGCTGGGTTCGGCGACGCCACCGCGTCTCCCGGACCAATCACGGCGAACAGCAAGTGTGCCAGCGCGTCTTTGGCTCCGATCGTGGCAATCGCCTCGGTTTCGGGGTCCAGATCCACGCCGTAGTTCCGCTTGTATCGCTTGCAGACCTCGAGGCGCAGGTTCGGCAACCCGCGCGACATCGAATAGCGGTGGTTGCGCTTGTCGCGAGCCGCCTCACAGGCTTTGTTGACGATGGCCTTCGGCGTTGCTCCATCCGGATTCCCCATTCCGAAATCGATCACGTCGTACTGATCTGCCCGCAGCCGTGCCTTCATCTCGTTCACTTGCGCGAACACATAAGGCGGCAGCTTGCCGATTCGGTAAAACTCGTCAGGGGATAGTGGCATCTATCTATTTTAGAGGAAGAGCGCGCCTCAGCCGAACATGTACATCCCGCCGTTCACCGGAATCACCGCTCCCGTGATGTAGCTCGCCTCTTCACTCGCCAGGAACCGCACGGCCGCCGCCACTTCTTCCGCCGTTCCCAGCCGCTTCAGAGGAATGCGCCCGAGCGTCGCTTGTTTCAACTCGTCCGGCAGCCCGGCCGTCATGTCCGTTGCGATGAATCCGGGCGTCACCGCGTTCACCGTGATGTTGCGGCTGGCCACCTCCTGCGCCAAAGACTTCGTCAGTCCGATCAGCCCTGCCTTCGATGCGACGTAGTTCGCTTGGCCCGGATTGCCCGCCTGGCCCACCACCGAGCTCAGATTCACGATCCTGCCCCAGCGCTCTTTCACCATGCCGGGAAGCACTTGTTGCGTCGCCAGAAACGCGCCCGTGAGATTCGTCGCCAGCACCGAGTTCCAATCGTCCGGCTTCATCCGCATCGCGAGGCCGTCTTTGGTCACGCCCGCGTTGTTCACCAGGATCTCGATCTTGCCGAACTCCTTGGCCGCCGCAAACGCCGCTTCGATCGACTCCGGCTTCGACAAGTCCATCTCCACCACGTACGACTCGGGGATCTCCTTCGCCACCTCTTCGAGTCTCGCCCGGTCGCGCGCGGCCAGCACCACCCGGTGCCCTGCCGCCGCCAATGCCAGCGCGCAAGCTCGCCCGATACCCCGGCTTGCACCTGAAACAAAAGCAGTGCGTTTTGTCATCATTAATGAATATGGCATACAAAGACCTTCGTGAGTTCATCGCCGCCCTCGACAAGGCTGGCGAACTCACGCGGATCCCCTTCGAAGTCGACCCCGAACTGGAAATTACCGAGTTCGCCGACCGTTCCGTCAAGCGCGGCGGCCCCGCTCTCCTATTCGAAAAACCGAAGGGTTCCCAGGTCCCCGTGCTCGTCAACGCCTTCGCCAGCCGCAAGCGCATGGAGATCGCACTCGGCGTCGACTCGATCGACGAAATCGCCGCTCGCATCTCCGAGTACCTCCAGATGAAGATGCCGGAAGGCTTGCTCGGCAAGATCAAGATGCTGCCCATGCTCGCCGAGATGGGTTCGTTTTTTCCGAAGATCGTGAGCGATGGTCCCTGTCAGGAAGTGGTGAAGCAGAGCGGCTTCTCGCTGTTCGATTTCCCGATCCTCAAGTGTTGGCCCGATGACGGTGGCCGCTACATCACGCTGCCCATGGTGTTCTCGAAGAACCCCGAGACCGGCAAGCGCAACTGCGGCTGCTATCGCCTGCAGGTGTTCGATGAGCGCACCACCGGCATGCACTGGCAGACCCACAAGCAGGGCGCGGAACACCACCGCCGCCTCACCGCGCTCGGCCAGACCAAACGCATGGAGGTCGCCGTGGCCATCGGCGCCGACCCTGCCACCATGTACTCGGCGATCCTCCCTCTTCCGCCCGACCTAGACGAAATGATGATCGCCGGATTCCTCCGCTCCAAGCCCGTCGAGATGGTGAAGTGCAAGACCGTCGACATCGAGGTTCCGGCTCAATCGGAACTCGTGCTCGAAGGGTACGTGCAGTTGGGTGAACTCCGCACGGAGGGTCCCTTCGGTGACCACACCGGCTTCTATTCGCTCGCCGACGAGTATCCCGTCTTCCACGTCACGTGCGTCACGCATCGCAAGAATCCCGTCTATCCCACCACCATTGTCGGACCGCCGCCCATGGAAGACTTCTACATGGGACAAGCCATCGAGCGTATCTTCCTTCCACTCATGCGCCTCAACCTGCCCGAAGTGCGCGACATCCACATGCCCGCCGAAGGCATCTTCCATAACCTCATCATCGTGTCGATCCGCAAGTCGTACCCTGGGCACGCCCGCAAAGTGATGCACGGAATCTGGGGTACCGGACAAGCCATGTTCTCCAAGTGCATTGTCGTAGTCGACGAAGACGTGGATGTGCAAAACGTCAGCGAGGTCGCCTGGAAAGCGCTCAACAACATTGACCCGGAACGCGACATCGAGTTCGTGCACGGGCCTGTCGATTCGCTCGACCACGCCAGCCGCCTGCCGAACTTCGGGTCCAAGATGGGTATCGACGCCACCAAGAAGTGGCCCGCCGAAGGCTTCACCCGCCCCTGGCCCGATGTCATCCGCATGTCTCCCGCCGTCGTGAGCCGCGTTGACGAGCTCTGGAAGAAGTCAGGGCTGCGCTAGTCCGCGAATTTGCTAAAATAAAAGGGTCCTTCCTTGCGGTGCCCATAGCTCAGCTGGTAGTAGCACCGGATTGTGGTTCCGGATGTCGTGGGTTCGAATCCCACTGGGCACCCCAGCTTTCCTCAGCGCTGCCCCACCGAGTCTCAACGCAGAATTCCGGCGACCGAGGCCGTGAGACGCTCGAAGCGCGCCTCTACGGCGTCCAAATTCCACTGGCGCTGTACCGGCTCTGCGGGTGGCCTCCAAAATAGGCGCATCCACGCAGCCGAACAGACTGTCCCCGCAGCCAAGAGCGCCGTATTCGACACGGGAGCCCACCTGGGTCCGAACGCTGCTGTCGTTACGGCCGACAGTGCCTCCGCCACGCAGAGCGTTGCGAGGATCGCATGATGCCGGTCTGCCATCAAGCCTCGCGGAACTGCCCACGACCGAAACAACCACAACCATAGCCAGCAGAAGCCGGCCAGGAAGATCGACACTGGCCTGTGGGCTTGAAAGGCCATCCGCCATGCCCCTGGCAAAGCTACCAGCCAATCACTCGATAGCCACCACGGGATCGACGCGACCGCTATCCCAAAAGCGAACATGGCGAGCCCGGTTCCGCGGATCGCGCGGTAGAGCGACACGCGGATCCAAAAGATCTCGAAAACGGCCAGAGCCAGCAACGCCAGCACGAAGGGGTCGAGGATTCGGTAAAGCTCCCGATAGAGATCCGAATCGTTCGGGCGTCCACCCACCAGTGCAAGAATTCCGCTTTTGGCGCACGCCGCCACCAGCCACACGCAGAAGCAGGGCAGCTTCCGGCAAAAGCGCGGCGCGAAGGCGAGGATGGCCGCTCGGGCCGCGATTGCTGCGTACCAAGCGGCCAATTCCATGGCTGGATTCTATCAGTCCGACCTACCGCAACACAATTGCTGGGGGCGGATCGGAGGGATACGGAGCCGGATCTTGAGTGAAGGCGGCGGCCATGGCCGGCGAGCCCGCGGAAATCAGCGAACTCGACGGTGGCGGATCGGAGGGATACGGAGCCGGATCTTGAGCGAAGGCGGCGGCCATGGCAGGCGAGCCCGCGGAAATCAGCGAACTCGACGGCGGCGGATCGGACGGATACGGAGCCGGGTCTTGACCGAAGACGACGCCCACGAACAGCGCGCAGGCGCAAATGATCGAACAAAGTGTTTTCTTCACGAAATTTCTCCTGCTGGAAGTCCCAGCAGTTCTAAGGATATGCTAGCCGGGGAAATCGACTACGTTGCGGGGAAATGTCAAATTGCAAAGCACGCTCATCCCAATTTGCGACCCGCTTTCTTGCAGCTACTCCTTCGCCCGCCACACGCTCCCGCTGGCCACTTGACGGCGCTGCGATTTCCCGGTAAAGTCAGGTCCATGTGTCCGAAATTGCGATTCTCGGAGAATTCGAATCGTGAACCTCGGCGAGCGCTCGCCGCAGCGACTCTGCCGCGGCAAGCAACGAAGCTGCCGCAGGCCGCCCTTTTGTCCAAAATTGTCGGAACCGAAGGGTTTCATCTCGTTCCTCCGGCCGCCCTGCGCCAGTATCGCCGCGCGAGAGTTGCCTGCCTCTTCAATCTATGTTTCGAGCTGCGCTCGGCAGCCGCCGCGCTATTTGATCAACGGACCGCCGCGCAATCGGCCGATCTGCACCGGATTCTCGCAGACCATCTGACGATTCATTGGTGTCTGGGCAAGATACTCCTCTCGGGTACACTTTCCATCATGGGCGCTCCCTGCGGGGTGGCGGCGGACCGCGCTGTACGCGAGGTATTCGGGATCCTCCACCAGCCCGCCGCGTTGGCCGGTTGACACGCTCCGAAACGCCGCGCGGGCGATCGGGTTTAATAGGGTTATGTACCGCCGCGTCTCGTTCGTACGCTTGCTTACGCTAGCTCTGCCGGCAGCAACCCTCTGGTGCCAGATCCCGATCATCAACCAACGCGGCGCGCTCAACGCCGTCACGCTCGAACCTGCGCCCAGCAGGCTCACGCCCGGTGGCATCCTGCGTGTTCGCGGTTTCAGCCTCGGACCCGTCGAAGGCGCGCAAGCTCCCGCAGGTGATCTGCCCACGTCGCTCGGCGGAACCGAATTGCTGATCAACAACCGGCCTGCACCGTTGTTCTCCGTCAGTCCCGAACAGATCGTCGCGCAGGTTCCATGGGAGACGCCGGCCAACACCGGGATCGCACAAGTGGTGGTCCGCCGCGGTGGCCAGCAAAGCCGCCCCGTAACCATTCGCATCGTGCAAGCGCTTCCCGCCATCCGCACCGCGAACGGCGAAGGTTGGGGCGAGGCTGCTGCCAAGGAAGACAACGGCGTCATCACGCTCGCCGTCACTGGGCTCGGGCCTACTGAACCTGCCGCCATCAGCGGTAAGCCCGGCGCCGCCGACGCGCCTGCATCGCCTCGATCGGAAATTCGCTCCTTTGTCGGTGGCCTGCCCGCTGAGACTTCCGCGATTCTGTCTCCAGACCGCGTCGGCGAGTACCAGGTGAGCATCAAGCTCCCGGAACTATCCCAACCCGGTGACGTGATCACGGTCAGCGGACCCGGCCAGATAGGCAATCGCGCCCTGCGCGGCAAGGGCGCCGCGCGCGTCGAGTACCTGCCGCTGCCGCAAGGCGCGCGCGCCATCTCCACGCTGCGCACCTCTGACCTTCGCGCCAACTACGTGGTGGGTCATGGTCCGCGCGGCAACGACGGCTGCTATCCCTCTTGGCTCTTTGATTTCGCTCGCCGAACGGCCACCTCCGTTGGATCTTGCCTCATCGCCGCGCAGCAGAACGCCGCGTCCCCCCTGCAGCCCCTCAACGAAACCTCACTCATCGCCTCCTTCGCCGGACCCGCCACCGGCAACGGCGACCTCCAGACCGGCCTTTCCTCGAAGGTGGTGCTGTTCAATCCTGCCCGCGAAGGCGCCCTTACGGCGCAGTTGCCGGCTGCCGCTTCGTTTCTCGCAGCCACCGGGGACGGGTCTCTACTCGCCGCGGGCGGGCAACTCGAAACCGCGGTCCGTGTGGATGCCATGACTGGCGATGTCTCACCCGTGGATCTGCAGATCGGATTCCCCGGCGCGGGAGGTGGTGGCGGAGGCGGCGGTGGAGGCGCGTTTCAGCTTGCCGCCGAGGTGGACGCCGGCGACGGCGTGAAGCAGGTGCTCACGCTGCCTGTCAACGTCGGTCAAGGATCGCTTGCCCTAGTCGTGGCCGATGACGCGGATAAGCCCGCCCGCGCCAAACTGGCGCTGCTCAACCAACGCGGCGAGGTAACTGGCACGCGCAACTTCCCCTCCGGTTGGATCCCGCTGCTCGCTCCGCAACAAGCGCAACAGGGTGGTGGTGGTCAGGGCGGCCAACTGCCCGGCGGAGTAAACTTCGCCCGCCTCAACCGGCTGCCCAACATGTACGATGCCGCAACGCGCAGCTACTATTTGCTGGCTCGCAAGTCAGATGGTTCCGCGCACGGCATGGTGGTTTTCTCGGGCGCCGACCTCGCGGCCAAAGCCGTCGATTTCCCCAGCGGGTGGTTTGCGGCAACGTGCAGCCCGCAGTTGCCTCTGTATACGCTCGAACTCTCCCGCCGCCTTGCCGTGTTCGGTGCTCCGCGATCGGAAGACGCGGTGCAGGCGCGTTGCGCTTCGAGCGGCTACGTGCTGGTCGATATCGCCGGACAAACCGCGCGAGCCGTGCCGTTCCCAGGCGCCGGCATCGCCAACACGCGCGCATCGGTGGGCGAGATGAACGACTACCTTTACGCCTCCAACACCGATGCGAGCAGCGGCAACTCCGACACTCTCTTCGTGCTCGATACGGTGGCCGAGACCGCCTTCCGCCTCGACCTCCCCGCGGGTGTTTCGAGCTTCTCAGGCATCATCTCGGCGCCCTCCCTCTCCTCACTCATCGCCATCGCGACCAATCAGACTGCGGGCGACGCCGGGCTCGTTGTTTTTGATCTCGAAGGCGAACAGCAGCGGGTGCTGCCTGTGCCCGACGGATTTCAGACCGTGCAGTTCGGCGCCGTGTTCCTCAATTCGAGAAAGGTGGTGGCGCGCGGCATCAAGGCCAACGGCTCGCAGTACCTCATCTATGACCTGCTGACTGGCGACCTCGCCATGCCCGCCAATCCGGAAGGCGTTGTCCACGTGGGCGCGCTTCCCGTTGCCAATCCAGGAACTGGCGGCGGTGGTGGCGGAAATCCAGGCGGACCGGGAGGGCCTGGCGGACCCGGAGGCCCTGGCGGACCTGGGGGGCCCGGTGGTCCCTTTCCCGGCGGCGGAAATCCCGGAGGCGGCGGAGGCGGTGGTGGCGCCACTGCCGGGACTGTTGCGGTGCAGCCGCTCCAGACCATCAACGCCAAGGGAAACTCGATCGCCGCTCTCGGCTTTGACTCGAATCGAAACCCGGCAGGAATCGTCGTCGTCCGAGTTCCGTAAGCCGAAAGGCCGGATCCGGCTACGATGCGCCTGGCTTTGAGTGTCGCGACGGGCGCGTCAAGGAAAGATCCGCCGGTGGAAGCCGCAACTCGATCGTGCAAACCAATCTCCCCTGCCTTCTTTGGAGCAATCGAGGTCGCGCCGGGGCGTCAAACACATTTGGCTCGCCGATCCCCAAAGCCGCAAGCTCTTCGTGCTCCTGGCAGGCAAGCTCCACGAAGTGACCGCTTCGACCTCGACGACCCGCCTCTCGTCATCGAGCCTCACCAAATCTTCGACGAGTAGCCACATCTGCCGCACCGTGGCATGATCGTATGGATGGCGACGGCGCTCCTCCTCGATCCTCTCTACAAACTCCACGACACCGGACCCGGCCACCCGGAAACCGCCGCCCGCTATGACGCCGTCAGCGAAGCCCTGAAGCCGCTCGCGCGCAACACGGTCGCGATCAAGCCGCGCGAAGCCAACGAAGACGAGATCGCGCTCTGCCACGCACGAGCTTACATCGCCCGCGCCAAGCGCGACATCGCCGCAGGGCTCGACCAACTCTCCACCGGCGACACCTCCGTATGTCCCGCGAGCTTTGACGTCGCGGTGAAAGCCACGGGTGGCGTGCTCAACGCCGTGGACGCCGTCGTCGCCGGCAAAGCATCGAACGCCTTCTGCGCCGTGCGCCCTCCTGGACATCACGCCACGCCCGCCCGCGGCATGGGATTTTGCGTATTCAACAACATCGCCGTGGCTGCTCGCTACGCGCAAAAGAAGCACGGCGCCGCCCGCGTCCTCATCGCCGACTGGGATGTCCATCATGGCAACGGCACTCAGGACGTGTTCTACTCCGATGGCTCTGTGCTCTTCATGAGCACACATCAGCACCCGTGGTATCCGGGCACAGGAATGCGTGACGAACGCGGCGAGGGCAAGGCCGAGGGCCGCATCCTGAACTATCCGTTGCCTGCTGGTTCCGGTCGCGCCGAGATCCTGGCCGTCTTCCAACACGACCTCATGAAGGCAGCCGACGAGTTCAAACCCGACCTGATCATGATCTCCGCCGGCTTCGACTCTCGCGAGGGCGACCCGCTTGGCCGGTTCCGCCTCACCGACACCGATTTTCGCGACCTCACCCTCACCCTCATGGAGATCGCCGACAAGCACTCCAAGGGCAAGCTGGTCTCCGTGCTCGAGGGCGGCTATAGCCTGACGGGCTTGGCCTCCGGCGTCTCTGCTCACTTCGCTGCGCTCTCGGGTGTACGGTGAGGCCGGCGCAGTCGTTGGGTATGTGTGTGATTTGAACCATGGTTTGGCGCGAACGGAAGCATCGGTTGGCCGGAGTGCAGGACGCGGAAGCACTCGCCGGTCGGGCGTGCAAGCTGTCCGCGCTGTCGTCCCGTGTAGTACCAGCGCGCTTACCGCATCAGTCCAGGGCACAAACGCGACTGATCGTTAGCGTCAGCCCTTCCTCATGCCGATCGCGACAAAGAACCAGGCAACGGCTAGGCTCGCGAAGGAGGCCACAACCGGCGCCAGTCCTTCCATAAATACCGCCCCTACGACACGGACTCCCTGCAGATCGAGGCCGCTTATCGTGCTGATTGCCACGAAGCCATTGGCGGCCGCCAGTACAAGATTGCAGAGAACAGCGAAGACCGCACCGAGCGTCAGCGGCCTCATCAACGACAGAAGACGCTCACTGGGACGAAGGGCAAACCATGCGCCTGCCAGCATCGGAACGCTACAAACAAGCAAACCAAAAAGTGATGCAAAGCTCGCACCGCTAAAACCTCTCATATCGACCTCCTTGAAATTCTGACGTTCACAATATGGAGTAACGCCGTCGCCAGCCAAACGTGACAGTGTCACAAACTCATGGCTGGAGCGTCATATCCACTTGGAGCCTGAACTCGAAGTTGCACTGATGATTCGATTGAAATCAGGGGACAGTGCTGCCTTTGACGAAATCTACGGTGTCTTCAACCGACGGCTTCTGAGCTTTCTCGTGCGATTGACGAAGAACCGGCCGGTCGCGGAGGATCTCGTGGAGGAGACTTGGCTTCGACTGGTCGAGAATCTGGAGAAGCTCGATGCCGACACTCGCCTCGGGCCTTGGCTCTTCACCGTGGCACGCAACCTGTTCGTCAGTCACTGCCGGTCAAGGGCCCGCGAACACTCCTGCACTTCCGATTTGATCGTCCTTTGGCCAAGCGAACTGCCACAATCACCCTTCGACTTGGCATCCTCGAATCAATTCGAAGAGCGGTTGGAAGCGGCCATCGCCTCGTTGCCGCCCAAGTATCGCGAGGCACTTCTGCTCGTCGCGGTTGAGCAACTCCGCCCAATGGATGCCGCAAGCGTATGCGCTATCAGCGTAGAATCCCTTCGGCAACGGCTCAGCCGGGCGCGGGCCTTGCTGTCAAAGTACTTGGCAGACCATGAGCTGTCCAAGGAGAATCATCACAAGGAGATCAATGATGGCTGACGACGAAGATCGATTGCTCCAGGTCGCCGCCTGCCTGCCTCCGGTTGTTCCCGACATCGAACGGGAAGCCCGCGTCCGGAAGCGCTGCCACGCCGCCCTGGCGAGACGCTTTTCACGCCGAACAGCACGAGCCCCTGGTTCCGGTCTGCTCGACATAGCGGCCGCCACTGTCCTGTGCGGCTATCTAGCCGCAGTGGTTGCGGAAGCCCTCCGCTTGGGAGGATCGCGATAGCACGGTTCGGGCGAAGCGGCGTGCCACTGTGTATTCCGCGTCGCCTCGCGGTGTGGGCGAGCGCGAGGGAAAGGCCGAAGGCCGCATCCTGAACCACCCGTTTCTCGCCGGTTCCGGCCGCGCTGAAATCCTAGCCGTGTTTCAACACGACCTCATCAAAGCCGCCACCGAGTTCCAACCCGACCTCGTCATGATCTCCGCCGGCTTCGACTCTCGCGCGGGCGACCCGCTCGGCCGGTTCCGCCTCACCGACACCGATTTTCGCGACCTGACGCTCACCCTCATGGAGATCGCCGACAAGCACTCCAAGGGAAAGCTCGTTTCCGTGCTCGAAGGCGGCTATAGCTTGACGGGCCTCGCCGCCGGAGTCTCCGCTCATTTCGCTGCGCTCTCGGGTGCACGCTGAGGCCGGCGCAGTCGCTGGGTATGTGTGTGATTTGAACCATGGTTTGGCGCGAACGGAAGCTTCGGTTGGCCGGAGTGCAGGACACGGAAGCACTCGTCGGCCGGGAGCGCAACCTGTCCGCGCTGTCGTCCCGTGTAGTACCAGCGCGCTCACCGCACCAGTCTACGGGCACAAACGCGACTTTGTGGGCTCTAATGCCGTCGAGGGAGCCACTTTCGAGGGCCCTGAGCGCTAGAATGGAGCCTGGAGAAGCGTTGCAAGCACGGTTCTATATTGACCCAGCCACCGGCTTGCCGCACATTCATGGCCATGGCGTTAGCGAGGACGAGGCGATTGAAGTCCTGGAGCGACCGGGCGAGGATCGGCACGGCCGTGAGGGTTCACGAGTTGCCCTTGGCCAAACCGCATCCGGGCGATATCTCCGAGTTATCTATGTGCCGGACCCGGAGCCTGACAGCGTGTTCGTAGTCACAGCGTACGAGTTGACTGGAAAGCCGCTTGCCGCCTTTCGGCGGCGCAGAAGGAAGAAACACCAATGAGCGAAACCAAACTGCCTGAAGGATGGGACGATGCCAAGCTACGCCGGGTTCTGGCACACTACGAGGAACAATCCGAGCATGAGGCCTTGATCGAGGACGAGGCTGGCGTACAGTCCAAAGAAACCATAATGTCGGTCCCGTACGAACTTGTACCGGAAGTGCGCGAACTCATCGCTAAGCGTCACCGCTAGGTTGCGGAAACCTTCGCGACTACACGGGCTCTATCGTGGGAGAATCGTCGTCATGCCGATAGTGGAAACCAGAGAACGTTATGCCCAGCAGATCAAAACGGCAGCGAATCTTCGGTCAGAAAGCCTCGTGCGCGCCCTTGCGACTGTACCGCGGGAAGAGTTCGTTGGTGCGAGCCCATGGCGGACTGTGGCTCGCCCCGCTCCGGGCCAGATGCAACCGATCGTATCCGAGGTCTCCAATCCAAGCGAACTCTATGCCGATGTCGCCGTGTTCCTTGATCAGTCGAAAACTCTGACAAACGGAAACCCGTCCACATTGGCTCCCTGGATCGACGGCTTGGGCCTAGCCGAAGGTAAGTCCGTTTTCCACCTCGGATGTGGCACCGGCTACTACACTGCCGTCATGGCTGAGGTTGTGGGGCCTGGCGGCAGCGTTCTTGCAGCCGAGATTGACACGGCGCTGGCCAGCCAAGCGAGCGCGAGTTTGGCCCGCTACCCCAATGTGCGAGTCGTTGAGGGAGACGGCGGGGACCTTGAGATCGGAGCCCGCGACGCGATTTTGGTCAATGCGGGCGTGACTCATCCGACCGGGCGATGGCTGGACAGCTTGAACATCGGAGGAACGCTAATTCTTCCGATGACCGTCGAACTTGGCATGCCCAATGTTGGCAAAGGATTGGCCCTGAGGATCTTGAAGGGGGCGTCCGCCTACGAGGCCAGCTTCTTTCCGGTCCCGGTCATGATCTACTCCTGTTCGAGTGTTCGAGACTCCAGTATCGCTGCGGCGTTTGGCAAGCAAATGATGGCTGGCGGAACGTTCAGTGCCGTGCGCTCGCTCAGACGGGATGCTCACGAGCAAGGATCATCCTGCTGGCTCCACTCAGCAGAGTTCTGCCTCTCCATGCAAGCCTGTTAGCAGCGCCGCGATTCGAGCCGTCGGCTACGCATGGTACGCCGGGCAGCACCGGCCCAATCTCCGGGCGAGATCGCGACTTCACGCGACGTATGTGCCTGTGCGGTCCTAAGCTATGTTAGGAAAAGATTGTCGGTGAACCACACCAATGCTTTGGGAATGGCGCTTGCCCTTGCGGCAGTATTGACCTGCTGCCCTTCTGCAAACGCATTCACAACGTGCATCGTCTCCAACGCGGTTGTGCCTCGGGTACAAGGCCGGGTCGTTTCCACGTTCCGCGGCCAGATGACTTCCGTCGCAGGTGCACAGGTGAACCTGTGGAGGGCTTCAGACCGCATTCGTCTCGTCGCGCGTACAGATGCGGACTCGTTGGGTCGTTTCCTAATCCCGAACGTTGCACCCGGGGAATATGTGTTGCGCGCGGAACATGCAGGCTTATTGGCTGCAGAAGCCAACCTTTACGTCAAGAAGCGGCGCTGGATCTTGTTTCCACAACGTGGAACCCTTGTTGTTTCCCTTGGACTTGCACACGATGTCTGTCCGTTCGTTGAGGTCACTCAAGTGGGTCAAATTGATCAAGCGGACCAGTGAGGATGTTGTGTACTCATTACGAAATGCCGGGACAAGGCGCGAGAGCTGCGGGCATAGCGTACGAGGTCTTCCGGCGAATACCTCCTGTGTAACGCCACAGGCACACGCGATCCTTGGGGCAGGGCTGTCGATAGTACGCTGAGCCTTGCGGTTCGTCCTGCTTAGCCATGCGTGACTGTGACGGTTTGCATGGCGAGAGAAGCGGACGATGGTTCCAGTGACAATGGCATAAGACGCGTACTCGCGATAGGTCTGCTCGCCATGCTGTGGTTGGCCGCCGTGCTGCTCGCGCAATGCCCGCTCAGGGCTCCAAGGCCGCCGGACCGGATCACGCGCGCCTCCGTGGCATGATCGGATGGATGGCGACGGCGCTTCGGACCCGGCCATCCAGAAACCGCCACCCGCTACGACGCGGTCACAGAAGCGCTGAAGCCGCTCGCTCGCAACACGGTGGCGATCAAGCCGCGCGAGGCCAACGAAGACGAGATCGCTCTCTGCCACGCGCGCCCCTACATCGCTCGCGCCAAACGCGACATCGCCGCCGGGCTCGACCAACTCTCCACCGGCGACACCTCAGTATGCCCCGCCAGCTATGATGTCGCGCTGAAGACCACGGGCGGCGTGCTCAACGCCGTCGATGCCGTAGTCGCCGGCAAAGCATCGAACGCCTTCTGCGCCGTGCGCCCTCCTGGACATCACGCCACGCCCGCCCGCGGCATGGGATTTTGCGTGTTCAAAACATCGCCGTGGCTGCTCGCTACGCGCAAAAGAAGCACGGAGCCGGCCGCGTCCTCATTGCCGACTGGGATGTCCATCACGGCAACGGCACTCAGGACGTCTTCTTCTCCGATGGCTCCGTGCTCTTCATGAGCACCCATCAGCACCCGTGGTATCCCGGCACAGGCATGCGTGACGAGCGCGGCGAGGGCAAGGCCGAAGGCCGCATCCTGAACTACCCGTTGCCTGCTGGTTCAGGGCGGCCGAGATCCTAGCCGTGTTCCAACCCGACCTCGTCATGATCTCCGCCGGCTTCGACTCTCGCGCGGGCGACCCGCTTGGCCGCTTCCGCCTCACCGACACCGATTTTCGCGACCTGACCCTCACCCTCATGGAGATCGCCGACAAGCACTCCAAGGGAAAGCTCGTTTCCGTGCTCGAAGGCGGCTATAGCTTGACGGGCCTGGCCGCCGGAGTCTCCGCTCATTTCGCCGCGCTCTCCGGTGCACGCTGAAGCGGGCGCCGTCGTCAGTCCTGTCATGAAACGCCTATTCGCGATAGGTCTGTTCGCTCTGTTCACTCTGGCCGCGATGCTGCTGGCGCAGCGTGCCGCTCCTGGCCCCAAAGCCGCCGGCCCGGATCACTTGGTCTGGGAATACAAGTCGCTCCTGCCTCAGGAAACCTCGCCAGCGCGCTACCGCCACGTGGAGCAGTTCGAAGTGGCCGCCGCGGCTTCTCAGGGATGGGAACTGGTTGCCGTGAGTCCGTGGGTCTATCAGAACGAAGAACGCGGTCCGGAAGGCCGCAAGCTCGTGGTTACGCAAACCTACCAGGCTTATTTCTTCAAGCGGCTGCTGCCACCTCGATAAGCAACTCGGCGGTCCGGTCACTGAAGACCGACCTCGGAACCACCCGGCTGCATCCGGCCGCGAGCGCCTCTTGCTTGCGGCTCTCCTGCACGTGCGAGAGAAACCCGAGCGCCGGAATTGCGGCCAGCGCCGGATCCTCGCGCATCCGCCGGATCAAGTCCACCGTGTCGACGTCGCGGCAATTCAGGTCCACCACCAACAAACGCGCTCCCTCGCGCGCCTTCTCGAGCGCCGCCTCGGCCGACTTCACGAACTTCACCGTCAGCCCCGCTTTCTTCGCAGCATCGATTACTTTGACCGTGAAGAAAAGGTCCGTTACCACCCCAATAATTTGGCTCATCCCGATAAGAATCGAGCATAGCGCATGCTATGTTGGGGAGAATGGCGGCCGCCAACCCTTTTGTGGACCCGGTTCGTTTCGAGCGCCGCGTCCCGCCCTGCGCCCTGGTCATCTTCGGCGCCAATGGAGATCTCACCAAAAGAAAACTGATGCCGGCGTTGTACCGGCTCTTCTATGACAGGCGATTGCCAAAAGGCTTCGCCATCATCGGTAGTTCGCGCACGCCCATGTCGCACGATCAGTTTCGCGAGAAGATGCGCGAAGGCGTGCAGGAGTTCTCTGAAGGAACGCCCTTCGATGACGCCGTCTGGAGCGATCTCGCCTCCGGTATCTTCTATGAGGCCGGTGATCTGCGCGATCCCAAGTGCTACGCCGCCATCGAAGAGCGCCTCGAGCAGATCGCGCGTGACCGCCAGACCGGCGGCAACGTGCTCTTCTATCTCTCCACACAGCCCGCGCACTATGAGACCGTGATCGGTGCACTGGGCGAGTCGGGACTCTGGCAGGCCCAAGCCGCGAACGGCGTCACGCCTTGGCGGCGCGTCGTGGTGGAGAAACCCTTCGGCCATGATCTAGCCAGCGCAGCGCAACTCGAATCCGCGATTCACCGCGTCTTCCACGAAGAAAACGTCTACCGCATCGATCATTACCTCGGCAAGGAAACGGTGCAGAACATCCTCGCCTTCCGCTTCGGCAACGGGATCTTCGAGCCGCTCTGGAATCGCAACTACATCAGTCACGTGCAGATCACCGCCGCCGAGTCGATCGGCGTCGAGGGCCGCGGCGAGTTCTATCAACAGGTGGGCGCGCTCCGCGACATGATCCAGAATCACCTGCTCCAGGTGATGGCCACCGTTACCATGGAACCGCCTGCTACCTTCGAGGCCAACGCCGTTCGCGACGAGCGCGCCAAGCTCCTGCGATCGATCCGAATTTCGAAGGCTGACGATGTCCTGGCCAACACCGTCGCCGGACAGTATGCGCGCGGCCGCATGGGCGGGCAAGATCTGCCCGGATTCCGTGAGGAGCCTGGCGTCGCGCCTGACGCCCGCACCAACACCTACGCGGCGGCCACCTTCTTCGTCGACAACTGGCGCTGGGCCGGAGTTCCGTTCTACGTGCGAACCGGCAAGCGCCTGGCGCGCCGGGTCACCGATATCGCCATCCAGTTCCATCAGGCTCCGCACGCCGTCTTCAATCAGGATGGCCAGGATGGCGCACCGTGGGCTGGTCCGAACCTGCTCGTTCTGCGCGTGCAGCCCGAGGAAGGCATTTCCCTTCGGTTTCTCTCCAAGCTCCCCGGTACCGGGATGAATCTGCGCCCCGTCACCATGGACTTCAAGTACGGTTCGAGCTTCGGTGTGCGATCGCCCGCAGCCTATGAGACTCTGCTACTCGACGCGCTCGAAGGTGACGCCACGCTCTACACACGGCGCGACATGGTGGAAGCAAGCTGGGAAGTTGTGCAGCCGATCCTCGACGTTTGGGAGAACAACGGCACCACCATCCACCCCTACGAGGCCGGATCCTGGGGACCGCAAGCCTCCGATGAAATGCTCTCCCGCCGTGGCCACCAGTGGAGGACTCCATAATGGCCACCGCCGCGATCTCGCCCTCTGCCTTGCTCGCCGAACTCGACAGCCTTTGGGTGTCGATGAGCAAGGATCAGACCGAACAACCAGACGCCATTCTCCGCGCCTGCTCGATGACGCTGATCGTCGCCACCGAAGGCGAAGACGGCGACATCGGCGAGACTCTCGCCAAGCTCATGCGTGACCATCCCAGCCGCCTCATCGTGCTGCGCATCGGCGATGATGGTTCCGCGCCTCTTGCCGCGCGCGTAGTGGCGCAGTGCTGGCGGCCGTTCGGATGGCGTCAACAGATTTGCTGCGAGCAGATCGAGATCTCGGCGTCGCATGGCCAACTGCAGGATGTTCCTCCCGTGTTGCGAGGGCTCCTCGTGCCTGACCTGCCTGTCGCGCTCTGGCTCCGCGGCGCCATCGCCTCGTCCGTGGCTTCTCTCGAGCCCATCCTGCCTCTGGCGGAAAAGGTGATCGTCGATTCGCAGCCCATCCAGGATTTGCAGGGACAGTACGAGCGCATCGAGGAACTGCGCAAGGCCGGCCACTACGTCGGCGACGTTTCCTGGACTCGCCTCACCACTTGGCGCCAATCGATCGCCCAGATCTTCGACGATCCCTCGTGCCTCGAACGCATCTCTGACGTGCAGGGCGTGCGCATCCAGTATCAGGGCAGCTTCGTTCCCATGTCGGCGCTCTACCTGGTAGGTTGGCTCAACCACTCGCTCGGCCGCGAACTCGACTTGACGCTCGTTCCAGCGGGCGAGTGTACCCGCGCGCGTGTCCACAGTGTCGCTCTGCTCGGAACTCAGGTAGACTATTCAGTCACGGTCGCGCAAGACCGGTCCGCGGAATCGCACGGCGGTGGGCCCGACGCGCACTCTCGCTTCCCCACGCTGGGCGAGTACGAACTGCTTCGGGAAGAGCTCTCGGTTCTCGGGCCCGACCCGGTCTACGAGGCGGTGTTGAAAATGATGCCCCAGGTCCTCGCCCGATACTCGTCATGACAAGGTATCCTTCATGAGCGTCCATCGTTTCTTCGAACCCGACGCCGCCGCCGCGGCCGAGGCGTGCTCGCACCACATTCTGTCCTGTCTGGAGCAGGCGCTCGCCGGCCACGAGATCGCCACCATGGCGGTTTCCGGAGGCAACAGCCCCAAGCCGATCTTCGCGGCATTGGCCCGCGCCGATTTCGATTGGCGCCGTGTCCACCTCTTCTGGGCCGATGAGCGCTGCGTTCCTCCCCAGCATGAGGACAGCAACTACCGCATGGTGGATGAGAACTTCATCATCCCGGCTCGCTTTTCCCGCCGCAACGTCCATCGCGTCTACACTGAGCTCGGACCCGAGCGGGCCGCCGAACGCTACGCCGAGGATATCCGTCACCTGTTCGAGATCGGCGATGACGCCGTGCCCGCCTTTGACCTGCTCCACCTCGGCATGGGACCCGACGGCCACATCGCCAGCCTCTTCCCGGGCGACCCGCTCATCGAAGATCGCGACCGCATCACCGCCGCCACTTACGTCACCTCCAAACACCAATGGCGCGTCACCATCATGCCCGCAGTGATTCTGAACGCCAGGCATACCGTGGTGTACGCGCCAGGTGAGGACAAAGCCGCTGTCACCCGAGCCGTGTTCGAAGACGGTTTCGACGCCATGCGCATCCCCGCGCACATTCCCGCGCATCTGGCGCGCAGTGTGACCTGGTTCTCCGATCAGGCGTCGGCCCGGCAAGAGACTCTCTCCGAAGCCGGGTAGAACCGTGTGGGGCAGGCTTTCAGCCAGCGCGGGACTTTCAGTCCCGCTGTCCGGCAGCGCGTCGAGTTTCATGCTCTTCGCCTGCAAACACGCCGATTCTTGACACCCGCGCCGACCATTCCGTGTTTTAGCCAGCGCGGGCCTTTCAGTCCCGCTGTCCGGCAGCGCAGCGAGTTTCATGCCCCTTCGCCTGCAAACACGCCGTTCTTGACACCCGCGCCGGCCATTCCGTGTAGGGCGGGCTTTCAGCCAGCGCGGGACTTTCAGTCCCGCTGCCGGACCTCCGCGCCAAATCTCCTTCAGCGCCAACCAAACACAAGGAGCGAGTGAGGCGACCTGGCCACCCCACCCGCTCCCTTCAGGCACGACCTACCGCCGATGTCCGCCCCGGAATCCGCCGCCAAAGCCACCGTAGTAGCGCGGACCCGAGAAGTAATAGAAGCTCGGTCCCCAGCCATAGTAGTAGGGCGAGTAGTAGGGATAGCCACCCCAATAACCACCCCACAGACTCGGCGCCGGAGCCCGTTGCGACACGCGCGGCTGCAGCCTGCGCTGCTCATAGTCGCCTTGGCGCACCGCTTGGAACGCATGGCTCGACCGTTCTGTGTTGATCGACACCGGTTCGAGCAGCCGGAACGTGAGCGCCGTCTCCGGGAACACTTCCGTCGCTCGCCCGCGAGTTGCCAGCACGCCAATCGTAGACGCCGCCGCTCCCGCGATTGCGCCCATTCCCGCGCCGAACCCACCCGCTGCCGCTGCGCCGATCGCCGCTCCGGCACCCGTGGTGGTGCCGATCGCGGTTGCGTCCCGGCCCTTCGAGGTCCCCGCGGACATATCGATCAGTTGCGTCCGGACCGGCAGTTGCCGCCCGTCGGCGAGCGTGAGCTCAGTCAGCTCGAGGCCGAGCCGCGAGGTCCCTTTGACCTTGCCGCCCTTGTCCACTTCGGTCACGCGGCCGCCGGCGTTTTGTCCGCGCCGCGCCACTACGAAGCCGTCGCCGATGACGGGCTGTGCCAAAGTGGCGGTATAGACGTCGCCGGCTTGATTGTGATTGCTCGACAGCGGCTCGTTGACGCGGATCACGATCCAGGTGCCGGCCGGGAGCTCAATGCGTGAAGGCACCAGCATCCGGTCATCGCGGTCTCGCTCGCGCGGCGCACGGTCGCGATCCCGATCACGGTCCCTGTCCCGATCGCGGACATCGCGGTCCTGATCCTGATCCTCGCTGGCCGATGTCGGCTCCGCCGCCGGACGCGGTTCGTCGAATCGGCGCCACCCGCCGGATGATTTCTGGTCCGCTGGTTCTGCTTGCTGTGCCTGGGCCATGATGGGGGCCGTGCCGAGGCACGCAAGCAGCACGACCGCCAGATTCCTGTTGACTCGCATAGTGACTTTCTCCTGCACTTACTGGGAAAGCACGCCGGTTGCCAGCGTCAAGTGATTGATTCCTCAGTGGTTGAGGATTCCGTGCCTGGCCGCGCTCCACCATGCTGGTGGTTTTCGGCCACGAACCTCGAGAGGAATCGGCTCCGGCCGGCACTTTATTGATGAGGGGACAACTATCGAACCCATGCTCGCCGCTGCCGCTCTCACCAAAGACGAAGAGATCTCCTGGCTCGCCCTGTTGCTCGTGTCGGGGCTCGGGCCCCGCCGGTCCGTCCCGCTCGTTCGCCAGTTCGGGTCGATCCAGAGCATCTTCCGCGCCTCTACCGGCGATCTCCTCGCCGCCGGAATTCCCGGCTCCGCCGCCCAGTCCATCGCCTCCGGCTGTACCTTCGAAGACGCACTCGACCAACGGTCTCTCATGGACCGTTGCGGCGCAGTCTTGATCCCCGTGCAGGATCCCCGCTATCCCGCGGCACTGAAAGAGATCTTTGACCCTCCCTTGGTCCTCTTCGCTCGTGGGCGCACGGAATTACTACAGAAATCATCTATAGCCGTGGTAGGAACCCGCCGGCCTTCCCCCTATGGGATCGCCGCCACCGAACGGCTCTCAAAAGACCTTGCATCCAAGGGGCTTGTCATTACCAGCGGTATGGCTCGTGGAATCGACACTGCCGCCCACAAGGCAGCCTTGGCTGTCGCCGGCGAGACCATCGCAGTGTTTGGCTCAGGGGTGGACCACATCTATCCGGCCGAGAACCGCAAACTCTCCGAAGAGATCTCCACCAAAGGTCTACTCCTGTCAGAGTTCCCCATGGGAAACCCCGGTCATCCTCAGAACTTCCCGATTCGAAACCGGATCATCAGCGGGCTGAGCGTCGGCGTCCTGATCGTCGAAGGCGCGCAATACAGCGGATCCGCCATCACCGCCACCATGGCCATGGAACAGGGCAGGGAAGTCTTCGCCGTCCCCGGCAACATTACATCGAAGATGAGTTGGGCTCCCAATCTCCTCATCAAACAAGGAGCCAAGCTTGTCCAAGACGCGGAAGACGTGCTGGCCGAGCTGAGTCCGGAAGTGCGCCGCAAGCTGACTACGCCGAAGACCGAAGAGGCCGGCAACGAGTCGGCCGAGATCGAACGCGCGCTCGGTCCCAAGGCTCCGCTCGCGTCCGAAATCCTCAAGGAACTGCGCGTGGAAGAGGCGACCCAAGCCGACGAACTCCTCGATCGTCTCTCGTTCTGGCCGCCCTCCGAGATCGTCGCCACACTCTTCGAGATGCAGTTGCTCGGGCTCGTCAGACAGCTTCCCGGAAGGCGGTACGTTAAAGAATGGCATAAAACTACATGAATAGAAATATGGGCGTTGAATCCATCCCATCCGGCAGTGCATCTGAATCAGCGGGACTGCGGAATTTGAATATTCAATGGTTTCAATGTTTTACACTTGCTGCGGGTACCTTTCCGATTGACGCGGAAGCCCTTGCCATAGCACAATGGGGCCGTCCCCCCGCCCCGGGTGATCGGCCGCAGGGTCAGGTCGCAGCACCGGAAACCTGCTAAAGTGGGGGAGTCTGGCCGCTGGCCGGACCCATCCTTTTTAATACTCACAGATCAGGACTCATTCGAACTCATGGCCAAGTCTCTCGTCATCGTCGAGTCTCCGGCGAAGTCGAAAACCATCGGCAAGTACCTCGGCAAGCAGTTTGTCGTCAAGGCGTCGCTCGGCCACATCAAGGACCTCCCCAAGAAGGACCTCGCCGTCGACGTCGAAGGCAACTTCACGCCCACCTACGAAGTCATTGAAGGAAAAAAGAAGCTCATCCAGGAGCTGAAACAAGCGGCCAAGGAAGCCGACGCCGTCTACCTCGCGGCTGACCCGGATCGCGAAGGCGAAGCCATCTGCTACCACCTCTGGGAAGAACTGAAGCCCAAGAACGGCGACAAACCGCAAGTCTGGCGCGTGATGTTCAACGAGATCACGGCCACTGCCGTGAAGAAAGCTTTCGACAAGCCGCTCTCGGTGAACACCAATCTCGTGGACGCGCAGCAAGCACGCCGCGTGCTTGACCGGTTGGTGGGCTACAAGATTTCCCCTCTGCTCTGGGACAAGGTACGCCGCGGACTCTCGGCGGGCCGCGTTCAGACCGTCGCGCTCCGCTTGATCGTTGACCGCGAGCGCGAGATCCGCGCCTTCCTCAAGCAGGAATACTGGACTATCGACGTCAGCCTCGGTGCGCAAAAGCCGCCCGTGCTCAAAGCGCGTTTGGCGAAGAGCGCGGCCGCAGGCGCCGAGTTCGCCAATGTCGAGATCTCGAGCGAGGGTGCGGCGCAGTCCATCGTTACCGCGCTCGATGGCGCCAACTACGAAGTCACCTCCGTCAACACCCGCGAGAAGAAGCGAAACCCCGTTCCGCCGTTCATCACGTCTACGCTCCAGCAGGAAGCTGCCCGCAAGCTCCGCTTCAGCGTCAAGCGCACCATGGCGCTGGCCCAGCGGCTCTACGAAGGCGTCGAGCTCGGCGACCAGGGGCTGGTCGGCCTCATCACCTACATGCGTACCGACTCGGTTCGCGTCTCGAATGAGGCGCTCGCCGAAGTGCGCGAGATGATCCCCCAGCGGTTTGGTCCCGCGTACCTACCCGCGCAGCCGAATTTCTACAAAGGTAAGAAAGACGCCCAGGATGCCCACGAGGCCATCCGCCCAACATCCGTCTTAAATACTCCAGAAGTAGTAGAAAAGTTCCTGCCCGAAGACGAACTCAAGCTCTACCGCCTCATCTGGACCCGCTTCGTCGCTTGTCAGATGGCTCCCGCCGTCTTTGACCAGACCACCATCGAAGTCACCACCAAGGGCTCCAATGGCGTCGACTATCTGTTCCGCGCCACCGGTTCGGTCCCCAAGTTCGATGGTTTCCTTGCCGTCTACCAGGAAGGCAAAGACCAGAAGGACGAGGATGACGACGAACTCAAGCACAAGCTTCCCCTCGTCACAAAAGGGGAGTCGCTCAAGTTCCGCGCCATCGAGCCTGAGCAGCACTTCACTGAGCCGCCTCCGCGTTTCACCGAAGCGAGCTTGGTAAAGGAGCTCGAAGCCGACGGCGTCGGCCGGCCGTCCACCTACGCATCGATCCTTTCCACCATCCAAGACCGCGGCTACGTGAAGAAGGAAGGCGGCAAGTTCAGCCCCACGGAGCTCGGCTTCGTGGTCACCGACCAGCTCGTCAAGAACTTCGACGATATCTTCGACGTGCGCTACACCGCGCGCATGGAGCAGGAGCTCGACGAAATCGAAGACGGCAAGATCGATTGGCGGGCGGCCATGGGCGAGTTCTACGACAAGTTCAAGGTCGACCTCGAGCGCGCCGAGTCCGAAATGGAGGACTTGAAGCGGATCGAGAAGCCCACCGACATCGTCTGCGACAAGTGCGGCAAGCCGATGGTGCTGCGGTGGGGCAAGCACGGGTGGTTCGTGGCCTGCTCCGGGTATCCCGAATGCACCAACACGCGCGAGCCATCTCCGGACATGGTGGAAGGCGATGGGGCCGTCGAAGTCGCCGAGCAGGACGCCGAAGAGTACTGCGAGAATTGCGGCCGCACCATGGTGCTCAAGAAGGGCCGCTTCGGCACCTTCTGGGCTTGCTCGGGCTACCCCGATTGCAAGACGACGAAGCCGATCGGCGGCGAGCAACGCAAAGACGTTCCGCTCGACGAGAAGTGTCCGCAGTGCGAGTCGAACTTGGTGATGAAGTACGGGCGGTTTGGTGAGTTCACCGCCTGCAGCAACTATCCCAAGTGCAAGTACGTCAAGCAGAAGCTCGTGGGGGTTACCTGCCCGAGCTGCGGCGAAGGCGACATCATCGAGCGCCGCTCCAAGCGCGGTAAGACATTCTTCGGATGCAATCGATACCCCAAGTGCGATTTCGTCGCGTGGGGCAAGCCGATCGCCGAGAAGTGTCCCAACTGCGGCGGCGCCTACCTGATCGAGAAATATCTGAAATCCGGGGCCTGGGCCCAATGTCCGAACGGTGAGTGTAAGTTCAAACGCGAATTGCAGACCGCAGCTCCCGCCGAGGAGCCCGCTACCGCCTCCGCCTGACGCCGGTCTCGCACTGAAGCTGCGCTTCCGCCCTGTGGGGTCGGCTTCAGCTTTCGCGGGACTTTGGTCCCGCGGTTCGCCGGCGCTGCATCTGAACCTCAAACCGCTCCCTCACGGTCACGGCTCGGTGGCGAGTCTAGGAGTCTCAAATGTCTGGATCGGTGGGCCGCCGCATGCGATGCGGTCCCGCTACCGAGTTGGGCCTGGCCTTCCGTGTAGGGCGGGCTTTAGCCAGCGCGGGACTTTAGTCCCGCCTCCGGAGGCAGGGAGCAACTCGAGTCGACGGTGGCCCCGCGAACGATTCCGCACACTCGGACTCCGAGCGGACAGAAGCTGGACTGAAGTCCAGCGCAGGCTAAAGCCTGCCCCACACGGCCATCGGAGGTCCCTATGAACGCCGAACGCCAACGCCTCGACGAAGCCACCCGTAAACTCCGCCACTGGCGCCGCTGGGGACCCTACCTCTCCGACCGCGCCTGGGGCACCGTCCGCGAAGACTACAGCCCCTTCGGCACGGCCTGGGACTTCCTCCCCTTCGAGCACGCCCACCTGAAAGCCTACCGCTGGGGCGAAGACGGCATCGCGGGCATCTGCGACAATCACCAGCGAATTTGTTTCGCCCTCGCCATGTGGAACGGCCGCGATCCCATCCTCAAAGAGCGCCTCTTCGGGCTCGACGGCAACACCGGCAACCACGGCGAAGACGTCAAGGAGCTCTACTACTACCTCGACTCCACTCCCACGCACTCCTACATGAAGTGCCTCTACAAGTACCCGCAGGCCGAGTTCCCCTACGCGTGGCTGGTCGAAGAGAACAATCGCCGCAACCGGCACGATCCCGAGTTCGAACTAATCGACACCGGCATCTTCGATAATGACCGCTACTTCGACATCTTCGTCGAGTACGCCAAAGCCGGACCCGACGACATCCTCGCCCGCATCACCATCCACAACCGTGGACCCGAGTCCGCGCTCCTGCACCTGTTGCCGACGGTCTGGTTCCGCAACACTTGGTCGTGGAACGGCGACAAGAGCAAGCCGGAAATGCGCCTGGCCGAGCCGGATGTGGTCACGCTCGATCATCCCGCGGCGGGCAGCTTTCGTTTCTGGTCGGAAGGCGCCCCGCGGTGGCTGTTCACCGACAACGAGATGAACACGCGCCGCCTGTATTCCTATGACAGCAACGGCGGCCATTACAAAGACGCGTTTCATCGCTACATAGTGGATGCCGAGCATGACGCCGTGCGCGCCGACAATCGCGGCACCAAAGCCTGCGCGTGGTACTCGCTCTACTTCGAGCCCGGCGCATCGCGAACGATTCGCTTGCGCCTTACCGACAGTCACGACCCCGTCGACTTCGAGCAAGTTTTCGAAGACCGCATCGCTGAAGCTGACACCTTTTACAGCTTTGCCTCGCATGACCTTTCCGAAGACGCGCGCCGCGTCCAGCGCCAGGCTTTTGCCGGACTCCTGTGGTCCAAGCAGTTCTACAACTACGTCATCGAAGAGTGGCTGCAAGGCGACTCCGTCCAGCCCAAGCCTCCGGCCGAGCGGCTCATCGGACGCAACGCCGAGTGGCCCCACCTCTACGCTGAAGACGTCCTCTCGATGCCCGACAAGTGGGAATATCCGTGGTTCGCCGCCTGGGACGCCGCCTTTCACATGATCCCCATGGCTGTTGTGGATCCCGACTGGGCCAAGCGCGAGTTGAGCCGTTTCCTTCGCGAATGGTACATGCATCCGAACGGGCAGATTCCGGCCTACGAGTGGGCCTTCTCCGATGTGAATCCGCCCGTGCATGCCTGGGCCGCGTGGCGCGTGTTCAAGATCGACGGGAAGATGTCGGGCCAGCCCGACTGGGATTTTCTGGAAAGCGTCTTCCACAAGCTGCTGATGAACTTCACCTGGTGGGTCAACCGCAAAGACGCCGCGGGCGACAACATCTTCGAAGGCGGCTTCCTCGGCCTCGACAACATAGGTGTCTTCGATCGATCGAAGCCCTTGCCCACCGGTGGCTTCATCGAGCAATCCGACGGCACCAGTTGGATGGCGATGTACTGCCTCAACATGCTGCGCATCGCGCTCGAACTCTCGCAGAAGAATCCGGTATACGAAGACATCGCCAGCAAGTTCTTCGAACATTTCCTCTTCATCTCGTCAGCGATGAATTCGGTGGGCGGCAAAGGCCTGTGGGACGACGCCGACGGCTTCTTCTATGACCGCCTGCGATTTCCCGATGGCCGCTCGGAGTTCCTCAAGGTTCGCTCGATGGTGGGCCTGATTCCGCTCTTCGCCGTCGACACCATCGAGCAGGAAGCGCTCGAAAAGCTCCCCGGATTCCGCAAGCGAATGGAATGGTTCGTCGCCAATCGCCCCGACCTCTGCGCCAACATCCACTCGATCACCAGCGGCGGCATGGCGGACCGCCGCTTGATGGCTGTGTGTCCGGTGGAACGCTTGGGACCGCTGCTTGCCCGCATGCTCGACGAAGCCGAGTTCCTCTCTCCCTACGGCATTCGATCGCTTTCTCGCCATCATCGTGAGAACCCCTACGTCTTCCGCCAGAACGGCAGCGAGTGGCGGGTCGACTATCAGCCGGCGGAGTCCACCACCGGCTTGTTCGGCGGCAATTCCAACTGGCGCGGTCCGATCTGGTTCCCAGTGAACTATCTCATCATCGAGTCGCTTCAGAAGTTCCATCACTACTTCGGCGCCGAGTTCGAGGTGGAGTTCCCGAGCGGCTCCGGCCACAAGCTCACGCTCGGTGAAGTGGCTGCCGAACTCTCGCGGCGTCTCTCCCGCATTTTCCTTCGCCAGGATTCCGGTGAGCGCGCCGTGTTCGGCACGAGCCGCAAGGTGCAAGACGATCCGCACTTCCGTGACTTGGTGCTGTTCTACGAGTACTTCCATGGCGACACGGGCGCGGGATTGGGCGCATCGCACCAGACGGGCTGGACAGCGCTGGTCGCGAAGCTTCTGCAGCAGAGCGGGGAGTAGCGTGGAGTAGAATCGAGACAGGAGATCGCCGTGCAAACAGCCGTCCGCCTGATGACCTTTGAGGAGTTCCAGCAACTGCCGGACCCGATCGATGGAACGTACCTCGAGTTGCATCAGGGAGAGGCCGTCAAGACGACGTTTCCTGCCTACCCGCACGTCTTGCTCCAATTTCGTCTTCGGCAGTTGTTGGAGCCGAGGCTCGCGTCGTTCGGCCTCGTGTTCGTGGAGTTTCCGTTTCGAGCGTTGTCCCAGCACGAGGCTCGAAGGGCTGATCTAGGTGTGGTCTCGCACGCACGGTCTGAGGACGCCGCCCTCGGTGCGCCGGAGATCGCGATTGAAGTGCTTTCTCCATCGAACACTCGGGCCGAGATCGCTGCAAAACGCGATCTCTGTCTCGCCAACGGATCGCTCGAGTTCTGGACGGTGGACCCTAGGCGAAAGACCGTCATGATCTCCAAGGTCGATGGCTCTGCTGTGACGTATCGCCACGGAGACAGCATCTCTTTCGCCGCGTTTGGAGGCCAGGATTTGCCGGTGTCGATCGTTTTCGAAGGCGGCGGAGCGACGAGGCCGGATCGCTCCTGAAGTAGAATCAATGCAGGAGGTTGCCGTGCAAACCGCTGTTCGCCTCGTGACCTATCAAGAGTTCCAGCAAATGCCGGAACCGCATGGGTATTACCTCGAGCTGCATAACGGAGAAGTCGTCCGCATGACGAATCCCGCTTTTGGACACACCGCCATTCAGCTTCGACTCCAGGACCTGTTACGGTCTCGGCTGAAAGCATTCGGTCGTGTCGGGACGGAGTTTCCATTTCGGGCACTGCCGGAGTACGAAGGCCGTCGCGCCGATGTTGCATACGTACCGAAGGCGCGATACGGGGCGACTCCGCTTGGTGACTGCCTTCCAGGAGCGCCCGACTTGACCGTCGAGGTGGTGTCTCCTTCGAACACCCGAAGAGAGATTGCCGCCAAGAAGGAGCTTTGTTTGACCAATGGCGCGATCGAGTTCTGGACTGTCAGGGGACACGGACGAACCGTCGAGGTCGCTCGAGCCGATGGCTCCACGGCGACCTACCGTGACGGAGACAGTATCCCGATGACCGCGTTCAGCGTCGCGGACCTGCCCGTCTCGGCGATCTTCGATGTCTTCTCCGACGACGAAGCGTGATTGCCGTGCCAACCGCTGCCCACCTCGTAGCGTTCGATGAGTTCCAGCAAATACCGGATCCATCCAACGCGGACTTCCTCGAACTGCACTTCGGCGAGGTGGTCAGGATCCCGGTTCCACCCTTCGAACACTTCGGGATTCAGGCTCGCTTGAACAAACTGCTGTCCCCAAGACTGAGACACTTCGGCCAGTTCGGAGCCGAGTTCCCGTTTCGCGCTCTTCCGGAGTACGAGGCTCGCCGAGCTCATGACGCAGTCCTCTCCTGGGCGCGATTCAGGGCGACTCCGCTCGATGATTGCCTGCGCGGAGCTCCCGATTTGACCGTGGAGGTCGTCACCTCATCGACTCGGACTGACGGAATCCCAGCCAAGCGCCAACTCTGCCTCGCCAACCGATGTCTGGAGTTCTGGGTCGTGCATTGCCCCGCGAGGACGGTTGAGGTTTCTCGCGTGGACGGCTCCAACGCGATCTACGGCGAGGGAGACACAATTCCTCTGGCGACCTTCGGCGGCGCGGATCTGCCCGTCTCTCCGATTTTCGACATCTATGCCCAAGGCGAAGCATGATCCATTCCTAAAGTACAATCGCGGGAGGAGACCGCTGTGCAAACCGCCGTTCGCCTCGTGACCTTCGAGGAGTTCCAGCAACTCCCGGAACCGCCCAATGGAGCCTACCTGGAACTGCACGGAGGTGAGATCGTCACGATGACGGTTCCCCGCCTTGAGCACATCGCCATACAGGCTCGCTTGCAATATTCGCTACGTCCACGGCTGGAACACCTTGGGTTCGCGGGCGGGAGTTCCCGTTCCGAGCCCTGCCGGAATACGAGGCCCGCAAGGCCGACGTTGCCGTCATCTCTTGGGACCGCTTTAGCGCAATCGACCGCGAAGGCGTCCTCAGAGGGGCTCCAGAGCTGGTGATCGAGGTCCTTTCCCCCGCGAACACTCGGGCCGAGATTGCCGCTAAGAGGGATCTTTGCCTTGCCAATGGATCTGTCGAATTCTGGACAGTTGACGGGAAGAGAAAGACCATCACGGTAGCCCGCCCCGGCGTTACGGCCATCGTCTATTGCGATGGGGACATGATCCCTCTCGACTCGTTTGGCGGCTCGCCACTGCCGGTATCCCCTATCTTCGACATTTATTCGAGGACGCTCTACTCCTGAATCGCGGACTGAACCAAGCCGCGGTTGACTGCTTTTGATTCAATCACAGAGCATCGTGGAGCATCGTCCATCACCCTCTCCCGCTCCAGTTCGGGAGAGGGCGTGAATCACCAGCCTACGCGCTCCTCCTAAGCGTTCCTCCTGCGCCGGCGCGCCAGCCCCACCGCAGCCAATCCCACACCCGTCAGCGCGACCGAAGCCGGCTCGGGCACGGGCGCGCTCAGCGAAAACGAGTTCGAATCCCCGATTCGATTGATGTCGATGCGCCCGATGTTTTGCGCCGACTGTACCACATACAACAGAGTCGGATTGCCCGGTCCAGTCTCGCCCGTGAGCGTATACACTCCTCCGCTGAAAGCCCAGTTCGGCATGTACTGCTGCACGAACTCGGCCGAGTTGCCGCTCACGAACACCGCGTCCGTCATCCAGTGGCTGGTGATCAGCGATCCGCCGGCATCGTAGGCCGAAAGCGTCCACTGCTCCCCGCTGTCGAGATCGCTGAGCCGAAGATAGGTGTCGGAAGGCAGGTAACCGGCAGCCAACGTCGTGAACGTGTAGGAGTTCACCGTGCCCGACCCCGTGCTGCTCAGCGGACCCGTAGCCGTGAACGTCCCCGCCCATCCTCCGGTGGATGCGGGCCACGTTCCCGTGAAGTTTCCGCTTCCGTTCACCAGAGTCGGCGATATGCCCGGCGACGCGCCTACCGGACCCGTAGCCGCAGGAAACGTGAAGGTACCGCTTCCGCCCGTAAGCACGGTGGATGCGAATGCCGGTGTCCATAGCAGGACGGCACCGGCAATGGTCATTATGGTTCTCATGCCCGGTAGTGCGGAAACCGGCCACATCCGGGGTCACTGCGCGGGCGGCTTACCAACCGAGCACGTAGTTGTCTTTCCCCGGACTCGCCCCGCCCGCCATCACTCCCGTCGCCGGATCGATCCGGATCATCTTCACCGCGCCCGCCCCCGAAGGCGACCCATACGGCGGTTGATACGGTTGCGCCTGCACCGGATGCCCCAGCGCCGTGAGCGCCGCGCCCACTTTGTCGGCCAGAAATTGCGGCATCGCCAGTCCGTTGCCCGGATCCTGCGGGTACATCGACACGCGAAAGTTCGAGCTCATCACGCATGGCGCTTCCGTAGCCTGTTGCACGTTCATCCCGAACTCCACCACGTTGAGGAACGCCTGCGTCAGCGTCTGCGGAATCGTGTCGCCTCCGGGCGTGTTCCACGCAAGGAATGGCTTGCCGTCTTTCAGCGCCATCGCGGGTATCGCGCCTTGCCGCGTCCGCTTGCCCGGAGCAATCACGTTGATGTCTTTCGGGTCGAGCCCGAAATACGATCCGCGATTGTTCAAGACGAATCCCGCGCCTTCTACCACCATGCCGCTTCCGAATCCGCCGTTCACGCTGTGCGTCACGCTCACCACGTTGCCGAACCGGTCGGCGATCGCGAATGACGAGGTCTGCTCGCCGTCGGCGCGAAGGTCGCGCGCGCTCGCAGCCGTGGCGCCGCCGGGTTTGTGATAGCGGATCTCGTGCCCCTCGAGGATCGCCTTGCCCGCACGCGGATCGCCCGGCGGAGCCACTCCAGCGATCGCGCGATCCATCTTGATCAAACCCCGCCGCAGTTCGGCGTAAGGCTTCGAGAGCAATTGGGCGATCGGCGCATCGGGTGCGAACTTCGGATCGGTGATGTAGGGATAGCGGTCGGCGAAGGCGAGCTTGAAGGCTTCGGTTAGCACGTGCAGGTACTGCGGCGTGTTGTGCCCGAGCTTCTTCAGGTCAAACCCTTCGAGAATGTTCAGCGCCTGGAGCATCACGATGCCGCCCGAGTTCGGCGGCGACTGATACACATCGAGTCCGCGATACCGGATCCGCAATGGCTCGGCCTCCTCGGCGTGGAAGCCGGCCATGTCTTCGTAGCGGATCAACCCGCCGTTGCGCTCGTGGTAGCTCGCCACTTTGCGAGCGATGTCTCCGCGATAGAACGCCTCGGCGCCCTCGCCTGCGATGGTCGAGATCGACCGCGCCAGATCCGCCTGCACCAGCCAATCGCCGATCGCTGGAGCCTTGCCGCCCGGTAGGAAAACGGCGCGCGAGCTATCCCATCGCGAGAGCATTCCGAACGAGCGTGCGAAGTTGCCCGAGCCCCAAGCGCTGACTGCGTAGCCTTGTGACGCCACTTCAATCGCGTCGGCGAGCAAGGTCTGGTATGGCCGCGTGCCATACTTGCGCAACAGCGTGTCGAACCCACCTACCGCGCCCGGAACCGCCGTCGACAGCGGACCATCCGCGGGCACTCCGCCAGCCTTGGTGCGATACAACTCCGGCGTGGCGAGCTTCGGCGCGCCTCCGCTGCCATTGATCAGAATCACGCGGTCGATGCTCTTGACGTAGGCAAGGATGAAGCCGTCTCCGCCGAGTCCAGCTTCGCTCGGCTCGGTGACTGCGGTCATGTAGAAAACCGCCACCGCCGCATCGATCGCAT
Source organism: Bryobacteraceae bacterium (assembly GCA_046331625.1). Classification (GTDB taxonomy): domain Bacteria; phylum Acidobacteriota; class Terriglobia; order Bryobacterales; family Bryobacteraceae; genus JAXLQL01. The sequence continues at coordinate 49,570 of JAXLQL010000032.1, forward strand.
TGCCGCCCTCGCGCAACACACGCAGCCCAGCTTGCGCCTGCAGCGGATGCTCGGCGGCCACCATGCCGTTCTTGCCCATCACCACGGGCCGCCACGTGGGTGCTCCGGCGCCGCTCTGCGCCCAGACTTCTTCTCCCAGAGTTGCGATCGACATGAGTATGAGTAGAGTGCGCATGCGCCCCTCGGCTATTGTACTGGTCGCGCACTATTCCCGTTGCCGGCACGCGCGTAGAGGCCCGCAAGAAACGCCGATCCCGGCATCAGCGCTTGCCTTGCCACGTAGTGCGGGCTGGGACTTCAGTCCCGCCCGAGTTGCTCCGATCTAAAATCAAGAATGCTTCTCCTCCTGCTCCTCCTCGGAGCCGTCGCCCACGCCGCTGACTGGGACCGCTTCCGTGGACCCAACGGCGCAGGCACATCCGGCGCAACCGGGCTCCCCACCGAGTTCAGTCCGGAGAAGAACGTCGCCTGGAAAGCCACCGTCCCCTTCGGCCGCTCGTCCCCTATCGTCGCCGGAGGCCGCGTGTTCCTCACAGCCACCGAGGGCGACAGCCTCGTCACACTCGCCTTTGACGCGGCAACGGGACACCCCGCCTGGCGCCGCGAGATCAAGCGTCCGCGTCAGCAAAAGATCTACAAAGCCAACGACCCCGCCTCCCCGACTCCCGCCGCCGACTCGAAGTCCGTCTTCGCCTTCTTCCCCGATTTCGGCATCGCCGCCTACGGCTTCGATGGCAAGGAACGCTGGCGCCAACCCCTCGGTCCCTTCGAGAATTTCTACGGCATCGCGTCTTCGCCAGTTGTTGCGAACGGCGCAGTGTACCTGGTTTGCGATCAGGCCCACGATTCGTTTCTCCTCGCGCTCGATGCCGCCAGTGGCCGCGAACGTTGGCGCACCAATCGGCCGGTAACCGACGGCTGGTCCGTCCCCATCGTCCACGGCGATCGCATTCTCGTCTTCGGAACCACACGCGTCGACGCCTACTTCCTCGCCACCGGTGAGCAGGCGTGGTGGATTCCCATCGCCTCCAACGGGTCGATGGGCTCACCTCTGATCTACCGTGACTCCGTGATCGTCACTGCTGATGGCTCTGACCAGCCCTGGATGCCTTCGTTCGAATCCACGCTCGCCAAGCTCGACAAGAACGGCGACAAGCAGCTCTCCGAGGCCGAGTGCAAAGACGAAAAGGAGTGGTTCGAGCATTTCGGCTGGGTCGATTCCAATCACGACAAGATGCTCACCGCGGTCGAATGGAACACGGCCCGCTCGCTCGGCCAGGGCGACTACGGCGTGCTCTCCATCTCGCTCGATGGCAAAGGACAGCTCCCGCCCTCGTCCGTGCGATGGCGCTTCAAACGCAACCTGCCTTACATCCCCGCGCCCTTGATCTATGACGGCGTCTTCTACATGGTGAAAGACGGCGGCATCGTAACCTCGCTCGATCCCGCCACCGGCGCCGTGCACAAGCAAGGCCGCGCCGAGAAAGCGCTCGGGCCGTACTTCGCTTCTCCGGTCGCCGCCGATGGCAAGGTTTTCCTGCTCAACGAAGAAGGCAAGCTCAGCGTGCTGAAAGCAGGCGCGCAGTGGGAGTTGCTCGCGATGAATGACCTCGGCGAGGAATGCTACGCCACGCCCGCCATTTCTGACGCCAAGCTCTTCGTGCGCACCCGCGGCACGCTCTACGCATTTGCCTCGCGCTGACCCGCGTCAAATGCGCAGGAACAGCTTCCGCTGATACATCCAATAGAGGATCAGCCAAAACATCGCGAGTATCCCTACGCCACCCAGGAACGGCTCATAGGCCGCGCCGAAGATCTTGAAGACATCCTGCCCCAGGTGGATCTTGAACGATTGCAGGATGAACCCGTCCCACAGGTGCGCGATCAGGTAGGCCGCGATCGAGTTCATCCCGATTACAGCAAGCCAGAACATCGCTTTCGCCCCAGTCGCGTTCGCGCAGATCCAATGGAACGCAGCCGTGAGCAGGAAACAGCAGCCGCCGCTGAACAGAGTCCAACTCGGAGTCCAGATGCGCTTCACCACGGGGCACAGGCCGGTGAAGTGCGTGAACAATCCGCCCGCGAGCAGCGCCACTCCGGCGATCAGAAACTTCCGGTAGGGAATCGCCGGAGCGCTCTCTCGCAGCCAGCTTCCGCAGATCAGGCCCAGGATCATCGTGCCGAGCGTGGGGATGAAGCTCAGCGTCAAATATCCGCCGCCGTTGAACTCGAACGGCTTCGGCCGCGGGAACAGATTGAGGAACCAACGGTCGAATGCCGCGCCCATATTCGAGTTCTTGTCCCAATGCGCGGCCAAGCCCGTGTAGTGATGTTGCCAGTCAGCCGGGACGCCCACGGCGCCCCAATTGAAGTCCGCTGGCGGCGCCGGGTAGAGCGCGAACGCCGCCCAATAGCCAACCAGGATCACCGCGAGCGCGATCCAGTGCCAGCGCCGCGGCTTGAATCCGAGCAGGAACAGAATCGGGTATCCCATTCCGATCTGCGACAACGTGTCTTCGAACGTGAAGTTGGTTTGCAAGCGGCTCATCGATCGCAGAAACACACCGAGCCAGATCAGAATCTGCGACCTCCAGATCGCGTGCCACAGCATCGGCCCGAAGCTCTTGCCCTTGGCCATGCGGCTCGCGATCGAGTACGGCAGCGCCACTCCCACCAGGAACGAGAATGACGGTTGGATTAGGTCGTGCAGCGAGCATCCCGCCCAGTCGACGTGGGTTTGATGGTAGGCGAGCGCGCTCCACAGCCAGCTATCGGGCACGGCGCGCGACACGCGGGCCAGATGGAGCACTTCGGCCATCATGAGGAACATCACGAAGCCACGGTAGACGTCGATCGCGGAATTCCGCGCCGGTGCGGTGGCCGGGACGTTGGGGACGCTCGATACGGGTGCCGGAGCAGCAATCGCGGACATGGGGTGACCTCTGGTGGCCATTCTCCCACACCGCTACAATGTTCAGGAACCACCATGGAAATCCACCCGCCATCCGGACCCGTCTCGTCGCCCCGCGAGTTCTTCATCCACATGTCGATGATCACCATGGGCATCCTGATTGCGCTTTCACTCGAAGGGTTGCGCGAGTGGTATCACCACAAGGCGCTGGTGCGCGAAGCCAAGGAAATGTTGGCCACCGAGATGCGCGAGAACAAGGGTCGAGTCGACGACAAGCGCCAGAAAAATGTCGTGGTCCAGAAGGACATCGAGTCCGCCGTCGCAGCCGTGGATGGACTCCTCAAAACCGGCAAGCTGACCGCCAAGGAAATGAAGGTGGGCTATCAGTCCATCGGCCTGCAGGACTCCGCATGGAAGACCGCGTCCATCACCGGCGCTGTGGGGCATATGTCGTACTCCGAGGTGAAAGGCTACGCCGACGTGTACACGTTACAGGAAGAATTCGTGCGCAATCAGCGGCGCGGCGTGGAAGCCATTCCCTCTGTCATGAAGAGCTTCCACGGGGTAGATGATCCCTCGCATATGAGCAAAGACGAATTGATGAAGTTCAAAGATCGCGCCCTGGACCTCCTGGGCGTGCTCCTGCTCGAAGACAGCATTGGAAAAGGCCTCAGCGAAGTCTACGCCAAACATCTGACCGAGAAGTAGGATCAAGAATCCACTGGCTGCGCCGATAAGCCAGTTGCGTGCCCCAGATTCAAACAACGCATTTCGGCCTGATCGACTACGAGACCGCGGGTGTCATCGAATTCCCGCAAGGGTTGCCCGCATTCGAAGCCGAGCGCCAATTCATCCTCATTCAGGAGCCCGCCATGTCTCCGGTGGTCTTCCTCCAGAGCTTGCGGAATGCCGCCCTGGCTCTGCCAGCCATGCCGGCGGTGGCGGTGGACCCGGGCTTCCAACCGCAACCGAGCGCCGAAGACGTGGCGAGCATCGGGTGCGATGCCCATGCTCCCGTTGACCCGGAGTCCTTGTACGTGCTCGCCGTGGTCACCATTTCCGGCGCCGGGCGCGCCACCGCCAATCTCATGGCGCCGATCCTCATTCATCGTGAGCGCCGTCTCGCGATTCAATCGCTCGAGCCGTGGAACGGCTACTCGCACCAACATGCGCTCGCGCGGCCTGGCGAGGGCACATGCTCGTAATCCGCCGCAGAGAGGGAGAATCGCTCGTCATCCAGACCCCCAGCGGTCCGGTGGAAATCGGCATCTTCGAGATCAGCCCCACGCGCGTCAAAATCGGCATCCAAGCGCCCGATGACGTCCACATCCTGCGCAAGGAGATGCTGCTCGCACAGGCGCAAAACCGCGCTGCCGCCGAGGCTCTGTCTCCCGAGGCGATCGGGTCCCTCCTCGGCCAAGCCCGAAGTTAACGCCCTGCCTCCCGAAACAATTCCTCCACTTTCTGTGCAATCACCTCTTCCACCGCATACCCATACGGCGCCGGAAGCCCGTACTCCGGAATTCCCGTAGCTCCCTCGTATCCTCCCTCGCGCAACACACGTAGGGATGGAACGTAGGAGAGCAACTCGTTGTTGTACCCCGCCACCCAAGTGTTCTCAGCGCCGTACTGGCTTTTGAAACGCAAACAGTAGTCCACCACCGGCTCGCCCGTCAGCCCGATCAGCGTAAGCGAACTCCCGAATCGCCACACCTGCACCGGATACGGATACCGGTCAATCAGCTTCCCATCCCGCGCGAGCAGCTTCAGCAGATACTCATTGAAGCGAAGCTCGCGCCCCTTCATCGTCCGGCCGCGCTCCACCAGTTCTTCGCGCGTTGGCGCCTTCTGGAACGGTACCTCGGCGATTCCATACGCCGTGCGCAGCGGACCCTCCACCGGCGTCATCTTGATCCGCATTACCATCTCGGCGGACTTCGCGAGGATCTTGCCGTACATCGACGCCAACTCCACGGCCTCTTGGGACATCGTGCCCATCACGCGGGGCAGGGGATTGGCGTCACCACCGCAGCCCATCACGAACAGCGCCACCGCGCCCGGATATCGCTTCTCCAACTCTTCCTGCGCGTAGCCCGGATAGTCGCCGTTGACTTGGTTACCCGAGAGCGCCGTCGCATGGCACGAGTATCCGAAAAGAATCGCCGTGGGCGCGCCATCTGCGCCGCGTGCCGCCATCACCGGCACATCCTGATCCACCGGACCCGGAAGCATTCTTCCCCCCGGCCGCGAGCGCCTTCGGTTCACCGCAATCCCCGCCAATCCTTGTTCGAACTCGAGCCGCGAGGGCCGTAGCGATTTCACGGCGGCGGTGATCGCCTGCTCATACCAGTCATAGAGCTGCTTCGTGTAGCGATCCACGGCGCCCCGCTGCTGCGGAGTAAGGTCATAGTAGAGCTTCAGCACGTCGCCGGTCACCGGGCACGAGTGGTTGTGCGAGTAGTTGAACAGCAGCCGCTCCCGCGGGATGCCGAGCTTGTCTTTCACGCGCCGGCTCACTTCGGCCACGGTCGCGGTGTCGAGCCCCACCAGGTCGCTGGTCGTGATCACGGCCACGGCGCCGTCGTCATGTTGGAACGCTGCCGCCTTCACCCAAATCTTCTGGAGTACTCCCTCTGACGGCTTCTCGCGATTGGCGTATCCGGCCAGCCAGATGGGCTCGGCAGGGGTGATGTCGGCCTTCGCGGCTCCCACCTTCCATGCGGCGATGGCGGGAAGGCACGAAAGAAGCAGGAGATATGTTCGAAACATGTCTTCGATTCTATGTCAGCGCAGTGCTCTCGCCGGCGTCCGCCCGGCACGCCCTCCGCAGGCTCGTGCCAGCCCGCAACCGGTCCAGGGCGCGAGTCGGTTTTCCGCCATTGAAAATTGACACCCGGCACCGCCGCATGATACCTTTCGCGGCGGATGACTCGACGCCAATTCCAACTCGGATTCACTGCCTCCGGAGCTCTCGGCCAAAGCCGGCGTCCTCTGATTGCCATCGGCGGCATCATGCATGAGACCAACACGTTCAACTCGCACAAGACCACCCTCGCCGACTTCGGCGTTGGCGTGGGCGGCGCCGGAATCCTCCGCGGCCAGGAAATCACCCGCGAGTTCGAGACCGGAAACTCCACCACCAGCGGCGTCATCGCCGGAGCCAAAGAGCACGGCTTCGATCTCTATCCCACGTTGAGCGCCGGTCCACAGACGATCGGCACCGTTACCGACGAAGCCTTCGACACCCTCATGGATGAGTTGATCCGCCGCCTGAAGGAGCGCCCGTTCGATGGCGTCATCCTCACGCTGCACGGAACCATGGTGGTGGAAAGCTATCCGCACGGCGACGCTGAAGTGGTGCGCCGGGTCCGCCAAGCCCTGGGGCCCAGCATGCCCATCGTGGTCACGCACGACTTCCACGCCAACGTCTCGGAAGAGATCGTGGCGCTTTCGAACGTGCTGATCTGCTACAAAGAGACCCCACATCTCGACTCCAAGGATCGCGGACTCCAAGCAGCCCGCATCATGGCGCGCATCGTGCGCGGCGAAGTGAAGCCTACCCAGGCGCTCGCCAAGCCTCCGATGCTCTATAACCTCGTCTTCCACAACACGTTTCAAGGTCCGCTCAAACCCATCGTCGATGAGAGCAAGCGCCTCGAGACGTTGCCCAAGTTCCTCGCCGTCAGCGTTCCGGGCGGCTATCAATGGGCGGACATTCCTGCGATGGGCCCGTCGGTCGTCGTAGTGACCGACAACGATCTCGAACTCGCGCGCCGCGAAGCCAAGCGCCTGGCGGACATGGTTTGGAACACGCGCGGCGCTCTCAAACTCAACCTGCCCGATCCCGCCACGGCTGTGAAGATCGCCATGGCGAGCGATAAGTTCCCCGTCACGCTGATGGACACGGGCGACAACATCGGCGGCGGATCCGCCGGCGACAGCACCTTCATCCTCGAAGAGCTAGTGAAACAGAAAGCCACAGGGTGGGCCGTAGCGATCGCCGACGAGCCCGCCGTGAAGGCAGCGTTCCAAGCCGGCGTCGGCGGCGATTTCGACATGCCCGTCGGCGGCAAGACCGACAACATGCACGGCAAGCCCGTGCGCATTCGCGGCAAGGTGAAGTCGCTGCACGATGGCAAGTACATCGAGCCCGCGGTTCGCCACGGCGGAACGCGCTACTGGGAAATGGGGCTCACCGCTGTCATCGAAGCTGAAGGCTCCACGCGCGACTTGCCCAACATCGTCGAGGTCACTTCCAAGCGAGTCTTCCCCGGAAGCATCCACGAACTGGTGAGCGTCGGCATCTATCCGGAGCGCATGAAAATCCTCGTCGCCAAGGGAACGGTGGCCCCGCGCGCTGCCTACGAACCAGTCTCGGCGCGCATCATCGAAGTGGATAGCGGCGGCGTCACCGCGGTGAATCCGGCGCGATTCAAATTCCAGCGCGTCAGGCGGCCGCTGTTTGGTTTAGACTAGGTCGGAAGGAGAGACTGCCATGTCCACTGCGCCGGCACCGGCGATGCGATCGAGCGGAGTTCCCGCGTTCGCTCAAAGACCACAAGGTGTTTCCATTCTCGCTTGGGGTTCGCTGATCTACGGGCTCTGGAAACTCTTCGTACCGATTCTGCTTCTCGGGGTCGGCGGAGCGTTGCTCAACTGGGGCGGCTTCGTCGCGTCGGCCGCGGGGGTGATCGCCGTGATCGTCGCCGTCCTCAAACTGGTGACGCCGATTTTCTACCTCATCTTCTCGTTCGGCGCGTTTCGCATGAAGTCCTGGGCGTGGCCGATGGGAATCATCGCGCCGTTGTTCGGAGTGCTCGGCGGCATGTGGAGCTTCCTTCATGGAGACTCACTCCGCCACTTGTTCCTCACATCGCTCGTGCCGGTGCTGATTCTCGGCTATCTCTTCACGCCAGCCGTGAAGCGCGCGTTCGGGCGACCCTAGCCTTGACATCGTTCACCGTAATTTCGAGTCCGGCGGGAGATTTGTTGCTCGCAGGCTCCGGCGCGTTGACGCATCTGCAGTTCGTGCGCGGGAGACGCGAAGCGGCGCCGGATCCGGCATGGATCGCGGACGCGGCTCCGTTCCGCGACGCCACTCGCCAACTCGAAGAATACTTCGCTGGCACGCGTTGCGACTTCGATCTCGAACTCGCCCCTGAAGGCACGCCGTTCCAACTCGCCGTCTGGCGGGAACTTCGCAACATCCCTTACGGCGAAACAATTTCCTATGGTGCGTTGGCGCGCCGCATCGGCAATCCAGCGGCGTCACGCGCGGTAGGCCTCGCCAATGGAGCCAATCCCATTGCGATCATCGTGCCCTGCCATCGCGTGATCGGTGCGAACGGCAAACTCACCGGCTTTGGCGGTGGACTCGATATCAAAGAGCGCCTGCTCGCACTCGAACGCGGCCAACGCCTGTTGCTCTAGATCATCCCACGGCGTGCGTAGCCAACCATGGATTCGAGACCCGCTTCGGATACGGGCACATGAGCTTCTGGCGTTGCGGATCAGCCGCGTGCGTGGGGCGGTCTTCAGCCAACGCGGGACTTTGGGTCCCGCCGGCCGCGCTACGCTGGTCCATGATGAAACTCGGCGAAATCGCGCAACGCCTCGGCTGCGAATTGCACGGCAACGCGGACCTCGAAATCACCGGCGTCCGTGGCATGGAGGAAGCCAGTCCCACCGAAATCACCTTCCTCTCGAATCCCAAGTACGCGCACAAGGTGAAGGACACGCGCGCGGGTGCCATCCTCGTCACCAAGCCCGTCAAGGACAAAGACATCGCGTGCGTCATTTCGTCGAACCCCTACGTCGACTTCGCGCGAACGCTCGAGATGTTCTACACGCCGCCGCGGCCCGCACCCGGGATTCATCCCACCGCTGTCATCGCTCCCAGTGCGACCGTGGGCGACGGCGCATCTATCGGAGCCTACGCCGTCATTGGTGAGCGCTGCCGCGTGGGTCGCAACGCCGTGCTGCATCCGCACGTGGTCATTTATGAAGGCGCAGAGATCGGCGACGATTTTCTCGCACACTCGGGCGTGGTGGTCCGGGAGTTCTGCCGCGTGGGCAATCGCGTCATCTTGCAGAACAATGTCGTCGTTGGCGGAGACGGCTACGGGTTCGCCAAGAAGGCCGATGGCACGCACTACAAGATCGTGCAGTCTGGCGTGACGGTTGTGGAAGACGATGTCGAGATCCAGTCCCTCACTTCGATCGATCGGGCCACGGTGGGCGAAACCCGTATCGAGCGCGGCGCCAAGATTGATTCGCTCGTTCAGATCGGGCACGCGTGTGTGGTCGGCGAAGACAACATCATCTGCTCGCAGACTGGCCTTGCGGGCAGTTCTATTTTGGGCAAGAATGTTTTGCTCGCCGGGCAGGTCGGCATCTCGGGGCACTTGACCATCCACGACAACGCGGTGATCTACGCGCAGAGCGGGATCGGCGGAGACGTGGAGGCGGGTGCGATTATGTCGGGCTCGCCGGCATTCGATGCTCCCACGTGGCGCCGCTCGATCACGGCGTTCCCCAAGCTGCCCGACCTGCTCAAGACTGTGCGGCATTTGGAGAAGCGCCTGGAAGCGCTGGAGTCACGCACTTCGCCGCAATCCGAATCCTGATCGCGCTTACGCCAAAATCTCCCTGATCGGACCCGTGCCCTCCTCCACCAAATGGAACGTCCGCCCGATCGCCTGCACCTGCATCTTCTTGTAGTCGAGCCCCACCTGCTGCAGAATCGTCGCGTGTAGATCCGAGTAGTAGTGTGGATGCTCCATCGCGCGATATCCGAACTCATCGGTCGCGCCATGCACCACGCCACCCTTCACGCCTCCACCCGCCAACCACGACGTGTAGCCCTTCGGATTGTGATCGCGACCGGTAATGTTCTGCGACCACGGGCTACGCCCGAACTCACTCGTCCACACCACCAAGGTCGAATCGAGCATGCCCCGCTGATCCAGATCGCGAATCAATCCGGCGAGCGGCTTGTCCGTCGCGCGACACAGCGGTTCGTGCGTCTTCATGTCGCCATGCGCGTCCCAGGCTCCGTTTCCCCCGCCCGCGTGGCAAATCTGAATGAAGCGAACGCCCTGCTCCGCCAGCCTGCGCGCCAACAGCAGTTGCTTGCCGAAGTCGTCAGTGGGCTCCGCGCCGATCCCGTAGAGATCGAGCACATGCTTCGGCTCGTTCGCGAACGAAACCACTCCGGGCGCGGTCAATTGCATCCGCCCGGCCAACTCATACGAACGCGTGCGCGCGGCAATGTCCGACTGGATCGCATGCCGCTCTCGAAACTCCGCATTCAGCTTCGCCAGCATTTCCATTCGCCGCTCACGCTCGGCCGCGTTGCTTCCCTTCGGCGGATACAGGTTTGGAATCGGCGTATCACCCGATTGGAACGGTGTCGCCGCGTGCGCTCCTCCTAGATAACCTCCGGTGAGCTGCACCGGAGACGAGGGCCGCCCGATATTCACGAACGCCGGAAGATCTGTGTTCGCCGTACCGAGCGCATACGACACCCACGAACCCAGCGATGCATGATCGAACGCGCGCCCGCGATGTCCGGTCTGCGTCTCGATCACCGCGGGAAAGTGATTCCCTTCGTGGCACCACATCGAGCGGACGATCGAGATCTTGTCCACCACCTCGCCCACGTGCGGAAACCAGTCCGACACTGGAATGCCCGACTTGCCATACTGCTTGAACGTGCGCAAACAGGGGATCACGGGCCGCTTCATCTCGGCCACGTTGTCGCCGAAGCCGATGGCGTCGATCAGCTTGCCCGCGTACTTGTTGCCTTTCGGATCGAACGTGTCGAGGTGGCTGACGCCGCCGCACATGAAGAGGAAGATGACCGACTTCGCCTTCGGAGCGAAGTGGGTTCCCGCGCCTTCGATCTTGCCGTCGGCCGCGAGCAGCGAGCCGAGCGCCGTCCCCAGAAACGCTCCGCCCGTCTGATGGAACAGATGCCGCCTGGAGACGCGGCCGCCGGGAAATGTTTGAAACATGGCCGCTCCTATTGCACGAAAACGAACTCGTCGAGATTGAACAAGAGCCACGCCAGCCCGTCGAGACGTGCGGGATCGCCGTCAAGGTAGGTCATGCCCTGATCGAGTTCGGCTGCGCTGGGCGCGCGACTCACTGCGATGCGATAGGCGAGTTGCACCGCAGACTTCAGATCGGCCCCGGCCTCCTTCCGCACGCGGTCCGCGAGCTTCTTCGAGGCTTTGTCCACCACGTCACTGTTCATCAGGAACAGACTCTGCGGCGCGGTGACCGTGCGCGTGCGCAGCGGACACGGCAGACGCCCATCCTCCACATCGAACGCCTGGAGAAAATTCGGAACCACGTCCCGGCTCGTCGAGAACCCGCGAATGATGTACGCGCCACGGCGGTTGATCTTCGCGTCCGCGCGAGCGCCACCACGGCCACCACGGCGCGGCCGATCCTCGCGAGCCAGATCGAACGAAGGTCCGCCGACCGTGCGGTCCAAATCGTCAGCGGCCGTGAGAATCGAATCCCAGATCGGCTCCGCTTCCAGACGCCGTAGGCGCATGCCCCACAGATATGTGTTCGCCGGATCGATCCGGGTGTTGCGCTCCATTACTTCGCGATCGGCCCACGACGCCCGGCGATACGCCTGCGACGTCACCATCAGTTTGTGCATCTGCCGCATGCTGAACTTGCGCGACACGAACTCGCTCGCCAGCCAATCGATCAGCTCGCGATGCACCGGCGCGCCTCCAAGCGTGCCGAAATCGCTCACGCTCTTTTGCAGGCCTTCGCCGAAATGCCATTGCCAGAGCCGATTCACCGCCACGCGCGCAAACAATGGATTCTCCGGTGCAGTGAGCCAATCGGAGAACGCCTCCACACGCCCCTCGCGCCAATCGATCTGCGCGGGCGCGAACGGCCACCCTGGCTTCACCGGCTTGTCTTTTTCAGGGCGCTCCGGTTCACCACTCGTCAGAATGTAGCTCGGCTCGGTTTCTTTCGTGCCGTCTACTTCCACGGTCCAGAACGCGGGCAACGGGGCGGCCGCGGTGTTGCTGATTTCGTCGAGCTTCTTTCGGAGATCCTTGTAACGCGCGCGATCCGCCGCATTCATGCTGTCCTGCAGCGGACCCGAATCGATCCGTAGCACCGGGAAGTAATCGTCCGCGATCTTCTGCTCGTCGGCCGTCCGATCCTTCTCCGGCTTTCGAATGATCGCCTGCACATTCGCCGGCAGCATCGATACGCGCTCCTGGTAGAGCTTCTCCCGATACGGCTTAGTGAGTTCTTGGAGCGGACCTTCCACCGCCGTGCGCTGGGCAGCAAGTTCATCGTTCGCCTTGGCGCGCGCCATCACCTCAGAGGGCGTGGCCAGCAGCACCTTCTTCACTACCAGGGGATCGAACAACGCCTTCATGCGATAGAAATCCAGCTGCGTCACGGGATCGTACATGTGGTCGTGGCATTTTGCACAACCGACGGTGAGCCCCAGAAACGCGCTCGACACCGTCTCGACAGCCACAATCGGCAACTCCTGCGTATCCTTGTTGTCACGAATCACGGCGCCGCGCGCGAGAAATCCGCGCGCGAACATGTCTTCTGGCCGCGGCTCTGCCTTCGACCGGACGCCGATGGCCGAAATCTGCGTGCGCTGCGTCGAGCGATATCCGGTGAGCTGCGTACGTACGAACTGGTCATAGGGAAGATCGCTGTTGAGCGCGTAGATCACCCAATCGCGCCACAAGTGGATTCCCGGTGCAGCGTACATTCGCTCGTCCGCGTCGGCATAGCGCAGCACGTCGAGCCAGTGCCGCGCATAGCGCACGCCGTGTTGCTCGTCGGCGAGCAAGCGATCCACCACGCGCTCGTAGGCATCGGGCGATTCGTCTTTCAGGAACGCGTCTTGTTCAGCGGGCGTGGGCGGGATCCCGATCAGATCGAGATACACGCGACGCAGCAGGGCCGGCTTGTCCGCCGCCGCCAAGGGCGTAAGCCCGTTCTCGGCCAACTTCACGCCAACGAACGCGTCAATCGGATTTCCCTCGCCCGGTGGCACGGCGGGCCGCTTCACAGCTTCGAGGCTCCAAAGCTTCTTCGCCTTGCTCGAAGGGGGCGTGGGCTTGCGCTCGGCGGAAACGATCTCGAGCGCGAGCGCCAACACAATGAGGGAGCGGCCAATCACAGGAACAATCGTATCTCAGTCGACCACCGCGGCGACCACCATCTCGAGCACGCGCCGCACGCCATCGTCCACGCCCACGGGACCATCGCTGAACTGGCTCCGTGGCGCGGGCTGCCAGCCGTCGCGCGACCCGTCGTACCTATAGGTCTGCTTCAGGCCCGTCCGTGCCGGATCGTACTGCGCGTCATTGCCCGCCATCTTGTAGATCACTATGTCGAGCGATGGAATCACGTAGACTCCGAATCCGCCAGCGCCCGATTTGAAGTACGCATCGCGCGGCGCACCCGCCACGTGCCCGCCCGCATTTGTTTCAAACATAAGTCCATAGGGCGAGTGCCGATTGTAGGGCGAAGGCTTCCCGCACATCGCGACATAAGCCGCAGGCACGATCTGCTGGTTCCCCCACCGGCCGCCATGCAACAGCATATAAAGGAATCGAAGCATGTCGGTGGAGCGCGGTGCGATGTCGCCTCCCCCGGGCGTGTGTGGCAACGTCATTTCGCCGCGCCGCCGAGCCCAAGCCCATTGCCCCCATCCGAGCGGCTTGGCGAGCTTCGCGTCCAGGTACTCGTGCATCTCCATCCCGGTAAGCTTGCGCAACACCATCGATGCGATGTGCGGCGAGTTCGAAGCGTACGAGTAGCCCTCACCCGGAGCGCACCAAAGCGGAGTCTTCAGCGCGGCTTCATCTTGCCCCAGCGCACGATCCCCGCGTGGCAGCGGCTCCGGCTTGAATGACGGCACGCCATTCACGAATCCCGGATTTGCACCCTCGCCGCGAAGCCCCGCACTCATCGAGAGCAGATGCCCGAGCTTGATCTCGGCCTTTCGTGGATCGTCGAGTGGCAGTGACACGGGCAAGTATTTCTCGCTGAACACCTTCGTTTCGAGCCCATCGGGAATCAGCGCCTTCTTGTCTTCCAGCATGATGCCGCACGCGATGCTCGTGTAAGCCTTGCCAACTGACGCGGTGGCCGGATTCGCCTCGCGATTCCCGCGGCCACAATAGCGCTCATAGATCAGATATCCGTGCCGGACCACCAGCAATCCCCCGTGCTGGCTGGTGCGCTGCGCGTACTCGAAGGCCAGATCGAGCTTGCGCGTATCGATGCCCGTCGCCTTCCGGATCCGGGCCGCATCAGAAAGCGTGCGCCATCCGCCCTCCGTGTCGGGCGGCGGAAAGTACTCGGCGGCGAACAACACAGGAGCAAGAGCGGCCATAAACGCGGATGCACGCATGCATTCCAGGATATCCGCAAATCCCGAGCGGGTCGGTTCACATTGACGCGATAATAAGAGGATGCCGCAGATTTGCTATCGCGCCTTCGTCTTGGCCGCGACCCTCGCCATCCCTGTTGCTGCGCAACGTCCCCCCGCGCCCGCTCCGCGGGGCCTGCCCGACGGACCCGGCAAAGAAGCAGTGATCCGCGTCTGCGGATCCACTTGCCACGGACCGCAGATCGTGGCCGGCAAAGGCTACACCCGCGAAAACTGGGGCGTCGTGGTCAACGGCATGATCGCACGCGGCGCGAAGGCCGAGGCAGCCGAGTTCACTGAAATTGTCGACTACCTGGGCAAGAACCTGCCGCCACGAACCGGAACAGCCGGCGCGGGCGGAGTCGGATTCATTGGAGCTGGTCCCGATGATGCGCACGTCGTCGATGGCGAGGCTGCCGAGCGTGGCAAGTCGATCTACGCTTCCGAGTGCGTCACCTGCCACGGACCCAAGGCTCGCGGCGTCAGCGAAGGTCCGCCGGCACAGCACGGTTCCGATCTCGTGCGCTCACTCGTGGTGCTGAAGGACCGTTACGGCGCCACCATCGGAACCTTCCTGCAGAAGGGCCACCCGACGCAGAGTGGCCGTTCCAGCGCTGAAATCAAGGGCGACCGTGCGATCGACCTCGCGCACTTCCTCCACCTCAAGGTCACCGAGACGCTACGCAGTGGTCCCTATTCGCAGCCCATCAACGTGCGCACCGGCAACGCGCAAGCAGGCCAAGAGTACTTCAACGGCGCAGGTGGTTGCAACAAGTGCCACTCTCCTTCCGGCGACCTCTCCGGCGTCGGCAACAAGTACGATCCCGTCGCGCTCCAGCAAAAATTCATCTTCCCGCGCACGTTCGGATTCGGACGCCGCGGTGGCGCTCCCTCGCCCGTCAAGCCCACCACCGTCAAAGTCACCACCGCCGACGGCAAAACAATTTCAGGAAATCTCGTGCACATCGACGACTTCAACGTGGCGCTACGCGATTCCTCCGGCGAATACCACTCGTGGACCCGCAACCCTGGTCCGAAAGTGGAAGTCAACGATCCTTACGCCGGCCACATCGCGCTTCTCGATAGATACAGCGACAAGAACATCCACGACGTCGTCGCCTACCTGGAGACCCTCAAGTGAAAATCGCCACCGCACTCGCTCTCGCCGCAGTCACAATCCTCGGCCAGACGCTCGATCCCGCCAAGCTCGCCAAGGCTCCGACCGATTCCTGGCCCTCGTTCAATGGCGACTATTCCGGACGCCGTTTCTCGCCGCTCACCAAGATCAATGCGAACAACGCGAGTTCGCTGAGCCTCGCGTGGGTCTACCGGATCAACGTCGCGTCGGCGGGTCCGTTCCCTGGCTCGATCAAGTCGTCGCCAGTGGTGATCGACGGCGTGATGTTCTTCACCGTTCCCGATCACGTGTGGGCGATAGACGCTCGCACGGGCCGCCAACTGTGGCATTTCGCTTGGCCCTCGCATGGCGGCATCCACATCGGAAATCGTGGCGTTGCCGCGATGGGCAAGTGGCTCTACTTCGTCACGCCGGATTGCAACCTCGTCTCGCTCGACATGAAAGACGGCAAGGAACGCTGGCACAAACGCATTTGCGATCCCGACCTGCTGTTGTTCGCGAGCGCCGCTCCGCTCATCGTGGGCAACCACGTGGTCACCGGCGTGAGCGGAGATGACCTCGACGTTCCTGGCTACATCGAAGCGCACGATCCGGAAACCGGAGACATGCAGTGGCGCTGGTACGCGCATCCCGAGCCGGGAACCCCGGAAGCCAAGAGTTGGCCCTCAGTGGAAGCGATGATGCACGGTGGCGGCATGACTTGGGGATCCACTACCTACGATCCCGAGCTCAACCTCATCTACTTCGGCACCGGGAATCCGCAGCCAGTGATCGCGCACAAGGGGCGCATGGGCGACAATCTCTACACCGAGTGCATCATCGCGCTCAATCCCGACACCGGGAAGATGGCTTGGTATTTCCAACCCTCGCCGCATGACACGCATGATTGGGACGCGATCCAGACACCCGTGCTCATTGATGGCATGATTGACGGCAAGCCGCGCAAACTGATCGCGCAGGCTTCGCGCAACGGATACTTCTTCGTGCTCGATCGCGCGACAGGAAAGAATGTTGTCACCACGAAGTTCGCGAAAGCGAATTGGGCGAAAGGAATTGACGCCAAGGGTCAGCCGATCCCCGACCCCGCCAAATATCCGCAGAACGATGGCGCGCTGGTGGCTCCGAATCAAGGCGGTGCGGCGAACTGGCCGCCGCCTAGCTACAGTCCCGCCACTGGGCTCTTCTACATCAACGCCACGGACGCCTATAGCGTCTACTACATCTACGATGACGAAGACAAGCCCGAAGGCTGGGGCGGCAACGATCGCGGCGGCTGGTCGCAAAGCACGCTGAAGGCGATCGACTACAAGACTGGCAAGGTCAAGTGGGGCCACAAGTGGGAAGGTCCTGGTGGCCCGCGCTCGGGAGTGCTCGCCACTGCGGGCAACGTTGTCTTCGCGGCCGATCCTTCGAACAACTTCGTGGCTCTCAACGCCACTTCCGGACAGGTGCTGTGGCACGCGAATCTCGGCACGGGCATGAGCAATGCGCCGATCAGCTATGAGCTCGACGGCGTGCAGTATGTGGTGATCGGCGCGAACGACACGATGTACGGCTTCGCCATGTACGCGAAGTAATGGATTCCTGTTGATCTCCACGCAACTCGCGCGTCGCGGAAGCGTCACACTCTTCGCGACCTGCGCGTTTGCGCTCACCGCCGCCGCTCAATCCGTCTCCGCGGAACTGCCAGCTGGATGCTCGGCGTACGCATCCATTCCGCTTCCTGCCGAGGCGGAGATCGTACGTGCGCCCGAGACGTTCCCAGCTTGTGCTTCGTACCGTTCCTATCGTGGGATCGGACGTCCTGTCAGCTATGGCGAGGCGCGCGCATGTGCATGGCAAGAGCGGCTTGCTCAGAAAGCTGGCCTATCACAGAACCCGGAGGCGCCCACGGCTTGGGTGGTCGGCGGCTCGCTCATCCTCGCCGACATTTATGTCAACGGCGCGGGCGTCACTCGGAACATTCCACTCGCTATGCGTTTCGCTTGCGAGTCCAACGAAGCTACTGCGCGGCTCGCGCTCGACGTCGTGAGGAATCTCAACCGCTCACCTCGGAGCGGCGCTCTCTTCGAATTCTGCGACTACGCCTCGACGACGTTGATGATGACCTTCTGCAGCGCGTACGCGTTGGAAATTGAGGACAATCGCAGAGACCGCTACTATCGATCTCTCAAACAGGCCATGACTCAGGACCAAAAGGCGGCGTTCGCAGCGCTTCTTGCCGCCCAGAAGGCGTACGTCTCGGCCCATGCGTATGAAGTAGATCAGCGCGGCACGAGCCGCTCCATCCGAACCATCGGGTCGCAGGACATTCTCAGCGATCTCTTTCGAACGGAAGTAGTCCATTTCGAGCGTGGCAAATGGCCCGCTCTCTCCTCGAGCCAAGTCGCGACAGCGGACGCCTTGGAGCGTAACGAGTACGAGAAAACACTACAAAGACTGCGCTCCAACACGAAGGAAGATGTCGAGCAAGGGGCCGTCGCGGCAGACGAACTCCCACGCGTGGAGCAAGCGTGGCAGGCTTACCGCGATGCCTGGATGGCATTCGCGCGCCTGCGCTACTCTGCCGCAGCGACTACCATCCGGGCGCAAATCGTCCTTGACCGATCTCGTTTGCTGGCGACCATCCGTTGAGTTTCGCCCACCGGGCCTCAGAAGTTCAGCTTCAACCCCAACTGAATATTGCGCGGCTGATTCGCCTGACCCGTCAACTGCGTATACGTCGGACTCGTCACGCTGGTGTTCAGCCCACCGAACCAAACCCGGTTGAACGCGTTGATCATTTCGAACCGGAACTGCAGCTTCACCCTCTCCTTGTAAACCATCGTGTTCTTGATGAAGCCCATGTCCCAATTGTTGATCGCTGGCACGCGCAGGCCGTTCCAATAGAACGGCACGCGGCGAGCCGTGAAAGCGGGCATCACCGCCATCGAAGCTCCGTTGAACCAGTGGTCGATCGTCGGGTTGTCCGCCGCGGGAGACGTGCCGGTGGCCACAACCGCCGGAATCCCGACCGCCGCACCCGTCTGGTAGATGTACATGCTGCTCCACTGCCAGCCGCCGATGATCTTGTTGACGGCGCCCATGCTCGACTTGAACCGGCCCGTGCCGAACGGCAGGTCATAAATGATGCCCGTCGACACGCGATGCGGATTGTCGAACTGCCCCGTCATTTGCGAAGGTGACGGATCGCTCGTTTCGATGTACCGGAGCTTCTCGAGTTGCTTCGAGAACGTGTAGGCGAACTGGGCGTTGAGCCCATGGCCGAAGCGTTTGAGCGCGCTGAACTGGAGCGAGTTGTAGTAGCTCGATCCGCCCATCGTGCGGCTGAGCGTGAGGTTCCCGAAAGCCGGATAAGGCATCAGGATCTGCGCCACCGTGATCGTGTCGCCAGCCAGACTGCTCGGCTGCGGGATGAGCCCTTTGAACGGATTCGCCACGCGCGCGTTGAGGCGCGAGCCCAGCGAAAAGTACTTCTGGTCGAACGTACCGCCGGTGCCGTTCCAACCAGCGTTGACCACCTTGCCGCTGTCGCCGGCCGACGTGCTGGTGATCAGGTTGGCTGCGCGCTGACCCACGTAGTTCAGTTCAATCTGGAAGTCATTGCCGATTTGATGCTGCACGCCGAAGCTGTAGCGATAGTTGCGAATGTTCTTGCGGTAGTAGTCGTAGAGCGACAGCGTCTGCCCCAGGAGCGTCTTCAGCCCGAGTTGCGATCCGGTCGGTTGCGTCAGTCCGTTGGGGAACGGATTCGAAAGCGTGTCGGCGGGAGTCAAGCCGCCGTCGAGGGTAGTAACCATGTCGGTCTGCGCGGCGAAGCCAGTCGTGTTGACGAAAGGCTGCCACCATTCCGAGTAGAAAATTCCGAATCCGGTCCGCAATACCGTGCGCGGCATGATGCGATAGGCGAGACCGATGCGCGGCTGCCAGTCAGTTGTTTCCGCCTTCACGTTGCGGCGATCATTCGCCGAGGCGAAGAAGATGCCGCCTTTCACGTTGAAGTTGGCGGGCGCGAGCTCGGGGATCGGGTTCGCCGCATAGGCCGCCTTGGCCGCACCTTCGATCGGGTTCGACGTGTCAAACGCAAATCCGAACGCGTTCTGGTTGTAGCGTTCGGTCACACCGAGCAACAAGTCGTACCGCAGGCCGAGGTTCAGGGTGAGCTTTGAAGTGATCTTGAAGTCATCTTGGAAATACCAGCCATAGAAGGGAGCCTGTGGCGCCGTGAGCGCGCGCAGATTGAGCAGCCCCACGCTCGGAGTCCCGAGCAAGAAGCTGGCGATTCCGTTGCCCAAGTTGTTGCCGGGGCCGAACGGGTTGGGCTGCGTGAATCCGCGATCGAAATTGTATTGGCCGCCGGGCCGGTTGGCGCCCACCGAGTTGTTCTGTTTCACCTGGCCCTGGAAACCGAACTTCATGTTGTGCCGGCCCATGATCTTGGTCACGCCCACGTTGTAGGAGTAGGTGTTGGTGTGCTCGAACCACTGGCCCTCTGACGTGCCGATGTAGTACATGTCCGAGTTATTGAACTGCGGAAAGATCTGCTGCTGCATCTGGCTCACGAGCGACTTCGAGAAGCCGAGCGTGGTCTGGTCGAAACTCGGGTGTGTGCCTTCCTGCGTCCATCGCGTGTAGCCGGCCTGCGCCGAGATCACCATGGTGTTGTTGATGATGTATGAGTCGCTGATGCCGATCGAGGTCTGCGCACGGTTGTTCCCTTCCAGCGCACCAACGCCGCCGCCGATATCCCAAGGCGTCGGCGTGCCGGGGAAGCCCTGGTTATGCGACCAGCGCGCGAACAACCGGTGCTTCCGGATATTGGGATCCACGCGCGCCGAGTAGTTCTCACCGTCGTAGGGCGCGGGCACTTCGCTGAAGTAGTTGTTCGCGTTCGTATTCAGGTCGCCCGGAAGATTGGCGCCGGGATAACGCGAGATCACGTTGGCCGCGATCGGGTTGATCCGCGAGCCCGGAATCCTGTTTCCTGGGAACAGCGTGCGTACGAACCCTCCGCTTCCGTTGGACACCGTGCTCATCGGGTCGGCGATCTGGAACGGCGCGCCCGCGGCATTGAACGTCTGCGAGAAATCACCCGACCGCTGCAAAGCAGTCGGAACCGTGAAGCGATACGCGCGCGGAGTGCGCTGGCGCAAGCCTTCGAAGTTGAAAAACCAGAAGACCTTGTTCTTCACCACCGGACCTCCGGCCGTCAAACCATATTGGTTGAACCGGAACACCGGGCGTGCCGCGCCGGCTTTATTCGAAAAGAATGCGTTGGCGTTCAGCTTGTCGTTGCGGAAGAAGTTGTAGAGGTTCCCGTGGAACTCGTTGGTTCCGCCCTTGGTCACCACGTTGACGAACATGCCGCCGCCGTGGCCATACTCGGCATCGAGCGCATTGGTCTGGACCGTGAATTCCGCCACGTCATCCACGCTCGGAATGTACGCCACTCGATCTGACACATTGTTCGGAATGCCGTCCATCAAAAACTCGTTGGTGCGGTTGTTGGCGCCGGACGCGGAAGTGTACGACGTGTTGTCGATGTCGATCAACCCGTTGGTGCTGCTGGTGGGAGAGTTGTTGGTGATGCCGGGAGCGAGGTTCACCAGCATGAGCACATTGCGCGCCAGAAGCGGCATATCCGTCACCACGCGCTGCGTCACGTTGCGGCTCACCGAAGCCGTCGACGTTTCGAGCAGAGGCGCTTCGCCCGTCACTTGAACGGAGTCGGTGACCTGGCCGAGTTGCAACGTGAAATCCGCCGTCGAGCGGATGCCCGTGCGAACGTCGATCTCCTGGACGCCCTTCTTGAATCCGGTCTTCTCGACCGAAACTTCGTACGAACCCGGATTCACCAACGGAAAGAAGTAGTAGCCGGCCTCGTTGGTGGATGCGTCCCGAACCACGGCCGTGCCGAGATTCTTCAGCTTGACGCTGATGCCCGGAAGCGTTCCTCCGGTGGAGTCGTGGACCGTCCCATCCACGGTTCCGACAGGAAGCACCTGTGCGTAAACCGGGGCAAGGCTGGTCAGAATGAAGGCGAGAGTGGATTTTGCGGGCATGGTGACTGATCCCTTTCGTGAATTCCCACGAGATTGCGCCACTCAGTATATATGAACCGCCCGCTGGTTGCCGGTGCCGCCGGCCCTTGTGTCAGAAGTTCACGATTGATGCAAACGACGCCGGCTCCAAACTCGCCCCCCCCACCAGGGCGCCGTCGATATCCGGCTTCGCCATCAAGCCCTTCACGTTGTCTGGCTTGACGCTTCCGCCATAGAGGATCCGCACTGCTGCCGCCGCACCGGCCCCGAACTTCGCTCCCGTCAGCGACCGCAGCGTTTGATGCGCCTCCGCCGCCATCTCTGGCGTCGCCACCTTTCCCGTGCCGATTGCCCACACCGGTTCATACGCAACCACGACCTGTGCGAATTGTTCCGGCGTCAGCGCAGCCAATCCACCCGTGAACTGCGTCTCGAGCACCGCATTCGTGCGGCCCGCTTCACGCTCTTCCAGCCGTTCTCCCACGCAAACGATCGGCTGCAATCCGCTTTCGAGCGCGGCCACGGTCCGCTTGAAAACAGTCTCGTCGGTCTCGCCGAAGTATTGCCGCCGCTCGCTATGCCCGATGATCACCGAGCGGCATCCGGCGGCCTTCAACATCGGACCCGAGATCTCGCCCGTGAACGCGCCTTCCTTCGTGATCCAATGCAGATTCTGTCCGCCCACGCCCACCGCCGATCCTGCAGCCGACGTAACCGCCGCGGCGATGTTCACGAACGGCGGGCAAATCAGGATGTCGCAGTGCGCGGAGTTCGCAACCAGTGGCAGGAACTTCTCGAAGAACGTAGCCGTGTCCGCCGGCGTCTTGTACATCTTCCAATTGCCCGCCATCAAGGGTCGTCTCATTTGTTGTCCTTTCCGAATTCGATGTTCAGTACGCTCGCCAGCCGGCCCGCGATCGAGAGAATGTCGATCTCACCGAGCTTCTGCGCCTTGATTCCGCTGCCCCAGAGCAGATACGTGGAGCGGTAGCGCAGAGGCCAAAATCCGTGGTCGCCATGAGGCTTCGGCAGATTGCCCGCCTTGTCTGTGGCTGCGCGCGTGAACTGCACGTGCTCCGGCGGCTCGAACGCGGCAAGCGGCTTGGCTCGCTGTGGAACGAATCGAGTCCACTCGGCCGCCGGAATTTCTCGCAGGCCCTTCTTGCGCATCACGGCGGCAACCGATTCCTCACTCACCGTCAGAAACACGCCGGAGCTATCGATGGAACCGCTGACGCCGGCTTCCTGCAACCATTCCCACGGGCTCACCGTCTTGTCGATCCGCTCGAAGCCATGATCGGAAACCAGCGCTACGGCCATGTTCTTGGGCTTCGCCGCCAGGATGCGGCCGATCAGTTCGTCGTGAAACTCGAGCACCGCTGTCGCATGCATCGAGAACGGCCCCGTCTCGTGCGCTTCGTTGTCATGATCGATCAGGTGCAATAAAACAAGATCCGGTTTTTCGTTTTGGAGGATGTAGAGCGTGGCCATCGTGCGGATCCGGTCGTCGATCCACTCCTGTGGCATCGAAGGAAACATCGCCACCATTTTGTCGATCAATCCCGGCGTCGCCTTTTCCGCGGTCGCCTCCCAGTCCATTCCCGGACCTAGCCTGCGCTTGAAGTGCTCCGGGAAATCCCAGTCGACGTTCTTCGAATCCACGGTCACCGGCCAGTGGACCGCCCCCACGCGCAGCCCCGCCTTTTTCGCCGCGTCCCACAGCGTGGGCACTTTGAGGAAGCTCGCGAAGAAGTAGCGCTCGCCGCCCTCTTCCTTCGGACGGTTGTTGTTGAGGATTCCGTGTTGATCGGGCCGAACACCGGTCACGATCGTGGTGTGCGAAGGGAATGTCACCGTCGGAACTACGCCGATCACGCCACCGTCGGCCCACGCGCCTTCCTTTACCATTTTTCGCAAGTGCGGAATCTTCAGGCCCAGCTTGTCCGCATCGCGAAGGTAGCGATGGTCCAAGCCATCGATCGAGATCACCAACAGCGGCCGCGCCGAGAGGATCGCGCTAGCCAGCCAGATCAGCAAGAAAGCTCGTGCCATGTTCAATCGAAGCTCCGAAATTCGCGGCCACGGTTTGGCCGATATCGCTCAGTGTGGTGCGCGTTCCCAGGTTCACTCCGCGACGCACGCGCGGGCCTGTCGCGAGCAATGGAACGTACTCGCGGCTGTGATCGGTGGAAGCAGTCGTCGGGTCGCAGCCATGGTCGGCGGTGAGGATCAGCAGATCGTCCTCGCGCAGAGCCGCTTCGCATCGCGGCAACCACGCATCGGCCTCCTCGAGCGCGCGTGCGTAGCCCTCCACGTCATTGCGATGCCCGAAGAGCGAATCGAAATCCACCAGGTTGACGAAGATCAACCCGCGCGGCTCACTCGCCATCGCCTCGAGCGTCTGCGCCATGCCATCGGCATTGCTTTTCGTCTTGCGCGACGCGGCGATTCCCCGCCCCAGAAAAACATCGGAGATCTTGCCCACGCTCGTGACTCGAACTCCCCGCTCCGCGAGCCGATCGAGCAGCATTCCCTCGGGCGGCGGCACCGCATAGTCGTGCCGATTTGCCGTGCGCGTGAACGCTCCAGGCTTGCCCGTGAACGGCCGCGCAATCACGCGACCCACTTCATGCGAACCGCGCAATTGCTCGCGTGCGATCTCGCAGATGCGATAGAGCTCCACCAGCGGGATGACATCCTCATGTGCGGCAATCTGGAACACCGAATCGGCGGACGTGTAGACGATCGGCCATCCAGTGCGTACATGCTCCTCACCCAGTTGCTTGATGATCTCGGTGCCGCTCGCCGCGCAGTTGCCGAGTGTGCGCCGCCCAATCGCGAGTTCGAACGGCGTCATCACCTCCGGTGGAAATCCGCTCGGATACAGCGGAAATGGCTTCGCGAGATGAATGCCCACCATCTCCCAGTGGCCAGTGGTGGTGTCTTTGCCGGGAGACGCAAGCGCGCACTTACCGAACGCACCGGCAGGCTCAATCGCCGCATCGAGCCCAGTGAGCGGCTTGATGTTTCCGAGCCCAACGCGGCACAAGTTCGGTAGGGATAGACCACGCACGCGAGCGATGTTGCCCAGCGTGTCACTCGCGGGATCGTCTCCGTACGCCACCGCGTCAGGCATCGCGCCGATGCCCACGCTGTCGAGCACGATCCAGATCACCCGCCCGAAAGCCACTGCCTTACTTCTCCGCAAGCAGTCGCGTGATGCGATCGCTCAGCATGTCCACGAAACGGTCGGCGATGTAGCCGTTCATGCGGCTGGCGATCTCGCCTTTCTTGTTGAGGATCATCGTGGTTGGGATCGACGAAACCCGCAGCGCCCCAGACATGCCGTCTTCGAAGTACACCACCTTGCCCCACTTTTCGCGTTCGAGAAACGGCTTCACCACTTCGCGATTCTCATCGGTGTTGATATTGAGGAACACCACGCCGGAGTTGTCTTTGAACCGCCGCTGCACTTCCTCATAGAGCGGTTGCTGCGCGCGGCACGGGCCGCACCATGTGGCCCAAAAATCCAGCACCACCACCTTGCCTTTGAGTGACGCCATCACCAGCTTGTCGCCCTTGAGTCCGGTAAGCGTGAACTCGATCGGCGTCGTGGCCTCGGCGTTCGGATCCCATTTCTTGACGGTCGCACGGTAGTCGTCCACTTTGCCCTGCGTGCGATCGTACGCCGCCAACAGCAGGTCGCCCAGCCCTTGCTCAGAGCCTTTCGCCTTCTTGTACCATTCGCCCAGCCGCGCCCGATCCCGTGCCCGGTCAGAAGATTCGCTATTCGGATCCTGAATCATGAATGCATCGGCCAGTGCTGCGATGGCCGCGTCGGCCTTGCCCTGCTTGTCGAGCCACCGCGCAATCTCGCGCGCCGCCTCAGCCGTGGGAAATTCCGCGTAGCTCGATCGCGCCAGCTTTTCGGCCTCCGCGAATTCGCCCAGATTTCCCGCGGCTCGGCTCTGGTACACGAATGCCTTGCCCAGCAAAATCGCGCGTTCCTCGGCCACGCGCGCCGCGCCACGCATTCCCGGCAGCGGATTCACTGTCAGCTTCACGATGTCTTCCAACCGCTTCGCATATCCACGGGCACGCTTGGCGTGATCCCTGTCGTCATCAGCCAGCAGATAGCGCGACACCCGTTCCAGCAGTTCCGCACTCATCGAGTCTCGCGTCAGCGTGCGCTCGCCATAAAGAATCACGCGGCGGCCGTCTTTCAACTCCGCTGCGGCGCGAGTCAACGCTCGCTCGAGTTCCGGACGCTTCTCCGTCACCGGATACTTCTCGAGATGCCGCTCGATCGCGTAGATGAAATCCACCTGGCTGTTGCCGGCTTCGGCCAGAGCCTTCTGTAGCGCTTCCTGTTCGGCGTCGGATTGCTGCGCCCACACCGCTACCGTGCATAACCCCGCGGCGAAGAGAATCTTCATTATTGGTCCGCCTTGGGCTTGCCGTTCTTGATCCATTCGATGAGCGTCGTGGCGCGCTCGCGGTCCATGTGGAGAAAGCCCTGATTCTTCGTCACGCGCTCGAGCAGCGGAAGGAACTGCGTCAACCCCACTAGCCGATCGCGCTCCATGCCCGCCTGCAGCAACAACAACGCGCGATTGGCGCCGAGCTTGTCGAACTTCACCGAGCGCTCTACGTTGATGAAATGCTGCTCGGTCTCGATCATCTTCTCGAACCAATCGAGAATCGATCGCGCATCCTCGTCTTGCGAGTAGTTGAACTTCACCTCGGCGCCGCGCTTGCCGTCATCGTCCCACCGGAACGACTTCTGCCCCATGTTGGCTACCTTCAAACCCGACTCGAGCGGCCGGTTGAACTTGCCCAGTTTCTCGGCCAGCGCGAAGATCTGATCCGCCTGCTCTTTGGTCAGCTCGAACGGGATTGGCTGCTCGTCGTTCTCGGCTTCCTTGTAAACCGCCTTGCCATTGCGCTCGAACTCGATGAACACGAGCGGCGGCTTGCTTCCTGGAAACGACTTCGAGAACACGATCTTCGGCTCCGCCGCGAGCCACGGCGCTACCAGCAATGCCAACGCTAGCCTCATACCGCCACCTTCATCGCTATTCGCGTCGCGTGACACACGGCCACCGCCAACGCATCGCAAGCGTCCGGCTGCCCCTGCGGCGTCTTCTCCCCCAACAACGAGCGGATCATGAATTGCACCTGCTCCTTCGCTGCGTGCCCGTGGCCCACCACGCTCTGCTTGATCAGCAGCGCTGAATATTCTCCACAGTCGAGCCCTGCCTCGGCAATCACCAGCAACGCCACACCCCGCACCTGCGCCAGCTTCAACGCGGACTTCGTATTCGCCGCATGGAACACCTCTTCCACCGCGGCCGCTTGCGGAGCATGTTCGCGGATCGCCTCGCGTAGCCCTTTGGCAATCACCGTCAGCCGCGAAGCAAAACCATCTTTCGCTGAAGTGCGAATGGTTCCCGCCGCCACGATCGCGTGACGCCGCCCATCGCTTTCGATCACACCGTAGCCGGTGCGTTCCGAGCCACAGTCGACGCCGAGAACTCGCATTCGGCTCCTCCGCCGGCCTCAGCCGAGGGCTTCCATATCCTTTTCGTCGATATCGAAGTTCGAGTAGACGCTCTGCACGTCGTCGTGATCTTCGAGAACTTCAGTCAACTTCAGCATGCCGCGCGCTTGGCTGCCTTCGAGCTTGATCAGGTTCTTCGGGACCATCGCCACGGCAGCTTCCATCGTCTGAATGCCGGCCTTCTGGATCGCTTCGAGAACCTTGTCATGATTCTCGGGCGGCGAAAGCACTTCCCACTGTCCATCGCCGCGGATGTCGTCCGCGCCGGCGTCGAGCGCGATCTCCATGAGCTTGTCTTCGCTCGCCTGATCCTCTTCGATGAGGATCTGACTCTTGCGATCAAACATCCACCCGACCGAACCGACTTCGCCGAGGTTGCCGCCGTTTTTCGAAAACGCGTGGCGGATTTCGCTTACCGTGCGGTTTCGGTTGTCAGTCGCGCAGTTGACTAGCACCGCCGCACCGCCCGGACCATACCCTTCGAAGGTCACTTCCTCGATCTGAAAGTCGCCGAGTTCACCCGTGCCGCGTTGAATGGCGCGCTTGATGTTGTCTGCGGGCATCGAGACAGCCTTCGCCGCCGCAACCGCCGTACGCAGGCGCGGATTCATGTCGGGATCGCCGCCGCTGCGCGCCGCGATGGTGATTTCCTTGATCAGGCGAGTGAATACCTTGCCACGCTTGGCGTCAATCGCCGCCTTCTTGTGTTTGATTGTGTGCCACTTGGAATGTCCGGACATGCGGGGAAATCCTTGTCGCGCGCGGACGCACCAGTGGGGTCCGCACGGCCTTAGTTGATCCTCTAGGATACCAAATCGAAACGTGAGCTACCGGTTGTATTTCGGCGTCACGCCGCGCAGTTTTGACCACACTTCATCGCAGCGCTTCACTACGTCTTCGCTCAACGGACTCTCTTCGGCGGCCTTCAAATTCTCGTCGAGTTGCTCGATCTTGCTCGAGCCGAGAATCACGCACGAAGTGGCCGTGTGATGCAGCAGCCAATTGAGCGAGAGGCTCACCATCGAGCGCCCGGCATCGCGAGCAATCACCGCGATTTCATCCACCGCATCGAAAAACGCCGGATGCCAGTAACGGTCCAGATACATCTGGTTGTTGTCGAACCGCGTGCCCGGCAGCGGAGCTTGACGCGACTGCTTGCCTGTGAGCATTCCTCCCGCCAGCGGATTGTAGACCACCACCGCCACGTCGTATCGCTTGGCGAACGGGATGAACTCCTGCTCGAGTCCGCGAGCCATGAGGTTGTACATCATCTGGGCCACGTGAATCGGGCGATATGTTTTGGCCGCCGCGATCGCGCGCGCCTCGGCTACCTGCCACGCGGCGTAGTTCGAGATGGCGGGGAAGCGAACCTTGCCTTGCTTCACCACGAGGTCCATCGTTTCGAGCGTCTCCTCGATCGGGGTCGAGTAGTCGGGCTGATGGAGATAGTAGAGATCGAGGTAGTCGGTCTTCAGCCGTTGCAAGCTGGCGTCGATCGCCTTCAGGATCGCGGCTCGCGAGAGGCCGGCGTCATCCGGAGCCGGTCCCATTGCGCCGCGCACTTTGCTCGCCAGCACGATCTTGTTGCGCCGTCCGCCGAGCACGCGCCCCAGAATCTCCTCCGACGCACCTTTGTTGTAGACGTTGGCCGTGTCGATGAAGTTGATGCCGCTGTCGAGACAGCGATCGAGGATGCGGGCAGCAGTGGGCTCGTCGGTCTGGCCGCCAAAGGTCATGTTGCCGTAGCAGAGGCGGCTGACTTGGAGTTCGGTTCCGGGGAGTTGGATCATCCGAACTATGTTATCCGGTGTGGGGCAGGCTTTAGCCTGCGCGGGACTTCAGTCCCGCCACAGTTTCGTAGAGCACATCTGGACAGAAGTCCGCACCGTTGGGCCAAACCACCGTTCCGCCTTCTTCGTCGACGCTGACTTGCCCGAAGAACGCTTCGTCCTCGAGAGGTCGAAGCACGCCTCCACGACCGATGATCCGCTCCCGAAAATCGAGAACCGCCTTTGTGCCGTCAGTGAACGTTACCTCGAGCCGGTGCCCGCCTAGGTGCTCCGCCGATCTGATTCTCGGCGCCATGGCCGACGATGCTCCACCGGCCGTCAATCACCACCCCGCCGCCGCCGCCCGGAACCCAAACGGATCCGCCGCCGACTCGATCACTCCATTCGGCAGCATCCGGATCAACACCGGTGACGACCCACTCGCCCACTTCGACTTCGTCGAAACGCGATGCCCGCGATTGGCCAACTCCTGCACCACCGCCGGATTGATCCGCTCATCGAGCGACAACTCGCCCCGGCTCATCGCGTGATTGTCGAAGCTCGACACCAGATGCCGCGTCTGGAACCGTGGCGCTTCCACCGCTTCCTCTGGATCCATCCCGAACTCCACCACATTCAGCAGCAACTGCACCAGCGCCTGCTCCTGATTGTCACCGCCAGGAGTCGAGAGCGCGAGATACGGCCGCCCCTGGCGTGTCACCAGAGTCGGACTCAGCGTCACCCGGGGCCGCTTCCCGCCAGCCAATTCGTTCGGATGCCCCGGCACCAAGAGGAAGCTCTGCGCCCGCTGCGTCAGCGGAACACCAGTGTCGCCCGCGATCACCGAAGGCAACCACGCGCCCGATGGCGTCGCCGAAAACATTGCGCCGTCTTTGTCGATCGCATCCACGCACGTAGTATCGCGCGCCATCAACTCATCGCTGATTCGCAGTTGCACCATCTCCGTCTCCGAAGGATGCAGCCGATTGTCCGTGGCCGTGAGACCAGGGCGAAACTCCATCGACCCGCGATTAGTGATCGTCTGCCTGCGCTGCGCCGCATACTCCTTCGAAAGCAATCGCTCTGCCGGAACCTTCGCGAACAGAGGATCGCCGTAATAGGTATCGCGATCGGCGTAGACCAGCTTCATCGCCTCCACCACGCGATGCAGATACTCGGTGGAATTGTGGCGCATCGCTCGCAGGTCAAGGCCTTCCAAAATGTTCATCGTCTCGAGCAGCACGGGACCCTGGCTCCAGAATCCGGGCTTGTACACTTCGAGTCCGCGATAAGTAGTCGATGCCGCTTCCTCGGGCTTCAAGCGAAACGCGGCCAAGTCTTCGTAGCGCAGCAGGCCGCGGTTGTCCTTCGAGAATTGATCGATCTTGTGCGCGATCTCGCCGCGATAGAAAAAGTCGCGCACGGCCTCGATCGCCTGCGCCCGCGTAGCTCCAGCCGAGCGCGCCCGTTTTTCCGCTTCCACCATCTTGCGCAACGTGCGAGCGAGGTCCGGCTGGCGGAAGATCTCGCCCGGACGGAGTAGTTGTCCGTTCGGTACGAACACGCGCATCGACGTCGGCCAGATCTCGAAGAACTTGCGCGAGCGCGCAATCGATCCCGCACGCATCTCGTCGATCGGCATCCCGTCAGCAAGTTCGATCGCTGGTTGCACCACCTCGGCGAATGACTTGGTGCCGAACTCCTTGAGCGCGACGAGCACCGCGTCCACCATGCCAGGAACGAGCGCCGGCATCAGTCCGGCCACGGGGACCATACCCTTCAGTCCGCCCGCCTCGATCGAATCGGCGAAGATCTCGCCCACTTGCATGCGGCGCTGCCGGAAGTATTCCGCGTTGGCGGACTTGGGCATCGTGCCGACGCCCGCAATCGACCACACTTTCCCTTCCTTCGTCCGCACCAGGATCGGAGCCTCGCCGCCAAAGCCGAAATGCGAGTACTCCGCTACCGACCCCGAGAGCGTCATCGCCACTCCCGCGTCGATCGCGTTGCCTCCTTGATGCATGATCCGCAGCCCGATCTCTGTTCCGTGATCGGTTCCGGCGGCAACGCCTCCCCGCAAACCGCGTGACGGACGGCGCGCCAACGGCTCACTGCTTCTCTGGGCCCAGACGAGAACCGCCGCAATCACAGCAGCGGCTGCCAATTTGGTTCGCATGATGGCTAGCCCAAGTATAATTGAAACTTGAACTCGGAGCCTCCACCAGCGGAGCCCAAACGCAAAGATGAGGATGAGCCCTGTCTCTACTGTCCTCGCTGCAACGCAAGGCTCGAGCAGCACAAGTGCAAGTTGGTCTGTAACCGCTGCGGCTATTACATGAGTTGCGCCGACTACTACTGATCCATGTCCGACATCCCCGATCTTCTCGAACGTTTCCGCCGCGGCGCCGAACTGCTTTCCGTAGCCACCACCGGCGTGGGCAACGCCGAACTCGATTTCGTTCCCGGCGCTGGGCGCTGGAGCATTCGTCAAATCGCGGCGCACTTGGCCGACGCCGAGTGCGTGGGCGCCATGCGGCTGCGTCAGGTGATCGCCGAGAATGACCCGCTCATCGTCGCCTATGACGAGAAGGCTTGGTCTGATCGGCTCAACTATTCCAAGCGCAAAATCTCGGCCATCCTCGAATCGTTTCGCCGCGTGCGCGCCGACAACTACGAACTGCTGAAAGACCTGCCCGAAGAAGCCTATGCGCGGTCCGGGCGCCACAGCGAACGCGGGCCCATGACGCTGCGGGATATCGTTCGAATCTACGCCGAGCACGCCGAAAATCACGTCAAGCAGATCATGGACGTGCGGCAGGCGTTCAAGTCCAAATGACCCTGTCTGGATTGTTTGCTGCGGGCTTCTCATGTAGGGCAGGCTTTAGCCTGCGCGGGACTTCAGTTCCGCTGCTCGCCCTGACTCTGACCGCCCTCGCACAAGCCGCCGACTCCAACCCCACCCGATGGTGGAACCACGTCAAGTTCCTCGCCGATGATCGACTCGAAGGCCGCGAGGCCGGCAGCCGCGGACATCGCGCCGCCGCCGACTACGTCGCGCAAGCGTTCCAGCAAGCGGGCGCGAAGCCATGCGCACCAACGGGCTACGCGCTCGATGTTCCCCTCGTCCGGAAGTCCGTGGTCGAGTCGAACTCGTCGCTCACGCTCGGCAACCGCGCGATGAAACTCGGCGATGACGCGATCCTCACCACGCGCACCACCAGCGTCGACGCTCCGCTCGTCTTCGCCGGCTACGGACTCTCGATTCCCGAAGCCGGTTACGACGATCTCGCCGAAGCGCACGTCAAAGGCGCCGTCATCGTCTATCTCACCGGATCGCCCGCGCACATCGCCGGTCCTCTGCGGGCATTCTACAGCTCCGCCGCCGAGCGCTCGAAAGCCTTGCGCGCCCGCGGAGCAATCGGCTCCATTTCGATCCCGAATCCGAAGACCGCGGACGTCCCGTGGACCCGCACCGTCGCCGCACGCCTGCTCCCCACCATGGCGCTCGCCAACGCGATTCTCGACGAAGGCCGCGAACTCCGCCTCGGAGCGTCTGTCAACCCCGAGCAGGCAGCCTTCCTGTTCGAAGGCTCGAAACACGAACTCGCGGATTTGTTCGCGCTCGCCACAGCCGGCAAAGCGCTCCCGCGGTTCCCCCTGAAGCTGCGCGTCCGAGCGCGAGCCCAAGTGGAGCAATCTACCCTCACCTCGCAGAACGTCTGCGCGATGATGCCGGGCAGTGACGATAAGCTGCGTGCCGAGTCGATGGTGCTCACCGCTCACATCGATCACCTCGGCCTTTCTCCCACCACAGCGGACCACGTCTACAACGGCGCCATGGACAACGCATCAGGCGTCGCGACCCTGATCGAGACGGCGCGATCCCTCGCTTCAGGGCCGCGATTGCGCCGCTCGGTGGTGCTGCTCGCCACCACCGGCGAGGAAAAGGGCTTGCTCGGCTCGAAGCACTTCGCACTTGCGCCTCCGCCCGCCGTGGGCAAGATCGTAGCCGCCATCAATATGGATATGTTCCTGCCGATCCATCCGATGAAATCGGCGATGGCGTTCGGGCTCGACGAGTCGACGTTGCGCTCGTCGCTCGAACGCGTGGCAAAGCGGCTGGGGCTCGGCGTGGTGGGCGATCCCGAGCCCCATCGCAACCGTTTTATTCGCAGCGATCAGTTCAACTTCATCCTGCAAGGCGTTCCCGCGCTGGCGCTCAAGGTCGGATATGTTTTAAACACGCCGGAAGCCGAGCTCCAAAAGAAATGGACGGCCGCGCGATACCACGCAGTCTCCGACGATCTCACGCAGCCCATCGACATGGAAGCCGCCGCGAAGTTCAACGCCACCGTCCTCGAACTGGCTCGCGAAGTCGCCAACGCCGACTCACGGCCCCGGTGGAACGACGCGAGCTTCTTCCGCCGCTTCGCCCGCAACTGATAGGGCCTCAGTCCCGCTCCCGCCTCTGGTGAAACATCTCATACAACAACACCCCAGCCGCCACCGCAACATTCACCGATTCCCCTCGACCGAACATCGGAATCCGCACCGTATAATCACAAGCCTCGAGCAATGCCGGCGAAAGCCCCAGCTTCTCACTGCCCAACAACAGCGCC
Organism: Bryobacteraceae bacterium; assembly: GCA_046331625.1. Classification (GTDB taxonomy): domain Bacteria; phylum Acidobacteriota; class Terriglobia; order Bryobacterales; family Bryobacteraceae; genus JAXLQL01. The sequence continues at coordinate 83,048 of JAXLQL010000032.1, forward strand.
ATTGGCCACCGGCAGCGCAGCGCTCGATATTCAAGCAGCCCACTTGGAGACGAACCCGCCACCGCCACTCCGCGCGCCTTCGCCCAGTCGGTGAACTCGCGAATCCCGGCTCGCACAAGCGGCACCGCGAACACCGCGCCCACGCTCGCCCGCACCGCCGCCGGATCGTAAGGATCCGCCTGCTCGCCCACCAAAATCACCGCCGAGACTCCTGCCGCCTCGGCAGTCCGAAGCATTGTCCCGAGATTCCCCGGCGACTCAACGGACTCGACCACGAGCAACAGCGCATCACTCGCCAACGGCAGCGACTCGAGCCGCTGCCATCGCTGCCGAACCACAGCGCCAATGCCCTGCGGATCAACCGCCAGTGTCAATGCGCGATACAGGTTCTGCGAGAGCTCGATGCGGCTGCGCCCATGCCGCTCCACGAGCTTGCGTCCGAAACGGTTCGACAAAGCCGATCGCGAATAGAACAGCCGCTCGACAGCCGCGCCCTCTTCGATCGCTCGCGCCACATGGCGCAAACCTTCGACAAGGAACAAGCCGGACTTCGAACGGCCATGTGGAGATTGCAACGAACGGAGAAGGAGAAAACGAGGATCCTGAGGATTCGAAACTAGAGAATTTGTCTTGTCATGCATGGCCTCCGTGCGGCATCAGGCGCCGCGGCCAACAGTGGAATGTACAGCACTTCTATTGTCGCACCGGGCTGCGATACCATAGTGCCTTCCAATGCCCAACGTCACGCTTGGCGAAGGTAACACGCCGCTGATCGAGAGCGTGCGGATCGGCCCCATGCTCGGCCTCCGCCAACTCTACTTCAAGCTCGAGACCACCAATCCCACCGGATCGTACAAAGACCGCTTCATCGCGGCCGAGATCCGCCGCCTGCTCGCCCTCGGCGCCGAAGCCTGCGTCGCCACGTCGTCTGGGAACACCGGCGCGGCGCTCGCGGCCGGATGCGCGCGGTTCGGACTGCTCTGCACTATCGTGGTGAATCAGAACGCTCCCGCCGGAAAGCTCATTCAGATGCAAGCGCACGGAGCACGCCTGCTACGCGTGCAGAACTTCGCCGCCGATCCAGGCGTTACACGAAAGGCCCTCGAAATTCTCGAGTCGAGTGGCAAGCCGCTGGTCGTCTCGGCCTATCGCTACTGCCCGGAAGGCATGGCCGGGGTCGAGTCATTGAGCGCGGAAATCGAAAAGCAGTTGCCCGAGCCCCCAAAACATATCTTCGTACCCGTGGGAGGCGGCGGACTCTACGCGGCCACCGTTCGCGGACTCCAGACCAAGGCTCGCGTCCACGCCGTGCAGCCCGCCGGATGCCCCACTCTCGTCGGCGCCTTCGATCGCGGCGATGACCGCATTCTCCAGGTGCAAAGCACCACCCACATCAGTGGGCTCTCAGTGCCCTTCGATATCGATGCTTCGCTCGCCTTGAAACTGCTGCGCGAATGCAGCGGACTCGGCATCGCCGTCACCGACGAAGAAGTGTGGGAAGCACAGCGGATGCTGCTGCAACTCGAAGGAATCTACTGCGAACCCGCCGGCGCGGCGGCGCTCGCTGGACTGCGGCGGCTCTCGCGGCGCAAAGTGGTGCAACCGCACGAACCAACCGTCTGCCTCGTCACCGGCCACGGATTCAAAGATCCCGATTCGATCACCCAAATCGCCGAACGGCACCCGGCGGCATCCATCACCGTCGATCAACTAGCGGAGTCATTGCGATGAGCTTCGATCCTCAGTCTTTCACGCGCAACGGCAAGTACCGTGATGCGCTCGACCTCGGCTTCACCAAGCTCCCGGTGCTGCTGGTGCGCGGCGCTGAACCCGGAGCAACGCTCGTGGTCACGGGCGCCGTTCATGGCGACGAATACGAAGGCGTGCGCGCGATTCTCGAGACGTTCGAGGAACTCGATCCAGCCGGGATGCGCGGCGATCTTCTTGCCGTCCCGGTCGCGAATCCGCCCGCGTTCTGGAACGGCACGCGTTCGAGCCCTATCGACAACGGCAACCTCGCGCGCGTGTTCCCGGGCGATCCCAATGGCCCCGCCACTTCCGCCATCGCCTGGCATCTCGCGCAGTTCATCATCTCGCGCGCCGACTTCTATCTCGACCTCCACAGCGGCGGCGTCGCCTGCGAGATGCCGTCGATGGCCGGCTATGATGCGTCCGATCCACGCAGCCGCGACGGCGCGCTGGCCTTCGGCGCGGAAGTCATTTGGGCGCATCCCGACGTGCCTCCTGGCCGCACCGTCTCATTCGCCAAGTCGCGTGGCATTCCGTTCCTCTACACCGAAGCCTTCGGAGCGGGTCGCATTCATCCCGCGGATCTCGCCATGATGAAGCGCGGCGTTCGAAATCTGTTGCGCAAGCTCGGCATTCTCTCGAGCTCGTTCGAAACGGTTCCTTTGCGTTACCACCTCTTCGGAGAAGGCAACGTCCACAGCGGAGTCAATGCGCCCCGCACGGGATTCTTCCTCTCTGACGTCCAGTTGCTTGATCGCGTGGAAGCAGGCCAGCGCGTGGGCCGCATGGTCACCGAGAGCGGCGAACTGGTGCAGGCGTTCGATGCTCCCAGCGCGGGCGTGATCGGCTTGCTGCGCCGCTTCCCCGTGGTCGCGAAGGATGATCCGCTGTTCTTGATCGCTCAGGTCATCGACTGAGAAAGTGGAGTGACTCATGCGCTTCTTTCTACTGTTCGCACTCGCCGCCGGATCCGTGTCCGCGGCATGGATGGCCGGGGCCGCCGCCGTGGACATCACGCCCACGGAGTCGATTTGGATGGCCGGCTACGCGTCACGCACCAAGCCTTCCGAAGGCGTCCGCCAGCCCATCTTCGCCAAGGCGCTCGCCCTGCGCGATGACTCCGGCGCAACCAGTGTGATGGTGACGCTCGACCTCGTCGGCATCCGCCGCAACATGGCCGAGGCAATCGCGACTCGCGCGCAAAAGAATCTCGGTATCGCTCGCGAGCGCATCATCTTCAATGCCTCGCATACGCACAGCGCTCCGCTGGTGGGCGACAACTCGAGCTACGCGTACCTGTTCGGCGACAAAGCCCCGGAGATCCGCGGCGCCATCGAGCGCTATACGAAAGCGGTCGAGGAGAACATCTATACTGCGGTCGCCAAGTCCGTCGCTGCGCTCGCGCCCGCGACGCTCCATTTCGGACAAGGGTTCGCTGGATTCGCGGTGAATCGCAGACGCGTGGGGCATCGCGATTATCCAGGACCGGTGGATCACGACGTTCCGGTGCTCGCCGTTCGCGACACCGCTGGCCGCATCAAGGCCGTCGCATTCGGATACGCCTGCCACAACACGATCATGGCCGACTACACCATTCACGGCGACTACGCCGGCTACGCGCAAGCTCGGCTGGAAGCGCTGTATCCGGGCGCGGTCGCGTTGTTCGTCCAAGGCGCGGGCGCGGACTCGAACCCTCTGCCGCGCCGCAAGCCAGAGCATCTCGACCGTTACGGCGCCACGCTCGCCGATGCCGTGGAAGAGGTGATCTCGGGCAAGATGCGAACTTTGAACGGGCCGTTGCGCGCAGCCATCGAGTTCCCCGAAGTGAAGTTCGCGCCGCACACCAAGGCCGAGTTCGAAGAGGCCAAGGCCAAAGGCAGCGAGGTGTCGCGCCGCCACGCCGAAGGGCAATTGCGGATCCTCGATCGTGACGGCAAGTTGCGCGACACGCATCCGTATCCCGTGCAGGCTTGGCGCTTCGGCAGCGATCTCATGTTGGTCACGCTGGCCGGCGAACTCGTAGTCGACTACGCGCTGAAATTCAAGAGCCGCTATGGCTGGGACAAAACCTGGATCGCCGGCTACTCGAACGACGTCTTCGGCTACATCCCGTCGCTCCGCGTGCTGAAGGAAGGCGGCTATGAAGGCGGCGAAGCGTTTCTCTTCGGCAGCTTCCCTGGAGCGTTCGCGGATGACATCGAAGACCGCATCACGAGCGCAGTCAGCCGCGTGGTCGACAAGGTCCAGTAGACGCTACCGCCGATTCGCCAAAAATCGCAGCGACCGAATCACATCCTCATCCGTCTTGTTGTATTGCGCCAGCGCCGTGAACTCGCGCTCCGCATCCTGCCACTTTTGCTGCTTCAGATAAACGAAGGCAAGATTCTTGCGGACCAGATAGTGATACGGGTCCACCTGCAGCGCACGCTGGTACGCCGCGAGTTCCGCATCAGGCTCGTTCTGATCATGGTGGATCCGGCCGATCTGAAAGAGCGCATCCACCTGCGCCGCCGGCTGCAAGCCCAGCGCCACCGCCTTCTCGAACGCCGCGATCCCCTCAGCCGGACGATTCATCTGCTTCAGCACGATCCCGCGATTCTGGTGCGTCACCGCGCTC
>JAXLQL010000033.1:0-85923 GCA_046331625.1 Bryobacteraceae bacterium
CGAATATTCCGAAGCTCGCCGAAGCCAACGGCTGCCACATTAGCTTCGAGATGTACGGTTCGCGCAATGGACATCTCATCGCGTACGAAACGGGACTCGAGCCAGCGGTGCTCTTCGGGATTCGACCCGCCGACGCGAGCGTGGTGCCGCCGTTCGAGCTGGACCTGATGGACGTGCCCACTGCGGGCCTGATCGGCGAGTTGGCCGCGAGCGAGGATCCGGTTGCGAAGTATGGCGACCTGCGCGCTTCGATGGAGAAACGCAATCGCCCGGTGGAGAACGAGCAACTCGCCGGCACGGAAGGCGCGGTCTGGTACGTGGTGGAGCCTTCCGGCCGCGTCACGATGTGGAAGTGCAAGCCAGAGTCGGTGGAGCAGATCCACTGGGCGATGGGCATCAACAAGGCCTCGGTGATCGCTACGTGCTGGAACTGTCTCGAGACGAATGACGAGTTGACCTATGAGGCGCTGGCGCCGATGCTGCTCGAAGATTATTCGCAGGAAGACGTCGATCGCTATCGGCCGATCATCGACGAGTGCATCGAGAACGTGAAGCGCGACTTCGCCTACAAGGAGCGCGTGATGGCCGAGTACCGCAAGCTCGGCATCTCGATCCGCGAGAACAAAGCCGGGGCGATGCGTGCGTTGGCGCAGATCTTCAGCAAGCAGGAGATGAAGAAGGTCTACTCGGTGATCGATTCGCGCGAAGCAAAGTGAGAGTCGTGCACAATAGACTCTACGGGGTCTGTCATGCGAACTCTTCTTCTCTGCGTTCTTGCCACGTTTTCCGCCCAAGGTCACTTTGACCTTCTCGAACCCAAGTCGGCAATCGCCGTCGAAGACGGTGGCAAGGGTGCTCCGCCTTGCGGCGACGGCGATCCGTCCAACGTCGTTACCGCGGCCCGGGGCGGCCATCCGATCGCCATTCGTATCAGCGAATTCATCTTCCACCCCGGCCACTATCGCTTCGCCCTCTCGGTGAACTCGCGCGCCGAGTTGCCGGCCGATCCCCCGGTGGTGTCAGATTCCAATGGCAACTCCATCAGCGCATCGATCCAAAGCCCGGTGAAGGCGCCGGTGCTCGCCGATGGCGTGTTCGCCCACACTTCGCCTCCGCGCGGTGACCTCGAGACCACGATCACTCTGCCGAACCTCACCTGCGAGAAGTGCACGCTGCAGGTGATCGAGTTCATGGCCGACCACGGACCCAATCCCGGCGGCGGCTACTTCTATCACCACTGCGCCGACCTGCGCATCACCGCCGACCCGGCGCTGCCTCCCGCCGATGCCGCATGGCCGCGAACCGCGAGTCAGAATCTCTCGGTAGCGCCTTACGTAGTCGCGGGCTCTGGCTGGACCACGTCGCTCGTCCTCATCAACACCTCTGCGGCTCCCGTCCCGGCCACGGTCACCTTCCGCACGGCCGATGCTACCGGTGCCGCTCCTGCTTCCATCACCGTCGATCCGAACGCTACCGTGATCGTGCCGTTCGGAGATCCCACGGGCCCATTGACCAAAGGCTGGGCGGAGGTCCGCGGTTCGGGAGCCTTGGGCGGCTTCGTGCTGGCGCGGTTCCCGCCGGGAGAATTGGTGTTTATGTTTCAAACACAAACGTCGTCCTCGGCGGTCCTCGCGTTCGATAACGCGGATGGAGCCACCACTACGATCTCGATCGCGAACGTCTCCGCATCCTCTGCTGACATCACGGCAACCTTCTTCGACGACCATGGCAACCGCATCGCATCGGAGACAACTTCCGTCGCCCCGTCGAGCCGTCTCGAGTGGAACCTGCCTGACCAGGTACCGTCCACCGCGCGCCTGCGCGGAGTGATTCGGATTCAAGGTCCGGGCGGCGCTACGCTCGCCGCTCAGGCGATTCGATTTTTCGGTCCGAACGTTGCGGTCGCCCTGCCTCCCCTATAGGGCTGGCATCGGGCCTGGCCCGTGGAGTGCACTGGTTTGGTCCGATGACGCTGCTTCCGCTCATTTCTCTTTTGTTTGCGCCAATCGGACCCGAGCAAACCTGTAGCCTAAGCGGCACGGTGTTCGACTCCGTCACAGGTCAGCCACTCGCCAAAGTCCAACTCCTGCTGAAATCCGGAGACCGCTTCGAGACACGTGCCATCGCGGCTCGGAGCGACGCGCAAGGCCGATTCTCATTCGAGAATCTCAGCGCCGGTAGTTACCGGCTCGGCGCTGCTCGGAGCGGCTACATTGAAGCCGACTACGAAGCGCCGCTCCGCCTCGAGCCCGGCCAATCACAGTCGCCGCTTCGCTTCGCGTTGACACCGGGCGCGGCAATCACCGGAGTGGTGCGCGATGCCGATGGCGATCCGGTAGAACACGCGCACGTAGTCATCGGACAGTTCATGTATGAGTACGGGGCAGGCCGCGTGGAGGCGCTCGAAACCACAGCCACCGATGATCGCGGCGAGTATCGCTTCCGCGGTCTGGCCAAAGGCAAGTACTACGTCGCGGTGGAGCCTGGACGCCGCGGCAATCCGGAATCACGCACGCGATACGCGGGGAACCCCGTAGTCGTCAGCGCGGGGCAGCAGATTGCCGGAGCAGACGTCACCATGCGGCGCGGAGAAGCGCATCGCGTGCGTGGCCGGATCACGAACGCAGTCCAGGACTCCGGGGGCCGGGGGCGAGCCAGTGTGCGGCTTCGCGAAAGGCGAGCGGCGCCCGAGGATCTGATCGATCGCGACCATGAGACCGTAACCAGCGGCTCTGGAGAGTTCGAGTTCGCCAGCGTCGCGACCGGATCGTACGAAGTGATCGTCGAGCATGATTCCCTTCGGGGCCGCTCGGAGATTCGCGTCGAATCTGATATCGATGAAGTGCTCGTGGCGCTGCAGCCGGCCGCCGACGTTTCCTTTCAGTTCACAATCGATGGCGTTGACCGCACACCCGAGCGCGAACACATCAGTTGCTTCCTCTCCGCCGATGGCCGCTCCGGCTCTCTTGCCTTCCCATTTTCAGCGCAGTTGACGGCCGGCGATTTGGCGCCCGGACACTACAAGCTCCACCTCTCTGGACGCTGGCTCGACCGCTACTATCTCGCCGCCGCCACAATCGGCAATCAGGACATCCTCGCCAACGGATTCACCGTCTCGAGCGCGGACCACCTCAGCGTCCACGTGGCGCTTCGCTCCCACGGCGCCCGGCTCAGCGGCGTTACCCGGCCAGGCGCAACCGTGCTGCTCGCACCAGTCGACGCCGCCGCTCGACCCGATCTCTTCCGCACAACGGTCGCCGACCAGACCGGACGCTTCGAGTTCACCGCCATAGCGCCAGCCGCTTATCGCGTCTATGCATGGCGCGCCGATGATCCGAACGAGTGGCGCGATCCGGATTTCCGCAACAAGTTCCGCGGCGCCTCCCGCAACACTACGCTTGCCGAAGGCGCCCATGAGTCAATCGACCTGCGCTTGGAATAGCTCAGCGACAGACTACGGAATCCAGGCCACCAACTCCACTTCCACCAGCGTCTGCATATCCGGGAAGATCGCGCCCAACGCGGTCCGGGCCGGCGGATCCTTCGGGAAGTACTGGGCGTAGACCTCGTTGAACGCGTTCTTTTGCGTCTTCACGTCGGCCAGGAATGCCGTTACCTTCACCACATTGTCGAGCGACGAGCCCATCGCCTCGAGATTCGCCTTGTGCGCCTTGAGGATGTTGTGCGTCTGCTCCTTGATGTCGCCGCCGAAGGCCATCGGGTCCTTGCGGGCTTCCGCTCGAACGCCGGTCAGCCCGGAGCTGAAGAAAAAGTTGCCCATGCGGACGCCGCCTTGCACCTTCTGCTTGCCTGGTCCGGATGCCGCCGCCAGTGGCGCTGCCGCCGCGGCTCCCAACAAAAACTGCCTTCTTTGTTTCATTGCACTCGCGCTCCCTTTTGGATGTGGATCATCAAGATTGTATTATTGTTCGCCTCTCGAAATCAGTTCCGGCCAGTACGTCGATCGCCCCAGGCCTGTAGGTCCTGGCTGGACGCAGCATGATGACCGCTTGACCATCCGGCGTGAGAGCGTAATGGCAACATCGTCACATCAACGGCTGCTAGCGATCAACCAAGCTTCGGCGCCGCGCCGCCAACGTCTTCTTGTTTCAGTGCGTAGGCGTGCAGTAGAGTCTCCTGCCCGCGTACACTCGCATGCAGAGGCGCGGGTGGTTCAGGCTCGCGATCTTCTTCGCAATTGGCTCGAACCGTTGGCGATGATAGAGGAGATGACCGAGCGCGAATCGATGCGTGAGTGGGTGCGGACCGGGGTGAAGGCGGCCCGGAGATCGAAGCGTTGCGGCAGCAAGAGGTGCGGGCCGCCGATAATGTTCTGGGTTTGGCGCAACTGGGATGATCGAAATGCAACGCCTGTTCGCGAAACCGCGGAAGTGATCGACCTTCTGGCTGTCGCCCTTGAAGTGCGGGAACTTTGCGAAGCCCGCAAGTGGCGCTTTTGTTTAGTGGCGGCTTGGCCGTGCAGCGCTGGAGCGATGTCCGCGTGACAAGAGATGGTGACCTGACTGCTTACCGGTTCGGAGCCGGGGCCCCCCACATCGACGAATTGCTCTCTCGTTTTCGGGGGCCGCGGCGCGGACCCGGCGTGTCCTCCTGCTCTGCCGCAACGCGATCGGGATCGACGTGTCCCTTGGTGGGCTTCCCTTCGAAGGGTCGGTAGTGGATCGCGCCACACCGTATGAGTTCGAGCCCGGCGTCGTGCTGCGTACCTGCTCGGCTGAGGACCTTGTGGTAGTGAAGCTCTTCGCCTCACGCCCGCTCGCTCGACATTCGCGATGCCGGAGGCGTGGCGCTCCGGCACGGTCGTGAACTCGATTGGGGTTACATTGATGAGCACTCGCCCGGATCCGCCATCTCGGAAGGCGGCATTGGCCGTCCCTGGTTCCGCTCGCTGAACCGCGTCTCGATCGCGTTTGATCGCACCGTCGGATCGAACCGCGCGTCCAGAGCCTTCCACTCCGCACCCGTCCTGCCCGCGCCAATGGGAGCCTCGATGCAATAGGGTCCGAGTGTCGCGCCACCTTGAACTTTCGCCAATCCGCAGTCGATCGCCTTCAGTTCTCGCCCACATCATGCGGCGTGCAGACATGCGGATGGTTCAGGCTCGCGATCGTCTTCGCTTCACGCTCGAAGCGCTCGCTGAAGCGGCCCTAGATCGCTTTGATCGCAACAGTGCGATCCAGCCGCGCATCGCGAGCCTTCCACACCGCGCCCATCCGGCCGGCGCCGATCGGCCCTTCGATGCGGTACGGGTCCGAGCATGGGCGTTTTCCAGTTTCATGGGAATCTCTCGATTCCATCCTCTGCCGCTCGATCTCTGTGAGAATTCTCCCGCCCTGCGGCCACTTACTCAGTAGGGATGCGCTTCGACAGCGGCTTCAAAGAGACCAGCGGGCAAGATCCACGTGGGTTACTGCACATGGTGGGCCGGCTCCGCCTGGACGAGCCCGCTACCGTGAATCCATTCGAGCGCGAAGTCGTCGCGCCGCAGAAGATCGCCGACTCGCTTTTCCGTGTCCGCACGGGTGCGGAGCCCGAGCGCTTCGAGCAACTGGAGGCTCTCACCCGATGGCATGGGCGCGAACGGGAAGCGATCCTGCAGCGGGCAGGCACGGTCCTTTTGCTCCGCGAGTTGGACGATGCCGAGTTTCACTTGACGGTCGTGTTGTTGAGCCAGGAGAACGCTCCTGCGGAACTGCCCACGGAGTGGACGAGGGAGCGTGCTGGCGGCCGCTTGGCGATTTTTCCCCGGTACGTGAGAATGTGGGAACTGGACGGGGAGGAATACGTGAGGCTGGGCCGGCTGTGGTTACTACCGTGGGTGCCGTTGATGCGGTCGAGCCGGGAGACGGTGCGGAAGGCGGCGATCCGGATTCAAGCAGCGGGGGATGAGAGCGTGGCCAGCCAGTTCGTCACGCTGGGAAGCCTCTGTTATTCTAAAGACGAACTTCGAGATCTGGTCGGGAGGATTGCACCGATGTTCACTACCGAGTTGGCGATGAAGACCCCGTTCGGGCAGGAGATCCTGAATGTAGGGATCGAGAAGGGCATTGAGCAAGGGATCGAGAAGGGGATCGAGAAGGGGCTCGAGCAAGGGATCGAGCAAGGGATCCAACAGGGGCTGGCGCAGGGCTTCGAAACGGGACGACGGCAGGAAATCGTGCGCGTCCTTCGCCTGTTTCTGCGGAGCCGGTATCCCGCCTTGGCAGAGTTGTCGCAGGTCGGGGACATAGCGAACGTGGCCGATCCGGAAGCCGCGCTGGATGCTATCTACCGTGCCTCGGACGAAGCGGCGGCGCGCGCAATACTCCAGTCGCTCACCGTATAGCCCGATTAGTCTAGAGACGAACTTCGAGATCTGATCGGGAGGATTGTACCCATGTTCACTACCGAGTTGGCGATGAAGACCCCGTTCGGGCAGGAGATTCTGAATGTGGGGATCGAGCAAGGGATCGAGCAAGGGATCGAGCAAGGGATCCAACAGGGGCTGGCGCAGGGCCTCGAAACGGGACGACGGCAGGAAATCGTGCGCGTCCTTCGCCTGTTTCTGCGGAGCCGGTATCCCGCCTTGGCAGAGTTGTCGCAGGCCGGGGACATAGCGAACGCGGCCGATCCGGAAGCCGCGCTGGATGCTATCTACCGCGCCCCGGACGAAGCGGCGGCGCGCGCAATCCTGGAGTCGTTCACGGCTGCGTAGTCTCGCGATCGTGGCGAAAGCCGCGGTCGCTGTCTATGTGCCTGCGGTGGTCTGGGCTCGTGCGTGGGGCGGGACTTACTTTTGCGTCTGCAAGCGATTCATTTCTTCCGAAATGTTCACAATCATGTGGATCGTGCCGGGCGGATCCTTGACGAAGAGGAATCGCTGTCCGCCTAGCGCCACGTCCCAGGGAATTGAACTGTGTGCGGTGCGGTCGGGCGCGAAATCGAACAGCGGCTTGGGCGGACCGAAGGAGAGGCGAACCCTCGTGTCGTCACTTCGACGGCGACCAGTTGGTTGTCCGCCGAGACAAAAGTGAGCTCTTTGCCGTCGCGGCGCCAACGGGGCCAAAGGCGGTGGGGCCGGGAGGCGGTGTATGAGCTTTCTCGAGCGTCTCACGCGCGACGAGGTCCAACGGAGACGCCTCGTACGGCGGCCTCGCAACGTAGTCCGGCTTCGATCTCCGGGGCCAGTTGGACGGCCATGATTGGAGGATAGCGATGGCGTGGCTTTCCCGCTGGACGCGCTTCGATTCGGGATGGCCCGAGTTGGTTCTCCGAAAGTCCCGTCGTAACGTGAGCCGAACGCGGTCAGTCGAGAGCGGCGTAGAGTTCGTCAATCATCAGGGACCCGCCGAGATCCGGCAACGCCAGTTCGCCAGACTTGGCCTCGCGCAACTCCCAGACTCCGCCTTCGCTCCGATGATAGTGCCATACGCGCCGCGCAGGCTGATCGATCAGCAGGATATGCCGCAGCGAAGGGATCTGCTGGTAGTGCTCGCGCTTGGCCCCGAGGTCATAATCGCGCGTGGAGGGAGAGAGAACCTCGAACAACAGAGCCGGGTTGAGCAGGCACATGCCGTCAGTGTGGATGCGCATGTTCCCGCAAAAGAGGCCGCCGTCAGCGTAGGTGTACAGGCCAGTGGCGGGAATGTAGATTCTTTGGTCGCTATTGAAGCCTCGGCAGCCAGCGCCCTTCGCGGGCGGACCGAGGGCGTTGGTCGTGCTGGTGGCCACTAGGTTGTGGCTCGGCCCAGCACCTGCCATCGCGAAGATCTCGCCATCGAAATACTCATGCTTGGTCTGGCTCAGATTCTCGAAGGCAAGATACTCAGCCTCGGTCCAATGCATGCGGCGTGCGGCGGAAACACTCATCTGATTCACCCTACCACTTCCGCACCCGGACCCCGTCAATCGAGAGCCGCATAAAGGTCATCCAGCATCAGGGATCCGCCGAGATCCGGCAACGCCAGTGCGCCAGACTGGGCCTCGCTCAACTCCCAGACTCCGCCTTCGCTCCGGTGATAGTGCCGCACGTGCCGCGCAGGTTGATCGATGAAGAGAATGTGGCGCAACGATGGGATCTGCTGGTAGTGCTCACGCTTGGCTCCCGTATCGTACTCTCGCGTCGACGGAGAGAGCACTTCGATCAACAGCGTGGGATTGAGCAGACACATGCGGTCAGTGTGGATCCGCATCTGCCCACACACGAGGCCGCCGTCGGCGTACGTGTAGAGGCCCGTTGGTGGAACGTAGATTCTTTGGTCGCTAGTGAAGACTCGGCAACGGCCCCGCTTGGTGAGCGCGCCGAGCCCGCTGAGCGCACTGCCGGCCACGAGATTGTGGCTCGGCCCAGCACCCGCCATCGCGAAGATCTCCCCATCGAAGTACTCGTGTTTCGTCGGGCTCAGTTCCTCGAACGCCAGATACTCGGCTTCCGTCCAATGCATTCGTCGCGCTGCGGTGACGCTCATCTGATTCACACTAGCACTTCGCGGAAAGCGTCCGCGCCTCCCTGCCTCCAGTACCAGAATCACACCACCGGCGAGTCCCACATCACTCCACAGGACTCCCAGAACCAAATCGCTATCGCCCAGGGAGTAAGGTCCCCGCTAAAGTAGGAACATCAAGGTGGTTTAGAAAACTCCTCCGAACGATGGGAAGTACGCCGGGCCCTAAAAAGCCCGGCTACTTTTTTTTGCGCCGCCCCCTTACTGGACCGGCATCTGGAAGTTGAAGTCGCACCGCGGCCACGGCGCGATGCTCAACGACAGATCCCCGCGATTCACCCACAGCGGAATGTTGTCGCCGCTTCCCCAACTCACCGTCTTGATGATGCCGCTGCGGCAATGCTGCATGCTCGAAACGTTCATCTTGGCCGGATCGTGCCCGCCCTTGGCGCCCCAATCGTCGAGGAACTTCTGGTACGGATAGTCGCGGCACGGCGACTGCTCGGTGCAGCCCCAAAGCTTGTACGCGTTCTCGAGTTGTCCGGCTCGCACCAGTGTCAGGAACTCGTCGGCTCGTTGCTTTTCCCGGTAGTCGCGCAGGAAATACCATGCCGCGAACGCGATCACGAGCCCCGCCAACACCGCCACCGCCAGCCGCTTCAAAAGTCGCGACCGCCGCTCCTCGCCTGCGCCGTAACCCTCGAGGTACGAACTCATGCCGGGCGCTACTTGGCCGGATGCGCCTTGTCGTAAGCCGCCGTTGCGTCCTTGGTGATGTCGAGCGTGGGCTTCACGTAGATGGCGGTCGAGAGGTCCATCACGATGTCGAGACCCTTTTCTTCGGCGAGCTTGGTGATCACGGACTTCATGCGGTCACTGGCCTGACCGAGGATGTCCTGGCGCTCGCGATCCACATCTTCCTGAAGATCCTGGCGGAGCCGCTCGAATTCCTTCTGCTTGCGCTGGCCGGTGGCCACCAGATCCGCCTCACCCTGCGCGTTCAGCTTTCCCTGCAGAGACTGCAGTTGCTGTTGCACGCCTGCGATCTCTTTCTGCAGCAGTTCCATACGGTCCTGGCGCGGCTTGAACTTGGCCTCCATCGCCTTCTGGGCAACCTTCAACTCGGCCGTGTCGAGCATGGCCTTCTGCGTATCGATGATGCCGACCTTGACTTGGGCCTGTGCCGTACCGAGGGCGAGCGCAAGGGAAAGGACGAAGAGAGAAACTCGAGACATGAACCGCTCCTGAAGTTGGGTGACGCGTATCGCGAATAGTTCGTTTCAGGGTACCATACACCGCGCGCGATTCAACGCAACGCTTCGTCGAGCACCCGCCCCATCGCTCCCGATGGTGTTTCCACTTCGAGCAGGGTCGCGAGCGTCGGCGCGATGTCGTTCACCATCACCCGCCGATGGTACTTTCCGGGCTTGATGCCAGGTCCAGCAAGGATCACCGGAACGTGCGAATCGTAGTTGAACGGCGTGCCATGCGTGGTGCCCGTCTTGTCGAAAATATAGTACGGCTCGGGAATCACCAGCAGGTCAGCCGAACGGCCCGCGTAGTAGCCGTTGCGCACCCGCCGGTCCACCGCGTCGTCGATGGTGAGGCCCTCCACCATCTGATCCTGCGTGTAGACGCGGAAAATATGCGGCTGTGAACGGAGCACCTCCGCGGCTTCCCGCCGAATGGCTGCCAGGTTCAATCGCTTGCCGCGAATCAACCCGTGATTCAGATACGCCGCCGACCCGGAACGGCCTTGGATCCAATCACCGGCTCCGTAACGATCCACGAGGCGCGCGGTGACCTTCCCGAACACGTCATCGTCCACCAGCCGCCCGCCGGGCATCTTGCGCTCCTTCATCAACTCCGGGATCGGCGACACGCCATGGTCGGCTGTGAACGCGATGAGCACGTTCTGCATCCCCACCTTCGCGTCGAGAAATTGGAACAGCTTCCCGAGCAGGCGGTCTGTGCGAATCGAGATGTCGCGGACTCGAGGGGAATCGGGGCCCACCTCATGCCCCACGTAGTCATTCGATGAAAGGCTGAGCGCCAGCACATCGGTGGCGCCCGGCGTCTGCCCCAGCTTCTCACCTATCACCGCTTGCTCGGCGAACGCTTCCAGCAATTCGTTGCCATAAGGCGTGCGCTGCATCCCCGCCCAATACTTCTCTTCGAGCTTGGCTTCCATCTTCACGAACGGCTTGGCCGCGGGCTCGAGCAGCGGTTTCCACTCGGCGTTCACCCATTGGTCGGCCATGCGCTTGCGATTGAACGCCTGCGCCCACTCGGGCATCTGCGAGAAGTAATAGGTGCTCGACACCATGTTTCCGGACTTGTTGTCGAACCAATAGGCGCCGTCGCCCATGTGCCCAATCGGCAGAATCGCGCTGCGATCTTTGATCGAAACCCCGATCGCCTTCACCGGCGTCCGGCCCGACATCTTCATCTCGTCCACCACCGTCGAAACCAGCAGCCGCCGAGGTGACGACCCTGCGCCTTCTCCGCCCAGCAGCTTCGTGTTCCCGTCGCTGACGCTCGTCACCTGCTTGCCCGTTCCACGGTCATACCATTCGTTGCCCACGATGCCCGAAAGCGAAGGCGTCGCGCCGGTGAGGAACGTGGAGTGCCCGATCGCGGTCACCGTCGGGTAGTGCTCGTGGTGCGCGTTGGTGAATACGGCGCCTTGGGTCCACAAACGTTTCAGGCCGGAATTGTACTCGGCGCCGAAACGGTACAGGTAGTCGGCGCGGAATTGATCCACCACGATCGCCAGAACCAGCTTCGGTTTCTTTGCCGGAGCAGCCGCCGGCGGTTGCGCCAGCGCCAGCGCGCAAACGGATAGTACGAGTATCGAGCGTCGATTCATTGTGGTTCCTCTTATTCCGCGATCACCGCGCCCACGCCTTGCATCTGGTAAACCACAGCGCCCTTGGTCACCGACTCCGGATCGAACTTGCGCCCCTGTTCCTCGGCCTCATGCCGCGCCCGCGCCACAGCCTGTTCGCGGCTCAGCACGAACTTGGCGAGCTTGCCTTCGGCCACGGCCATCTTGCCCACGGCTTCCTTGGGGAACACGATGTCGCCGTCATTCACCTTCACGCGCAGCAGCGCCTGGGTAGACGGGTCCGCCAGCGCCATCCAACATCCGGCCATCTGGCACACCTCGGTTACCTTGCCCTTCACCTGGATCGTCTTGCCGACCAGCGGCTCGGGCTTCGCCATCACCTCGGCGATCGCCAGCGGTTTCGACATCCGCAGCGGCTGCCCCAGCTTCTTCTCCCCAGCCAGGCAAATCAGGGAACTCGCGGCCAGGCACGCGAGCGGGATCGATACGGTACGCACGGCAGGCATCTTCCCAAGCATAATAGATTCTATGGACGACGCTCGTCATGAACTCGCGATGCAGTTGTTCCAGCAGGCCTACGTGCTCCAGCGCCAAGGCGATCTCGAGACCGCCGTCGACCTCTACAAGCGCTCCATCGAACTCTATCCCACCGCCGAAGCCTACACCTACCTCGGTTGGACGTACAGCACCCAAGGCAAGGTGGAAGAAGCAATCACGCAGTGCAAGAACGCCATCCTGATTGACCCGACGCTCGGCAATCCCTACAACGACATCGGTGCCTACCTGATCGGGCAAGGCCTTTACGACGACGCCATTCCCTGGCTTGAAAAGGCGATCTCGAGTTCCCGCTACGAGGCCTACCACTACCCTTGGTACAACCTGGGCCGCGTCTACGTCGAGAAGGAGATGTTCACCAAGGCGCGCGAGTGTTTTGCCAAGTCGATCGAGATTGAATCCCGCTACGAACCAGCTCGCCAAGCGATGGCCCGGCTCCGCACTCTCGTCCAGTAGTCTGCACCCGCACCCAGTACCAATCTGCTGGAGATCGGTGCTCCAGAATGATGCTGCTGGGGAATACCCTTACCCCTCTTCCGGTTGTTAAATTCATGAGCCAGTGGACGTTGTCTGTGCTACACTCACCGGTAGGATGTAGCCTCCCGTCCAGATTCCATTTTTGGAATTTTACGAAACGCTGACCGCTCCCGGGACGTCTGATTGTATGGAGACGCGCAGACTGAAGCGAGAGGCTGAGAGGCAATGGGAACAACGATGGCGGAGCCTGAAGTAAAGTCGCCTGTGAATGACGAGTATCTTCGCGACCCGGATCGGCACCTGGATTCGATCCTCGCGGTGAAGGACGATCCCTACCGTCCGTGGTTCGTGACCATCTTCAATGACCTGAAGGAGTTCATCTCCCCGCCGAAGTTGGCGCCGCTCGAGGTCACGTCCAAGCCGGTCCCCGTCAAAGACATTTGGGGCTTCTACGGCGGCCAAGGAAGGACTGCAGGCTTCGGCTCGGTTCTCATTCACGGTGGCGTGATCGCGCTTCTGATCTTGCTCGGCACCAACAAGACCGTGCAGACCAAAGTGAAGGAAGCGACCCAGGTCTTCATTCCAGACATCGATTCCTATATCCCGCAATCGAAACCCAAGCAGCAACCCATGGGTGGCGGCGGTGGCGGTGGAGCGCATCAACCTTTGCCTCCCGCCAAGGGCCAGCTTCCCAAGCCCGCGCCCAAGCAGTTCGTTCCGCCGGCACAGGTGATTCCGAATCCCGAGCCGAAGCTGGAACTCACTCCCACCATCGACATTCCCGCTGACGTGCCGAACGTGAAGCTGCCGCAGTGGGGCGATCCGCTCGCCAAGATCGGTCCGCCTTCGAACGGTCCGGGCAGCGGCGGTGGCATCGGTGGCGGTACTGGCGGTGGCATTGGCAGTGGCCGCGGCACCGGACTCGGACCCGGACAGGGCGGCGGCATGGGCGGCGGCGTCTACCGCATTGGCGGCGGCGTATCGGCCCCGCAGTTGATCTCCAAAGTGGAGCCTGAGTACTCGGAGGAAGCCCGTAAGGCCAAGTTCCAGGGTACGGTGGTGTTGCAGATCGTGGTCGACGAGAACGGCAAACCGCGCGACATGCGCGTGATCCGGCCGCTTGGCCTCGGTCTCGACGAGAAAGCGATCGAAGCCGTGACGAAGTGGAAGTTCCGGCCCGGCATGCTCAACGGCAAGTCGGTGGCAGTGTCGGCGACGATCGAAGTGAATTTCCGCCTGCTGTAGTTTCAAGGCCGCGACCGGGGGCTGAACGGGCGCGGACCTTTCATCCGGCAATCGAACTGGAAGCGCGGAAGGGGGGACGCCTGATGCGTCCGCGCTCATTCGCTGGATCGGTGGCGGTGCATGCCGCTGGATTGCTCGCGTTGCTTCTCGCCGGAAGGTTCGCTCCAGTGGCGCCTCCGGTGCGGCCACCGGTAACGGTCGATATTTCCCTGCCGCCTCCGCCCAAACTCGTGGTGCCGCGCACGGCAACCGAGAAGGACGCAGGAGGATCGGGTGGAGGCGATCAGTCCCCGCTGCCGGTGGCGCTGGGCCGCGTGCCTCGTTCCGCGAAGCCATTCATGCCGCCGCAACAGGTGATCCGCAACGAGAACCCGATCATCGAAATCCCACCGAGCCTCGAGATCGCGGATGTGGTTCCCGATGTAAAGGTGCCGCAGTGGGGTAACCCGCTTGCGCCTCCCGGACCGCCGTCCAACGGTACCGGTCGAAATGGCTCTATGGGCAACAAGACGGGACCCGGGGGACCTGGTGACGGTCGCGGGCCAGGCGTTGGTCCCGGCATCGGACCCGGCGTGTATCGCGCAGGCACGGGCGGAGTCACCATCCCGAGGCTGGTTTTCTCCGTTGAGCCCGAGTATTCCGAGGAAGCACGCAAGAGCAAGTTCCAGGGGACGGTGGTGCTGAGCATCGTAGTGGACCCGAGCGGTGTGGCTCGCGATATCCGCGTGATCGGCGCGGCGGGATTGGGGCTCGACGAGAAGGCTGTGGAGGCGGTCCGGCGCTGGCGATTCCGTCCCGGGACGAGGAACGGGCAGCCGGTGCCGGTGCTGTCGAGGATCGAGGTCAACTTCCGGCTTCTGTGACCACGCAACTGCTTTGTCGCGCCACTCACCCGTTATGACGTAGCGACCGAGGGACTCGAGAATCGGGAGTGCGATAGTTGCTCGAAACCGCGAATGTCTGCCTTCGCCTGATCGGACCGGACGATACGTTTGGCCATGGGCTCACGGCTGCTGGCTCACCGCATCCCACTCTGTCTTTGTGAGCTCGAAGTTCGGCGAGGACCTGCTCGTGCGGAACCGCATCACTGTGCCGAAGCCACTCGCCGGCTTCGGCAACCGCTTTGGCTTCGGCGGGACTCAGAGTATCTCTGTCCTCGCCGAGCAAAGCCTCCATCATATGAACCACGGCGGCCAGGCGTGCCGTGTCGAGCCCGGTCGAGCAACGGGTGAGCGTGTTCGCGCATGACGTGCCTATTGTCCGTCACGCCCGGACCCGCGGCTACCGCTCCGAGGAACCGCCGATCAGCGCTTCGGCCTTTGCCAGTCCGTCTTGCCAGGGTTGGTTTGCTTCCACCTCGAGAAGACTCCGCCAAATCCCTGCCGCGCCGGTTGCCTCGGCGACGGCTTGCTGGCGATCCCCTTTTCGTAACAGGACCTCGGCCAGCGTCAGGCGGGCGGAGGCCGCGGCGAGGAAGTGAGTCCGATTCTGGTAGGCGTGACGTTCTTGCTGCACGAGCCGCGCGTACGCCTCGTGGACCAGCGCGGTGGGCTGGAGCGTGTGGCCGGACCGTTCGCCGCGGAGATAGCCGGACGCGAGCCGTTTGAGCTCGTCATAGACGAGCGGCATCAGACGATCGAGCGCGCCCTTGTCGCCGCGCGCGAAATCCTGAAGGAGTCGAGTGACGGGTCCGTGATCCACGGCTGCATTCAGTGTAGTCCACGGTGATCGACTACACTCGACCAATGGCCGCCAGGCAGGTCTACATCGTCGCGCTGCTGCTCGGCTTCAGTCTGCTCACCTACATCGATCGCACGATTCTCTCGGTTTCGGCTCCGAGCATCGTGCGCGAGTTCCACTTCAGCGAGATCGAGATGGGCTGGATCTTCTCGGCGTTCCAGATTGCCTACACGTTGGCGATGACGCCGGGCGGGCGCTGGGCCGATCGCTTCGGGCCGCGGAGGGTGCTGGCCGCGCACGGGCTCGGGTCGGGCGCGCTGACGGCTGCGTTGGCGGTGGTCTCGAGCTTTCCGCTGATGATGGCGCTGCGGGCGGGGTTCGGGGTGTTCACCGCGCCCATCTATCCGGCGGCGGGACGAATGAACTCCAACTGGATGCCGGAGCGGTTGCGCACGAGCGTGCAGAGCATCGTTCACTCTGGCGCGGGACTGG
The DNA here is from genome assembly GCA_046331625.1 of Bryobacteraceae bacterium. Taxonomy (GTDB): domain Bacteria; phylum Acidobacteriota; class Terriglobia; order Bryobacterales; family Bryobacteraceae; genus JAXLQL01. Next base: position 15,742 of record JAXLQL010000033.1, read on the forward strand.
GCGGGGCGATCTCGCCGATTCTGTTCACGTGGATGATCGCGGCGCTCGGTTGGCGGGCATCGTTCGTGGCGGCGGGCGCGGTCACGGTGGCGTTCGCGCTGCTGTGGTACGTGAGTGTCGCCGATCATCCAGCGGGTGAGCACGCGGCGGCGGCTCCACCGCCGGCGCCGCCATCGCGATGGCGCGAGTTGCTAGGTGACCGCAATCTGCAACTGCTCACCATCGGCTTCGCCGCGCTCGACTACTTCGAATACATCTTCTTCTACTGGCTCTACTATTATCTCGGCGAGATCCGGAAGCTGCCGCAAGCGGAAACGGCCGCCTACACGACCATGCCGTTCGTGGCGTGGCTCGTAATGATGCCGATCGGCGGCCGGCTGGCGGATGTCGCTGTTGCGCGGATGGGCGCACAACGCGGGCTTCGGGCAATGGCGATCAGCTTCGTAGCGCTCAGCGCGGGATGCTTGTTCGGAGCGCTGGCGGTGGAGCCGATCTTGGCGGTGGTAACGCTGCTCTCGCTCGCGCTCGGGTTCTGCGCGATCGCCGATGTGATTTTCTGGGCGGCGGCGATTCGCATTTCGGGGCGGCATGTGGGCGCGGCGTGCGGGATCATGAACACCGGCGGGAACCTGGGCGGCTCGCTCGCGCCGGTTTTGACGCCGCTGATCGCTTCGGCATTTGGATGGTCCGCGGGGTTGTGGGTTGGGGGAGCGGTGGCCCTGGTCGGGGTGGCGTGTTGGTTGTTCGTCGATAGCGACCAGAGGGTAGAGCTACGCGACTGGTAACCTGAACTCCATGCCTAGGAAACTGGTCAGGACACTGATTTGCCTCCTCATGATCGCGGCCGCGCTCGCGGGGCAGGACTCGCAAAAGAAAAAGGCGCAGAAGCGCGATTGGAACCGGCCGTTTCCGGCGCACAAGGTGATCGGCAACATCTACTCGATCGGGACGGGCGAGATCTCCACGTTCCTGATCACGGGCGATCAGGGACACGTGCTCATCAACAGCGACTTCGAGTCGACGGTTCCCCTTTTGCGGGCGAACATCGAGAAGCTGGGATTCAAGATGACCGACGTCAAGATCATCCTGGGTAGCCACGCGCACGGCGACCACATGGAAGCCGACGCGATGCTGAAGGAACTGACGGGAGCGCGGGTGATGGCGATGGAGCAAGACGTTCCGGCGCTACGGAAGATGACGCCGGGCGGCAAGGCGCATCCGATCGATCGCGTGCTGAAAGACGGCGACGAGATCAAGCTCGGCGCCACCACGCTGAAAGCGCACTTGACCGCGGGGCACACCAAGGGATGCACGACGTTCAGCATGAAGACCATGGAGGCGGGCAAAAGCTACGACGCGGTGTTCGTGTGCAGCGTGGGTTGGAATCCGGGCTACGTGCTGTGGAAGAACCAGGACTATCCGCAAATCGCTGACGACTACCGGCGGAGCTTCCAGAAGTTGCGGTCACTGCATTGCGATGTCTTTCTGGCGGCGCATCCGAACTTCTACGACATGGAAGCGAAGTACCCGAAGCTCGGCAAGGGCCAGAACCCTTACATCGATCCGGCCGGGTATGCGGCCTACATCGATTTGAAGGAGAAGCAGTTCGTAGACGAGTTCGAGCGGCAGAAGCGCGAGAACCCATAATTGCGGGCAGATCGGACACTTTGTCCGCACAATCTGACTGACCCCGGGGGAGTAGCCTTCGGACCTGATTGATTCCATTGGCGCGGCAGTTGGCAAATCGCCTGCTCACACAAGGGCATGCGTAAGTGGACAATGCTGCTGGTTGCAGTAAGTTCGGCTGCCTGGTGTCAGTTCCGGCCCGGTGTGAATCAGAGGATGCTCGATCGGGTGTCGCCCGAGCTTCGTGAGATGTTGGAAGCGGGGATCGAGGGCGATGACACGCCGATGGACGTCATTGTGAAGTTCCGCGAGCAGGGCGTGACTTCGCGAAAGACCGTGGTTTGGGGCAATCGCAACGGCTCGAGGCTGGTAGCGGCGCTCGACCTGATCGACAGCGGCGTGTATCGCGTGACGCGGGCGCAGTTGGCGGACCTGGCCGTGGATCCGGAAGTGGAGTGGATTTCGCCCGATCACGAAGTCTCCGCCAGGATGGATCGCACCAAGAAGGCCGTGCAAGCGGACTACAAGTGGGGTTTGGGCCCTTGGGGCGGCGACGGAGTAACAGTGGCTGTCATCGACAGCGGCCTTATCGACAACGAAGCGTTCCAGAGCGTCTTGAGCCGCGTCGTCGCATCCAAGTCATTCGTACCGGGAGACACTTCCACCGTGGACGCCTACGGGCACGGCACGCACGTCACGTCGATCATCGGCGGAGACGGCTATGGACTCGACATCTTGGGCGCGACCTACGTGGGAATGGCGCCGGGCGTGTCTCTGATCAACCTGCGTGTGCTCGACAAAGATGGATCGGGCAAAGACAGCGCCGTGATCCAAGCGTTGCAATGGGTGGTGGCCAACAAGAACCTGTACCGGATCCGCGTGGTGAACCTGTCGCTCGGCCGCCCGGTGTTTCAGAGCTACAAGACCGATCCGCTGTGCCAGGCGGTGGAAGCCGCGTGGAAGGCGGGTGTGGTGGTTGTGGTCGCGGCGGGCAATGAGGGGCGCAACAATTCTGGCAGCGTGGGGGGGTATGGAACGATTGGCGCGCCGGGCAACGATCCTTATGTGATCACAGTGGGGGCGGCGAAGACTGGGTCGACCGACAGCCGCGCGGACGATATTCCGACCACTTACAGTTCCCGCGGTCCGACGGCGATCGATCATGTGGCGAAACCGGATCTCATCGCGCCGGGCAACCGCGTCGTGGCTCTGGGCACGGGGAAACTGAAGACGACGTATCCGGGCAATGTGGTGAACAGCGGAGGCTACATGCAACTGAGCGGTACCAGCATGGCGGCTCCGGTGGTGAGCGGCGCGGTCGCGTTGTTGCTGTGGGACGATCCGTGGTTGACGCCCGATCAGGTGAAGATCAAGCTGATGAAGAACTCCTGGCGCGGAATGGCGCAATCGGGGTCGGTGACCGAGAACGGCAAGACATACACCTTCAAGAGCGATCTGTTCACGGTGGGCGCCGGCTACCTCGACGTGAACAAGGCGCTGAACGATTACTCGTCCGTCGTCTACACGGCGAAGCTGGCAACGTCTCCGACGGTCGCCTATGATTCGACGACGAAGAAAGTGAAGGTGGTTACGGGAAGCGGAGTGATCTGGGGCGACGCGGCGCTGCCGATCAACGATGTTTGGGGCTCGGGCGTCGTGTGGGGCGATGGCGTGGTCTGGGGAGACGGTGTGGTGTGGGGCGACGCCGCGCTCACCGGGTTCAGCAAGATCTGGGGCACATCGGCGGTTATCGGCGGCGGCAACACCGGAGCGTTATCGAGCGAGATCAACGAGGTCTTGGCGAAAGGCGAGCAGTAGCAAGGGGAAGCAACGGGGTCGTACCCGGCCCGGCTGCTGACGAGGCGGAGCGCGTTCCCGCCGGTCAGCAGCCGGGCTTCTACTTTCGGGGACTGATTGCGGGTTCCTCGAGACCAGTTCCGCGGCGCGGGTCAGTTTGCGCTGATTTGAGGAAGCACTTCGACCGTGGCGCGCGAGGCTGGAGTCGAGCGCCGCGTTCCGTGCGCTCGCATGAGCAGGGAGCGGATATACACGACGGCGATCGCGATCACCACGAGATCGTCCAGCCAGCCGATGCCGAAGAGCATGTCGGGCACGACGTCGACTGGACTCAAGGTGTAGGCGGCACTGCCGAGGATGGCCAGGACGGATTTCGCGGCAACGCGCATTTTCCAGAGGCGAAGTGCAATCTGGGCGCCGCGCCAGAACAGCCATGCGCCGGCGGCGGCTAGGATCAAGGCCAGGAGCATCACGAGTACGAACCTCGGGTTTGACATGTAGTACTCAACGGAGGGTTGGATGCATGGCCGGGGCGGTAGGTTTCATGGGGAGCTTGGTGCAGTCCCGCCTGGCGAGATCGCCGGATCCTAGCTCCCGAAGATCGCCCCCAGGATCGCGTTCCACTGCCGCGCGAAATGGTAGGCCAGATCGGCATGACGTTGGATCTTTCGCTCCTAGATTGACGAGATCGGTTCGCGGTCGCTTATGCAAGTGGGCGCCACGCTCCGTCGAGCGTCTTAGAGAGACCAAGACTACCGTGGAAGACCCTCACAAGCGATACGAACGCCGGCAGGTAATTTGGCTGCTCGTCTGGTTCGGTGTGATCGCGCTGATGGCTGCGGCTGTGATGGCGTTAGGCGCGGCACAAGCAGGGTTGTTGAAGCACCGCTGATTGATCAGCCCCGCTTCTTGCCGACCGCAATCAACAACAGTCCCGACCACGGCAACAGCGCATCCACCCGCCGGATCAGCCATACCATCTTGTCGAACCCCTTCAGCATCGGCTTGCCCAACTGCTTCCGCCCCAGCACCCGCGACGACAGCCACCACACCGGCTTCGAGATCTTGTTCAGGTGCTCCATCTCGGTCACCTCGAACCCAGCGCCTTCCAACAATCGCGTCATTATCATTGACAGGGAACTGCCGATTCTGGTCGAGTGACTGGTCCAGACCTCAGCCACACCGCTTCTTCGCCGGATGCATGGTAACGCGGGTCGGCGCTGGCGGGAGATCAACGGACCGCAACAGGCGCCATCACCTCATCCAGAAACCCGTTGATGATCGGCACACCGATCTCGACCGGCGGCCCGTGACCGCCCGCGAACTGCACCCCCTCTTCGGCTCGGACAGCAAGCGAAACAAGGGAGCGACGGAAACCGCTTCCGGCGAAAGTTGGCCGTACTTGCCGTTGATCATCAGCTTCGGAACACGAACAAAGGGAGCGAATCGGAAGATGCTGAGTTGCGGATCGCCCTGATTCGTACGATGCAGCCCACCGCCGATCGTGATGAGGGCGGCATAACGGGAGTTCACGGCGGTATTGGCAAAGCAAAGGGCCCCGGGGCTTGCGTTCACGAAGGCGATCTTCCGCGAGTCGATGTCGGCGCGAGTGGCCAGGTAGTCGAGCGCCCGGTGCATGTCCACTACGTTACGAATCAAGGCCTCGCGATCCATGGGTGCACGGCCTTCCGGCGGTGATCTGTAGGGCGGGCGCCGGACCCCGGGAGGCTGCGGACTTGGACCGTGTTGACACTTCCTTTAGCCGAATCACATCCCGAGAACGAAGCTGATGCGCGCCTCGACGTCTGCCATGAGGTCTGGCGTTGCGTTGCCCATCTGGTATCTAAGCGCACGCCGGTCCAATGCGCGAACCTGGTGGCAGAGCGCAATCGACGTCTTTCCTGGGAACAGACGCGATAGGTCCACGGCATAAGGCCGGTTGAGGCGGTGAGCCTTCGTCGTAAGCGGAATCACCACGATGGTGTACTCCCTTCGCATCGACGAATCATCCGTCTGGATGATCAACACCGGGCGCGGACCTGACTGTTCGTGCCTGTCTTGCAGACCAGTGGGATCTTTCTCGAGGTGCCCGAGGTCCGCCATCCAGATCCCTCCGCGGCGAGGAACAGGTTCGGGACTCATGCTTCCTCGCGGGTGAGTGCGCCTGCCCACGCGTCAAGGCCGGCATTGGCGAGTTCGAGATCCTCTGGATCGGGTTCTCCCACTTCGCCCACCATCGGGCGCAGGGGGAACAACCCCATGTGCTTCGCCATGCGGTGCGCCTCGAGCGCAAAATGCTCGCTTGCCAGCGCGAGATCGTTTGCGATCTCCGGCTTCACCTCCACGTTGTAGCGCTTCGCCGCGGCATGGATCGGCGATAACAAACATGTCGTGGCCAGACTGTAGGCGGCAATGACCGTGAACAATCGTAGAAACTGTTGTTCATCCGCCGGCATCGGAGCGGCGGCCAGAGCTCTCGATACTTTGGCCATCGTCGAAAAGCCGAACAGCGCCGCCATGGTCGCGTCATCTCCCACAGCCTCCGGCCCGACCTCGCGAACGAGAGTCTCCGATGCTCGATAGCCGGCCTGAGTGATTCGAGCGATGATTTCCGGCTCGAGGCCGACATGGGCTACCATGATCTGAATCAGAGAGAGGTAATAGTGAAAGAACTTCTCGAACCGCTGGTTGAACCGCTGGCCGCACTCTGCCGGAGTAGACGCGGAAACGATCGGATCGATGATCTCGGCTTGCATTTGTTTCACCAGCGCCCTCATGGCATCCACAAGCGCGGGCGGGAGTGTGCGGAGAAAATCGTCCTCGAGCGCTGCACTCACCGGGGGGCCGGAAAATCCGAGGGGCATTCCCGGCGAGATTGTTGGGGGCGCAAACAACATCATCATGTCCATCGATCTCCGTCTCCAGTATATGGCCCGTCTTAGCAGTGGCGCGGACCATATGGATCTGGCTTGGGGGGGAAGCCAGCCTGGCCCGCAAGCGAGCGCGAAGCGCTACGCCGGATAGCGAACGAAGAAATCCCGGATCCCCCGGATCGTCAGATCCGCCTGCTTGTGATCGCACGTGCCGTAGTCCTGTCCCGGAAGATGCTGCGATCGGGGGATTTCAGCCCCGCTTCTTGCCGACCGCAATCAACGACAACCCCGACCACGGCAACAGCGCATCCACCCGCCGGATCAGCCATACCATCTTGTCGAACATCTTCAGCATCGGCTTGCCCAATTGCTTCCGGCTCAGCACTCGCGACGACAGCCACCACACCGGCTTCGAGATCTTGTTGAGGTGCTCCATCTCGGTCACCTCGAACCCAGCGCCTTCGAGCAGCTTCTTCATCTCATCGCGCGAGAAGCGGCGCTTCTGGCCGAGCGTTTGGTCGAGCGATCCATACAACCCCGGACCCTGAGGAACGAGCGCCACCAGCGTTCCGCCCGCACGCAATTGTGAGGCCGCGCTGGCCAGCGTCGTCGCCGGATCCTCGGTGAACTCGAGCACGTTGATGCACAGCACCGTGTCGAACGGACCCTCGCCATCCTGGAAATCGCCGGGCACATCCGGATCGAGCTGCCGCACGTGAACGTGCGGCGTCCGCAAGAAGCGGTTCCGAAGCGCGTGCAACGAGAGCGGATCCTTCTCGCCGGCCACCCACAACAGGCGCCGCCCCATCAGCCGCCCGGTGAGCGTCCCGATGCCCGCGCCGATCTCCAGAATGCGGTCGCCCAGGCGCGGACGCAAACGCGTCGCCATCCAGCTCACATACTGGGGAGTTCCGGTAAGGTTATTCAGGTGAAGCCGCCCGTAGGGCTGGGCGTACAAATCATCAATCAACCAGAAGTACAGGATCGCGCCCAGCGCCTTCACGCCATCTTTCCACCCGATCTTCTTCCCCTCTTCGTAGGTGCGGCCGTGATACGAAATCGGGACCTCGTAGATCCGCAACTTCCGCTTGGCCGACTTCATCGTAATCTCGGGTTCGATGCCGAAGCGGTCACTGCGAATCGGGATGCTCTTGAGCAAATCGGTCCGGAAAACCTTGTAACAGGTCTCCATGTCGGTGAGTGACAGGTTGCTGAACATGTTCGAAAACAAGGTCAGCATCTTGTTCATATTCGAGTGGTAGAACGGCAGCACGCGCGTCTGCTCACCCGCCAGGTACCGCGACCCGAATACCGCGTCGGCGCGCCCATCGAGCAGCGGCTTCATCAGCGCCGGATAGTCGTTCGGATCGTACTCGAGGTCGGCGTCCTGGATCAGGCAAAAATCGCCCGTCGCCTTCTGGATCGCCGTCCGCACCGCCGCGCCCTTGCCTTGGTTCACCTCATGCCGGTGCAGCCGGATCATCGGATGCTCGGCCGCCAGCCGGTCCAGGATCGCGCTTGTTCCATCGGTGGATTTGTCATCCACCACCACTACTTCCCGCTCCATGTTCTCGGGCAGGGGAGCGCTCATCACGGCCGCCAGGCTTCGCTCCACGAGGGTCCGCTCGTTGTAGACCGGTACCAGTATCGAAAGCTTCATATCTAGAGATTGGGGCGCGAAGAACCAGTATAATGAGAAGCGTCCAAGTCCGATCGGTTGCGCACGAGCCCCTTATCCAATAGCGGCGTATCCGATGGATAACTTTAGACCCATGAACGAGATCGACAATCGCCGTAGCTTCGTCAAGGGCGCTGGCCTGGGAGCCGCCGCCTTCACCGTCGTCAAGCCGCAATCGGTACGCGGATCGCAAGCCAACTCGGCCATTTCCTTAGGGTTGGTCGGGTGTGGGAATCGTGGTACCTATGTGACCGGCCTCTTCCTCAAAGACGACAACGTCAAGGTCACCCATTACGCCGACATATACCAGGATAAGCTCGATGCCGCGGCGCAGCGCTACCAGGGCGGCAAGGCGTTCAAGAACTACAAGGAACTGCTCGCCTCGAACATCGACGCGGTCTACATCGCCACTCCCGCGTTCCTGCACCCGGAGCACTTCGAAGCCGCGGTGGACGCGCGCAAGCACATCTTCATGGAGAAGCCGGCAGCCGTGGACTCGGCCGGCTGCCATCGCGTGCTCGCCGCCGCCAGGCGCGCTGACCCGAACAAGCGCATCACTGTCGATCTCCAGCAGCGCTACGGCAAGGAATATCGCAAGGCGTACCAGATCGTGAAGTCGGGTGAGCTTGGAGCCCTCAAGATGGTGCGCGCCGCTTGGCTCGGCGGCGGACCGGCGATCAAGAAAGGCCATGCCGAAAGCGAAGAGAAGATCCGCAACTGGTTCTTCTATCGCGAGCTGAGCGGCGACATCCTGATCGAGCAGGATTGCCACAATATCGACGTGGTGAACTGGTTCGTGGGCAAGCATCCCGTGCGCGTCTCCGGATACGGCAGCCGTCAGATCCGCCAGTATGGGAATATCTTCGACAACCTTTCCTGCACGTTCCAGTTCGAAGACGGCATGATCTGCAGCTACAGCGCCAACCAGTTCGGGGCGCCGGGATTCTCCGACGTTTCGGAGACCTTCATGTGCGAAAACGGCGCGCTCAACGTCTCCCGCCGCGGATACACCGTCTGGCGCGGCAAGAATCCCCCTGAAAAGGTGGACACGCCCTACGACATCACCATGGATGGCGTTAAGGAGTTCCTGGCCGGCATCCGCACCGGGCAAATGGAGAACGCCGCCTTCCACGCCGCCGAAAGCACGCTGACCGCGGTGATGGCGCTCGAGGCGTGCGTCACCGGCAAGGAGATGACCTGGGACAAGGTCTGGAAAGGTTAGCCTCCCAGTCCTCGCGCCCGGCGCTCTGAGTCCGCGGCCATGCGATTCCTCTTCCGGCGTCGTCGTCCGAGATCGTTCAAGCGAGAAGCCTGGAGGCTTTACGAGCCCGGGCTCGAAGCCGTCAAGCAGCGCAAACACCTGCTGGCCGACATCGCCGATGCCGCCGGGCGCGTGTGCGGATTCGAGCCGCGCGATGAGCAGATTCTTGCCGCGCTCGCGTTGCTCGACGGCAAGCTGGTAGAGATGCAGACCGGCGAAGGCAAGACGCTGGCCGGCGCCATGGCCGCCGCGCACTGCGCGCTCCGAGGCGACCGCGTCCACTTGCTCGCCGCCAACGATTTTCTCGCTCGCCGTGACGCGCTCGTGTCGGGCGATCTCTATCGCGAGCTCGGTCTGCGCTCGGGCTTCCTCTCGGCGGCGATGGGAGTGGAGGAACGCCGCGCGGCATACGCGAACCAGATCGTCTACGCGACTGTGAACGAAGTCGCGTTCGACTATCTGCTCGACAACGCGGCTACCGATCCGGGCGAGTTGATCCAACCGCCGCTCGGCCGCGCCATCGTGGATGACGCCGAGGCCGTGCTGCTCGATGAAGCGCGCACGTCGCTCGCGTTGGCGTGCGGAGATACGGTGCCCGCCGAAGTCGCATACCGAGCCGCGGGGATTGCGCGCTGGCTGCGCGAAGGTACCGACTATCGCATCGATCCCGAATCGCGCGAGGTGACGCTCACCGAGACTGGAATGGCGCGGGTCGAGTTCGAACTGCGGTGCGGACACCTCCATCAGCCGCAGAACCTCGGGTTGTTTACGGCGATCGCCGACGCGGTTCACGCGAAGGTGATGCTCGAGCGCGGCTACAGCTACGTCATCCGCGATGGCGCCGTCGAGTTCATCGGTGATTACAAGGATCTCCCCACGGCTCGCACCCGTTGGCCCGCTGGATTGCAAACCGCGGTGGAGACGATGGAGGGCTTGCGTCTGAGCCGGCAGGGCCGGATTCTGAACGCGATCCTGGTGCAGAACTTCGTGCGGCTCTACGCGAATCTGAGCGCACTCTCGGGATGCGCCGCCACCGACGCGGATCAGTTCCGCGCGCTCTACGGGCTGACGGTGATCCAGATCCCGCCGCACAATCCGGTGGTCCGCACCGACAAGCCGGACCTCGTCTTCACCAACTCGCTCGCCAAGCGCGTGGCAATCGTACAAGAAGTGGAGCATTTCCACACGAGCGGGCGTCCGGTGGTGGTGAACACGGGCTCTGTCGAAGAGTCGGAAGAAATCAGCCGCCTGCTCACGGACCGCAGCATCGAACACAACGTCTTGCACGGAGGGCGTCCGCAGCCCGAGGCCGCCGTGGCCGCGCAGGCAGGCTCGCGGGGAGCGGTCACCGTCGTCACCGGCCACGCCGCACGCGGCATTCCCATGCCGCTGCACGAAGGCGCAGGCGGCTCCGGTGGACTCTACGTGATCGGCACCGGACGCCATGACGTACGCCGCGCCGACATGCTCACGCGCGCGCGTGCGGGCAGCGGCATGCCGAGCGAGTCGCGGTTCTTCGTGAGCCTCGACGACAGTCTGATCGTGCGTTTCGGACTGCAGCCGGTGCTGCGCCACGCTCGCGCTCCGGGTCGCGCGATGGAGGATGTCCAGTGGGTGATCGAGACGCAGAACCAGGACATCCGGGCGATGCTCTCGAACTACGAGCGCGTGCTCGAGGATCAGCGCCGGCTCATCACGACGCTACGCCGCGCGGTGCTCACGGGCGAGGCGCGCAGCCTCGTGGAACGGCACGCGCGGGATCACTTCTATCACTTGGCGCATCGGTATGGCGAAGCGCAGGTCCGCGAGGCGGAACGCAAGCTTCGGCTCGAGAAGCTGGATGAGCTATGGGCGGACTACTATGCGTGGCTGGCCGATTTTCGCGCCGGGGTCCACTGGCCGAGTTGGGGGTCGCGGGATCCGTTGCGCAAGTTCCGCGCCGAAGCCGAGGAGACGTTCGGAAGAATGCTGCGCGCGCATGAGGAAGAGGTGGTGGCGTACTTCGAGTTGGACACGCTGCCGGAGTCGATCCCTTCGAGCATCGATCGACGGAGCCTGTGGACCTACGCGCTACCCGAGCATGCGGCGGGGTTGATTCGCGAGAGGCTGCATATGCTCGTCCGGCGGAAGCTGGCTACGTTGGGTGTGCTGCAGCCTTGAGGAGCGGGCGTTTCATCTATCGGATGTTGCACCTCCGGACAAGAGTGGGTAGAAAAAGGGCCGCATTCTTCGAGCAACGACGGCGAGAGCGCGAGTTGGCCAGTCTTGCCCGCAACGCAGCCAAGCACGGAATGATTCTTCAACACCCGCCTCCGCAGAATCAGTAGTATAGAGGGGAGTTGCTGGAGAGTACCGCTGCTCAGGAGCGCCTTCAGGCGCGGCCACAACCCTTCATCCCGCACAATCAATCAAACAACGACAACTGGAACGGCTGCGCCGACTCATCCGCCGTCGGAATCACCCCACCCTCACCCCATGCCGACTCGATCCACGCCTTCTCCCTCTGGCATTCGGCCAGCGTGGCAAGATCGTCGTCCTCCGCCGCCGCAGGCTCGAGCACATCCATCCACCGATACGCCTCCGCTCCGCGACCCTCATTCTTCGCGAGCAAAAAAGCCAGCCGCGCGATCTCGGCCGCGATCGGATAGTCGCTCTCGGCGTACTCGGCGAACAGCGCCTCCGCCGCGGGCAACACCGCCAACGCCGCCGCGGGATCGGCCCGCCATTTGCGCAGCGTCAGCAGCACCGCTTCCGGATCCGGCAGCGCCGCCGGAGCAGGCTCGGTCTCGAGCAGCGAAGCCAGCGGACTCAGCAGCGGCCGCAACAGCGCCGCGTGCTCGCAATTCTCGACCGCCACCAGAATCCGCAGCGGCGCAATCTCTCCAGCCAACCGATTGCCGTCGTCCTCGAGCGGACCCGCCAGCCGAAGCCCCACCCGCGCACCAATCTCCGCGATCAGATTCTCCGCGCTGCGCCAGCGCGCGTCCACCCAAGCGATCGCTTCGAAGTCGTCGCCGCAACGGCGCACGAACTCGGCGGCCAACGGCGACCCCGCCGGAAGGAGCATCTGCCCCGGAGCATCGGCGATTCTCGCTCGCAGTTCCTCGATCTCCTCCGCCGCCGGCCGTTCCTCGGGCGGCGCAGGCAAAACAGGATCGGGCCGCCGCGTGGGATCGAGCAACCAGCGCTTCAGCGTTCGAAAAGCATGCAGCCGGTCGCGCGACCCGTCAAAGCAAGCCCGATTCCGAAGCCGCGCCGGCGCTACACATGCTTCGAGTTGAATCGATGCAACCGGTGACTCCATCTCCGCAAGCCGCTCGGCCAACTCATCCCATTCCGGCCCAGAGCCTCGCCGAACCACCGCGCGCGGCGAAAGCAACACCGCCACCTTGTCGGCCGAAAGCGCCCGATCCACCGCTTCCACCAGTGACTCGCCATCGCGGATCCGCGCTTCCTCCACCAGACACCGCGCCCGCATTCCGCGTTCGAGAAATGCCGCGAGTTCGCGCGCCGCCGGCTCATCGCCAGCAGCATGCACCAACGCAACCGTAGGATCGAAAAGTGTAACGGCCAAGGCGGCTAGATGCTCGCTCCCGCCGTCGCACGGCTCGACACAGACGAGCCCTCGGCCACTTTGAATACATCGAAGCGCACGTCGCCCGCGGACGTCACAATCACCAGTTGATCGAGGAAGAAGCCGCCGCGCCAGCGCGTGTCGCGAATGCCGGCCAGCGGCAAGGACCACGTGCGCGTGCGGAACATGCGCCGCGTCACGAACATCAACCGGTCACCCGAGACACACAGATATCCGATCGACCGCTTCAGCCCCGGAACCGATCCCGTAGCAGCGCAATGCAACCCGAGCGAAGCGCCCGATGCATCGGCCATCCCCTCGGGGACCTCGTCCAAAGCCACGCTCATCCGGTCCCACAGCGCACGCACCTTCTCATTGGCAAGGGCGGCCTCCGGCACCGGAGCCGTGGGAAGCGTCGACTCCCCGAACCAGTGATTCAACTTCGCGCCCACCGCCGTGAACTCCATCCGGATCAGCCGGAACACGCGCGGCGCAACGATCGCGAACACCACCAGGAACACGGTCAACGCGCACAGGAAGAACACCGGATATTGCCACACCACCCACAACCCCACCGGAGCCGCTACATCTTCGGCGAAGCTCAGCGCCAGATTCGAGAACGGTTCGGGACTATGATTGACGGCCAGCCGCGTCGCCGCCTTGGTGGAGTGTGACGTCAGAGCCACGCCTCCGCACACGATCGACAGCACCGTCTTGAGCACCGGATTCATGTCGCCGAGCGCGGTCGCGGCCAGCACAGCCGCCGCGATCGGCCGGATGAACGTATGCGCCGCGTCCCAAGCGCTGTCGATCCACGGCACCTTGTCGGCCAGGAACTCGAGCGCGCAAGCGGCGCCCGCCGCGATCAGAATCTTGGTGTCGCCCAGGATGGACAGATTCGCCATCTGGTCATTGAGATGCAGCAAATGGAAGCGGATGGCCAGCCCGAGCGCCAGTACGGTGGCGTAGAGGCGGATTCCCGAGAGAAAGCCGAGGCCCAACGTGGAGCCGAGCACCTGAAAAATGTCCATTGTCATCCTTCTACCACAGGTATGAACGTAGCGGAAACTACACAGGTTCCTGTTACCATCAATTATTGAACTTTCATCCGCCTTCCGGCGTCTGAAGGAGAGGGAAGTTCCGGCGGACCGCTCGTCCTGCCACCATCCCAAGGAGCGAATCAGTTTGAAGACCAAGTGGAAGGTGCTGCTTCTCGTCGCCGGGCTGTTGTTGGCGGCCGGAGGCATTTTCGGCTCGATCCAGTATTCCAAGCGCGGCATCACGGCTGTCCAGACCGGACGCGCCGGGCGGCAGGACCTCACCTCGCTCGTCACCGCCTCGGGCGAGATCAAACCCCGCAACTATATCAATATCGGATCGAATGCGCAGATGCCGTCGCGCATCATCGACATCCTGGTGGTGGAAGGCCAGCAGGTGAAGAGAGGCCAACTGCTGGCGCGCCTCGAGTCGGTGCAGCCGGAAGCCGATGTGGCCGCGCAGAAGGCGCAGGTTTCGAGCACGGAAGCGGAGTCGGCGGCGGCTGAGGCGAGCTTGAAAGCGTCCGATGAGAACATCCGCACCCTCGAAGCTTCCGTTGACCGCGCCAAGGCGGAACTCGAAAAGGCACGGGTGAACTTCAACCGCACCGAGCGTCTGTTCCAGGAAAAGCTCATCGCCAAACAGGAGTACGATCAGCGCAAGATCGAAGTGGAAGCGATGACCGCGGGCGTTCGCGAGGCCGAGACCAGGCTTCCGCAGGCTCGCGCGCAGCGGGCGCAACTGGCGGCGGCGCTGTCCGCGTCGCAAAAGCGGATCACGCTCTCCAACGCCACGCTCGCTCGCGCCCAAGACGTACTGCAGCGGACCTACGCCGTGTCTCCGCTCGATGGCATGGTGACCAACCTGCCCGTTCGCGTCGGCGAGACCGTGGTCCCCGGCCTGCAGAATTCGCCGGCCAGCTTGATCATGACCATCGCCGACATGTCGATCATCACCGCCGAAGTGAAGGTGGACGAAACCGACATCGTGAACGTGAAGCTGAATCAGGAAGCCGACATCACGGTCGACGCGATTCCCGGAAAGACCTTCAGGGGCAAAGTGATCGAGATCGGCAACACGGCGATCCTGCGCTCCACCGGATTGGCCGCGTCGCAGAGCGCGATCTCGAGCCAGGAAGCGAAAGACTTCAAGGTTGTGGTGGCGCTGACGGATCCGCCGAGCGAGATCCGGCCCGGCTTGTCATGCACGGCCAAGGTGATCACGGCCACGCGCAAGAACGTGCTGACGATTCCGATCCAGGCGCTGACCGTGCGCCAGAAGGGCGACCTCGAGCCGCTGAAGGAAGGCCAGAAGGAACCGCCCAAGCTCGACCCCGCTGCCGAGAAGGCACGCAAGGAAGAGATCCAGGGCGTGTTCGTGATCGAGGGTGAGAAGGCCGTGTATCGCAAGGTGGAGACTGGCATCACTGGCGCGACTGACATTGAGGTGCTGGGCGGCGTCAAAGACGGCGACGAAATTATCACCGGCAGCTACAAGGTGATCCGCACGTTGCGCAACGAAGCTAAAATCAAAGTCGACAACAAAGCCCCCGCGAAGACGGAGTCCTAGCCGCTTCGTAGCGCTAGTGTAGTGTCCAACAAATAGCTGGACAGGACAGGCCATTCTCGAGTACTCTTGGGAATGCCCTCCCTTGAGATCTCTTCTGACGAACGAGCCCAGCTCCAACAATGGGTGAATGCTCACGGCACTCCTCAGCAAGTAGCCCTCCGTTGCCGCATTGTGCTGGCGACGGCTGATGGCAAGTCCGACGTCACCATCGCCGAGCAGTTGACGGTGAATCGGAAAACGGTGATTTTGTGGCGCACCCGCTTTGCCGAAATGCGGTTGGACGGAGTGTGGGAGATTGCGCCCGGGCGGGGCCGCAAACCCACCTACGACAGCGACAAAATCGCCGCCGTGGTGGAAGCGACGCTGCAGTCCAAGCCGGAGGGAATGACGCACTGGAGTTGCCGCACGATGGCCAAGAGTCAAGGCATCAGCAAGTCCACCGTGAACAACATCTGGTTGGCACACAATCTCAAACCCCATCGGACGGAAACGTTCAAACTCTCGCGGGATCCCAAGTTTTCGAGAAGATGACCGATGTCATTGGCCTGTATCTGAATCCGCCCGAGCAGGCCATCGTTTTGTGTGGACGAGAAGAGCCAGATTCAGGCACTGGATCGAACCCAGCCCGGTTTGCCGATCAAGAAGGACGTTGCGGGACAATGACCCACGACTACAAGCGCAACGGCACCACGACGTTGTTTGCCGCCTTAGATACGTTGCAGGGCAAGGTGATCGGCCAGTGCTACCAGCGGCACCGGCATCAGGAGTTCCTCAAGTTTCTACGGATTCTGGACAAGGAGTTCCCCGGCAAGGTCCCACTCCACCTGATCATGGACAACTATGGGACCCACAAACACGAAAACGTTCGCAACTGGCTCCAGCGCCATCCTCGCTTCGTGCTTCATTTCGTCCCCACCAGTTCCAGTTGGCTGAATCTGGTCGAACGCTGGTTCGGAGAACTGGATGCGAAGGCCATCAAGCGCGGAGTCTTCCGCAGTGTCGAGGATCTGAAAAGCGCCATCGAAGCATTCTTGGCGGCATGGAACAAAGACCCCAAGCCCTTCGTGTGGACTGCCACCGTGGACTCCATTACGGAAAAGCTCTCCCGTTGCCGTCAGACTTTGGAGAAAGTCCAGCCTGGGTGCACGCTCCCTAAGACCAGGAAGAAGAAACGGTAGCTGTCCAGTCATTTCGCGGACAGTACAGTAGCTTCAGACGTGTAGGGCGGGCTTTCAGCCAGCGCGGGACTTCAGTCCCGCTGCCGGGTATGCGCACATGCTTTCGCAGAACGCTCCGTTCTCGGATTGCCGCTCCGCCGCGATGTAGGGCGGGCTTTCAGCCTGCGCGGGACTTCCAGTCCCGCTGTCCGAGCGGCGCAGCGAATTTCAGGCCCTTGGATCGGTGCCCCGCCGTACACGCTTCAGTCCCGCTGCTGGTACTCGCGGCGAGTCCCGTGAAGACATTGCCGGCTCCGGCGTCAGCACTCGCCTTGCGTTGTGGGGCGAACTTCGTGCAACGGCTCAGCGGGTTCGCCCAGGGGTGCCGGTAGCTTTGGTGATCGAAGCCTGCACCACATCGCCGCCCTGCGCATCGCCCGTGTAGCTGAAGCGGGCGTTGCCCTGCGTATCGGTGACGGCTTGGCCGGTCCGGCCTAGCGTTCGGACCGCTCACGATCCGGAAATTCACCCATCGTGTTCCCCAAAGGAGCGTTCCCGCGTCGGTGAGTGAAGGTCGCGGTCAGTTGCGCGGCCGACCTGCCCGCCAGGCTCAGCGTCGGCGAAGAAGGCTGGAGCCGTCCCGTGAGCGTTCCGATCCCCACGCTTCCGATGCGCCGCCAACCTACGGATTCATTTCCTCGGCGCCCGAGATTGAATCCGCCCGTGTCGAGCACACGCGCGGTATCGTCGAACGATTGGGTCGCGTTATTTATCGTAATCGAAATCCTGGGCGCGGTATTGTCACCAGCCGGGAGTGGTGCTCCGCAGCTCGCAACAACCGGATAATCGTTCGTCGAAAAGTTCCCAACCGCCGTTTGTGTAAGAATCCCCAGGCTTTGTGGCGGAGTCGTGAACCGGCCCCAGAGATTGAACACCGGGCCCGGATTCACTCCCGGCCGCCGCAGGTCCGCTTCTACTTTGTCGATCGTCAGGGGCGCGCTCGAGGTGTTCTCGCTTCGGATGGCGCCGGCGTTCACCGCGTTGCCATTCCCGAGGTAAACCACGTTCGGCGACCCCTTTCACGGCACCGGGTTCGCAGGTGAATGAGACGAACGGGTCAGTCGCTCTTTGGAGGCATGCGTGAGTAGGCTGCGACAACGTTTCAAAGTTTTCTGTTGACATTCGCAACACAGTGGGTTTATTCTTTGGCTAGAAATAGACCGGAGGCGAAATGCTCTCACGTTCGAGATCACTTCTTCCCGTCGTTCTTCATAGCACTTTGATTGCCGCTTCGACGTTAACGGCATTCGGACAAGCCGACTCCTCCGTTTCTGGCTTGGTGCAAGATGAATCCGGCCGCGGCATTCCTGGTGCGATAGTCAGTCTTCTTCCTCGACTCCCGTTCTCCGAGAGAGGCTACTTCTTGGGGCGAACGCAAACCGACGCCACCGGCAGGTTTTCCTTTTCTCCGGTACCCGGTGGGAACTATGCACTTTGCGCCTCGGCTCACGACTCTGATTTCCCAGACTCTTGCGCTTGGTCTAAGAAGGGAATGGGCGGCGACGTGTTTTCGGTTCCCGCTGGAACAGCTCTGACGATAGCTCCCATCCGCCTCACCAAAGGGGCTCGGCTCCGAATCACGATGCAGGATCCGGGCGGCCACCTCCAACGCAACGAGTCCCGGCCCGGCGAGAAGATGTTGGTGACGATCGGGGTCCCGGGTGTCGGATACACCTTCGTTCCCATCGTCGGGAACACGCAGACCGACCGTGCCTACGAAATGCTTGTCCCTCGGCAGCAGAATGTAACGGTGCGAGTGGCGTCGGATGTTTTCTCTATGGCCGATTCGACCGGCAAGGCCGTGAGTTCGGCAGCCGCTGGTGGGCACGTGATGGATATCCCTGTCCCAGCGGCCGGCTCACCGCCGAACGCGGTTCTGCGGATCACAGGCGTTAGAGCACAGTGAGGAGCGCAGAAGATGAGATCCCATTTACTGCTCTCGATCTGGATCTGTGCCGGTTCACTCGCGACAACTGCCAGCGCCCAGTTCAGCGGGCTGCTGGCCGGTGGCCCCCACCATACGTTTGTGGGGCAGACACAGACGTTCACTGCCAACCTTCCGCCTCCCACGGTCGGTGTGTGGGGGCAATTCTATCTTCGGATTGCGAGCCGCCGGATTCTTGGTCCCAATGGCCAGCCGCCAGCACAAGAGCAGGGAGACCACACGTGCAATGCGATAGCTGATCCCCGAAGTAACCGATTCTTCATGGAAAAGGATGGAGACTACTTGGTGTCTCCAGTGCCGTGGCTCCCTCCTCCGGAGTCAGCGGGCATGCTAGGTGGCGATCTCGACCCCGCCAGAAACGCCGCCTATTACCAAAACAGCCAATGCAAGTTGCAGGTCGACAAGTCGCGGGTGTTCATCAATCCTGACCGGAGCGCAACCATTATCATTACGGTAGTGTTCAAGAATCCTTGGGTGCCTCACTTTCCCCCTCCGGCTCCCCTGATCGGCACCAATTTCAATCCATGTCCGGAGGCTTCGATGCCGATACAAAATCCGGACCGATGTGATTTTTACGCTCCTGGAGGCTTCCCATCCGGTGAACGTGTGATGTGGGTCGCCGGATTCACGGGCACCGAGTGGTTCGGCTACACTCCCATCGGCCCCTCTATCCCGCAGGCGGCCAACCCGCCCCAGTCCCCGATTCCCCCCACAATTTCGGTCAGTCCAAATTGGACAAACGTCAACCAGGGGCCCCAAAATTTCCAGATCACTCTTCCCCAGCCCTATTGGGCCGGAGCGTTGCCTGGGCCACTGAGCTGGGACGAGATTCGCTTCCGGGTTACTCAGCCGTGGCCGGTAGGCACCCCGAACCAAGGTACCCAGCGAAGCCTGGCGAATGCGGCCGGTGCCTGCACGGTCGTCGTACGTCCCAAGGCAAATCCCGTACAGTTCAACTTGGAGGACAACGCTGGTACTGGGCTTCTCGCATGGGTGACTTCTGGGACAGTGTCCAACAAGCAGTGTACGTTGAATGCATCCGCTTCCTCGGTGTCTAATCCAAGCGGGAACATGACCCTGAATCTCAACGTGACTTTCAAGGCGCCCTTCGCGCCGGTTGGCGGGGGCGAAGAGCGATGGATGTGGTTGAGGGCGCGACTCGTGAGTACGGCTGGAGCTACTACTTGGGCTCTCAATTCCAGGAGCCAGACCAACGCCGCTTCAGATCACGACGGTTGGAGCGCGTTGGGGTGGATCAGGCCGACGGGGCCAAGCGTCAGCCAAACGACTCCGCAGACCGTGCCGGAGTACTTCACCAACTGCCTAAGAGACGGCTCTGCGAACGGGCAGTGCCTCCTTGAGCCAGGGGAGTTCCTCGTGACTAAGACGCTTGAGGTTCACCGCTCAAATATCGTGGTAAGTGGCCAGGACCAGACGTCGCGATACAAGACGAAGCTCATTCGAGCGCAAGCCCACACAGGCCCGATACTATCTATCGCCGGGCCCGTGAATATGGGCGTACCAGAACCGATCACCGGAGTCGTGCTTCAGAATATGACGCTCTGCGGTGGTAGCATATTGTCGCCAAACAGTCGCGACGATCTCGCAAGGTTGCTACCCCCAGGCGCTGCTCCGGACTCGCAGGCTAGCTGCCCCCCCATGAGCCAAACGGATCAGACCGAGTGCGGCAAGGCCGTTCAGGCATATCCAAACAAATATCCCCCACCACCAGCCGACCCCATTGGCGGATGCATAGACATCGACATTACGAATGTCACGGGCACCGCCGAGAATTCCAACCCCGCTCCCTTCAATATCAATGGTGACAATGTTTACAACGGCCCTTACGCAGTCACGATATACAATGTCGCCGTCTTCGACAGTCCGGGCCACGCCATCTCTATCTACGCGTGGGGGCCGAGCCCGAACGGTGCTGAGCCCGTCTTAAAAGTAAACGACGTATACATCCATGACAGTACAATTAGTTATTCGGAAGTCACCGGAATTCTCACGGGGTCCGGGTACACAAATTATGACTACAAGTACTGCGACAACTTCGCGGGCTATGCGAACAGCAGCGCCATTCATGCCCCACGGAATATTCGCATTGAGAACAACTACTTCACGGGCCATAAGACCGGCGCAATGGGCAGCACTGGCGAGCGCTGGATGGCGCTTCGAAGCAACTATTTCTTGAACAACTACTTGAATCCGCAGGTGGGGAACCCCGGCGGTGGCACGATTCAGGTACACCACTGCTCCGACACCATTCAGATCACGGGAAACACCTTCATAGGGCCAGGCGCCGTCCCGGTTCTGACGGACGGAATGGAACTGTACGGCAGGAACATGGTGATTGGCGGCGGCGGAAATAAGCAAAATACCATATCGAACTATCCTGCGGAGGGGATCGGTGGCCATAGCCTTTATTACTCCACCTTCAAGAACAACTACACCCATCACAACAGCCTTTGGAGTGGCTTCTTGCCTACTGGAGGCATCAAACTAGTGACAGCTTTCGGTGGCGGATGCGGCGACGTTCCGAGAGATTTGCGAAAGGTAGATCTGATCGCGAACCGGTCCGAGAATCAGCGGTTTGGAATACACTTTGCGGATCAGGATTTCCCCAGCAGGAACGTTCTCTGGGACGTGACCGTCACGGGTGATAACACCTATACCCCATTTGGTTCGCAACCCGCTGCCGTAGCTAGAGATGGCCACCAGATCAAGCTGCCCAACTACAGCGGCATCGCAGTCACTGACTTCGAACTGAACCCATTACCCCGATCCCTCCCGGTTGACACTGAGCTTCGCCGCCGTTGCTCAAGCCCTGGCGCAAGTAGAGAAAAATTCACCTTTCCAGCAAGCGATAATAAGGGACGCGAATACGTACGCGCCATCGTTGGAATATTCAGCTTGACTCCGCCGCCCAAGAGCGACACGGACCCAGGCCCAACTCCCGTGGGGGCGTGTTACTTTCACTATGACACGGCGACCAAGACCGTCTATCTTGCCGGTGCCAACGGCGCCACATGGGCTGCCGGGTCGTCCCGGATCGGCCCGCTCGGGCAACCCCTAGAGAATGGCGTCTGCAAGATCCACGCTGAGTCGTCCAGCGAGCTTCCTTACAATCAGTCCGAGCCTCACATAAACGGCGTTACGCTTGACATCGAGTTCCTCACGCAGGTTCCTATGTTCCACATATACTCGTGGGCAGACAACACCGATGGGCAAAGCAGGCCCTCGTGGAACTATTTTGGATGGTGGTCTACTTACTAATGGAGGAAGGAGCGATGACTAATCTGTTCGTGATTTTATTGTGCGTCGTCGGAGTAGCGAGACTTTCCTTCGCTCAGCTCAGTACCAGTTTCGTTGCTGGCGTTGCAGCCGGCTCCATCTCGGGCGAAAATGGGTCTCCGGTTAGCGGCGCGAGGGTATCGCTCGAACCCTTCGACGTTCCGGAACCTGGAACGGGCCGGATGCGCCATGAGTGGAATGTCGTTACTGGCGGAACTGGGGAGTTCCAGTTCACTGGAGTTCCCGACGGCAAGTATCGGATCTGCGTTACTGCCCCCGGTCGGCTCTGGTTGGATCCATGCCACTGGGGCACGAGGCCCCCTTCGGTGGTCGTATCGAAAAGCCAGCGTTCGTCAACCGTCACAATAAGGCTTCGTCCAGCCGCTGTACTGGAGTTGCGAGTAGAGGATCCAGGCAAGCGTCTATCGGAGCACGAAGGAAAAACGCCAGGCGCGCACCTGATGTTAGGGGTCGTCAATGATGCCTCGATGTTTCGAGAGGCGATACAGGTCTCTCGCGATGCCGGAGGAAGGAGCTACGAGTTAGTTGTTCCTTTGGGGACCCCTGCGAAGATTCTCTGTCAGAGCACATTCTTTCAGGTCTTGACACAAAGTGGCATTCCCGTCCCAAAGACAGGCCTAATCTTTTTCGTGACAATACCTCCGGGACAGAGACCAAACCCGATTGTGTTTCGTATTTCGTAACTAAGCGACATGAACCGTCGAACATTACTCACGCTGGGCTTCCTGGCCGGTTCCGCCGGCGCACAAGTCGAGTTAAGGCCGTGCACCGATCTTCCCCTTAGCTGGACGGTCTCGAGCGAGTCGCCACGTGCCGCCAGCACAATAGGGCTGTGCGTCCTAGGCAATGGCCGGGTTCGATATCGGTTCGACAGCGTCTTACCCGTCAGCAATAGCCCACCCAATTTTGTTGTCGTATCTCCTGTCATAGGGGAGGCTCCTGCGTTTGCACCTATCGTTTCGAATGAGAGATCGATTCGTGAAATGCGCCCGGGCTTCTACTCTGTCTTTGTCCAGTTCGCTTCCGTTGACACAATACCGCCTATGGTAGCTGGAAGAACCGTGACGCTAACCATCACGCAGCCGCCGAAGCCTGAGATCGAGGGCCTGACTGGCAACGGTAAACTTCTAGCGTCAGTGACGCCAGGTGAGACCGTGGCCATCATTGGGCAGAAGCTCGCTCCAGCCGAGTCATTGGGGGCGTACAACGAGACGGGACAGTACCCAACCGCACTCTTCGGGACCTCTGTAACCTTTAACGGGATCACTGCGCCGGTCCTGTCAGTCACCCCGAATCGCATCGAGACCATGGTCCCGTATGGAGTGGCGATACAACAAACGGCAGAGGTGGCCGTGAAGCGGTGGTCCGGGCCTACAGCCACCTTGTCGATTCCGGTCAGCGACTCCGCACCCCGAATCCTCGGGATCCAGAACTATCAGGCCTCCGACTATATCGCGAACACGGAGGACTCCCCCGCCGCGAAGGGCTCGGTCGTCGTGCTATTCGCGACCGGCGCGGGCACTTGGAATCCAACCGCACCCGACAACGGAATCAGCCTCTCCGCCAATCCGTTCACTTCCAGGCCGCTGACTCTCTCGATCGGAGGCCAGCCAGCAATCATCTACTATGCCGGATCGGCCCCGTATCGCTTGTGGGGGATGATACAGATTATCGCCTACGTCCCGCGCGGAGTCGATTCCGGCGCGCAAAAGCTGGTCCTCAAGATTGGCGAGAACGACAACGCAGCCCAAGAGTCTGTGATTTACGTCCGGTAGTGCAGGCGGTTTGGTTTAGGATTTAGCATACCTTTACTGAATGACTGTCTGATCTGAGAGGGCAACCATGACCTTCCGGCCATTTTGACGCCGCTCGAAATTGAGCCCAGGTTGACCCCTACCGGACCCTTACTGAGGAGGATGCAAGTCAATGAGTCGGGCCCTTTGGATTACGCTCATGCTTTCGAGCGCCCTATTTGCTCAGATGGAAGGGAGCGGCCCGCGTGGCGGGCCGACGTCGGTGAACGTCGGTCCTACCCAGACCATCACCGCCACAATGCCACCGCCCGCGGGATCCAACTATTACCTCCAATTCTACCTTCGAGTGTCGAACTCGAATTTGAATCAGCCGGACCATACATGCAACGCGATTGGCGACCCAGTGAACAACAAATTCTACATGGAGTCGGACGGCACCTT
Organism: Bryobacteraceae bacterium; assembly: GCA_046331625.1. GTDB lineage: Bacteria > Acidobacteriota > Terriglobia > Bryobacterales > Bryobacteraceae > JAXLQL01. Next base: position 39,833 of record JAXLQL010000033.1, read on the forward strand.
CGGCTCCACTCCTCCATGGATCTCACTGCCCGGTGCTGTAGGCGGGTCGGATCAACTGCGTGAAAACAGCCAATGTGCGGTCCAGATTCTCAAGTCCAGAGTCTATATCAACCCGGACAGGAGTGCTACCCTCACCATCACCGTACAGTTCAAGAACCCGTTGATCCCACATTCCAATACGCCGTGCCCGGCGGCCTGCGACTACTATGCTCCCGGTGGGGCCTACTCCGTTGCGGAACGATACTTCTGGGTGTTGGGATACACCAATGCGGGCACATGGGATGGCTGGTACGCGATTGGCCCCATCATTGCGCGGCCGGGAGGATGGTTGACACTTTGGACCGGGAGCATGGTTGACAAGTTGCCGGTCTGGGCTGCTGTAAGAATCTTACTATGATGTGCTCCTGAAGTCCAGCGAAAAGAGCTTGGACGAGAGTAACTCTGCGGCTTGTAACCGGAGTGCCGTTGCGTCGATGGACATGGGCTACAATGGCTCTGCTCGCGCAGAGGATAGGGCAACGCAGGGATGCGACCTGAGCGCTGCCGCGAGTGCGGACTGACGGGGTGACCGCTCGCGGTCGCCCCGCACCCCATGCAGTCTGCTTCAAAGCGTTAAATCCTGGGGTCGCAGGGGCAAAGCCCCCGCTGGCGTGCATGGTTGTTCGGGTGATCTGTGATGGGCGGTGCGCTTGGCCCACTTGTGGGCGAGTTCCTCGCGAACGAATTGGTATTCGGTGGAATCCATCCAGCCCAGGAAGACGGGGCCGAACCAGACTTCGAACAAGCGATCCTCGCACTCGCGGAAGCCAACCTGTTCGCCAGCCAGTACAGGTGTGAGGAGAACACGCCGGCTGTTCCATAGAAAGCGGCCATGGCCGTCGACTCTCCGGACGTGGAAGCAGGAGTCGTACTGCATCTCGGGGAGGTGAATGGGATAAGCCCGGCTCGAGGGCCGGTACACTTGGGCAGGCGTCCTCATCTGGAGGGCCTCATGGGGACGTTCGTGGTTGAAGTCTTTGCGGTACGCCAGGAATTCCCTCTGCTGCAGGCGGCAGTCCCAGGCGATGTGATAGTCGAGGCACTCTTTGACCAGCGACCAGTGGAATCGTTCATGCCGTCCATTCTGTTGCGGCTCTCCGGGCTCGATCCGCTCTACTCCAATCCCCAACCGGAGCCACCAGATCGACAACATCGACAGCCCTCCCGGCGCATTCGTAGAAAACGGCGACCCATTGTCGCTTCGGATCGCCCTGGGCACGCCATACTCTCGAAAGGCTGCCTCCATCACTGCCTGAACTCGAACTTGATCGATCTCCGGCGTTGCCGTCAGGCGTGACACGTAGCGGCTGCATTATCGGTCACCGTCAACGGATCGCACCGCTTCCCATCGCCGGTTTGGAACCACCCTTTGTAGTCGATCGACCAGACGTCGTTGGGCTCCACCGCGTGGGACAACGGCTGCGTGGCCGGAACGAGCGGTCCCGGGCCTCGCCGCCGCCGGTGGGTGAGCCCTTCCCGCCGCAGCAGATCACCCAGGCAACTGGCTGCTGGGACCGTCTCTCGCTCCTGCTCAGGCAGCGCCTGCTGATCCCGCTCCAGCCGGGCCTTCAACTTCTTCGGGCCCCAACTGGGCCACTTCCGCCTCAATTCCAGCACCGCTTCCTTCACCGCTTCACTCATCGCGTGCGGGCGGCGGTGCGCTACTCGGCTCCCATCCCGCAACGCCTCCACGCCGCCCTCGGCGTACCGCTTCATCCACTTGTACCCGGTTTCCCGCGATACTCCGTACCGGCGGCAGATCTCGGCGAAGCTGACTTCTTCTCGCTCGGCCTCCAACACGAACCTGACTCGTTGATGCATTGCGCTGCTCTCTTTCCAAGGCATTCATATAGCCTTGCAGCAGCCCATGGTCCTCTTCACTTACAAAGTGTCAACCATGCTCCCGGTCTGATCTGTCAACCATGCTCCCGGTCCGCGCCCATCCCGAACGCCACAGGGACGGATCGGATGCGGGTTACACCGAACTGGGTTACAACGGGAGGAAGCCAAACCTTTCAAATCGATTTGCCGTTTCGCTACTGGACGCAGCCGTTTTCGTCCTGGCATACCGTGCAATTTCGGATTTCCCAGCCGCACCCAACAGGGCACCCTGCCCAGGGCGCTCTGCCCAGCCTGGCTAGGCGCGACTCCGCCTGTACGATAAGCTGGTCCGCTGGCACGAATACTTTCACCCTCGACAACGACGCGGGCACCCAGCCCGTTCCTGGTAGCATCAGTCCTGGAAGCGGTCTTCTCGAAAACAGCCAGTGCAGACTGCTAGGTGCAGGCTCCTCGGTAACCCAAGACGCCACCGGCAATCGGACAGCTCTCCTGAACATTGAGTTCAAAACGCCGTTTGCGCCGGGAGGGCAAGAGAGGTGGATGTGGCTTCGGGCCGTGAGCAATAGCGGCACTACGGAATGGGCGGCTTTGGGCTGGATTAAGCCTCAGGCAGCCGGTGGCGCAGATACGACGCCGCCTACGATCTTCAACCTCGACGAAAGTGGCTTCACGCCTTCGAGCGTCAAGATCTCCTGGAATACCAATGAGCCGGCAAGTACGCAAATCGAGTATGGAACTACCCTCTCTTATGGCAGCACGACCACCCTCGACACTGGCATGGTCACCTACCACAATCAAACGATTTCGGGCGCTGGTCTACAGCCCGGAATAGTCTACTATTACAGAGTGCGCTCGCGCGATCAAGCCCAGAATCTTGGCACTCAGACTGGGGACTTCGTTTTGCCGCCTGTGGCTCCGACCCAATTGACAGGCCCTAGCCGGGTGGAAGTAAACCTTGGCCCGTTGCCAATCAACCTCTACAGTGATTCGCAAATGAACCTTCTGAACGGCCAGCCGGTCGTGCCACCATGCCCCACGACAAAAACGGTTCGGCAATGCTACAAAGATGCATTTGTGCCTTATCGTGTGGATCAGAATGTTACCGGAGTCCGGTTTCAGTTTGGGATTTGCGGCGGTGGAAATAGCAAGGCGCTAAACAACTGTGATCAAACCGGCCCCACAAATCCGCCGCCGATCGCGGAGAACCCGAACTGGGATGCGAACCTCAGCCTGCTCTATCAGGATTTGAAGGATGCGGGCATCAACAATGTCACGCTTACGCCGGCCTTGCACGGCTTCGGCGGGGATGAGGGAGCTTGGTACCGAACGCCGAGCGGCGGGTTCTTCACAATCACCGATCCGTGTCGGCCCAATAGCCCCTTGACAGAGGTCGAACACTGGCCAGCGTCACCCTACCTGCTCGTGCCAGCAGGCAACACAGGTGCCTTCACGCAAGGCCCACACCTCGGCTTTTTCAGTCAATCATACAATTGCTCCCCGCGAAACAACCGGTATAGCGACAATCCCAGAGGTACTTTCATCGGCTATCCCTGGCTGTACAATGTCTTCTCGAGAGCCGTGAACCTCGCGAGGCAAAAAGGGCTAACGGTGGTCGAGTTCGATCTTCAGAACGAGGTGGCAATCGACATCTTCACGGTTCAAGCTCGCCTGATCTACGACAACAAGTACGACGAAGACGTGATCGGCCACGTTCGCGCGATCATGGCGCCTGATCAGCTACGCGTGACAACCTCATCGCTCACAGGCGGTGCCTTGAAGCCGTGGATCGAAACCGAACTGCAGGCTGCCGGATTCGATTGCCCCTCCATTTACGGAGACAGCGCGAGAATCTACGGAAGTTCCGAGTTGCTCGCGGCATTCGGGGGAGGGCTGATCGGATTGCCGGCCAACGCCGTAGAATCAGATGGGGCCGATTCCATCTTCTACACCAGGGGTCTTATGTGCACGGACTCGACACTGAGCCGCAACAGCAATGTCTCGCATATGGTCTCCGTACCACGGCAGTATGAGCCACCGAACATCATCGACATCCACCACACCGGCGTACTCGGCCAGACGAACGAGGCCGGAGGTGCAATCGCTCCCGCAGCAACACAATCGATAGCAGCAAGCCGTGCCGAAGCGGCCGCAACGTTCAACGCCGTGGGCAGTCTCATCGCCAGCTTCTGCCCAGGTGGGTGGCGCGGCTCTGTTCCCAACGTGTGCAACGCTTTGTTCATGCTCGGGGAAACCTCGGCGTGGAAGCCGAACGCGTCAACTAGTCTCAACTGTGACGGTTCTCCTGCAAATACACCCTTCGGCACCGCCCAGGGTTTCAATCAGAGCACCTTGGCAGGCCGGCCCGCCGGTTCGGTTTATCGTTTTTGGCTCGACGGCGTGAACGGGCCGTTATGCTACGAACTTCCGCATCCTGTGTCGCAGGTTGTCCTGCCGACGCCATGATCGTCGATACTATGGTGGAGCCTACTTCAATGAAGCTTCGAATCTCGACTCAGTCAGTGTTAGTCGCGGTGGCCGTCTTGCATGCAGGCGTCGCGGCGGCGGCAAACCTCAGTGGATCGGTGACGTCCACGGACGGCAAACCAATTCAGGGAGCTGAAATCATGATTTCGGGCCTTGGAAAACACCAAACATCCCGGACCGATGCCGGTAAGGCTGTGAGCCGCCCCGTTGAGGGCGCGGAACCCGGAAGGGCGACGGTCCGGCTGCGACCGGATGGGACGTTCTCTATTCAGGGGCTGAGAAACGGTGAGTATCTGGTGTGCGCTCGGGCTCCCTTTCCCTACCTGAACCCTTGCGACTGGGGCACTCCAGGAGGCTTCCGAGTGGATGCCGATCGAGTTTCGGGTGGAGTCTCGCTTCGGTTACAAACCGGAGCACTGCTCGAGATCCGGATTGATGATCCGGCGCGAGCATTTCCTCAAGCTGACGACTCAGTAAACGGCCTCCCGATTTCTTGCGGAGTCATGACGCCAGATAGACGGTATGTGCCTGCGCTCCTCTCTTCTAGAACTCCCGAGGGGCGCACATACCGCCTCGCGGTTCCGGCCGCTACCAATCTGAAGTTATCGTTCTCGAGCCGAGTCGTGCGGTTGGTTCAGGGTACGGTGCCGATGAACTACCCGCACGGCCTCGTTGAACTGCCTCCCCAGCAAGTCGGCGGAACCTATACACTCCATTTCGCTGCACAGCCCTTGAGCGCCGCCGAGAAGGAGAAGATTCGGTTCCAATGACGGCTTGCGTCCCTCACCGGGCCTTGACCGCACTGGTCGCTCTCAGTGGTTGCGCACTCGCGCAACCCCCGGAAGTGCGCGCCGAAAACATTCTGAATGCCGCCTCGCTCTCCGGGCCTCCGTCACTCCAGAAGAACTACAGCCGAGGTACGATCTTGTCGATCTTCGGCACCAATCTCGCTCCTGGCGTTCAAACAGCCCCGAACTCCTTTCCGTTGCCGGCACAGCTTTTGGGTACCCAGGTGCTCTTCGAAGATGTCCCCGGTGCTTTGCTCTACGTTTCACCGGCGCAGATCAACGTCGTTGTTCCGGATGTTCCCCAAAACCAGACATATCCGATTACCGTGAAGACGGTGACCGGCTCGTCGAAGTCCTTTCAATTCGTGCCTCAGGCCGCAAGTCCAGGAGTCTTCACCATGGATGGAACCGGGTGCGGCCAGCCCGCGCTTTGGAGCCATCGCCTAAATCGCCTCGTTCAGCCTGCTGACGCGCTCCAGCCCGGTGACGTAGCTACCTTCTACGGCACTGGCTTTGGCCCACCGCTCGTTCCAGATCGAATGGCCGCGCCATTCGATCCACCCCTTTCGACCGAGCTTCCCTTCAGTGTTTTCATCGGAAGCGAAAGCACACCAGGCCTAGTCGGCGCCGACGTGCTTTGGCAAGGGAAGGCACCCGGCTTCGCGGGAGTCGATCAGTTCAATATTCGTGTCCCTGCGGACGTTCAGGAGGGCTGCGCTGTTCCGTTTCGGGTTATCAAGCCTGACTATGCTTTCGGGTTTGATAGAAGTCAAATCCTGAGCGTTCCGGTTTCCCGAAACGGTCGCTCCTGTAAGGAACCGGCCCGGCAAGGCTTTCTTCGCTTGATCCTGGTACGTGAGGTCAACTCGGGCCTCCCGCAACTCCCAGCCCGCCGGGACCGACTCTGGGTTGACTTCTTCCGCACTGCTCCTCCTGGGCCTGCCGCTTTCAATACGCCGGTGGGCACATGCAGCCTTTCCCGGGGTGGCAGATTCACTGGGCGTGTGTGTCCGGGGCTAGAGGGTGCCTCCGAAGACGATCTCGCCGACACAACTTCATTCGATACCGATCACTGGGCGGACAAGGTACCGCAGGACGCTGGCACGATTACTGTAGCCGCGAGTGACCGCACAGTACCGCTACGGCCAGGCTTGCCGAACGGGCTCCCCTTTTATCCCGCCGACCTAACGCCGGGAATACTGGAGCCAGGCGAGATTGTCGTCAAGGGTGGCGGGGGTGAGCACACCGGCCCCTTCGAAGCCCGAATCCAACTCCCCCGATTTGAAATTTTGAGCGATCTGTCTCCGGGGACTACGGTTGGCAGCGCGCGCTTCGGGTTGCAGGCACTGCGCTGGGCCGGAGGTAGCGGAAAAGGAATTGTACGCTGGTGGTACCTTCGGAGCGAATGCAAGTCACCTTCGCCCGACATGCACCTAGGACCGGCTCCCGTGCCCGCGCTGTTGGGCGAAGTCGCCGGCGAAATGAGCCCGGTCACGATCCTCTTCTCGCCTGGAGAAGACGAAGAGATCAACTTTACCGCCGATGGCCTACGCTACGGCGGAAAGCTGAGCTACTTGTATGTCTTCCGATACGGGGGGCTGCGCCTCTCCGAGTAGAACCGAGCAGGGCTCTTCGCCGCCAACCGCCCGTGCTCTACGTCGCTGCTAGCGCTAGCCAGGGCCAACCAACTGTAAGCCTAGAGCGAATTCAGTCCCGCTGCCCGAGTCGCACTGCGAATTTCGGGTGCTTGGAGCGGCGCCACCCTCCGAACGAGCCCGTTACGGCCCTTTGGCCCAGCCACATCATCACTCCTGCCACGGATTGACGGTGGCTACTCCGAGGCCGAGAAAACGGCTTACGTTGCGGGTCACCGCTGCAAGGTTGTAATGAAGCGCAGTCGGCCGCAAGAAGTCCGTCTACAACTGGAAGGGGCGTTCCTCTCGATTGACACATTGCCATGAGCGTTACCCAGACATCCGCAACGCTCGCTTCCACCCGTAGGATGCGTCCAGCGAATCGAGATGCATGCCCCTTTCCAGCCATTCCGTCAACTCGGTTCGCTTCTTGCTCACCGGCAGGGCTTCGACACCATGTCGTAACTCTCCGAGCACGCTAAATAGACAAGAGGCTCGCCGCCCCTTGGTATCCCCGCTGTTATGGCCGCCGACGCAGCTCCGCAACGAGAAGACAATTCTCGTAACGGCGGCCATAACGGTCAAACTAACTAAGTCACTTTACCGACATCGAGGCGAGCCGTCATGACGGCGCCGCCGCGAAGGCGAGCGCTCCGGTAGGGGCGGCAAGAGGCAGAGGCCAGTCCGCGCGGCGTCAACACCCGCGCCGAAACATGGGTGGCTCGCCCGCTGCCTCTGCGCTCACGAGACCACCGAAACCGATGCAGTTCGTGTACTGAAAATATCGTAAAGGCAATCGCTTCAGCGGCTTGCCGGGAACGATTTTGCAAGCGCCACTGCCCTCCCGGCTACTCTGGCATCGGAGGATGGACATCCGATGAAAGCCATCGACATCTCGCGCGCACCCGCCCGCGCCACCGGACCACGCACCGAGGCCGGCAAGACCCGCTCTTCTCAAAACGCCGTCAAACACGGACTCACCTCGCGCGCCGTCGTGCTCGCCAATGAGGATCCCGCCGCTTGGCGCAAACTCCTCGACGACTACGTCGCCCGATTCCAACCGGCCGACAGCATTGAAGCACAACTGGTAGAACAAATGGCCGCCGCGCAGTGGCGCATCCGCCGCGCCTGGGCTCTCGAGACCGCCACGCTCGATCTCGAAATCGTACAATCGGGTCCTCAGGTCAGCGAGACATTCGATCGAATCGACCAGCCCACCCGCACCGCCATTGCTCACAAGAACCTCACCGATAACTCGCGCTCCCTGGCCGCCATCCAGCGTCACGAAGCCCGCCTCGCGCGCGAGTATCATCGCGCACTGGGGGAACTCCGCGAACTCCAGGCGGACCGCAAAGCTCAGGAGGAGAGCCAGGAACCACCGCCGGATCCGCCTGCAAAAGCGAATTTGCAAAACGAACTCCCGTCCCAACCCTCCCAACCGGCTCCGCAGCCTGTTTCCGCCGCGGAAAAGCCGTCCGGCCCATCCATCGTGCCCCCCGAAGCACTGAATCCGCCCGGCCGGGAGTAGCCACGAACCACAAAGGGGCCGCCATGGACACGTTTTTGCAAACCACCGCTCTCGAGCTGCGCCCAAACGTGGCTCTCAAGCTCGAGCCCGCGCGCTCGGGCCAGGGAAACGGCATGCAGCCGAGCAACGAATTCTTCGATGCCCTTCGCGGCGAGCTCCTGAAGGCGATCAGTCCCTATAGCGAGGCGTGCAAAGCTGCGTCGCTGGCATTCGAGCGTGTCTTCGCTCGATTCGGCATTGACTGACGCCGGTGGCGCACGCCGGCGGCTCTCCAGTGCCCACACCTCTATTGACTCAGCAAGGAACTGATACCTCGAGGCTTGATTTATGTTCTCCAACGCCGACATCTTCAAATACGCATTCGACGCCATCCGCTTCGCCAGCGAACGACTCGCTTTCCAGCCCGACCCCCACCAACAGCGCGTCCTCCACCTCGGCATCACCCGCGGTCTCCTCAATTGCACGCGCCAGTGGGGCAAGTCCACCACCACTGCCCTCAAGGTCGTCCATCACGCCTGCTTCAACCCGGACTCACTCACCGTCGTGCTCTCTCCCTCCGAACGCCAATCGTCCGAGTTCGTCCGCAAGGTGGAGCAGTTCCTCCGCAAGCTCGGCATCGCTCCTCGCGGCGATGGCGGTAACCGCATCTCTGTCCTGCTTCCCTCGGGCGCCCGCATCGTCGGGCTCCCCGGCAAGGAGACCACCAATCGTGGCTACTCCGGCGTCACTCTCCTCATCATCGACGAAGCCGCTCGCGTTGACGACGAACTCTACCAGGCCGTTCGTCCCATGATCGCGACTCGTGAGGACGCCGCCATTTGGCTCATGTCTACTCCCAATGGCAAGCGCGGCTTCTTCCACGACGAGTACGTGAACCGCGCCAACTGGACCTACATCGAAGTCCCCGCCACCGAGTGCAAGCGAATCTCGAAAAAGTTCCTCGACGAAGAGCGCGCCAAGCTCCCGCCGCCGTTCTTCGAACAGGAGTATCTTTGCCAGTTCTCCGCCACGCGCAGCGCCCTCTTCCATCCCGACGATGTCGATGCCGCCATCGTCCCCGATCTTCCGCCGCTCGTCCCGATCGAACGGCCGGTTCGCTTACAAACCCCCAGCCCGCTTACTCTCCTCGGCGGAATGAACGTGCGCTACGACACTCCCTGGCAACACTTCTACATCGGCCTCGACCTCGGCCAGCGCCGCGACTATTCCGCCGTCGCGGTCATCGAAGTCCTCGTCACTCCCACCGACCAAATCAATAAGGTGGACTTCTCCCGCATCCTCGAAGTCCGCTACCGTCTCCGCCACCTCGACCGGATTCCGCTCCAAACTCCGTATCCGGAAACCGTCGACTACGTCATTGACCTTCTCGCTGTCGCCGGTATCGAGTACCGCGCCAACCTGATCGTGGACGCTACCGGAGTCGGCAACGCCTTCCTCGACATCCTCAAGAAATCACGGCCGAAGGCGAAGGTTCAAGCCATCACCATCACCGGAGGCCAGAGCCAGAACGGGACCGAGTACAACCTGAATGTTCCCAAACGCGATCTCGTCCAGTCCCTGCAGGTCATGTTGCGCCAGGGAAGACTCGAAATTGCAAAGGAGACGCCGCACACCAAATCGCTGACCAAGGAACTGGCCAACATGGAGCGGCACATCTCCGACTCTGGCCATGTCTCGTTCGCGCCCTCCAAGTCCACCGAGCACGATGACCTCGTGATGGCCACCACGCTCGCCTCTTGGGGTGCCCTCAAACACCGTCTCCCTGCCGACATCACGCCGTCCTTCCGCCTGCTCCCGTTGCTCCCAGAGACATTGAAGGCGAGATGGTGAGTCGCATGAACTTGGGTCAAACGTGGCGGGCTCCGCCGCCGATTGTGGGGCAGGCTTCAGCCTGCGGCGGGACTTCCAGTCCCGCCTCCGATACCGTCGCATGCGCTCGTAGAACGCTTGGTCTCTCGGGAGATGTGGGGCAGGCTTCAGCCTGCGCGGGACTTCAGTCCCGCTTCCGAAGTGGGCACATTCCCTCCTGGAAGGCTCCGTTCTCCGGATTGCAGCTCCGCCACGGTGTGGAGCAGACTTTAAGAAGTGCGGGACATCGGCAAGAAGTGCGGGACATCGGCCCTCGGACTTGCTTCCCGCTATGGAGACCCATATGCCCAAGGACATCTTCGACCCCGCAGTCGCAGCCGCAATCGGCGCCGCCCGCCGTGGCGACCGCCGCGTATTTCCCTCGCCCGTGGATTGGCGCGACTCCTGGATCTACTTCCTCTTCCTCGACCGCTTCAACAACCCCGCCGCTCCGCCACGCCACACCTGGAACCACCGCTTCGGCTTCCGCCAAGGCGGCACGTTTCGCGGCGTCACCCAGCAACTCGACTACATCCGCGACCTCGGCGCCGGCGCCATCTGGATCTCGCCCGTACTGAAGAATCCCAAGCCGGATTTCGAGTTCAACTATCACGGCTACGCCACGCAAGACTTCCTGAATCTCGACGAGCGCTTCGCCTCCGACGGCACTCGCGAAACGGCCGAGCACGAGCTACGCGAACTGGTGGACGCCGCGCATGACCGCGGACTCTTCGTCATCGCCGACATGGTGCTGAACCACTCCGCGCGCGTCTTCGACTATGTGCGCCCCAACGGCGTAGTCAGCTCTTTCGCCGACTCAGCCGTGATGAACGGACCGCTCGGCAGCGAACCCGCCATCGAGTGGATCAACGGATTCGGCTTCCCCCGCACTGACTGGACGCAGGACTTGCCCGCGCCCGCCGCGCTCTCGCCCGATGACGCGGTCTGGCCCTCTGACCTGCAGCGCCGCGAATTCTTCCGCCGCCGCGGATCGAAGCTCACCGACAATCCCGGCGCGAGCTTCGTCCCCGGCGACTTCGGCGAAATGCGGCAACTGGTAGCCGAATATGACGCGCGCCCCGCGAGCCAGGCAGAGCTCCGCGCCCGCTACGGAGTCACGCCCGTGCTCGCGATCCTCATCCGCGCCTATCATTACCTCATCGCCAAATACGACTTCGACGGATTCCGCATCGACACCGTGAAGTACGTCTCGCCGGATGCCATCGAAACCTTCGGCAACTCGATGCGCGAGTTCGCCCTCAGCATCGGCAAGAAGAATTTCTTCACCTTCGGCGAGATCTATGACGACGAGCAAACCATCGCCGCCTTCACCGGACGCAACGGCGCGGGCGACGGCTTCGGCATCGACGCCGCACTCGATTTCCCGCTCTTCTTCAAGCTCCCTGCCGTGGCCAAAGGATTCGGCGCAGTCGAGTCGCTACGCACCGTCTTCCAGGACCGCAAGAACGCCGAGCGCGACCTGCTCAGCTCGCACGGCGAAGCGGGCCGCTTCTTCGTCAGCTTCCTCGATAATCACGATCAGAACGAGCGCGTGCGCAATCCGGCCACTCCACCCGAGCAGGTGACGCTCGCACTGGCGCTCCTGTTCACGCTCCAAGGCATCCCATGCGTTTACTACGGCACCGAACAGTCGCTCAACGGAACTGAGGATGGGCTCGGCAGCCTCGAGTCCGTGCGCGAAGCGCTGTGGGGCAAATCGCCTGCCTTCGATCGCGCCAATCCCGCTTACCAGGAGATTCGCAAGCTGGCGCAACTGCGCGCCACCGAACCCGCACTCCGCTACGGCCGGCTCTACTTCCGCGAAGTCTCGGGAAACGGCGTCGACTTCGGACAGTCCTTCGGCGCCAAGGGAATCGTCGCCTACTCGCGGATCCTCGTGGATCGCGAGGTGGTCGTGGTCGCGAACACAGACCCTGCGCAGGTCTTCGAAGGCTTCGTCCTCGTTGACCGCGACCTCGGTGTACGCGACCTGACAGTCGCCTACAGTAATCGCGGTAACACGGGACGCTCGCAGGTGCATGTCGGACAAGTGGCCGCGGTCCCGGTGCGGCTCGCCGGAAGCGAGGTCCAGGTTCTGGTACCCCAGTAGCCCGCCCGGCAACCCCCGCAACCCAACTCGACCGTGGGTTATACTGATGCCCTGGATCCAATATGGTAGAGTCCCGGTCGGAGGAAGCAAGCCGGCTACTCGAAAAATTGAACCACGGGGACGCCGAGGTGCGGTCGCAGTTCGTCCGTCTCGTCTATGACGAGCTCCATGGGCTTGCCGAAGACTGTCTGCGCCGCAACCCGGACCAGATGAGCATCCAACCCACCGAACTGGTCAACGAAGCCTACCTGAAGCTCATCGGCGCGCGCCAGCGCGATTTCCAGAGCCGGGGCCACTTCCTCGGCGTAGCCGCCCACGCCATGCGCTGCATCATCGTCGACCGCATTCGCGCCAAGAAGGCTGCGCGCCGCGGAGGCCAGCAGTTCCGCGTGGATCTCGAAGAACCGATGCTCGTCTGCGATGACCGCCGCGACGAGGCGCTGGCTCTCGATGAAGCGCTCCACAAGCTCGAGGCGCTCGATGCCGAACAAGCCCAAATCGTGGAGTTGCGATACTTCGGCGGGCTCACCTTGGAAGAGATCGTCACCGTAACGCAAAAGCCCCTGCGCACGGTGGAGCGCGAGCTCCAACACGCGCGGCGGTGGCTCTATCTGGAGATGACACGTGCCAGCGAGTCCGGCGCCTGAGCGCTGGCGGAGGGCGAAGGAGATCTTCCTCGAAGCCAACGAGCTCGAGCCATCCACCCGCAAGGACTTCGTCAACCGCGAATGCGCCGGAGACCCGGAACTGCGCGCCGAGGTCCTGCGGCTGCTCGACGTCACCGTGTCGCGCGCGTTTCTCGCCGAACCCATCGTGACCCGTCCAGTCTCGCCGGCGGCGCCCGGGCCAGGGTCCATGCTGGGCCACTTTCGCATCGAAGGCCCGATCGGCAGAGGCGGCGGCGGCACTGTGTATCGAGCCACTGACACGCAATTGCACCGCACAGTGGCAATCAAGGTTGTCAGCGCCGACACAGTCAGCGGCGTGGGCCGCCAGCGATTCTCACGCGAGGCTGAAGCCGCCTCTGCGCTGAACCACCCAGGCATCGCCACGGTCTACCAAACCGGCAACCAAGCCGGGTGCGACTACATCGTGATGGAGTACATCGAGGGCTCCACGCTTCACGCCGCTCTGCAGGCCAAGCGCCTTCCCTTGCCCGAAGTCTTGCGGATCGCCATCGAAACCGCCGACGCGCTCGCGGCGGCGCATGACGCAGGCATCGTGCATCGCGACCTCAAACCGGGCAACATCATGATCACCACGCGTGGCCATGTGAAAGTACTCGACTTCGGGTTGGCGAAGATTCTTCCCGAGAAGGTACCCGGCGGAGCGGAAACAGCCGGTACGGACGAGCCCTTGACGAAACTGGGTGTGTTGCTCGGCACGTTCGCGTTCATGTCGCCCGAGCAGGCCGAAGGCAAATCAGTGGATGCGCGCAGTGACATCTTCTCGTTCGGGTGTGTCCTGTATCAGATGGTGACCCAGCAGCGCGCGTTCGAGGCCGCGTCGGAAATGCGTGTTCTCGCAGCCGTCCTGAACCAGGAGCCGAGGCCCGTACGCGAACTGGCCCCGGATCTGCCGCCCAGCATGGTCCGCATCATCGAAGGCTGCCTCGCCAAAGACGTCCGCAACCGCTGGCAGAGCATTGCCGACGTGAAGATGCTTCTCGAGGGGATCCTCGAGGGCCCCGGCCCGGCGGTTGCCGACACGCCCGTGCGCTCGCGGTGGTTCGGCGCCCCGCTGGCCGTGGGAGCGCTCTGCGGAGCTCTGCTCGCCGGCGCAGGCGTGTGGAGATGGGCCGCCAGCCGCGACATTCCGCAGCGCGAACCGGTGGTGACGATGCTGACCGCGGACACGGGACTGTCGATGAGCCCTGCGCTCTCGAGAGACGGCACGATGCTCGCCTATGCATCGGATCGCGCCGGTGGTGGAAACCTCGATCTGTGGGTCCAGCAGATCGGAGGCCGCGCGCCGATCCGCCTCACCACTTGGGACAGCGACGAGAGTGACCCCGACATTTCGCCTGACGGCACCCACATCGCGTTTCGCTCGGAGAAGGACGGCGGCGGGGTCTGGGTTACCGGAACATTCGGAGGCGAACCTGTTTTGGTTGCGCCGGGCGGGCGCAATCCGCACTTTTCGCCCGATGGCAAGTCGATCGCCTTTTGGACCGGACGCGAGGGCGGCGAGCAATCGGCGGGATCGGCGCAAGCATGGGTAATTGCTGCCGGAGGCGGCCAGGCGAGAAGACTCCTGCCGGATTTCGCGGCTTCGCTTCGTCCGATCTGGTCCCCGAGCGGCGACTCACTGCTCTTGGTGGCCCGAAAGGATCCGAATGCCTCCATCCATGGAGCTCTCGACTGGTGGATCGCGCCCCTGGCCGGAGGCGAACCAAGGCCAACAGGAGCCATTCGCGCCGTCACGGCAGCGAAGGTGGGGCTCGCCTCTGGATTGAACACACATGTGCCCCTGCAATGGCTGACGGATCCGGAACGGGTGTTAGTGGCGGGTAGGATGGGAGACGCGACCAACATCTGGGAGCTGAGTTTCCCGGGAGGGCGCGTGTCGAGCCCTCCGCGGCGGACCACGCGCGGTACTGGCTTCGAGAGCCAATCCGCTTTCGCCGAGGCGAAGACAGGCACGCGGATGGCCTATGCGAGCCACGCATTGAACTTCGACATCTGGAGCCTGCCGGTGGATGCCGAGATGGGCATCGCCAAGGGCAGTGCGAAGCGCCTGACCATGGACGCGTCGACGGAATGGTGGCCGTCGATCGCGTGGGACGGCAGCCGTGCGGCATACGTGAGCCTGCACTCCCGAGTCTGGTCTCTGCGAATTCGCGATCTTGCCAGCGGCGTCGAATCCAACCTGCTCACGAGTGACACGATTCTGTTCCGGCCACGGATCTCCGGTGACGGCCGCAATGTGGTTTACGCAGTCGATGACGCGATCTTGCGGATTCCCGCCGCCGGAGGCAAGGTGGAGACACTGTGCGAAAAATGCGGCACACCGACCGACGCCGGCCGCGACGGCATGCGCGTTCTGGTGGAACCTGTCAAGAGTCCGGAAACGGTAAGCGTGCTCGAACCAGGTCAGCAGAAACCCGTGACTCTCGTGCCCGCCAAAGGGCGGCTCTTCCAGGGACGGCTCTCACCGGATGGGCAATGGGTCGCATTCCAGATGGCAGCCGCGGGATCTGACAACTTGCGGATATTCGTGGCGCCGGCCAACAAAGGAAAAGCACCGGAGGAAAGCTGGGTGGCCATCACGGACGGCAAGTCCATCGACCGCGAACCCGCCTGGTCTCCACGTGGAGGAGCAATTTACTTTCTCTCCGAGCGGGACGGTTTCCGGTGCATCTGGGTGCAGCGGCTGGCGGCCGACAAAACACCCGTGGGTGAACCCGTAGCCGTGGAACACTTCCACACGGCGCGGCGGTCGCTGCGCCGCATCGGAAGCCGCACCGAAGCGATCGGCTTGTCGGTGGGTGGCCAGAGCGCCGTGTTTTCTTTAGGCGAATTGACTGGCAACCTTTGGCTAAGGGAGACTCTACGGTGATGCCACGGATCAGCGCGGTCATGATTTCGCGCAACGAAGGACGCGACCTGCGCCTCACGCTCGAAAACCTCCAAGACACCTTGCCGGCGAATACGGAATTCCTGGTGGTGGATGACGGCTCCACCGACGGTTCGGCCGAGTTTCTTTCGAGAAAACGGTCCGGGCCGCGATTGTTTCGGGGGAAGAATCTCGGAGTAGCGGGTGCCCGAAACTTGGGAGCGGCGCACGCCCGCGGTGACGTGATCTTGTTTGCCGACGCCCATATCCGAGTCACGGGACACTGGTGGCAGCCAATGGTAGCGGCCCTCGAGCAGAGGGACGCTGGCGCCGTGTCGCCAGCGATCACCGATATGCGGGACGCCGAGTGCCTCGGCTATGGGCTGACGCTGCCCAAGCCGGACATGCACGCAAAATGGCTTCCCCGCCGCAACGGCAAGCCGCGAGTCGTGCCGGTGCTGCCAGGAGCCTGCATGGCGATCCGGCGGCGCGTCTTCCAGATCTCCGGCGGGTACGATGACGCACTGCTGGCGAGCGGCTGCGTGGACAACGAATTCTGCCTGAGGCTGTTCCGCATGGGCTACGAGCAATGGGTGCTCCCGCAGATTGAGGCGGCGCATAAGTTTCGCAGGCGAGTCCCTTACGAGTTGAAGTGGCCCACGGTTCTACACAATCGCCTTCGCACCGCGATGGTCCACTTCAACCCGGTAAGGCTTTCGGCCGTCACCTACGCCTTGTCGGAGTGGAAGGGTTTCGGCGAAGCGTTGATGCTGGTGGCCGAGAGCGGTCTGGCCGAGCGCAGGCGGCAATTGGAGGCGAAAAGACTTCGCCCCGACCACTTGTTTTTCGAAAGGTTCCGAATAGCCTGGTAGCTACCGGGCAAGACACGCCAGGAAGACCCTGTCCTCGCCACCGCCTACGATCGAGCCATCGAGGCCAGGGAAAGGAGAAGGGCAGTAAGTAGTCACCAGAGGGGAAGTCCTCTGGCGGCCACCCGCCGGGCGTCCCGCCAACGCCAACGCCGCGGGCGAGAAGCCGTCCGCAAGGAAGAACTCCATTTATGTCTTGCCTTTTGAGAAGGCTCGAATAGAATGGTAGGTACCTGAATCCTCAGGCGCAAAGGAGAATCAAAAATGGCTACCACGAAGAAAAAGCCCGCGAAGGCGAAGCGAATCGGAGGCGGCAGCGGTAGGAAACCGATCAATTCGGAAAAAACCACACCCGAGCCAAGGAAGAGCAAGAAGAAGTAACGATGGTTTCGACTGACCGCTGCAGCCACTTCGCGAGGCGGGCGGCCAAGATGCCCTGGGCGCCGGGCGATGTCACGCATAGGCAGCTTCTGAGTTGGCAGTCGCTCGGCCCTTTCAATTTTGGCGGCCGATCGACCTCGATCGCGGTAGATCCGCGCGACCATCGCCGGGTCTACGCCGGCGCCGCAGCAGGTGGGGTTTGGCGCAGTGACAATGGCGGCAAAACTTGGCGTAGCGCTTGGCCAAACCACCAGTGTCAGAACATAGGTTCTCTGGCAGTTGATCCGAAACACCCCGGGATTGTCTATTGCGGCACGGGCGAATCGAACATGTCGCTCGACAGCTATCCGGGAAACGGACTGTACCGCTCGACCGACGGCGGCGCCTCGTGGACCAGGCTGATGACACGATTCCCACACGGTGTCCCGACCCGAATCAGCTCGATTGCCGTCGATCCCTTCGATTCAGACTTGGTCTGCATTGGCTCGGTGGCGCACTCTGACGAGGAACCCGTCTCGCTACGGTTTTGCCGCGTCGACCAGGACCGACTGGTGTTCGCTCGGGATATGGTGGCGGTGCCGAACTACAACGTTCACAGCGTCGTGTTCCACCCTGGTCGCAAAGGAATGCTCTTCGCCGCTGTCGACGCGAGGGGCGCCGCGAATGGAATCTGGCGCTCGACAAATAGAGGGCAGGGTAACTGGGAACACTTGACCAGCGGGCTTCCTTCCTCCGAGATGTTCGGACGAACCAGCCTCGCCATCTCGCCTTCCGACCCCGACGTCATTTGGGCTTACGCGGCTGACCGCCGCGACCGCGTGCTCGGTGTGTTCGTGAGCCGGAACGCTGGGAAAGACTGGATGTCTGCCGGCGGCCGCCACTTCGGGCATGAGAAGAATGGGAGCTACAACAACTGCATCGTCGTGCATCCCGACATCCCCGGATTCGTAGTTTGCGGAGGGGTCAACCTTCATCTCACCGATAATTGGGGCAGCGACTGGCAGCAGATCACCGAGTGGGACCGGCAGCGGGGAAACGCGCGGTACGCGCACGCCGACCACCACGCCCTCGCCATGCCCAAGGGAAATTGCATCTACGATTGCAATGACGGCGGGCTCGACTACTGCGACGACGTGAGGCCCCACACGGAGGCGAGGTGGGAGAATCGCAGCTCGGGATTGGTCACGACGATGTTCTACGACGTGGACGTGGCCCCTTCCGAAGGGCGTGTCTTCGGCGGTGGCGCCCAAGACAATGGAACCCTGGTGCATAACTTCGACGCGCCGGTGGGCGAGTTCGTGCAGGGGATCGGCGGTGACGGGGGTTGGATCCTGTTCGATCCGTTCGATCCGAACCATATCTTCGGATCGTTCCAACACATGAACATCAGGCGCCACACCGCGGACGGCGGATGGTCCACGGTGACGCCTTCGGACGCAACCGACGACGAGAGGCATGCGGTATGGCTCTCTGTGATGGCGATGGATTGCCACGAAGACAGCGAAGATCCGCGGATGGTGTTCGCCGGCTCGACGCGAGTCTGGAAGACGGTAGATGACGGCGAGAGTTGGAGCGCGGTGTCGGACCATCTCGACGGAAGCGCAATCACGGCGCTCGACGTCGCTTCGAAGAATCCGCTGATGGTTTACGCCGCCACGGAAGAAGGCGGCGTCTTCCGGAGCACGGACGCTGGAAATTCGTGGTCAGAGAATCTGGCCGGTCCCGAATTGCCGCGGCGCGTGATCACGGGCATCCAGGCCCATCCGGACGACGAGTCGCATGTGCTGCTGACGTTCGCAGCCGTTCCCGATCATGCGCCCTGGGGCGCGCCCGATGCCAAGGACGAGTTCGTCTTCGAGAAATACGCTCACGTGTACGCGTCTCTCGATGGCGGCTTGACGTGGACCAGTGCCGATCCGAAACAGCAGTGTCCGGACGTTCCGCATCACGGTCTCGCGTTTGAAACAAGACCACCGTATCGTGTTTTCGTTGCGAACGACGCCGGCGTTTGGGCCGGTTCGTGGGACGAGACACTGAAAAACTACCACTGGGAGAATTTCACCGGCAATCTTCCACGGCAGATGGTCACTGACGTGGTCTACCATGCCGGAACGCATTCGCTCACGGCTTCCACCTACGGCCGCGGCATCTGGCGGCTCCAGTTGCCGAAGCTCCCGCGCGCGAGAAAGACCAAGTCGAAAAAGCCCAGGTAAGGCCGGGCGTTTCTTCGCCGGCCACGAGATTTCAGCCCGCCTGTGGGGCCGGCTTCAGTCAAGTTAGCCTGCGCGGGACTTCCGGCGCTTGGATCGGCGCCCGCCGTACGCACTTCAAGCTCCACCTTCAATGATGGTGCATCCGATTCAAGTACGCCGCCAACACTTCCCCCGTGCGGCCATCCATCTTGGCCTCCCCGTGGTCCATCCAGATGGCCCGATCGCAAAACTCTTCCACCATGTCCGGACTGTGCGACACGAACAGCAGCGTCTGCCCATTCCGCCGCAGTTGCTTCATCCGCTCCAGGCACTTCGCATGGAACTCCTGATCGCCCACGGCGAGTAACTCGTCGACGATCAGAATGTCGGCTTGCACGTTCACGGCCACCGAGAACGCCAGGCGCGCCACCATGCCCGCCGAGTAAGTGCGCAGCGGCTCGTCGATGAATTCGGCAAGACCGGCAAAGTCCACGATCGAATCGAAGAGCTGATGCGTGCGCTTTTCGCCCAAGCCGATGAGCGACGCGTTGAGCAGCAGGTTCTCCGCGCCCGTGAGATCGAAGTGGAAGCCGGCCCCGAGTTCCATGAGCGCGGCCATGTTTCCATTGACATTGATCTCGCCCGCATCGGGGTGCGTCAATCCCGCAACCATGCTCAGGATCGTGCTCTTCCCCGCCCCGTTCGAACCAACCAGCGCGACCGATTCCCCCTTGTCGACCGCGAAGCTCACGTCTTTGACCGCGTAGAATCGCTGCTCCTCGTGATGGGTGCGCTTCATCCAGTCGAAGAATCGCTCGCGGGCGAGCTTTGGGCCGGTGTGCCTCCGAAACCACTTCGATACGCCGGCGAGTTCGATCAAGGCCATGGAGTTACAATTGCCCGAAAAATCCCCGGCGCATCCGTCCGAACACGAAGAAACCCACGCCGAGGCTCACCGCCGACGCGAAGGCGAGCTTGAGCAGCAGCGGAATCCCCGGGGCCACGCCGTCGAGCAGGATGGCCCGCAGGCCGAAGATGATCGCAGCCAGCGGATTGAGCTCGTAGATGAGGGTGTATTTCTGCGGGATGAGCGGATGCGAATAGTAGACCGGCACCAGCCACACGAGGACCGTATTGATGGATTCCACCAGATAGCGGCAATCCCGAATGTACACATTGATGGCCGAGAACACCAGCACGATGCCGCTCACGAAAACCACTTCCAGCGCCATCATTACCGGAATGAAGAGCCAGTAGCGATTTACGCCCTTGCCCCACAGCAGCACCATCGCGATCAGCAGGCCCATCTGGATGAGCAGGTGCACGCAATTCGAGAATACGCTCGCGATCGGCACCATTTCCCGCGGCATCTGAACTCGCTTGATCAGCCCCGCGTTCTCCACCACAGCCGAGGTCCCCGTGGCCCACGCGATGGCGAAGAAGTTGAAAGGCACCAGCCCGCACAGCACGAAGACGGGGAAGTCCGGGTTTGGATTGCGGAACATGACCGTGAACACGAACGTGAGCACGATCATCATCACCAGCGGATTGAGCAGCGACCAGAATACGCCCAGCGACATGTTCCGGTAACGAATCCGGAAATCCTTGAGGACCAGGTTCTTCAGCGCAAAAGTATATTCGCCCTTCCACATCACGGAGGAATTTCTCCAGTTTAGCGCGGAAGAGCGCGCGGCCTCTTTCTTCTCAGCCGCGAGACCCGCAAGCAGCGCGGTAGGCAGTCAGGAGTTCTTCCCTCACTTGGGCTTTCATCGGCGCCGGCCGCTCGGCCACGGGGATCTGCCGGCACATCTCCACGCTCTTGCGCAGGCTCTCCACAAACTCCACACACGGGCCGCAACCCTCGATATGCTGAGCGATCCGGTCGCACAGATCGGGAGGCAACTCGCCGTCGAGATACTCGGACAACCGCGCGAACACCTCTTTGCAGGACTCCGGGGTCATGCCGCCATTCCCTCCTTCCGCATGTGCTCGTCGAGCTTCTGCCTCACCGCCAGACGCGCACGGTGGAGCCGCGTCTTCACCACGTCTTCGCTCACTTCCAGAATCTGCGCCGCATCGCGCGTGCTCAACTCCTCGAGATCGCGCAGCAGCAGCACACTCCTGTAGTTCTCCGGCAGTTCGCGGATCGCCGTGCGCAGCAGCGTGCCCATTTCGGAGTCGATACTCAGCTTGTCGGGCAGCGCGCTCCAGTCGGCGATCTCGAGCCGCCGTTCTTCGCCTTCCACCTTCCAGCCCGGCTTCAACTCGTCGAGCGAAATCTCTCGTACCGGTGCGAACACGCTCTTGCGCCGCTTCATCTGGCAGGCGTTCTTGGCGATGCGGAACACCCATGACTTCACGTGCTCGGGCTCCCGCAGTTGCCGGAAATTCTGGAAGACCTTCATCAACGTCTCTTGCGCCACTTCCTCGGCGTCTTCCCTGTGTCCGCACATCAGATAGCTGTACTGGAACACTTTTGTTTGAAACAAATCCACGAACGCGTCGAAAGCGGAAGCGTCGCCCGCGATCAACCGCCGGGCCAGGTCGATTTCGTTCGGCACTGGCTAGATGGTAACAGGAGCCTCCACGGCCACGGCGATCGAGGGCGCATGCAGCAACGTGTTGTGGATCAGGCAGCGCTTCACCGCCCGATCGATCCCCTCGGCATGCCTTGCCTCGGCCGCCGCCGGCGCTTCCACCACGATCCGAAACCCGTCGAGTCTGGCCGGCTGCTGCACCTTCTCCGCCTCGATCTCCACGCGGAGCCCTTCCCGCGATAGCCCCCTGGCCCGCAAGTACTCAGCGGCATAGTACGCCGCGCATGCCCCGAGCGAAGCCAGCATGAATTCCGGCGGCGTCATCCCTTGGTCCGAGCCGCCGCCCTCCAGCGGCTGGTCACATACAATCCGGTGCCCCCGGGCCGTCACTTCGAACCGGACACCGTCTTTCCAATCGACTGTCGCTCTCATGCCGGTAGAGATGCAGCCGCCGCAAAAAAGTGACAGCCGGCTGGCGCCGGATCCGGGGAAGTTCGCCGCGCTTTATCCTGCGCGCCGGAGCGCGTAGGCTAGCAGCCCGTGGCTAAAGTCCCGTGGGTCGCGCGGCGCGGGATCTGTGGCCGCAGGCGAGGCGCGAGGAGGAAGCAATGCGGATTTATTTCGAGCGACGAGCAACAAAGCATGCGGGCACAAACCCCGGCCGCCCAGAGGGTTGCGGCGGCATGGGGCCATCTGCTTCGTTGTGGCTCCTGAGAGATGGCCCGCATCGCCTGCCTCGCCACGCCTCGCATCTGGCCCCATGGCGCTCGCAACGCGGCCCACGCGACTTTAGCCACGGGCTGTTAAGGAACCCCGTTCGTTGGATGGCACGCCCCTCTTCGATGCGACATTGGTCGAGGGAAGGACTCTTTTCGTTTTCGAGTACAAGGGCGGTGCGGTTCCGGCTCCTGTAAAGCACAGCTTCGATCCGGACAAATTGCTACGGGAAATCGACAGGAAGTACGTTGGCGACAGGTCGAAGCGAAAAGGAGTAGGTCAGCTTGCCCACGGCATCCTCCGAGTTTCACAGGCCGATGAACTGGCCGCCCTGACCCGAGGTACGCCGGTTGAAGCGATTCAGCCAATTCTCGTATCCCTGGACAGCGCGATCACCGCCCCTCTCGTCTGCAAGTATCTGGAAGAAGAATGCGGCAGGAATATCAAGACATTGATGCGATGCGCCCGGTCAGACATCTGCTGGCTGTGACGGTTGCTGACATTGAGCGCTGTTTGCTCGGCTCGCGAAATTTTGGCGGACTGGTCGAAGCCGCCCACGCCTCGGGCGATCCGGACTTGTCGGGTGGCCTTGCGTCGTTATCGAGTTCACGGCTCGACACGCCACGCGAGCGCAACGTTCTCTATGACAAGTCAGCGGAAATCTGCAACCGAATTCGGCACATGCTTCCGGCGGGGTGAACGTGAAACGCATCGACGCGGCGAGGTGCGAAAACGGGCGCGACCCCGAACGGGAGCTGGTAGAATCGGGATGCAAGCGATCCTTCGAAGCCAGTGCAACTCTACGACGAACAAATCAGGAACGAATTACAGGAGCGCGTCGAGAGGCTCGAGGCACGCCTCCGGGCAGACGTGGCGTTCTACTTCGGCCCCATGCATCCCGCGATGCAGAAGCTGTTCCGGGACTTCATCGAGAAGCTGAAAGCATCGACTATCGGCACCGGCCATCTGGCCCTCTTCTTGAACACTCCGGGCGGGAGCGTAGAGACGGTCGAGAAACTGGTAGAGATCGTACGTTTTCACTACGACGAAGTCTCCTTCGTCGTGCCCGACTACGCGATGTCGGCCGGAACGATCTTCTGTACCTCGGGTGACCGCATTTACATGGACTACTCGTCCTCGCTCGGCCCTATCGATCCGCAGGTTTTCAATGGCAAGGACTGGGTTCCCGCTCTCGGTTACCTCGACCAAGTGAAGAAGATGCTAGATAAAGCCGCCAAAGGCGAGCTGACCAACCCGGAGTTCCTGATCCTGCAGAACCAAGACCTCGCGATGCTCAGCCGCTACGAGCAAGCGCGAGACCTGACGGTTACGCTGCTGAAAAGTTGGCTGGTACAGTACAAGTTCAGGGATTGGGCCACTCACCGGACCGATCCGGCGAAGAAGGGGCAGCCTGTGACGCTCGAGGAGAAGCAGGCGCGCGCCGAAGAGATCGCAAAACTGCTGGGTGATAACAAGACGTGGCTCTCGCACGATCGCATGATCGGTCCTGGTACGCTAAAGGAGTTGCTGCGGCTCGAAGTCGAAGATTACTCACGCGACCGAGAACTCACCCGGCTCATCCGCGGCTACAACGACTTCATTGTCGAGTACATTGCTCGCGGTGACTTCAAGACTTTTCTGCACAGCAAGAACTACTTCTGATTATCATGAGCATCACGGACCAAGTTCAACGGATCGCCGAACAGAAACCCGCGAGGCTCGCCGCCGACCCCGGCTTCGCGAAGCTCGAGGAGTTCTACAGGCAGAAGCGTGAGGAGGGTGCCGTGATGAAACCCTCGTATTCGCTCCCTCCATTGGATACGGTCGGTCGCGAGCTCTACCGCACGTTGGCAGGCCGCAAGCCTTCCCGGTAGATGGCTCTGCTATCGACCAAATAGATCCGGATCGCGCAGATCTCGGGTCAGGCGGCGCGTATGGGCGCGGATGCGTTCGTGGACCTGATGGCGGGCGTGAGCCTGAACCTGGCGGTGCTGAACCTGCTGCCGATTCCGATCCTGGACGGTGGCGTGATTCTGGTGCTACTGATCGAGATGCTGTTCCGGCGGGAGCTGAGCCTGCAGTTCAAGGAAAACATCATGAAGTTCGGATTTGTTTTCCTGATGGCGCTGGTGGTGTTCGTGCTGTACAACGACATCACGAAGATCCTGGCGCGGGGCTGATTCGGACCGCCCGCTCAGAACATGTACCGTAGCGCAAACTGGACCTGCCGTGGATTCCGCACCGCCGTGATCCGCCCATAGGTGGCGCTCGTCAAATTCCGATCGGAGCTCAGCCACTGCGTGTGGTTCCAAGTGTTCAGGAAATCCGCCTTGAACTCCAGCACGTGCCCCTCCCGCACGAACGGGATCGGGAACCGCTTCATCGTCGAAAGGTTCCAGTTGTTGATGCCGGGCTCGGTCACCGCGCCGAAAGCCGAGTTGCCCCACACGCCGAACGCCGGGTTCACGAAGCAACCGGTGTTGAACCACTTCAGCCGCGTATGGATCCCCGAGCCGTCGTTGGGATTGCAGATCCGGTTGGGCTGCGCCAGACTTGACGCGCCGGAAAGCCCGGTACCCGTGAGGTCCTGCGCTTGCGCGTAGATCGGAACGCCCTGCGATGCCGTGAACGTACCGCTCAGCAACCAATCATTGATCACCGGCTTCAGCATCCCGGCTCGCGCCACCTTCGGCGTCTGATAGTTGAGCGCGGCGATGAACCACTTGTACGGCGAAAGCGACGATGGTCCCGCCCAGATGTAAGGCACGCGGAAGTTCACGTTCCCGTGATCAGAGGCATACACGTTCGACGACGAGATGTTCTTCTGCAGCGTGAAGTTGCTCTGCAACGTCAGACCATGCCACTGCGTGCTCTTGATACTGACAGTCGCCGAGTTGTAGCGCGCCCATCCGAGCGGAGCCCACGTTCCGATAATGCCCCATTGCGGATACGGCCGGCGCTGCTGCAACGGCAGGCTTGCCACATCGCCCTGAGGCAACGCCGCTGCATTCGAGTCAATGAATTGGAATTGATGGATCGTGTGCGAGCCCACATAGGCTCCTTGCGCCATCCATGACGACCCTAGCCTCTGCTGCACGCTGAACGACCACTGATACACCGCCGGAATCGGATAGTACGGCTGCGCGTAGCGGAAGCTCGCCGGTGGATTCGCGTTCGGTTGCGGCGCGGTGCCGAGCAATCCGCCCGGGTACTCGCCACTCACCAGTCGCGCCGGACGCGCTTGTGACGTATCGTTCACCACTTCGTATCGCAGACTGAACGGTGCGGCTCCCGATTGCACATCGTTGAACTGGTTCATGTTGATGTTGCCGTCATAGTAGATGCCCGCGCCCGCGCGCAGCACGGTAGACGGCGTCAACGAATACGTGATTCCTAACCGCGGCGAGAAGTTCTTGGTTCCGATGCGATACGCCTGTCGCGGAACGCCCGGCGTCATCGGCGCGCAAGCGCCGAAGCACTTCGAAGGATCAAGAAAATCGTTCGGGTTCTGCAGCGCGAACGCCGGCTGCCCCGTCTGGTAGTTGAAGCTCACCGTGGTGTTTCGCGGCACCGTCCACGGGCTCCAATATTCATACCGGACCCCGTAGTTGATCGTGAGCCGATTGGTGGCGCGCCACGAGTCTTGCCCATAGAAGCCCAGATACTGCTGATGCCCCACGTACGGGATCTGGCGAACGATCAGCAGCGTGCTCGAATAGGCTCCGAGCAGGAAGTCCGCGAACTCGAGTCCGCCCGTTGGTAAGCCCGCGGCGGCGCGCGCCTGATCGCAACGCGTGTTCCCAGGCGGGCACGCCTGCGTGTAGAAGCGGCTCATCGTGAAGCTGCCCTTGTCTCCCGAGGGATTGTAGTAGATGAAGCGCTTGTTCACCGCGTCGAGTCCGAACTTCAAGCTGTGCCTGCCGCGAACCCAGCCAAAATCGTCCTTCACCTGGATGTTGTTCGAATAGGCATTGAAGATGTACTGCGTAGCGTTGCCGAGATCGAAGCCCGCAACGGACCATTGCGTTCCACCCGTGTAGCTCGACGTGTTCGGAAGCCCGATCTGCGCCGGCGCGTCCGGCAGGCCCAGCGGACGCGTGTAGGCCCAGTTCGGCCGTACATACGACAGCCCGAGATCGTTCACCTTCGATGAGCCCAGCACGCGAGTCCAGTGGAGCACGGCGTTCGTCGAAGCCGACGGATTGTTCGTACCTTGCAGCGGCTGCAACCCCCCCGCGAGCGAACCTTGCTTGTTGTAGGTGAAGCGCGCGAACACGGTGTTGCGATCGCTCATCAGGTAATCGCCGCGGGCAGTCACCTGATTCTGGTCGAGCGTGGTGCGCACGGAGTTGGTGTATTGCGTGATGCCGTTCACCACGATGTTGGGCTCCAGCACGAACTTCTGCAGGTAGGTGGTGGTCACCGGATCCGCGCATGTGGGCCGCGGCGCGCAGGCTCCAGTGGCACCGATAGGAATCTTGTTGCCCGGAAACGGCCGGCGCAAGCCAGTGGTGGGATCCGCATCGTACGGGTTGTAGATCACCGGCGTCGGCAGGAAGGTCCCGCCCGGACCTGGCGGCTGATACTGCGAGAAATCGCCTTTGCGCAAGTTCGTATCGGGCACGGTGGCGAACAACTGCTGGCGCTGCACCACGCGGAAGCCTTCGTAGTTCGCGAAGAAGAGCAGCTTGTTCCTTTTGACCGGTCCGCCGATCGAACCGCCGAACTGATTCTGTGTGTAGGGCTGCAATCGCCGCCCTGCCTCGTTGTTCAGATAGGAATTCGCGTCGAGGTGGTTGTTGCGGAAGAACTCGAACAATTCACCGTGATAGTCATTCGATCCGCTCTTGGTGATCACGTTCACAGCCGCCACGCCGTTGCCGAACTCGGCGCTCATGTTGGCGGCTTCCACGCGCACCTCCTGCACGCTCGCGCGCGCCTGCAACTGCGTGGCCTGTCCATACACCGGAATCTGCACGTTGGAGCCATCCACCGAGACGTTCGATGACGAGTCGCGATTACCCGCGATGAACGCGCCCGATGCCTGGAACGTGTTGCCCGCGCTGACGAAGTTCAAAGACACGGAAGCGAACGAGAGATTCGCGCCCACGTTCTGCGGCATCACACCGGGCGTGAGCTGCAACAAGTCGAACATGTTACCGCGCGGCAGTGGGATGTTCTGCACCAGTTCCGGAGTCACGCTGCCGGTCACCTCGGCCGATGCGGTGTTGATCAGCTCCGCGCCTGCCGCCGAGACGGTCACTTGCTCCGACGTCGACCCGACTTCGAGCTTGATATCCACGTGCGCCGGCTGCGCCGTTTCCACCACGCGATCATTGATGGTGGTCGTCTTGAAGCCGCGCGCCGAGACGACGATCGTGTACCGGCCCGGCTGCAGCGATTGGAACGAGTAGACGCCTTCGGCGTTGCTCGATGCCTCGCGCGTGGCGCCAGTGTTCTGGTTGGTGAGTTTGACCGTCGCGCCCGGAAACACGGCGCCCATTTGGTCGCTCACCGTGCCGGTAATGGATGTGGTGGTTTCCACCTGGGCAAACACCGCGCCCAGGTATGCAAGAAAAACGAGTGGTGTTCTCATCGCATCCTCGTAATGACGTAGGTTGGCGGTAAGTCGTCGGGGACCCCGGACAGACTCTATCACAAACGCTACTCGAGGACGAGCCCCTGCTGTGTGGGGCAGGCTTCAGCCTGCGCGGGACTTCAGTCCCGCCGCCTGTCTACCAGCGAAGCCGGCCCTGAATCTGATAGAACCGGTTCAACGTCGAAGTCTGGCTCGTCACCTTGCCGAACGTCGTGTTGTACGGCGTGTTGTCCGGCGCCGAGAATTGCGACCGGTTGAACAAGTTGATGGCATCCAGCCGCACTTCGAACATGAAGTGCTCCTTGATGTGGAAATCGCGCCGCAGGTTCGCGTTCCACTGGTTGATCCCATCGGCGCGCACACTCGTGATGTCCACTGGGAACACGCGAGCCTGGTAAGCCGCCGGACCATTCGCCGCGTTCTTCTCGAACGGCGCGGCGGCGTTGAACCATTGGTCCAGCGTCTTGGTGCGCTGCGTCAACGTCGAGCTCACGCTGTTCAGATCGCCGTTGTAGAAGAAGTTGCCCCAGTTGAGGAACGGACCCTGCTGGAAGTCATAGGTGAACGCGGTCTGCCAATTGCCAACGACGTGACTCATGATGCCGTCTTTGAAGAACGTCCGGCCCTTGCCGAAGGGGAATTCATAAATCCCGATCGCGTTGAAGCGGTGCGGCAACGGGACGTTGGTGGGCGTCCACTGCCGCGGCTGCGCATCGAACTCGTTGACGATCAAGTTCCAAACCGCGGCATTCGAATAGGTATAGTTCGCATTCACGCTGAAGCCCTTCGAAAGCCGCCGTTGGAACATCACCTGCAGCGAGTTGTTCTTCGCCTTGCCGTAGTATTGCGTGGTGTTCAAACCGTTGAGTTGGGGAAACGCGCGCATCAAACGGTTCTTCTGAATCGTCGAAGCCGTGAAGAATCCGAGCGTCGACATCTGCCGGTAGAGCGCGGGGTTGGAGTCGCGCAGAGAAGCGAAGTTGGCGATGTTGAACGGGTTCGGCACGTTCGCGTTGAGGTTGGTGGCGATGGCCGCATTGCGCGTCATCGTCGTGTTCCAATACTGCCCAGCGAGGGGCTGCAAGTTCTGGCTCACCGCCAAGTGGTCGCCCCACATGCCCCAGTAGTAGACTTCCACGGCCATGTTCGGACTCAACTGCCGTTGCACGCCGATCCGCCACTGCTGCTCGCGCGGATGGCGGCGATCAAAGGGACGGTAGTTGAAGCCCTGCCCGGCCACGTACATCGATCCGAGTGCGTTGCCCAACGGAGCGTCGAAGCGCGTGCCGTCGGCACGCACCGGGAACGGATCCGCCAGCGGCGAAATGCCCGCGCCAGGATTGCCCGCCAGCCACGTCGCACCGAAATCGTTGGTCAGGTTCGTGGATGTCGTCCGCGAGAAACCGGACTGATTCAACGTCTCATTCTGCACGTTGATCGAATCGAAGTAGAATCCGTAGCCGCCGCGGATGATCATCTTCGGCGTCACTTGCCACGCTAGCGAAACGCGCGGCAACCACATCAGTTCGTTCTGCCACGGCCGGCGCGGTGCGCCATTCGCTCCCGCATACACGGATCCGCCGAGCACGGAAAACGCACTGGCCGCCGTCTCCGGAATCGGACTGGCCGCATAGGCCGCCTGCGCCGCATTGGTGATCGGCAATTGCAGCGTCTTGTCGAAGTAGGTGAGCGCGCGATTGAAGCGCTCCGTGGGCGCCTGTTCGTACTCCATGCGGAGGCCGAGCGTCAACGTGATGTCCCGAGAGACGCGCCACGTATCCTGCCCGAACCAGCCGTAGTAGGGATTGCTCAGCGCATAGCTGCCGTTGGTGTCGGCCTGCATCGCCGTCGGAATGCCGAGCATGAATGACGCGTAGCCCAACCCTAGCGTGCCGGCCGCTGCGAGCCCGTCATCGTCTCTCCGCACGTAGTTGTTGGCGAACTGGAAGAAGCCCATCGGGTTCCCTGCCCCGCCCGGATCGGTGGCGATCGCCTTGCGAAAATCGATGCCCGCCTGGAACGAATGCTTGTCTCGAATGTGAGACACGCTCGACTTTAGGTTGAGCGAGCGCTGATGCGGAAAACCGCTCGACGTGTAACCGAACGTGAGGCCGTTCCCGTTGTAGGCTCCGGGTGTTCCCACGAACTGCACCAGCGGCACCGCGCATCCGTTCAGCCCTTGGCAGTGATCGTCGAGGTAAGTGGGCAGACCCACGTCGCTCGGCTTGAACTTGCGCTCGCCTCCGGTGGCGTTGCGGTTCATCCACTCATTGGCCGCAAAGCTCGCCGTGAATACTGTGGTGGAGCTCTTGGCGAAGCTCCATGTGAAGATTCCGTTCCGGTTGTAGCGGTGGTTGTCCCAATCCTGCATGCCAGGTGCGGTCGCGTAGGTCCAATCCTGCGCGAACTCGGCGAAGCGGCTCCAGTTCCATGAGAAGAAGAAGCGGTTCCGCACGCCAGGATTGTAGTCGACGCGATTGGTGAGACCCACGTAGTTCGTGTTGTCGAACTGGCCCAGCGCGAGATAGTTGTTGAACGGTTCCGCCAACGGGCTCGCCGGACTATTGTTCGGAGCCGGCAACCGGCTCGTGTAGAAGTTGAACATCTTCGGCAACAGCACGCGGCTCTGTGGGATGAAGTTGCGCGGAATCGGCGTTCTCACATAGTGCCCGACGCGCGCGGGATCCACGGCGGTGCTCAGCGGATCGTAGAGTTGGTACTTCGAGTTGATCGCGAGCAGGTCAGAGAAGTCGCCCTGACGCTCCAGCATCGTCGGAACGGTGGAAGTGATCTCCGAAGTGCGCGCCGGCTGGCGCGTGCGGTTTCCGGTCATCGAGAAGAAGAAGAAAAGCTTGTTCTTGCCGTTGATGACTTTGGGGATGTAGACGGGTCCGCCGATCGTGACGCCGAAATCGTTCGAGTGGCCGCCGGCCTGCATCGGCAGGCCTCGCAATTGATTGGCGAGCGACGAATTCCCTGCCGCCTCAGCGGCGGCGATGTTCTGGAAGTATTTCTGCTTCACGAAGAATGGGGCCGCGTTGAAGTGCGTGTTCCAGTATTGCTCCGTCGCCGAGCCGTGCAGCGCGTTGGTACCAGACTTCGTGGAGAACGCGACATTCAGGCCAATCGAGTGCCCGAACGACGCATCGAAGTTCGTGGTTTCGATCTTGAACTCAGCGATCTGATCGGTGAACGGCGTGAAGGCGATGCCGCCGCTGCCGAGGTTCGGCGAGCCATCGATGGTCCACTCGTTCTGGCCCAACTGGAGCGGCGAAAAGAAACCCGAGCTGCCGCCGACCATGCCTTGCGACAGGTATTGGAAGGTGCCCTGATTCACGACGCCCGCGGCCACGCGGGCCAGCAACACGATGTCGTTGGTCAACACCGGCAGGTCCATGATCTCGCGCGTGGTCAGCGCTTTTCCGCTGGTCACGGTGGAAGTGTCAAGAATCGGCGACTCCGACGAGACCGTGATCGATTCGTTGATGGTGCCCACTTCCAGGCGCAGGTCGATGCGGAGCTGCGCCCGCATCGTGAGCACCAGGTTGGCGCGTACGGTCTTTTTGAATCCCTGCGCTTCGGCGGTCACCTGGTAGTCTCCGGCAAGCAGCAGCGGCGCTTCATAGTAGCCGCTCTCGTTGGTGGTGAGTTGCGTGGCGACGTTGGTGCCGGTGTTGGTCACCACCACCGCAGCCGAGGCGACCGGCGCGCCTTGCGGATCGGTGACAGTTCCTGAGATCGTGCCTCGGGTGTCTTGCGCATGCAACATGGCCACGCTCGATGCCACGACTAGGAGGGTAGAGAAAAGTACGTGTGTTCTCGATTTCATTGCGGACAACCTCATGTGGGGCCAGTATATCTCATGCAGTTCAGTGCGGACCTCCGCCGAGGCTGCCTGCCGCCGGCTCGCTGTTCGGCTCGGCATGGTAGAATTCTAGTCAAGTTTCTAGAATTGAAGAAGCAATGAGTCTCAACGTAAAAGATCCGGAAGCCTACGAGTTGGCTCGGGCAATTGCGAAGGAGACCGGCGAGAGTCTGACAAAGGTCGTGATTACTTCGCTTCGCGAGCGGCAAGCCCAGATCCAGAAGCGAAAGGCCAAGGCCAGCGTGGACGAACTAATGGCCATCGCGCAAAGAACGGCCAAGGCCGTGAAGCGTCCCTACGTCAGCCACGGTGAGTTGCTCTATGACAAGCATGGACTGCCGAAATGATCGTTGACACCTCGGCATTGGTTGCGATCTTGTTCGGTGAACCGGAGGCGGCCGAGTTCGCCAGTCTCATCGCGAGTTCCAGCGTCTGTCGCATCAGCGTCGTCAATCGTCTGGAACTGACCATCGTGCTCGGACAACAGACCAAGCCCGATGCATCACGGCAAGCCGATGCGTTTCTGCGAGCGGCGGGGATCGTCGAAGAGCCGGTTACGTTGCTGCAAGGCGAGTTGGCCAGGCAAGCGTACTATGATTTCGGCAGAGGAAGGCACCCGGCCAAGCTGAACTTCGGCGATTGCTTCGCGTATGCGTTAGCCAAAGCGATGGACGAGCCGCTGCTGTACAAGGGTCAGGATTTCGTCAAGACCGATATCCGGCCGGTACGAAGGTCGAACTAGATTGGGACGCCCAAGCAGCTAGAATTGCGCCACGAGCGCCATCCGAATCGAGCGTGGCGCGCCCGGAGAAATGTTCGTGTTGCCGTTCGCGTTGAGAAAGTAGTGAGCGTTCGTGACGTTCTCCGCGTTTGCCTGCAGCCGAAGCTTCTCACCCAAGGGAACGAACGCCGCTGCATCGGCGCGAGTGTAACCAAGTAGGATCACCGCGTCATCGATCGCGGCGAACATGCGCGTGCGGTTGACAAGGCCGAGTCCCAAGCCGAGACGGCGGTGTGCCTGGTAGTGGTTCCAGAGCGAAAACGAATGACGCGGCACTTGATCCACCCAAGCGCCCTGCTTCGCCGCTGCGGTAGCGCTAGTGACGCGGGCGTTCTGGAAGGCGTATCCTCCGGCGATGTTCCACCGGCGCGTGAGCGATCCGCTCGCGCCGAACTCGAAGCCCTCGGTTCGTTGCGCGCCGGTCTGGACGATGCGCGTGGGGTCATTGGGATCGATCGACCGCGTGTTCGTCCGATCGAGGCGGTAGGCCGCCGCGGTCACCGAGAGCGAGCGTGCGAGATCCCACTTGACGCCGGCCTCGTAGTTGCGGAATCGTTCGGGCTTCACCTGCTCAGTCACCGCGGTCAGTGAAGAGAACTGATCGCCCGAACTCGGCAGATATGAGACGCTGTAACTTCCGTAGACCGAGACTCCGCTGGCGGGCTTGAACACGAGTCCGGCGCGCGGCGATACCAGGTGGTCCACGCGGCGCAGGCTTTCCGCGGTTCGATGATTGCGATAGAGAAGACGGAAGCGGTCATAACGCAGCCCTGCGATGGCCTGAAGGTTACGCGAGATCTCGACTTGGTCTTGCAAGTAGACTGCAACTACTGTTGCATTCACCCGGTTGTCGGCGTCGGTCGGGTTCTGGCGAAACGTCGCTGGCCGATAGAGCACGGAGCCATCGAGCGGCACAGAGATCGAGGTTACCGTGCCATCGAAGAATCCGGTGTTGCGGAAGTTGTTTGTGGCTTGGTGCCCGAGTTCCGCGCCGGCGAGCAGAGTCTGCCGAAGACGCCCGGTGATCGCGCTGGAGACTACGTCGGTTTGGTTGAACAGGTTGCTCCGTTCGCTCGCGTTGTCGTAGGCAGTGAGAATGGCACGGCGATCCGGCGAAACGGCGCCCGGAACGTAGTTGCGATAGAAGCGGCGATAATCGCCGGTGAGAAACCGATTGCGCAACTGGATGGACCCGAATTGGCGATCGAGCGCGATCGAACCGTGGTCAACTTCGGCCCTCACGCGGCTGTCATCCGGATTCCCGAAGAATGTCTGGAGCGGGATGTTGACGGGCCAGCCTTGGAAAGACGGAATGCCCCGGTCTGCCGTGCGGTGATCGTCGAGGTGCTCATAGGAGAAGTCGAGTCCGGTGTCTTCACGAGGCCGCAGTGTGAGGGCCGGATTCACGGCCCAGCGACGCAGCGCGGCGAAATCGCGGAAGCTCGCCGAGTCCTCGAACATCGCGTTGAGTCGCGCGGCTGCTCGCTCGCCGAAAGGCTGGTTCAAGTCGGTTGCGGCGCGTTTGTGGGTGAACGATCCGCCTTGGATCGTGACTTCTCGCAGTGGCGCGAAGGCGGCTCGCTTGGTGACGCGGTTGATCACGCCGCCGCCACCGCCGCGGCCGAAGATCATGGCATTGGGACCCTTCAATGCTTCCACGCGCTCGAGATTGTAGAGATCACGGAAGTACTGCGCGTCGTCGCGAACGGCGTCGACGAAGAAGCCGGAGGAACTGTTGTTGCCGCGGATCACGATCTGGTCGCGGTTGTTCTCGCCTTGATGAGCGGTGACACCCGGGACGTAGCGGACCACATCAGCGATGCTGATCATCGATTGGTCGCGCGTGAGCTGTTGGGTGATGACCGTGATCGCCTGCGGCACGTCGCGCAGCGGTGTCGGCGTCCGGGTCGCTGTGTCGATTTGCGGTGCCAGGTAGGGGGAGCCTTCAATCACAGTGACGGCGTTCCGGCTGCCTTCCACATGCAATACGATGTCAACAAGGCGAGTGTTGCCCGGCTGGATGGATATGCTCTGGCGAACTTCAACGAAGCCGTCTTTCGAAACGGCGATCGTGTGCTCCCCCGCGGACAGCCTCAATCGATAGACCCCTGGCGCGACGGTCTCGGCATGCACCGAATGCGCTGATACCAGCGCTTCCGGGATGATTGCGCCCGTTTCATCGAGTACGCGGATGACGAGGGGCTCTTGGCCAAACAGGGAAGCCGAAACGAGCAGACACACGGCGAGCGTACGGGTCATGAGCATTGTGGTCTCCGTGGGCGCGATCAGTTGCAACTGAATCGCATCTACAGTTCGATATTACGGCACCGGCTCGCCTTCCGTCAAGCCTCTTGCAACTGATTTGCGGTGAGGATTCGCACCGCCCCCTCGGTACAATAAGAGGCTATGGAACTCTCCGGCAAACGGGTCGCCATCTTCGTGGACCAGATCTATCAGGAGATGGAGTTGTGGTATCCGCTGTACCGGCTGCGCGAGGCCGGCGCGACCGTCGTAGTGGTCGGCGCAACCGCAGGCGCTACCTACTCGAGCAAGCTCGGGTATCCGTGCAAGGCCGACAAATCCTATGACGAAGTCACGGCCAGCGATTTCGACGGGCTGATTATCCCGGGAGGCTACGCGCCCGACCACATGCGCCGCCACGCCAAGGCTCTCCAATTGGTGGCCGACATGAACAAGCAGAACAAGCTGGTCGCCGCGATCTGCCACGCCGGCTGGGTGATGTGTTCGGCGCACGGAATGCTGCGCAATCGCCGGGTCACTTCGTTCTTCGCGATCAAAGACGACATGGTGAATGCGGGCGGAATCTGGGAAGACGCCGAAGTGGTGGTGGATGGTAATCTCGTCACGTCGCGCAAACCTGACGATCTGCCGGCGTTCTGCCGCGCCTGCATCGATGTGCTGAGGAAAGCATGAAGCTCTCGATCCTGTTATTCGCCGCGGCTTTGGCCGCACAAGACGGCGCGACCAAAGAGAACTGGCCGCACTACGGCGGCACAGAGCGCTCCTGGCGCTACAGCACGCTCAATCAGGTGAACGCGGGGAACGTGAAGAAGCTCACGGCGGCGTGGGCCTTCCAAACAGGTGACTCCGATGGCGGCTTGCAGGTGACGCCCATCGTCATCGACGGCGTGATGTACATCTCGAGCTCGCGCAATCACGTGTGGGCAATCGATGCGGCCACGGGACAAGAGCTTTGGAAATACACCTACCGGTTGCCGAAGGGCTTCACCATCTTCTATGGTCCGTTCAATCGTGGCGTAGCAGTGGCGCACGGCAAGGTATTCATCGGCACGCTCGACAACAACGTGGTGGCGCTCGATCAGAAGACGGGCCGCGAGGTCTGGCGCGTCAATGTCGAGGACTCGACGCAATGCGGTTGCAACATCACTGCGGCGCCGCTGATCGTGAAGGACAAAGTGATCGTCGGCGTGACCGGCGGCGACTCGGCGCATCGCGGATACGTCACTGCGTTCGACGCGAACACCGGACGGCAGGCCTGGCGGTGGTGGACGATTCCGGGTCCGGGTGAGAAGGGCAACGACACCTGGCTCGGCGACTCATGGAAGTACGGCGGCGGCTCTTCGTGGATGACCGGTTCCTACGATAGCGAGCTCAACTTGGTCTACTGGTCGATCGGCAACCCCGCGGCGGATTTCTATGGCGACTCGCGCAAGGGGTCCAACCTCTACACGGACTCAGTGGTGGCGCTCGACGCCGATAGCGGCACGCTGAAGTGGTACTTCCAGCAGGTTCCACACGATGTTTGGGACTTCGACACCGCGTACGAGAACATCCTCTTCGAAGCTCCCGTAAAGGGCCAAATGCGCAAGCTGCTGCTCAACGTGAACAAGGGCGGCTACACGTTCGTGTTGGACCGGACGAATGGCAAGTTTGTCTCTGGCTATCCGATCGTGAAGCACATCAATTGGATCAAGGGCACTGATGAAGACGGGAATCTCGTGGGCCGCAACGAGCCTCCGGTGGGCAAGACGACGTTGATTTGCCCTGCGATCGGCGGCGGGCGCAGTTGGAACCAGGCCGCGTATTCGCCGGTGACGAAGCTGCTCTACACAACCGGCATCGAGTGGTGCGAAGACGTGACGGTGCAGTCAGAAGATCCGGCCGAAGGCAAGGTGTTCTTCGGTGGCGCGTTCGTGCCGAAGGATCCGCCGGGCGAGCGGGCATTCTCGCATCTGGACGCGTATGAGCCGGTGACGGGCAAGAAGGTTTGGAGCTACAAGGCGAAGTATCCATTGCTTGCGTCGGTGCTTGCGACCGCGGGGAATCTGGTGTTCACGGGTGATCCGGAAGGGAACTTCTTCGCGCTGGACGCCAAGTCCGGAAAAAAGCTGTGGACGTTTCAAACAGGAAGTGGCAATCGTGGTTCGGCGATCACGTACTCGGTGAAGGGCAAGCAGTACATCGCGACGCCTTCGGGGTGGGGCTCGGCGGTGGCGGGATTGGTGGCGCAGTTGTGGCCCGAGGCGGAGAACTTCCGCACGGGGTCGACCATGTGGGTGTTCGCCCTGCCGGAGGGTTCGAAATGAGATTGCTGATAATTTCTCTGTTGGCTGCGGCCGTGGCGAATGCGCAGGACGTGTTCGAGCAGGGCGCGAAGGTGTTTCAGACGACGTGCGCGCAGGGATATTGTCATGGTTCGGGCGGCACGCAGGGCCGTGCGCCGAAGCTGATCGGGCGTGTGTATGAAGGGGCGGCGGCGCTGAAGATCATTCGAGACGGAGTGCCGAACACGGGCATGCCGGGATTCGCGGACCGCTTGAACAGCGCGCAATTGAACGCCGTGACTGCGTATGTGGTGAAGATCTCGGGCGGCGACGCGTCGCATCTCGGTGCGGCCATGGGTGCGGCGTCAGCGCGTGAGGAGATGCCCACGGATGCACGAAAAGGCAAGGAATTGTTTCATGACGCGGTGCGCGGTGTGAAACGCTGCAATACGTGTCACACGGTGGAAGGATTTGGGATCGCGATCGGTCCGAACCTGGCGAGCGGTGGTGCGCATGACGCCGCGGCGATCCGGAACGGGAAGCCCGCCACCATTCGGATGGCCACGGTGGGTAGCGATCGCTTCCCGGCGCTGGTGGTGGAGCAGCAAGGCGACTGGCGCAAGGTCTACGATCTCTCGGCGATCCCGCCTGTGCTGCGAACGCTGAACAAGAGTGAGGTGACGTTCTCGGGCGATTCGACGTGGCGGCATGCGAAGGTGGTGGAGAACTACAACGACGATGAGTTGCGTGCGATCGCGGCGTATCTGCGCTGGGTGGCGCGCTAGTCGTGAGCACCGCATCTGATTGTGGGGCAGGCTTCAGCCTGCGCGGGACTTCAGTCCCGCCCCTGGTCCACGCACTTGACGGCGGGACTGAAGTCCCGCGCAGACTGAAGTCTGCCCCACATGGCGACTTTCGCGGCCTACGAGGAAGCGACGCGATAGTAGCACAGGGTGGTGGAGCATGAACGGGACCGCGATCTCGGTGAAGGGCCTCCACAAATCCTACGGCGATTTCGAAGCCGTGCGCGGGATCGACTTCGAAGTCGAGCGCGGCGAAGTGTTCGGCCTCCTCGGACCCAACGGCGCCGGCAAGACGACCACGGTCGAGATCCTCGAAGGACTGCGCCAGCGCACCGCCGGCGAAGTCACCGTGCTCGGGCTCGACCCCGACCGCCAGGTCCGCGAACTCAAAGACCGCATCGGCGCGTGCCTCCAGTCGACCAATCTTCCCGACAAGCTCCACGTAGCCGAAGCCGTCGAGCTCTTCGGCGCGCTCTACTCGCGCACAGTGGATGGCGACGCGCTCCTCAAGCGCCTGCAGCTTTGGGACAAGCGCAACGCCTTCTACTCGGCGCTCTCGGGCGGACAGAAGCAGCGGCTTGCCCTCGCGCTCGCGCTGCTCAACGATCCGCAACTGGTGTTTCTCGACGAGCCCACCACCGGACTCGATCCGCAAGTGCGGCTCGAGATCCACAAGCTGATCGAAGAGATGAAGTCCGAGAAGCGGACCATCCTGCTGACCACGCACTACATCGAAGAAGCCGAACGGCTGTGCGACCGCGTCGCCATCATCGACACCGGCCGCATCATCGCGCTGGGTACGCCACGTGAAATTCAGGCGCAGACTCTGGGCCACTCGCGCATCGAGATCGCAACCGAACATCCGATCCCAGCCGATGCCGAGCCGCCCGCGCTCGACGGAGACAAGCTCGCAATCAATCCGGGCCGCCTCTTCGTCGCGGTGAGTTCGGCGCAACCGGCGCGCGCGGTGGTGGAACTGGTGAAGTGGATCGATCAGTTGGGCGTGGGGCTGAGCGATATCCACTTGAAACGCCCGACTCTCGAAGACGTTTTTATCGAACTCACCGGCAAAAGGCTCCGCGAATGAAACCTTATCTGGCGCTGATCCGGATGAACCTGAAGCTCGCCATGCGCGAGCGCTCGGTGCTCTTCTTCAACTACGTATTCCCGCTGATCTTCTTCTTCGCATTCGGGCAGTTCTTCGGCGCGGCGACGGGCGGCTCGGCGATGACGCGCGTGATCGCGACCGTGATCGTGATCGGCGTGTTGGGCAGCGGCCTCTTCGGCGCGGGCATGCGTGCCGTCTCCGAGCGCGAAACGGGAATCTTGCGGCGATACAAGGTGACGCCGATCACGCCGGCGCCCCTTCTGGTTTCATCGATCATCACCGGATGGCTGCTCTACATTCCGTCCGTCGTTCTGATGATCGCGCTCGCGCACTGGGTCTACAAGATGCCGTGGCCGGGAAGGCCCTTGTCGTTGCTGCTGCTCGTATCGTTGGGCGCGATGGCGTTCCGCGCGCTCGGGCTGATCATTGCATCGGTGGCGAACTCGATGGCCGAGTCGAACATCTTGATCCAGATTCTCTACATGCCGATGCTGTTCCTCAGCGGCGCCACGATTCCGCTCAGTTCCATGCCGGTGAGTGCGCAGATCGTCTCGCAGTTCATGCCGGCGTCGTACCTCAACACGGCCGTGCAGCAGGTGCTGATCAAAGCGGAGTCCATCACTACGAATCTCGAAGCGGTGGGCGCGCTGATCCTCACCATCGTGCTCGGTGTGTTCATTTCGGGCAAGCTGTTTCGGTGGGAAAAGGAAGAGAAGGTCCCGCGAAAATCGAAGGCATGGGTGCTGGCAGTGCTGCTGCCGTTCCTGGTGCTCGGTGTGTACCAAGCCTGGTCGCGCGATCACATCCTCGAAACCAAGCGGGTGGAGCGCGAACTGCATCGCAACTACATCCGGCTGATTCGCGGCGCGACGATCTTCGTGGGCGATGGCTCGGTGATCCGCAACGGTGCGCTGCTCCTCAAGGACGGGCGCATCGAAGCGGTGTATCCGGATCGTGGGCCCGATCCCGAGTCGTTGACGGCGGATCCGATGGAGGCGATGGGCAAGACGATCATGCCCGGCCTCATCGACGCGCACGTGCATCTGGGCGCGCCCGGCGGCGAGGTCGACTGGTCGAACTACGACTCGAAGAAGGCGATCGAGCGCGAACTCGCGGCGTATCTCTACACCGGCGTGACGGCGGTGAAGAGCGTGGGCGACTTCACGTCGATGATGTTCGAAGTGCGCAAGCGGCTCGAGTCAGGGGATCGCACGGGAGCGGAGTTGTTCGTGTGCGGTCCGCTGTTCACCGTGCCCGGCGGCCACGGGACCGAGTACTTCAAGAACGCTCCGGCGCAGTTCCGCGAGACAGCGGAGCGCGAGTTCACGCGGATGCCGCAGTCGGCCGGCCAAGCGAAGCAACAAGTGGCCGAACTCGCGGCGCGAGGCGTGAACGGGATCAAGGCGGTGCTGGAAGGCGGAGTGCCCGGGCTCCTGTATCAGCGCATGGACCTGAGCGTGCTGCAAGGCATCGCCGATGCGGCGCGCGAGAAGAAGCTGCCACTGGTGGTGCACACGGGTTCGGCGCGAGATGTGGCCGATGCGGTGAAGGCGGGCGCGGCGGGGATCGAGCACGGATCGTTCCTCGACAAGATTCCCGATGAGCTGTTCGCGGAGATGGCGCGGCGCGGCATCACCTACGATCCGACGCTCAGCGTGGTGGAAGCGATCGCCGAGCGGCGCGCGCGCAAGACGGCGCTGCTCGCGCGGCCGCTGCTCGAGCAAGTAGCGCCGCCGGAGCTGCTGAAAGCGACTCGCGCGGCGATCGAAGGGAAGCCCGCGCCCGAGTGGTTGCAAAAGTACCCGGCTATGTTTGAAACAGGAGCCGCGAATTTGGTTCGGGCCTGGAAGGCGGGCGTGCCTCTGGTAACCGGCTCCGATGCGGGCAATGATCTGGTGATCCACGGTCCGACCGTGCAGCACGAGATCGAGCTGTGGGTGAAGGCCGGAATCCCGCCAGCAGTGGCGCTGCAGGCGGCCACGGGCAACGCGGCGAAGGCGCTGGGCGCGGACAACCGGATCGGGCTGATCCGCAAGGGCTACGAAGGGACGCTGGTGGTGATCGACGGCAATCCGCTCGAAGGCGTGGGCGCGCTCGAGCATGTTTCGAGCGTGTTCCTGAAGGGCGAGCGGATTGATCGGCAGGACCTGTTCGATCAGAAGTGAGGGGTTGGAGGCGCGGGGGGGAATCGAACCCCCGAATAGAGGTTTTGCAGACCTCGGCCTTACCACTTGGCTACCGCGCCAGCGCAAAAAGGGGTCTCTAGCGAACATAGCGCGAATCGGGTAGCGGGGTCAACTCGCGTAAGCGCAGACTGCTCGCATGATCGCATTGAGTCTGGTACCCGTGCCCCAGAGGGGCTGCGAGTTCCCAGCGCCGCACTCAGAGTGGAGCACGGCGCATGCGAACCTGGAGGACGGACGGCTGTGTGTATACTAGGCGCATGCCGAGGTCGGCCAACCCGCTCCTCGCCGTGGCAAAACGAATCGCCGGAGGACGGACCAGAAGGATGGCTAACCGTTGTGTTGATCCTGGACTCGGGAGCGGTGAGCCAACTGGCGGAGCGCTCGCGCCGGAGGATTTGTTCGATCTCGGCATCTTGCCGGATGGCGTTCGCGGGGACGGCCGGCTTGGCTCGACAGAACTTCGACGCCTGATCGACCCGCTGAATCTCCCGCCGGCACCTTCCAATAACCGGCGCTGCCCCCGGCCGCAACTAGCTTTGCGCTTGCAGTTCCCCGCAAGTTCACCGGTCCGAAAGTGTGGGTCAGGCGTAGACCGCTTGCTCGAATTCTCGGAGCAGACCCACCGCTTCGGCATCCACGAAGGGCAGAAACTGCATCATGATCACGCCACACCGGTCACGCGCCGGATCGATCCAATAGAAGGTATTGCTGATGCCCGCCCATGCGAGACTGCCGGCCGAGCGGCCGCCGTGGTGCGGCGTCACGTTCATCAGGAATCCCAGCGTGAACCGGTCACTTTCACCAGGATGGACGTCCATGTCGGCGGAGATCTCGGGAGTGGTGGTCTTCAGGATCCCAGCGCGTACGTTTCCGATCTGGTTCGTGGTCATCAGCTTCACCGACGGCCGCGACAAAATCCCCTGACCATGTTTCAGGATCGCCTGCATGAAGCGGACATAGTCTGGCGCGGTGGAGTAGAGTCCGCCACCGCCGTTGAACGATTTCGGCGGATCGGGCTGCTTCCGATCGTTCGGTTTCAAGCTGCCGTCGGGCTGGCGCCGATAGCCGGTCACCACACGATCGAACTTGGCGGGTGGCACGATGAAGCTCGTGTCCGGCATACCGAGCGGTTTCAAGATGTGTTGCTGGAAGTAGTCTTCGAGCGAGAGTCCGCTGACGTTCTCCACCAGCCGGCCCGCGAGATCGATGCCCTGCCCATACTGCCATCGCGTACCGGGATCGAAGATGAGCGGCGCAGGCGTGGACGAGTTGACTCCCGGACTCGAGTCCCATCGTTGCCGGTCGCGATCCCACAGCGCATAGCAGAGTCCCGACGTGTGCGTGAGCAGGTGGTGCAGCGTCACCGGACGCGCGGGAGGCCGAAGGCGCGCCTGACCCGTGACGGGGTCGAAACCGGCAAGCACCTGCTTGCCACGAAGTTCGGGCAGATGTTTCTCGGCTGGCTCGTCGAGCGTGACCTTCTTCTTCTCCACCAACTGCAGCGCGGCCACGGTGGTGATTGCCTTGGTCATCGACGCGATGGCGAAGATCGAGTCGGGCTTGATGGGCAAGCTCGACTCCGCATCGCGCGTGCCGAACGCTCCCTGATACAGGACTCGCCGCGAGTCGGCGGCCATGGCGGCCACGCAAGGGATTCTGCGCCGCTCCATCCCGCGCGATAACGTGTCGTCGATCGAAACCCGCGCGCGCAGCGGCAGCGCGGCAACAGTGGAAGCGAAAGCTCGGCGAGACAGCATCGCCATCACAGAGTGTTGGCGAGCACGCCGCCATCGATGAGCACGGTGGTTCCGGTGATGTAGCTGCCCGCATCGGTGCCGAGGAGCAATGCCAGGCCCGCGATCTCTTCGGGCTTGCCCCAGCGCTTGAGCGCGGTTCGATTAGTGAACTCCTGCTTCTGTGCGTCGTTCAGCAGGCCGAGCGGGAGCTCGGTCAGGAACGGTCCCGGCGAGATGCAGTTCACCGTCACGTTGTAGGGGCCGAGGTCGAGCGCGCTCGACCTCGCCATTCCGATCAGCGCGGACTTGGTTGCGCTGTACACATTGCGCCCGAGCTTACCGCCGAGGCCGAGCACAGACGAGATGTGGATGACGCGGCCCCAGCGGCGTTCCATCATCTGCGGAAGCAGAGCGCGGGTGAGGCGCATGATGCCCGAAAGGTTCAGCTCGATGATCTGGTCCCACGCTTCATCGGTGATTTGGTCGACGCGCTGCGGGATGTTCGATCCGGCGTTGTTGACGAGCACGTCTACGCGCCCGAGCCGCTTCAGCGTCTCGTCAGCTACGCGCTGCGCTTCGCCCTTCTTGGCGAGGTCCGCTGTCATCCACTCCACGCGAACGGAGAGCCCTTCGCCGATTTCCTTGGCGGCTCCTTCGAGCTCACTTTGGTTTCGGCTGCAGATCATGATCGAGGCGCCGTGTTCGGCGTAGATGCGCGCCATGGCTTTGCCGAGTCCGCGGCTGCCGCCGGTCACCAGAGCAACGCGGTCCGTGAGGTCGAAGAGCTTCTCGTACATAGAGTCACATTATAAGTCCCGGCTCTTCGAGCCTGGCGCTTCTGAGACAATTGCAGGTTGCCGCAAATGACCACATCAGCATTGAGAATCGGGA
The DNA here is from genome assembly GCA_046331625.1 of Bryobacteraceae bacterium. Lineage (GTDB taxonomy): Bacteria > Acidobacteriota > Terriglobia > Bryobacterales > Bryobacteraceae > JAXLQL01. Next base: position 83,852 of record JAXLQL010000033.1, read on the forward strand.
TCGCCGGCTCGGGATTCGCCGGCAAGTTCCATCACAAGAACCTGCGCGGGCTGCCTGCCTTGACCGCGGGAGTCACCAGCGCACGCGCCGAATCGCGCGCTGCATTCGCCGCTGAGTTCGGCGTGCGCGCCTACGATTCGGTGGACGCGATGCTACCGGACATCGACGTGCTCGATATCTGCACGCCTCCCCTCGTCGCACGCGGCGTACATTCGCGCGGCCGCGGCGGCGGGCAAGCACGTGATCGTGGAGAAGCCGTTCCACGGCTTCTTCGGGTCGCCAGAGAAGCACTCGAAGGAAGAGATGCTGGCCGCTGTGACGGAAGAATTGCGCGACGTCCGTCGCGTGGTCAGCGAAGCCGGCATCCTGCTCGGCTACGCGGAGAACTACATCTACGCGCCGTCGATCCAACGCGAGCGCCAGATCCTCGAGCACACCAAGGCGCAGATCCTGCGGATGACGGCCGAAGAGTCGCATTCGGGATCGCACTCGCCGGTCTACGGGATCTGGAGCGAGCAGGGCGGCGGATCGCTCATCGGCAAGGGCTGCCATCCACTCGGCGGCGTGCTCTATCTCAAGCGCAAAGAGGGGCTCGCGCGGCGCGGCTCGCCGATCCGGCCAGTGGCGGTGAGCTGCCGCACGCACGCCATCACCAAGGCGCCGGCGTTCGAAGATCGCGGCTACCTGCGGACCACCTACAAAGACACGGAAGACTACGCGTTCATCCACGTGATCTTCGATGACGGCATGGTGGCTGACGTGACGACGAGCGAGTTGGTGCTCGGCGGGGTCTACGATTTCGTCGAGGTGTACGCGAACAATCACCGCACGCGCTGCCACATCCAGCCTGTGCGTGTAGTGGACCTCTACAGTCCGGACAAGAAGGAGTTCGCGGGCATGGATCTGATGGAGAAGATCAGTTCCAACGAAGGCTGGATCCCCGCGTATCCGGAGTTCGGATGGAGCAACGGCCAGTTCTATGAGATGCACGACTTCGTGCACTCGATGCGGGCAGGCAAGCAGCCCGAGTGCGACTTGGATTTGGCGATCGACATCACGCTGACAATTTACGCAGGTTATGTTTCGGCGGACCGGAAGGGGGCGGAAGTGGAGGTCCCGCGGATTTGAGGGGGATTCCAAGCCTCAGAGGAACCGGTGGAATTCCTCTGGAGTCAACCCTGCAGCGCGCAAGATCGAGCGTAGCGTGCCTCGATCCAACTCCTTGTGATCGGGGACGACGACTTGCGCGAAGGGATCGTCGCGCCGAAGTACCATGTGGCTACTCTCCTGGCGCCGAAAGCGAAACCCGGCTCTTTCGAGTGCGCGGCGGCACTCATGACCGGAAATGCTCGGTAGCTTGCTCACACCGAAACCAACAATGCCTCGGAACGTTCCTCTGGAACGGGCAGATTGTCTTCCACGAGTGCGGCAATGTACCCACGAATCGCTTCCTTGATGTTCGCGATCGCCTCTTGTCTTGTTCGACCCTGCGTCACGCAACCGGGCAGACTCAGACACTCAGCGACCCAGTAGCCATCCTCCCCAGGTCGAATCACAACTTGTCTCAGCTCGGTCTCCATCGAATTAATCATAGCTCCCGATGCGTTGGCAAACGAGAATCGAACCGGTGGGCTCAGGCCGGAAAGCCATACTCGATCCGGTCGAGGATCATTTCCACACGACGCGCACCGAGCTCTGTCAACTCAGCCTCGATGCGCTTGATCGCCGAACTCTGGGTGCGGCGTGGTGAGCCACTGACGCACATCCTCGCGGTTGTCCCAAACGAACTCCGCCGTCGCGACTACTCGCACCAGCCGTTCGGTACGCTCGCTCTCGGGGATGGTCAGACGCACCCGGCGTTTGAATGTTGCTTCCGGCACCACACGGTTTTGAAACTCTCGCGCCGCTGCTCTCTCCGGAAAGACTCGCGACACTGAGCGAACGAGCGCCTGCTTGGGCAACCCCTTCTGAACGGCTCGGGCCAGGTCTGCCAGCGAGTTACTCTTGATCCCCAACACGCGCGCGACCAATGTCTCACGACGACTTCAACAGCTCCAACTCCTCCAACGTCT
>JAXLQL010000034.1:0-81651 GCA_046331625.1 Bryobacteraceae bacterium
CTCGTTCGCGAGATCAATGTCGGGTTTCGATGCGCTGGAAACGAAATGAGGTGAGCTTGGCCTTAGCCAGCTCGAGACTTCAGTCCTGCTGTATCTGATAATGAAGTCAAGGATGATGGAATCGAGTAGCGAAGTTCTGATAGCGATCCACCCCCTCCATCGAGAGGCAATGGAACACTACGCTCGAGCGGCTGTCGCCCAGTTCGAAGGCTCCGAAAGCACGAGGCTGGCCCGGCTTCGCGAAGCATTCGAACTCGAACGCAAAGCCGCCGATCAAGCGCACACCCACTCCGCGCCCGAGCCCAGCCGATCCATCTACCACCGTGGCGCAGCCGCTCTCGCCATCGACATCGGTGAACACAACGAAGCCCGCCGCCTCATCGGTCAGGCACGCCTGGGCGATCCGCCCGCCTACGTCAAATCCGACCTCGATGAAATGGAAGACCGCATCTCCTTCATCGGCTGAACCCCTTCACCACCCCATCGATCGCTCGCAACCGCGCAAGCAACGCACCCAACCGGTCCAACCGCAGCCCATTCGCCCCATCGGACAACGCCCGCGCCGGCTCCTCATGCACCTCGACGAACACTCCCTCGATCCCCACCGCCACCGCCGCGCGCGCCAACGGCTCGATGAACTCCGGCGCGCCGCCTGATGACCCACCATTCGCACCCGGCAACTGCACGCTGTGCGTCGCGTCGAACACCACCGGCCACCCGAGCTTCTTCATCACCTCGAGCCCGCGCATATCCACCACCAGATTGTTGTAGCCGAAGCACGTCCCGCGCTCGGTCAAAACAATATCGGTGTTTCCCGTGGAGGCCACTTTGTCCGCCGCGTGGCCGATGTCATGCGGCGCCACGAACTGACCCTTCTTGATATTCACCGTTCTGCCCGTCCGTCCGGCCGCCACCAGCAGATCCGTCTGCCGGCACAGAAACGCGGGAATCTGCAGCACGTCGCATACCTCGGCCGCGGCCTCGGCTTGCCCGGGCTCATGGATATCGGTGAGCACGCGATAACCCTTCGCGCGCAAGCGCCCCAAGATCGCGAGCCCTTCCTTCATCCCCGGACCGCGATACGAACTCACGCTCGAACGGTTCGCCTTGTCGAACGACGCTTTGAACACGAACTCACCGGCAATCCGCCGGATCTCGGCCGCCAGCGCCTGCACGTGCTCCTCGCTTTCGATTACGCACGGTCCGGCGATGAGTGCGAGCGGCTGCCCCGACTGGAAAAGCACCCTACAATGATTCCATGATTCGAGCACTGCTCGCCCTCGCGATGGCCGCCTCCACGGCCACGTTCGGCGCCAAGACGCCGCTCCAACTCACCGACATCTTCCAGTTCGAGTTCGCCACCGATCCGCAGATCTCGCCCGACGGCCGCCGCATCGTCTACGTACGCCAGTTCGCGGACATCATGACCGACAAGCGCTACTCGAACATCTGGATCGTGGGCTTCGATGGCTCCGATCATCGCCCGCTCACCACGGGCAAGTTCACCGACACCGCGCCTCGCTGGTCCGCCGATGGCCGGAGCCTCGCCTATGTCTCCGATCGAGAAGGCAGCGCGCAGATTTACCGGCGCTGGATGGACACGGGCGATACGGCGAAGCTGACCAATCTCACCGAGGCTCCGGCGGGCATTCGCTGGTCGCCCGATGGCAAGTGGATCTCGTTCACCATGCTCGTTTCGGGCTCTGACCGCAAGATCGTCGAACTTCCCAAGGCGCCCGATGGCGCCAAGTGGGCCGAGCCCGCGCGCGTGATCGACAGGCTCGTCTATCGCTTCAATGGCTCCGGATACCTGAAACGTGGATTCCATCATTTGTTTGTGGTGCCGGCCGAAGGCGGAACGCCGCGGCAGATCTCGACGGGCGATTTCCATCACGCGGGCGCGCCGTGGAACGCGAGCGAAGCCGTATGGACCCCCGACAGCAAGTCGCTGATCATCTCGGCGAACCGCAGTCCGGATTTCGAACTGGCCGGTGCGCGCGACACCAACATCTTCGAGTTCCCGTTGAGCGGAGGCGAGCCGAAGCAGCTCACTGCGCGCAAGGGTCCCGATGGCACTCCGGTGATTTCGCCCGACGGCGCGTGGATCGCGTACACGGGCTTCGAAGACAAGTATCAGGGCTACCAGGTGACGCAGCTTTCGGTGATGAAGCGCGATGGATCGGGCTCCCGCGTGATCACTGCCGCGTGGGACCGCGATGTGCAGAGCCCGCAATGGTCCGCCGACAGCAAGGGACTCTACTTCGTCTCTGACGATCGCGGCGATACGGCGCTCAATTGGGTGCCGATGGATGGTCCGGTGAAGAAGCTCGCGGGATCGCTCGGATCTGGATCGAGCACATACGCCGGTGGAGCAGCGTTCACCGTCGCTGCCAACGGCAACTTCGCCGCAACATGGAAGACGCCTCTTGTTCCGGGCGACATCGCTGCTGGAACGATCGCGAATCCATCCCTGCGCCCCCTGACCGCGGTGAACGACGATCTCTTCGCCGCGCATTCGCTCGGACAGCTCGAAGAGATCCAATACGAATCCTCGAAAGACAAGCGCAAGATCCAAGGCTGGATCCTCAAGCCACCAGGCTTCGATCCCGCCAGGAAATATCCGCTCATTCTCGAAATCCACGGCGGACCCTTCGCCAACTACGGCTACCGCTTCGACCTCGAAAAGCAACTGATGGCCGCCCGCGGCTACGTGGTCTTCTACGCCAATCCGCGCGGATCCACCAGCTACGGCGCCGAGTTCGGCAACCTGATCCATCACGCCTATCCCGGCGACGATTTCCACGACCTCGACTCCGGCGTCGACGCCGTGCTCGCCAAAGGTTACACCGACCCGTCGCGCGTCTTCGTCACCGGCGGCAGCGGCGGCGGCGTGTTGACTTGCTGGATGATCGGCCGCTCCACTCGCTATCGCGCCGCGGTCACCGTGTATCCGGTGATCAACTGGTACAGCTTCGTGCTCACCTCAGACATCGGCAACTGGACCTACAACCACTGGTTCCCCGGCTTCCCGTGGGATCACGCGGAGCACTACGAGAAGCGGTCCCTGCTATCGGTGGTGAAGAACGTGAAGACGCCGACGATGGTCTTGACCGGCGAGGCCGACTATCGGACACCGATGTCCGACAGCGAGCAGTATTATCAAGCGCTGAAGCTACTCGGCGTCGAAAGCGTGCTGGTGCGTGTGCCGGATGAGCCGCACGGGATCAGCGTGCGGCCCAGCCATCATCTATCGAAGGTCGCCCACATCATCGGTTGGTTCGATTCCCACCGAAACTAGCCAGGCGGGGGGGAGGCTTCAGTGTGAGTGGAACCTCACTGCCGCCTTCGCCTACCGAAAATACACCACCAGCCAATTCGCCAGCACATACGCCGGAAACAAAATCAGGAACGCCACCCGGTCCATCCTCCGCGACCGCCCCTCTTGCCCCGACTCGAACACATACAGCGACCACGTCGACTCGAGCAGCGACACGAAGATGAACAGAAACGCCGTGATATGAACCTTGTCCGCCAGCGACAGCACTTGCGAATCCGGCTCCGCGCTACTCGTCACGTACTGGCTCGCTACCGCCGCGAAGATCGCCCCCACCCCGAGCCCGAACCGCGGATCCAGATTCGTCACCTTGATGAAAAAAGCCAGAAACGCGATTAGCGTCGCGACGAACAGCCCCGCGAATAGCTTCCAGTAATAGCGAAATCCCGGACGCACGATCTCGATCCGGTAGCGGAACTGCGGATAGCGCCACGCCGAACCCTTGGGCATCTCGGGATCGCCGTAGTTGGTGCCGGACTCCACATCGCGCACCTCCGCCGCGCTCCGCGCCCGATCGATCTCCCATCCCGGAAAACGAAGCCGCGGATTGATCTGCGTGTTTTCCTTGTCTACCGCGTACCGCACCTTGCGCGCATCGTTTTGCCGATCCTCGATCGTGATGTTGAGCGTCTGATCGTCGAGCGGGAACGGCGCCACGTCCCAATACTTGCTCACGGTGCCCACCAGGCGCACGGCCGCGTAGTTCAGTCCGTTCACCTTCTTGCGCGGCGTCACTTCCTGGCGCTCGTCGAGCTTGCCGTTCATGAATTGGAACGTCTGGTGGGGATTCAGCTTGTCATCGCGCCACACGAACCACACATAGAGATCGACGCTGAAGTGGTTGTCATGAAGCGAGACGTCGAAGATCCGGTTGAGCACGGCGCCCACCGTGACGGTCTCGGGTTGGTCCGCTGCTCGAGCGCAACCGAAAGAAAGGAGCAGAAAGAGTGGCAGCCGCACGATCGCGCGCATGTCTGAGGGCCGAGTGTATCACGATGAACCTTGGCTAGACCCGGTGCAAAAAAACAAAAGCCCCGGATTCTGTTCCGGGGTTCTCGTAGACCGCGTCTGACTCTGCTACCACTCCATGCGCAGCACCAGGATCGAGTGAATGCGCGCTCCGACATCGCTGAATCCACCGCGCGTGCCGGTGATGCGCCCGAACGCCGTGGAGGCGTTGGCCGCGTTGTAGCTGCGGGCCGGATCGGTGAAGTTGAAGCGCGTGAACGGATTGTTGAGATCCCACCGGAACTGGAACCGCAGCGATTCCCAAACCCGCCACGTCTTCGAAAGCGACGCTTGCGCCCAAACCAAGCCGGGCGATTCGAGCGTATTGCGGCCCAGCGTGCCGGGCGTGAACGGCGCCGGATACGAAAACGCCGAGGCGTTCAGATACGGATTCTGCGCCGCGAACGGCAACCGGTTGGGACCGATGCTCCAGTTCTGCGTCACCGCTTGATCGTTGGGCAGAATCTGGTTCGGCCGCTGCTGCATCGGGAGCCACGCATACGGCTGGCCTGGAGCATACGGCGCAGTGGGCGCGCCGGCAAACGTTACCGTGATCGGCGGACCACCTTGAATCGTCTGCGAGAACATCAGGTCCCAACCGCCCAGCACTGCGTCTTTGAGCGCCACATGATTGCCCGAGTTGCCCCAGCGGCGACCCTTACCGTACGGCAGTTCGTAGATCATCGTGCCCACGAAGCGATGGCGCACGTCGTAGTTCGCGCGCCCCTTTTCGAGCCGGCGATTGTAGAACGTCACACCACTTGCGCCGCCATCGGCATCGGCGTCCGTCAGCGTCTTCGAGTAGGTGTAGAAACCATTCACGAACAGGCCCTTGCGATAGCGGCGTTCCACGCGCAGCGTTCCGCCGTGATACGTGTTGTGCCCGAAGTTCGAGTACATCTGGATCGAGCCGAACTGCGGATACGGCTTGAAGTTCTGGAGATTGCGGCGAATGTTGTCGAGCGTGGCGTAGTCAGACGACACATTGAGCGGAACCGCGTTGATGTCCCAGTTGTTGAGCAACCCGACGCCAGACGAACCCTGATAGATCGCCTCGACGATGAGGTTGTTCATCACCTCGTACTGCACGCCGCCGGACCAGTTCATGATGTACGGCTGGCGGATATTGGGATCGATCCAAGACGCATTGCGCGACGAGAAGTTCGTTCCCACGAACGGAGCGCTGCCATCCGGAGCCACGTTGAACCGCACGTTGCCCGGTCCCTGCGACAACCGGAAAGCCGGCCGCGGATCGCCCACCGGAGATTGCACGGTTCCAGTGGCGAAGTACTCTTCGAAGTTCTGCGCCAGGCCGGTGATGAAGAGGTCCTGCGTGATCAGCCCGAAGCTCGTGCGGACCACCATCTTCGGACGCGCGGTCCAGGCGATTCCAAGGCGCGGCTGGAAGTTCTTGTAGTGACTCTTCGATAGCGCACCGGGCGTGTGCACTATCGCCCCGATGCGGCCGCTGATCGCATCGCGAGCCGTGGGGTCGAAGTTCGACTGTTGCCCGTACTTCGTCTGGAACGGCGTCTCGTATGACCAGCGCATGCCGTAGTTGATGGTGAGATTGCGCGTGGGCTTGAAGTCGTCTTGGATGTAGAGGGAATGGCTCCACCACCGCGGCAGCCACGTCGCCAGAGCCTGCGTGAATTGGCCCTGGTTCACGTAGCCGAGCAACAAGTCAGCGAAATCATTGCCGCTGGGCGACGTCGAAAACGGCAGTTCGGTGCCGCCCATCAGGTACCGTCCTGACGGCAGCGCTTCGGCCAGAATGTTGTAGCGAGTCTTGAGAATCTCGTATCCGCCCTTGATCGTGTGGCGGCCCATCACCTTGGTCAGGTTCTCTTGTGCGCGCATGTCTTCCCAGACTTCCGAGGAGATGCCGCCCGGTCCGCTGCGATAATACGGCGCGTTGCCGGGACCCGCGAAGAACGGGAAGCTCGCGCCGCTCACGTTCGGAATGCCGAGCGTCTGCGCCCAGTTCGCATTCGAGGCATCGGGATTCTTCGTCGTCTTGCGGCGATTGAAGCCGACGCGGAATTCATTGATGAGCGTAGGCGTGATGGTGTAGGTATCGGACGCAACGATGTTCGGCTGATCGATCGGGAAGGGAACCGCGTTGGGATCGATGATTCGCCACTGCACCTCGTTCACCCAGCGGTCACGGAACGAAGTGTGATGCGACTGCGAGTAGCGGGCGAAGAACTTGTGCCGGTCAGAGAACGAGTGATCGATCTTGATGTCGAAGCGTGTGCGATACGACCGGTACTTGGTGGGAGCAACCAGGTTCTGATGCACGCCCAGCCGGTCGATCGAAGTCGCCGTAGCGTTGGGCTGAGTGAACGGATTGTACGAGAGGAACTTCGTGGTCACCGGATCGAAACGGTTCGTGGGCACAATGTTTCCGGCGAATGGCGTCGAAGTCCACGTGCCATCGGTGTTCTGGCGAATCGTTGCCGGATCGTAGATCGTGTTACCTACCTGCTGTCCCGCGGCGTTGAAGAAATTGAAATTGCCGCCGAGCATTCCGGGCGTGGGCACGTCGCCGATGAACGTCTCGGAAACCTTCTCGTGATGGCGAGCATAGCCGAAGAGCCAAAACGTCTTGTTGCGTCCGTTGTAGATCTTGGGGAACACCACCGGACCGCTCATCACCGCCGAGAGTTCGTGATAGGTGTCGGGCGGTTGGGGCAGCACGTCGAAGTAGTCGCGATGGAGTAGCGTGTTGTTCAGGTAGCGATCTTCCAGGCTCCCGTGGAAGCCGTTGGTGCCGCTGCGGAACACCACCGAGAGCGCGCCGCCTGCGGAGTGCCCGAACTCGGCGGGCATGCCCGTGGAGTAAGCCTTCACTTCGCTCACCGCGTCAATCGACGAGGTGACCACGCGATTGGTAGAGCCCACGCCACCTGTCACCGGCTCTTTCGCGCCGAGGCCATCGAGGTCGTAACCCATCGCGCGCTCGCGTTGGCCATTCAAGTGGAGCCCGTTGACCACCTGCGTGTTGGGAACGTAGGGAAGAATGCGGAACGTCAGCTTCTGCAGAATCGGAATCTTGACGATAGTCTGGCCTTCCATCACGCCGCCCGAGACGGCGGTTTCAGTTTCGAGCAGCGGCGTTGCGCCAGTGACTTCGATTGATTCCGCGGCGCTGCCGACCTCGAGCCGCACGTCGATACGCGGCTGCTCGTTGGTGCGGAGTTCGATGCCATCGCGCACGTGCTTCTTGAAACCTTGTGACTCGACGGTCAGGTTGTAGATGCCGGGTCGCAGATAAGGAATGTAGTAATAGCCTTCGGCATTGCTGGCGCCTTCGAACTTGAAGGCGGTTTGCGTGTTGATGACGGTAATCTTGGCGCCAGGAATGACCGCGCCAGTAGTATCGGAGACGGTGCCGACAATCGTAGCAGCGCCAGTGGTCTGCGCCGAAGCAGACACCGAAGTAAGCAGCGCTACCGCTGCGAGGACGTGAAGTCTCATGAGACCCCCTTGAGATTCGTCCCCTCAAGACCCAGTGGCCCTAGTATATACCGGCCGCGCTAGCGGATCACGGGAGCCGATGTTGCGGTCCAACTCAGGCTTCGCCCGGCGGCGTTCTTCACGGTGCCGGTGAGCGTGAACGTCCACCGCGTAATCGACGCCGGGATGTTCGCCGTGATGGCGATGTTGCCGGTTTGGCCGTTCGCCGTCACCGCGCCCAAGCTGACCGGAATCGACGTGGTGTTCGATATGGCCCCGGTTCCCGCTTCCACGGCCCACTGGATCCCGGTGATCTTCAGGTCTGTGTAGGCTTCGTTGCGGGCGTTCTTGAGGAACGTGGTGTGGAAGTACGCTCCGCCGTTTTGCGCCCCGCGGTTGCCGATATTGACGCCCCACAACGGAACGTTGTCGAAGATCGCCGTCACCTGCTTGGGTCCGGACATCACTAGCGTGTCGGGATTGTCGTCGCCCGTCAGGTCGCCTTGCCATTCCGCGAAGACGAGCCCCGTGTTCGCCGCGGCGGTCGCCTGAACGCCGACAGTGGACCCTGCATCGTAATAGGCATCGCTCGTGTTCGGCGAACGAACCACCGCGATACCGCCGGTGAAGGGAGGCGTGGTGCCCGTGGTGAGCAGATACTGCGTCTTGAAGTTCGCCGTGTAGGTGATCGATCCGGCGGGTGCGGTGACGGTCTGCGAGAGTGCGCCACCGTTGCTCCACGCTTGCCACGTATGCCGGGCTCCAGTCGACGGAGTCTGCGGCGACGCGACCGTGATCGTGTGCTGCGAGCCCGGAGCCCAGTTGAATGAAGCGGGCGCCGTGAAGTCCGTGTTGTCGACGCGCACACGCAGTCCCGAAGGAATCGTCGTCACGGTCTGCGTCGGCGGAGTCTGCGTCACCACGCGCGTATACGACAAGCCCGAGGTTCGCGTGCCCGCCGTGTTCTTGGCGGAGTTGCCTAGGCCCACATCGACGATGGTGACTTCATTGCCCACCCCCGCATAGGCGACCTGCGTACCGTTCGGGCTCATCGCCACGCGCCATGCTCCGAGCGAATTCGTGCCCTGCGCCGAGCCCGCCGTCTGGAGCGAAAAGTCAACCAGATACGCCGACGCCGGACCATTCCCCGATCCCGCCGCGAAGTTCGCGCCCACGTTTGACCCCGTTGCCAAACCCATCGGCGTCTGAACCGCCGAGATGGATCCGGCCACGGTCGCCGAGAGCGTATCGATCACCGTGATCGAGTTCGCCAGCGGCTGCGACACGTACGCCTGCGAGCCGTTCGGATGCACGATGATGTCGTGCGGACTCGCGGGAACTGGAATCGTCGACTGGATCGTGTTCGTCGATCCATCGATCACCCACACCGTAGACGCATCACGGCTCACCACATATGCGTCGCCATCCACCGAGACATCCACGCGGAACGGCTTCGCTCCCGAGGGCAGGCTCACCGCGGCCGCCACCGTGTTGGATCCGAGGTCGATCACCGACACCGAGTTCGATCCGAAGTTCGTGACATAGGCGCGCGAGGCGTCATCATTCACTGCAACCGCGGTGGGATTGTCGCCGACGTTGATGTTGGCGACGATCGCGTTGGTTCCGGTTTGCACGATCGCGAGTGAGCCCGGCGTTCCATCGATTGGCGCGAGCAGCCGCGGCTGCGCTCCACTGCCCAACCGAATCGCCGTGACCGCATTCGCCGGCCGGCCGCTCAATACCGGAATCGAAGTCGCCGTGGTTCCCTGCAACAGCGCCAACGGGAACCCGCCCGGACCCGACGTGTAGGAAGCATAGAGCGTCAGGTCATCTGTGTTGTGGCTCGTGGACCCGCCACAGCCCTCCACGGTGAACAAGAGCGCCGGAAGCGAGGCGAGCGCCAGCAGCGCAGGCGCGGCGTGCGAGATTCGCGATTGGCTCATTGGGCGCTCCTTACGGGCCTGCTGATTTTGATATCCCAGCCCGCTTTGATTCCGGTAATCGCTTGCGTGGTTCCGGGCGAGCCGCTACCGGATGCGTTGGTGGCCCCGATGAACACCATCGCCTGCTGCCTCGTCGATTGCGCTCGCGGTTCGGGCAGGTTCGCGGTCACGTAACCGGGAACCTGGAACGACGTGGCTCCAAGAGGCGCCGTGCAGTAGAACAGGAACGAAGCATTGGAGGGTGCGTCATACCCAGCGCCGCCCACGGCCACCGAAGCTTCGTCCGAAGTCTTCCACTCGAGCCGCACTCCTTCGGCCGGATTCACTTCCCGCAACGCGTCGAGCGCGGGGCTTGCGATTTCCACCGGCGGCGGCAGCGTAGCCGAAACTCCAGCCGCCGATACCTTCACCCCGCGATCGCCGATGAACAGCGGCTCGCCACCCACGCCGCCGAGCAGCGACATGTAGAACCCCTGCAAACTCGGGATCGGCGCAAGCGCCTTCTGCATCGATCCGTTGTCGAGCATTACCTCGCCCAGATCGAGCGGAGTCTGCCCCGGCTGCACCGGAGTGATCGCGCCTGTAAGAATGTTCCCGAACGCGTGGTAAGTGGAGCAACTCCCCGGCGGCGGCGGAGTCAGGTAAGGATCGTAACCGCTGCGATTGTTGTTCACCGCGCGCATCACAGCCTTGTCAGACGTGACCGAAGTCGCGCGGCCGCCGATGTTGAGCGAGCCGGTAGTGCGATACAGCATGAACGCCACGCTCGACCCCGCCAGAGCCTGCGATGCCGGCGAGTGCGCATCCTGGCATCCGCGCCCATCGCGACTCACCGGGATCGTCGCCGTGTTGCTCACCGCCCCATTCACGCGCACCTGCACGGGGACGAAGCAGCCCTCCGGCGCGTCGTCAGGAATCGCAAAGACGTACTGATCGATTCCCGGCAGCGCTGTGGCGCGGCCCGCGTAGAGCCGCGCCGGCACTGGCTTGCCTCCGACCCAAGCTTCGATACGAAAAGGATGATCGCCTACGGGAGGCGCCTGGTTGTCCGCTCGCGCGATCGGCCCCATGCCGGTAAGCCAGAGCGAAGCCACCTGTCCCGCACGCGCGTACTTCTCGAGCTCAGCGGTCTTGCTGCTGGGACCCTCCGCGGCCGCGCCAGCCGGTAGCGCGACGTTCGAGAGCACCGCGGGTCCCATGCCCATTCCGGTAGTGGTGAAAATGCCGGGAGAATTCTCCTCCACCCGCACCGGCACCGGATTGCTCGCCAAGCCGTTCACCGTGACTCGCAGCAAGTATCGCCCCGCCGCGAGGCTCGAAGGCATGATGGCGTTGATCTGGGAAGAGGAGACGTAGACGGGGAACGCGACAGCACCCGCGTTCCCTCGCGTCAACGTCACCGCCGTCCCCCCAAGTGACGGCGTGAGAGGCAGCCGGGTGTTCTCGATGGCTCCCGCGGGTCCCAGGTTCGCGCCGAAGATCGAGAACACCGAGCCGCGGGCGATGCCGCCTCCAGGCAAACCTTCCGGCATGAAGCTGGCCGCGTTGACCACCCGGCCCAGAAAGACCTGCGGTGGATTCGCGGGGGGACGCTGCGCAAACGCCGCGGTGGCCAGCAGCGCGAAGGTGATTGGAAGGCGATATCTCCTCACACTTGGCCGTGCGAGAAGGCCTCTTGCGCGGGGTCATTAATTCTGATTCATGAATTGCGCGATTTCCGCGATCGCTTCCCCGGCTTCACCCCGAACTCCTCGCAGCCCGGACGCTCCCTCCGCCGCGCGAGCGAGCACCGGCAGCACCGCTTCGGGCCGCGACCGGGCCACGAGCGTGTTTTCGAGCAGCGCGAACAGCGTTTCCGCGGGAGACATCGCGCGGACGCTCCATTGCTTGCCGGCGCGGTATCGCACCATGGCCACGAGCTTCAAAGGAAGGCTCCGGCGCCCAACTCTGCCGCCGAGATCTCCAACGGGAGTGAGACGCGGCGGTCCGCTGGGTTGGCGCAGCGACAGCGGCTTCGGATATGGGTGCACCAACCCGCGCTCATCGAGCACCGCGTACTCATCGGAATAATAGGTTGCCCCACGCCGCACCAGTTCCGCGACCAGCGTGCTCTTGCCGGCGCACGACACGCCCGGAATCGCGACGAGACGCCCGCCAATCGCCACCACGCCGGCGTGCACGAAGACATGCGGTGAGTGCAAGGCGACGGTTTCATGCAGGCGAGATCGGAAGTGGTCGAGTAACTCGATCTCGCTTGCGTGCATGCCGATCCGAGCGCCGTTCCGCACCAGGCGGAAGCCGGCGTCATCCCGCCACAGCGAGTAAGTCACCGTGCCGCCGCCTCTGACCACTCGCGACGCTGGTGGCAGCATGGTCAGCGCCGCGTCCAGCAAAGAGAAAGAATTGGAGCGCAGCCGGATCTGCGCTCCCATACACGAGAATGATGCATTCCGCGTCATCTTAGCCTCTATCCATAAGCGAGAAGGCAAAGTCAGTGGCGTATTGTGGGACAGGCTTCAGCCTACGCGGGACTTCGGTCCTGCCGCAAACTACTGGCACCCACCGGGTCCACTGCAAGGGTCCCCGCCCGTGCTTCCGCCGCCACTGGCCGCCCGAGCTGCACGCGGGACCGCAATCGTCGCGACCAACGGAACCAACGCCGCCGCCGCGATCGCCATCCGCCGGGCCGCGTCACGCCGTGGGATTCCGTTTTCCAGCAGGTTGAGATCGGCGAACTGCCCCAGCGCCGCCTCAGTCACTCCCAGAGCGTCATCGCCCGGCGCGAGTTCGCGCGACACCGCATGCGCAATCTCGTTCACCGTGCGCGTTCCATCGCACTGCCGCCAAACCGCCGCGGCAGGCCGGTTGAGACGGTGCGCGCGATTGGTCTTCCGGTCAAGGAGAACCAGTTCATCGCCCACCGCCTGAATCAGAAGGCTATTTCGAGCCGTAGGTGTATCCATCATAGGTCGGATACTACCTTCAAAGCAGGGCGGTTACAAGGTCTAGGCGGGTCCTGGAACGTACCGGTTTCGGCGTCATGAATCCAGTGCACCGCACCCCACCGTATGACTAAAGATTGTCGCCGATGCGGCGCAGGATGCGGAGCGGATTCCGGTAGCGCCAGAGCGCACGAAACGGGCTTGCCTGGCACAGATCCCGGAGCTTGGCGGGGAGCCCGGCGGCGGCGTAGCGGGCGTATCCTCGCCGGTCTGCGGCGTGGTTCCACATGCGCCAGGCGTAGCGATGGAAACGCCAGCCGCGGGGGAGGTCGCCCGACAAGATGTGCTCTTCGATCTCGGCCGCGAGCGACACCGCTTCGGGATCCTGCTGGGTGCGGCGGAGCAGATCCGGCGGAATGGGCGATTCAAAAAGATTGGCGGCGAGCAACAAGCCCACCCCCACTAGCCGTTCTCGGTGGAGGCGAGCGGTCTCGCGGCCGATCCAATCCCAGTCGAGCCGATAGCGGCCGATCATCGCGGCCAGGTCGCACACCGAGCCGAGCCGGGGCCATCTCTCCTTGGCGCCGTGGGCGCAGATGGCGAGTAGAGTGAGTTCGGGGTCGAGCGTAGGCAGGCGCGTTCCGAAAAGAGTAACTTGGTGCGGCTGTTTCCACAGCCGCGTCGAATCGAGCGGAAAATTCCAATACGCGGGAGTAATTGCCCAGTGGAGCTCGAGGTCCACTGGCGGGCTGCCGCCAGTAAAGTGGAGATGATAGCGCTCGCGCAGGAAGTAGTCCTGGTCGGCGGCGGTGAGCGGGCAGCGAAAGCCGGCGGCTTCGAGCGTGGACTGGGCGCGAGCGATGTCCTCGCGGCGGACCAGGATGTCGAGGTCGCTGAAGCAGCGCAGGTCCGGTTGCCCATAAGCCATGACGGCGAGCGCCGGACCCTTGTACGCCAGGGCGGTGATTCCTTGCGCGGCAAGAACGTCGAGGGTTGCGAGGAGTTGGCTGCCGAGCCGCAATGCCCACGCAGTGTTGGCGAGTGAGGCTTCGGCGAGTTCGGCTTTCGCCTCGGGCGGGATCGCGGGATGGTCGCGAAGGGCGCGGTGGACGAGCGGGGTGACCGCGTTGTCGGCTGCGTCGCGGATCAGGCGGGTCCAGTCAATGCCCGGAGGCATATGGCACGAGGTGTCGGCCACGCCTGCACGGGTTGCGCGCAGAAGTGCCTCTCGCTCCGGCTCCATGCCCGCATGATATCGCGGCGGGAGCTACGTGGGAACGCCAGCTCGCCCCCGAAGTGCGGGAATTACGGTTACCGCATTGACCCAGGCGATGCGCTGGCGGGCGAGGTCGTCGATCTCGAGGGCTTCAAGCATGCGGACGAACGGAGCCGGATGGTAGAGAGGCGCATCCGTACCGAAGAGGATGCGGTCGGGGCCCACCACACGAAGCAGCGCTTCCACTGATCCGGTCAGAAACGCGCGTAGCGTGCCCATGTCGAACCACACGTTCTCCCGCGGCGTTCGGCTCCATGCGTCGATCGCCGTGTCGGCAAGGCCCGTGATCCCGACCCCGAGATGGGCCGCGATGAATCGCACCGAAGGGAATCGCCCGGCGAGTTCGAGGTACTTGTCGATGGTCGAGTTCGGCGAGTCATTGCCGATATGGCTGAGCACGGGCAATCCCGCAGGAGCGATCGCCTCTTCCATCAAGCGAAGCGAAGCACGCGAGAGCAGGTCCCAATTGCCGAGCGCCGGATGCAGCTTGATGCCCACGATCTTCGGATTCGAGCGCGCCTGCGCGATCCAAGCGCGAGACGGCTCGTAGTGCGAAGGATGCGCTACCACCATCACGCTCAGCATGTCTTGCTCGGCCGCATGCGCCAGCGTCGATCGATTCCCCGCGTCGATGCCACCGTAGCAGGCTTCGATCGAAAACGAGACGGCATGGGTGACACCGGCTTGCCGATACAGCGCGCAAAGGCGATCGCCATCGGCGCTCATCGATCCGATCGAGTACTGCCCCAAGTGCGAATGAACGTCGATCAAGGCTTTCATGGGCGCGAGTCTAGCACGCGGCAGGCGGGAACTTGACCGGGTCGAGGGCGATGTGTAATTATTCATAGCAGTGAATAAACATTCACGAGTCCGGGCGGTGCCCGCGCCGATCGCGCCAGTGCAGCCCATGCCGCTCGGTGCGGCGGCGTTTCCGCGAATCGCCGCGGGCAATCTTCTCCGCGATCAGGACCTCACGCTTGCCGAATTGCGCCAACTGCTCGATCTTGCGCAGGACGTGAAGCGGAACCCCGCGCGATACCGCGAGGCGCTGGCGGGTAAGTTCCTCGCGCTGCTTTTCGAAAAGCCCTCGCTGCGAACGCGGCTGACGTTCGAATTGGCGATCCAGCAACTGGGC
Source organism: Bryobacteraceae bacterium (assembly GCA_046331625.1). Lineage (GTDB taxonomy): Bacteria > Acidobacteriota > Terriglobia > Bryobacterales > Bryobacteraceae > JAXLQL01. The sequence goes on from JAXLQL010000034.1 coordinate 15,098, forward strand.
GGCGGTTCGGTGACGCAGACCGGATCCATCGGCGAGCGCGAGCCCGTGAAAGACGTGGCTCGCAATCTCGATGGCTGGGTGGACGGCATCGTGGCGCGAACTTTCGAACAAGCCACCGTCGACGGGCTGGCCGAGTGGGCGGAAGCGCCTGTGGTGAACGCGCTGAGCGACCTGTGTCATCCGTGCCAGATCCTCGCCGATGTAATGACGCTCGAAGAGCACTTCGGGCGGCTGCGCGGCTTGAAGATCGCCTTCGTCGGTGACGGCAACAACGTGGCGCATTCGCTGATGATCACGGCCACCCGGCTCGGAGTACACTTTGCGCTAGCGAATCCGCAAGGCTACGATCCGAAGGCGGCCGTGGTGGCCGAGGCGCGGCGGATGGCCGCGAGCGGCGCCAAGATCAAGCTGTCGCACGACGCCGAAGAGGCAGTCTCCGGCGCCGACGCCGTTTACACCGACGTCTGGGCGAGCATGGGTCAGGAGCACGAAGCCTTCGAGCGCATCAAGCATTTCGAGCCGTACCGGGTCGACATGGCGTTGATGGCCAAGGCGTCGAAGGATTCGATCTTCATGCATTGCCTTCCCGCCAAGCGCGGCCAGGAAACCACGGACGAAGTGATGGAGTCGCGCCACTCGGTGGTGTTTCAGCAGGCCGAAAACCGGCTTCACGCGCAGAAGGCGCTGCTGTTGATGCTATTGGGGAACCACGAATGATGTTGCGCGATGTCGGCCTCCGCGGCTTGCAGCACCACGGCCTCGCCGAGGGCGGCGACGAGACCAGTGTCCTCAATCGGCCACACGAGCGGAAAGCGAAGCCGATGTGGAACCACGAATGAAGCTGCACTCCAACACGTGGCCGCGCTATGCCGGTCTCCGCGGCTCTCAGCACCGGCGTCCGGCCGAGGGCGGCCACGCGACGAGTGCCCTGAGCGGGCTACACGAGCGGAAGGCGCCGCCGAAACCAACGAGGAATCACGAATGAAACTTTGGGGCGGGCGGTTCGAAACAGGACCGTCGAAAGTGTTTGAAACATTCTCGGGCTCTTTGCACTTCGACAAGCGCCTGCTCGAAGCCGACATTCGCGGCTCGCAGGCGTTCGCGCGAGCGCTCGAACGCGTCGGGATCCTGAAGGCCAAGGAGCGGGCCGAACTGGTGAAGGCGTTCGACGCGATCCTGGCCGACTCCGCCACGCCCGAGTTCTGGGCCGGCGCCGATGACGAAGATGTCCACACGCTGGTCATCCGCAAGCTGAAAGATCGCGTAGGCGGCCTCGCCGACAAGATCCACACCGGGCGCAGCCGCAACGAGCAGGTGTCGCTCGACACGCGGCTCTGGCTGCGCGGCGAAATCGACCGCATCCTCGAACTCGAGGCCGGGCTGCTCGCGGCGCTGCTCGATCTGGCCAAGAAGTATCCGGCGGCGGTGATCCCCGGATACACGCACCTGCGGCGCGCGCAAGCCGTGCTCTGGCCGCACTACATCCTCGCCTACTTCGAAATGTTCGCCCGCGACTTTGAACGAATGGCCCAAGCGCGTGCGCGCGTGAACCTGTGTCCGTTGGGCTCGGGCGCGCTCGCCGGCAGCGGCTTCCCGTTTGATCGCCAGGCCATCGCCGCCGATCTCGGCTTCGGCGGCATCACCTACAACAGCATGGATGTCTCGGCCGACCGCGACTTCGTCCTCGACTTCCTCTATGCGGCGTCGCTCGCCATGGTGCACCTCAGCCGGCTGGCCGAGGACTGGATCCTCTATTCGAGCGATGAGTTCGGTTGGCTCGACTTGGCCGACGGCGTCACCAGCGGATCATCGCTGATGCCGCAGAAGAAGAATCCGGATTCGCTCGAGTTGATCCGCGGCAAGTGCGGCCGCGTCATCGGGAGCCTGAATTCGCTGCTGGTCACGGTGAAGGGCCTGCCACTCACTTACAACCGCGACATGCAGGAAGACAAAGAACCACTGTTCGATGCCGTGGATCAAACGGCGATGTCGCTCGAGATGGCGCGCGTGGTGGCCGAGTCGGTGACGTTGCGTGAGGCGATTCCTGCGGCGGCGGCCGAAGAGAGCTGGGTAGTGGCAACGGACCTTGCGGAAGCACTGGCTCGCGCGGGTGTGCCGTTCCATCAGGGCCACAAGCTGGTGGGCCGGCTGGTGCTCGAAAGCGTTCGTGCGGGAAGGAAGCCGGCAGACTGGACTGGAGAGCAACTCGCTGCGTTCGCGCCGGAGTTCCGGCCGGAGATGGCTGCGCTTCTGAAGCCGGCCGAAGGAATGAAGTCGCGCGCGGTGCCTGGTGGAACGGCGCCGAAGGCGGTAGCGGCTGCGTTGAAGACCGCGGCCAAGAGGCTCGAAAAACTGAAGCGCGGGTGACCGGCAAGCGATGAACTCCGCGTATCGCCAGGCACGCATTCTCGAGTTGGTGGAGCGCAAGCGCATCCACACACAAGACGAATTGGTGCGTGAGCTGGGAACGATGGGCATCCTCACCACGCAGGTGACGCTCTCGCGGGACATCAAGAAGCTCGGGTTGGCGAAGTCGGCCGAGGGCTATGTTGCGCCGGGTTCGCTGGCGAGGCGGCCATCCGAGGTGGAAGCGATGGCGGCCGAGTTCCTGCTCGAAGTGCGGGTGGCGCAAAATCTCGCGGTGCTGAAGACACCGGCGGGCAAGGCAAACGCGCTCGCCATCGAGGTGGATCGCGCAAACTGGCCGGAAGTGGTGGGCACCATCGCGGGAGACGACACAATCCTCATCGTGACTCCGGATCACGCCAGCGCCGAGCGCTTGAAGCGGAAACTGCTCAGTCTCGCAGCCGCCGCCTGAGTATACTGCTGGAATGCTCCGGCGAGATTTCTTTCGACAAGTGCTGGCGGCCGCTTCGGCACAAACGCTGACTGGGCAGCAGGCGATTCCGTTCATCGAGCGCGACATCGCAGGCAGGCCGCACGCAGGCAAAGTGCTGCTCGCGCTGCAGGCGCATTCTGATGACATTCCGCTCTCGGCCGCGGGCACGGTAGCGAAACTCGTGAAGGAAGGCTACACCGGCTACCTCGTGCGCGCCACCAATGACGACATGGGCGATGCTCCGGGCCTCGGCACGCCGGGCACCATCGCCGAGAACTCGCTCGGCAACGAACGCGACAACGCAGCGCTCGTGGGGATCCTGGGACTGAAGGGCAAGTTCGACCTCAACTACAGCAACCACCAGATGGGCGGCATTGCGTTCAATGAACTGATGAGCCGGCTCATCTTCCTCATTCGCGTATTGAAGGTAAATACGGTGGTGTGTTGGGATCCATGGGCGCACGATGAAGAGAACCCGGATCACTACACACTGGCGCGTGGCGTGGAGGCGGCGTGCTGGATGGCGGGTCGCGACCACGACTACGAAGAGCACTTCGCCGCCCCTGGTGTGCGTCCGCACGCGGTGACCGACAAGTATTACTACGCGCGGCGGCCAGAGATCACGCGCGTGGTGGACATCTCCTCGACAGTGGATCAGAAGATCGACGCCAATCGCGCGAACGTGGCGAAGGGTCCGGGCGGGAAGCACGGGTCGCGCTTGAAGGCCGAACTCGCCAAGCGCGGACTCGAGTTGCCGCTGCTCGCGGGTGACGACGTAGCGGCGGACCGCGCCTACATCCGCGAGTTTCTGCTCGCGCGCAGCCGGGAAGTGGGGAAGCGATACGGGCTCGAGTACGCCGAGGCGTTTCACTATATCGGTCCGGGAGCCGGCGACGGCCGGATCGAGGAGTACATCAAGCGCAATGCGGTCCCGCGGCGGTAGGCGTGTCACTTGCCCGCTGAATCACAGCTCCGAACGTAGGCTCGCCGGGTCCGAACAATTGCATCCTTTCTTGTTTTGAGCGCGTTGTCGGCCAACCGCAACTCAACCCTTCTCTGCTCCCCGCACTTCGCGCCGCTCGGCGGCCTATGGAACAAAACGTAGCGTTGGCGGAGGCGTTGCATGACGGCCGCCATTGCCGAATCGATGCGTCCCCGAAGCGGCAGCATCTCGCCCCCGGTTTCTCGCACGACACCGCCGATGCCGGCTTCGAGGAGCGCCATGTACGGAGCTCCGGCTCGCCTGTAGACCGTCATGACTGCGTCGGCCCTGTTGCGGATAGTAATCGCTGCAACCGTGGCATCCGCCTCCCAGAGGGAGCGCAGAACCGTACTCTGGCGGATCGTTCGGAAGCCCATGTTTTCCGTAACGCAGAGGATCACGCGCACGGCCTCAGAGCGAGCTCTCGGCAAGAACTGCTCGGCGGCTTGCTTCACGGCCTCGAGAATTCTCGTGCCTCCGCGTTTGTCTTCGGGAACGACTGTCTCCTTGACGGTCTTCCTGACAAGGTCGACATCCGGGGTGAAATCCACCACGACCTGGGCGCGGGTGTCGAACGACATGAGGCACAAACGATCACCGGGCTGCATCGCCGCAAGCGCTGCGTCTGTTGCGACTTGGATCGATGCCCCGCGCTTCGCCATGCTGCCGCTCACATCCACGAGGAGAATGACCTCCAACGGCCCCGAAACCGAGAGGAGCCGTTCGATTGGCTGATGCACCCCGTTGTCGAGCAGCACGAAGTCACCGGCGGTCAACCCCTCGATCGGCTGGTCATTCACTCGGACCGAAGCCTCGAGCCGCACAAGAGTCACGCCCGCTCCGAATCGAGCCTCGCCTTCTCGATCATCGTGCTCTAGAGCCTGCGCCACACACGCTGCTGCGATGAAAATGGCAGCTCGGAGAATGTGCATACCTGCCTCTATTCTCGCTCTCAGCGACAAAATCGGAACCTCGGCGATACAATTGCCATAGCGCCATGTGGAGGAGATTCCTCGCCACCATCCTGCCAACCGCGCTGCTATGCGCCCAAAACCAGGCGATTTCCTACCGGACTATGGCTCCGGACATACTCCGCCAACGGTTGGACTCGCCACCCAAGAAAAACGAAGAGCGCGAAGCGCGCCTGTTCCGCATGTTCGAAGAAGCCGGTTGCAAGCCGGATGAACTCCGCCGCCAGAAGCTCCCGGCCTCGAAACATTCCAACGTGATTTGTTCTTTGCCCGGCGCCGTGGACGACGCGATCGTAGTGGGCGCGCACCTCGACATGACGGGCTCCGGCTCAGGCGTGGTGGACAATTGGTCCGGCGCGTCGATGCTCCCGAGCCTCTACGAAGGCCACTCCAAGGAGCCGCGTAAACACACCTGGATCTTCGTCGGCTTCACGCTCGAAGAAGCCGGACTCGTGGGCTCGAAGTTCTACGCCAATCGACTCAAGAAGGAAGCGTTCGATCGCCATCGCGCCATGATCAATATCGACAGCGTGGGGACGAGTCCGGCGAAGGTGTGGGTGAGCCGAAGCGATCCTCGGCTGCTCGAGGGCCTGCTGCGCATGGCGGGCGCGCTCCAAATGCAACTGACCGGTGTGAACGTCGAACAGGTGGGCGACAGTGACTCGCATTCCTTCGCCGCCCGCAGGATTCCCGTGGTCGATCTTCACTCCCTCACGCAAGGGACGCTTCCCATTTTGCACACCGCGAAAGACCAGGCGGATCGGATCGTCTTCGAAGATTACGAAAGCACGTATCGGCTGCTCAGCGCATACTTGGCGTATCTCGATACCAATATCGACTCGCTCTTGGCGAAGCCCCTCAAACCTCGCAGCCAACGGCCCCGGTAACTATCGCGTCGTGTTTCCGCCGTCCACCACTAACGCCTGTCCCGTCACGAATGACGACTCGTCGCTCGCTAGATACAACGCCATGCCCGCCACCTCTTCCGGCTCCCCCACTCGTGGCAGCGGCTGCGTCTCGCGCAACCGGCGCACATAGTCGTCATTACTCCAGAAGTATTCGCTGAAATCGGTCTTGATCAGGCCCGGACAAATCGCGTTCACGCGCACCTTGTGCTTTCCGAACTCCACCGCCCACACGCGCGTCATCATGATGAGGCCTGCTTTGGTGAAGCTGTAGACCAAGCCGAAATCCTGCGGCCTCAAACCCGCGATCGAAGCCATGTTGATCACCGATCCGCCCCCGCGCTCGATCATCTTCGGCACGGTCAGCCGCACCAGCCGGTGCGCGGCAAGAACGTTCACTTCGAGCGTCTTGAGCAGTGCCTCGTCGGTCACTTCGAGTGCCGGACCCTGCCCCACATTGGTTCCGCTGTTGTTCACGAGAATGTCCACCGGACCAAACGTGCGCTCCGTCTCGGCCACCAGCGCCTCGATCTGCTCCTTGCGGCCCACGTGGCACGTCACTGGATGCACGCGACCCGGCAGCCCCGAGAGCTCCTTCGCGGTTGCCTCGAGCACCTCGGTCTTGCGGCTGGCAATGACCACGTTCGCTCCGGCTCGAGCGAAGCGGTGCGCGATCGCTTTGCCGATGCCGCGTCCGCCGCCGGTGACGAGCGCGGTCTTTCCGCCAAGATCGAAACTCATGATGAAGGCTCCAGTTTACTTGGGAGGCAGACGCAGCGCGGCATCGAGCCGGATGGTCTCGCCGTTGAGATAGCTGTTCTCGATGATGTGACGCGCCAGATGAGCGTACTGCGCAGGCTGGCCGAGCTTGGCGGGAAACGGCACATTCGCTGCAAGCGCTGCGCGAATCTCCTCGGGTAGCGCGGCCAGCATGGGAGTGTCGAAGATGCCGGGCGCGATCGTCATCACGCGGATCCCGTTGCGGGCCAGGTCGCGCGCCAGCGGCAGCGTCATCGCTGCCACACCGCCTTTCGACGCCGAGTACGCTACTTGTCCCATTTGGCCGTCGTAAGCCGCGACGGAAGCCGTGAGCACGATCACGCCGCGCTCTCCGTTTTCATCGGGCGAGTTCGAAGCCATCGCGGCCGCGGCCAGCCGCGAGACGTTGAAGCTGCCGATCAGATTCACGCGCACGGTGCGCTCGAAGTTCTCGAGCGGCATCGGACCGTCTTTGCCCAACGTGCGCGCGGCGCCGAGCACGCCCGCGCAGTTGATGGCGATGTCGATGCGGCCGAAGCGCTCGCGCGCCGCAGCCATAGCCGCTTCCACCGAAGCGGCGCTCGAAACGTCGGTCTTTACGAACAGCGTTTCGTTCGAAAGGCAGGCCGCGCGTTCTGCGCCTCGTGTCTCGTCGATATCGGCGAGCACCACGTAGCCGCCGGCCTCGGAAATCATGAGCGCACAGGCGGCGCCCAGTCCCGAAGCGGCGCCGGTAACGAAGGCAACTTTGGATTCGATCTTCATGCGAACGTTTGCCCATGGTACCAGCCCCGTGCGCGTTCATGGCTTGGGCCGCTCGGCGATGATGATGGCCAGTACGTCACTTCCGCTGGTGGCGTTGGGTGCCACCTGGAGTCCGCCGCCGGCCACGTAGCCGAGCACGAATCCCGGCTTACGCTCTCCGGCCATGGCGACTCCATCGGACATCGCGACGAAGTGCGCCTCCCAAGCTTGGAACGGCTCCGGCAGCACCATCGTCCGCAGCGGTTTCATGCGCGTCATGCTCCATCGTAAGCTCAAAAAGGTCCACCGCATGAGACCAATCTGGCAAAATAAAGTGGTCCAATGCGGAAGCCTCGAAATTCTCACGCGGATGTGGCGCTCGCCCATCGTCCACCCGGCCTGACGATCACGCGCTGGCTCTATGACGAACTGCGTGGCGCGATCCTCGCCGGGCGCTTCGAGCGCGGCGCCGCCATCGCCCCCACCCGCGATCTGGCCAGCCAACACGGAATCTCCCGCCGCATCGTAGTCAACGTCTTCGATCAGCTTCGCGACGAAGGATATCTCGAAGCACATGTCGGCCGCGGCACTGTTGTCAGCGCTTCGATCCCGGAAGATTATCTTTCCCGCACGAGCGCTACCTCGAAGCCATCCGAAGCCCCGCCGAAACCGCACCCGGTTCGGCCGTTCCGCGCCACCATACCCGCGCTCACCGAGTTTCCCGCCGACTTGTGGGCGCGTCTGTCGGCTCGCGAAACCCGCCGCGCCAGCGTCTCATTGCTCGCCGGAAACGACCCCGCCGGGTTCTGGCCCCTACGCGAGGCGATCCGCGACTATCTCGGCGCATCGCGCGGCGTCACCTGCCACGCCGGCCAGATCGTGATCACTTCCGGCGCTCAGCAGGGCGTGGACATCATCGCGCGCGCCACGATCCGGCCCGGCGACAGCGTGTGGATCGAAGATCCGGGCTACAAGGACGCGGCCGAGGCTTTCCGGCTCGCCGGGGCCAAGGTGGTCCCCGTTCCCGTGGACGAACACGGCATCGTACCGGACGCCGGGCGGGCGCGATGTCCGAAGCCGCGCGCGATCTATCTGACTCCGGCGCATCAGTTCCCGCTGGGAGTGACGCTTCGGCTCGATCGCCGGCTCGACCTTCTACAGTGGGCACAAAACAACCGTGTTTTGATTTTTGAAGACGACTACGACAGCGAGTTCCGCTACTTCGGCAAGCCGATTCCGGCCATGCGCGGACTCGGCGCTCCGGATCGTGTATTTCTGCTCGGCACCTTCAACAAGTCCCTGTTTCCCGCCGTGCGCCTCGGTTACGTGGTAGTGCCCGAAGAGTGGGTGGACCCGGTGCTCCGTCTGCGCGATGCCGTGGATCGCTATCCGCCCGCGCTGCCGCAAGCGACTCTGGCCGCCTTTCTCACTGAGGGCCACTTCACCAAACACCTGCGGCGGATGCGAGAGCTCTACGGTGACCGCTTGACCGCGCTCCGCTCCAACGTCTCCCGATATCTCGGGGGCGTGCTGGAGCTACCGCAAATCGAGGCCGGCATCAACATTCCGGCGTTCCTGAGAAATCGCCTCACGTCGCAGCAAGCCGGCGACCGCGCCACGCGCAACAACATCGAAGTGTGGGCACTCGACCGGTTCACGTTCCAACAGCCCGACCCAAGCGGCCTGGTGCTCGGCTTTGCCGCGTTTTCCGAGCGCGAGATTCGCAAAGGCGTGGTGGAACTCGCACAGGCGCTCGCGTGACCGTGTCCGCTACAATCGCGCCATGGCTCTCAGCGAATTGCTTCTCCCCGAATTCGACCAGGAAATGGCCGCCACGCGGCGCGTGCTCGATCGGATCGAAGACGCGAAGTTTGACTTCAAGCCGCACCCAAAATCGATGTCGATGGGCAAGCTCGCCTCGCACATCGCCGAGCTAACCGGATGGGCCACGGCGGTGCTCGAAGGAGAAAGCTTCGAGGTCGCGCCGGTGGGCGGTCCGCCGATGACGCCGTTCCTCGCCGCCAGCAAAGCCGAGGTGTTGGCGCGATTCGATGCGGGCGTGACGGCTGGGCACGCGGCTCTCGCCAAGGCCAGCGACGCCGAACTCACGGCCAACTGGTCATTACTCAATGGCGGCCGGGCGATGTTCACGCTACCCCGCATGGTGACATTGCGCAATTTCGTCTTCAACCACACCGTGCACCACCGGGCGCAGTTGGGAGTCTACCTGCGCCTGAACGACATTGCGGTACCTTCGATCTACGGCCCTTCCGCCGACGAAGGCAGGGCTTAGAGAAAATTCCGCCGGCGTTTCCGTAACCGGGATCGATGAACGTACCGTCAGGAGGCATCTTGCCGCACTGCAAGGTATCCCCGGCGGTTTCGAGCCGCCAGCGCTTCGCCAGGTCCTCGAAACCTGAACGAGAACGCAGTTTGGGGGAGCGGCATTCAACCGCGCCAACGGAGTTGAGAGACGGCAGGTTGATCTTCCGGCAAAGCGGACAGAGCGATCTCACAGTGCACTCAGGACCCCGCGTCTTGCGCCGCGCAAAGCGTCGCGACTTGGCGGTGATGTAATTATTGTGGACGCGTGACAGGTAACGCGACAAAACGGGCTCACCCCGGTGCGGGGAGTCATTCTCTCGGTCTTAGCGCGGATTGAAAAAGAGCATGAAAGAAACGACCTTCAAGACCGCGTGAACGGCTTCTTCGGCGGAAGGGGGATGTCCACTTCCGTATAGCTTCCGGGCTGCGCTCCATTCACCGCAGCGATCACGCGATCGATGTAACGGTGAACGAGAGGCCGGTCGGAATGCTCGAGTACGACGATGGCGATACGACGGCCAGAAAGGTTTTGCTGATGCTGCAAGTTCTTGTCGGTCGTCAGCAGAACATCGAACCCCTCATCTTCGGCTGCCTGCAGCAACTCGCCGTTGACGAGACGATCCCACCCCTTCGCAAACGCTTCTACGATCGTATGCTCTCTAAGCCACCGGGCAATGCTACGGGGCGTCCCGTGGTCGAACAGAATGCGCATCAGTGGGCGTGCGCTTCGTGCAGGGCGGGAGGATCGGGCGCTGGCGACTTCAAGCTCTCCGCGGCAAAGTGCAACACGGCGTTGACTTGCTCACGCGAGACCGCAAACTCTTCCATGACCTCTTCCACCGTCAGGCCCGCTTCCAGGTTTTCAAACACGGTGGACACTGGCAGCCGGGTATCTTTGAACACCCACGCACCGCTCACCTTACCGGGAACGCTCTCAACAGCGGGGCATTGAGACCAGTCAAGAGGTGCCATACCGAAACTCCTTTCCCTTTATCGTAGCCATTTCGAGCCTACCGAACAAGACAATGCCTGTGACGCTGTGCTTCAGCCGTGCGGGCAGCCCTGCGTTGTGTCCCCTGCCCGTACGGATCTATACCCGCACCGGCCGCGCCTCGTCAGAATCAGGTTTTTGCGGTGCCAACGCACCAGACGGCCTTCGTAGGACGTGACGACATCGTAGTTGCGTTGGAGGCAAATCCCGTCGTCGATGCTTTCGGTTATGAGGGGGGGCTGGGCCGCCACCCCCTTTGGGCGTTGGGATTGCCGTTGCGCTTTTCCTGATGGCCCGCGGGAACTTTTTCGCTCCGGGTGGTGTCAAAGCAATCAGAACCGGTCCTGCTGCCGCTGGAAGCGCAGCCCGGCGAGAGCTATATTGGAGGCGAGGACCATGAGCGAACGGGCGCTCCACTTCGATCTCACCCAGCCATGGGATGGGATCGGTCTGTCTCCCGCCGATGCGCTGGCAGTCGAGGGGCTGCGGGCCGGCGAGGAAAAAGCCTACGAAGAATTGATCGCGCGGTTCCAGGCGCCGGTGTACAACCTCATCTACCGGCTGCTCGACGATCCTTCCGAGGCAGGCGACGTAGTCCAGGAAGTCTTTCTCAAGATCTTCCGCAACATTGTTTCTTTCCGCGGCGACAGCAGCTTGAAGACATGGGTCTACCGCATCGCCGTCAATGAGGCGCACAATCACCGCCGCTGGTTCACGCGCAAGCGCGGCCAGGAGATCGGGCTCGAGGATGAACAAGGAGACGGCCGGACGCTCGAGCAGATGCTGGCGGACCATCAGCGCTCGCCGCTCGAGTTGACGATCGACCACGAAACGCGTGCCTTCATCGAAGCCGCATTGCAGCAAATGAAGCCCGCCTTCCGCGAAGCGCTCGTGCTGCGCGACATCGAAGGCTTGGCCTACGAAGAGATCGCCGATGTGCTCCAGATCTCGATCGGGACAGTGAAGTCCCGCATCGTGCGCGGCCGTGACGCGTTGCGCGGCCTGTTGACCGAACGCTTTGAATCGCAGCCCAAGATGGCGCTAGCGACACAGGGGTGAATGAGATGATCCAGGAACCTTTGCAAGCACTGCCCAAGTTGGCTCCGCCACCCGAGTTGACCATGCAATTGCGTGTGCTCGGCTCGAAGGAAGCGTCGCGGCGCAGGCGCTTGGCCAGCGCCGAGGCGTTCTTCTCGCACGCGCGCGAATTGGCGAAGTTGTGGTCGTCGCTCTTGATGCGGCCCTATGCGGTTCCAGCCACCGGCGGAGTGCTCTCCACGGTGCTCTTCTTCAGCTTGCTCTCGCCTTCGCTCACCATCAACCGGAACATTCTCCAGGACGTTCCCACGGCGCTCTCCACGCCGGCCGAACTCGAAGGCGCGATCGCGTCGATGAGCTTGGGCCAGACCGCTGACATCGTGGTGGACGTCACTATCGACGATCAGGGTCGCGTGGTCGGCTACTCCGCGCCGAAGGGCGAGGCTTGGGCCAAGAATCCGGAGATGGTGCGGCGCGTGGAGAACACCCTGCTGTTCACCGTGTTCAAGCCCGCAACGTTGCTCGGTGAAAAGGTCACCGGCCGTTCGCGAATCACGCTGCGGCGCAGCGTGATGGACGTGGAAGGCTGATCGCTGCCCCGGTAAACCTCTAACATAGAGTTTGCCCCGCAAGCTCGGCCAGCACTTCCTCCGCAGCGATCGCTACCTAGAACGGATCCGCGACGCCGCGTGTCCGGTTCAAACGCCGCTCGTCATCGAGATCGGCGCCGGAGAAGGCGCGCTTACCGCTCACCTCATCGAGCGCGCCAGCCGCGTGATCGCCATTGAGATCGATGCCACGCTCGTCTCGCGCCTCATGGTCCGCTTCGCGGGGGACCGCCGCGTCAAGGTGGTGGCCGGTGACGTGCTGGCCACCGACCTCACCCAATGGGGTCCCGCCGTCGTGGCCGGCAACCTTCCCTACTACATCACCTCGCCTGTGATCGAGCGCGTGCTCGCCCTGGGGCGGCTTCTCCGGTACGCGGTGTTCCTCATTCAGAAGGAAGTGGCGGATCGCCTGGTTGCCGAGCCTGGCACGCGAGACTACGGGTTCCTTACCGTCGCCACGCAGCTCTCGGCCAAGACGGACCTGCTGTTCAAGGTTCCGCCGGGCGCATTCTCACCGCCGCCGAAAGTGGAGTCCGCCGTGGTGCGGCTGACTCCTCTCGATGCGACGCATGACCCGACACCGCTGCTCGCGTTCGCCGGACTGTGCTTTCGCCACAAGCGCAAGACGCTGCGGAACAACCTCGAGCCCTTCTTCGGCAAGGAAGCCGTGGCGGCGCTGCCGGAAGCGGGGTTGCGCGCCGAGCAGCTTACCCTCGATCAGTTCCGTTCGCTCTACGCACGCGTGGCAGGGCGATAGGCGCGGAGTGAGCCCGCGCCTCCGTTGTTACGGCCGTGGCCCCGGAGGAGGTCCACCTGGACCACCGCCCGGACCGCCGCCACCCGGCTGATCCGGCGAACTGCCCAAGCTGAGATCGCAGACAAGCTTCGCGTCCGCTTCGATCCAGTTCGTCTTGTCGCGGGCATCGAGCATCAGGAAGCTGCCCGAGTTGCTCGTAATGGAGCCAGTGGCCGAAGCGCCCATGTAGATGCCATCCGTGGTGTTCAGTGTGTCGCGCGCCCGCGTCGGATAGGCGCTGTTCGCTTTGTAGACCGCGTCAGTGAAATTCTCGTTGAAGAAAAACTGGCTGGTGAACTCGTAGGTCTGATCCAGGCCGTCGAACAGACGCACCTTGATGTGGATGTGAACCGCGCGTCCCGGATACCAGCCCGGATAGATCGTCGTGAAATAGACGTTGCCCTGCCGGTTCGTCGATTGAAACCCGCGCAGAAACTTCTTCCCGGTGGAGCTTTGCGCGGCCACATCCGAGTAGACGCCACTGGCGTCGCAATGCCAGATGTCGACATAGGCGCCGGTGAGCGGAACGGTTCCGCAGTCCACCTTCTTCGACACGTTGATGGCGAGCGCGAGCGGCGTCCCGGGGCGCATCGAATTGTCGGAAGGGTCGAGCCGGATGTCGCTGCGGTTGAGTTCCTCATCGACGAAATACGGGCCTTCGGTAAGGCTCGGAGAACCGAGGACCGCGCATGGCGCCTGGCTCCAAAGCGGCGAATGGCCGGCCGGCAACCCCATCAGTGCGGCCGCGCCCACAGCGCGAATTACATCGCGGCGAGTCGGTTGAAAAATGCGTGTCATGTACGCCAGTATGCAGGTTCCAGCGTTTCCAGAAAAGCCTTTCTGACCCTTCTTTACAGGCCTTTACCGGTCTTTACACTCGAGTATGGATTCGTTAAGCCTGCAGGTGAGTTCAGCGGCTTTCGAGCGCGAACAAGTGTCCGTTCGATCGCACGAACATCGCTCCGCCGGAGATGGCTGGACTCGCCAACACGTTCTCGCGCAGCTCGTACTTGCCAAGCGTGCGAAACGCATCGGAAGCTTCGAGCGTGAAGATCTCGCCCGCGCCCGTCACCACGTGGAGCCGCCCTTGCGCCACCACCGGACTCGCATCGCACTCGGCCTCCGTTGGCAATCGCTGCTGCCAGACGATGCGGCCATCTCGCGTGTCGAGACACGAGACGACGCAGTTCCGATGAACAGTGAACAGCCGTTCCGCCGCAAGCACCGGCGATGCCACGTACGCACCTCCGCGTGAAGTGCGCCACGCGGTGGCGCCATCGGCGCCGAGCGACATCACCACGTTTCCACCCGGACCATTCGACGTCGCAAACAACAGCCCCTTCGCAACAACCGGCGTCGGGACCACGTACTGCGAGAGCCCGGAGGTGGTCCAGAGCGTGCGGCCGTCGTCGTAGCTGTAGACGGTGACGTTCTCGTGACCGGCGACGACGATCGCGCGATCCCACACTACGGGAGTCGCGTAAGCGGCCTGTCTCGTCTTGCGCGGAACACGCCACATCGGCTTGCCCGTGCTCTTGTCGATCGAGTAGAGGAAGCTCGGTCCGTCGGTTTCGACATTAAGAATGACTCGGCCGCCTGAGATCACGGGTGACGACGCAACGCCCATGTGATGTGCGAATGGGCCGATCGGCAAGTTCCAAACTGGAGAACCATCGGCTCGAAGCGCGACGAGTCCGAACGAACCGAAGTATGCGTAGACGCACTCGCCGTCTGTGGCAGGCGTAGGCGTCGCTGGTTGGTTCACGCCGGAGATTTTCTCGATCTCGTTCGACGTGACTTCGTGTTGCCACTCGATTCGTCCTGTTTTGCGATCGATCGCGAGCACCAGCAGCCGGCCTTGGTTTCCCGCGATGCGGCGCGTGATCGAGGTCTCGCGCTCGAACGCTGTGAGGTAGATGCGATCGCCCCAGACGATGGGCGAGGAGTGGCCGGGTCCTGGGAGCTTGGTTCGCCAGAGTTCACGCTGTGGCGCAGCGAACTTCTCGAGCGAGGTTCCGTCGCCACGTGGACCACGGAATTGCGGCCAGTTCTCAGCCGTGCAAAAGGTTGCCGCGAGCAGAAAGGTCGCGAGGCGGCCGAGACACGTGGTGGGCATTCAAAGCCCCTGGGCGAGCAGCCGCGTCAGTTCACCCGCCGGAATCTCGCGGCAGCCGCTGGCATTCTCGCCACACCACAGAGCGGAGAAGCTCGAGTCGCCGCGTCGTTCGGCTGCGGTGCGAAGCGGTGCCAGCGCGGCAGTCGCCAGAGGAAACGCCGGAGCGATGTCGCTCATCGGTCCGAGCTCGCGTATGATGCGGTTGACGATACCGCGCGCTGGCCGCCCCGAGAATAGGCGTGTGAGGGCGGTGTGCCGCGCGGCATCCGAACGCAGCGCGGCACGATGGATGGGGCTCGTGGTGGTCTCGGGGCAAAGGAGAAACGCCGTGCCTACCTGGACCGCGCTCGCGCCCAAAGCCAATGCGGCGCGGACACCAGCGGCGTCCGCGATGCCACCGGCCGCGATGACGGGCACACGGACCGCGCGGGCGACTTGCGGCACGAGAGCGAACGTTCCGGTCTGAGTAGTGAGGTCGCTCGAGAGGAACATGCCGCGATGGCCGCCGGCTTCGAGGCCTTGCGCGATGATTGCGTCCGCACCGCGGGCTTCGAGCCAGAGCGCCTCTTCGACCGTGGTAGCCGACGAGAGCACGACCGCGCCGCTCCACTTGACCCGAGCAAACAGATCGGGCTCGGGCAATCCGAAGTGGAAGCTGACGACAGGCGGCCGAAACTCTTCGACGATGTCTGCGGTTTCGGCGGAGAAAGGGCTTCGGGCGGGCGCGGGCGCGATGGCGGCGGGGTCGATGCCGAATTCCTCGTAGTAAGGAGCAAGCGCGGCGCGCCAGCGGGCTTCGTGAGCGAGGTCCGGCACGGGCGGCGTGTGGCAGAAGAAATTCAAGTTATACGGCCTGGAGGTTTGCACTTGAATTGCGGCAATCTCCGCACGGATTTGAGCGGGAGTGAGCATCGCGCAAGGGAGAGAGCCGAGTCCGCCAGCGGTGGAGACTCCGATGGCGAGGGCGCTCGATTGGACGCCGGCCATGGGGGCTTGGATGATGGGGAGGTCGAGGAGTTCCTGCAAGCGAGGCATCAAATCCCCGCGTACCACGAATATCCACCCTCGGGCGACGATGCTCCCAACCCTTTGCCGAACCCCTTCACGCTGTCGGTCACCGTCAGCCGCGTGATGTATTTCAGACTCTTGTACCCAAGCTGCCGCGGCACCCGCAGCCGCAGCGGGCCGCCGTTTCCCGGCGGCAAGTCCCCGCCGTTCATCGCATAGGTAATGAGCGTCTGAGGGTGCAACGCGTCCGCCATGTCGAGGCTGCCCCACCATCGTTTCTGGATCGTGAAGAACACCGCGAACTTCGCTTCCGGCAGCGCGCCCACCGCCTCCAAGACGCGCGCCAGCGTAACTCCGGTCCACTCCGCGATGAACGACCATCCTTCCTCGCACGCCAGGTGAGTAATCTGGTTGCTCGCGGGATACCCCCGTAACTCCTCGATCGAAAATGTCCTCGGCCGCGTGACCATCCCGTCCACCTGGAGCCGCCAGTCTTTGAATCCGCCTTCCTGGAGCCGCAGGTACGTCTCGTCTTTCGGAGGCTTGCCGTTCGCGTACGCGGGCCGCGAAATCTGGTCGCGCGAAAATTCCCGAGCCAAAGAGTGCCGCGTCAACAGCCGGTGAGCCCCGTAAGTCAGCGTCGTGCCCGGACCCCAGATCCCTCCGCCATCGGGTGGCGCCAGTCCATATTGATCGGCCAGCTTGGCGGCAACGGCGAGTCCGGATGCGCCTGCGGCGGTCGCGAGCCCGCCCGTGATGAGTTTGCGGCGTGAAGTCATGCTTGCTCCTGCCATGCGGCTCCGCGGCCCGTGATCATCGCTCGCATGCGGGCGCGGAATCCCGAGATGCACACCATCGCGACGTGGCCCACGAGAAACGCCACGAGCAAGAGCGTGATGAAGAAGTGGATCGTGCGAGCCGATTGCTGCCCGCCGAAGGCCGTCGCTGCGAACGGAACAGCGGATACGAAGGCGGGCGACATGGCGAGGCCGGTCCAGATCATCAGCGGGAACAGCACGAAGATCACGGCGAGGTACGTGATCCGCTGCAGCGAATTGTATGACTCGCTTTGCGCGCGCCACGACAGATCCGCCGGCGCCAGGTTCCTTCGAAAATGTCCGCTCACGAATCCCCACACGCCATACAGCAGCGCGGTGAACACGGCGAACCATGCGGCTTGGAAGTGGAGACTGCGGCTCCAACCGTTCTGATCCTTCAGCACGTAGCCGTAGCCCGTTTGCACGGCGCCTCGCGACGCGGGGATCGGAATGTCGAATAGAGACGGCATCGAGACGTTGCCGGTCTCGCCCCAGTAGAATCGCGGGTGCGAGATCAGGATCTCGATTCCGGAGACGAGCAGCGCCAGGAAGCAAGCCGCGGTGATCCAGTGCGTGACGCGAACCAGCGCTGCGTGCCGGGGCGCATCGGCAACACGCGGCGCCGAAGAAGCAATACCGTGCGTGAGTGCGATGTCCGGCACACGGATAGGCTACCAGAATCCTCCGCTGTCAGCCGCCCTTCTTGCGGCGAACGCGGCGAACTCCTTTTCCATACGCGCGAACCTCGACATGCAGCGCAGCATACACATAGAACTTCGTCTCGCTGCCCTCGTTTCCGAAATAATAACCCGTCGCGCTGTACTCGGCCTCGCCGAGATGCGCGACCGCCGTCGAATCGTCACCCTTGGTCCAACCCCCCGGCTCCTTCTCGATAAGGCGGGGATCCACCCAGACGGCGTCTAACCAGTCGCCGTCCCCGGAATTCGTCCGAATGGCGAGCGCGTCTCGAAAATTGCGGGATCCACCGGCTCACCGAGTTGTGCCAACTCATTCTTTGCCGGGAAGTGCTCGAGCTGCCACGCCTACCGGCGTATGTTTCAAACATATAGAGGAACAGATGTATCCTGAGTCTCTCGGCGAGCGGTGCGAGAGTCCGTCCCGTGATCCGTTGCGGGTCCTTCTGGGGCCTCGTACTCCGGGCATAGAGATGCGGGCACGGAAATGCGAGCGTCGCTCGTTTGGGGCGGAAAGCCACCATCGTCGAGCAGCGCCCGGAGCTTCAGCCGCACCCGGAGCTTCAGCCGCACCCGCAGATTGCGGCCGTCCCGGCACGCTGGCGGCGCAGCATTTGCGGATTCGGCGCCACGGCGGATCAAGTAGGTCAGCGTCACTCGCACACCGCCCCACACCTTTCGGATTTCGTGGTTCACGTCGCCGAAGAGGCGGCCCAATGGATCCGGCCGGTCCTCTTGCGACTCGGCTGCACGGTGTCTCTCAGAAATTCCAATGGTTCGAGAGCTGCGAGGGCACCAACGTGCCAAGCATGTCGCCGCCGCGCGGTGTGTCTTTGTGCGCCGCGAAAGGGCCGCCGTCCGTGTAGATGTTCAGGTTGTAGAGCTCCGCGCGGAGCGAGCCGGAAAATCCCTGCGTCAACTCGCGGCGAATCTGCTCGAGCACGCCGGACTCCAGGGGATCGAGCCATCGACGGTGAAAGCGCCGCCCTCGGCCTTGATCTGCAACGCATCGCGGACCCGCGAGTCATACCGCGTCTTGCGCCCTGCGCCAAATCCCGCCGGTGAGCATCGCGCCAAGAGAGGAGCCATTGCCGGCCAGTTCTCTAGGATTCTTCGCGCGGACCACCGGCACGCGAGTCTTGTCCGGGAAGCAGAGCGTCACCGGCTTCTCGGGAACCAGCGTCCCGCCGCACGTGAATGGCGCTTGGATTCCGTGCACCGCGCGGCGGAGCCCTTCGAGCAGGACTTACCGGAGCGGCCGTGGACATGATTCTCGCGAGGTTACCAGATTGATTGGCTGGCGGCGATAATGGTTCCCATGGCGGACACAGAGACCAAACCCGAATCGACCGAATCCACCGGACTCAGCGAAGCGACCATCGGCATCACGCTTGCGCTCTTCGCGGCCATTCTCGCCGTCACCGACCTTGGCGGCGGCAAGTATGGCGACGACGAAATCAAGGCCGTGAACGAGAAGGCGAACGCCTATCAGTGGTACTCGACCAAGGGCATCAAAGAGACGCAAGTGGAAGGCGAGGCGGCGATGCTTGACGCCCTGGTTCAAGCGGGCGTGATCTCAGGGCCGCAGGTGGAAGGCGTGAAAAGCGCGGCCGAGAAGGCTCGCAAGCGCGCCAAGCAGTACGGGCGCGAGAAGAACGAGATCCTGCTCGGCTCCGCGACGGTCGGCAAAGACAACTGGGCGCAAGACGTCGGCGGCGTGATGGGCAAGGTGGTCGGCGCACGGGAATGGGAGAAGAAAGTGGATGAACTCGCCAAGGCGGGTGACTTCTTCGATCTCGCCACCGTCTTCCTGCAATTGGGACTCGTGATGGGCGCGGTTGCGCTCGTGCTGAAAGATCCTCGCACCCGGTCCTGGTTCTACTATGGGCTGATCGCGATGGGGCTGGTGGGCGCGGGCTTGAGCGTGCGGGCTTGGATGATCGGGCTCGGCACGTAGGCTCGCTCAGTCGCGGAACACGTAGCCTTCCCCGCGCAACGTGACGATGTGCCGCGGGTGCTGTGGATCGTCCTCCACCTTCTGACGCAGTGACGAGATGTGGACATCCACCGTGCGCGACACCACCGGTCCGTAGCCCCACACCTCCGTCAGCAGTTCCTCGCGCGACACTGCAATCCCCTTGCGCGCAATCAAGTAGCGCAGCAACTGGAGCTCTTTCGCGGCCAGACCGATGCGCGCTCCGCGCCGCATCACGATGCCGCGCGCGAAGTCCACCATCACCGAACCGAACTCGTAGCGGCGCAGCTCCGACATCTTCTGCGTATGCGAGCGGCGCAGCAGCGCCTCGATGCGCGCGATGAGTTCCGCCGTGTCGAACGGCTTCAGCACGTAGTCATCGGCGCCGGCTCGGAAACCTTCCAAGCGGTCCGCCACGGCGGTGCGGCCCGTGAGCATGAGGATTGGTGTGGTCACGCCTTGATCGCGCAGAGAGTGGCACACATCGTAGCCCGAGCATCCCGGTAGCTGCACATCGAGCACCACCAAATCATAGGGTTCACTCGCGGCACGCTGGCGCGCGGAGACGCCATCCGCCATGCTTTCCACGTCAAAGCCCTCGAGCGCGAGCGTGTCCGTCAACACGGTGGCGAGGCTCGGATCATCCTCCACGAGCAGGATTCGGTTCCGCACATCCCGATGGACGGGCCATGTCGCTCCCCTGTTGCCGCACGCGCGGAACCTTTACGATTCTTAACCCCTGAAACACCAATCGATGCGGCACGTGCGGCACCCTCATAGGTAATCGATAGAATGAGTACAGAGGATTCATTCCCCCCAGATGATTGCCACCCGTACGCTTGCTGAAGAGATCCTGGAACTGAAGCGCGAGCGCAAGGCCATGATCCTGGCGCACCACTACCAGGAAGCGGAGATCCAAGAACTCGCCGATGCGATCGGAGACAGCCTCGAGCTGGCGCGCAAGGCTCGTGAGTTCCAAGGCGATGTGATCGCGTTTTGCGGTGTGTATTTCATGGCCGAAACGGCCAAGATCTTGAACCCGAATCGCGTGGTGGTGGTTCCGGACAAAGATGCGGGATGCAGCCTGGTGGATAGCTGTCCGGTGGAACAGGTACGCGCCTACAAGCGCCGCTACCCGGATCACGTTCTGGTTTCCTACATCAACACGTCAGCAGATGTGAAGGCCGAGAGCGACATCATCTGCACATCGCGCAATGCGGTGGCGGTGGTGAACTCGATCCCGGCTGAGAAGACCGTGCTCTTCCTGCCAGACGTGAACCTCGGCAACTACGTCAAGCGCATGAGCGGCCGCGAGAACATGAAGATCTGGCAAGGCGCCTGCATCGTACACTCGACGTTTCCCGCGCGGCGATTGACGGCGGTGAAGTCGCAACATCCGGGCGCGCTGATCGCGGCCCATCCCGAGTGCCCGCCTGACGTGCTGCGCATGTCGAACTTCGTCGGATCCACGTCTGCCATCATCGATTGGTGCAAGAAGTCCGATGCGGCCGAGATCATCGTGATGACCGAGAGCGGAGTGCGATTCTCCCTCGAACGCGATTCGCCTGAGAAGACATTCCACTTCGTTCCCAACGAAAACTGCAATTGCAGCGAGTGCCCCTACATGAAGATGAACTCGCTCGAAAAGCTCCATGCCTGCCTGCGAGATCTTTCGCCGCGCGTGGAGTTGGACCCGGAACAGATGACGCGCGCACTGGCGCCGATCGAACGCATGCTGGCCCTGAAGTAACGCGATGCTGGTAGACACCTTCGGCCGCCAACACGACAACCTCCGCATCAGCGTCACGGACCGGTGCAACATTCGGTGCTTCTACTGCATGCCGGAAGAAGGCGTGAAGTTCCAGGCGCGCGAGGAGATTCTGCACTTCGAGGAAGTGGAGCGCTTCGTTCGCATCGCGGTGAAGCTCGGCGTGCGCAAGCTGCGGTTGACGGGCGGCGAGCCGCTGGTGCGCAAAGATCTGCCGGTGTTGATCGAGAAGCTCGTGTCGATTCCGGGCGTGGAGGATCTCGCACTCACCACGAACGCGGTACTGTTGGCCGATCAAGCGCAAGCGCTCTATGACGCAGGCTTGCGGCGGATCAACATCCATCTCGACACGCTCGACCGCGAGCGCTTCCGCCAGATCACGCGGCGTGACGATCATCCGCGCGTGATGGCGGGAATCGAGAAGTGCTTGCAACTCGGGTTCAAGACGAAGATCAACGCAGTGGCGGTGAAGAATCTGGTGGAGCCCGACATCGTTCCCATGGCCCGCTTCGGGCGCGAGCACGGAATCGAGATCCGCTACATCGAGTTCATGCCGCTTGACTCGCAGGGTCTGTGGCTGCGCGACAAGGTGCTGTTCATGGACACGATGATCGAGATGATCGAGCGCGAGATCGGTCCGCTCGAGCCGGTGCCCGATGCGGATCCGCGTGCGCCGGCGACGGAGTTCCGCTATGCCGATGGGGGCGGCCGCGTGGGTTTCATCGCATCGGTGAGTAAGCCGTTTTGCCTCAACTGCAATCGACTGCGGCTCACGGCCGATGGCAAACTGCGCTACTGCTTGTTCGCGATCGACGAGACCGACGTGAAGACGGCTCTGCGTGACGGGTCTTCGGAAGAGCAGATCATGGAGATCATTCGAGGGACGGTCCGGGCGAAGTGGGAAGGCCACGAAATCAATTCGGTGCAGTTCGTGGCGCCTCCGCGGCCCATGTACGCGATCGGCGGATAGTTTCACGCGTAAGGGCGGGCTCTTTGCACGCTTGGCGGGGAATCGGGCACTCGGAAAAATGGCAGGATTGCCGTCAGTGTCACCGCCGCAGCGAGCTTCTTTTCGTCTACCTCAGCCAACCGCAAAACCGCCAATTCAGGTCGCCACTGCTCAGACGATGACCGCAACCCGCCCGATCAGAAATCCACCCGCAGGTTCAACTGGATCACCCGGCTCAACCCGCGTTGCGACGTCACCCGCCCGAAGTTCGTGTTCGTCGGGTCCGTCTGCGGACCCGAGAAGTTCGTATGGTTCGTCGCGTTCAATAGATCCACGTCGAAGCTTGTCCGCAACCCTTCCTTGATGCGGAAGGTGCGCTTCAACTTCACGTCCCAATTCCGGATGCCATCTTCGCGAATGTCGGTCAGCCGCGTCGGGAATACGCGCACATGGAACGCTCCCGGCTGCTGCGCCGAACGCCCCTCGAATCCCGTGAAGCCCTGCGGTACCGCACCAGATCCCGTGTAACGCACCGGCTCGAACCACTTATGGATGTCGCTCGAATTGGCTCCGTCGTGATTCAGCGCCGATGCGATGTTGGCGAGATCGCCGTAGTAGAAGCGATTGCCCCATCCCGTCGGCGCACCATTTTGATACTGGTAGACCCAGCTCAATTGCCACCCGCCCAGCAGATGCTGCGCCGGGCCCGAATTCACGAACCGCTTCCCCTTGCCGAACGGCATCTCCCAGATCATCGTCCACACGAACCGGTGTGGACGCAGCGCATCCTGCGGCCGTGACGACGGTGCCGAGTCGAATTCGTTGTAGTAGAAATCGCTCTCGCGGCCGTAAGCGTAGGTGTACATCACAGACGAAGCGAAGCTCCGCGCGAAACGCTTCTCGAGCAGCAGTTGCATGTCGTGGTACATGTTGATGCCGCGCGAGTCCTTGAAGTCCACGCCTTGCCGCAGCCCCGACAATCCGTTGATGTTCGGAAAGGCGCGCAGCAGTTGCTGCTTGCGGATCGTGCCCGAAGTGAAGAATCCGATGGTGCTCAGGTAGTTGTAGATCGTCGGGTTCGAAGACCGCAGCCCTGTCAGGTTTCCGATCGCGAACGGATTCGGCACGGTGGCTTGTAGCGCGTCGTCGACATCCTGCCTGCGAACGTTGCCCGTGGCCCAATACTGCTGCGGTAGGTAGCTGACTGACTGCGTCACTTCCACTGAGGACCGTGCGCCGTTGTACGACGCCTCCACCACCACGTCGCGCGCGATCTCGCGTTGCACGCCAATGCGCCACCGCGTCTGGTCCGCCGGCCGGAAAGTTCGCGGCAGGAAGCTGTATCCTCGCCCTTGCTGTACGTTCTGGCCGAGCGTGTTGCCGTAGGGTGCGTCGAAGCGCGTGTTGGTTGCCGCCCGCACCGGGAACGGGTCGGTCATCGGGTTGCGCGACGCCGACAATCCGGCCACGTCACCTAGGCCGCAGCAGAACGTGAGGCCGCGGTCGTTGCTCATCGTGGTCGACGTCGGCTGGCTGTATCCGATCTGGCTCGGTGTCGAGTTGTTCACCTGCAGCACGTCCTGATACCAGGCGATGCCGCCGCGCACCACGGTCTTGTTGTTGATCTGATACACCGCGCCTGCTTTCGGCAGGAAGGTGTGATGCCCGTTGGAGAACGTCTTGTCCGGCTGGCCCAAGTAGTTGCTGCCGCCCAGTACCTTGAATTGCGACGCAGGCAGTTCCGTGAGCGGGCTGCGCGCGTACGCGGCCTCCACCGCATCGGCGAACGGCGGCCGGTAGCCGAAGTCGAACCCGCCGGCGAGGCCTCGATTGTAACGCTCGGTTGCTCCGCCTCCGCGCTCGTAGCGCAGCCCCAGATTCAACCGGAGCCGGTTGCTGACCCGCACATCGTCCTGCACGTAGAATGACCGGTACCGCGTCGACCAATAGGCCGTATCGTTCGAGTCGATGCTGATGCCCGAAGGCAGCCCCATCATGAATGCAGCCCAGCCCAGCCCGAGGTTCGATGCCGTAGTCGTGTTGTCGGCCTGGCGCATGAAGCTGTTGTCGAAGGCGAACAGGCCCGACGAGTTGCCTGGACCTTCCGCCGTCCGCCAGTAGCGCCGCTCCTGCCAGCCATACCGCAGGGAGTGGTTGCCGCGGATGTTGGAGAACTGCACCTTGAGGTCGCCGGTTGTGCCGCGCGTTCCGATCGCCGGATACGAGTCGGAAACGCTCTCCACACCCGAGATTCCCATGCGCGGAAGTGATGCGAAGCGGTCGGCCCGATCGTCGATGTACTTCGGCAGGCCAACATCGCTCGGCTTGTACTGGTTCTGCACGGTGCGCACGTTGCCTTCGTTGAACCGTGTCCAGGAAGCTCCGATGTTGAGCACGCTCGTGCTGTTCGGAGTCCAGATGTACTCGCCGCCACCGCCCTTGTTGATGCGCGTCAGCCCATTGGCATGCAACCCGCGCTTGGTTTCGTAGGTCCAGTCGTATTCGTTCGCCAGACGATGATTCCAGTACCACCGTCCGAAAATCCGATGCTTCTCCGCGATGTTGTAGTCCACGCGGTTGACGATCGAGTTGAAGCGCTCGTCCTTCGGCATTGCCAGTGCATAGTAGTTGTTGGTGCCTTCCGGCGACACCAGGCCCGGCACGTCATTCGGCTTCGGATAGAACGGCTCGTACGACTTGTACGCCGGGTTCAGCACCGGCACTCCGCGATTGCCCGGGAAGGGCGTGCGCACCACGCGGCCGTTGTCGAGCCGGGCCGAACGCGGGTCGTAGACCGTGTAGCGCGTAGCATCGATGGCCAGCAGGTCAGAGAAGTCTCCCTGCCGCCACGCCATCTTCGGAACCGTGCGGTTGATCGCGTCCGTCGTCTCGGCCTTGCTTTGGTAGATGCCGTTGTAGCTGAAGAAGAAGAACAGCTTGTCTGTGCCGTTGTAAAGCTTCGGAATTCGCACCGGACCGCCCGCCGTTCCACCGAAGTTGTTCGAACGGCCCGGAGCCTGACGCTGTGAGTTCGGGCTCAGCGATCCGCGCCGGACTTGATCTTCGAACGCCAGCCTCGTGAAGTGCGGCGTGGCGTTCCAGCGCTGCTGCCAGTGCTGGTCATAGAGCGAGCCATGATACTTGTTCGTGCCCGGCTTGGTCATCACATTGATCGTGGCGCCTGAGGTGAACCCTGCCGAAGCATCGAAGTTCGCTGTCTCGAGCTTGAACTCTTCCACCGCGTCGGAAGGCGGAACAAAACCCACGCGCCGGCCGGTGCCCGTGACGGGTGCGCCGTCGATCGTGTACTCGTTCGATCCCACGCCGCCCGCCGTGTTGAAGGATGAGGTGCCGCCGTTGTCGAAGGCGCGCCGGTACTCGGGCTGCCCCGTCCACTGCATGCCGGGCGCCAGCGTCGCCAACGCGAACGGGTTCATGTCCGAGAACGGAAGCTGCATGATCTGCCGTTGATCGATAATGCGGCCACCCGAAGCCGACGTGGTTTCGAGCAGCGGCGCCTCGGCGCTCACTTGCACCGTCTCGGCCGCCTGCCCGATCTGCAATTGGATATCGACATCCACTCGCGAGGCCACACTCACGGTGATGCCCTGCTGCTGGTGTTTCTTGAAGCCCTGCGCTTCCACCGTCACCGTGTAGGTGCCCGGATTCAGCAGCGTTCCTTCGAAGTACCCCGTGTCATTCGTCGATAGCCGCGTGGCGCGGTTGGTCTCCGTGTGCGTCAGCACCACGGCCGCGCTAGGAACCGAAGCCCCCTGCGGATCGGTCACCTTGCCGGCAAGACTGCCGAGCGATTGCTGCGCGAAGACAGGGGCAGCGAGTACACAAAGAGATGCCAAGGTCGCGAATTTGAATGTCATGAGCCCTCACCCAATTTCCGGCTGAGGGACATGATATCACTCGTCACGCGGTCGCCGCACCCCGTTCGGTCAACAACTCCCGCAGCACCCGGCGGTGACAATATTCTTCGTCCTGGCAGTAACACCCCACCGAGAAATCAGTCTGATGCGATAGGGCCGCGAGTAAGTCCAGTGCGCGGCTCGCATCCGGAGCGCTCATCTCTTTCCGGTACTTCTTCCGGAACGCCTCCCGCTCCTCGCCGGTCCGCGCCTCGAGCGCCTCCTGCACCAGTTCCGCGCTCGGAGACAGCATCGGCAGCCACACATCGTAGAAGTCGCGCTTGGCGAACTCTGTCTTCGGTACGCCACGCGGCGGACGCCGAACGGTCCCGATCCGCAGTCCCTCGCCTTCCGCCCGCGGCGAGCCCAGTCTCACGATTCGAACGGGCATCGCTTCACCCCAGTAACTGCTTCGCGATCGTGATCCGCTGCATATTACTCGTCCCCTCGTAAATGCGGCCGATCTTGGCATCCCGGTACAACTTCTCCACCGGATAGTCTTTGGTGAATCCCACGCCGCCGAAAATCTCGATAGCCCGGCTGGCGATGGTTTCGGCAACCGTCGAACTCCAGTACTTCGCCATCGCCGCTTCGGTGAGGAACGGCTTGCCGGCTTCGCGTAACCGCGCCGCATTGTAGACCAGCAGCCGCGCAGCTTCGAGATCGGTGGCCATCTCGGCGATCTGCAGTTGAATCGCCTGGAACTCCGCGATCGCCTTGCCGAACTGCTTGCGCTGTTTGGCGTAGGCGATCGAATGGTCGAGCGCGCCGCGCGCCAGCCCGATCATCTGTCCGCCGATGGCGATGCGGCCTTCGTTCAAAGTCTCGATCGCGATCTTGTAGCCCTTGCCTTCTTCGCCGATCCGGTTCTCCGCCGGGACGCGGCATCCGTCGAAGATCAACTCGCACGTCGACGAAGCGCGGATCCCTAGCTTGTCCTCTTTGCGCCCCACCTGAAAGCCAGGAGCATCGCGCGGCACCAGGAACGCCGTGATCCCCTTGTAGCCCGCCTCCGGATTCAGGTTCGCGAACACCAGGAACAGGCCCGCCTCGGCCGCATTCGTGATCCACAGCTTGCGGCCCGAGATGACATAAGCATCGCCATCGCGCCGTGCCCGCGTCTGCATCGCGAAGGCATCCGAGCCCGAGCCCGCTTCCGAGAGCGCGTAGCTCGAGACCGTGTCTGCGGCCAGGCGCGGTAGGAAGCGCTTCTGCTGCTCGGCCGTCGCCCAACGCATTACCGCGTTGATCACCAGGGTGTTCTGCACATCCACGATCACCGCCGCGGCTGGATCGACAGCCGCCAGTTCCTCGATCGCGAGCACTGCTTGGAAGAAGGTGCCGCCCGGGCCGCCGTGCTCTTCCGGGATCTCGATGCCCATCAGGCCGAGTTCGAAGAGCTGCTTCATGATCTCGGGCCGGAAGTGCGCCTTCTCGTCCATCTCGCGCACGTGCGGAGCGATCTGCTCTCGCGCGAAGCGCCGCACGGTCGACTGGAACAGCGCCTCTTCCTCTGACAGCATCGTAAGGGGAGTCATGGAGATCAGTGTACCCGCACTGGTAGAATCGAAGTTCCTCAATGCCCAAAGAATACGACCTCACGCCCCGGGCCGTACCCACAGTCGAAACAAAATACCGGCGAATTGTTACGGAGATCCCCGCCCCTGGATCGATCGCCACGCTCGAGCGCTTGCACAAGTACGAACCCGTGGCCATGCGTGGACAGCCGCCGATCCTATGGGATCACGCCGAGGGCTTCCAAGTCTATGACGGCTTCGGCAACTGCTGGATCGACTGGTCGAGCGGCGTGCTCATCACCAACGCCGGGCACGGCCGCGCCGAGATCGTCGACGCCATTGTGCGCCAGGCGCAGCACAAGCTGCTCACCAATTACTGCTTTCCCAACGAGGTCCGCTCGCGGCTGGTGGAGAAGCTCGCCACCATGTTCGGCGAACCCAACCGCAAGGTGTTCCTGCTCACCACGGGCTCGGAAGCCGTGGAGTGCGCCATCAAGCTCTGCCGCACGCACGGCGTCAAGGTGGGTGGCCGCTCGAAGAACATCATCGTCTCGTTTGAGAAGGCCTTCCACGGGCGCACGCTCGGCTCGCAGCAAGCCGGTGGCATTCCTTCATTGAAGGAGTGGATCGTCAACCTCGACCCCGGCTTCGTGCAGGTTCCATTCCCCGATGGATTCCGCACGCGCGACATCTCGTTCGATGGCTTCCTGCGCGCCGTGGCCGACGCCGGCGCGCAAGGTCCGAATGTGGCCGGCGTTGTCCTCGAGACCTACCAAGGCGGCAGTGCGTCGTTCGCGCCGGTCGAATTCATGAAGCAGTTGCGCGCCTGGTGCTCGGGTCACAAGGCGCTGCTCGTTTGCGACGAAGTGCAGGCAGGCTTCGGACGTACCGGCAAGATGGCCGGCTATCAGCACTACGGAATCGTGCCCGATCTCAGCACGTGGGGCAAGGGTATCTCGAGTTCAATGCCCATCTCCTGCGTGATCGGCCGCGCCGATGTGATGGACCTGCATCCGGCCGGCAGTATGACGTCCACGCACACGGGCAACCCGATCTGCTGCGCGGCCGCGCTCGCCAACATCGAGCTCATCGAGCGCGAGCGCCTTGACGAAAACGCGGCGAAGATGGGTGACATCCTGCACGCACGGCTCCAGGATATGAAGAAGCGCTATCGGCAGATCGGTTGGGTCGATGGCAAGGGCTTGGTCGCGGGCGTTGCTTGCGTGAAGCCCGGTGGCTCCGAGCCCGATCCCGATCTTGCTTGGAACGCCATTCACCGGTCGCTCGAGAAGGGCGTGCTGATGTTCTCGCCGGTTGGCTTCGGGGGGGGCACTATCAAGATCTGCCCGCCGCTCGACATCAACGAAGAAGCGCTGCTCGAAAGCCTCGACGTGTTCGAAGAGGCGTTCGCCGAAGTAGCTACTGCCAAGCGCCCGGCCTGAGGATCCCATGGCAGTGCCCCAAGTGCGAGCGTTGGTGTTCGACGTCTTTGGGACGGTAGTCGACTGGCGCGGCTCGATCATCGAGCAAGGCAAGGAGTTCTCGCGCTCGCGGCACGTAGATGTGGACTGGGCCAGATTCGCCGACCGTTGGCGCGCGGGCTACGGTCCCGCGATGGACTTGGTTCGCACTGGCAAGCTGCCGTGGCAGACCATCGACCAGCTCCATCGCCGCGTGCTTGACCAGTTGCTCGTCGAGTTCGGCATCACTGGCCTCGCCGAGCCCGACAAGATATTCCTCAACCGCGTCTGGCACCGGCTGCGCTCGTGGCCGGACTCGGTGGAAGGGCTCGCGCGACTCAAGAAGAAGTACATCATCGGCCCGCTCTCGAACGGGAACGTGTCGTTGTTGACGAACATGGCGAAGTTCGCGGGACTTCCGTGGGACGTGATCCTGTCGGCGGAGTTGGCGCACCACTACAAGCCCGATCCAGAGTCGTATCTCACTGCGGCGCGTCTGCTCGACCTCGACCCGTCGCAGGTGATGATGGTCGCGGCGCACGTCGGCGACCTGCGCGCGGCGGCGAAGGTGGGCATGCGCACAGGCTTCGTGACTCGTCCACTCGAGTACGGACCCAGCGGCAAGGCGGACTTGAAGATGGATCCTCCGGCTGATGTACAGGCGGCGGACTTCATCGGCCTCGCGCGCCAGATGTCCTGACTCTCGGACAGACTGAGTTGTCGCGGTGTACTGTCTTTCAGTTTCTTCGCCGCCTGCGAAGATTTCAGCCCCGTGTGGGGCAGGCTTTAGCCTGCGCGGGACTTTAGTCCCGCTTCGGATGGGAGCATATAGGCTCGTAGAACGCGCCCCTTGTTCACGCGCCGGTCACGCAATGACGATGTGCGACTGCGCCGCCTGCGCGGAAGTTCAGTCCCACTCTTGTCACGCAACGGCGCGACTGCTGTTCGAGCGTCCGGCAGAGCTATAATCGCCGCTGTGCGCACTCTCCTCATCCTCTGTGCAGCGGCGCTCTCGGCCGCCACCACATTTCATCGCGACATTGCGCCGATCCTACAGAAGCGCTGCCAGGGATGCCACCGGCCCGGCGAGATCGGTCCGATGCCGCTCGTAACGTACCAGCAGGTGCGGCCGTGGGCGAAGGCGATCCGCAAGGCCGTGGTGTCGCGTACGATGCCGCCGTGGTTCGCAGACCCGAAGGTAGGGCACTTCCGAAACGATAGCTCGCTGAGCGCGGCCGAGGTTGCCACAGTTCGTGATTGGGCCGACCAAGGTGCGGCGGAAGGCGATCCGAAGCAAGCGCCGCCGGCGATGACGTGGGTGGATGGCTGGACGATCGGACAGCCCGACGTCGTCTTCGAGATGCCGAAGACGTACACAGTGCCCACTGGGGGCACGATCGAGTACACCGACATGATCATCCCCACCGGCTTCACAGAAGACAAGTGGGTAGAGCGGATCGAGATCCGGCCGGGCAACCGCGCCGTGGTACATCACGTCTCGATCTACGTGCGGGAGCCCGGAGTTCAGTGGCTGCGCCGGTATCCGATGGGTGAGTACTTCGTGCAGGACGGACGCGGACATTTGGGTCGCGAGACGCGGCCCTGGGAGACGCGTATGAGCGGATACGCTCCGGGCGCGCCGCCGGAACAGTTGCCACGAGGATACGCAAGATTGTTTAAAGCAAATTCGGACCTTGTCGTGGAGTTCCACTACACACCGAATGGCAAGTCCGCCGAAGACCGGACCAGGATCGGCATGGTATTCGCCAAGACGCCGCCGGGCAGGCGCGTGCTTACCTTGAACGCGCGCAATGTCGACTTCCGCATCCCTCCCGGCGCGGCGAACCACGCAGTGGACGGCGCGATCACTCTCTACCAGCCCTCCGAGCTCACGCTGCTCTACCCGCACATGCACGTGCGCGGCAAGGCGATGGAGATCCGCGCCGTGTATCCGGCGGGCGAGCGTGAGGTGCTGCTGAACGTGCCGCGATATGACTTCAACTGGCAGATCCGCTATGAGCCCAGCGAGCGCAAGCTGTTCCCCAAAGGCACGCGGGTGGAGGCGACCGGTGTGTTCGACAACTCGGCCAACAACCGCTTCAACCCCGATCCGGGCAAGGAGGTTCGATGGGGCGACCAGAGCTGGGAAGAGATGATGGTCGGCTTCTTCGAGGTGGCCATCGACGCCAAGATGGATCCGCAGCAGTTGCTGATCAAGCCAGGCGAAGTGGCCACCAAGTATCAGAACTGACCGCGGCCCTGTTGGTCGCGGCGGCCTGCTGCTTCGCGCAGCAGGAGTTCACGGGAATGCTCGAAGCCGAACTGGTTCCAGGTGACTCGCGGCAGTTGACCACGTTTCGCCGAGTGGCGGGCTCGCGCTTCGCGGGAACGATCCGTGGCGCTCGCGCCGAGTACGACGAGCAGGCGCGCTCGCTGCGCGTGGATGGCGCCGAGACCTCGGCATGGTCGGCGTCGAGCGATGCGGCCATCGCGGGCGTGGTCACGATCACGTTCCGCATGGAGGGTCCGTACACGCGATACCCGGTGCGCGTCTACCTATACCGCAAGGACAAGGACGACGACAGCCGGCAGGTGGGCGAGTCGCCGTTTGCGTATGTGCGTGGGCATGTGCCGGTGAACGGACGCACGATGCTGGTCGAGTTCCAATACCGGTGGGACCGCTCGACCTCCTACCTCGACGAGGGCTGGCAAGGCATGGACCTCAATGGCGACGGCGTGATCGACACGCATCCGCGCTCGGTGGAGTGGGTCCACGCGAACGACGAGCGGCCGGTCTTCGGAGCAGGCGAAGTCTACCTCTCGGCGAAGTCGATCGATCTCGCCAAGCGCCAGATCGTGCTGCGCGCTAACGGAGCCAACGAATACCGCCGCATCGATCTGACGCCGGGCAATGTGGTGCCAGACTTCGCATTCACCGACATGGCCGGCCGCACGCGCAAGCTCTCTGAGATCGATGCCCGCTATGTACTGCTCGACTTCTGGGCAGTATGGTGCGGTCCGTGCATCCGCGACTGGGAACACGTGAAGCCGGTGTGGGAGCGGTATCGATCGAAGGGGTTCGAAGTGCTGGGGCTGCATCCGGATGCCGACGATGAAGCGGCGGCAAAGCTCGTGGAGGCGAAGAAGCTGCCGTGGATCGTGGCGCGTGGCGCCACCGTGCGGCACCTCGTGGAGAAGCAGTTCCGGATCGGTGCATATCCGCAGTACGTGCTGCTCGATCGCGAGCGGCGGATCGTCTCGGCATCTGAAGAACTGCGCGGCGAGAAGCTCGCGCCAACGCTTGCCCGGTTGATCCGTTGACACTGATGAACTCGTATGAAACGATGATCGTGTCGATCCCCATGACGCGCCCCGCGACCCTCGCCATTATTGCGTTCGGAGCCTGTCTGGCCGCGGAGCCGAAGAAAGCGAAGCCCGAGCCTCGCGTGTTCACGGCATACCCGATGTCGGGTCAAGTGGGAGCGGCGCTCGAGACCACGATCCGGGGCGTGTCGTTGAATGGGGCGCACTCGCTGTGGTTCGAGTCGGTGGACCTCGAAGGCCGCGTGATCACGGTGGAATCGGAGCCTGTCGAGGCAGGCGCAACTAAGCCTGCGACACCGGTGGATTTGGTTCGAGCGGAGATCCGGTCGCGGCCGGGAACCAAGCCGGGCAGCTATCCGGTGCGGCTGGTGACGGCGGCGGGAGTAACCAACCCTTTCGACATCGTGCTTGGCCCCGAGCCTGTGCGGATCGAGACGAACGATCTCCGGATCGATGCGTTCCCAGCGGCGATCAACGGGCGCATTGCGCAGAAGGGCGAAGTGGATCGCTACCGGTTCCGGGTCGAAGCGGGCGAGGAGATGACGCTCGAAGTCACGTCCGGCCACGCGGCGTTCGATCCCTCGATCGCGATCCTAGAGCCTTCGGGGAGCTGGTTCGATTCAGCGCGGCTGAACCGGATCGCCTTCAACGACGAGCCGCTTTACTTTCCCGGATTGTCCAAGAACGCGATTCTGACATTCCGTTTCAAACATGCTGGGGAGTATTTGGCACAGGTGGAATCGTTCGGAGGACAGGGCGGTCCCGATTACGTGTATCGGCTTCGAGCCTCACGCGGCGCAGCGCCGGCTCCATCGCTGCGGCCCGATGGCAAAGGCTGGGATGAGCGGAGCTTCGTGCGTGCGCTCCGGGAGTGGCCGCGGACGTTATCCTCGCGCGGCAACGGCTCAGCGGAAGAGAAGCCGATTGCGGTGGCCGAGGGCACGATCGCGAAGCCGGCGCAGGTGGACGAGACCACGTTCCGGATCGAGAAACCGGCCGAGCTGGCGCTCGAAGTAGAAACGCCGAAGGCCTCGATGCCGCTCTTCAATCCAGTAGTGCGGATCCTCGATTCGCAAGGCCGCGAAGTGGTGACCAACGTCTACACGAAGCGCAACAATTGCGGCTTCTATATGATGAAGATGATCCAGGCGAAGACCACGTTTTCGATCCGAGCCGAGGGGGAGTATCGCATGGAAGTTCGCGACATCACCACCGACCGGGCCGATGCCGGCTTCGCCTACCGGGTGATTCTGAGGCCGCAGATTCCGCATGTGGGCAAGGTGTCGCTTGCCGAGGACCGGTTGAACTTGGCTCGCGGTGCGGCCAAGCCCTTGAATGTGACGATCGACCGCGAGGAAGAGTTCGCGGGCTTGCTGGCGGTGACGGTGGAGGATCTGCCGCCGGGCGTTTCTGTCTTGCCGGCATCGGAGCGAGAAGTGGAAGCGCCTCCGGTGATGAACGGCGGGCGGCTGGAACGGTACATCCCGAAGACGCAGAAGACGGTGCTGCTGGTGAGCGCGGCTGACGGAGCTCCGGCGATGCGGACTCCGCAGTGGGCGAAGGTGATAGTGCGCCCGATTCGGGACGGGAAGATCGGCGATGTGGTTGTGACGGAGCGGGTGCCGGTGATGGTGATCGAGGGGGAGGGGCGATGAGGCTCGGGCTGGTGCTGGCGGGATGTGCGCTGTCGTGTGCGATGGCCGCGCAGTTGCGCGTGGAGCCGGCGAAGGTGTCGCTGAACGGGAGCGGGGCCCGGCAGCAGTTCCTGGTGCTCGAGGCCGAAGCGGACGGAACCACACGCGACGT
Source organism: Bryobacteraceae bacterium (assembly GCA_046331625.1). GTDB lineage: Bacteria > Acidobacteriota > Terriglobia > Bryobacterales > Bryobacteraceae > JAXLQL01. The sequence goes on from JAXLQL010000034.1 coordinate 49,409, forward strand.
TACCGCCGAGGCCAAGTGGCAGGTATCAAAACCGGTGGGAATGTTTGAAACATCCGGTCGATTTTCTGTTTCGGCGGATGGCGCGGCGGTCGTGACCGCGACCGTACGAGGCCAGCAAGCGAAAGCGCAGGTAGAGGTTACGGGATCTGCGCAGGCGCGGCCGTTCCGGTTCTCGCGCGACATCGAAGGCATCCTCACGCGGCGTGGTTGTAACTCGGCCGGATGCCATGGCGGCGTGAAAGGCCGCGGCGGGTTGAAGCTCTCGGCGAGCGCGCAGTTCCCGAAAGACGACTACGAATGGATCGTGAAAGGGGGCGCCTATCAGGTGCTCACCACCGAAGTGAAAGGAGAGCGCAAGCCCCGCATCGACGTGGCGAATCCGGCGAAGAGCCTCTTGCTCATGAAGCCGACTGGCGAAGTACCGCACGCCGGAGGCAAGCGCTTCGACAAGGACTCCGATGACTACCGAACGATCGAAACTTGGGTGCGCAACGGTGCCCCGTACGGTGCCGAAGGCGAAGCCGAACCCGCAGTCACGAGGCTCGAGATCACGCCACGGTTGGTCACGCTCGCGGCGGGCGCCACGCATCGGCTGCTCGTAACCGCAACGTACTCCGATGGCCACACCGAAGACTTCACGCACCAAGTGACGTACGGCTCGAACGACTCCGATACGGCAAAGGTCGACTCGGCGGGCGTGGTGACTGCGGTGAAGCCTGGTGAGACCGCGGTCCTCGTTCGGGCGGCGGGACAGGCGGTGGCGGCGACCATCGGCGTGGTGAGCGCTCCCGTTGCGCGGTATCCCGAGACGCCGGTGAACAACTTCATCGACCGGCACGTGTTCGCCAAGCTCAAGCGATTCCAGATCGTGCCGAGCGACGTCGCGGGCGATGGAGAGTTCCTGCGTCGCATCTGCCTCGATCTGACCGGAACGCTCCCACCCCCTGAGCGTGCGCGGGAATTCGTCGCCAGCCGCGATCCACGCAAGCGCGAGAAATTGATTGAAACATTACTCGAGACTCCCGAGTTCGTCGACTACTGGACCTTCCGCTTCTCCGATCTTTTCCGGGTCGCGATCTTCTCGAACGGCATCACGCCGAAGTGGAGCCAGATGTACTGGGAGTGGGTGCATGACAGCATCGCCCAGAACAAACCTTACGACGAGATGGCGCGCGAGCGCATTCGCGCGCAAGGCTACGATGGTCCGTCGCGGCACTTCCTGCCGTACAACGTGATCGGTCCGCCGGAGGAGACGATGGCGGAGCAGGTGCGCGTGTTCTTCGGGCGCCGGCTCGATTGCGCGCAGTGCCACAACCATCCTTATGAGAACTGGTCACAAGATCAGTTTTGGGGCATGGCCGCGTTCTTCGGGCGGATGTTCAAGATGGGCGACACCGGCACCGAGTATGTCATCTTCGATCATCCGCTGGATCAGGAATGGGGCAATCGCGACGTGAACGGCACCATCCGCACGATGCATCCGAGGACGAAGGCCGTGGTGAAGCCAGCGCTCCTGACGGGCGAGCAGGTGAATGCGGACTCGCGCGTGAATCCGCGGATCCGGCTGGCGGAGTGGATGACGGCGCATCCGTTCTTTGCCGAAGCGGCGGTGAACCGGGTGTGGAGCAATTTCTTCGGGCGGGGCATCGTCGATCCGGTGGATGATTTCCGGAGCACGAATCCGCCGTCGCATCCGGAGTTGCTGACAGAGCTCGCTGAGGACTTTCGCAAGAACGGCCACGACATGAAGCGGCTGATGCGGATGATCGTGAGCTCGCGCACCTATCAGCTTTCGGCGCGCACGACGGCGAACAATTCCGCCGACGCGATCAACTACTCGCACTCCCGCCCGCGCGCGCTCGATGCAGAAGTGCTGCTCGATGCGATTTCGGCCGTGACGGGCGTGCCGGAGATTTTCACAAATGCGGTGTCTGAAGTTTCCACGCCGACCGGTGCGGCTCCGCCGGGCACGCGCGCGATCCAGCTTCACGAACCCGACGCGTTCTTCTCCCGGTTCCTGGAATTGTACGGACGGCCTAACCGGCTGCAGGTGCCGGAGCGCTCCACAAAGCCGAACCTTTCGCAAGCGCTACACACGCTCGCCGGGCCCAGCTACTTGAACAAGCTGAATGCGAAGACCGGCCGGTTGCGGAACCTTCTCGAGGCGGGCGCGGGGAACGGGCGCATCATCGAAGAGTTCTATATGGCGGCGCTGACGCGGTTGCCTTCGAAGGAAGAAGCCGCTGAGCTCGAAGCCGAGATCGCGAAGCACGAGTGGCGCGAGGCGGCGTTGGGCGAGTTCGTTTGGGCTCTGATTTGTTCGCGAGAGTTTGCGGAGAACCACTGATGTCTAACCGGCGAGATTTTCTGCGTGTCGGGTCGCTCGGATTTCTGGGACTGCAGCTTCGTGACGCGCTGGCAGCCGCGACGGGAAAGGGCAAGGCGCAGTCGTGCATTCTGCTGTGGCTCGAAGGCGGCCCGAGCCAGATCGATACTTGGGATCCGAAGCCGAACTCGAACTTCAAGGCGATCTCGACGAACGTGGCGGGAATCCAGATTTCGGAACTGCTGCCTCAGACGGCGAAGCGCATGGACAAGATTGCGGTAGTGCGTTCGATGAGCACGCGCGGCAACGATCATCCGCAGGGCACGCACTACGCGATCACAGGACACGAAGTAAATCCGGCGATGGATTTTCCAAGCATCGGATCGATCGTGACCAAGGAACTCGGTGCGCGCAATGCCGTGCCCGCGCACGTGCTGGTGCCGCAGTGGGAGCGGAGCCGGCAGTACGAAGAATATTTCCGCTCGGGATTTCTGCCCGCGGACTTCGCGCCACTCTGCATTCCGGATCCCTCGAAGAAAGACTTCCGAGTGGCGGATCTTGCACTGCCGAAATCGGTCTCTGAGCAAGCAGTAGCGAACCGGCAGTCGTTCCTGAAGATCATCGACAAGCAATATCGCGCCATGAGCGAGGCCGCCGAGCACGCGAACATGGACGCCTTCACGTCGCAGGCGATGAAGATGATCCTGACGCCTGCGGTCCGCGACGCATTCGATCTTTCCAAAGAACCGGACAAGTTGAAAGATCGCTACGGCCGCGACGCGGTGGGCCAGAGCGCGCTGCTCGCGCGGCGGCTGGTGGAAGCAGGAACGCGCTTTGTGACGGCGGCCGGCTATCACGCCAACTCGTGGGACACGCACAGCAACAACGACACGGGACACAAAGACCGGTTGTGCCCGCCTCTCGACCGGACGCTCTCCACGCTGCTCGATGATTTGAGCGAGCGCGGGCTGCTCGATACGACGATCGTGCTCGCGATGGGCGAGTTCGGACGCACTCCCGAAATCAACAACGCACTCGGCCGCGATCACTGGCCGCGATGCTGGTCACTGGCGGTGGCCGGCGGAGGCATTCGCGGCGGGACGGTGGTTGGGTCGAGCGACGAAGGCGGGTACACGGTGGCGTCGCGGCCGGTGTCGATGGGCGATCTGTTCGCGACGCTGTACAAGGCTCTGGGGATCGACTGGACGAAGGAATACATGTCGCCGGTGGGCCGGCCCATCAAGATTTCGAACACGCTCGAGGATCGGACGGGAGAGCCGTTGCACGAGTTGGCGTGAACGCGCCACTCCAAATTGTCGATTTCAAGAAGAGCGCTCCGCCGTGCGCTCCCCGGTCGCCCGCCAGGTCGATCCCTGACGGCCCCGTGTTATGATCCACTCAGAATGTCACGGCTGAACGTAGTCTTGGAGCCCCGTGGCTGGCTTACGCACTCTTTGACGGGCCAGCACCTCAGCCGCGAGGAGTATCTCGAATTGGTCGCCGCAAACCCCGAGTTGAGGATGGAGCGCTCGGCAGCCGGCGAGGTTACCATCATGCCTCCAGCGTTCAGCCGAACCGGAAATCAAAATGCGGCACTCTTGCGCCAGGTGGCGGTCTGGGCCGACGCAGACGGAAACGGTGAGGTGTTCGATTCCTCCACTGGCTTCGATCTTCCGAACGGCTCCAATCGTTCACCCGACGTCTCGTGGGTTCTCCTCTCGCGTCTGGATCGCTTGACACTGGAAGAGCGAGGCAGCTATTTGCCGCTCTGCCCTGACTTCGTGGCCGAGATACGTTCCAAAAGCGATCGACTCGCCCCGCTCCAGAACAAAATGCGCGAATACCTCGAGGACGGCGCACGGCTCTGCTGGCTGGTAGATCCGATCGAGAAGAAGGTCCACATCTTCCGGCCTGCAACGGCCGTCGAGGTCCTCACCGAGCCAATCCGGGTCGTTGGTGATCCCGAGTTGCCAGGCTTGGTCGTCGACTTCACGCGCATTTGGCACCCCAGGTTCTGAAACTGGACGCAAAGTTCACCACCTCAACCCCCGCCGAGACCATCGAACTCGGCCGCAAGCTCGCTCTCGACCTGCTTCCTCCTCGCGGACTCGTTCTCTTGATCGGCAACCTCGGTGCCGGAAAAACGACGCTCGCCAAGGGAATCGCCGAAGGCCGCGGAGCCGTTCCGCAGGATGACGTGTCGAGCCCCACGTTCACGCTCATCCATGAGTACGGCGACCCGCCCAAGGTCTATCACATCGATCTCTATCGCCTCGAAGACGCGCGCCAAGTGGGAGCGCTCGGAATCGAGGATCTACTCGATTCCGATGCACTCGTCCTAATCGAATGGGGTGAACGCTTCCCCGAACTCTGGCCGCCGGATCACGCCGAAATCCGCATCGAGCGCACCGGCGACGATCACCGAATGTTCATGATCCGGTTGTAGAACGCCTGATACGATCCCGGGTGGCGATGTTCCAGCCACTCTTTGTACTGCATGGCCACGGTCTCGAGATTCCGCATCGTGAACGGATCCTTGTTCGACTCACGCAACGCCGGCAGCATCTTCTCGAGCCGGAAATAGACCAGCAGTAACTCGCGGTTCGATTCGAAGAACAACTCCGGACTCAACACGCCAGACGTGATGAACGACGCCACCATGTCCCAATACGAAGTCACTTGGCGGAACGACGCATTCTCTTCCGACCCCGGCGGGCAGGCCTTCTGAAAGTCCTCGAGCGAGTTCGGGAAAAACGATCCGGCATACCACTGCCGGGCCTTGCGCATGCGCTCTTCCCGGCGCATGTCATATAGGCGAAGGAGCAAGTTGACGTCGTCATACGTGGCCGTGCGGCCCGTTTTTGTTGCCATCTCCTCATTGTAGGGCGTGCGCCGGGCGCCGCGCGTCTCGGAACCAATGCTGGTGTATACTCGTGAGGCTCGAAGCCCACTCCGATGACGCCGAAACAAATCATCCGAAACTTCCTGAAGACGATGACGCACGGCAAGCCGGGCGACCTGACCAAGTTGGTCGCTCCGGACCTCGTCGCCAGTCAAGGCGCCAAGCAAACCAACGGTGCTGCCGCAGCCGAAGCCTATGCGGCGCACTATCGCGAAACGTTCTCCAACTGGACTCTCGAGGTGGAACGAGTCATCGCGGAAGGTTCCTGGGTTGCGGTGAAGGGCTACACTACGGGCGTCATTAGCGCCGCTCTGCCGGACTTCCCCAAGCCAGGAACGCCCGTGTGCATTCCGTGGCTCGCGCACTATCGGATCGTTCGCGGCAAGATCGCCGAAATCCACATGCTGGGCGACACCTCGTCGGTCGAGGCCGGCCAGCCGTCCTCGAAGATCCCCCTAGAACCGAAGGTCTCCGTCTAGGGCGGGCTGTGGGGCAGGCTTCAGCCTGCGCGGGACTTCAGTCCCGCCGCTCCGCCCAAGCAACTTGGGAACGAATTCCCGAAGTGCAGCGTCTAAGTCTCGCATGAACGGCGTCGCGAAAGACATCTCCGCCGGTGTGCGCAGCCTCCGCAAAGATCCCGGACTGGCCATCCTGGCAGTCCTCACCCTGGCCCTCGGCATCGGAGCCAGCACCGCCATCTTCAGCGTCATCTACAACGTCCTGCTCGATCCCTTTCCGTACCCCGATGCCGCACGCGTCGTGGCCATCCAAGTCCACGACAAAGAACGAGCGCAGCCCGGTGGCCGCACTTACTATCCCCTGCCGGAGTTTCTCGAACTGCGCGACCAGTCCCGCGTTTTTGACCAGATCATCGGCGGCACAGCTTCCGATGTGCTGATGAAAATCGGCGAAGGCACGGAGCTCATGATTGGCGGCATGGTTACCGGCAACATGTTTCAGTTCCTCGGAGTGCCCGCCCAACTCGGCCGCCCGTTGACTCCAGACGATGCCAAACCCGGCGCGCCTCCGGTCTTCGTGCTCGCATACAAAGCCTGGCTGAAGCACTTCCAACTCGACCCCGGCATCGTCGGCAAGACCTACGTCCTCGACGGCGCCCCAACCACGCTGGTGGGCATCATGCCGCGCCGCTTCACCAAACAAGGCGCCGACCTCTGGCGGCCAGTCGAGTTGACGCTCGCCGATCCCCGCCTGCGAAACGATTGGTTCAACTTCCAGGCCAAGGTGAAGCCCGGCGTCACGCATGCCCAGATCGTCGCCGACGTCGAGCCGATCCTGCGGCGGCTGGCGAAACAATTCCCGGACAACTATCCGAAAAACTTCAGCGTCGAAGTCGTCACCTGGCTCGACTCGCTGGTCGGCCAGTTCCGCAAGACCCTTTACACGCTGGCCGCCGCCGTGGGACTGCTGCTCCTGATCGCGTGCAGCAACGTGGCCAACATGCTGCTCGCGAAAGCATCGGCCCGCGAGCGCGAAATGGCCATTCGCTCGTCCATCGGCGCGTCGCGCGGACGCTTGGTGCGGCAGTTGCTGGTCGAAAGCATCGTGCTGGCAGTGGCCGGCGCGGCATTGGGATGCGCCTGTGCGTATGGCGGCGTCGCGTGGCTGGCCGCGTTGATCCCGGAAGGAACCATTCCGCGCGAGGTGGAGATCAAGCTGAATCCGGCCGTGCTTTTGTTCAGTCTCGTCCTCAGCGTATTCACCGCCCTCCTGTTCGGCCTTGCACCTGCGCTGCAGACAGTGGGAAACAATCTCGTGGAGCCGTTGAAGGATTCGGGCAAGGGCGCGGGCTCTGGTTTCCGCCGGGGGAAAACGCGCAGCGCGTTGGTCGTCGTGGAAGTGGCGCTGTCGATCGTGCTGCTGACCGGCGCCGGGCTCCTCATGCGCAGCTTCATCAAGCTCCAAACCGTGGACCTCGGCTTCCAGCCCGAAGGCGTAGTGGCTGCCCGATTGCCGTTGCCCAGGGCGCAATACGCCACCGTCGAGTCGCAACAGCGATTCTTCGAGCGGGTTTTGCTCCGAGCCAAGGCGCTGCCGGGAGTCGTGGCCGCCACTGAGACCAGCTCTCTGCCGCCCTATGGCGGAATCGGATCCGAGCTCGAGTTCGCCGGACAACCGCAAGCCAACGAGAAGAAGCGCGGAATCTTTCAGCTCTCCAGCGAAGGCTATTTCTCGACGCTCGGAATCAAGCTCATCGGCGGAAGGCTGTTGACCGAGACCGAAGTCGCGGGGGCACGGAAGGTGGCCGTCGTGAATCAGACGCTCGCTCAGAAGTATTTTCCCAACACGAGCCCCATCGGCCGTTTCGTGCGGGTGAAGTTCCTCGAGACGTTTCCAGACGCGAAGCTGCCGAACGCACTGTTCGAAATCGTGGGTGTGGTTGCTGACGCCAAGAACCAAGGATTGCAGGATCCGGTAGAGCCCGAGTTGTTCATTCCCTATACGGTCACCGGCGTGTTCGGACGCGGCATCCTCGTGAAGACGGCCGGCAATCCCGCCGCCTTGCTCACCTCACTGCGCCGGGAAATCTGGGCCGTGGACCGTGGCGTGGCCCTGACTCTCACTGGCACGCTCACCGATTTCATGCGCGACTTCTCCTACGCGCAACCCCGGTTCACGCTCATCCTCCTCGGCGCTTTTGCCGTGTCTGGACTCGTGCTCGTCGCTATCGGCGTCTACAGCATGATCGCCTACACCGTGTCGCGCCAGACCCACGAAATCGGAATCCGCGTAGCAATCGGAGCCGCCAGTTCCGACGTCATGCGCATGGTGCTGTGGGCCGGCGGGCGCCTGATCCTGCTCGGAGCGGCCGCGGGCACGCTGCTCGCCTTGGCCGTCTCCCGCGTATTGGCAAGCGAGTTGTGGTCCGTGTCACCGTATGACCCGCTGACAATGGGCGCCGTCATCGTGCTGATTGCACTGGTCGGCCTGCTCGCCTGTTACGTGCCAGCCGTGCGTGCAACCCGAGTCGACCCGCTCGTCGCGCTCCGATACGAATAGCAAAAGAAAATGAGCCCGAATCCGAGGGAGGTGGATTCGGGCTCGAAGAGTTGCTGGAGAGTCAAATCAATCCGCGGCGGCGCTTCAGATACAACGCGCCGATGCCCGCGCCGGTCAAAGCCAGCGTCGCCGGCTCCGGAATTCCAGGAGGCGCGTCGTCGGTCTTGGCTTGCAGGATATCGAGTTGTGCATCGAGTCCTGAAGAACCCTGGATGCCGAGCGTGATTGCCTTCACGTTGGCGAAGTTCACGCCCGCGAAGCTCGCGTACGGAATCGAGCTCAGCGTGAACGGCGTGGCGCCGAATCCGAGCGCCGGCAGGTTGAAGCTTGCCGAGGCGTTGCCCGTGCCCGAGTAGATGGTCAGGGTCACCGTTCCGGCCAAGTCCGACCGCGACAGAAATTCGAATCGCGGATTCGAACCGGCAATCTGCAGGTTCAGGTTCAGTCCCTGGCTGTTGACGTTGTCGGTGCCGCCATCGTAGAGCACCAGCAGGTTTACCAGGTCATTGGCGGCCACGCTGAACTCGAGAATGTCGGGGTTCGGCGCCGCGCCACTGTTCACCTTACTCTGGTCAGTACCGGTGCCGAAGGTTCGGGTCAGCATGATGTTGCGTGCGCCGCCGGCCGACGCAGCTCCCGTCACTACCCCAGTGTCAGCCGTGGTGTTCGGCGGGGATGACCCACCACTGATTGTCACGGACTGCGTAGTGGTGAACGAATCGATAATCACGGTAGCAGCATTTGCTTGCATGGCGACCAGCGCTGCTCCGGCTAAAACTATGTAGGGTATCCTCACTCTTGGGATCCTCCTCACAAGATCCCTCCTCTGGGGCCCTTGGGAACCCCGAACGGAGGCAGGACACCCCTCGAATGAGGGGATGACAGTCCTGGAGGCGAGCATAGCCCGATTCCACCGTCCCGTCAATGTCTAATTTTCGATAAGTACTGATAGATCAGCCTATTCCGCCTAGTACCGTAAGCGCTGCTACACTCGAAACCCGCATCCCGCGGGTACCGCTGTGATAACCTAGTAGGTCCCGTGGTCGTTTCCCGCCCGCACTGGACTCCCCAATCCTGGCAAGCCAAACTGGCTCTCCAGCAGCCCACCTACCGGTCCGCCGAAGCCCTGAGTGATGTGGTCGAACAACTGGCCGCGCTCCCGCCCTTGGTTACTTCCTGGGAAGTGGCCGCCCTCAAGGGCCAACTTGCGGAAGCGGCCCTCGGCAAGCGATTCGTCCTCCAAGGCGGTGACTGCGCCGAGCGGTTCGCCGATTGCAGTCCGCCCTCGATCGCCAACAAACTCAAGATCCTGCTCCAGATGAGCCTGGTGCTCATTCATGGATGCAAGAAGCCGGTCACGCGCATGGGGCGCTTTGCCGGACAATATTCCAAGCCCCGTTCTGACGACAACGAAACGCGCAACGGCGTCACCCTGCCGAGCTATCGCGGTGACAACATCAACCGGCCGGGATTCACCCCCGAAGACCGCGAGCCCGACCCCATGCTGCTGCTGCGGGGCTATGAGCGGGCCGCGTTGACCCTGAACTTCATCCGTTCGCTCGTGCGCGGCGGGTTCGCCGACCTCCACCATCCCGAATACTGGAACCTCCCGTTCGTTCACAAATCACCGGAATCGTCGGAGTATCAACGGATCGTCGCCAGCGTCGCCGAGTCGCTCCGCTTCATGGAGAATGTGCTCGGAGTCCACTCGGCTCCCATCGAGTGGGTGGATTTCTACACCTGCCACGAAGCGCTGCATCTCCACTACGAACAGGCGCAGACGCACAAGGTGCCGCACCGCGCGGGCTGGTTCAATCTGTCGACGCACTTCCCGTGGATCGGAATGCGCACCGCCGATCCCGATGGCGCCCACGTCGAGTATTTCCGCGGAATCGAGAACCCGATCGGCATCAAGATCGGCCCGTCGGTGACGCGCGAGCAACTGCTGCGTCTCCTTGACGAACTTCATCCGCGCGACGAGCCCGGCCGGCTGACGCTGATCCACCGCCTGGGCCGCAACAAGATTGCCGATCATCTGCCGCGCATCGTCGACATCGTGCGCGAGTCTGGCAAACGCGTCGCCTGGATCTGTGACCCCATGCACGGCAACACGCAGATGACGTCGGCGGGGCTCAAGACGCGCCGCTTCGACGACATCCTTTGGGAGCTCGAGCAAGCGTTCGCCATCCACACCGCGCTGGGCAGCCACATGGGCGGTGTGCACTTCGAGCTCACCGGCGAAGACGTCACTGAATGCGTGGGCGGCGCGGCCGGAATCACCGAGGCTGATTTGCACGACAACTATCGCACTGAAGTCGATCCGCGGCTCAACTCCGATCAGGCTCTCGAACTCGCTCTGCTGATCGCACGGCAAATGATGTCTCCCGGGCGGGCCTGACGCGCCCTGAACGACTACACTGTACTTATGCCCGAAGCCTCCCCCACTGCCACCCGGGTGCTGATTGCCGACGACGAGGAGAACCAACGGCTCGGTTTGGCCTCGATGGTTTCGGCGTGGGGTTTCAAAGCCGAGACGGCTTGCGACGGCCAGGAAGCGCTCGACAAAGCCGCCGACTTCGAACCCGACATCCTGCTGACCGACATGATGATGCCGCGCATGGATGGCTCGGAGCTTTTGCGGCGCCTGGCCGCCGCCGGCTACCGGATTCCGGCCATCGTCATCACGGCGTTCGGGAACATCGAAACCGCGGTTGCCACCATTCACGAACTCGGCGCGTTCTGGTTCCTGGAAAAGCCGATCCAGCCGCAGGTGCTGCGTTTCCTTCTCGAACGAGCCGCCGCGCACGGCAAGCTGGCCGAGGAAGCCGAACGGCTCCACCGCCAACTTTCCTATCAGGGCGTGCTTGGCGAACTCGTCGGTAGCTCCGACGCGATGCACCAGGTGTTCTCGCTGATTCAGCAGGTAGCTCCCACCAAAGCGGCCGTGCTCGTCACCGGAGAAAGCGGCACAGGCAAGGAAATGGTGGCTCGCGCCATCCATCAATTGAGCCCGCGCAGCAGCGGTCCTTTCGTGGCCATCAACTGCGCCGCTCTCCCCGAAACGCTCATGGAAAGCGAGCTCTTCGGTCACGAGAAGGGCGCATTCACCGGCGCCGTCGAGCGCCGCTCCGGCTGCTTCGAACTCGCCCAGGGCGGTACGCTCCTGCTCGACGAACTGGCGGAAATGCCCGTCGGCACCCAAGCCAAGCTCCTCCGCGTACTCGAGGATTCGCGCGTGCGCCGGCTCGGCGGAAAAACAGAAACCGTCGTCGACGTGCGCGTCGTCGCGGCCACCAATCGCCCTCCCGAGGAAGCCATCAAAAAGGGCATGCTCCGCGAGGACCTCTACTACCGGCTCAACGTTTTCGGTCTCGAACTGCCTCCCCTGCGCCGCCGCCTCGAGGATGTTCCCGCCCTGACCGAAGCCATTCTGCGCGACCTCAACCAGAAACACGGCATTCGCGTCACGGGAGTGGATACGGAAGTTCTGGCTCGCCTGCAGCGGCACACGTGGCCCGGCAACGTGCGCGAGCTCCGCAACGTGCTCGAGCGCGCCGCCATCGTCGCCGGATCGGGTTCGATCCAAGTGCAGCATCTCCCCGCCGGACTCGGCGTCGTCGCTCCGCCGCCCGCACCCTCGCAGCCGGCTCCAGCGGCCGCTCCTGCCCAGCCAGACTCCGAGTGCATCCAGGTCCCCGTCGGCACCACCGTCGAGCAGGCCGAGAAATCGCTCATCCTCTTGACGCTCGCCCACACCAAGAACAACAAGACGCGCGCCGCGGAAATCCTCGGAATCAGCTTGAAGACGCTGTTCAACAAACTCAAGGAATACGGTTCCGCAACCCCGCCGGCCGAGCCGGAAGCTCCGGCGGCTCATTGAGGGATCGCGCCATGACGTACCTTCGGCTCGAGATCAGCGCAAACACCATCGCATCCGGCGTGGCACGGCAATTGCTGATGTAACATTTCCATGTCGCTCAAATCACAACTGCGCATCTCCATCGTGACGCTGGTCACGCTGGCCGTCATCGCGCAGAGCGTCATGAGCCTTCGCTTGGCCGCCGAAGACAAGTTCAAAGTCGCGCTCGAACGCGCCGGCGCCATCGCCGAACAGGTCGGGCAACTCGTTCTCCAGCGCCTCAATGAGCAGATGCGAGCCGCTCGCCCCACCCCTGGCGCCGACCTCAAGGAACTGGTGCAGCGCCTCACCCGAGAAGACGAGACTCTCGCCCAACTCCTCCCCAAAACCGCCGTCAGCACCGAAGGCGTCATGGAGATCATGGTCTGTGACGATTTGGGCGTGATCCTCGTCTCTTCTCAAAAGGACCGTGCCCGCCAGACCTACGAGTCCGTTCCCGACTTGTCCGAATGGCAGAAACGGGCTTTGTGGGACCGCATCGTGGAAGTCGTCATCCAGAACCGTTTCCGCGACTACGCCATCGTCACGCCCATCGGCTTTCAAGGCGTGGCCGCCGGCAAGCCGATCCTCAGTATCCGCGTCGTGGTTTCGACTCTGCTCATCCACAAGACCATCACCGAACACGTCGAAGGCATGGCCGCCGTCTCGCTTCTGACCCTCGGCGCCTCCGTCATCCTGGCCTATCTCTTCTCCACGCGCCTGCTCCGCTCGCTTGACCGCTTGAGCCAGCGCATTTCGAGCATCGCCACGGGCGAGTTCGTTCCCGGCACTCCGGGTTCCGGTAAGGAGGCCAAGGAATTCGCCGACATGCAGTCGAACCTCGACGTGCTCAGTCAACAGTTCCGCGGCGCCAAGGAAGACGTGGTCCAACTGCAGGCCGATATCGATCGCATGATTGATCGTCTCGAAGAGGGCGTCATCGTTTTTGACCCGCAGCAGCGCGTCATCCGCGCCAGCCGCTCCGCGGAGCACCTCCTCGGCCTCACCGCCGAGCAGATCCGCGGCAAGAACGTAGCCGAGCTCTTTCCCGCCGGCACCGGACTCGGCGATTTGCTGGCCGGCGCCTTCGCCGCGCGCCAGTCCGCGAGTGACCGCCCAGTGGAGTTCGCCCGCGCCGGTGGAACTCCCATCCGTCTGCTTGCTACCGTCGAGTTGCTCGATGTCGACGCGGCCGGACGCGCCAGCGTCTTGCTCACGCTCAAAGACGCCGAGACGCGCAGCCAGATCCGCTCGCAGCTCGACGTGTCCACCCGCCTCACCGCCATGAGCCGCCTCACCGGCGGCGTCGCGCACGAGATCAAGAATCCGCTCAACGCCATGGCGCTGCACCTCGAGATTCTCAAGTCGAAGCTCAACGGCGAAGACAACGTGCAGAATGAACTCCGCGTGCTCGGCGGCGAAATCTCACGGCTTGACCGTGTAGTCAAGACCTTCATCGAATTCACCCGCCCCGTGGACCTGCGCCGCAAAACTCTCGACCTCGGCGAAATGGCTCGTCACGTTGTCGCCCTCGTCGGCCCCGGCGCGCATCAGGCGGGCATCGAGGTCCGCTTGACAACCGATTCCGAGCCGCTCCAAATCGAGGGCGACGAAGACCTGATGAAACAGGCCCTGCTCAACGTCGTGAATAACGGCATCGAGTCCATGAAGCCCGGCGGCAAGCTCGATGTCAAGGTGGGCCGCGACGCAGAAGAAGTGGTGGTTACCGTTTCAGATGAAGGCAGCGGGATTTCGCCAGCCGTGCGTGATAAGATCTTCAACCTGTACTTCACCACCAAGCAGAAGGGGACGGGGATCGGTCTGGCGATGACTTTTCGCATCGTTCAGTTCCACGATGGCGCCATCGACTTTACCAGTGAACCCGGAATGGGCACCACGTTCCGAATGCGTTTTCCCGTCGCGCCCGCCGTCGCTGCGGTTCCACAGTCCTCTCGCCGCGCCGATGACGGCCACACGATCGGAGCTTTCAGCTAATGCGGCGCACCGTTCTCACCAGCCTCCTGGTGGCTGCCTTGCTTGACACGACCGGTTGCTTGTTCCGTAAGCGCAAGCCCGATCCGCCGCAAGTGGTCGCGCCACCGGCGCTCCGCACACAAACACCCGAGACTCCGAACGTGCCGCCTCCGCCGGCAGTGGAGACCGCCAAGTCGACGCCCCCGCTTCCGCCTACCGCCGAGAACGTCAAGCTGCCTCCGAAGCCGGTTCCCAAACCCCAGAAAAAAGTGGTGCGCAAGCCCAGGCCGGCCAAGCCCGCGCAGCCTCCGCCTCTGGTCGCGCAGCAGCCCACTCCAACAACGGAGGCCGCAGCGCCGCCCCCGCAGCTCACGCAGATCATGAGTCCAGCGGACCAGGCCGCCTACAACCGCGCCATTGACGTCGGAATCGCAACCGCTCGCGCGAATCTCGCCAAGCTCGCCAACCGCACTTTGAGCGATGTCCAGGACGCTACCCTCAAACGCGTGACCGGTTTCATTCGCCAGGCTGAAGAGACCCGTCTCTCGGATCTGCCCACCGCCAAAAGCTACGCCGAGCGCGCCAGTCTCCTCTCGGAAGACTTGGTGAAGACCATCCAGTAGACCCGTTTCGAGCGCTCCCCGAGGCTCCAAGAATTACCGGCTGAGCGGTTCCTACCTGCGACTTCTTACAGCCTCTGTCTGAGTTGATCTGACGGAGACTCCACCCCCTGGGCGGACCATCCCCCCACACAAGGCACCGGGGTGTACCTCCTTTTGAGGAAGGTACACCCCAGTTGCGTTTGTGTGATAATAAAAAAGCGAGGCGTCCATCCAACCCTGGCGCGTCCTAAACCAGAATCTTTGGTATCGCCTCGCACAGGCACCCAGTTTTAAGCGAAACGGGGATCGTGCCTGCCCCGCCCAGATTCCAGACTACCGGGCGAGGAGAACTTTTTACCTTCCACCGCTCACCGATGCAGTGACTTTTTTACCTTCACGGGCATCGTCTCCGGAGTAGACCCGGACTTCCACGCGGCGGTTCTGCTTGCGGCCCTGCGTGGTCCGGTCATCGGCCACGGGAACCATGCTGCCCAAACCGAGCACGTAGATGCGGTGCAGGGGAATCTTGTGGGTTATGGTCAGGTACCGGACCACTTCGTTGGCCCGGCGCCGACTCAGCTCAAGGTTGTACTCGCTGGAGCCGACCTTGTCTGTAAATCCTTGAACTTCAAGCACATAGTGCTTCTTGTCGCGCAGCCGGGAAACGGCCGTGTCGAGCTGTTGACGCGCTTCGGCGCTCAGGGCGGCCTGGTTGAAGGCGAACAGCACGCTCTCGGTTGCCACCAAGTCGAACTGGTCCATGTTCTTGAACCGGGCGTCCATGCGGGATTCGACTTCGTTGGTGCGAGCCAAACCCTGGTCCGCCAATGACTTGGCTCCTGCGGCAGCGGCGTTGGCAGCCTGCGCTTCTTCGCCGCTCTTCACGGCCCGGTCCATGGCCTGCTTGGCTTCGTCCGAGGCTTGGTTGGCCTTCGCTTGAGCCGACTTGGACTGCTCATCCACCCGCGAAACACCCCTCTCGAGATCTCCCAGCGAGGCGTCAGTTTGCTTGCTCTTTGCTTCCATCTGGCCAATCCGCTGATTCAGCGGATCCACCTGAAGGCGCACATGCTTCTTCGTCGCACACCCCGTGAGCCCGATGGCGATCAGGACAACGGCAATTCTCATGAGAGATGTCTCCTGCAAGGCATTTATTTCTTTTAACATCAAGGGTTTTGCCCTAGTACTCCTCCGGTATTTGGTGGAGCAATCAGCTTGCCAAACCTCGCCGGGGTGGTGGAGTTCAGAATCAGCGGGGAACGGGAAAAGCGGGGCCCAAAAACGAAGTCGCGCCGCAGAGAGGGAAGCTGCGGCGCGACGTGATCGGCTCAGGTCGTGGAGGAGACCGACCTTCCGTGTCCCTATTACCTGCTGCGATAGGACTACGGTGCCGATACCATTTGCCTGAGAACCTGACACAGGGGAGAGAGAGGAGATGAGCCGAAAGCGCTCCACGGTAACGAAAGTGTAAAAACTTCGCGCCGACCGTGTACTTTTTTCACGTTCAAGCTCATGGAACCCTGTGTTTTAGGCTTCCAAGCATTTCTTGACTCATTCTTATGCAAGCGCCGTGCCAAAGCTACTGGAGCCCCGCCTTCCTCGTTCCGGCACCTTCGTTTCAGCCCCACTGTGATAGATTGGACATTTCATGGAATCCTCGGCAGTTCAATCACAAGCGCTCAAACGCACCCCCCTAAATGGGGTACATCGTACCCTCGGTGCAAAAATGGTGGACTTCGGCGGATGGGACATGCCGGTCCAATACTCCGGCATCATCGACGAGCACCACACCGTCCGCAAGGCTGTCGGCCTGTTCGACGTCAGCCACATGGGCGAGATCGAAGTGCGCGGTCCTCAGGCGTTCGATCTCGTCAACTACGCCGCCACCTGCGCCGTCAGCAAGCTCGCCATCGGCCAGGCCCAGTATGCAGGCCTCCTCTACGATCACGGCGGCTTCGTCGACGACATCCTGGTCTACAAGGTGGCGCCTGACCACTTCTTCCTCTGCGTCAACGCCTCCAACCAGGAAAAGGACTTCGAGCACATCCGCTCGCTCAACCGCTGGGACTGCACGGTCGACTTCGCGAGCGAACGATACGCGCAACTCGCCGTGCAAGGGCCCAAGGCCGCCTCGGTCGTCCAGAAGCTCACAGCAGTGGACCTATCTCAGATCCGCTACTACCGCTTCGCTGACGGCGTTGTCGACGGCGTCGCCTCCCGCATCGCCCGCACCGGTTACACCGGCGAAGACTGCTTCGAGCTCTTCTTCGATCCCGCTCACGCCGAGCGCATGTGGAACCGCCTCATCGAAGCCGGCGCCGAATTCGCCATCAAGCCCTGCGGACTGGGCGCTCGCAACACACTGCGCCTCGAAGCCGGCATGGCTCTCTATGGCCACGAAATCGACGCGACCATCACACCGATCGAAGCCGGCATCACGCGAAACGTCGACATGACCAAGGACTTCTGCGGTAAGCCCACCTGCGAGCGCCAACTGCGCGAAGGCGTGTCGCGCAAGCTCATGGGCATCGAAATGGTAGGCCGCGGAATCGCCCGCGACGGCTACGAAATCTACATCGACGGCGCGCCCGCCGGATGGGTCACCAGCGGAGCTCCCTCGCCCACCTTGAACAAGAACATCGCCCTGTGTTATCTTCCAACGGCACACGCGGCGCTCGGACGCTCCGTTCACGTCTTGATTCGCGGCCAGCAAGTGGAAGCCGTGACCGTCGCCGTGCCATTCTACAAGAGAGCCAAGTAGGCAACGACCGAAAGCAAGAAGCCAGAAATGTATCCAGAGAACTACCGCTACACCAAAGAACATGAATGGGTGCACGCCGAAGGCGGCGTGGGCACCGTGGGAATCACTGACCACGCACAGAAGGAACTGGGCGACATCGTGTTCGTCGACCTGCCCAAACCCGGCGCCGTTGTCGCGCAGGGAAAGGTCTTCGGCTCGGTCGAGTCCGTCAAGGCAGTCTCCGATATCTACTCGCCCGTCAGCGGCGAGATCGCCGCCATCAATGACGCGTTGACAGCCTCACCCGAGAAGGTGAATGCCTCGGCGCACGGCGACGGGTGGCTGGTGAAAGTGAAGCTCTCCGCGCCGGAAGAAATAAACCAACTGATGACCGCCGCGGACTATCAAAAGTACTTGGGGGAGTGATCGAACTTGCGTTACCTGCCGAAGTCTGACGCCGAACGTGCGTCCATGCTCGAGAGTATCGGAATCGCCTCGCTCGACGAGCTCTATGCGCACCTGCCCGCCGAGGCCAAGCTGAACCGGCCGCTCGCCATCGCGCCCGGCAAATCCGAATACGAAATCGTCGACTACTTCCGCTCTTTGGGCGAGAAGAACTTCACCGCCACGGCATCGTTCCTGGGCGCGGGCGTTTACCGCCACTTCCGCCCCGTGCTCACTGACGTCGTGGTGTCGCGCGGCGAGTTCCTCACCTCGTACACTCCCTACCAGGCCGAAATGGCGCAGGGCACGCTCACCACCATCTTCGAGTTCCAGACGATGATCTGCCAACTCACCGGCATGGACGTGGCCAATGCGTCGATGTATGACGGATCCACCGCTGTGCCCGAAGCCGCCATGATGGCGATGCGCGTCACTGGCCGCGACAAGATCTTGATCTCGCGCGCCGTGCATCCGGAGTATCGCGCCGTGCTCGATTCGAACGCCCGCAATCAGAAGATGCCGGTGGCCGAGTTCGGTTTCGACAACGCCACGGGCACTTCGGACCTCGCAGACCTCGCCCGCAAGATCGACAACCACACCGCCGCCGTGATCGTGCAGAGCCCCAACTTCTTCGGCTGCGTGGAGCAGGTGAAGGCGCTGGCCGAAGCCGCGCACGCGCACGGCGCTCTTCTCGTGGTTGCGTTCAGCGAAGCCGTATCGCTCGGGCTGCTCGAGCCTCCGCGCGATGCCGACATCGTCTGCGGCGAGCTGCAGTCATTCGCGATCTCGCCGAGTTACGGCGGTCCGTTCGCCGGCGTCATCGCGACCAAAGAAAAACACATGCGCCAGATGCCCGGCCGGCTCGTGGGCCAAACGAAGGACTCGCAAGGCCGCCGTGCATTCTGCTTGACGCTTTCCACGCGCGAGCAGCACATCCGCCGCGAGAAGGCGACTTCCAACATCTGCACCAACCAGGCCCTGATCGCGTTGATGGCCACCGTCTTCATGACGGTGTACGGCAAAGCCGGCCTTCGCGAACTCGCGCAGCAGAATCTCTCGAAGGCCCATTACTTGGGTGGAAAGCTGAAGCGCAAATTCAGCGGAGCCTACTTCAACGAGTTCGTGGTATCGACCGGCGGAAGGAGCCCCGCGCGCGCCAATGACGCACTGCTCGAACACGGCATCGTCGGCGGACTCGACCTGGGCCGCTTCTATCCGGAACTCGCCGGCAACATGCTGCTGTGCGCAACAGAAATGGCCTCGAAAGCAGCGATGGACAAGGTCGCGGAGGTGCTCGCGTGATCAAGAACGTCAGAACTCACATCACACGCGATGAGTCGCTTTTGTTCGAGATGTCGTCGCCGGGCAAGAAGGCCTACCAGCTGCCGGAACTCGACGTGCCCGCGGTGGACGCCGCGGCGGCGCTCGGCGCAGGCAACGTGCGCGCCGAAATCGAGGGCTTCCCGGAAGTCAGCGAAGTGGAGGCCATCCGCCACTTCACGCGCCTTTCCACGCACAACTACGCCATCGACCTCGGACTCTATCCTCTCGGATCCTGCACGATGAAGTACAACCCGCGCATCAACGAACTCGTCGCGCGGACCGAAGGCTTGGCTTGGGCGCATCCGTATCAAGCCGATGCCTTGGCGCAGGGCTCGATGGAAGTGGCGGCCGCGCTTGAAGCCGCGCTCGTCGAGATCACGGGCATGGACGCGGTAACGCTCCAGCCGGCGGCGGGCGCGCATGGCGAGTGGACCGGGATCATGCTGGTCCGCGCGCTGCTTGAAAGCCGCGGCAACGCGCGCAAGAAGATCCTGGTGCCGGACTCCGCCCACGGGACCAACCCCGCCACGGCAGCCATGTGCGGCTACACCGTGGAGAACATCGCGTCGAACGAGAAGGGTCTCATCGACTTGGCCGCGCTCGACAAGGCCGCGAACGAAGACGTGGCCGCGATGATGGTGACGAATCCGAACACGATCGGGATCTTCGAAGAGAACATCGTCGAAGCGGCGAAGATCCTGCATTCCCGCGGAGCGCTGGTCTATATGGACGGCGCGAACATGAACGCGCTGGTGGGCCTAGCGCGGCCGGGCGACTTCGGGATCGACGTGATGCACCTGAACCTGCATAAGACATTTTCGACCCCGCATGGAGGCGGTGGTCCGGGTGCGGGTCCGGTGGCGGTGAAGAAGGATCTCGAGCCCTTCCTGCCGACACCACGCCTGCGCCGCGTGGGCGAATACTGGACCTGGGATTACGACCGCCCGCATTCGATCGGCAAGGTCCGCGCGTTCTACGGCAACTTCGGAGTGCTGGTGCGCGCGCTGGCGTACATCATGGCGCACGGCGGTCCCGGATTGCGCAACGCAACGCTCGACGCGATCCTGAACGCGAACTATATTCGGAAGGCGCTCGAGCCATACTTCGACTTGCCTTACAAGTCCCCGAGCATGCACGAGTGCGTGTTCAGCGACGACCGCCAGGCCGCGAAGGGCGTGCGCACGGGCGATATGGCGAAGCGGCTGATCGACTACGGGTTCCATCCGTACACGGTGAGTTTCCCGCTGGTGGTGCATGGGGCGCTGATGATCGAGCCGACGGAGACGGAGAGCAAGCAGGAGCTTGATCTGTTCATCGACGCGCTGAAGTCGATTGCGGGCGAGGTGGAAGCGGATCCGGAGACGGTGAAGTCCGCACCGCATTTGACGCGGACGAGCAGGGTGGATGAGACGACGGCGGCGAGGAAGCCGGTCCTCAAGTGGGTGGGGTAGGGGGGATACACAGTCAACCGTTAGCCTGGTGAGCAAGTTCGATGTTCAAGTTCATCGCGTACTCGGGACTGGTCTTCTGGGCTCTCCTCTCTGGGCTGTTCCTCCTTGGTCTGATCTTGAAAGCGTCTGGGTCCAAGATTGCCGCTGATGGGGAAGCAGACGTGGACTCGGCATTTATTCTCGTTTGTCTGTTGTTGAGTATCGCGGGCGCAGCGTTGAGTGCAGGATTGGCCGGCCGGAGGCTCTGGGCGTACCGCGTCGCCGTAGCGGTCCTCGCCTTTGCCGCTATCGTGAGCGCCCTCGTATCAATCGGATCGAGTTCGCCGGACGTCACACGACAGCGCACGGTGTGGGTTGGGGCAACGGTTGGCGCTTGCGGACTGTGCCTGTTTTGGGTGGCGGCTCGCTCGAAGGGATACTTCGGTCCGCCGGCTACGCTGCATCGGACTCTCGCCGCTCCTGGATGGCTCAATCTCGCCCTCGCCATAGCGAGCGCGGCATGTGCTCTATGGCCGCAGCCCACACCGATGTTTGGCATATGGATGTCAGCCGGGCAGTTTGCCTTTGCGAGCGTGTGGTGGGCCGCAGCGTATGCTGCGGTTGGTTGGGGCTTGCTTACTCATCGCTGCTGGACCAAGCACATGGTCATTGCCCTCACTGTGCTCGCCTGCATCTGGATGGCAGGCTGGGCTTGGGATCCCAATCCTGACTCGAGATTGCCCCAGGCAGAGACTCCTACCCGGTGGAACGCACTCTGCTTCGTTGTCCTTGGGCTCATTCCGTCCGGGTGGACTCTCTGGTGCATTCGGATTTTCGAGCGGATGCAGCAGAGAGTGGAAGAACCTCAGCCTTAGAGTAATCTCGCTTCGGGTTTCTGATACTCGCCCGCCGCCCAGTAGAGCTTCGCACTTTGGGCGTCGAACACGACGGCGCCGCATCTGATCGGAAAGGTCCGAGCCTTCTACGGAAACTCGGAGTGCTGGTGCGGGCGCTCGCGTACCTCGCATGGAGGTCCCGGATTGCGGAACGCAACGATCGATGCGATCCTGAACGCGAACTACATCCGCAAGGCGCTTGAGCCGTACTTCGATCTACCATACAAGTCCCCGAGCATGCACGAGTGCGTTTTCAGTAGTGACGACCGCCAGGCCGCAAAGGGCGTTCGCACCGGCGACATGGCGAAGGGGCTGATCGACTGCGGCTTCCATCCCTACACAGTGAGTTTCCCGCTGGTAGTGCATGGCGCACTGATGATCGAGCCGACGGAGACAGAGAGCAAGCAGGAGCTCGATCTGTTCATCGACGCGCTGAAGTCGATTGCGGGTGAGGTGGATGCGGATCCGGAGATGGTGAAGTCCGCGCCGCATCTGACGCGGACGAGTCGAGTGGACGAGACGACGGCGGCGAGGAAGCCGGTCCTCAAGTGGGTGGGGTAGGGGATTCGTAGTCGCTAACTCGCCAGGGCGCCGGTAATCCAATCTCGAAAACGCACCGAACGCGCCTCCAGAAGTACTGTCATTTCACGGTTACTCTGCCACTTGTCTCAGCGGCCCGCCCTTCCGCAATTGTCGCGGCAAATATCAGTACGACAATAGGGGCAAGCCACACGCTCCGGATTTCAGACCAAAACGCCAACGGAGAAGAAATCGCGATTATGACCACTGCCGCCCTGACGAGACGAGTATCGACAGCACTCCAGTTGGCGCGGAGCCACATGCACACCGGCACCAACATCGCCACCAGCAAGAACGGCCAGGCAAAGGGTTGAGGATGTGACATTGCCTCACGGAAGTGCTGGAGGGTCAAGTACCCGTCAATTGGGTACGGAGCCAGTGGCTCCCTTGAAAGCCCCCGGGCAATCGTGGTTGAAACGGCGTAGGCTGCCGCGATGACGCCGCTGGAGTACACGCCGTCGGCCAACCAACGGCTCTTGGTGGCATTCGCGAAGAACCATATCACGGCTCCGAACGCCGCCGTCTGATGGTTCGTCGCACCCAGCGCCACCAGCGCTGCGAACGCCCAGCGCCGGCCTTCCAGAGCCAACGCGCAGTAGATTGCGAAAGCTCCCACGTCGATGAAGTCTGTCGGATGCTCCCAACCATGATTGAACGTGAAGACCAACGAGTACGCGAGCATCCCGGCTCCCGCTCCAGCTATCTTCAGGCCTGCTCCATGGCGCATACATGCGCCGATGAACAGCGCGAAAGCGACCCATGCCGTGCCTACGCGCAGGAGCAGATACCATGCCGTAGGTCCCAACCCGGACAGTTTGGAAATGAAAGACAGCGCCAACGGAAATAAGACTCGGCTTTGAAACTGTGGATACTGATGCGGCGTTCCGTCAATTAGGTGAGGCTCTCCACGAAGGATGGCGAACTGATTGTGCACCACCTCGCCCCGGTGCTCAAACCGGCTGTGCAAGTTAGCGGATATGTAGCAAACACACAGCGACAGGCACGCGCTGATCGTCAGCACACGGAGAATCTCCCTCACTCTTGGTCCTCCTGTCCCGCAAGCGGAAACACTGAGACAGAGTAACATGGGCTTCCCGAGTCACAGTGGGCTACCCAGTCGAGAGCGATGAAGAGCGGCAATGGCGGGCTGCCCAGCCGGTGGCCGTGGCGCTCCGAAAGCTCCCTCCGAAATTGCGACGGCGACGGTATTACCTGCCCAGAGGACACCCTTCTTGACGGCCATCGGCACGCTGAGTCCGAGGATCGCCCCGGCCATTCGAGGACCTGCTTCGATTGCGATGCGGTCGTTGAAGCGTTGCGGTTACCGAAAGAGCACCGAGTTTGCGCGCCAACCGCGCGCGGTGTGTCTCCGGGGATGCCTCGACAGCTCATGTCTGAAATCGTGGGCTCTTTGTCATTGCGGACATCCCCCCTCCCCGCTACCATCGATTCATGCCGCTCGTCTCCATCCTCGCCCCCGAGCAGATGCAGCCCCTCGACGTCGTCGGACCCTACGTCGTCTTCGCCAACACCGCCCGCGCCCGCCAATTCCTCGGCCGGCCCGCCGCCGGTTACGAAGTCGAAGTCCTCGGCACCTCCCGCCGCCGCGAAGTCGCCGGCATGAACGGACTCTCCCTCGTTCCCCACCGCCCTTACTGGGACCGCACCGGCCGCATTGACACCCTCATCGTCGCCGGCGGACCCGGCGCCCGAGAAGCCACCGCCGACCAGCGCCTCATCGCCTGGATCCGCGACGCCGCCAAGCGCTCCCGCCGCATCGCCTCCGTCTGCACCGGCGCGTTCCTCCTCGCCGAAGCCGGCCTCCTCGACCGCCGCCGCGCCACCACGCACTGGTACTCCTGCACCGAACTTGCCCGACTCTATCCGAGAGTCCGTGTCGAGACCAATCCCATCTACGTCAAAGACGGCAAGGTCTGGTCCTCGGCCGGAGTCACCGCGGGCATGGACATGGCGCTCGCCATGGTCGAAGAGGATCACGGCTCCGACATCGCCCTCGCCGTCGCCCGCGGCCTCGTGCTCTATCTCCGCAGGCCCGGAGGTCAAGACCAGTACAGCGCCGCGCTCGACTCGCAGCGCGCCACTCGCCCCGACCTTCGTGAGCTCATGTCCCGCGTGCGCGAACGCCCCGCGTCTGACCTCTCCGTGGAAGCGCTCGCCGCTCACGTCGCCATGAGCCCTCGCCACTTCACTCGCGTCTTCTCCCGCGAGTTCGGATCCACGCCGGCGCGTTGGGTAGAACGTATCCGCGTCGAAGCCGCGCGCCAGCGTCTCGAGCAATCCGCCGAAGGCGTCGAAGAGGTGGCCGCGGCATCCGGATTCTCGAGCGCCGAAGTCATGCGCCGCGCCTTCCTGCGCGTGGTCCACGTCAGCCCCAACGAGTACCGCGCCCGCTTCTCGAGAAAGGTAGCCGGATGATCACCACGCGATTCGATATTCCGCCCCTCCCGATTCTCGCCGCACGCCTCGCGGCCGCGCGTGCATCGGCATGGTTTCGCCAGGCAGCCGTCGCGCTCGGGCTCCGCCGCCAAGCCGAGTTCCGCCTCGCCGATCTCACCATCCCCGATAGCCAGATCGTTCGTCGCGCCACCGCGCTTACATCCGAAGTCTCACCGCCATTCCTCTTGAACCACTGCCTGCGCACGTATCTCTTCGGTGCCGCCATCGGCATGCGCGACGGGCTCCGCTTCGATCGCGAGCTACTCTACCTCGCCGCCATCTTCCACGACCTCGGCTTCACCGAGCGCTTCCGTGGCCCCGATGCGTTCGAACTCGAAGGAGCGCGAGCCGCGCGTTCGTTCCTGCTCGAACACGGCTTCGCTCCGCCGCACGCAGACCTCGTCCACGAAGCCATCGCGCTCCACACCTCCATCGGTGTCGCCGCTGAACGCGAACCCGAAATCGCGCTCGTCCAAGCCGGCTCGGGCTTCGATGTGGTCGGTCTCCGCTTCGAAGACATCTCGCGCGCCAGCGTCCACGAAATCGTCACCGCGCATCCGCGCCTCCACATGAAGCGCGAACTCCTCGCCGCCGCCGGCCCCGCGCTGCGCAATCGCCGCGGCTGTCCCATGAGCGCGCTCATGCGCCTCGGCTTCGCCGGCTTCGTCCGCCGCGCCCCCTTCGCAGAGTAACCGAGAAGCTTCAACTCCAGTACTCGGCGCAGCCCCCGAAAGATACATCAATTTCAGACGTCGGCACTTGCCTCTCCGTGTAGGGCGGGCTTTAGCCAGCACGGGACTTCAGTCCCGTTGTCGATTCCCGCGCCATCGCCCGAGAGCAAGTAGGTCGCGAATCGATGCCAAGCTGCTTTGCGCGTTTGAGACCTTCTTCTGCAACCGTCGCGATTATACAGACTGCAACTCCTCCAACTTCCCACCCGTATCCCGCTCCACCATCTCATGCAAGCTATTCCCATGCGCATCCATCGTCACGATCGTCATGAACCGGTTCACGCGCAAATGCCACATCGCCTCCGGAATCCCGAACTCCTCGAGCCAATGCACGCCCAGCACCTTCTCCACCGTCCGCGCGTACACTTGCGCCGCCCCGCCGATCGCGTGCAGATACACCGCCCCGTGCTCCTTCATCGCCCCGAGCGTCTTCGCCCCCATGCCGCCCTTCCCGATCACCGCCCGCACTCCATACTTCCCGATCACGTGATGCTGATACGGCTCCTCGCGAATACTCGTCGTCGGACCACCCGCCTTCATCACCCACTCCTCGCCTTGCTTCAGCATCACCGGACCGCAGTGATACAACACCGATCCCTGCATGTCCACCGGTGGATCGTGCTTCATCAGATACGCGTGCACGTTGTCGCGACCCGTGAACATGTCGCCGTCCACCAGCACCACATCGCCCACCTTCAGCGCGCGGACCTGCGCCTCCGTAATCGGAGCCCGCAACACCACCTCGCGCCCCGTCACAGGGAAACCTTCCTGCTTCGCCATGCGCTCCACCGCCCGCTCCGGATCGCGATAGAGCCACTTCGTGATCGCGCCCGACGATGCATCCAGCCGCACTCCCAGCCGCCGGAACGCCCAGCAATCGTACGCTACCGACACGAAGAAGCTCGCCGGAAGCCGGTTCGCGGCCGTGATCTTGCAGCCGATCAGCGATGACTTGCCGCCGAACCCCATCGGACCTACGCCAATCCGGTTTGCCTCGTCCATGATCTCCGCTTCGAGCTTCGCGAGCGTCGCATTCGGATTCACATCGTCGAGCGTCCGGAACAGTTGCCCCTTCGCGAGCCAGTAGCCGTGCGCGCGGTCGCTGCCGATGCACACGCCCAGCGCCCCCGGAGCGCATCCCTGTCCTTGCGCCTGCCACACCGCGTGCAGGATGCACTTGCGCACGCCTTCGAGCGACCGGTCTGCGCGGCCCATGTGTTCCAGCTCGCACGGCAGCGAGTATTGAATGTTCTTGTTCTCGCATCCGCCGCCCTTGAGCAGCAGCTTCACTTCCACCTCGTCTTCTTCCCACTGCTCGAAGTGGATCACCGGAGTCTCTTCGCCCAGATTGTTGCCGCTGTTCTTACCGGTGATCGAGTCCACCGAGTTCGGCCGTAGCTTGCCGCGCTTGGTCGCCTCGGCCACCGCCTCGCGGATCGCCTCGCGATCGCCAACTGATTCACGCCCACCGGCGTGTGCACGTGGAACGTCGGCATGCCCGTGTCCTGGCAGATCGGGCTCGCGTCTTCCTGCGCGTAGTCGATGTTCGTCGCGATCACGCTCAGCGCCTGCGCCGCTTGCGTGCCTGCTTGTTCCGCCCCCATCGCCATCCCCATCGCCTGCCGCACGTCCGGCGGCAAGTTGGTCGATGTTTGCGTGATCAGTTCCACCAGGCTGCTCGAGAGAAATTGCATGATGAGTCCTTATTGAAGTTTGATCTTCACCGAAGCGTTCAGCCCCGGCTTGATCATCGGGTCCGGCGCCAGAAAGTCCACGCGCCACGAACCCTTCTCGTCCTTGGTCAGTTCTCCGGAAATCGCATCGCCGGAGTATTCGAGAATTTGCACCGAAGCGGGCAGTCCCGCTTTCAGCTTTTCCGCCGTCTTCGGATCCGCCTCGAGCGGCACCGTCAGCTCCATCGGATTCACCGCCACGCGAAACAGATCCTCCATCGAGGGATCCACTTCTTCACCCGGCTTCACCTTCGCACTCAAGTAGATTCCGTTCGCAGGCGACTTCACCTCCGTCGCTTCGAGATCCGCCTTGGCGCCTTCCACTGACTTCTGCTTCTCATCGAGCTGCCGTTTCGCCGCCTCCAGATCGCGCGCCGTTGCCACCACGCGATCGTCTGCCAGCCGCGCCGTGTTGCGAGCCGCGTCGTACTCGGTCTGCGCGCTTTCCAAATCCTTCTGCGACTTCTCGTACCGCAGCCGCGCCGTCGCGCCCTCCTTGAATAGCATCTGCTCGCGCTGCGCGCTCTTCGAGATCCGCTCGTACTCGATGCGAAGCCGGTCGGAATCGGCCGTCGCGCGCGATGCTTCGAGCCGCGCCGAAATCAACCCGCTCTCGAGATTGTTCACCCGCGTCTGCACTCGATCCAGATCTTCTTGCGCCGCCTGTTGCGACGACTCGAGCCCCAGATTCTTGATCCGCGCGATCGTCTGCCCTTCTTCCACTTCCCCGCCCTCGTCCACCTCCACGCGGTCGAGCGTGCCCTCCATCGGCGATGGAATCAATACGAGGTTCCGCGCCTGCACCGGTGCCGCAAATGCCAGCTCTCCGGGTTCAGCGTGCGTCTCTACTACGGCCTGCGGAACAGGAACCGGCGGTTTTGTTTTGGCGGCCTCGTTCCGCCGCCATACGAACAATCCGCCCGCGATCAGCGCCAGAAACAGCAGCGATGCGCCCGCTAAGAACCAGCGGTCCCGAAACCCGCGCCGAGGGGACTCTTCCACATTTCCGATGATACAGTACGGTCATGGCGGAACCGCGCCTCCG
The DNA here is from genome assembly GCA_046331625.1 of Bryobacteraceae bacterium. Classification (GTDB taxonomy): domain Bacteria; phylum Acidobacteriota; class Terriglobia; order Bryobacterales; family Bryobacteraceae; genus JAXLQL01. The sequence continues at coordinate 77,507 of JAXLQL010000034.1, forward strand.
TGCGCTGTCGTGGCTCTACCTCCGCATCGCCAATCTCACCCTCGGCGGCGGCGGACCCACCATGGCCGCGCTCGAACGCGAACTCGTCGAACGCCGCGCCTGGCTGACGCATGAACAATACGGGCTCGCCTTTGGCCTGGCCCGCATCACACCCGGCACCAACATGCTCGCCTTCTGCGCGGGAACGGGCTTCATGCTGCGCCGCTGGTGGGGCGCACTGCTGGCCGTGCTCACCGCCAGCGTCCCCTCCGCGGCGCTCGCCGTCTGGCTTGCCGCCAGCTACGCCGCGCACGATCAACTCATCTGGGTGCGAAAGCTCATGGCCGCCGTCTCAGCGGCCGTCATCGGCATGATCGCCTCGAGCGTTTACGGACTCGTGCAACCGCAGTTCCGCCCCGGCCGCCGCGTTCGGACCCTCATCGTCACCGCCGCCGGCTTCGCGCTCGCGCAAGGGCTCGGCTGGTCCCCCATCCCCGTCATCGCGCTCGGCGCCGCGGCCGGCTGGTTTTGGAAGGAGGCCGAGCCCCAATGAGCCTGATCACGGTCTACCTGCTACTGCTCAAAGCCACCCTGACCTCGTTCAGCGGCATGACCTCGCTTCCCCTCATCCGAAACGATTTCGTGGTGGAGCGCCACGCGATCACCGATGCGCAACTCAACTCCGCCGTCGCCATCGCCCGCGCCACCCCCGGACCGCTCGGACTCTACGTGGTCGCCGTCGGCTACTTCGCTGCTGGGATCCCGGGCGCAGCAGCCGGATGCCTCGCGATGATCACGCCCGCGTTCCTCATCATTCTCATCCTCCGCACCATCGGCCGCCGAGCCGAGCGCGATGACGTCAAGCGCGTCATCCGGGGCGTGATTCTCGCCGCCGCCGGACTCGTGCTATCCACCATGGTCCCCCTGGCGCACGATGCGTTGGCCAGCCCGCTCGGCATCCTGATGGCCCTGGCCAGCTTCGCTCTTCTCTCGTTCACCCGCATCGATACCGTATGGGTCGTACTAGGATCCGCGGCCCTCGGACTCCTGTTCGGTTGACGACAAATCGGGGTATAATTGTTTGATCCGTTTCGGAGCGGACCCATGAGTGAATATCGCCTAGGTGACGACATTGACGATTTTTGCGTCAAGTGCAAACGTGTCACCAACCACGCCATCGTTTCCCTGTTGAACACCGACGTAGCCAAAGTGCGCTGCCGCGCCTGCTACAGCGAGCACGATTTTCGCCACGAACAGGCCCCCCCTTCCCGCAAGGAACTCAAGAAGCAGGCGCAGCTCAATGAAGAGGCCGCCAAGGCCCAATCGTCTGCTGCCGCCGAGAATTCCTGAGCCCGGCTCTCCCATGCTGCGCCGCACCTTCCTCGCATCGGCCGTCGCAGCTTCCGCTCAGGATCCTGCCGCCAACCCCGAAGTCAAGTTCCATCGCAAGCCGAAGGCTCTCTCGAAAGACGCCGTCACCCATGACTGGACACCCTTCCTCGGGCCCAATCACAACGGCATCTCCACCGAAACGCGCCTCTCGCGCAAGCTCCCGCCGCCGCTTGTATGGGAATGCCAGAAGGGCTCCGGATACGCATCGCCCGCCATCCTCGGCAATCGCCTCGTCTTCCTCCATCGCGTCGGCAACAGTGAAGTAGTGGAATGCCTCCACGCCGAAACTGGCGCTCGCTACTGGCAGCATCGCTACGGCACCACCTACGAAGACCGCTACGGCTACAACAACGGACCGCGCTGTTCCCCAGTCATCGATCAGGATCGCGTCTACACCATGGGCGCGCAAGGCCTGCTGCATTGCCTCGATCTGAACACCGGCAAAGTCGTCTGGAAGCGCGACGTCAACAGCGACTACAAGGCCAAGCAGGATTTCTTCGGCACCGCTTCCACGCCGCTGCTCGAAGGCAATCTCCTCATCGTGAACGTCGGCGCTCCCGGTGGACCTTGCGTCGTCGCGCTCGACAAATCGAACGGCAAAGAAGTCTGGCGCGCAGCCAAAGAATGGGGACCCAGCTACGCGTCTCCCGTACCCGCCGTCGTGCACGGCCAGCGCCGTGTGTTCGTCTTCGCCGGCGGCGAATCGCAACCGGCCACGGGCGGCCTACTTTCCATCGATCCCAAGAACGGCAAAGTCGATTTCTCGTTCCCGTGGCGCAGCAAGAGCTATGAGTCGGTGAACGCGTCGTGCCCCGTCATCTTCGACAACAAGGTTTTCATCTCGGCTAGCTACAAGACCGGAGGCGCCTGCCTCGAGATCGCGCCCGACTTCACGCACAAGCTGCTCTGGACCACGCCCGAGTTCGGCCTCCACTTCAACACGCCCATCTATAAGGATGGGCACCTCTACGGATTCGACGGTCGCAACGAGCCCGATGCCTCGCTCGCCTGCCTCGATCCCAAGACCGGCAAGGTCGTGTGGCGCACCGTGCTCGAGTGGACCGAGAAGTTCGAGCGCAATGGCTCGGCCCGCGAGCAGATGCTGTCGACATATCGAGGCAACCTGATCTGGGCAGACGGCAACTTCCTCTGCCTGGGCGAACTCGGCCACCTGCTTTGGCTCGACCTCTCACCCGCGGGCCACAAAGAACTCGCGCGAACCTGGGCGTTCGCCGCGCGCCAATCCTGGACGCCGCCCGTCATCAGCCGCGGCCTGCTCTACCTCTCGCAGAATGACCAGGACATCCTCAAAGGCACAGGCCCCCGCCTCTTCTGCTACGACCTCCGCGCCTGATTTTCTCGCTTGGTCTGAGTGCAGCCTTCTGTTTGCGACACAAGCTCCAGGCTCTCCTTCAGTGCAGGCTTCAGGCAGTGCAGGGCTTCAGGCAGTGCAGGGCTTCAGGCAGTGCAGGCTTCAGATTTGTGGGGCAGGCTTCAGCCTGCGCGGGACTTCAGTCCCGCTGCCGATGCCCCGCGCCAAGTCCTCCCCGGCGAGTTTCAGTCTCTTGGATCGGCATCCCGCGGTGTGCGTTCAGTCCCGCCACCCAACCTACCGGTGCGCCACCCGAAACTCCGACACCATCACCGAAAAATTCCGATCCCCCTCCCCACCCTTCTCCGTGCCCCGCTCTTCCTTCAACTCCCGCGCCCGCAACCCCGAAGCTCCCGCCCGATCATCCAGACAAGCCATCTTCGCCTCCCCGGACCCCTCCCTACATCGCGGCCGCATCGTGTTTGAAACATTTCTCCGCGCATTCGCCGGAACCAGCGCCTCCGCCGGAACTTTTCGTGGCGACACGATCCAATACACCACGTCGAACCCCGCCGGACCCGACACCGTATACGCCGCCCCCCGTGGAATCTCGTAGTCCTGGTCCTTCACGATCAGCAGCCCGTCCTCCACCAGCCACCCCGCCTTCCCGCTCGAATCCGTCGAGTACACATAGAGCCAACCCGGCATCGTGCATCGCACCCGGAACCGAATCCGGTCGCCGCCTTCCAGCACCGTCTTCGAATCGATCCCTCGCCACTCCTCGCCGGTTCTGCGCTCCAGCCGCACGTCCACGCGATCCGCCCCCGCCGCACACGCCGCAGCCGCGACCCACAGCGCAACTGCCGCCCGGCTACTCATGCCGCAGCACCACCTCCACCACCAGCCGGTCGCTCGCGCTCGTCGAAGTCTTCACCGCGTACACCGCATTCGCTTCCTCGCCCTCGCTCTGCGCCGTGCCGATCTTCGCGATCTTGATATCGCGCCCGATCATTTGCGCCTGCTGCAGAAACGCCAACTCCGATGGCATCCGCCCGCCAGCCATCATGATCTGCCCTTTGTCCGAGCCCGCCGGCGCCGGCTTCGGATCTCCCATCGAGCGCCGCATCGTCTCACCCAGCCGCCGCATGTCTTCTTCCCGTTCAGTCACTACCAGCAGCAGCCGCTCTTTTCCTGCCGTGCCATCGAACTCGAAGCAGTGGTCGCGCGGCACCAGCAGCGGTTTTCCGCTCGCCACGCGATTGTTCTCCTCGGGCATTTGCGGCGAAGGCAGAAGCGGCTGCCACGAGCCAGACGAGCCGAGATTGAACACGTAGAGATACCCGCTGCGATTCGGCTCCACCTGGATCGCCACGCAATCGCCCGAATGAAACGCCGTGTCCGCATCCACCGGCACGCGCTTCTTCGCCGCACGATCCGTCACCCGCAGCACGTTGTACCGCAC
>JAXLQL010000035.1:0-79590 GCA_046331625.1 Bryobacteraceae bacterium
GAGCTTCCACGTCACATTGTTCGTGGTGCTCCACGATGTGGGCAGGCTCGTCTCGCCGGAAACTCCATCGCGGCTGGGACCGCGCCAAGTGGGCCAGTTGCCGGCATGCATGGCCGCTCCAAGCGAAAGAGCGGCGAGAATTCGCAAACGCATGGGGTCAGGATATACCTTGTAAAGATGCCTTCTCAACTCATCTCCCGCCGGACCATCTCTCGCCGCACGGTGCTCGGTCTCCTTCCCGCCGTCGCCGCCGCGCAGCGTCCGCTCGACCTGAGCCAGTTCGAACCCAAGTCGATGCTGCACGTCAAAGAGACTTCCGTGCCACGCGCGAAGTTCCCCGTCATCGATATTCACACGCACCTCGGATGGGGTGATGGCAATCTCATCGTGCCGCCGGAACAACTGCTGGCCGTGATGAATCGCAAGAACATTCGCATGATGGTCCACCTGACGGGAGGCTATGGAAGCGCGCTGCAACGGTCCATCACGGCGCTGTCGAAGTATCCCGACCGTTTCGTCGTCTTCACGCAACCTTGGTTCGAGAAGGTGGCGGATCCCGGATATGCGAAGCTTCAGGCGGATCAGATCGGGGCCGCGCGGAAGGCCGGCGCGCGCGGGCTGAAGGTGCTCAAATCGCTGGGACTCGTGGTCCGCGAAAACTTCAAGACCGGACCGCTCATCAAGGTAGACGACAAGCGCTTCGATCCAATGTGGGAGGCCTGCGGTGCGCTCGGCATGCCGGTGGCGATTCACACGTCCGATCCCGAGGCCTTCTTCACCCCCATCGACCGATTCAACGAGCGCTTCGAGGAACTGAACGCGCATCCGGATTGGTCATTCCATGGCAAGGACTATCCGTCGGATCGCGACTTGCAGGAGGCGCGCTTTCGCGTGGTGGCGCGGCATCCGAAGACGAAGTTCATTGTGCTGCACGTGGCCAACAGCGAGAACCTCGATTACGTGTCGCAGAACTTGGCGAAGTATCCGAACATGCATGTCGAGATCGGCGCGCGCATTGGAGAGCTGGGTCGCCAGCCGCGTGCGTCACGCCGTTTCTTCGATCGCTGGCAGGACCGGATCCTATTCGGCACCGACGCGGTACCGAAGGGCGACGAGTATCCGCAGCAGGTTTTCAACGACAAGCTCTACGAGATCTACTACCGGTTTCTCGAGACCGAGGACGAGTACTTCGACTACGCCCCGGCGAAGGTCCCGCCGCAGGGGCGCTGGAGGATCTATGGAATCGGTTTGCCGGACCCGATCTTGAAAAAGGTGTATCAGGACAACGCGACGCGACTCCTAGGGCTGGCGTGAGCCACTGCGCTCGACTCGATTGCCTCGATCTCTGTCTTGTGGAATTGATAAAATCCGTACAGTGGAGAACAAAATCTCACCCTGGGTATACGAAGTCCGCGCGCAGTGGGACAGCGAGGCCGGCGTCTGGGTGGCCGAGAGCGAGGATGTTCCGGGCCTCGTTGCCGAGGCCGATTCACCGAACGTTCTCATCGCGAAGCTACGAACGCTAATCCCAGAACTGTTGGAGTTGAACGGTGCTCTGAGCGACAGAACCGCGAGCTTTCACGTGGTCTACCAGCACGAAGATAGCGGCGTCTTGGCCCTCTGATGTCCAGCTTCACGCCGCTGGTGAAGGACGTCCTGCGAGCGCATGGCTGTTACTTTGAGCGCCCAGGCAAGGGCGATCACGAAATCTGGTACAGCCCGATCACAAAACGGCGTTTCCCTGTGGACGGCAGTATTCGGTCCCGCCACACGGCGAACGCGGTTCTGCGGCAAGCGGGCATCGCGAAGCACTTTTGACCCCACGGGCAGTGATTCCTAGCTGATCATTGGTCCATCATCCCTCGAACTGCTTCTTGAACGCCTCGAACTGCGCCCGCAACTGCTCCACCTCGAACTCCAACCGCTCCACGCGCGCTGTCAACGGCTCCCCATGCACCGCATGCGCTTGCTCCGCCGGACCGGCCGCCGCCTGCACCGGTTCCCCCGCGATCAAGTGCGTCCACCGTGGCTCACGCATGCCCGCCTGCTTCGGAAGCAGCACCACGAAGCCGCGCTCGGCCAGCCGCTGCAGCGTATTCTCCACCGCATCGAGATCGTCGAACCGATAGAGTGACTCCGTGCGCGTCTTCAGCTCATTGAGCGTCTGCGCTCCCCGGAGCATCAGCACGCACAGCACTGCGAGCTCCCGATTGTTCACGTTCCACGTCTCTGACGTGCGATGCCCGAACTTCGGCACGCGGTTCGATCCGCCAGTGGTGATCGTCGAAAGCTGCTTCGCCCGCAATGACGCCAAGGCGTCTTCCACCGTCTCGCTCGAATACGCGGTCATCGGCTCCCGGTTCGTCTTCTGGTTGCACGCGTTCACCAGCGCGTTGATCGACAGCGGATAGTACTCCGGTGTCGCCATATCCTTCTCCACCAGCGCGCCCAACACCCGGATCTCTTCGTGCGAAAGCGTAATCATGGCTTCCTCTTTTGTACCAAGAGCGAAAACTCGAGACGGCGGTCTTGGCTGATGCGGTCGAGCCGCACCTCCACTGGATCGCCAATACGGAACGCATGCCGGCTGCGCGCGCCTACCACGCGGCGCGTCGATTCCTCGTAACCGTAGCGGTCACCCGGAATCGAGTCGATCGGTACGAAGCCTTCCACGAACAAGTCCGCAAGCTCCACATGCAGCCCGTATTTCGAAGTGGAAACGATGAGGCCGTGGAATTCGTCGCCTACCCGCTCCACCATGAACTTCATCTTCTTCCACTCCACCAGTTCGCGCTCCGCGTCCGCGGCGGTTCGTTCGCTCGTGGAGTTCCGCTGCGCCAGTTGATCCAGCTCGCCCACGGCGTAGGGTGGCGCCTCTGCATCGAGCAGCGCTCCCAGCAGCCGATGGACCAGCAAGTCCGGATATCGCCGGATCGGCGATGTGAAGTGCGTGTAGCAGTCCGACGCGAGCGCAAAATGACCGTCGTTCTCCGCGCTGTAGCGCGCCTGCTTCAGCGACCGCAGCATCAGGTAATTGAGGATCCGCTCCTCAGGCTTGCCTTCCATCTGCTGGATCAGCTTTTGATAGTGCCGCGAAGTGATCTTCAGATCCGGCGGCGGCGCCAGCACATCGCGACCGCTCTTGCTCCCATCGCGATGGCGTGAGGTCATCCGGAACTTCTGCGCCGAAGCGCCGGTGACTCCCAGCGACACGCCGAACTGTGCTGCCACTTGCTCGAACTCGATCACCTTCTTCGGATCGGGCTTCTCGTGGATCCGATACACCATCGGCGACAGTGCCTCGGTCACGTGCACGGCCACGGCTTCATTCGCCGCAAGCATGAATTCCTCGATGATCCGGTGCGCGATGTTCCGGGCAGCGCGCGCGATGCCCACCATCTCGCCGAACTCGTCGAACTCGAGCAATGGCTCCGGCAAGTCGAAGTCGATCGATCCGCGACGCACTCGCTTGCGATTGAGAATCAGCGCCAACTCGCGCATCATCTCGAAGCGCGGAGTGAGCGATCCGTAGCGCTCGCGCAGCACCGCATCGCCCTCGAGAATCGCGTTCACGTCGGTGTAGGTCATCCGCTGATCTGAATGAATCACGCCACGCACGAACTCCTGGCCCACCACGTCGCCCGAATTGTCGATCTCGAGCAGCGCCGACATCACCAAGCGATCCACATGCGGCTTGAGCGAACACACCTCGGTGGAAAGCTCGAGCGGCAACATCGGCACGGCGCGATCGGGAAAGTAGACGCTCGTGCCGCGCATCGCCGCCTCGCGATCGATTGCCGAGCCCGGCCGCACATAGTGGCTCACATCGGCGATATGCACGTGCAGAGCCCAGTTGCCATTGGGTAGACGATCTACCCATACGGCGTCATCGAAGTCCCGCGCCGTCTCGCCGTCGATGGTCACGATCTCATACGAGCGGAAGTCCCGGCGCCGTGTGTGCTCGTGCGTCGGGACGGCGAGCGGCACCGACTGCGCCTGTTCGAGCACGTCCGGCGGAAAACGATGCGGAATCCGGTATTTCCGAATGATGATCTCGACGTCGACCCCGAAATCATCCGGATGACCGAGGATCTCGATCACACGCCCCACGCCATCGCGATCGGCCGCGGGGAATTCGATGATCTCCACGTTGACGATCATCCCGTCCATGTCTTCGGGCGTCTTCACCTCGAGCGCGGAAGCCCCGATCCGATCCACTTCCGCGGCCTTCTTGGGCAGCGCCAGCTTCGTGGGTACATGGATCCATTGCCGCAGCCGGTCATCGTGCGGCTCCACCCAGAAGCCGCGCCGCTTCACACGAAACGTGCCCACCACTGCAGCGTTCGCGCGTTCGAGAATCCGCGTGATGTCGCCTTCGACGCGCGCTCGCCCATCGCGGCCCGGTGCGCGCCGCGTCACCCGGATCGCCACGCGATCCCCGTGCATCGCCTTAGTAGCCGCATCGGGCGGGATGAACACATCGCCGTCGATATCGGGAAAGGGATGATCGGGCGTTACGAAGCCGTAGCCATCCCGGTGCACCGAGAGTCTGCCGGTGAGCAGCGGCTTGGGTCGTGTAAGCTTGGGACGCATCGGCGGCGCCGCTAGACTCGCCCTCCCGCCGTCACGCCGAGGGCTTCAGCGCTCGCTGCAACGGCCGTCTCGCACTCGGCGCGGCTCACATCCATGTGCGTCACGAACCGGATCCGTGTGGGAGACACCGCGTTCGCGAGCACACCGCGCTGCTTCAGCCGCGCGCTCAACTCACCCGCCGCCACGCCTGTAGCAGCCACATCGCAAATCACGATATTCGTGTGGACCATCGCCGGATCGATCACCACTCCCGGTATCGCCGCCATGCCGCGCGCGATCGCCTGCGCGTTGGCGTGATCTTCGCCTAACCGCTTCGGCATCTCTTCAAGCGCGATCAATCCCGCCGAAGCCAGCACGCCTGCTTGCCGCATTCCGCCGCCCAGCCGTTTGCGATAGAGCCGCGCGCGCTCCATCGTCTCGGCCGTACCCACCAGCATCGAGCCCACCGGAGCGCCCAGCCCCTTCGACAAGCAGAACATCACCGTGTCCACTTTCGCCGTGATCTCGCGAACGCTCGTGCCGAGATGCGCGGCGGCGTTGAACACGCGCGCGCCATCCATATGCACCGGAAGCCCGCGCTCGTGCGCGCCGTCGCAAATCGCGTTCACCGCTTCCACCGGAGTCACAGTTCCGCCCGCCATGTTGTGCGTGTTCTCGATGCAAACCAATCCCGTCGGCGCCCAGTGCGGGCTCAGCGCACGAATCTCCGGCTGAATCTTGTCCCACGTCACGATGCCGCTTTCCACTGACACCGTGCGCGCCAGGCATCCAGCGAACCAGCCCATCATCGCCAATTCGTAATTCAGCACGTGAGATCGCGCTTCGCAGATCACCTCTTCGCCATGCCGCGTGTGAACCTTGATTCCGATCGTGTTGCCCATCGTTCCGGTAGGCACGAACAAGCCGGCCTCTTTGCCGAAGATCTCGGCCGCTCGCGACTCGAGCCGATTGACCGTGGGGTCTTCCTGGTAGACGTCATCGCCCACTTCGGCATTCGCTATCGCGTGGCGCATCGCTGCGTTGGGCTTGGTCACAGTGTCACTGCGTAGATCGATCATGAAGAAACGAACTCCTGGAATACTTCGTTTGAAAGTAACACGCCGCGCCTGGTGAGTCTGAGCGCTCCGCCCGCGCGCTCGAGCAGCCCGGCGCCGATGAAGCGTTCGATGGGCTCATGCCAACGAGTCCACTCGCCGGCCGTCGGCTGCACGCCCCGCATGAGCCGGAGCCCGACGAAGAACTTCTCTTGTTCGAGTTCCGCCCCGATGCGCTCCACCACAGCGGATCCGCGTGCCCTCATCCGCTCCACATACTCAGTGGCGCTCTCTGCATTCTGAACACGCTCGTGACCGTCGAACCCGTGCGCATCGGCGCCGAACCCCGCGTACGGCTCGAGTTGCCAGTACTTCAGATTGTGCCGCGATTCGCTCCCCACCCGTGCGAAATTCGAAATCTCGTACCGCTCGATTCCCAGAAACGCCAACTCCTCCACCGCCAGTTCGTAGAGGTCCGCCATCTCGCTTTCGCCCGGCACAGCGGCGGCGCCGTAGCGGCTTCCCTGCCCCAGGATCTCGAGCCCCAACCGGCTGTCTTCATCCACTTCCAGCAGATAGACGGAAACATGCGGCGGAGCCAATCGCCGGATCCAGGCGAGCGACTCTCGCCAGGAATCGAGCGTTTGATGCGGCAACCCGGCAATGAGATCGATGTTGATCGCCTCAATGCCGGCGCTCCGCAACCGCTCCACTTCTTCGGCCACCGTCTCAGCGGTATGTTTGCGACCGGTCTGGCGCAATTCGAGGTCCACGAATGACTGCACACCGAGACTCACGCGCGTGATTCCAACGTCTCGCCACATTCGCGCACGGTCTGCGGTGACGTCGCCTGGCGACGCTTCCATCGTTGCTTCGGTCCACGGCGCACCTGGAACCGCGCGTAGAATTGCCGCGAGCGAATCCGCCGTCATGCGACTCGGGGTTCCGCCACCTAGATACACGGTCTCTGGACGCCACTGCCACGCGTGCGCCGAGATCTCGCGCACCAGCGCTTCTTCATACGCGAGTTCGAGTTTGCGCGGCTGCACCCCCGAAGCGAAGTTGCAGTACGTGCACTTCTGACCGCAGAACGGATAAGAAACGTAGACTCCCGCCACCACCGCGCCTCAGAGCACCACGGTCTCGCCCAAGTGCGTCGAGATTGCTTCGCTCATCAACTCGTCCAGCGTCTGTCCGGTGGCCGCAAGCACGAACTCCTGCTGCTCGCCATCCCAATCGAGCTTGTAGCTCCGCACGTTCGCCGAAACCCAGATCTGCCGCACCGGCGAATTCGGCGATACCACGAACTTCCCTTGCGGCTCGTCGAACTCGATCGTCAGTGCGCCGCTATTGAAATCCGCATCGAACCCGTGCTGGTCGCCTGCCTCGGTCAGCCGGTCGAACAGTTCGCTCAAAGCCTCGTCAGCATGCCGCGCGAAAGTTTGGTCGTCCACTGACACAGTATGGCGCACTCGAGCGGACATTTTGTCTGGTTCGCGTCCGCCCAGCGCGAGAAATGAAGCACTTGCAATTGGCGCCAGAAGTGCCCTGAAAGAAGCGAATCGAATCACGGTATCTGGGGTGACAATTGGAGGCCTGGAGCGACGCCTGACCCCACTAGCGAGCCGCTCCCGGTGACAAGCGAACGGTAGTTCCGCCGACTTTGTTCACGCGCATCGCATCGGTTGACGGGGACCTCTCCCAACAAGGTCCCCGTCTTCTGTTTCTGCGCTCAGTTCCGCCGCATCCAGTCCGCCAGCGCGCGTCCAATCGCTTGCGGCTGATCCTCTTGGATGTAGTGCAGCCCCTGCCCCACGAAGGCCGTCTCCACGTTGTGCATGTTGGCGACATACCAATCCACCGACGCCCGAGGCATCAGCACTCCCGGTTCAGCGTAGATTGCGAGCACTGGCATCGCAGTCGACTTCATGAACTGCCCGATCTCTCGCATCAAAGCCACGTTGGCGCCAGGAGCCCCTTCTACCGGAAGCTCACGCGGCCAAACGAGGGTCGGCAGCCTATGTGCCTTGTCGCAGTACGGCGCACGGTATGCGGCGCGCGCAGTTTCGCCCAGTGTGCGATTCACCGAGCCCGGTAGCACGCGCTCAACGAACAGATTCTCTTCGAGCACCATCTGCTCGCCTTGCCCCGGCGTGCGAAAGCCCCGGAAGATCGCCTCCGCTGGCCCGAAATCCGAGTACTGCATCGGAAGTCTCGGTGGCAAGACCGCTTCCATGAACGCGATTCGCTTCACTCTCGCCGGATTCCGCATCGCGTAGGCCCATCCCAACGCACCGCCCCAATCGTGCAGCACGAAGGTGATGGAGTCAAGGCCAAGGGCCGCGACGAACGCTTCGAGGTATCGATAGTGATCCTCGAACCGGTAGCCGATATCTGGCTTGCCCGACTCGCCCATGCCAATCAGATCCAACGCAATGGCGCGATGTCGCGTGAATACATGGGGAATGATGTTTCGCCACAAATAAGCCGACGTCGGGTTGCCGTGGACGAACACCACTGGCTCGCCGGCGCCGCTTTCCACATAGCTCATTCCACTGCCGAGCACCTCCACGCGCTTGCGCGGAAGCACGAACTCTTCATTGATCACTGGCGGAGGAAGCTTGGTTCCGGCCGCGGGAGAAGAACAGACTGCTGTTTTGTTCATATGTGTACACTATCAGCGCCAGACTGTTTTGTCCAGTGGTGTACAATAATATTTCGACAACCTTGCATGCCCCGTCCCAAGAAGTTCGACCGTACGGAAGCCGTCTCCACCGCCATGCGGGAAATCTGGCGCGACGGCTACGAAGCCGCGTCCGTCCAGCATCTATCCGAAGTGCTCGGCATCACTCGTTCGAGCTTTTACAACGCGTTCGGATCCCGCGACGATCTCTTTCACGAAGCCTTGGCCGCCTATCGAGCCGTCGTTCCCGAGTTGCCTTCGCCCGATCCATCAGCCGGTCTCGTGTTGCCTCGCCTAACGTCTTTGGCTCGCGCGATGTGCCGCTTCAATGCCGAGCACGGGTTTCGCGGCTGCATGATCACCAATAGCGTCGCCGAGCTATGCCCCGCCGGGGAAGGTCCCGGCGCGGAACTCGGCAAGATCATGCGCACCCGCATCAACCGCCTGGAGAAGCTCTTCGAGCGCGCCAAGGCACAACGCGAACTACCCGCCACAGCGAACTCGCGCACGCTCGCTCTGGCCTATCAGAACCTGCTGTTCGGACTCAACGTGTTGGGCAAGGCTCTCCAGAACGAGGCTGATCTCTGGCGAATCGCCGAGGCCACACTCCGAGGTCTCGCGATCTACGCGCCGCCCGGGAGTGCATGAGAGAACTGCGCGATCGCGCGTTGCCAGCAGGCTTTGTACAGCGCGGCAGCAGCCGGACCACCGAATCGCTCTCGAATTGCAGGAGCCGCCTTCCGCGCGCGTTCACGCCACTGGGGAAGCGCGCTCCTCCAAGCAAGCCACGCGTGCGCGAAGGCTTGGGGATCTGATGCGTCGGGTCCGATGACGCCGTTGCCGTATTGCTCGAGCACGATCCGGATGTCGCCCACGCCGGTGGAGAACACCGGCAGCCCCATCGCGAGCGACTCGAGCATCGCGATCGGCAAACCTTCCCACTTTGACGTGATCACTTGGGCTGCGCTTTGTCGCAATACGTCACTGACGCACGCGCTAAACGGAATCCGGCGGACATTGGTGAGGTTCTCACGGGCGATGAAGGCATCGCATTCACTTGCGAGTTCGCCATCGCCGATCATGACGAAACACGCCTCGTTCTTCACGATGGCGGCGAAACGCAGGAACTCGAGCGGGCGCTTCTGTGCCGTGAGGCGGCCGATCCAGACGAACTCGGCGTCCGCTCCTGCGGTGGACTCCAAAGGCCCGATGAGATCTAGATTTACCGCCGGGTAGATGAGATCGATGCGATCGGCAGGCAAGTGGTACCGATTGACGAACGTGTCGCGGATGCGCGAGTTGGTGGCGATGAAGCGATCCGCGCTGCGCATGCCGGGCTCGGCAAAACGCGTGATCCAGCCGATCTCGGTGTCGTAGACTTGCTGGTCCGTGATCGGGATTCCCGCGAAAATGTCGCGGATCGCGGTGGCATGATCGCACTGCCACGGGCTGCCATTGCAGATCCACACCGCAACGGGGGAGTAGATGTCCCGCAGACGGGCCAACATTGTTTCAAACAAATCCGGGTGCGCGAGTTCGGCTAGGTCGTAGAAGGCATGCGCCACCTCCACGGCCTCTTTGTGCAGGCTGCCGCGCTCGGCCGAGAGCGGCTCCGTGGTGATCACCACGAAATCGAACTCGCCGCGGAGCTGGTTCATGATGTCCACCGCGTTGCGCTCCACGCCGCCGACGGCGAACAGCGCCGGCAGAACAAAAATCACCGGTTTTGTTGCTTGGCTGGGAGGTAGAGGGCCCGAGCCCGGAGACGCTGCAGTGGCGATGCGCCAGTGAGCAGGCAGGGCATGGTTAGCTTCAGTGCCGGGCAACAGCCGCGCAAGCCGGCCGGTCAACGCGCCAGCGGGATCGGCGTCAGGGCGCATGATGACGCCTGCCACCTTGCCATCGAACGAGTGCGATACGGCCACGAAGTCGATCTGTTCGACCGCGAGAGCCAGCCAGGCGTTCTCGTGATCCCGCACGCTCAATTCGGGATTACGCGGGAACCGCACCGGGTTGGCGTGCCGGTTGGCGCCGCGGCCGATGGCGTAGAGCTTGCGCGCGCGCACATGCGGGACATCGCGCTCGAAGCGCTCGAACAGATCGCGGCACTCGGCATCCACCTTCTCCGAAGACTCCCGGATCGTGTTTGAAACATGAATCCGGTAGATTGTGAACGGTTGCGGGATGTAGTGTCCCCGGCCGAGCGCGCATGCACGGAGCGCGAGGTCCCAATCGTGGACATACCGATACTCCGCAAACCCGTCAGGCGCGCCGCCACAGGTCCTTGCGGAAGACGAGATTCGACGTCGTAGCGATCCAGTTCTGATTCGAGAGCAGATCGAGGAACTCGCCCCGGGCGAGCATGCCAGCAACATCGAACTCGCCCGGAAATGGATACTCCGGATCGAGTGCGGCGCGCTTGATCCCCAACGGCCGGCCTGCGCCATCGATCACTTCGATGTTTCCGAAGGCGAAGTCGAACGGCGCGCGGCGAAGAGCCTGCTCCACGAGCGCGAATCGGCCCGGCGGGAACGCGTCATCCGAGTTGAGCACTGCGAGCCAATCGTTCGGAGCCGCTTCCGCCAGCCGGTTGAGCGTAGCGTGCGCTCCGAGGTTGCGTGCCGGTTCGAGCGTCAGATTACGAAGCTTGGGCGCAAACGCCGCCACAAGCCTCTGCAGTAGTTCCGCGCTGCCATCGGTCGATCCGTCATCGGCGGCGACGATTTCCGTAACCAACGGATCACGCACCGCCGACATCACCGCTTCCACGAGATACGGCCGGTGATTGTAGACCGGCAGCAGCACCGAGAACATCACGAAACCGTCAGCGCCAGAATGCGGCCCAGCGCTTCATACGACGCCGCTCCGGACATGTGCTCGAAGAACTCGTCGAGGATGTAGCGGTAGGCGGCAGCGTGATTCGCTCCGGGATCGTCCGCAGCCATCACGCGGCCCTGCAAATACGCGGCGCGAAACACACCGCCGAGCAGATCCGCGTGCCAATTCTGTGAGCCGAGCGCCTGATCCTGCTCGATGACGGCGGGCCATGCCTTCAAACCCTCGAGCATGGCGAGGTAGTCGCCCGCGCACTCGGGTGGCGATGACAGCGGCGCCGCCAACGCCTCGCGAACCTCGCGCGTGGCGATCTTCTCCACCACTTCCGGATGCAGGTCTTCGAAGATCTTCGCCATGAGGCCGCAGTTGATTTGCCGCCGCAGGAACTGCTTCACCGAGTACGGATGATGATGCGTGACCGTGGCCGCTGGATAATAGAGCACGCGAAAATCGCCGGGCCTCTTGGTGAGGCGATAAGCAAACTCCGCGTCTTCGAAGCTCGCCAAGGGAAATGCTCCGCTGAAACCGTCACGCTCCCAATCGGCCACCACACTGCGCTTGATGGAGACATTGCTCGTATAGAAGAATCGCCAATCGAGCCACGAATAGGGCAGCGTGTGAAAGTAGCCGAACTGCTCCTCGCCCGCGCCCTGAATGTGCGTCATCACGAAGCTCAGATGCTCGTCCGCGCTCGGCCATACCACCTTTCCGAGCACCGCAACATCGGGCGACGGAAATGTTCTATGAGCGTGGAGATGGTGTTCGAAGAAATCTTTCGACGCCGGGCGCGTATCGTCGCCCACGATGATCGCGAGATCGTGTCGCGCCATGGCCAGGGCGGCGTTGCGAGCCTTCGCCGGACCGCCCTGGGGCACGCTGCGCCAGCGTAATCCCGCAATGTCCGCCTCGAGACGGCGCAAGCGGACGGCGGTGTCATCGGTGGATCCGTCGTCCACCACGACGATCTCTACATCGCACGGTCGCCGAACCTCGGTCCATGCGCGCAGAGATGCTTCGAGAGTGGAAGCCCGCCCGTGCGTCGGCATCACCAGCGAAATCCCGCTGAAGCCGGAGTCGCCCTGCCGGGCCGTACGGAACCGCTCCGCGTCCTCCGATGAAAGTGTCCGCTTGGGAGGCGTCCGCTGGTGGACCGTCGGCTGCTTGGGCTTCGAATGCCGGCCCCGCCCGCGCGCGCCGAGGTTCATCGGCCGATCGAGCGCCGCCTCGATCGGGCTCCCGTAGAGCGCCGTTGTGGTGCCGTAATAGAAAGCCTCGAGCCGGTGCGGCTTGCCATCGTATGCAAACTCGGGCAGTTCTGTTTCAAACGAACAATGGCCTTCGCGTTTTTTCGCCCCCGCCAAGTCTTCGCGGAACTCGCTCGCCACCACAGACTTCACGTATTCGCCGTCGATGAAGAGGTCCACCGCCACGAATCGCTTCGGGTCACCCGGATCCCAGGCCCAACCCCGAAGCATACCGTCGCGGGCGTTGTCGAGACATCCTTCGAGAGGCGGGGGCGGCTTAGGCGCGCGTTTCCACATGAACGGGAGGAATTTCCATTATTCCAGAATCCGGCGGAAGGGAGCCGTCATGCGCCAGGTTCGCGACTCGCGCATGTTGGCCAACTCGGCTTCGAGCTCGATCGCCCGGGCCACGGCGTCCGCGGCTTTGCCTTCGTATTGTGGCCAAAGCTTGGTCCACCAGGAGAGATCCGCGCCGGGAGGAAACGAAATAGCCGCTTCCACCGAACCTCCGCCGCGAAGCGAAACGCGCTCGGTAGCCGAGAGCGGCAGCGTGAGGTTCGGGTCGTCGCCCGACATGTACAGCCGTACGTCCCCTTCTTTCGAAGGCCCCAGCAGCGCCAACTGATTCGACTGCATCTTCGCAAGCGCCGCTGCGTCGTTTCGCCAACGCCAGATGACCGTGCCGGCACCATCGCGAGCCGTGATCTCGGCGAGAGCAAGAAAGCCCGTCTTCGATCCGAAGTCGAGCCGAAGCGCACCAAGGCCGGGATCGAGCGCGGGAAATTCGAGCCGCACACTTTGGCGCTCGGCTTTCATCGGGATGGTGATCGAACTGCGCCATGCCGGACTGAACTCGCCGAACTGCGGCGCCCAGTGAAGCTGCATCACCGCCAGCGGCAGCCTCTGTCGTGACTCGCGCGCGGCCGTGCAGAAATAAGCTCGCGACGAATGCTCCGGCGTGAGGCCGAGGCTGCGATAGTCGCCGATCATCTCTTCCACCGTTCTCGGCGGCCAGTCTTCGAGATTCGCGCGAACGGCGTGGAGTCGCGAACGGTCCGCATGCAGATCGGCGAGCAGCCGCGACACTTCATCGAAATGCGGCTCCACAAGCAGCCCATCGATGCCATGGCGAATGCGGTCTTCGAACGCGCCGAGCCGTGTCGCCACGGGTGGAATGCCGCACGAACGTAACTCGTCGAGCGTGTAGCTGAACGTTTCTGGAACGGTGGAAAGCAACAGGCCCAGGTCCGGCCGGAAGTCGTCGAGCAGTTGCGGCAGGTCTTCCCTGCGATACTCGGGCACCGCCTTGACGTGCGCGTAGCGCCGGGCCTCGGAGGCAAACGAGCCGCATCCGGCCAGCAGGAACTCCGCGGGCAGTTTGGCTGCCAGCACTCGTTCGAGAATCGTCTGGCCTTTCGCCGCGCTCACCCGGCCCAGCACCACCACTCGCAAGATCGTGTCGTCTTCAGACGTCGCGACCGGCTCTGAGGCCAAATGCGGAAGTCCATGCGGGATCACCTGCACCGCAGCCGCTACCTGGGGCAAAAGCTTTGCCCAATTGCGCTGCACCGATGCAGTGGGCGCGATGAGCTTCACGCGATTCGTCTGCACAGTGCGCACGAACTCGCGCCGAATCGCGCTCCAGTGCGTGGAAGGCAAGTGCGGAAATGCCTGGTTGAGCGGATTCTCTCGTGCACAGCGGCGCAGTTCAGCTTCGTCGCAATGGCTGCAGGGCGAAGAGAATGTGATGTTGAATGCCGGGCAAAACGGAAAGTAATCGTGGCAAACGATGGCCGTGGGAATGCCCGTCCGCAACGCGTCGAGCGAGTGCCCTACCAGAGACGACACGATGATGCCGTCGGTGCCGTAGCGGTCACAGATCGAATCGAGCGAAGCCGCGTATCCCGAGTGCCACAAGTCGCAAGCGGTGACGCCCGGCGAAAGGCTCACGATTTCGAGTGGCTCGTCACGAGCGCCTTGGAGCAGCGTCAACTGGCGGGCCGCGAATCCGGCAACCTGCGATTCGGCGCGGAGAACAAAATTCTCGTGAAATGTGTCGGCGGCAACGAACTGCCGAACCCACTGTTCGGCTCCGCCTCCCCAACCATGCAGGATGTGCAGCAGCCGCGGGCGCGTACGTGCCCCGATCGTGGGAAGAACCGCGCCGGCAAGCCGCATCTCGAGAACGGGCGGAGGCAGGTCAGTGCCACGCTCGGAGCGGACCACGATATCGGCCGCCAGCCGATGGGAAAAGCGTGCGCGGCGGCAGGCGGCAAAAAGTGCATCTAGGCTCTTGGCCGCGGATGGCTCGGCGGCAAGCGCGGCCTGCACTGCTTCGGCCCGCAGGTAAACGCACTCGCGCGATGGCGACTCGGTCTCGAGCAGGTCGAAATCGCTGGCAGCAGCCGCGGCGCGATCGGCGAGACCGAGATCGCCATTCACGGTGCACACCAACGGCGAAACGGAAGCGATGCCGGGCATCCGCGCGGCGGACCACGCGAGGCGTTCGCGAGCGAGCTCGGGCAGGTCAACGCCAGGCTGGGTCCACAGCACGTCCTCACCGGAGCGGAGACGCTCCAGTACCGAGGGGAGCGACTGGGCTTGGCTCGATCGTTGCATGTCGGGGCGGTTCCACTACTATAGCCCGGAGACCGCCACGTGAGATAAGATCGTGGCTGAATGCGTTTGCCGGCAGTTCTCGTATTGGCGGTTTCGTGCGCCTACTCGGCGGTGGAGTTCAACCGCGACGTGCGGCCCATCCTCTCCGACAAATGCTTCACCTGTCATGGCGCCGATGCCAAGACGAAGGGCATTCCACTCCGGCTCGATATAGAGGCTGAGGCGAAAACGCGCGCGATCAAAGAGGGCGACCCCGATGGGAGCCCGCTGATCCAACGCGTGACCGCGGAGAAGGCTGCGATGCGGATGCCACCCGCGCACACGGGAAACAAGCTCAGCGCGAGCGAAGTAGCCACGCTACGCCAATGGATCGCCGAAGGGGCAAAGTGGCAAAAGCATTGGTCGCTGATTCCGCCGGTGCGGCCGGCTCTGCCGAAAGTCAGCGCCCCGAACTGGGTTGCGAATCCGATCGACGCGTGGGTGATGGCGAGACTCGATCGCGAGGAGTTGAAGCCTTCGCGCGAAGCGAGCCGTGAAACGCTACTTCGCCGCGTGTCGCTCGACCTGACCGGACTTCCGCCCACGCCGGCCGAAATCGACGTTTTCTTGGCGGACCGCTCGCCGAAGGCCTACGAGAACGCAGTGAATCGCCTGCTCGACTCGCCACGCTACGGAGAGCGCATGGCGGCGCGATGGCTCGATGCGGCTCGCTACGCCGACACCAATGGATATCAGTTTGACG
The DNA here is from genome assembly GCA_046331625.1 of Bryobacteraceae bacterium. Classification (GTDB taxonomy): domain Bacteria; phylum Acidobacteriota; class Terriglobia; order Bryobacterales; family Bryobacteraceae; genus JAXLQL01. The sequence goes on from JAXLQL010000035.1 coordinate 15,751, forward strand.
GCGAGCGCTTCATGTGGCGGTGGCGCGACTGGGTGATCGATTCATTCAATCGCAACCAACGGTTCGATCGATTCGTGCTGGAACAAATCGCCGGAGATATGTTGCCGGGCGCGGGGCTCGATGCGAAGATCGCCACCGGATTCAGCCGCAATCATCGCGGGAATACCGAAGACGGGATCGTGCCCGAAGAGTACGCGGTGGAATACGTAGTGGACCGCGTGGAGACCACGTCAACCGTGTTCCTCGGCTTGACGCTCGGCTGCACCCGCTGCCACAACCACAAATACGATCCGTTCACGCAGAAAGAGTTCTACCGACTCTTTGCCTACTTCAACAATGTTCCCGAGAATGGGCGTGCGATGAAGTACGGGAACTCACCTCCGGTGGTGGCTGCGCCCACGCGGGAACAACAAGTTGCCCATGACGAGTTGACCCGCGAGATCACCGAGACAGAGCGCTATTTGAAGCGGAACGAGGCGGCGATAGTCAAGACGCGCAAGGCGTGGCTCCCGGCCGGAACCTGGTGGCCGATGTCCGGGCTCGATGCGTTCTTCACGTTCGAGCAGGCTGAAGGAACGGCCGAGGGCTTGTTCGGAAAGGCCGCCGCGTTTGACGGCAAGCGGTCCGTCGATTTTCCGGGAGTCGCACAGTTCGATATTGACGATGCATTCACCATTTCGGCGTGGATCGACGGCACGACGGGCGCGATCTTTTCACGCATGGCCGATCGGGCGCAAGGGACAGGCATCGGTCTCTACCTCAAAGACGGCAGGCTCCACGCGCACCTGACGAGCAACTATGTGAATGACGCACTGCGCGTGGATACTGACGAGAAGCTCGCACCGGGCTGGCATCACGTAGCGATGAGCTATGACGGATCCGTGCAGTCGGCGGGGCTGAAGCTCTATCTCGACGGAAAGCTAGTGCGCAACAAGGTGGAGATGGAAACGCTCTACCGGCCGTTCCGCAATGCCGGGCGCGCGTTCAAAGAGCCGTTTCGCATCGGCGCAGGCGGCGGCACGGAGAATCGGTTCCGCGGGCGCATCGATCAGGTGCTCGTGTACTCGCGAGTGGTGGGTGCCGAAGAAATCGCGATGCTCGCCATCGGCAAGCCGCTCGAACAACTCAGCGGCACGAGCGAGGCCGAGCGGAAGCTGCTCGATCAGGCGTACTTCGCGAGCGCCGCGCCGCGCGAGATCCACGAGGCGTGGCAGCGGATGCAGTCGGCGATTCGCGAGCGCGAAAAGCTCGAGCGTTCGTTCCCCACGGTGATGGTGATGGCGGAAAGTCCGGCTGCAAAAGAGACACACTTGCTGATTCGCGGCGCATACGACAAGCCGGGCGAAGTAGTGCAGCCGGGTGTTCCGGCGGCTCTACCTCCGCTGCCGGTGGGCGCACCGAACAATCGGCTCGGATTCGCGCAGTGGCTCGTGGATCCCGGTCATCCATTGCTCGCGCGCGTGACGGTGAACCGTTTCTGGCAAATGTATTTCGGCACAGGACTCGTGAAGACTACCGAAGATTTCGGACAGCAGGGAGAGTATCCGAGTCATCCCGAACTGCTCGACTGGCTCGCCACCGAGTTCGTGCAATCAGGCTGGAACGTGAAGGCGCTTCAGAGGCTGATCGTCACGAGCGCAACGTACAGACAATCGTCGCGAACGACGCCGGAGTTGCAGCAGCGCGATCCCGAGAATCGCTTGCTCGCCCGCGGAGCACGATTCCGCATGCCGGCAGAGATGATCCGCGATCAGGCCCTGCTCGCGTCCGGATTGCTGAGTGAGAAACTCGGCGGGCCTTCGGTGAAGCCGTATCAACCCGGCGGACTGTGGGGTGAACTCGCCATGCAAGACATGTTCTATGTGCAGAGCAAGGGCTCGGAACTCCATCGCCGCAGCCTCTACACGTTCTGGAAGCGAACCATCGCTCCGCCGATGATGGTGAACTTCGACGCCGCCAATCGCGAAGCGTGCGTAGTGCGCGAGAATCGCACCAACACGCCGTTGCAGGCATTGAATCTCATGAATGACGTGACATTTCTCGAGGCAGCGCGCAAGATCGGTGAGCGGATGATAGCGGAAGGCGGCGCGGATCCGGATTCGCGCATCCAGCACGGGTTCCGGCTCGTGGTGGGCCGCGCTCCGAGCGATGCCGAGCGCGATGTAATGCGCGGGAGCCTCGCCTATCATCGCGATTACTTTGCTGACGAGGCGAAGGCGAAGCAGTTCCTGGCGCAGGGAGAGGCCGAGACGAGTTCGCGAATCGAGCCGCGGGAACTGGCGGCGTATGCGTCGGTGGCCAGTATGCTGTTGAACCTCGACGAGGCCCTTACGAAGGAGTGAGAGAATGTTCGAAACATATTTGACGCGGCGTCACTTCTTCCAGCGCACGGCGGCCGGCCTCGGAATCGGCGCGCTCGGATCACTCCTCGCCGAAGAGCAGAAGCCCGGCGTACTGCCGCACTTCGCCGCAAAAGCCAAACGCGTAATCTATCTGTTCCAGCACGGCGGTCCATCGCAGCTCGACTTGTTCGACTACAAGCCACAACTGGCCGAGCGGCGCGGTTCGGAACTGCCGGATTCAGTGCGGCGCGGGCAGCGGCTCACCGGAATGACGGCGTTTCAAGCGAAATTCCCGACAGCGCCTTCGATCTTCAAGTTCGCTCAGCATGGGCAATCGGGCATGCGGCTCAGCGAACTGATGCCATACACGGCGAAGCACGCCGACCGGCTCTGCGTGGTCCGCTCAATGCACACCGACGCGATCAATCACGACCCGGCAGTGTGCTTCTTCCAAACCGGATTTCAACTGGCCGGGCGGCCGAGTATGGGCGCGTGGATCTCCTACGGGCTGGGCAGCGAGAACAAGGATCTGCCGGCGTTCGTGGTGATGGTGTCGCAAGGCTTCGGCGGATCGCAGGCGCTCGCCGATCGTGCCTGGGGTAGCGGGTTCCTCCCGACGCGCTATCAAGGCGTGAAGTTCCGCGCGGCCTCTGACCCGGTATTGTATTTGTCGAATCCCGAAGGCTACTCGCGCGAAGCCCGCCGGCACTACCTCGACGATCTGAGCCGCTTGAATCAACTCAAGCTCGACGACTACCAGGATCCCGAGATCTCAACGCGCATCGCGCAATACGAGATGGCGTTTCGCATGCAAGCTTCGGTGCCTGAACTAACCGATCTTTCGAAGGAACCGGAGCGCGTGTTCGACATGTACGGTCCCGATGCGCGCAAGCCCGGCACCTACGCGGCCAACTGCATTCTCGCCCGCAGGCTCGCTGAGCGCGGCGTGCGATTCATTCAACTGTTCCACCGCGGCTGGGACCAGCACGGGAATCTCCCGCGCGACATTCGCAAGCAGTGCGAGCAAACCGATCAGCCGTCGGCAGCCTTGGTGCAGGACCTCGCCGAGCGCGGCATGCTCGACGACACACTGATCGTGTGGGGCGGCGAATTCGGGCGCACCGTGTATTCACAGGGAACACTCACCGAGACCGATTACGGCCGTGACCACCATCCGCGCTGCTTCTCGATGTGGCTGGCCGGCGGCGGTATCAAGGGCGGCCTGACCTACGGCGAAACGGACGACTATTCGTACAATATCGTTTCGAACCCCGTGGACGTGCACGATCTGCACGCGACCATGCTCCATTGCATGGGCGTCGAACATACGAAGCTGACGTTCAAGTTCCAGGGCCGGCACTATCGGCTCACCGATGTCCATGGCACGGTGGTTCGCGAACTGCTGAGCTGACACCAGAGCGATCCTGTTGTGCGATACTCATCGCCAATGTGGATCCGCAAGCATGAACGCGACCGCCGCAAGGGCGTCGACTCCCCCGTTCCCACCCAGTTCGTCTCGAACGAGGAGTTCATCCCGCGCCCCCAAAACCGCGACCAGCGCCAGGTAGAACATTTCATCGGCGAAATGTCTGACTCAAATTCGAGGCGCCTCGGCATCTCGCGGCGCGACTACATGCGCACTGGTATGGGTCTGGCCACCTGTTTTCTGGCGGCGAATCGCGTTTACGGCGAGTATTGGGAAGTGGAAGCCGCCGAGGCGTTCGAACCGGCGGCCACCGCGGAAAAGTACCCGAAGGGCGAGTACTTCGTGCTCGACGTACAGGCCCACTTCACTGACGGATACGCTCTCAACTTCCGCACGGACCCGATCGTCAAGGGCATGGGCTTCCAACTGAAGGACGACGCCGAGTCCTACAGCTACAGAACATTCGTGAAAGAAATGTTCTTTGACTCCGAGACGGACATGATCATCCTCTCCGGCGTGCCTGGCCGCGAAGTGCTGCGCGACGCGCAAGGCAACGTGCCGGAAGGGCGCAAGCGCGGCGGCGGGATTTTTCCATCATGGCTGATGTCGCAAGCCAAGAAGCAGATCAATGACCTCGCCGGGTCGACGCGGGCACTGTGCCAGGGGAACCTCGCGCCCAATCACTACTGGAACCGCGAGACCAACTCGATGGACAAAGCGGCGATCCTCGAGCAGATGGAGCGCGAGATCAAACAGTACGGCATCCACTCGTGGAAATGGTACTGCCACACGGATCCGGGCAAGTCCGGCGGCGGTTTCCAGCTCGATGATCCGAACGCGTTCTGGTTCTACGAAGAGTCGCGCAAACGCGGCATCAAGCTCATCAGCGTCCACAAGGGCTACTCGTATCAATCGCGCACCCTGGGCCACTTGGCGAATCCCAAGGATGTAGAGAAGGCCGCACTTGCGTACCCGGACTTCAACTTCGTGATCTACCACTCGGCGTTACAGCACGGGATCAACGAGCCCGAGTTCAAGGACCCGGCGAAGGTGAATCCCACCACCGGCGACATGGCATGGCACGACGTGTTGATGGACATCAAGCGCCGCAATCCCAAGATCGACAACGTATATCCGGAGCTTGGGAGCTTCTTCGGTCCGCTGGTGCTGGCGCATCCTGGTCTCGCGATGCACGGCATCGGCAAGAACATCAAACACTACGGCGTGGACCGCGTGATCTGGGGCACTGACTGCATCTGGTGGGGCTCACCGCAATGGCTCATCGAGGCGTTCAAGCGATTCCAGATCAGCGATGAATACTGCGAGAAGTTCGGATACAAGAAGCTGAGCAAGAAAGACAAGGCGAAGATTCTTGGGCTCAACGCGGCAAAGCTCTACGGAATCGATGTGAAGAAGAAGCGCGGTCCGCTACCCGCGGATGCACTGGATCGGCTGAAGACAGCCTACCTGGAAGACGGCGGGCAGCCAGACAACGCGGCGCACGGCTGGGTCCGGGCGGCTGACTAACGCTAGCCGCCCTCTTCGTCAACACACCCTGACCGCCGAGAACTTCACTTCGATGGTGCCACCTCCCTGCCCTCCTCCCTTGAAGTCGACCTCGAACGACGTCGAAGACGCAACGCGACAGCAGCAATCCAGAGTGATCGTTCCACTGGCCGTACCGTACTCGTCACGTCCGGCGGCTGGCTCCTGGTGTTCCACTTCCACCGCGTCGACGGTAATTGTGAACGTCACTGGCGCGCCTTTCGGCACCTGAACGGTCGACACCTTGCGGTTGACCTGCGACCACACACCCTGCTGATTGATGAGCTTGTGGAGCGTCAGGTAGCCGAAGAAGTCCGGGATCACGGCCCCGATACCATCAATGGAAGCGAACATCCTCACTTCCATTTCGCCGAATGGCGACAGATTCGAATCGGCGGGTTCGATCTGCATCTGCACGACTCGCACGTGAGTCATGACGATATCGAATGAACAGCAAGCGGGCGATTGGCATTGGCAGCCCCCTCCGCAGTTGCATTCCTCCTTCGCTGACTCAACGGCGCGATCGGGCTTGGAGCCGGTCTCGGCGGCCATGAGTCGCGTTGCCGCTCTCACATCCGCGAGAGCCTCCTCAAAAGAGGCGGCTCTCGCCTGGCGCGTTTGCATCGCTTGCACTGCCAGCAGCAAAGACGTGGTCAGGTCGCGCAATTCGGCGACGTCGCTCACCTGCGGCACGGCGGCCGAAGGAGCGTTCAATTCCTGAGGATTTTCGGGCATGGTTTGATTGACCTCTGCTGGTTAATGCGGGAGAAGCCGCAAGGCGGGGTCAACCGGTTTTGGTACAGTAGTCCGTTCATGATCTTCAAAGCCATCGTGATGACATGCGCGTGCGCGGTCGCATTCGCACAGGGTACTGAAGCCCCCACAGCCGAAATCGACAACGGGCAACTGCACTTGAAGCTCTACCTGCCAGACGCCACGCGCGGATACTATCGCGGCACGCGATTCGACTGGTCCGGCGCCGTCTACAGCTTGAAGTGGCAGGGCCACGAATACTATGGACCTTGGTTCGACAAGAAGGCCCAGAACGTCCGCGACTTCATCTACGAAGGCAACGAGATCATCGTCGGGCCGTGCAGCGGAACTACCGGTCCGGTGGATGAGTTCGGGCAAATCGGCTTCGACGCAGCCAAGCCCGGTGGAACATTTCTGAAGATTGGCGTGGGCGCGCTCCGCAAGACCGCGGAGCCGCGCTACTCGGGATACCAGCTCTACGAAATCGCCAACGGCGGCAAGTGGACCGTGCGCAAGCGGCGCGACCGGATCGAGTTCACGCAGCGTCTCAATGATGCTGAGTCCGGTTACGGATACGTGTATCGAAAGGTGATGCGGCTGGTGCCTGGCAAGCCCGAGATGGTCCTCGAGCATGGCTTGAAGAACATCGGGCGCAACACGATCGACACCACCGTCTACAATCACAACTTCGTCATCCTCGATGGAAAAGCGCCAGGAGAAGGCCTTACAATCGAGACGCCGTTCGACATCAAGTCCTCGAAGCCACCGAATGCGGAACTTGCCCAGGTGAGCGGCAAGCGGATCGCCTATCTCAAGACGCTCGCGGGGCGCGACACGGTTGCGGGTCCGATCGAAGGCTTCGGCGCCGGGGCCGGCGATCATCGCTTCAAGATAGAGAACAGCAAGCTGGGCATCGGCGTGAGCTTCGAAGGCGACAAGCCACTCGACAAGATCTATCTGTGGTCGATTCGATCGGTGATGTCGGTGGAACCGTTCGTGGCCGTGAAAGCCGAACCCGGTCGCGAATTCACGTGGAAAGCCACCTACCGCTACTACGCCACTGCCAAGTAGTCAGTGTTGCGGCGCGTCGAAGATGTGATTCGCCGATGGATACGTGCTCGACGTGAGCCGGCACGCGGGCCCCTCGCCGAGAAACTCCGGAATGTGGAATGTCTTCGGCGGCGCGTAGACGATGTCGCCTTCTACGCCGACTAGCGGCTCCGCAATCCCCTCCATGATCCACTGGAGCTTCCCACGCAGCACGATCCAGAACTCGGCGAAGTCGGCGTGCATGTGTCCGCGATAGCCGGGCGCACGCTTCGGATTGTCCTTCTGGTGGCCGTAGATAAAATTCCCGCGAACGCGATTCTTGCGCTGGGCGGGCTCACTCCACGCGCTTTGATTGCGATGGGCCGCTTCGAGATCTTCGATGTTGACGTGGATGCGGTCGCCGGACTTGCTGGGCACGTCGTCCGGATTCACACCTGTAGATAGCGTGATGGGGATGTAGTCGACCTCACCGCGGCCGACGCCCTCTGGTTTCGCCTCGAACACCGGAGTCGCCTGCGCCAGCGTCACTTCGAACCGAATGGCCGGCTCCGTACCCACTACTTCGAGCGAATGCAGGTGCCGCTCCGGCGCAAAGACGTAGGATCCCTTGCGCGCCTCGATCTGCTGCCACCCTCGCGGCGTCTCGATCTCGAAGCGAATACGGCCTTCCTGAACCACCCACCATGCCGGCGCATCGGGGAACAAATGGCGCGCCACTTTCGAACCCGGCGCGGCCGAGATTACCCACCCGCGGCTGTTGCCATCGTCAATGACAAGTTCGCTCCAATTTGTTTGGCCCCAGTGCTTGGCCTTGAGATCGGCCAGGCGAGTGAGCGGCTTCATCGGCGCCTTGTAGGGCGTGGGCACCACGGGTTTGGGAAAGTAGAAAACGCGTGGAGTCTGCGCCGAGGCGGCCACGGCAAGCGCAGCCGCGAGAACGAGCGGGTTTCGCATGACTGCCAGTGTATCCGGAAGCAATGCTACTGGCCAGGCCAACCCGGGTACCAGCGCAACACGTTGCCCGTAAGGCTCCCGATGAAGATCAGCCGATCGGGCGTGACGTGGATCCAATGCCCGGGGCTCTCGATCGAACCCAAGATCTTGCCGGTCGCGATGTCGACATGGAAGATGCGCCCGCCGAGCGTATTGAGCGCGCCCGCTTCCACCTTCTCGCGATGCGTGATCATCCAGAACTGATCGTCCGGAGTGATGAAGATGTTCTGCGTCGACCCGAGATGATTCCACGCCCGCAGGAACTTGCCCTCGGGCGTGAAGATCTGGATGCGGTTGTTCTCGCGGTCGCTCACATACACAGTGCCCTTCGAATCCACCTGCACCGAGTGCGGCGTATCGAACTCACCGGGCGCGCGGCCCGCCTTTCCCCACTCGAACTCGTAGCGGCCTTCGCGCGAGAACTTGACGACGCGCTTGTTGCCGTAACCATCGGAAACGTAGAATCCGCCGTCGCGCGCGAACGCAATGTCGGTGGGTTTGTCGAACGTCTCGCGAGTCGATCCCGCCTGGCCTTTCTTCCCGAGCGTCAGCAGTAACTCGCCCTTCTGCGTGAACTTCATCACTTGGTGGCTGCCGACATCGGTGGTCCAGACATTTCCCTCGCGATCGATCCGCAATCCGTGCGGAGACACGAAGTAGTCCTTGCCCCACGAGCGCAAGTAGCGGCCCATCGCATCGAAGATGATCACGGGATCGGCATGATGGCCGCGATGAAACGCGAACACCTCGCCCTGCGCGTTCACCGCCACCGCGGACACGCGCCCGAACTTCCAGCCCTTCGGCATCGTGTCTTCGTCGCCCGAGAAATGAAGTTCGCCCTTCGCAGTGGGCGGAGGTGGAACGGGCTCCTCGCCGAACCGGAGGTTCACGCGATACTTCAACAACGCGCCTTCGCGCGGGGACCAGCCTTGCGGTTCGGCGGCGAGCATCGCAATAGAGGTACAGGCGATCGCGTACTTCACGTGCGTCTCACACGAAGTCGATGCGGAAGATCCAACCCGCGGTCGGGCTGTCGTTGTTCGGCCAGCCCGGATGGATGCCTGCATCGCACGCGTAGAGCACGCCGTCGTGATAGGCGAGCCCGTGCGGATCGCACGATCCAGGAAGGAAGTCGACCACTTCGAGCACCTTTCCAGTCGCTGTCTCGTATCGCACCAGGCAAGGATGGTATTCGCTATAGCGCTTGCAATCATTGCCCACCACTTGCCACATCGATCCATCCTTGTCGAACGTGATGTCGTGATAGCGAGTGCGATCCGGCGCCTGATAGAACGGGATCATGTACTCGGGTTGAAACGTCTTGGGATCCACGCGCAGGTTGCCACGCAGCCGCAGCGCCGCGATCCACAGCTTGCCCTCGTGCCATTGTCCGCCGTGGCAGCCGCCGCCGTTGTCCGCGGGACCCAACGGAATCTGGTGATGGCTGATCACCTTGCCACTCATGTCCACTTGGAACACGCCCTCCGGCATCGCGTTCGCGATCATCCATATGTAGCCGCCGCCCACGGCCATTCCGCTCGTGTTGCGTGACGGCGTGGGAACCGTCTTGAGGACTTTTCCGTTCCAGTCGACGAGCCATGCGTTCTCCACCAGCGACTTTGGCTCGGCCAACTTATACGACGCAGCCTGCGCGCCAGAGAGCTTCTGTTCGGCGATCCACAAACCTTCCGGCGTCGCGGCGAGTGCGTTCGGAAATCCACCCGGAGTCTTGAACAGCTTGGTGGTCTTGGCCTTGCGCTTCGGCTTGTCAACGGGCGGAGCGGCCTTGGCCACTTGCTGCGCGAAGGCGGCGCTCGATAGGGCCGCGGATCCGAGGCCGGCGGCGAGGAATTCTCGTTTCGTCATGGAGTCTCCTTGGTCAGCTTTACTGCGGGTGATGTTGCCGTGGCGAATTATACACCATCCCGACGAGCTCCGATGCCGCCACCGTGATATCGTAGTGCCGATGCGACGCCGCTGGTTCTGGTCTCCCCTCGCCGCGCTCGGCGCGACTACAATGTCAGCCATGGCCGCTGCGAAGAAGAAACTCGCCAAACAGTTCCTCAATCCGGGTCCCAAACCGCCGGGCTATAGCCACGCAGTCACATCTCCGCCAGGAAAAATGGTTTTTGTTTCGGGCCAAGGCGGCACAGGACTCGACGATGGCAAGATGCCTCCGGATTTCCCCACTCAGGCGCACAACACGTTCAAACACATCGATCGCTTGCTGAAGATGAGCGGCGCCACATTCGCTGACGTGGTGAAGATCAACTACTACCTCAAAGACATTGCGAACCTGACGGAACTGCGCAAGATCCGCGCCCAGTATTTGAACATGGATGCGCCGCCGGCTGCGACGGCGATCCAGACCGGACTGAGCGGCGAGATGCTGCTCGAAGTAGAGTGCATTGCAGTGGTGCCCGAGTAAGGAGGAGCAAATGACGTCGCGCCGATCTTTTCTACAACTCGCTCTGGCTGCACCCGCGGCGTTCGCCAACGGACACAAGAAGCCGATGCGCGGGATTTTCCCGATCATGCAAACGCCCTTCAGCGCCGATGGAGCGAAGGTGGACAACGCAACGCTCGTCAAGGAAGCCCTGTTCCTCGATAAGTGCGGAGCGCACGGCATGGTCTGGCCGCAACTGGCGAGCGAGTATTTCACGCTCAGCACGGAAGAGCGGATCGCGGGCGCGGAGTCGCTCCTCTCCGTGGCGAGGGAAGTTCGCTCGGCGGTAGTGATCGGCGTCCAGGCCGACACGGCGAAACAAGCGGTCGAGTACGCGCGCCATGCAACCAACCTCGGCGCCGACGCGCTCATCGCGCTGCCGCCGCAAACCGAGAAAGACGCGCAGAAGATCTTCTCCTATTACAAGGCGATCGGCGAATCATCGAGCCTCCCTCTGTTTGTGCAAGCCATCGGCGACATGAGCGTTGACTTCATCATTCAGATGTCGCGCGAAATTCCCACGCTCCGCTACATCAAGGATGAAGCGGGCCCCGTACTGAACCGGATGACCGAATTCCGCCGTCGCGCGCCGGAGTTGAATTCGTTCACCGGCAACCACGGCCGCACGCTCTACGAAGAGATGTTGCGCGGATCAGCAGGCAGCATGCCTGCCGCTGGATTCGCGGACCTCTACTCCATCTCGTGGGACCTCTTCCAGCAAGGCCGCCGCCGCGAGTCATCGGAATTCTTCGCGCGCTGCCTGCTGCTCATCTCCGAAGCCGAGACCTACGGCGTCGATTCGCTGAAGTACATTCTCCATCTGCGCGGCGTGTTCCCGAACTACGCATCGCGCAAAGGCGCGGGCAAGGGCGGCGAATTCGATGCCGCCGCCAAACAGTCGATCAGCGAGTTGCTCGAACACTCGAGGCCGCACTTGCGCGCTTGATTTCCGATGTTCCGAGTCGCCCTGTTCGCAACTCTTTCTTTCGTGATGGCGGCGCAGACGCCGGAAGCCGCCGCCCGCCGTGTGCTCGAATCGCGCTGCCTGAGCTGTCACGGCTCGGCGAAGATGTCGGGACTCGACCTGCGCAAGCGGGAGACGATGCTCTCAGGCGGATCTCGCGGCGCGGCGATCGTTCCCGGCAAGGCGGCCGAAAGCCTGCTCTACAAGGCCGCGTCGCGGGAGGGCAAACTCGCGATGCCGCCCGGCAAGCAGGCGCTCGACGCGAAGGAAGTGGACGCGCTACGCGCGTGGATCGATGCAGGCGCACCTTGGGGCGATGCAGCCGCGAAGGAGCAATCGTGGTGGGCCTTTCGCAAGCCCGCGAAGCCAGCGATCCCTTCCGGCGCGCGCAATCCGATCGATGCTTTGCTCGGCAGTGCGGAACCCGCCGCCGGCCGGCGCACGTTGATCCGCAGGCTCACGTTCGACATCCACGGGCTCCCTCCCGATCCGGAAGAAGTGGACCGCTTCGTGAAAGACACATCGCCCGATGCGTACGCGAAGCTGGTCGACCGGTTGCTCGAATCGCCGCGCTATGGCGAGCGATGGGGGCGGCACTGGCTCGACGTGGTCCGCTATGCGGACACCGGCGGCTACGAGACCGACGTTTATCTCCACAGCGCGTGGCGCTATCGCGACTGGGTGATCCGCTCGTTCAATCAAGACAAGCCCTACGACACTTTTCTGCAAGAGCAGATCGCCGCCGACGAAATCTGGCCCGACAATCTCGAGCTGAACGGCAGCTACAACCTTCCCGAGTCAAAGAAGGCGAATCTCGAGAAGCGCCTTGGCACTGGACTCTTCACGTTGGGCGCGCTTCCCGTGGAGAACTCGTTCTTCGGCGATCAATATCGCGCCGAGTGGCAGAACGAAGCGATCGACATGATCGGCAGCGCGTTCCTCGGCCTGACCATGGGTTGCGCGCGCTGCCACGATCACAAGTTCGATCCGATTCAACAGCGCGACTATTACCGGCTGGCGTCCCTGTTCGCGGGCAGCGAAGATCGCGAGGTCCCCATCGCGAGCCAGATGGCGATCTTTGAATACACGCGATACCAAACGAAGCAAGTTGCTGTGGACGATCTCCGCGCGCAGTACGAGCGCTTGAAGCCCGACGACAAAGACGGCCGCGAAACGCTGCTGCGCAAGATCGGCGAAGCGTATGTGAAGACGCCCAAGATGTACGCCAAGGCGAACCTGCTCGCGCACGTGGCTCCCGTGCCCGACACCTACGTGCTGCAGCGCGGCGATTGGCGCAACAAAGGTGAGAAAGTGACACCCGGATTTCCAGCCGCGCTCGGTCCCGCGCCAGAGATCGAAGAGCCCGCGAACCCGTGGTTCGTTCCCCGGCGTCGAAAAGCTCTTGCCGAGTGGATCGCTTCCCGCGAGCACCCGCTCACGGCTCGCGTGATGGTAAATCGAGTGTGGGGCTGGTATTTCGGGCGCGGCATCGTCGCCACTCCCAATGACTTCGGCCGCCAAGGCGAGCCGCCTTCGAATCAAGCCCTGCTCGATTACCTCGCAGTGGATTTTCAAGAGAAAGGCTGGAGCTTCAAGAAGCTGCACCGGCTGATCCTGAACTCCGATGCATACAAGGCGCGGCGCGGTCCGCAGCGGCTGGATGCCGAGTCGATTCGGGATTCGGTGCTCTCGGTAGCGGGCGCGTTGAACACGAAGATGGGCGGCAAGCCCGTGGTTCCGGCGCTGGCGAGCGATGAGCGTGACGGCATGCGCGACATGTCGCAGTGGCCGGTGACGCCGGATGCGAAGGAACATGATCGCCGCAGTGTGTACATGTTCGTGAAGCGCTCGTTCCGCTTGCCGATGATGGAGACTTTCGACGCTCCGGATCCCGTGGAGAGCTGTTCCCGCCGCGAAACCTCCACCGTAGCTCCGCAAGCGCTCGCGCTGATGAACTCCGAATTCATGGCGGCGCAGGCCAAGCGATTCGCGGCTCGCGTGGCGAAGGCTGCCGATCCCGTTGACGCGGCTTGGCGGCTAGCGCTGGCGCGCTCGCCCAGTGTGGACGAGAAGCGCAAAGCTGCCGATTATCTAGCCAAGAATCCGCTCGACCGATTGTGTTTGATGCTGCTGAACATGAGTGAGTTCGTCTATGTGGACTGATCCTTTCTCTCGACGCCGCTTCCTTGCTTCCGGCCTGGGCTTCCCGGCATTGGCCGCCGCCGCAGTCACCAATCCGCTAAAGGCGAAGAAGTCGCCTATGCCCGCCACCGCGAAGAACGTGATCTTCCTCTTCATGCACGGCGGACCGTCGCACCTCGAGACCTTCGATCCGAAACCGGAACTGACCCGCCTCAACGGACAGAAGGTGCCCGCGAGCTTCGGCTTCGTGCAACTGCAGTTCTCCGAGTTCGACAAGCAACCGATCCTCGGATGCAAACGCACGTTCCAGAAGCATGGGCAATCGGGGATCGAAGTATCGGATCTCTTCCCGAACCTGGCGCGCCGCGTCGACGACATGGCGGTGATCCGCTCGATGTATCACGACGGATTCACGCACACCGCCGCGCTCAACCTGCTCAACAATGGATGGCCGCGGCTGGGTCGCCCGAGCATGGGTTCGTGGGTGGTGTATGGGTTGGGCTCGGAGTCAGAGAGCCTGCCGGCGTTCGTGGTGATGCTCGAAGGCGGCATCAAGTGCGGACCCGTCGCCTACAGTTCCGGATTCCTGCCGGCCGTCTATCAGGGAACCGCGCTGCGCAATGGTCCGGCGCCGATTCTGAACCTGCACTCGGCAGCGCGAATGTCGCAACCCGAGCAGCGCGAGTTCGTGGACACGCTCGGTTGGTTCAATGAGCAGCATCGCAAACAGCATCCCGAGGAGTCGGAACTCGAAGCGCGGATTTCCGCATACGAGCTCGCGTTCAAGATGCAGGCCGCCGCGCCGGACCTGGCTGATTTGAAGGGCGAGACCGAGGCAACGCGGAAGCTCTACGGAATCGATCAGGCGGCGTCGGCCGATTTCGGAACGCGCTGTTTGCTCGCGCGCCGAATGGTGGAGCGTGGCGTGCGGTTCGTGCAGATCTGGTCGGGGTCCACGAGCGGAACTCAGGATTGGGACGGCCACAAGAGCTGCGACAAGGGCCACGTGACGATGGCGCGCAAGGTGGACCAACCGATCGCGGGATTGCTCGAAGATCTGAAGTCACGTGGATTGCTCGATTCGACGCTCGTAGTGTGGGGCGGCGAGTTCGGGCGCACGCCGGTCTCCGACGGGAGCCTCAACGGCGGCGGCGACGCGATGGGTCGCGACCACAACCCGTACGGATTTTCCATTTGGATGGCGGGCGGAGGTGTGAAAGGCGGTCGCGTCATCGGGGCGACCGATGAGTTGGGCCTGCGCGCGATCCAGGATCGGACCCACGTGCATGACCTGCATGCGTCGATTTTGCATTTGCTCGGGATCGATCATTTGAAGCTCACCTATCCGTATCAGGGCCGGGATTTCCGGTTGACGGATGTGCACGGGACGATCGATCTGGCGAAGAAGTTGAAGGCGTGAGCGAAGCGAGGTTCAGCTTTTCGGGTGCGTTAACGCAGGCCGATCTCCTGGCGGGCATCCGGTGGGTGTATTGGCACCGGGCATGGCTGTCGAAGGGTGATGGTGGGATTCCTGGTTTTGCTCGGCGTCTCCTTCCTGGTTGACACCATCAATTTCGGGTTTCGTAGTGGCGCGGGGCTGATTCCGCTCGTGATGCTTCCTGCGTTCTTGTTCGGGCAGCCATGGCTGATGGCAAGGGCGCAGATAAACGCGGCTGCCCACATGAAGGAAATCGGGCTCTACGAATTCACGCTGGATGGGTTCAAAATTTCGCGGCCGTCAGTCGAGGTAGCGCAGCCGTGGAAGTCGCTCTACGGAGCTGTCGAGTTGAAAGACTCGTTTCTGCTCTTCATAAGCCGCCAATGTTTCCACACTGTCCCGAAACGATTCATTCCAGCGGACACGCTGCCCGCTTGGCGGGAGTTTGTGATGGCGCGCCTTGCCGAGTCCGGCAAGAAGATCGAATAGCGATCGCCGTCCCGAATCCACCGCCGCCGGACCGCGGTAAACTGAGCTTGACCACCAGGAGCACACCGATGTCGACGGCAGCTACAATCTTGCCCCCGCTGTTGCGCGATGGCGACCGCATGTCGCGCCAGGAGTTCCTCCGCCGCTGGGAAGCAATGCCCGATCTGAAGTGGGCGGAATTGATCGACGGAGTCGTACACATGCCTTCTCCTGTCTCCGAACGCCACGGCGACTTCCACTCGCGGCTCCACTCATGGCTCACTTTCTATGCGGCAGCCACTCCTGGTTGCCGGCCCCGCGCTGCCAGCACATGGCTAATGTCGGAAGACAGCGCTCCGCAGCCGGACCTCGCATTGAAGATCCTCCCCGAGCATGGCGGCCAATCATCGGTAGAAGGCGAGTATGCGGCAGGCGCTCCCGAGTTGATCGTTGAGGTCAGCCACACCACCACCGCACGCGACGCGGGCATCAAACTTCGCCTCTACGAGCGAAGCGGAGTGCGCGAGTACATCATCGTCCAGCCAGCCAAGCGCCAGATTGCATGGCGGGCCCTCGACGACGGCAAGTATCGAATGCTCGAGCCGGGCGCCGAGGGAATCTATCGCTCGCGCGTCTTCCCGGGACTCTGGCTCGATCCAGCCGCGCTGTGGGATGACGACTACGCCGGACTCGCGTCCACCGTACAGCGGGGAGCCGCGACTGAAGAACACCGGAAATTCGTGCATCTGCTCGGGAGGCGCTGAACTCCTATCTGTAAAGGATCGTAAATTCCCCCGGCAATTCCCGGGCTTTCCGCCGCTCCGCATGTTATTCTTCCCGCATGCGCACTTGGGGATTCCTCCTCACTCTTGCTGTGTCTTCTTCCCTTCTCTTTGCCCGTGGAACGGGCGCGCCCGCCGGATCGGCCGGAGTCGACGGCGAAGGTAGCTGTCTCGCCTGCCATCGCGGCGTGAAACTCAACGCGGGCGGGGGGGGCGTCGCCGTAGCTTTCCCCGGTAGCTTGACTTACACGCCCGGAGTAACTCAGCGGCTCCGAATTACCGTCGTCGATAGTTCGGGCGGCGCCATGGGATATCAATTGACTGCACGGCGCGCTGACAACCCGGCTGTCCCGGCTGGCGGCTTCACAGTACCTGCCGCGGTCGCGGGAGGCTTCGGCCCCGGCGGCGGAGGTTTCCCTCCTGGGGGTGGCGGCGGAACCCCGGGAGTGATCGTCGCTCGCTCTCGCGTCATCTGCTGGAATGGCGACCTCGAAAATGAAGGCAATCCCAAACCGGCCACTGGATGCCCATCCGATGCTCCCATCGAATCCGTCACCCACGCGCAAGACATGCAGCCGAGCACCTCGGGCACCGTCACCTGGGAAATCGACTTCGTGCCTCCTGACTCGGCCGTCGGGCCCATCCAGATCTACGCCGCTGGCAACGCCGTTCGCGGACCCGAAGAGCGCAACTCGCGCGTCTACACGAACCTCTACACACTCGAGGCTCGCGATCCCGAGAAGCCCACGATCAACTCGATTTCGCTCGACAACGGCTTCGGCACAGGCACGGTCTTCAGTCCCGGAACGTGGCTGCAACTCTCGGGCTTCTCCCTCGCCGCCACCATTCGCTCATCGAATACGGTCGACTTCACCAACAACACCGCGCCCACTTCAATGGATTCCGTGCGAGTGAAGATCGGTGGTAAGAACGCCTTCCTGTCCTTCGTCAGTGATGACTCGGTCCGCGCACTCGTGCCCGCCGACGTATCGGCCGGAAGCGTTCCGATGACCGTCTCAGTCGGACCCACCGTCAGCGCCGAGAGCAAAATCCAGATCGCCACCGTGAGCCCGTACCTGGCGGTCCGCGCGATCAACGGGAAGAATTACGCTGCCGCGAATTTCGCCAGCGGTGGATTCGTCTCGCCTCCGATTCAACCCGGCCAAGGCGGCGGACCCGGCGGTGGCGGACCTCCTCCCGGCGGCGGTGGTCCAGGCGGAGGCGGCCCCGGCGGCAATGCGCGCCAAGCAGCCGCAGGCGACGCTCTCGTGATTCGCGGAATCGGATTCGGTCCCGCCACTCCGAATGTCCCAGTGGGCCAGATCGCTCCGGCCAACGCGAACGTAGCCAACGTCTCGATCAAGGTCGGCGGCAAAGACGCCACCGTGACTTCGGTGACGATGGTCTCTGGCGCAATCGGTGCTTACCAGATCGCATTCACGATGCCTGATGGCGTAGCCGCAGGCGAGGCGCCGATCGCCGCCTCGGTGAACGGCATTGCTTCCACGCAGCAGATCCTGCTACCCACCCGGTAGCACGCCTTACTGCCGCTTCGCCATCCACTCGATCGTATTGCCACCCACATCGGCCGTGAACTTGATCTCGTCTTTGTTTACCACCTTTCCCTTGTAGGCGACCTCCATCTCGTTGCCCTGAATATTGATCGTGATCACGAATGACAAGTCGTCGCCCTTGACCTTCCCGTCCCGAATTTGCGACTTGCCCGCAA
Source organism: Bryobacteraceae bacterium (assembly GCA_046331625.1). GTDB lineage: Bacteria > Acidobacteriota > Terriglobia > Bryobacterales > Bryobacteraceae > JAXLQL01. The sequence goes on from JAXLQL010000035.1 coordinate 33,829, forward strand.
ACGAGCTCACCGTCTCACCGGTCAGCTTCTCGCCATCCGCCTTCAGCGCGAAGGTGCGCTCCATGGCTCCGTTCGGACCTTCGGCCGTCGCCTTCCAATTACCCGTCACATCCGCGGCCATGGCTGCGGCCGCCACCAGAATCCCCAGGAGAAACTGTTTCATTGCCGTACTGTAGCGCAAATGGCTGAAGCCATCATGTAAAGCTATCGCCCGGGACCTCCGATGAACCGATTACGTGAACATCGCGCTACAGGTACTGAAAGTCGTCCTGTGGGCAGAAGGGCTCTTGCTGACCGCCGGGTCAGTAAACCTGTTACTACCCGGATTCCGCGGTTGGGACCATCTCCCGGCATGGCGCTTCGGGCACGCCGCCATCGCCGCGCTCCTGGGCTACATGCTCGCGTTGGGCTTTGCATGCATGGTGGCGGCATGGGGGCTCTCGGCAAAAGCAAGTTGGGGGCGAAACGCTACCATCGCCGCTTCCATCTTGAACACCATCTTCACTCCAATAGGTACGATCCCCGGTGTATTTGGCCTCCTCGTACTGCTCAGCCAAACAGGCCAACTGCTGCTGGCCGCGGAGGTGGAAGAGCGGAAACATCGCGATGTGCAAAAGCCCGTGAAGCCGCTCGCGCTCGGCTACCTGGTAGTGGTGGCGGCGGGCGTCACCGCGGGGCTCTCGGTGAACGAACTCGGCCGCCGCGCCGGCGTCCCCGCAATGCCGATGTGGGCCGACATGATCGCTGTCCCTTTCGGCTTGGCTGTGGCGATTGCACTCCACGAAGCCGGACACATGATTGCCGGTTGGGTGGTCGGGTTCCGATTTTCGTCCATCGCCGTGGGGCCGCTCATGATTACCCGGCGCTCGGATGGATGGACCGCCGGGATCCACAAAGGCCTCGGCTTCGATGGCCAGAGCGGAGTGAACATCGGCAGCCTGAACATGCTTCGCTTGCGCCGCCTGATCTACGCGGCCGGTGGGCCAGCCGCGAGCCTCGTCGCCACCGCGGTGTTCTATCTGGCCGCCGTCCAAACGGTGGATACGCCCTGGGCTGACTCCGGCGACGTCTTTCTGACGCTGAGCTGGCTCTCCCTCAATGGGTTGATCTTCTCCGCTTGGCCCGTAACGCTCGAAGGGTTCGAGACCGACGGCAGCACCATCGCGGACCTGGTCCGGATGACTCCGGCCGGTCAGCGAAGCCTGGCCATGTCGGCGTGCCATCTGTCGGCGTCACAACCGCTTCGCCCGCGAGACTGGCCTTCGCAGTGGATGCAGCATATGCTGGCCGAGCCGGCGGGCACCCGGCGATTCGAAGACGCCTGCTTCCTGACCTACTGCCACCACCTCGACCGCGATGATCCGCAGGCAGCAAGCGAGGCGATCCACAAGTTGAGCGCCGCGGTGGAAGCAGCCTTGCCCGAGTGGAATCGCCGGCGATACGCGCTGGAACTCGCCCACTACGAAGCCATCCACGAAGGCAACGCCAAGAAGGCCAAGCGATGGCTCAGCTTCGGAGCCGCGCTCACCGTGGAGCGCTACGTAGAGCTTCGCGCTCGCGCGGCCCTGCTGGCAGCCGAAGGCGATCCCGCCGCCGCGCGGACCCTCATCGGCAGCTCGCGCGAGGCGCTCTCGAACGCGCCTCGCACAGGTTTCACCGATCTCGAGCACCGAATGCTCGACCGTCTGGAACACTCGCTGGGCAGTACAGCAAGCCCTTGAGGACTTCATGGCCGCTTCCCAATCGTGATCCGCCCCTGCATCCGAAACCTCTCCCCCGGCGCCATCACCGCCGCCGGCCAGGCCAGCGCCTTCAATCCAACCAACCCCTGCGGCTCATCGCCCGACTTCTGATCCAAGCTCTTGAACTCCACCGCCAGCGTCGCCTTCACCGCCGTCCCCCCCTTGTCCACGCCCCCCATCTCATATTGGATCGTCGTCGGCACAGTGCTCAGTTGCCAGCAAAGCCCCGCCGTCAACGAGCCATTGCCCGGCAGCGTCGACGACCCGAAGAACTTCGCGATCGAGCTCGAATAGTCGCCGCCCCCAGCCACAAACTTCGTCAAATTCACGTCCACGCCGTTCGTTTCCGTCACCACCAGCTTCTGATAGTAAGGCCGGTCTGGCGAGCAGTTCGGATCGCCGTTGCCAACCTTCACCACCACCGCCGGAACGCTCTTCAGCGATATCGCCGCCGTCGTCGCCCCGCTGCCCGCGTCCTTCTTCCCCCGAAAAGCCACCGTCACCTGCTTCGTCCACTTCTGCCCTTCCGGATCCTGGCCACCGAACGCGAACACCACGTCCATCGGGACCTCGAGATCTCCGCCGCGTAGTTGCGCGCGTAACGTACTGTTCGCGCGCAGAAGCGTCGAGCCGAACCAATCCTCGATGTCTTTGCTGAAGTCGTGGCCGTCTATCGAGAACGAGGTGAAGTGCGTGAACACTCCGCCGGTCTCTTTCAGTTCCACCGTGTATGACCATTCGTAGCCGTCTTCGTCCGGCTCTTCGCGGTACACCGGATTCGGATTCACTGTCGCAACAACAACCGACGGGCCTGTTTGCGGGATCAGCCCGATCTGAACCCTCCCCGTCGAGCCCTTGAATCCCCCGTCGCCCACATACACCGCCACAATCGGATTCAGCCCGGGCTTCAGTTCCTTCGCGGTCACCGTGTACGTCGCGGCCGCCGTGCCGCCCGAACCGCTCAGCGCCGCCGTTCCCAACACCGCATCGTTGGTCCGGAAACTAACCGCCCCAGTTGGCGACTCCTTTCCCGTGGCGGCCTTCACCGTCGCGGTCAATTTCGAACTTCCGTCGCTCAACAGCGACACCGGTGATGCCGTGAGGGTCAACGAGGTCTCCACCGCGGCCGCCTTCTTCGGATCCACCCAGTTGTCGAAAAGGTTCTTGATGTCCACCGAGCCCAAGCCTGTCGCCATGTCATAACCCGGACCGGCCTTGTATCCGAACTTGCCGTCCGGGCAACCAGCCGCATTCTTCGCGCACGGGACGATATTGTCGCCGCTCGTGATGTCGTGGAAAACCGAAGGTGCTGCCTGCGCCAAAGCGTACAGCCGCGGATTGATGTTCCCCAATCCCGGCTTGCCCTGCGCCCCGCTCCGCACCACATATTGATTCAGGGCCGAGACCACGCCCGCGAAGAACGATGTACCCGGTGAAGTTCCGCCCGCTCGCCGCATCTCGCCCCTCCAGAACACCGCATACGGCGTCTGGTGGAACGATCCCGCGAACGCCAGGTCGGGCACGTGCCGGGCATCGGCCTCGGGAACTCCCGCACCTGTCTGCCATTCCGGCTTCCGAAAGTGAATGCTCGCCCCTCCGCCGCTCGCCATCAACGCTCCGGCGCGCTCGGTCTCGTTCAACGCCGCTTCGGGAATGTAGCCAAGAGCCGATGGCCTGTTTGGCGCGGCCTTGGGATCCCAGTATTCCGCTCCAGGTTTCTCATCGAACTGCGTTGCGCCCACCGCGGTCACCTCCGGAGCGCTCGCCGGGATCGATACCGCCATCCGCCGTCCCGCCTTGTCCACCGCCTGTTCTTCGCACGCAGCCGGACCCGAAGCTCCCGAACCGGCGATGTAGGTAATCCCCTGCGCGTTCGCTTGTTGCGCCACGTTACGGAACCGCTCGGCCCATCGCTTGCTTGTGAACGTTTCGCAGTAGATATTGCCGTTGCTCAGCACGGGCGCGAGATTGCGATCGATCACGTACTCCGCCGCGTCATTGGAATCGTAGGCATAGATGTACACGATCGAGGCCTTCGGAGCAGCGGCGCTGGCGTACTCCACGTCCATCACCGCTTCTGCCTCGTCGGTGTCGCTCTCGCCGGGGTCGTCTTCTCCCGGAAGCAGCATCACCTGGGGATCGTTCTCGGGCAGCCCGAAAGTGTTTCGGAACGTTCGCACGTCCGCCATGTCGAACTTCGATTGGCCCACGATGGCGATCTTCTGTCCGCCGCCGTCGAACCCCTTCTCGTGGATCGGCGCCAAGTTGTAGATCTTCGCCAGATCGCCCGGCACCAGGCCGTGCGCGCCGTTGTCGCGGTTCGCCTCTGGCTTCGCACTCGCGGCGGCTCGCAGACGGTCCAGACCGCGAACATCGTAGACCAGCGCCTCGAGATCCTTCGGCAGTGCCACCTCATCCACATTGGCGTATCGCAACTTGCCGCCCACCCGGAACCGGTGCATGTCCGTCAGGAACGCCGCGCGAACCTGCGCCGCCGTTCCGCTGAAAGTAATGTGGGTGCGGCTACGCGCGGCATTCTCCACCCGGAACCCTTGCCCCTCGATCCATTCGCGGACCCGTCCGTAATCTCCATTACTGAGCCCGAACCGATCGCCGAAATCCTCCGGCGTCAGCCACTCGTGGTAATGCGCCGACCACGGATTCTGCTGGTCAGCCAGCAACTGATCGAGTTCCTCCTGTTGTTGCGCCGTGGGGCGGAATCGGAGCGAGATCCCGCCAACGCGCTCGGCATCATCCAGGGGACCCTCGCTAGGCAGTTGTTCCACCAGGGCGTTCCGAGTGCCGCGAAGCCGCGTCTTGTCATGGTTCTGGATGCCGGCGGCGAGCCGATCCACCCGTTGAGCCGGGGCCAGCGCCCCAAATACGGCAAAGATGAGCCCTGCCGTCATCCGTTTCCGCGTGTTAGGTGTCATCACCCGATACTGGCGGCGGATGGCGAAACGTCACGCGGAATTTTAGGAGGTGGCGGTGAACCGATCGGCGATTGTCCTCGTATTCGCTTCCGTGGTCCGGATCACGCTCGCACTGGCCGCACTGTCGGCTTCCGCACAGACGGGCTCCTCGATCGCGCTCGAGACCGGCAAAACCATCGAAGCCGATCTCGCCCCAGGCCGCTCCTATGAGTACCGGCTTCCGTTGCGCCAGGGCCAGTACGCCAAGCTCTCGTTCGAGCAGCGAACGGTTCAGGCGGTCTACACGATTCTCCGGCCCAGCCGCCAGCCGCTCTACGAGGTCTTCAACGTCCCCGTCGGAGAAACCGGCGGCGCCGAACTGGTCGCCAACGTTTCCGGCGACTGGATCCTGACTGTCGCCGCGGTCGACTCCAAAGCGGCCGAAGGCAAGTTCGCCGTGACGCTCCAGGAACTGGCCGAAGCATCTGCCCATCACCGCGACCGCGTCGCGGGAATCGAACTCGTCGCCCGCGCGGTGAGCGCATTGAAGGGATCGGAGCGCGAAGCGTTCCTGAAAGCCATCGATCTCTACGAACAGTCATTGCCCCATTGGCGGCGCACAGGAGACAAAGAGTCCGAGGCGATCACTCTCTATTCGATTGCCCGGACCTGCGCCGACGCCGGTGACAAAGACAAGGCCCTTCGCTACGCGAATGAAGCGTTGACCGCGGCCAGAGCCTCCGGCGTGGATGGCGCCGTGGCATGGTCGCTCCACACCCTGGGTTCGATCGCCCACGCCTACGGTGACCGGCGAAAGGCGATCGAGTATCTGCAGCAGGCGCTTCCTCTCATGCGCAAGGCCGGGAACCGCACCGGCGAAGCCGAGACGCTCAACGCGTTGGCCATCGGACACCGCGGTACCGGTGACGTTCGCGGCTCGCTTGACGATCTGCTCCAAGCCGAACCGATCCTCACCAGCCTGCGGGATCGACGCAAACTGGCGACTCTCTACAGCAACATTGGCGTCGTCTATTCCGATCTCGGCGAGTATGACAAAGCTCTCGAGAATCACCAACGGGCGCTGGATCATGGCCAGGGCATCGGAAATCGTTCCAGTCAAGCCGTCACTTGGAACAACATTGGCTCGGTCTACTCGAGCATGGCCGAATACCAGAAAGCCCTCGATGCGTATCGCGGCGCGCTCGACATTCAGCGCGAACTCGGCCGCGAATGGAACGTCGCCGTCTGTCTCCACAACATCGCCTGGGTGCACGCAACGCTCGGCGATCGCAAGCAGGCCGAGGCCATCTACCGCGAAGCGCTGGCGATTCTGCGAAAGATCAAAGACCAGCCCGCCATGTCGAACACGCTCAACAATCTGGGCGAAACGGTGGCCGCGCTCGGCCAGCGCCAGCAAGCGCTCGACTATCACAACGAAGCGCTCGCTTTGCGGCGAGCCGTGGGTGACCGCGCGGGCGAAGCCTTGTCCCTCGGCAATCTCGGCAAGCTGCAGGCCGAAATGGGGCAGCGCGATGCCGCCCGAGAGAGTCTCGACTCGGCCCAGAAGATTCTCCGCACCACGGGCAATCCCCGCCGTCTCTCCGGCACTCTGCTCTCCTCGGCCGCGCTGTGGCGCAAGATGCGCCAGTTCGACAAGGCATCGCAAGAATTGGATGAGGCTCTGTCGATCGGCCGTCAAATCCGCGACCGCCGTACCGAGGCCGACACGCTGGCCGAATGGGCCCGCCTCGAGCAGGATCGCGGCAACGTGGATGCCGCGCTCGCGCGCACCTCTGAAGCGCTCGCGGCTCTCGAAGAGCTTCGGCTCAACATCGCCAGCCCCAGCCTGCGCGCGTGGCTGTTCGCCGCCAAGCGTGACGTCCAGGAGATGGAGGTCGCCCTGTTGATGCGCAAGCATGCCGGCAACCCCGGCGCGGGCTTCCACGCCAAGGCTCTGCTCGCCGCCGAGCGCGGCAAAGCCCGATCGTTGCTCGAACTGCTGGGCGAGTCGAGCGCCGGGATCCGCCGCGGCGCCGGCCCAACTCTCCTCGCTCGTGAACGCGAGCTCCAACGCCGCATCTTCGCCACCGCCGAAAGGCAGACGCGCCAGCTCAATGGCAAGTCCACCCCAGCCGCCGATGCAGCCGCCGCTCGCGAGTTGACCAGCCTCACCGCCGAGTTCGAGCACCTCCAAAGCAAGATCCGTTCCACCAGCCCCGAATACGCCGCGCTCACCCGCCCCGAGCCGCTTCGGTTAGACGAGATCCAGCAGCGCGTACTCGACCCCGGCACCGCTCTCCTCGAATTCGCGCTCGGCGAAGAGAAGAGCTACCTCTGGGCCGTTACGGCAACCTCTTTCCATGCCTACACGCTTCCCCCTCGCTCTGAGATCGAGATCGGCGCGCGCCGCGTCCATGAACTGCTGACAGCGCGTAATCGCAATCCTGCCAATGAATCACCCGCGGCGAGAGCGGCTCGCGTGCGCCAATCCGACGCCGATTTCCTTCCCGCCGCCGCCAGCATCAGCCGGATGCTGCTCGGCCAGGCCGCGCCTGATCTCCAGGGCAAGCGTCTGTTGATCGTGGCCGATGGTGCGCTCCAGTATCTGCCGTTCTCGGCGCTGCCCGATCCACTCGACACAAGCGCCAAACCTGCGCCGCTCATGCTGAATCACGAGATCGTCAATGCGCCTTCGGCCTCCGTCGTCGCGGCCTTGCGCCACACGCTCGAGAGCCGCAAGCCCGGACAAAAGGCGCTCGCCATCTTCGCCGACCCCGTCTTCAGCGCAACCGACATGCGCGTGCCGGGCTCCCGCCAAACTCGCGACGATGCCGGCATGCCGGAACTGCTCCGCCTCCGTTTCAGCCGGAACGAAGCCGAAGAGATCGCCCGCCTGACGCCGCCCCAAGACACTTGGAAGGCGCTCGACTTCGACGCTACTCGCGACGCCGTGCTCGGCGACGAACTCGCGCAATACCGCATCGTCCACTTCGCCACCCACGCCGTGCTCGACAACGAACATCCCGAGCTGTCGAGCGTCGTGCTCTCGCGCGTCGATCGCTCCGGGCAGCCCCGCAACGGTTACCTGCGGCTCTATGACGTCTACAATCTCCGCCTCGGCGCCGACCTCGTCGTTCTGAGCGCATGCGAAACCGCCCTCGGCGGCGAGGTCAACGGCGAAGGCCTCATCGGACTCACCCGCGGATTCCTCTATGCCGGATCGCCTCGTGTCGTAGCCACGCTGTGGAAAGTGGATGACCGCGCCACATCGGAAATCATGAAGCGCTTCTACACGGCGCTGTTGGGGCATCGCGATCGTCCTGCCGCCGCCCTACGCGCCGCCCAGACCGAGATGTGGAAGCAGAAGGGTTGGGACCGGCCGTACCATTGGGCCGCCTTCACGCTACAAGGAGAGTGGCGCTGACGATGCGGCAAGCCTGGTCACTCACGCAAGACGCCTTCGACGGATTCCTCGCCTCGCTCGGTCCGGACCGTGACTCGGCCGGCGCGCGCTACCTCGAGATCCGCTCGAACCTCGTGCGTCTGTTCGAGTGGCGCGGCTGCGCAACTCCAGACGAGCATGCCGACGAGGTGATCAATCGCTGCGCACGCAAGATCGGCGATGGGGAGCAGATTCGGGACGTGGCCACCTATTCCATCGGCGTGGCCCGAATGCTGCTCAAAGAGATCAGCCGGGCGCCCGCCAGCCGGACCGGGTCGCTCGAAGATGCTCCCGAGCCCCGTACGCTTCCCCCGGACCCGGCGGCCGGCGAAGACGAGCGAGAGGATTGCCTCCGCCGCTGCCTGAGTGGCTTCTCCGCCGAAAACCGCGACTTCATCCTCCGCTACTACCAGGGCGAAAAGAGCGCCAAGATCGACAATCGAAAGGGTTTGGAACGCTTGTTCGGCATCGCTGCAGGCACGTTGCGTATGCGCGCGCTGCGTTTGCGCGAGAAGCTTCAGGCGTGCATGGAGAAGTGCCTCGCCGAAAAGGGAGTCTCTTCGCTGTGACGAAATCGCGGCAATCCGCAGTCTGCTATGAATGGGAGCAGGAACATGTGGCTAATGGCCGGCGCTGAAGACCATCGATTGACGGACTACTTGCTCGGCAAACTGCCCGACGAGAAAATGGCCGAGATCGAGGACCGCGCCTTCGCAGACCGCGCCTACCTACTGTCGGTCCAGGCAGCCGAGGCGGACCTGATCGACGCCTACGTCCGCGGCGAACTGCATGGCACTGAGTTGCGCGCCTTCGAACAGCGATTCCTCGTCTCAGCGGGACGGAGGCGCAAGATCGAGTTCGCGCGCACGCTCGCTCGCGTAGCCGGCGAGGAAGCAGTTCCGGCCGTCCCCCCCGAACCGTTCTGGAGCCGCTGGCTCCACTGGGATCGCCCGATGCAGTTCGCCGCCGCTATGGCCGCGCTGGCCTGCGTGGTCGCGCTGCCATGGCTCGGGTACGAGAATCGCGCCATGCGCACCCGGATGGCCGAACTCGAATCCCGCAGCGGCGAACTTGAGCGCCAGACCGGCGATCTCAATCGCCAACTCGCCGAGGAGAAGGCCCGCGCGGCGCAAGTGAAGCAGGTCTCCCCGCAGTCCCTCATCGCATCGATCGCTCTGATGGCCGGATCCCGCTCATCGAATGCCGCCCCGCGATTGCAGTTGTCCGCCGATACCCAGCTAGCGCGCATCGAGATCCAACTCGAACCGCAAGATGACTTTCCGCGCTATCGAGTGGAACTCCGCACAGCCGCCGGCGTCGAGATTCTCACCCGCGGCAGCCTCACAGCGCAACGCGTAGCGGCCGTATCTTCCGTTGTGCTCGATCTTCCATCGAGCGCGCTCGCACCCGGCCGCTATGAACTCGCACTGAAGGGCATCGCACCAGATAACTCCGCGAAAGAGGTCGGCTACTACGGATTCACCGTTCGGCGGTAGCCGGCGCTGGCCGTGTCAATGCAACCAAGTTGTACTACTATCCCTCGTTCTCTTCGCCGCCGATGAAAATTCTCAGCCCGCCTGTACTACCTGCCCTTCAGTCCGCCCGAGCCCGCCCGCCATCGGCCGTTATACTGATCTGGAATGCCCGACAATAGCTTCGACATCGTTTCCGAGGTGTCCATCCCCGAAGTCATCAACGCCATCAACCAGGCGGTGAAAGAAGTCCAACAGCGCTACGACCTCAAAGACTCCCACTCCTCCATCGAACTGAAGGAAAAGGAAAACCAGATCATCCTCGCCAGCAAAGACGAGTTCAAGATCAAAGCCGTCGGCGAAGTTCTCGAATCGAAACTCGTCAAGCGCAAGGTGCCCCTCAAGGCGCTCAGCTACGGCGCCATCGAACCGGCCTCCGGCGCCTCCGTCCGCCGCACCATCTCGCTCCAGCAAGGCATCCCGATCGAAAAGGCGCGCGAGATCGTCAAGGCCATCAAAGACAGCAAGAAGAAGGTGCAGGCCTCCATCCAAGGCGACCTGGTCCGCGTCAGCGGGCGCGACCGCGACATCCTTCAGGAAATCATCCAACTGCTGCGATCGCACGACTTCGGTATCGACATGCAGTTCACCAATTACCGCACCAACTGACCCTGCCCGCCGTCCCGGGAACAAAACGGACTCCCCAACCGTATCACTGGCTGAAGGAGTTCATCATGTTCTGCACTTCTTGTGGCACGGAACTGACAGCCAGTTCACGTTTCTGTTCGCAATGCGGCCAAGGCACGGGTGTGACCACCGGCAGCGACCGCGGCTACTACGCTCCGCGCCGCCTTTGCCGGCTCACCTACGACAAACAGGTGGCCGGAATCTGCTCGGGCCTGGCCAAGTATCTTGACGTCGACGTCACCTTGGTCCGCCTGATCGTGCTCGCGGCCGTGATTCTCACCGGCGTCGTCCCGGGTGTGATCGCATATCTGTTGGCCATGCTGATCGTGCCCAAGGACCAAGGCATCTTCCGTCCCGCCCAAATCGCGCCGCCCGCGCCCGCGTCGTCCCAGCAGGCGTAAGGGCGAGCCTATCTGTACTCCTATCCCTCCGTGCCCTCTTCAGCCGCGCAGATTTTCCGGCGGCCTCCGTGTGGGGCAGGCTTCAGCCTGCGCGGGGACTTCAGTCCCGCTTCCGATGATGGGCACATTCACTCGTAAGACGCTTCTCCTCTCGGGATAGCGGCTCAGCCTCGAAGATTCTGGCCCCAGTGTGGCGCACGCTTCAGCGCCGGCAAGGCGCCTCAGCCCCCGCTCCCAACGCTTCTGCATCCAAAGTAGAGAGTCGGGCTCCAAGCAAAAGGGCGGCCGGAGTCCTCGTCGCCACGAGAGATTCCGCCGCCCTTCCACGATGCGCGCGAACCGCAATGCCCTGCGGACCGCGCACTCGAGAGGAGACCCGAGTTATTGGAGAGTGACCACACCTCCTTCCGAAGCCCTGGCATTGTTGTCCCAATTGGAGTCCGCCGTCTTCCTTTCGTCGTCGGCGATAGCCACCAATCGATACTGTCCGGGTTTCAAGGTATTCGCCACTCCGATGTCGCCGCTGCACGTATACGACAACCCGGGCCCCAGGCTGTTCACCGCGCATGACCATCCGGAGTAGACTGCCTCCGAGTTGCCGTCAATCCAGTAGAAAGCGATGCGGAAGGGGCCGGCTTCTGCTTGTCCTATGTTTTGTACTTTTGCCACCAGGCCCTTGATCGTGCCGCCGATCGTCCCCCGATCGGACGCACCGAACGACACCGTCGCCAGATCCACGTTGCCGCCAGTGATCGCCCGAACGCTCGCCACCTTGAAGCCGTACCCGTTCACTCCTTCATCGGAAACGAGCCGGATTTTCACGGCAGCCCCCGGCACGATTACGTACTTGTTGCTCAACTGATCGCCCGTGAACGGGCTCCCTGCGATCTCGCGCCCGCTGCCGTCCATGATCGAAATGAAGTCCCAGCCGGGCTCCACCCACGTCTCCGGCGTGAAGGTCACCTGAATCGAGGCGGGATTGCCAGAAGCCGTGTAGCTCCAAGTCTGATCGAACTTGTCCGCATATGGATGCGCCGACTCAGGCAGCGAGTCTCCGCCGCCTCCCTGCGTGCCTCCGGTCTGGGTGCTCTTGCGGAAAGAAGCCACGAGCGAGGCCGTTTTGATCAACGTCGACCGGTTGTCGTTCTTCGCCCGAGTCCCGGCTGGGAGGCCCTGCCATGACAGATCCGGAGACGACCACAGGTTGACGCGCGGGCAAACCAACCCGCCCGTGCATGCGTAGGCCATGATCGTTCGGAAATACGGCGCACGGACCACTTGCTTGAAGCCGAAAGAATACGGGTACGCGCCGCCACTGTTCGGATCCTCGGGAGCGTGTGTCGCGCCCATGTTGTGTCCCAACTCGTGCCCGAAAATGAATTCGCTCGTCGCGCAGTGCCGCATCACGACGTTGAATCCCAACTGTGTATTCGGCCGCGACGGGTTGAGGATCCAACCCAAGCCGCAGTAGTTGCCCGTTTCCACCCACAAACTGACCAGGTCTGCTCCCACCCTGTCGCGGATCGCATGGATCTCGTCCAAGTAACCGTCGCCATTGCCGCCCAGCCGGTCGAGATCCACCTGGAAGTCGCCGCTCTCGCGGTAGTTCACTTCGCCGTAGCCCACCAGGCGCAGCCGCTGGCTCATCCTGCTGTTGGCGAATCCTTCGTTGGTCTCGGCCACCGCCAGTTGGATCTGTTGCAGCATGCGGCCGGCGCCCCCGCCGGCTTGGCGCGCGGCGGGCGTGTAGATTACCATCACATCGATCACCGCGCCTTCATCAGCCGCGGCGGCATCCTCCGCCATGGGAGCCATTCCCAAAGATGACCCTTCGGCTGCACGCAAAGGCTCGCCTTCCGGTGGCAGGCTTGCCGGATCGAGCTCGCCGATCCAGTGCCCGTCCTCGGTGGGGCGGATCTGGTAGGTGACGCCGCCCGTGACGATGTTCCCCGTCATCTCGCCGCCACCCACCACCAGGACTACCTGGCTCAACGGATCGCCTTCCACCACACCGGTCCATACGATGTTCTCGCTGTTCTCCACCGGAGCGGCCTTGGTCCAGTTGACCACCGGATTCACGTCCGGGAACAGGTTCATCCGGACCGCGCGGCGACTGGGGGCCGCGCTCCGGCCGGCCTGCTGGAACGCCTTCGCCGCATCGCGATCGAACAACCGCATGTCGATTCCCGCGCTGCGGCGCCGCTTGTGCATCGCGCGCAGAGTGTCCGCGGCGCGCCCTTTTGGGCGGATCTCGCGAAACGCCGAGGGAATCTCTTCGCTTGGTTGCGCAAGCGCGACGAGCGCGGCAATGAGCGCTATCCCGAGTGCCCTGGCGGTTGCAATAGCTGTTGTCATGGCTTTGTCCTCGCCACTGGAACAGTTACTGCAAGACCGCCCGCAACGTCACGGCGCTACTGTCATTCACCTGCACAGTGCGCTGCCACGACTTCGCGCCCTGCCTCACTACCACTTGGTGTTGGCCGCTGGCCATCGGGATCGTCGACGGAGTGCTGCCCACGAAAGCCCCGTCCACCTCAATGTCCGCACCGGGGACCGGAGAGACAATCGAGACCTTCGCGCTCGATTCCGCCGGCGCCGCGTTGCTCGCTCCGCGAGATTGGGTCCGGCTCATCGAGTGGTTGACATCGGTGAATACGTCGAACGAAACGCCGCGGTTGATGGTGATGTCCTTGCCCTTGCGAAGCAGCACCACGGGCGCCGCTGGCCAGAAGGCGAACGCAACTCCGGCCGAAACGATTCCGGTGCTCCACGCCCGGCTGTTTCCGGATTTCTTGGTGACCGTGTATCGCAACGGTACCCACTGGTCATCGAGTGACTTCACGCGGTCGATCGAAAAGTCGAGCTTGCCCGCTCGGCCCAGCACGCGCTTGCCTTGAGCCTGCGTGATGGTGCCGGTAACGCGAGCGCCTTCGGCGATCACCGTGGCCTCTCCTACCTTGACCGGTTCGGCCACCGCAAGCTCCACGCTCTGGCCCTCTTCGGCCGTGGCCGACGAGATCGGCTGGTCGAGCCTTACGCGGATCTTGGTTCCTTCGGGGATCACGATCTGTGCCGAGCATGTCAACACAGACAAAATGGCTACACTCACTCTCTTCAACATGGATGTCTCCTTGATTGGGTCGTTTTCGGCGTCGTCACCTGGTACTGGCGCCGATCCGCGAAACGTCACCGTTGTTGAGAGAAAAAAGAATGCTTACAGCCCACGTGGAGCGCGATGTGGAGCAGACATCTGCCTACGCGGGACTCTCCAGAAACTCGCTGTCGGCACTACTCACTGCATTCGGCTTGTGGGGCAGGCTTTCAGCCTGCAGCGGGACTTCCAGTCCCGCTGTCCGAGCGGCGCAGCGAATTTCAGGCCCTTGGATCGGCGTCCCGCCGTACACGCGTCAGCCCCGCAGCTACCAACTCACCGCCACACCCGGTTCGAGCGTCCACACTTCCACACCCGTCCCCTGAATCAGCGCCGCCAACTGCTCCGGCCTCCCCGTCAGCACCGGAAAAGTCCCCCAGTGCATCGGGATCACCTTCTTCGGCTTCAGCATTCGCACCGCCACAGCCGCCTCTTCCGGACCCATCGTGAACAAATCCCCGATCGGCAGGAAACACAGCTCCGGCTTGTAGATCTCGCCGATAAGCGCCATGTCTGAAAACACGCTCGTGTCGCCGGCAAAGTAAGCGCGCCGCCCGTCAGCCAACTGGATCACGTACCCCGCCGCCTCACCGCCATAGATCACGTTGCCCTTGCCGTCTTCGATGCCCGAGCTATGCAGCGCATGCACCATCGTCACCTTCACCGAACCCACCTGCTGCGAGCCGCCCTTGTTCATCGGTCCGAAGTTCGACACGCCGCGCGACTGGAACCACAGGTAGAGCTCGTAATTGCCCACCACCTTCGCGCCGTGCTTCTTGGCCAACGCCTCCGCTGACCCGATGTGGTCCCCGTGGCCATGCGAAAGCAGAATCGCATCCGCCTTCGACACCGTGTGCCCAGCCGGATACTTGGGATTGCCCTCGAACCACGGGTCGAGCAGAATGGTCTCGCCCGCGGGCGTCTCGAGTTCGAATGAAGAATGGCCAAGCCAGGTGATCCGCATCGGTGGTGTCCTCTGTGGAACCGGCTCCCGCGCGAGCCTAGGCTTTCTTGCGCAGCTTGCTCGCCGAAGGCTTGTCGGCGCCCATCGGTTTGCGCACGATCGCGCCTCGCCGGAGGAGGTTCTTCACTGAGCGTACCAGATGATTCGCTTCGTTGGCGCTCTTCTGCAGCACCACGTCCGCGCCCGTGGATTGCTCGTCAAGACCGAGCGCGTCCACGTATCCCGAGAGCAAAATGATCGGCGTAGCCACGCCTTGCGCACGCAGCTTCGCGATCATGTCGCCGCCCGTGATGCCCGGCAGCTTGTAATCGGTGACGATCAGATCGAACGACGCATCGCTCAACTGCGCCATCGCATCCTCGGCGCTCGAAACAGACGAAACCGAATGCCCCAACTCCTCGAGCATTGACTTGCGCGCCGAAAGTCCGAGACTGTTGTCATCCACCATGAGGACTCTCGCGCGTGCGGCGGAACGGGCGGCTGAATAAGGGCTCATGAACGAAACGACTGAAGGTACCAGTCGCATGACAATCGTGTCAACGAACTTCTACAGAACTGAAATCACGATAGAAAGAGTTCTTGACAGCAAGGGTCACTGCGCCTGGAAACAAGATCGTTCAATCTTGTAGTGAATGTGCCTTAACCTTCCGGTAATGAAGCGTACTACTCGACTGCGCGCGGTGCGTTATAGCCCGCCTTCGCCACTACTTGGTACTTCATCGGCTTGCCCTTCTCGTCGACGATGCGTAGAGCCTCGCCCGTTGCGGGATTCACCAACTCCACCTTGAGCTTGCGGAACTTGCCGTCTTTCGCTTGATTGGTGGGCTGATACGCCAGCGAGTATTGATTGCGCAACGCCTGCGAGATCTGCGCGAAGATGCCAGGGAACTCGCCCTGGAACCTCGGGAAGAACGCCTGCCCGCCGGTCTCGCGCGCAAACACTCGCATTTGGTTGTCGGCTTGCAAAAAGTCGAGCCGCTGAATCGGACCCATCCAGCCACGCGCATCGTACAGCTCGCGGATGTACTGCATGATTCCGAACGCGTAGATCGGCACGCCGGCTGTCTGCAAAGCCTTGCGAGTCTTGTCGAAGGTAAGCTTGCTGAAAGTGTCGATCCCCGAAGCGATCACCACGATCGCTTTGCGGCCTTCGATCTCCGACATGCGATCAGCCGTGTCGACCAACGCGTCATAGAGATTTGATTCCGAGTAGGCGGCGATGCGCAACCGCTGCATGGCTTCATACGCCGAGCGCTTGTCGGTGGAGAAATCCGAGAGGATCTCGGGGCGCAAATCGTACGCCACCACGGCCACGTGATCTTCCGGCTTCAGCGTCTGCAGGAATCCATACGAAGCCTGTAGCGTCTCCATCCATCCATACGACCAATACTGTTGGAACAGGTTGCTGAACTCGATCACCATGCAGACCGTCATCGGCGCCTCGCCCATGGAGAAGTTCGAGACCTGTTGCGGAACGCCCTCTTCGAGGATGCGGAAGTTGCCTCGCGGAATGTTCGGGATGAAGCGGCCCTTGTTGTCGAGCACCGCCACGTCCACCTGCACGGTGTTCACGTCGCTGCGGAAGGTCGGCAAGCCCTCGGGCAAGTCGGCCTTGTCCTTCTTCGAGAACTTCGAAGGTAGCTTGTCCTTGTCCGCGGCGGCGGGCTCCCCGGCTTTCTCAGCGTCGCCGGAGTCTTTCTTGCCTCTGGGCTTGGCCACGGTTTCCGAGGTCCGCTTGGGACCCTGCTGCGCCTGGAACTCCTGCGCGGTGAACAACAGCAGCCCCGCCAGCGTGCAACCTTTGAGCCATCTCGGAATTCGCATCGATACCCCCTGCGCCTGTTCGTCTCGACACAAGTCTACACCAGTTTTGACGCTACCAGTCGCGTTGCGGTTGCTTCCGGCGTCAATGAATCGTGGTGTCGCGACCCGTCTGTTTCCGCATGTAAACCTCGAACTTGCGCCGGGCTCGCGCCAGTTTCCACTCTTTGTACCATTGCAGGATTCCTCCGCTGCTCGAAGGCGCTACCGCCGGACGCGAGCGCTGCATCGAATCCTTGAATAGGTATCCCTTCAAGTAGAGATAACCCCACAGCATGCCACCCAAGTGCGCGATGTGGCTGACGTTGTCTCCGGTGGCGCCGAGCGTCATCAGGAACGACACCGCGCCGATGATCATCACGAAATACTTCGCCTTCATCGGAAACAGGAAGTTGAACCAGATCGTCTGATCGGGGAACAACATCCCGAAGGCCAGTAGCAATCCGTAGATCGCGCCGGAAGCGCCGATCGTCGCTCCGTAGTGTCCCGTAACCGCGCTCATCGCCAGGCTGCACAGCGCCGCGCCGATGCCGCACACGAAGTAGTAGCGGAGAAACGCTTGTGTTCCCCAACGCAGTTCCAGGTCGCGTCCGAACATGAACAGCGCCAGCATGTTGAAGAAGATGTGTCCGAACCCGAGCGGGTCGTGCAGGAAAAGGTAGGTGACCGGCTGCCAGATCGCGAAGCCTTCCACTACCCATTTGAGCCGCAGCTTGAAAGGCTCGAAAAGACCGGCGTATCCGAACCGCACCGCCAAAAAGTACGCGACGAACACCGCCACGTTCACGATCAACAGCCACTTCACGCCCGGAGGAACGTTCGATTGTGGCCTCGAGAAATTCGATTGCGGGAAACGGCCGCCGTAGGAACCGTATGACATCGAGGGGCCTCTGCTCTTCAGAATAGCAAGCTTGCAACGCTCGTCTACGGCTCCACGGGCTTGCGCGATTGCCACTTGCCCCGCGTAAAATCCGGAAACTCCACCGGACCGCTGCCCGCCGCCACTGACTGAATGCTCAACGGAAACACCGCGCTCCACGCTGCGGTGTCGTACACGTCGATCGGCGTCTGCTTCTTCTCGCGCGCGGCTTCCACAAAGCGGTAGATCTCGAGAAAGTCCGCGCCGCCGTGCCCGTGCTTGGCCGCGCGAGCCTCCAGATCCTTCCACAGCGGATGATCGAACTCGCGCTGATAAGGCTCGAAGTCTTCCCAGTCGTCTTTCTTCGGGCTCCGCCCTTCGACATAGATCTTGTTGAGCGTTCCCGAGTAGATGCCCTTGGTTCCTTGCACGCGCAAGATCAGATCGTAGGGGCGCGGCGATATCGTATCGAAGTAGAGCGTCACTGTTCGCCCCCGGGCAGTTTGAATGAGGCTCGTGTTTACGTCGCCTTGCGAATAGGTGCGCTTGGCGTTGGGATGATCGGCGCCGTGATGCGTAGCCGCGTAGTGATTCAACCCCTGCGACAAGCTGCTCATCGAGACGATCTTGGTGAAGCGGTCGCCGCGATTGATGTCGAGCCACCAGGCGATCGGCCCCAGCGGATGCGTCGGATAGAGATTGCCGTTGCTGCGCGCCATGTGCATCCCGCGCCATGAGATCTCGCCGGGAACGCCGCGCGCAGCATCGCGCCAGATCAACGCGCCGCGCACATCGTGCTGATAGCCGCCCTCGCAGTGCGAAAGGTCGCCGAGCACGCCCTTGCGAATCATCCCGAGGATCGCCAGTGCGTTTCGAAAATAGCAGACGTTCTCGAGGATCATGCAAGGCATGCCCGTCTGCTCGGAGACGTTCACCAGTTCCCAACATTGTTCTACGGTCACTGCCGCCGGAACTTCTGTCGCCGCGTACTTGCCCGCTTTCATCGTGGCCACCGACATCGGAGTGTGCAACTCCCACGGACCGGCATTGATCACCCCATCCAGATCATCGCGAGCCACCATGCGTTTGTAGTCTTCCACGCCGCTCGCATAGCCTTCGGGGCGCTTCTGTCCGGCCTTCTCGACAAGGTCTTGCGCGCGCTTCAAATGCGACTCATCGATATCGCACAGCGCTCGGATCTCGACGCCTTCGAGTGAGAGCGAGGTCCGCAGCAGGCTGGTCCCGCGGCTGCCGACTCCGATGAATCCCAGGCGGACCTTGCGCGGTTCGGCGGGCCGCGCCATCGCGGCAGCAGCGAGAAACGTTCGGCGAGTAGGATGCGGCATGCGAGTATTATCACTCGCCCGCGTCACTGGAAGCTGGCCGCCGCCCGCTCGCCCGATTCCTCGATCGCCACTCGCAGCCGGATCAAGCTGTCGCGATCAAAGTCATATGCTCCAGCCTGCGGGAGCTTCCGTGCGAACTCCTCGGCCTTCGCGAGCGATGCCGCGGCCACATCGCGCTCGCATTCCAGCCAGCCGAGCGCAGCACGAGCGCGCCAGTAGTCGAGTTCCTGCCTCGATGCACCGGAGCTTTCCACACGCCCCCACCAAATGCGCGCGGCCGCCGGATTGCGATAGAGCAGCGCGCCTACGAACAGCATTTCCGCCGCGAGATCGGCATCGTGCTTGCCCTCTGGCAGCGCGTCCGCATAGAGGGGCACGGTGGCCACGTACTGTTCCAGTGCATCGGCAAGCCGGTCTGAGTCGAGATGGTGCATGCACGTGTACATCCGCAGAAGCATGCCTTGCATCCCGTGGTCCATCACTTCCACCGCGCGAGCCAGCGTTTCGAGATCCCAATCGCGCGGTCGCAGCGGCGTCGCGATACTGCTCGACACCATCGACATCGCTAAATGAACCCGCGCCATCGGACCATCAGTGAGGAACTGGTAGAGCAGCGCGCCGTCCGTGTACATCGGGCCGATCTTGGCGGGAATCAGGTTCAACGGTCCGCCCACGAACGAGAGCGAGGCAAGCGCGGCGAAGAACCACCACGCCCCGGCGAACGCCGTGCCAGGACAAGATAGCGCCGCTACCGTTGCCATCGCGGCCACGAGTATCGACGCCGTGGGGCCTCCGATGGTCATGATCGCGTGCCGCCGCAATGGCTCGCGGAAATCGAGCAGCACCATTCCCGCCGCTCCTTGAAACGCAGCGGCAGGCTCGAAGGCGAAGACCATCCTCCCGCCACGCATCTTCCAAACGAACGGCCCCACGGCGAAGTGCGCCAGTTTCATTCCCGCCTTCCATCCCGCAAGCAGGTGTCCACATTCGTGCAGCGCGATGGTGAGCAGAAACGCAATCACGAGCTGAACGATGGTCGCGAGCCAGCCGGGGGAGGACATCTGATGCGCATCCGCCCACCGTCCCCACAACCAGGAACAGCCGTACAGGACCACCAACGAGCCGTAGCCCATCACCTGTTCGAACCACGGTCGCGTGCCGTCTCCCGCGATCTGACGAGCAGTGGGGCCCTTCTTTACCGCCGCCGCGGCGACGTTCTCCGGCTTCCAGAAGACGATCAAACCGGCAATCCCGATCAAGGTTGGCACCCCGATCAAAGGCAAGTGCAGCAGGAACGCCGCAATCGCCCAGTTGCGCGCTCCGGGTGCGCCCGAGTGCAACTTGCGCCAGGCGATCGCCATGACCGCACCCGCGAGCGCAACCAGTAGCGACACGAACAGGACCAGCACCGTTCGCCGGCCAGGAACGTTCGCGGAGAGCAGCGTCAGCGCCACCGAGATCGGCGCCAGCATCAAGCCCCACCCGGCGACGCCAAGGTAGGCCCGCCCTGCTCTTGCCCATCCAGGCTTCATCGAACCGGACTCCCTTCCGCCAGCGCCATCCGCAGCCTCGCGAGGCTGTCGCGATCGAAGTCGTACGCTCCGGCCCGCGGCAGGTTCCGTGCGAACTCCTCAGCCTTGGCAAGCGAAGCCGCAGCCGCCTCGCGATCGCTTTCGAGCCAGTGGAGCGCCGCACGTGCACGCCAATAGTCGAGGTCCTGCGTTTTCGCCGCGTCGCTATCGATGCGATGCCACCAAGCCCGCGCGTCTGCGGCATTGCCGTCGAGCAGCGCTCCGAGGAACAACATCTTCGCCGCGAGCGCAGGGTCCTGCTTGCCCTCGGGCAGGGCATCGCCGTGGAGCGAGGCTGTTGCCTCGTACTGCCGGCGAGCTTCCCCATGCCGGTCTGAGTCGACATGATGCAGGCACGCGTATAAGCGGAGCAGCATGCCCTGCCTGCCGTGATCCATCACTGCAGCCGCACGCGTGAGCGTTTCGAGATCCCAGTCGCGAGGCCGCAGAGGAGTGGTGACGCTACTCGACACCATCGACATCGCCAGGTGAACCCGCGCCATCGGACCATCGGTGAGGAATTGATAGAGCAGCGCGCCATCGGTATACATCGGGCCCGCCTTGGCGGGAACCAGGTTGAACGGTCCGCCGATGCAGGAGAAGGAGGCAACGGTTGCCAGAAAGAACCATGCCCCCTCGTATCTCGTTCCGGGAGACCAGAGGGCCACGCCGGCACTCAGTGCGGCCAACACGATCGAAGCAGCAGGGCCACCCGCCGTCATGATCGCGTGCTGGCGCAGCGGCCAACTCCCCGACAGGTGATGGTCCCGCGGCGCCATTCCGGCAGCGCCGTGCAGAACCCTCGCCGGCTCGAAAGCGAACACGAATCTCCCATTCCGGATCTTCCAGACAAATGGACCCACTGCGAAGTGCACCACCTTCATCCCCACCGCCCATCCGGCGATCACGTGACCGGCTTCGTGCAGTGCCACCGTCACCAGGAACGCAGCCGCGAATTGAGCAGCCTTCGCAAGGCCCCGATAATGAGGAAGCCGGTGTGCATGGGCCCAAACGTCCCACCACCACGTGCACCCAGCAAGGGCCGCGAACGAAATGATCGCGAATGCCCGCTCGACCCACGCGTGAGTGCCGTCGCCCTCGATGCGGCGTACCGGCCGCTCCTTGCCGATCGCCGCCGCAGCCACGCTTTCCGGTTTCCAAAAGGTGAGCACTCCCACGATCGCGATCACCGTGGGCAAACCGAGAACCGGCAGATGCCCAAGGAACGCCGCAATGGCCCACGCTCTCGCTCCCGGCGCGCCTGATCGCAGCTTGCGCCAGGCCACCAGCATGACAACGCTGATGAGCGCCATGAGCATCACGAGCAGCACACCCACCCACTGGCGCTGACCTCTTCCCCGCGTGAGGACCATGTGCATCGCCACCACGGACAGCGCCAGGAGTCCGCTGCCGACGATCCCCAAGTAAACGCGCCCCCACTTCGGCGTCATCGCGCCGGACTGCCTTCTTCAATCGCCACGCGCAGACGCACCAGACTGGCGCGGTCATAGTCGTACGCACCCGCCTGCGGGAGCCGGCGCGCAAGCTCTTCCGCTTTGGTGAGCGATGCCACCGCTCGCTCGCGATGGTCTTCGAGCCAACTCACGGCCGCATGCGCGCGCCAGTACTCCACACGCTTCGCCGATCCGCCTTTGGCCTCCACGCGATCCCACCAGGCGCGCGCGGCTGTTGGATTCCGAGAGAGAATCGCACTGCAATATGCGATCTCGGCGGTGGTGTCAGCGTCGACGTGCCTGGACGCTTCGTCATATCTGCGCACCACGGCTGCGAAGTTTTCGAGCGCTTCGAACATGCGCCCGGCATCGAGATGATGCGTGCAGGCGTTCATGCGGCTGCGCAGCCCCGGCATTCCGCGGTCGGCGACTTCCACCGAGCGTTCGATGAGGGCACTGTCCCAGTTGCGTGGACGGAGCGGAGTGGCCTGGCTGCTTGCCACCATCGAATCGGCCAATTGGTACGACAACATCGGTCCGTCAGTCAGGAAATGGTAGAGTTGTGCGCCGTCGGAGTACCATGGCTCGGCCCGCATGGGAACCAGGTTCCAGATGCCGCCGATCAACGAGCAGTTCGCAACGGATGCAAGAAACCACCATGACGGTGCCAGCAGCGTGCCAGGGCTAGCCAGAGCAATGGCTAGGGCGCCAGCGCCGCCCGCCAGAGACGCTGCTGGTCCTGCCGCGATCAGGATCGCAGTACGCCACTCGATCCCGTCGAGCGAGCGGGGCGCGACATCCACCAACCCGCCGCCAGAGAGCCCTTTGAGCTGAAACCGAAGTTCCAGCCGTGGCTGGAGGAGCAGGTTCAACGGACCCACCACGATTCGCCTCACCGTCATGCCCACCGCCACTCCCGCGGTTGCGTGTCCAGCTTCGTGAATCGCCACTGAAACCAGCACCGCTACGATCAATTGCAGGGCCCAGGAAAGGTCTCCGGGTTGGGACAAACGATGCTGGAGCGCCCATTGGGTCCACCATGAGCCCACTGTCCAGAGCGCCGCGACGCCGGCGGCTTTTGCGCCCCACTCGAGCCAGACCGACGTGCCGTCACCCGGAATCGAAGGTGCAGCGGGCTCCTTTGCCAAGGCAGCGGCAGCCACGTGTTTCCGGCGTGAGAAAATCAGCAATCCCATCAGGCCAGGGAGGGTTCCGATGATCGGGAACAGCAACAGGGCCAGACTCGCTCCGACGGCCCATCTCCTTGCTGATGATGCTCCCGAGCGCAGCTTCCACCAGGCAATCAGCGACAGCACGCCCCAGAACACCAGCAGCCCCGCGGTGAACAACTCGACGCGGGCGGGGAACGGATGCGTGTATGGCTTTCGCGGCTGCAATGCGGCTGCGAGCAGTAACAACAGGCCGAGCACGCAAAAACAGCAGCGCAGTACTCGGGCGACGATGGTCACTCATCGCCCATCGGCCCTTCTAGCCTGTCCGCGCGATACCGCGATTACCCGTGAACGGACCGGAGCTTTCGCCTTGGAACCCTCGTGGCTCACGTACCAGCCCATTCGTCATCGCCGGCTCCCTAGTCAAACCAGTCTTCGAGTCTCAACCCTTTCACGCGCGAGAACTCACGCGTGTTGTGCGTAACGAGCGTGACGCCGGCCGCTACCGCGGTAGCCGCGATAAGTGTATCCAGGTCTCCGATCCGGAGTCCCTGCCTCTGGAGGTCAACCTGCAATCGGGCGGCAACCCTTGCGGATTCGTCGTCGAACGGCAGTAGCATCGCGACGCTCGCCAGCTCCACCAACTGCTTTCGCCGCTTGGCCGAGTTGTGGCTTCTGAGAACTCCTTGCTCGACTTCGTACAGAACCACCGTTGGGATCGCGATCTCGTGCGGTGAAACACGCGAGAGGCGTTCCGCCACTCGTCCCTTGCCCTGAAAGGCGTGAATGATGACGTTCGAATCCAGTGCGTACATGGTTTCAGTCGAGAGACTCTCGAGGAGCATTCTTTCCATACCCGGCGCGAATGGTCTCGATATCGGGCACGTCATCCCAAGTCCCAAAGGCCTCGAGCACGCTCGCAGGCCACTCGTCGCGCTCCTGCGCCTCGATTGCGCGGGCAATCCACTTGGACACTGAGATGCCCTGTGCCTTGGCACGTTTGCGCACCTTCTTCTCGGTCTCGCCGTCGAGATAGATCGTGATTTGACTCATATATGTGCACCTATACTATATCACTGCCGGAGCCAGATCGGCGCCGAAGAACTGATGATCTTGATCTATGTCTCGCGCTATCCCAGGTTCCCCCACGCGCTGTGTTACAGTGTTGCTCGTGCAGATCCCCTATGGCCGCTTGTCCGTCTTTCTACTGATTTCCTGCCTCCCTCTCGCCGCGCAAACTTATCAGGCCCAACTGACCGGTACGGTCCGCGATGCGTCCGGAGCCTTGGTGCCGAACGCCAAAGTCTCCGCCACCAACCTCGCCACGGGCGTCGGCTTCACGGGCGAGTCCAATGGCCAGGGCATCTATCGTCTGCTCGCGCTGCCACCCGCGCGCTATCGCCTGTCCGCGTCCGCGCAGGGCTTCAAGGCATTCGAGCAATCTCCGATCGTGCTCCAAGTGAACGATGTCGTCACCCTGGACATCGCGCTCCAGGTGGGCGATGCGGCCGAGAAGATCCTCGTGAGCGCGTCGGCTGAGTTGCTCCAGACCGCCACAGCCACCGTTGGCACCGTGGTGAACGCACGCGCCATCGAGAACCTGCCGCTCAACGTGCGCGATCCGCTCGCTCTCGTAGGCCTCACGGCCGGCGTCACCTTCGGACCGAACTTCGGCAACGGCGGCGGGCAGGAGCTCGGCCGCAACTTCTTCAAGAGCGACTTCAACGTGGGCGGCGGACGTAGCGGCTCGCAGGAACTGCTCCTCGACGGCGCGGCCAACACCACGGGCGATGTGAACCGCGGCATCATCAACCCGCCAGTCGACTCCGTGCAGGAGTTCAAGGTGCAGACCAACAGCTATGACGCCGAGTTCGGCCGAACTACGGGCGGCATCGTGAACGTGATCACCAAGTCCGGCACGAATGACCTGCATGGCCTGCTCTATGATTTCGAGCGCCACAGCGTGATCGAAGCCAACAACTGGTTCAACAATCGAGCCGGGCTCCCGAACCCGTCATTCAAGCGCCACCAGTTCGGAGCGAACGGCAGCGGACCGATCGTGAAGAACAAGACCTTCTTCTTCGCCGACTACGAAGGGCTGCGGCAGGGCTTTCCGGTGACGTTCGTTTCCACCGTGCCCACTGAGGCGCAAAAGGCCGGCAACTTCACGCAAACCCTCGCGAGCGACACCACCCCGATCCTTGTCTATGACCCCAATACCCTGGCCACGCTTGCCAGCGGAGCCCGCCAACGCGATCCGTTCCCCGGAAACATAATTCCCTCCACGCGTTTTGACGCCGTGGCCCGCAAAGTGGCCAGCTACTATCCGGCGGCGAACCAGCCGGGCGACCGCATCACCGGACTGAACAACTACGTGCGCAGCGCCGGGTCCACCATCAACACCAACAAGTGGGACGCTCAAGGTGGACCAGAACTTCGGCGATAAGACTCGCCTGTTCGGGCGCTACTCGCAGCAGCGAGACGTGCGGCTGGTTCCGGGGCCGCTGCCCGGGCCGATCGGCGGCGGGCGCAGCACCACCGACACCTACCGGCAAGCGGTGGCCGACCTCACGCATGTGTTCTCGTCTTCGCTGCTCGCCAATGCGCAGTTCGCTTTCAGCCGCGCGCTGGCCGCGCAGTTCGGCTTGTCGAAGGGCTTCAATCTTGCCGACCTCGGCCTGCCCGCTTCACTCGCCGCGCTCGGCACTGACCAGTTCATTCAAGGCTCGATCGCCGATATCGGCGGCATCGCCAACGGATCGGATTCGTTCGTGCAGTATCAGCCGCGCAATGTCTGGACCACGCGCGCAAGCGTGGCGAAGATACGTGGCTCGCACAACCTCAAGGCCGGCGTCGACTGGCGCATTCTGAATTTCAACGAAGCGCAGAACACGCAGCCCAACGGGACCTATACGTTCGGGCGCACGTTCACCCAAGGTCCAAATCCCGTGCAGGCCACGCGCAACGGCGGATTCGGATACGCCGATTTCCTGTTGGGCATGCCGAACGGCGGCGGTATCCGGCAGCTCACTCCGATCTCGACTCAGGGCGGCTACTTCGCACTCTTCGTGCAGGACGATTGGCGCATCAATGACCGGTTGACCATCAATGTAGGCGTGCGCTGGGATCGCGGAACCGGCAATCGCGAGAAGTTCGGCCGCCTCGCCTACTTCGACCCCGATGCGGCGAATCCCTTGGGAACGCGCGCGGGCCTGCCGAATCTCAAAGGAGTGCTGCGATGGATCGGCGCCGAGGGCGCGGCCGGCAATCAGCTCTCCACGCCGATGAACAACTTCGGTCCGAGATTTGGCTTCGCGTACAAGGTCACCGCGAAGAGCGTGCTCCGCGGCGGCTACGGCATCTTCTATGCTCCTCGCAGTGTGGTGGGCAACGGCAACGGCGCGATCGAGGCGTTTCGCGACACGCCGCTAGTGGGCAGCATCGATGGCGGACTCACCAACTCGAGCCGGCTGAGCAATCCGTTCCCGCAAGGCGTGCTGCCGGCGGTGAACGCACGCGATCCGCTGGCCAACGTGGGCGCAACCATCGGCGCGCCGGTGCAACCTTATAAGACAGGCTACGCGCAACTGTTCAGCTTGAACTATCAGTTCGAGCTCCCTCACGGGATCCTGATGCAGGCGGGCTACTCGGGCAACAAGGGAACACATCTGCTGAGCGGCGGCTGGAACATCAATCAGCTTCCCGACCAATACCTGGCGCTGGGCAATCAGCTCAACAATCAGGTGGCGAATCCGTTTCGAGGCCTGATCGCGGCCGGGGCGCTTTCCGGCGCCACCATCTCGCTGCGGCAATCCCTGCTGCCGTTCCCGCAGTACTCGGGCGATGGCGGCGTGTCGCAGGTGTTCGTACCGGCCGGCAACGATACCTATCATTCGTTCACCGTCCAGGCCGAGAAGCGCCTTTCCGAGAGCGTGACGTTTCTTACCTCGTATACACGGTCGAAGGCGATCGACGATGTCGGCGGCATGATCGACGTCTACAACCGGCGGCTGAACAAAGTCCTGTCGGGCTTCGATACGCCGAACATCTGGATCGGAAGCTGGGTCTACCACATGCCGTTCGGCAAGGGGCGCGCGCATGGATCGAACTGGCGCGGAGCCACGAACGCGATTCTAGGCGGCTGGGATCTCGACGGCATCGCGCGCGTTCAGAGCGGGCAGCCGGTGGCGATCGGCGGCAACAACATAGGCCGCAGCGCGAAGCTGGACAGCCCGACTCTGGCGCGCTGGTTCGATACCTCAGCATTCGTCAACACACCGGCGTTTACGTTCCAGACCACCGGACCACGCTCGCCCGATGTGCGGAATGACTTCACGCGGAACCTCGATGCCGTGCTCGTGAAGAACTTCACGCCCACCATCAAGGATCGCGAGTTGGGCATTCAGTTTCGAGCCGAGTGCTTCAACGTGACCAACACGCCACAATTCGCGTCGCCCAACGGGACTGTGACATCACAGGCGTTCGGGCAGGTGACCGCGCAGCGCAACACCGGCCGGCAGTTCCAGTTCGGATTGAAGGTGAAGTTTTGATGCGGGCTGGTGCTTTGTTGGTGATCACGGCGTGCGCGCTGGCCGGCGCGACGCATGAGTATGACTTGGTGGTCTACGGCGGCACTGCGGGCGGGGTGACAGCGGCCATTGCCGGCGCGCGGCATGGGCTGCGGACCGTGCTGCTCGAACCGCGGCGGCACGTGGGCGGAATGGCGACCGGCGGACTCTCTCGCACCGACACGGGCACCCGAGAGGTGATCGGCGGGCTGGCGCTCGAGTTCTACTATCGCGTAGGAAACAAATACGATGTCCGGCGTTTCAAGAATCCCGTGGCCTGGTTCTATGAACCGAAGGTGGGCGAGCAGGTGATGATAGAGATGCTCGATCAGGCCGGAGCGCGCGTCTTGTATGGGCACCGCTTGGTGGAGAAGTCCGGTGTCGTGAAGCAGGGTCGCCGCATCACCGAAATCGCGATGGAGAATGGCGAGCGCTTTCGCGCAAAGGTGTTCGTGGATGCAACCTACGAAGGCGACCTGATGGCGCAGGCCGGCGTGTCATATACCACTGGCCGCGAGAGCACCCAGCAGTACGGCGAGACGCTCGCCGGTGTCCGCGAGAAGACGCCGTTCCATCAGTTTCTGTTTGACGTGCCGGCTCTCGATGAGAACGGCAAGCCGCTCCCGGAAATCACCGCCGAGAAGCCCGCCGCGCCGGGGACCGCTGACAAGGGCATCCAGTCATACAACTTCCGGATGATCGCGACCAACGTGGCGCACAACCGGATCCCGTGGCCCCGGCCGCAAGAGTACGATCCGCGGCGCTATGAGTTGCTCGCGCGGTACCTCGGCGAATTCGTCAAGGTCCGAGGCCGGTCGCCCGTCTTTCATGAACTGACGCTGATCGCGCCGATTCCGAACGGCAAGGCGGACTTCAACAACAACGGTCCGTTCTCCACCGACTACATCGGCAAAGACTACGCGTATCCGGAAGCCGGCTATGCCGAGCGCGAACGGATCTGGCGAGACCATATCGGTTACGTGCAAGGCTTCTACTACTTTCTGGCCAACGATCCGCGCGTGCCACGCGAGTTGCAGCGCGAAGTGAACGAGTGGGGCCTGTGCAAAGACGAATACCAGGACTCGGCCCACTGGCCGCATCAACTGTACGTGCGCGAGGCACGCCGGATGATCGGCGAGTACGTGATGCGGCAGCAGGACCTGCAATCCGAGTTGACCAAGCCCGACGTGATCGGCATGGGCAGCTACAACTCCGATTCGCACAACATCCGGCGCTTCGTGAACGCGCGCGGCATGGCGGAGAACGAGGGCGACATGCAGGTCTCCGTGCAGCCGTATCAGATCCCGTTTCGCGTGATGCTTCCCAAGCGCGACGAGGCGGAGAATCTGCTGAACCCGGTGACGTTCTCCGCGACGCACGTGGCCTACTCGTCGCTGCGCATGGAGCCGCAGTACATGATCATGGGCCATGCCGCGGGCGTGGCTGCGGCGATGGCGGGCACGGGCGCGGTGCAGTCAGTGGACGTCAAGGCGCTGCAGAAGACCCTGCTCGACGAAGCCGCGGTGTTCGAGTTCGTCGCCACGCCGCAGCAGAAGGCGCTACGGATCATTCATCAGAAGTTGGCTCCGCCGGCGCCGCTTCGGTTCAACAACGAGTACTAGGGCTGAGCGCGGTTCAGACGGCGCTGATCCCGCGTCTCCTGTCCGCGCGCCGCCGCACAGGTGCCCGTGCTTGGTTCACCGTCTTGCGACATCGGTTGCGCCAGCGTCTTGTGATATCCTTCACGGTCAGACCCTCTGGCTTGGAGCCAATCGGAATCAGGAGTACAACATGACGCCCGAAGCAACATCGATTACCACGGTAGCGGAAGCCTTCTTCGAGGCTTGCGAAACCGGAAAAGGGTGGGAGGTTTGCAGCGCGTACTGCTCGCCGAATGCGACCTTTTCCGCCCAGGCCGAACCATTGCTCGACGTGAAGACGCTCGCGCAGTACACAGACTGGATGAAGGGCATCTTGACGGTACTGCCGGATGCCCACTATGAAGTGAGGTCGTTCGCCACGGACATCAAGCGAAACAACGTTGCCGCATTCGGAGTCTTTTACGGGACCCATACCGGTCCGGGCGGACCGGTTCCTCCAACCGGCCGGAGCACAGCAACGGACTACGTCTACGTGATGCAATTCGACGGCGGCAAGATCACGCACATGTCCAAGATTTGGAACGCCGGCCTGGCGCTGAAGGACCTCGGCTGGGCATGAAGCTGCCCTTGTCGTATCGAGTAAGGCGCTAGAACGACACCCGAGCCCCCAACTGCACGTTCCGCGGACCATTCCCCTGCGCCGTGGTAATGAACCCGAATGTGTTCGAGCTCTGCGTCGTCACCGGCGCCGCAAGCAGCGCCCGGTTCAGCAGGTTCGAAGCCGAAGCGCGCATCTCGAGCTTTACCTTCTCGTGAATCACGAAGTCCTTGATTAGCGCCACGTCCTCGTTCACCGTCCACGGCGACCGCAAATACGACATTCGCCGCGGCGTATCGCCGTAGACCATGTTCGCGGGCAGCACGAACGCATCCTTGTTCAGATACGGCACGCCGAAGGCGACGCTCTTGTCCGAACTCCACGCCGGATTGATGAGCGGCACCGTCCCGTTCGAAACGCCCGGCGCGAAGCTGCAGCGCGCATTGCTTCCGGCGCCGAAGAAGTTCTGGTTGCAATTGACCACCAGCGGCGTCCCCGAAACATAAGTGTGGATCGCCGAGATCTTCCAGTCGCCAACCACCGCATTCACCACGCCGCGCGAGTTGCCCAGTAGCTTCTTGCCCTTTCCGAACGGGAGTTCGTACACGTAGCTCATGCGGAGATTGTGCGGCGTGTCCTGATTGGCCACCGCTTTGTCGAGCCGCCGGTTGTACTGGTTCTGCACCGCGCCGTCACTGGTGCGATTCGCGTCTTCGCCATTGGTGGTCGAGATCAGCTTGCAGAACGTGTAGGAGAACAGCGCAAAGAAGCCCTTCGAGAAGCGATGCTCGAAGCTCGTCTCGAGCGCGTGATACGTCGAATGCCCGTCATTCTGTCCGCCCGCGTTCGAGTTGATGTCAGAAAATTGCGGGAACGGCCGCAGCGCCTGCTGCAGTTGGAGGTTGGTTGGGAAAGTCGGATACGGCAGCTTGAATCCTGCCGCCACTGCAACCGGGTTGGTGAGCACCGCGCTCACCGGCTGCGAGAGCAGATTCCCGTAGATCGACCAGTATTTCGGGTCGAGCTGATTCTGCGACTGTTGCCGCGACAGCATCTTCACGCCCACCACGCCGTGATAGGTGACGCGCGCCACCGAGTTCCCAGTCATCGCGCGCTCGACAGTAAAGTTCCAATCGGCGAAGTACGGGGCGCGGCCTGCCTTCGGGAAGTAGTAGAACGGAGCTTGTTGTAGCAAGTTCCGGCTCAGCACCTGTGCGTCCGTAATGGGCGGCTTCAGCGCGGCGATCTGCGGTGCGAACGAATTGAAACCGTCACGCACGCGATACGAGATCCCGTTCGAGAGATTGTTCGCCACCGCGCCAAAGGTTCCGCCAAAACCTTGGATCCCGTTGTCGGCGTTGCCGTCTTCGCGTGAAGGCTGATAGTAGATCGCCGACCCCGTCCGAATCAGCGTCTTCTCGTTCAACTGATACGCGATCCCCAACCTCGGCCCCAGTGCGTTGTAGCGCGTCTCGCCGAAGCGCGTCGGCTGGCCATCCACTCCGGCCACCACCATCGCTCCCGGGATTCCACCCGCGGCGGCATTCGGGCAGGTGGGGCAGAAGTTGGTGTTGTGCAGATTGCGCTCGCCCTTCGGGACCGGAATCTCATAGCGCAACCCGAGATTCACCGTCAGCTTGCGCGTTACTTTGAAATCGTCTTGCACGTACCATGCCAAGTACGGCCACTGGAACGTCGTGTCTGACGGATACCGGAATCCGCCGCCGCTCGCAAGCCCCAAGAGGAACGACGCCCAGTCCGATCCGCTGTTGGCGACGTTCGGATTCCCCGTGCCCGCGGCACTGAAACTCACCGTGCCGAAGGCGCCGTTGAAGTCGAGGCGGCGATACGTTCCACGCAGATACTGCATCCCGAACTTCACGTTGTGGCGGCCGTGGATCCAGGCGATCTGTTCCTTGATATCCACGGTGCGGCCGCGCGAGTCGGTGAAGACGCTGTTGCCCCAGGTGGCAAGCGAAGTCGAGTACGCGCTCGAGGTACCTTGGCGCAGCGGCGTCACGGTTCCGGGAATGTAGGTCTGGCGCGCCAGATCGGCCGGGAACTTGCTCACATAGTCCGGCGCTTCGACAACGGTGCGGATGTTCAACCCGACCGTCAAATGATGCAGTAGGTTCGGCGTGATCACCCAATCGTCATTGAGCCGGTGATAGTCGGTCTTCACTTCTGACGGGAATCCGGTGCCGGGCAAACCTTCGAGCGCGTTGATGCTCGGGAAGGCCGGGCTGAAGTAGTGGCTGTAGAGATAGTTCACGCGATGGCGATCGGTGAGCGCATAGTCGCCCTTGATGGAAGGCAGAGATGATCGCGCCAGTGAATAGCTTCGCGAGCGGTAGTTGTTGAAGATCGAGGCCGGGTTGTCCGGATGCGGCAGCAGGCCCATCAGCAGCTTTGCCGTCGGGTCGATGCGGTCCGCACAGATCACGTCGAGCACCCCGTTGCACTGCATGCGCGGACGGTTGGCCGCATTGGCGATCACGTTGCCGCTCGCGTCGATGGGATCGTAGAGCGGAATCGTGCGGCCCGCCGAGTCGACGTTGCGGCGCATGTCGCCGACGCGGTATTCGTCCACCGGCGCATTCACCAGCGCGGTGGACTGGCCGTTCCGCGTGCTCGCCCGCTCATACGCGAAGAAGAAGAAGGCTTTGTTGCGGCCATCGTAGACGCCCGGGATGTAGACTGGTCCGCCGAAGCTGCCGCCGGGATTCCATTGCCGGACGATCGGCCGCTTGGTGGGCACGAAGGTGAACCCGCGCGCGTTGAATACCTCGTTGCGGTTGAAAACGAATCCACTACCGTGCACGGTATTCGTGCCGGACTTGGTCACCCAGTTGATGACGCCGTTCGAAGTGCGACCGTACTCGGCGGAGTAGCCGGAGCTTTGCACCTTGAACTCCTGCATGCCTTCGACGCTGACGCCATTCATCGCTGGATCATTGCGGCGCTCGCTTTGCGATTCAGCGCCGTCGAGTTGCTCGCTCTGCCCGTCGAGCAATCCGCCGCCGATTCGTGGATTGTTCGATGGCCCCACCACGCCCGGTGTCAGGATCACGAACGCCAGATTGCTCCGCACACTGCCGCCAGCGATGAACAAGGGAAGATCCTTGATCGCGTTCACCGGCAGCACCTTCCCGAGGTTGGTCCCTTGCGTATCGAGCAAAGGCGCCGCCGCCGAGACCTCAACGGCTTGATCCACTGAGCCCACCGCCAGTGCGATGTCGAGGTTGGTCACGGTGGCGACGTGTACGCCCACACCGGTCGACTCCGACCGTTTGAATCCGGTGACCTCAGCCGAAACGGTGTAGGTCCCAGCCGGCAGGTAGAGCAGGCTGTACACGCCGTCTTGCCCCGACTGCGCCGTCTGCGTGAATCCTGTGGCGGCATCGCGAGCCGTGACGGCCGCGCTGGGGACGGCCGCGCCCGTGGGATCCGTCACGGTCCCGCGAAGCGTGCCGCGGTTCTGGGCAAGAGCGGCGCTGGCCGTGAGAGCGGCAAGCCGAAGGATACGGGCAGAGCTGAGCATAATTGGCGTTCGAGTACAGATTCTACCGAATCGGGACGCCGATGTCCCCGCCCTAGACGGTGACCGGACCTTCACCTTCCGAAAGCGCCCGCACGATCTGCTCCTTCCGCTGATCGGCCGCGTCCACCGAAGACTCGAGCGACACCGCATACACGATCGCCGCGAACACCGCCGCAACACCCAGCACGCCGTAGAACATCCACTGGCTGTCGAACGCGAACCGCGCCAGATAGGCCATCGCGATCGGGATCGACAGCACCGGGTATAGCATCGTGAGCAACGCCTGAACCCGGCCCGCCGCGGCCGATCGCCACGACTGCGATGGATTCACCGGCCTCGGATAGTAGATGGTGCTCAAGTTG
This sequence comes from Bryobacteraceae bacterium, assembly GCA_046331625.1. Lineage (GTDB taxonomy): Bacteria > Acidobacteriota > Terriglobia > Bryobacterales > Bryobacteraceae > JAXLQL01. The sequence continues at coordinate 67,493 of JAXLQL010000035.1, forward strand.
CCCATCGCCATCAACTGCACCGTGAACACCAACGCGACCAGGAATGACTCAGCCACAGACTGCAAGCTGAGCGGCATCCGGAACAGCCGGCACGTCGCCGCCACCGCCGCGATCTCGAGCAGCACGAACACCAGCGCGGCGATGTTCTTCGCGATGAGCACGTGGGCGATGCGGACGGGCGCGAGAAAGTAGATCTGCGATGCCGAGCGATCGAATCCGAACGAGTTCCACACCGTCACCTCCCCGAGCAGCATCAGCGCGTACACGGTGACGAAGGTGAGGAAGTTGCCCGTGAGGAAGCGCAATCCCGATCCATTGAACGTCAGCGGCAGCCAGATCAACAACCCGAACGAGAATCCCATCACGAACACCACCCGGAACCGCGGCGCGCGACTCAAAAAGCGCAGTTCCTTCTCCACCAGGACCCCGATTGGGTCCGGCAACAGCCGGCCCGGCAAGCAGTAGAGCCATTCGACCACCCCGAGGCTCCGCTGCCGCGAAGCCGATGACGACCGCGCAGCGTCCGCATCGAACCGCAACCCGCGTTGGAACTGCCACCAGCCGAACGCGAGCGCGCCCGCGGTCCAGGCCAGCATCGCCACGGCGTCGAGCGCGGTTCCCTGCCCCAGCGCGATGCGCGATGTCAGATTCCAAGGCCATGGGAACGATCCCGCGGCCACAGCGAGGTTCCGGAGAGGAGTGGGTACGCCGGAGAACAGAAACACTTGCGGAAGCGCCGCGAGCAGCACGAAGACCAGCGCACCGATCTCGCGCAACCCGCGCCGGGCGAGGATCCGGCCGAGCAGATCCCGGACACCGGCGGCCATAAAGAGGTTGAAGCCGAGCCATGGAATGAAGGCGAGCGGTCCCCAGACGGGGACCGCTCGGTTGAGCAGCAACCCGGCGGCTGCGCCGGCCAACACCACTACCATCTCCATGCCGGTTGAGAACCGCAGCAGCACCTCGAGCGCGAATAACTGGCTCGACGTCACCGGATACACGACAAGTCGCTTCAGGTCGAGCCCAACGCCCGTGGAGGTGAGGAATATCGGGACAATCTGCCAGAAAATGAATCCGAAGATCAGCAGTTGTGGACCAAAGTGCGCCAGCATCTCCGGTTTCGCGCTGGAGGCGATAGCGCCGGTTCCGAGCGCGCCGAGCAGCACGAGTCCGTACCAGCCCACGGTTCCGATGGCGGTGATGGCGAGGCTCGCGCCGTTTCCGCGCGAATAGAAGTTGAAGAGCGCTCGCCACTGCGCCCACAGAATGGCTCTCGCGTGCTTCATCGCATCTCCAGCCGTGGGGCAGGCTTCAGTCTGCGCAAGACTTCAGACCCACTCCGGAACGTGGGGAATGGAGAACTCGCCGGCAAGCGGGACGGAAGCGTCCACCCCACCATCGCCACTCCCGCGCCGGGCGGATCCGGAATCACAGCCAATCGATCGCTCCCGCAGGCGGCCGCTCGGCTCCCACCAACCTCACGAACGCATCCTCCAGCGTCTCAGACCCAGACCGCACATCGTCCATCGCCGCCTCCATCACCAGGCGCCCGTCAGAGATGATCGACACCCGGGAACAGAGCCGCTCCACCACCTCGAGCACATGCGACGTCAGAAAAATCGTCGCCCCGTGGCGGACCTGTTCGAGCAGGATCTCCTTCATCAACCGCGCTCCCACCGCATCCACGCCTTCGAACGGTTCGTCCATCAGAAACAGTCGCGGCCGGTGGATCAGTGCAGCCGCCATGGCCACGCGTTTGCGCATGCCCTTCGAATACTCGGCGATCAGCTTCCGCGGCTGCGCGTCGAGCTCGAACAGCGCCAGCAGTTCGCGTGCCCTCTCGCGAGCCAACTGGCGCGGGAGCGAGTACATTCGTCCGATGAACTCCACGAACTCGAGCCCGGTCAGGTGATCGAACAGCAGCGACTCATCGGGCACCATGCCCATGAGGGCTTTCACCTCGGCGGCCTTGTCCGGCATCGGCAGGCCCAGCAGTTCGATCGAGCCCGACGTCGGCGGAGCCAAGCCCATCAACATCTTGATGGTGGTGGTTTTGCCGGCGCCGTTCGGCCCCAGGAAGCCGTAGAAACACCCCTGCGGCACCTCGAGAGACAGCCCGTCGACAGCCGCCTTGTTTCCGTAAATTTTGCACAGGTGGCGCACCCGAATGGCAGGGGGAGCGCTAAACCCAGGTAAGGATGGAGTTTCCTCCATGCACTTCCATGGTAATTCAGTACGGCGTAAAACCTCGACACCGGTAGCCGATATGGAAACTGATGCCTGCCACGCTTTCCCCCACCGGCTGCCGGGAACGAGCCCTCAAGGCGATCGCCAAGCTACCGCCGTTCTCGCCCGTGCTCAACCAACTGATCTCGTCACTCACCAACGACAGTGTTTCGATTGGCGAGTTGGCAACGCTGATCGAGAAAGACACGGTCATTGCCGGCAACCTTTTGCGGCTGTGCAACTCGGCAATCTACGCCAGGCGGGGAACGGTCAACTCCATCCGGCACGGCATCTCGATCCTCGGCTTGGCCAAGCTCCGCAACGCTGCCATGAGTTGGTCGCTGGCACGCATGTGGAACACGCAGAAGTATCCCGAAGGCTGGTCCACCAATCAGTTCAACCTGCACGGCGTTGCGTGCGGGATCATGGCTGACCTGCTGGCTGTCGATATTCCGTGCGAATACGGAGAGGGCGCCTTCGCCGCCGGCCTGCTGGCCAATGTCGGTATGCTGCTGGTGGCGTTGAGCGCTCCGGAGGATTTCGAACAAGTACATCGCCACTACCTGCAAGACGAGCGTGCCTTCGAACGCGTCGAGCGCGAATTGCTCGGCGTCGACCACGCCGACCTTTCCACCGAAACGCTCAAGCAGTGGAACCTGCCGGCCCCCATCGTCCGCGCCGTGGCCGAGCATCACATCCTGTTCGACTTCCGTCCCGGCCAGACTGTGCCGCTCGGCTACGTGATCCAACAAGCGGATCGGCTGGTGGGCCAGCAAGCCATCGGATTCCAGGATTGGCATCGCCCTGAGCCCGGCACTCCGGAGGAGACCCTGGCAACGCTCGGTCTCGAGAGCCGCTCGTCAGCCATCCTCGAGCGATTCCGCGGTGAGTTCGAAGCGCTACGCGGGTTCTTCCAGTAGGGGCTCTACAGTCGCCTGCGCGCCACTGAAGCGCATACGGCGGGGCCGCGCCACACCGCGCACTGCTGCGTGCCCCGGATTCCTCGCCCACCTTTCCGTGGACCTTGTCTCGAGGTTGCGGCTCCGAAGGTTCCCTTCGTCTCTCCAAACCGCCACGCACTGGCTGCCCCTGCCCTGCAACCAGCCTCAGAAGTGAGCTTGAGTCCGAACGGGCACGGCGGCGTCCACCCCCGCCTCGGTATTCACCCGGAACCGCCGGCGCTACACCAGAGCGCTCCGGCGAAGACGATCTCTTCAATCCGCAGTGTAACGGGAAGCATTCAACTAACTTCAATCGCGCGAAATTCAATTCTCGAGCTACGCAAGACCACCGGTTCGGCGCGGAGCATCTGGCCCCGCGGACAAAAGTTCGTGAACGATTGCGGCACAGCGCATGACTGGGTGTCTCGAGTGCGCCTGCTTTGGCGGCGAGATGAAGGCCAGGGTTGCATGGCTTACACTCGGAGCCCGCCCGAGCAGCGAACGGCGCCCTGTAATGTAAGTCACGATACAAATGGAGCAAATAAGAAAATTCTCTTGGCAGACTGACCTCCTTCGCGGGTAGGCGTCGCCTTTTGAGATCAAGGAGCCCGACAATGATCAACCTGTTTCAGTCCCGCAGCAACAACCAACGCCCCCTCACGGTTCAAGACCTGGATGGGAAGTGCAGGGTGCCGCTGACAGTGGAAGAGAATCTTGCCCTTGCGTTCAAGGCTGTTGCCTATGCCAAGGAACGATGTCCGCGATCATCCAATCAGACCTACATCAAGACGTTCAACCCGAGCGCCGAGAAAGAACGGGCTGCGTTTCTGGTGAGGCTTGCCCGCTACGAGCCGGCCGATCCGTTCCGAAAGGAGATGGCGCGAAAGGTGAAGGGCATCGTCGGCGATCCGAATCTGACCCAAGCCGCCAAGAACGAACAGATTGACCGGATCATCAAAGGACTGAAGAATATCCATCTCAAGGGGGCGAACGGCGTCGAACTGTTCCAAGATGGCGCCGACCGCCTTGATGTACTCGATAGCACATTCGCGATGGACAAACTTCTGGCGTACATACAAGACCAGCCAGTGCCTGACTGGAGCACCGAGAAAGTGAAGAACGTCGCTCAGTGGGCGGAAGAAGCTGGCGCCGGCAATTGCGGCGAGAAAAGCGCATTGACCGTGGAGTATCTTCGCAGCAAGGCGCCCTCAGGGTGTCACATCGCCTGGCTTGCCTATGACAGAAGCTACAAAAACGGCGACCACGCTTTCTGCGTCATCGGCACGGCGGCGCGCCTCACCAACGGAGGTATGACGAGCGTCGGCCAGTGGGGCGACGCATCGGTCCTGGTAGACGGGTGGATGAACGATGCGTATCCAGCCCAACATCCGTTCGCGTGGAAGTACGGGTACAACTACAACGGCGTGCGGATCAATCCGAAACAGATGGCCGTGCGGACGAAACTCTGCGTTCAATTCCGCGATCACATCGTGGTGAGGGGCTCGTGGACCACCTAGCAGCCTAGGTTAGCTAAGCTAGCTGCTTTCCGGCGCAGAATTCCATGGTTCAGATTGTCGGGCAGGCTTCAGCCTGCGCGGGACTTCAGTCCCGCTGTCAATGCCCAGCGCCCAATCCCTGGCAGCGAACCTTAAACAGCCCGTGGCTAAAGTCGCGTGGGCCGCGTTGCGAGCGCCATGGGGCCAGATGCGAGGCGTGGCGAGGCAGGCGATGCGGGCCATCTCTCAGGAGCCACAACGCAGCAGATGGCCCCATGCCGCCGCAACCCTCTGGGCGGCCGGGGTTTGTGTCCGCATGCTTTGTTGCTCGTCGCTCGAAATAAATCCGCATTGCTTCCTCCTCGCGCCTCGCCTGCGGGCACAGATCCCGCGCCGCGCGGCCCACGGGACTTTAGCCACGGGCTGTTAAGCTCTCCCGAAGGGTGCTTGGGGGCTTCCACCTCGGTTTCCGCTCCTGGCGGGTGATGGCCGGCGAGTACCTGTCGAATCTTGCGCCGGAAAGTAGCTAAAAGGTCAGTTTCAGGCCGAACTGCATTTCGCGGGCACGGCCGGCTGACGTGATCCGGCCGAACGCGGGCGAGGCGACGTTCACCACCGCAGCCGGCTGGTTGAAATTCGCCCGATTGAAGAAGTTGAACGCTTCCCAGCGGAACTGCAGATTGAAGCGGTCGTCTTTGCCGAAGCGCGTATTCTTGCCAGCGCCGAAATCGACCTGCGCGAGGCCGGGGCCGATCAGGATGTCGCGGCCCGCGCTGCCGAAGCGTGTTACACCGGTTGGCAGATTCACGAACGCGCTGGTGGTGGCGTTGCACGCGGGGTTGCGGCTGTCCACCACGTAACACTGCGGATTGCGCGTTTGATACGTCACGGGGCCGACGAGATCGGGGCGGTCGGTGATGCCGTCGCCGTTCACGTCACCCGACATCGCTGCCGTGTAAGGGAAGCCGCCTTGCGCTTGCGCGATGAAGCTGAACTCCCAACCGTTCACGATCTTGTTCGCAACGGGACCCGCGTTCGAAAGCATCGACTTGCCGCGGCCGAATGGGAGCTCGTACACCGAGCTCAGCACCAGACGTTGGCGCACATCGAAGCCGGAGAGCCCGCGAGAGGAGCGGGCGCGGTCGCGCTCGTTGCCGCTGCCGCTGAATCCGCCGCCGCGATCGCCACTGCCGCGCTCGCTCGAGAGATCGATCGACTTGGCGTAGGTGTAGGCGATCAAGGTCGACATGCCCTTGCCGCCGCGGCGCACGGCTTTCACTTGCAGCGAGTTGTAGTTCGAGTTCACGTACGGATCCATGCTGAGTGCGGTGCCCCAACCGGGGAACGGGCGGCGCGCTTGCACGGTGGCCGTGGGTCCGGGCGTGGGGATGTTGTAGAAGACCAGTTCGTCGAGCGCGGTGCCCTTGTTGGCGACGTATCCCGCTTCCAGGCTGAAGCGCCACGGCAACTCCCGCTGCACGGTGAGGTTCCACTGCTGCGTGTAGCCTTCCTTGAAATCCGGATTGATGTTCTGCGTGCCCACCACCAGGGCCGCCGAGGCGCTCACAAAGGGATCGGCGATGTTGATCTGAGGGGTGGCGGTCGAAGACGTGATCTGCTGCGTTTCGGCGAACGGAGGCTGGCGGCGGTTGATCACGAAGTTGTTGAGGAACGCCTGAGAGTTGGTGAAGAAGATGCCGTAGCCGCCGCGGATCACGGTCTTTGAATCGGCCGAGTAGGCGAAGCCGAAGCGCGGGGCGAAGTTGTTGCGGTCAGCCCTGTAGGCGGCGCGGCGCGAGATGCCATCGAGATGCAGTACGTCGCCGATGCCGGCGCAGGCGCGCGTGGTGGTGGCGCAATACTTCGGATCGGCTACCAGCACTTGCGGCGTGATGTTGGTGTTGTAGTCATTCGAAAGCGGCCAGAAGGTGGAGCGGCGGTCGAGGTTATCGGCGAGCGGGCTGATGTACTCGTAGCGCAGGCCGATGTTGAAGGTGAGCTTGCGATTCACTTTCCAGTCGTCTTGCACGTAGTAGCCGTGCCACCACGAGCGCCCGGTTTCTACGCCCTTTCCCACCACACGCGAGGCCGTATAGGGTACGCCGAGGAGGAAATCGGCGAAGGGTTGGCCGGTGAAATCACCACGGAAGTTGAAGCTGCCCCGGCGGAGGCCTGTCACCGGACCCGGAGTGTTCTGCTGATACCGGGTGAGCGTGAATCCGGACTTGATGAGGTGGTTGCCGCGGGTCCAGGAGATGGCGCCGCCGTAGTTGAACTCGTTCGAAATGTCACGCTGTGTATTGAAATCGCCATCGCCGAACGCGGTGAGCGCGATGTTGGTGTAGGTGAGCGAGGGTGCGCCTTCGAACTGCGGTCCGGCGAGCGGATTGTTGATGCCGAACTGCGAGTAGTATCCGTTCTTGCCCGTGTTGGTGCTGGCTTGCACGAACTCTGAGCGTGTGAAGGAAGCGCGGAACTCGCCGAGGATGGCGGGCGAGAAGATGTGGGTGAGGTTGATGAGCGCGACGGTGTTGCGCGGCGGGATGAACTGTTCGAAGGTGGGCAGGCCGGGCGTGGTGGTCTCGTCGTGGACGGCGCGGGTGTACTTTCCGTTGATGCGATCTTTCGAGGTGAGCTCGTGATCGATCTTGATGGTCATCAAGCCGTTCGAGTATTTATCGGGAGCAGTGATGAGCAGATTGTTCGACACGGTGGTTGGGCCACCGAAGTTCTGCGCGGGCCAGAGTCCGATGGAGGCCTTGGCGGTTTGGCTAAAACGTGTCGCGGGGATTCTGTTTCCGGCGAAGGGAGCCCCGCCGGCGGCCGGATCTTTCAGCGTCAGACCGGCAACGCCGGAGAAATCGCCTTCGCGCCATGCCTGCACGGGAACGGAGCGGAATGACTCGACGCCGCGGCGCTCGGTGTGAGCTTCGTAGTTGAAGAAGAAGAACGTCTTGTTGCGGATAACGGGTCCGCCGGCGGCGCCGCCGAATTGATTGCGGTTGAGGCGGCTCGGCTTGGGAAGGAAGAAGTTGCGCGCGTCAAAAGCGTTGTTGCGCAGAAACTCGAAGAGCGCGCCGTGGATTTCGTTGGTGCCGGACTTGGTGATGAGGCTGATCTGTCCGAAGGCGGCTTGGCCGAGTTCGGCCGAGTAGGAGTTCGTTTGCACTTTGAACTCCTGGATGGCGTCGATCGAGGGCTTGACTGCGATGTTGCCGAACTGGCGCGCGTTGTTGCTCGCGCCGTCGAGCTGGAAGTTGTTCTGGTTGTCGCGGCCGCCGATGGCGACGCCCGAGCCGAGACTGCCGGTGGCCGAGCCGACCGTTTGATCGTAGCCGCCGGGTCGCGTGGTGGCTCCGGGTACCAGAAGCAGAAGCTGCGAAAAATCGCGGCCGTTGAGCGGGATCTGGGTGGTGTATTGGTTGTCCACCACTTGGCCGACGGTGGCGTTTTCGGTCTGCAACTGGATCGCGTCACTGGCTACGGTCACCGAGTCGGAGGTGGAACCGATTTCGAGCTGGACGTCGACACGCAACTGCTGATTGACCTCGAGCACGATGTCACTGACGGTCTTCTTCTTGAAGCCCGAGATTTCGGCGGAGACCGTGTACGCGCCAGTGGGCAACAGCGATGCCGCATAATAGCCCGAGGAATTCGTGGTGGTCTTGCGCGCGAGGCCCGTATCTTTCGAAGTGACGGTGACGGCGACGTTGGCTACTGCGCCGCCGGTGGAGTCAGTAACCGTGCCGACAATCGTGGCGGTTTGTGCCTGGAGCAGAGCGGTAACGGTGAACGCCGAGAAGGCGAGTATGGATTTCATGAAGAACTCCCCTGGGTGATGACGGTGTCAGCATACCATGCCGGAAGGGCGGCATTGGCTGTGGGTGCTATCGCCCAATCGTGCGTCAACCCAGCGGACGGAGATCGCAGCAGAGTAGATACGGGGGCGATGCAAATTGCAGCCCAGATAGCTATGAACTGCGTTCGTGATGATTCGGGCCCCGCGCCGGACCCGATTCCCTAGCCGGCCTGTAGTGGTTACTTGGAGCGGGACTCGTGGTTACGTAGTGGGCGGCGCGGAAACGAACGCGGCGGAGCGCCCGCGGAGCTCAACAGGCATCCGTCCATCAGGCAACCGCCCACTGCCTCAACTCACCACTGACTTGAATGGATTGAAGTTCTCTTGCGTGTCGAACACGTCCACGCCTTCGGCGCGCTTCAAACCATTCACCACCATGTAGGTGATCGGTGTCGACAGCGCCTCATAGATCACCTTGAATCCGTAGCCGGAAATCATCAGGTTGATCAACGTGCCCAAATCCACCCGCCCCGCGAACACGATCACCATCACCACTACCGTGTCCACCGCCTGCCCCACCGCGGTCGACCCGATGGTTCGCATCCACAGGTGCTTCCCGCTGGTCAGCATCTTCATCTTCGACATCACGAATGCGTTCGCGAATTCACCGCACCAGTACGCCACCAAACTGGCGACCACGATGCGCGGCACCAAGCCAAACACTTTTGCGAAGGCTTCCTGGTCATGCCAGCCGGGCGCCGGCGGCAGCGCCACCACCACCATCCCGAGCCCCGCCATCAACGCCGCCGCGAAAAACCCGGACCAGATCGCACGCCGCGACGCCGCGTAACCATACACCTCGGTGAACACGTCGCCGAAAATGTAGGTGATCGGGAACATCAACTGGGCTCCGCTGAACACGAACGGGCCGAGAGAAGTGAGCTTCGGCGCAACCAGATTCGAGATCAGCAGCACGACGACGAACGCTTGAATCAGCGTGTCGAGATAACGGAAGCGGCGTTCCATGAGCTTTCGAGTTTACCGCAACGCGCGCTCCGGGAACCTTTTCCGCGCCCGCGGAGTCTGTATGAAACGCACAGGCTGCGGAGGCGCGCTCGAGACCGGGAAATACTCGCCGCTCGCCCGCGCGCTGAAGCGAGTCCGTTGTGCGTGTATACCTTGAAGGATGCTCGAACTCCGCCACGTCACCAAGCGCTACTCCGGGATCCCGGTCGTCAATGACGTTACCTTCACCGCGCGCAGCGGCGAAGTCACCGGCTACCTGGGGCCCAACGGCTCCGGTAAGAGCACCACGCTCAAGATGATCACCGGACTCATTGACCCTTCCGATGGCGAACTGCTGTGGAACGGCGAGCCCATCGAGCGGGATTGGGTGGCGCACCGGCAGCGTTTCGGCTACGTTCCCGAGGAGCCGCAACTTTATCCGCACCTGACTGGCTCCGAGTACCTCGAGATGGTGGGGAACCTGCGCGGCCTGCCCGCCAGACCGCTGCGCGAAAAGATCGATGGGTTCCTGCGCGTCTTCTCGCTCACCTCCGACCGGCACGTGCAGATTGCGTCGTACTCGAAGGGCATGCGCCAGAAAATCCTGCTCTCGGCGGCGCTGCTGCATGACCCGAGCCTCGTCGTTCTCGACGAGCCATTCTCGGGCCTCGACATCAACTCGGCGCTCGTGCTGCGCCGGCTCATCACCGCGCTCGCTGGTAAGGGAAAAGCGGTACTGCTCAGCTCGCACGAGCTCGAAGTGGTGGAGAAGGTTTGCTCGCGCGTGGTGATCCTGCACAAGGGCCGCGTGGTGGCTGACGACTCGATCGATCAGCTTCGCTCGCTCATGGAGCGGCCCACGCTCGAGGAGATCTTCACCCAACTCGCGGTGGAACAAGACCCCGCGGGCATCGTCGAGGAGATGCTCCAGTTGATCGCCATGTAGACAATGATCGATGAGCGGCAACAGTTCCGGATCCTCTATCGCGACTTCCTGGCGCGGCTCATCGATCTCGATGTGCTCTCCGCCGGTGGCGATCCGCAACGCCTGTTCGTTCACTTCGCCGCGGTGCTCACCGCGCTCGGCTTCGTGCTCACTATCTACCTCATCCCCGGATATACATCCACACCCCTTCCCCATGAGCGACTGCTACTCGCGGCGACGGGCGACCAGCAGTTTCTCGCTTCGTTCACCATGGCCATCACCGGCATCTTCGGCGTGCTGGCGTGGGGCGCGATCTTCCCCGATCGCCGCGACAGCCTCATCCTCGGAACGCTGCCCGTGCGCCCGCGCGTCGTGTTCCTTTCGAAGATCGCCGCCGTGGGGTCAGGACTCGCGGTGTCAGTGGTGGCCGCGAATCTGTTCATCGGGATCAGCTACCCGTTCGTGGTTCCCTCTCCCGTGCCGGGAGTTCTCGGAACACTACGCACGTTCGCTGGATACTGGCTGACCATGTTCGCAGCCGGCGGCTTCGTGTTCGCGGTGCTGCTCGGCGTGCAAGGCGTGACGCTGCTTGTGTTGCCGTATCGCTACGCGCGGCGCTTGGCCGCATTCGAACAAGTGGCCGCGTTGTTCGCAATCTTCGGAACATTTCTGCTCACTCCCGGTGGATCGCTCGTGCGCGTCACCGACCCCGCCAGCCGTCCACTGATGGCTTGGTTTCCGTCGTACTGGTTCCTGGGACTCTATCAGCAGATCAGCGGACCCGCGCATCCGGTCTTCGAGTTCCTGGCCGCTCGCGCGCTGGCCGCGATCGCAATTTCCGCAGCGGCGGCCGCGGCCTGCTACGCGCTCGTTTACTATCGCGGAACTCGCGCCATCGTGGAGCAGCCCGACATCGCGCCGTCGGCGAAGTCATCGATCCTGCCGCGGCTGTTGCGCCGTCCAGTCGATCGCGCCATCGTTCCTTTCGTCGTGCGAACGCTGGCCCGCAGCTCGCGGCACCGCCTGATTCTCGCCGCCTATGCCGGAGCCGCGGGCGCGGTCGCTCTCGCATACTGTCGCGCGTATCTCTTCAATGGGTCGGCCCTCTACGCGCAGACTCGCCGCTACATGCGCATTGCGCCATGGGACCGGCCGAACGTCGCGTTTCTCGCTGCTGGAATCGTGATGCTGATCGCGATGGTGTACGGCGTACGCGCGGTGTTCGCACTTCCGTCGGCGCTCAGAGCCAATTGGATCTTCAGGGTCACTGCCGTCCATCGCCCGCTCGCCTACATCGATGCCGCGCGCCTCGCGTACTATCTGCTCGCCTTTGCGCCGCTGCTGTTCGCTTCAGCCGCCGTGTACTTCGGAGTCTGGCAGTGGCAGCCCGCGCTGGAACATCTGCTCGTATTCGCGCTGCTCGCGGTCTTCCTCTGCGAACGCCGCCTGCGCGGAGTCCACATGATTCCGTTCACGCGCTCCTACACGCCCGGCAAGGCGAATCTTCCCGTGTCCCTCGGCGTACGCGGAGCGGCGTTTTTGTTTCTAACAGATTTGGGCTCGCGCGTGGAATTGAGCGCGCTCGAGCGGAGGGTGCGATGGGTGGTGTTGTTCGCTGTCATGGCGCTGCTGGCCTACCGTGCCGCGCGCAAGCGGGCAGAGCTCGCGTCCGAACCCGGCGTCCGTCTCAGCTTCGAAGACACCGG